>NZ_JBIAID010000003.1:666288-1438176 GCF_042871115.1 Nocardia sp. NPDC006044
CCCCGCGACTACGGGGTGGGCTGGGGCCGGGGGGGGGGGTACCCGACCACCCCCCAAACCCACGCGGGCGCCCCCGAAACCGCGGGGGGGGGGCCCCCCCCCCCCCGGCCCCCCCCCCACCGCGGCGCACCGGACAGCTCAGCGAGCCGTGTCACGACGGAACAGCATCGTCGACCCGCCGACGAACACCGCGGCCCACACCACGACATTGAGCACCGCGAGCGCGATCGACCCCACGCCGGTGTCGCCGAACGGAATCCGCGACAGGGTGGCGACGCCGTTGGTCGGGAAGACCTTCGACACCGTCCCGAACCAGCCACTCAGCGGAATGAACAACCCGCCCGCGAACGACAGCAGCGCGAGCAACGGCCCGAGCAGCTGCATCACGTTCTCCGACGGCAGCAGGTAGCCGACGAACAGGCCGAAGGCCGCGAAGACCAGCGAGGTGATCCACGCGAGCAGAAAACAACTCACCCACGCGACCGGCGTCAAGCGCGCGCCGAGGAACGCGCCGACGATGAAGACCGCACTGACCGAGGCCAGCCCGAGCACCATCGCGACGGTGACCTTGGTGGCGATATAAGCGGCCGGACGCAGTGGGGTGAGCCGCAATTGCCGGCTCCAGCCCTGCGCGCGCTCGATCGCCACCATGGCCCCGCCGCTCGTGGTGGCCAGCATCGCGCCGTAGACGGCCATCGACACCATGATGTAGCCGGTCACATTTCCGGTGCCGAAAGACTGTGTCCGGTAATCGGATTGCAGTCCGAAGATGACGAAGAACAGCGGCGGGATGAGCAGCGTGAAGATCATCGTGCGCCGGTTGCGCAGCATCCGGCGCAGTTCCAGGCGCAGGAATCCGGCGCTGAAGCCGCCGAGCGGGGTCGGCCGATGCCGGGTATCGGCCGGTGGGGCAAGGGTAGTCATGTCAGTTGTCTCCGGTGGTGAGCGCCAAGAACGCGGATTCGAGGTTGTGCGAGGTGATTTCGAGATCGGTCGCGGTGGTCTCGGTGAGCAGGTAGCGGGCCACCGCATCGGAGTCTCTGGTGTGCACGACAATTCGCTCGCCGCGCACCTCGACGTCGTCGACGCCGGGCAGCCCGAGCAGTCCGGACGGCACGGCGCCGGGCAGCGTGGCGCTCACCGCGCGACCCGAGGCCAGGTTCTTGATCTCGGCGGCGCTGCCGTCCGCGACCACCCGGCCCGCCCGGACCAGCACGATCCGATCGGCGTAGGCGTCGGCCTCGTCCAGGTAGTGGGTGGCGAACAGGACGGTGCGGCCGCGCTCGGAGTCCTGGCGCATCGCGTTCCAGAAGTCCCGTCGCCCTTCGACATCCATGCCGGTGGTGGGCTCGTCCAGCACGATCAGGTCGGGATCGGGGAGCAGCGCGAGGGCGAACCGCAGCCGCTGGCGCTGCCCGCCGGAGCATTTGCCGACCATCCGGCCGGCGATCTCGGCGATGCCCGCCCGCTCCAGCACCTCCTCGACCGGGCGCGCGGTCGCGTACAACGTCGCGACCAGTCGCACGGTCTCGCCGACGGTGAGGTCGGGCAGCAGCCCGCCGGATTGCAGCACGGCCGAAATCCGGCCTACCGCAAGCGCTTCCGTCGGTGTGCCGCCGAACACCGCGACGGTGCCGGAGTCCGGACCGGCCAGGCCGAGCACCATGTCGAGGGTGGTGGTCTTGCCCGCGCCGTTCGGCCCGAGGAACGCGACGATCTCACCCGGTTCGATGACCAGGTCCAGTCCGTCGACCGCTTGCACGGTGCCGCCGCCGGGCACCGCGAAGCTTTTACGCAGATCGTGCAGTTCGATGGCCGGCGTCGCCCGGTGTGCCCCCGAGCCCCGCTCCCCCGAACCGCCGGCCGCGGCGAAGACGGCCGCGGGCGTCAGTGCTGATGTCATGGGTAAACGGTCGCGCATCCGCACCCCGAATACCCCGCACGGATGTCACGTGTCTGCCATGACAGATGTCATGGCCGCGATCAGGGTGCCAGCAGGCCCTGACGTGCGCGGCCCGCGCCGGACAGCACGAGCACCAGCATGGTGGCCAGCGCCTGGTCGTCGAGACCGGCGGCCGGGAAGGTGTAGCGCATGATCACGTCGGCCAGTTTCTCCCGCACGATCACGGTCAACGAGCCGAATTGCAGCTCGTTGTTCCGCTCGGCGACCCGCTTGTGCAGTTGCGCCTTGACCGGACGATCCCAGGCCAGCACGCAGGTCAGCGTCAGCACGTCGAGCCCGGGCGCCAGCCGGACGGCGCGCAACGAGCACAGCGAGCCCTCGTATTCGAAGCCGATCGAGCCCTCGGGGTCGACGCGCACGTCGATGTCGTAGATGGCCAGGCAGGCGCCGGCCCGCGCCTGCAACTCGTGTTCCGGACTCACCGTTGATTCCATGTCCGTACCGCCGTTCATTTGGTCCCGCCGAAGCGCCGGTCCCGCGAAGCGTACTCGAGGCAGGCGGCCCACAGGTTGCGGCGGTCGAAATCGGGAAACAGGGTGTCCTGGTAGACGAATTCGGCGTAGGCGGACTGCCAGAGCAGGAAGTTCGAGCTGCGGAATTCACCGGACGGACGCAGGAACAGGTCGACGTCGGGCATGTCCGGCTCGTCCAGATACTTCGCCAGTGTCGACTCGGTGACCTTCTCCGGGTCGATCTCGCCCGCCGCCACCCGTCGCGCGATTTCCCTTGCCGCGTCGGCGATTTCGGCGCGACCGCCGTAATTGACGCACATGGTGAGGGTCATCACCGTGTTGTCCTTGGTCAGCTCCTCGGCGACCTCGAGCTCGTTGATCACGCTGCGCCACAGGCGCGGTCGCCGTCCGGCCCAGCGCACCCGCACGCCCATCTCGTGCATCTCGTCGCGGCGGCGGCGGATCACGTCGCGATTGAAGCCCATGAGGAAGCGCACCTCCTCGGGGCTGCGCCGCCAGTTCTCGGTGGAGAAGGCGTAGGCCGAGAGCCACTTCACCCCGATCTCGATGCACCCCTCGACCGTGTCCATCAGCACGGCCTCGCCGCGTTCGTGGCCGGAGGTGCGCGGCAGCCCGCGTTCCTGCGCCCAGCGGCCGTTGCCGTCCATCACCAGTGCGACGTGATTGGGCACCAGCGCGGCCGGGATTTCCGGCGGGCGCGCGCCCGAGGGGTGCTGCGAAGGCGGGCGAACGGTGCGGGTAGCGCCCGACTTGGTCGCGGTGGAGGAGTCTCGGCGGAGGATCACGGCCCCTATCCTGCCTGATGGTTGTGGAGGCCTTGTGAAGGTCTCCACGGTCCCGGTGACTCAGGCGGGGGCGCGCACCGGGGTCGACCGCTCGATCAGCGGCAACGTGCGCAGCTGGCGTTCCAGATGCCATTGCAGATGCGCCGCGACCAGACCGCTGGCCTGCCTGCGCACCCCGTCGGGCGCCGTTTCGACGTACTCCCACTCGCCGCGCAGCAACGCGACCAGCAGATCGAGCACCCCCTGCGCCGGCGTCGCCGAGCCCGGCGGGCGGCAGTGCACGCACACCGCACCGCCGGCCGCGACATGGAACGCCCGATGCGGACCCGGCGTCGCGCACTTGGCGCATTCGTCCAGCGCGGGGGCCCAGCCCGCGAAACCCATGGCGCGCAACAGGAATGCGTCCAGGATCAGCTCGTGCGGACGTTGCTTGGCAGCGATGGCGCGCAACGCGCTCGCGGTGAGCGCGTGCAGCCGGGGCGCGGGCGCGCGTTCCTCACCGGCCAGCCGTTCGGCGGTCTCGAGCACCGCGCAGGCCGTGGTGTAGCGGCCGTAGTCGTCGATGATGTCGGAGGCGAACGCCTCCACCGTGTGCACCTGGGTCACCACGTCGAGCGTGCGACCAGGATGCAACTGCACGTCGATGTAGGCGAACGGCTCCAGCCTGGCCCCGAACTTGGACTTGGTCCGGCGTACCCCCTTGGCCACCGCGCGCACCAGACCGTGCTGGCGGGTCAGCAGCGTGACGATGCGGTCTGCCTCGCCCAGCTTGTGCTGGCGTACCACCACCGCCACATCCCGATACAAACGCACGCCTCATCCTCCCACGAAGACCCGACAGCCGGTGGCAGGCGCGGCCTCACCGCTGCCACTTCCCCGGCGAATCCCCCATGCCGGTCGGCGTGCTGCCCTATCCTTTTTCTCTACCGTACTGCTGGGGAGGGGCTTTCGGCTTTGGACGACCTACTCGGTACCGGAACCGCCGCAGGTTTTCGGGCCACTCGTGAATTGCTCGGATTGCCGGTGCCCTGGTGCGCCCGGCTCTTCGCCGTGGCCGAGCGCACCGTGGAACGCTGGGAACGGGGAGCGTTCCAGATTCCGGATACCGCGGCTCGCGAGCTGGCCGAGATCGCCGACGAGACCGAGCAGGTGGTGGAGGCGATGGTCGACGCCATCGGCGCGGGCGAGATCTCGCCGCGCCTGCACACGTATCGGACCAACGACGACTACAGCAAGCACGAACCGGACACGCGTTATCCGGCCACCTGGCACCGGGCCGTGTGTGCGCGGGTCATGATCGAATTACCGCAGGTCGAGCTGCAATTCGTGGAGTGATCAGCGGTACAGCGTCGGTTCGATGACCAGCTGGAACAGCGGGGTGTCGACGCGCACGGGGGTCAGCGCGGTCGCGCCGAGTGCGGCGGGTTGCGCACCGGGGCCGTCGAAGAGGCAGTGCCCGTTCGGATTGACGATCAGCGCGCGTCCGTCGGCCGCGCCCGGCACGGTGATCCGCGCCGCGCCCTGCACCTCGACCGCGGTATTCGGCGCGATCGGGACCAGGTTGTGCGCCCACGGCGCGAGGTAGGGGTGCGCGACGACGGTCGTCGCGTCGGGGCCGCGCTCGATCTGCGTGGTCGGCACCTGGATCGGCGAGATCGCGGGAGTGATCGACGGATCGGTGACGCCGATGCCGTTCGGGGCCTGGGCGTAATCGGGGGTGAGGGGCTGGGCCTGCGCCGTTCCGGCCAGGCCGAAGCCGATGGCGAGTCCGGCGCCTATCGCTACGAGCTTCATCTGGCCGATTCTGGGCGGCGGCGCAATCGGGCACGACTATTGCGCTCGAGCTGATTCAGGACCGGATGAGGCCGGAAATGAGCAGCAGCAACGATTGCTGGGCCTCGGCGCGGGCACTGTCCGGGTCGGCGGCGTGCGCGACGATCAACGCCGATTCGGTGAGCGCGCTGAGCAGCAGTTGCGCCAGCATCGGGATGGGGCCGTCGGCGATCAGGCCCGCGGTACGCGCGCGGTCCAGCATCGCGGTGATCATGCCGAGGCCGTGCCTGCTCTCGAATTCACGCCAGGCCTGCCAGCCCAGCACGGCGGGCGCGTCGGTGAGCGCGATCCGCAGCATCGGGGGACGCTGGCAGATCTCCAGGAAAACGCTGAGGCCGACTGCCATGGCTGCCATCACATCGTCGGGATCGACTGTGGCGATGGCGGTTTCGATCTCCTCGGTGGATTCGACCTCGATCTGTTCGAGCACCGCGAGGAACAGGCCGCGCTTGTCGCCGTAGTGATGATGCAGCGCGCCGCGGGTGACGCCCGCCTCGGTGACCAGCTCCTCGGCCGAGGTCGCCGCGAAGCCGCGCTCGATGAACAGCCTGCGGCCGGCCTGCTCGAGCGCGGCCCTGGTGGTGCGGGAGCGGTCCTCCTGGCTACGGCGTGGCATGCAGCCGAGTGAACTCCAGGATCGACTCGGTGAGCAACTCGGGCTGGTCTTCGGGGAGGAAGGTGTAGGAGTCGTCGACGACCTTCAGCGTCGCGTTCGGCAGGTCGCTGGTCAGGCGTTCGGCGTAGGACATCGGGAACACCTTGTCCTCGCGCGCCCACACCACCAGCACCGGGACCGCGACCGCGGCGAACCGGGCGGCGGCCGCCAGCGTGTAGCGGCGGTGCGCGTTCTTCAGGAACAGCCGCAGATCCTTGCGGACGGCGCCGGACGACAGCGGACCCGCCAAGTAGGAGTCGGCGATTTCCGGCGGCACCGGACGCTTGGCGACCAGGCCGAACACCAGCGGTGTCGGATGCAGCGCCCGGATACGCGCCAGCTCGATGATCGGCCGTACCGAACCCGGGATCCTGGCCAGCCAGGAGAGCAAGGCGAACGGTTGCGGCAGGAAACTGTCGTAGCTGTCGACAGCCGCGAGGACCACGCGGCCGATCCGCTCCGGGCGGCGGGTCATCAGCACCTGGGTGATCGCGCCGCCGGTGTCGTTGGCGACCACGGTGACGTCGGTCAGGTCGAGTCGCTCCAGAAAGTCCGCGATCAGGTCGGCGATGCCGACCGGGGTGAGATCCGTTCCGGGGAGCGGGATCTGGTGGGCGCCCAGCGGCCAGTCCGGGGTGAGGCAGCGGTAGCCCGCGGCGGCGACGCCGGGGACGACCTTGCGCCACAGGTCCGAGTTGACGAGCAGTCCGTGCACGAAGACGACGGGCGAACCCTCCCCCGTGTCGTGGTAGCGGACGCGGCCGCCGGGCAGATCCACCTCGTGCGAGCGGCCGAGTTCGGTGCTGATTCCCATCGTTCCTCCAGTGCGTCGGGATGCGATCAGCTTCACATACATACCGTATGTATGTCTATAGGAAGCGTGCTTGCGGCGAGCATCCGTGCCAATCCGAGTCCAGGTGCGTCAGCTTCGGCGCCTGCCACGCCGGTCGGGCGCCGAAACGGAACTAGTCACTTGACCAGTTCTCGCGCTACCGTCGTCCGGAGGCACGACGAGACGGAGCTCACCCATGACCGACCCCACTCGGCAGACCACCGAGACGCAGACCGGCGACCTCGGTCTGGCCGAGTACGCCGCCGCCCTCGCGCAGGGCACGATCAGCTCCGTTGCCGCCGTCGGTGCCGTACTCGATCGCATCGAGGGGTCGCAGCCGACGCTCAACGCGTTCCGGATCGTGCGGCGCGAGCGGGCGCTCGCCGAGGCGGCCGAGGCCGACCGGCGGCTCGCGGCCGGCGAACGACTTCCGCTGCTCGGCGTGCCGATCGCAGTGAAGGACGACACCGATATCGCCGGTGAGCCAACGGCATTCGGGTGCGGTGGGGCGTTCGCGCCGAAAACCGAGGACGCCGAATCGGTTCGGCGGTTGCGCACGGCGGGTGCGGTGATCGTCGGCAAGACCAATACCTGTGAGCTGGGGCAGTTGCCGTTCACCAGTGCCGAATCGTTCGGCTACACCCGCAACCCGTGGTCCGCCGACCATACGCCCGGTGGTTCGTCCGGTGGCTCGTCGGCGGCGGTCGCGGCCGGATTGGTGCCTGCCGCACTGGGTTCCGACGGGGCGGGTTCGGTTCGCATCCCTGCTTCGTGGACCAACCTGGTCGGCATCAAGCCGCAACGTGGCCGGATCTCTACCTGGCCGCACGCCGAAGCGTTCTACGGACTCACCGTCAACGGGCCGCTGGCCCGCACGGTCGCCGACGCCGCCCTGCTGCTCGACCTGGCCGCCGGACCGCACCCGGGTGATTTACACACTCCCGCACCAATTTCCGCCAGTGACGCGGTAGGCCGCGATCCCGGCCGGCTGCGCATCGCGCTCTCGCTGCGCACCCCGTTCACGGCGACCAGGACGGCACTCGACCCCGAAATCGCCGCCGCAGTCCGCCGCGTCGGCGACACCCTGCGCAAACTCGGTCACACGGTGACGGTCGCAGATCTGCACTACGGCCTCATGATCGGCGCATCGTTCCTTCCCCGGTCCATGGCCGGCATCCGTGCGGCACACCAGAAACTGCCTGGCGCCCAAGTAGATCCGCGCACCATCGCCAACACTCGCGTGGGCCGCCTACTGGACGGCCCCGCACTCTCCGCCGCCCGCCGAGCAGAACCCTTGCTACACAAGCGCATCGGCACCTTCTTCCACGACTACGACCTGGTCCTGGCCCCCACCACCGCCACCCCTCCCCCACGCGCCGAAGCCATCGACAACATCGGCGTCCACGCCACCAACAACCTCATCACCGCCGCCTGCCCCTACACCTGGCCCTGGAACGTCCTCGGCTGGCCCAGCGTCAACGTCCCCGCCGGCTTCACCGACACCGGCCTCCCGATCGGCGCCCAACTAATGGGCACAGCCTCCACCGAACCCCTCCTGATCTCAGTTGCCGCCCAACTGGAATCAAAACTCCACTGGGACCGCGAACGCCCAGCGCCCTGGTGGCAATCCCCCTAACCCACCCCACCCCACCGTCCGGAACCAACGAGCCCCGAAGAGTCCACGCCGAATCGCAATCGGCGCACCCGCCCGCATACCCCCACAGCCGCACCACTTTTGACACACGCACGCGTGTTTGCGCGGCAAGCCCTAGTGCGGGAAATCAGAAAGCGTGCGGCTCGCACCAGCTAGCATCCGCAACCCGACCGGCCGCACACTGGCCAAGGTTTGAAAGCAATTCCCTTCGACGCCCCAAACCCGCGATCCGCACCGACGCATGCTGCGGCAACCCTCACAGCCGCACCACCTTTGACACACGCACGCGTGTTGACACGGCAAGTCCTGGTGCGGGAAATCAGAAGGCGTGCGGCTCGACCGGCTGGCAGCCGCAATTTGACAGGGCGGCCGTGTCTCGGCGAGGGGCGCGAGTGAACCCGTCTCTTGGCGAGGAGCCACAAACCCGCGGCTGCGCAGCTGAGCACCGACGGCCGCTAGGGCGCTCACAGCCGCACCGCTTTTGACACACGCACGCGTGTTTGCGCGGCAAGTCCTGGTGCGGGAAATCAGAAGGTGTGCGGCTTGACTGGTTGGCATCGGCAATCCGACTGGACGTGACTTGCAGGGGTGCGTGAGCTGACCCGCACCTTGACGACCAGCGCACATCTGCGACCACGTAGCCGGGCAGCGACGCGTGCGACGGTGCCTACGGGCGCAGGGCCTTTGACATACGCACGTGTGTCCGCGCGGGAAGCCATGGGGCGAGGAAGCGATGGTTGCCGGGTCGTCGATTGGTCGCAGTTCGCCCAGGGTGGTGGGGGTGGTGGCATTATCGAGGGCCACTAGGTGTGGTGGTCGGCGGACGGTTGCGGCAGGGGGACGATGAGCGCGGAACTTGTTGCGGTGCGGCTGGGGACCGCGCTGGTGGGGCGGGCGGCGCAGCTTCTGCTGG
This sequence comes from Nocardia sp. NPDC006044, assembly GCF_042871115.1. Classification (NCBI taxonomy): domain Bacteria; kingdom Bacillati; phylum Actinomycetota; class Actinomycetes; order Mycobacteriales; family Nocardiaceae; genus Nocardia; species Nocardia sp. NPDC006044. Next base: position 675,397 of record NZ_JBIAID010000003.1, read on the forward strand.
CGAAGCAGCAGGGGGATCAGGATCGGCGGTCCGGGATGGATGAGCTGGTTCGGCGGTACGTTCCTGGGCTTCGACCGCAGCGGAGTGTGCAGCGGCAGTTCGAGCAGATCGCGGATGCGGTGGCGGGGCGGCTCGAACCCATGCTGGCCCACGAGTTCCGGGGGATGGAGGAAGGCGAGCGCACCGCGGTCATCGATGCGGTGGTGGAGACCTTCGAGCAGGCCGACCTATCCGATGCCGCGATCTTCGCCTCGAACGCCGACCCGGCGCAGCTGGCTCGCCGGATACGCGACACCATCACGCAGCCGACCTGGCTGAGCGCCGCGGGAACGGCCTGGTACGACCAGATCGTCGCCGAATGCTGCGACTGCTATGTCCAGATCGTGCGTCATCTGCCGGTCTTCGTCGAGCGTGCGGTGCCCGAATTGCTCAGGCGCATCGACAGATTGGGCGACGACGTCGAGCAGGTCCTCGAACGGCTGCCCAAACGTTCGCTGTACGCACCTGAGGGCAGCGACCACGACGCGGCGTTCCGCCGCGAGTACCTCGAGCTGATCAGCCGGACCCTCGACGAGGTCGAACTGTTCAGCTTCGCGATCGAACAACCCTTGCGGACAAAGCTTTCCGTCGCCTACGTGAGTCTGCGCGTGGTCAGCCAGAACTATCTGTGGTTCGGCGACAAGCGGCAGGCCGACGAACAAGGATTCGGCGGCGGGCGAGTCGAACCGGCGTTGAGCCAGAAGCTTCGAATCCTGCTCCGCGGCGAAGCGGGGTCGGGCAAGACGACGCTGCTGCGCTGGCTGGCGGTCACCGCGGCACGGGCGACCTTCACCGGCCACCTCGCCGCATGGAACGGGCTGGTCCCCGTGCTGCTCAGGCTGCGCAGCTACGCCGCTCGCGAGCTACCCAAGCCGCACGAGTTGCTCGATGACGCGGCAGGCCCGCTGACCAGCCACATGCCCAGCGCGTGGATCGATCGCCGGCTGGCGGCCGGTGAGGTTCTGTTGCTGATCGATGGCGTGGACGAACTCGTTCCCGCGGATCGCCACAAGGTCAGGGAGTGGATCCATCGCCTGCTCGACGCCTACCCGTTGACCCGAGTAGTCGTTACTTCCAGACCAATTGCCGCGCAACATGATTGGCTGGAAAACGCCGATTTCGAACCGATCGAGCTGGAACGAATGACGCAGTCGGACCTGAATGCCTTCATCCGCCAATGGCACCGAGCCGTCGGCGCGAGCGGACAACGACTGCCGTGCGCACCTGCCGAATTACCGGACTACGAACGCGCGCTCATCGCCAGCGTCGGGGATCGCCCACACCTGCAAGCGCTCGCCGCCAACCCGCTGCTCGCGGCGATGCTGTGTTCGTTGCACCTGCGGCGCAAGCGAGAGCTGCCGCGAAATCGCATGGAGCTGTACCAGATCGCCGTCGATCTGCTCGTGCAGCGGCGCGACGCAGAGCGCCATATCCCCAGCGCGCAAAAGGCTTCGCTCAGCTTGACCGACAAGGTCGCCGTGCTCCGCGACCTGGCCTGGCGGCTGTCGGACAACAATCTCAACGAGGTCGACACCGTCAAGGCCGCCGAATACGTGACCGCGAAGATCGCGTCCATGCGCCATCTCGAGGTCGATCCGGACGACGTGCTGGACTATCTGCTCAATCGTTCGGGCATTCTGCGATCCCCCGCCGACGGCCGAATCGACTTCGTGCACCGCACCTTTCAGGAATATCTCGCGGCCGCGGAGGCCGCCGCGCAGGATCGCATGGGCAACCTGGTCGGCCGCGCGCATCTGGACGTGTGGCGCGACACGGTCATCATGGCGGCGGGGCATGCCAACAGCAGCCAGCGCGGCGAGCTGATCGGCGGAATCCTCGACCGTGCGAACGACAGTGACCGGAGTGGCCGGCACCTGCGCCTGCTCGCCGCGTCGTGCTGGGAAACGATCGAGTCGCTCTCCGGCGAACTGGCCCAGCGGCTGGACGAGACGATCGCCGGCCTGGTGCCGCCGCAGGACCTGGACGAGGCCGCTTCGCTCGTCGCCGTCGGCGAGCCGCTGCTGCGCTACCTGCCGAAGCAACTCGACAACCTACCCGATGTCAGCGCGATGACGACGGTCCGGACGGTGGCCCTCGTCGGTGGGCCGGCCTCGTTGCGATTGCTGGGCAGTTACGCGAAGGACCCGCGACACGAGATACAGCAGGAGCTGATCAATACCTGGGACTACTACGACCCGACCGAATACGCCACCGAGGTGCTCGCCAACTTTCCCGCCGAGCCAGGTCTCGATCTCTGGCTGTGGCGGCCACGCCAGTGGAGACCGGTTGTCCGGCTGGACAATCTGCGGTCCCTGATCGTCGAATTCCCGTCGAGCATCGGCACGCTGGCGGCCGACGGACTGCCGGCCGCGCCGCTGCTTTCCCTGTACCGGCTGACCGGAGTCAACGATCTGCGCACGCTGACCGCTTCGCCCGCACTCGGATACCTGCGGGAGTTGGTGCTCGCCACCAATGACCATCAGGCGGTGCTCGACGGCCTGGACACGCTCGCCGCGTGCACCAGTCTCGGCCGCCTTCAGCTGGTGGGCTGGCAGTCGCTGCCTCGGTTGACGTCGCTACCCGCGTCGGTGCGCGCACTCGGCCTGGAGCCGGTTCCCGTCGGATACGACCTGACCTGCCTCGTGGATCACGGGCTCAGCGACCTCGGTCTCAGCGGCGAGGGTGCGCCTGCCGCACTCACCGCCGTCGGCCGACCGCTCACGGTCGAACGGCTGACGCTGGCCGATTGCGATCTGGTCGACCAACTGTCCGCTCTGACCGCGCTGCTGCCCCGGCTCCGAGCATTGGATCTGTCCGCGGTCACGCTGCCGGACGACCTCACCCCGCTCGGCGATTTCCCACTGCTGGAAGCGATCTCGCTGACCGACTGCGCCGGAGTGGACGGCGGCCCGGTCCAGCTGACCGCCATCCCGCAGCCGGCTGCGGACCGGCGACTGACCGTGACGGTAGACCGGGCCACGGCGGCGACCGGAAGGACGGTGTCGCAGGGCCGCATCGTGGTCTACCGGCCATGGCATGCCGGACGTTCCGCGCGCCCCTAGAACCCCAACTTGCCCAACTGTTTCGGATCCCGCTGCCAATCCTTGGCCACCTTCACATGCAGGTTCAGGTAGATCCGCGTCCCAAGGATGTGCTCGATCTGCTTGCGCGCGTTCGTGCCCACCTCTTTGAGCCGAGCCCCACTCTTGCCGATGACGATCGACTTCTGGCTGGGCCGTTCGACATACAGGATGGCGTGCACGTCGAGCATTTCCTCGTTCTGCTCGTACGGCAGAACCTCTTCGATCACCACGGCCAGCGAGTGCGGGAGCTCGTCGCGCACACCTTCGAGCGCCGCCTCGCGGATGAGCTCGGCCATGAGGGTCTCCTCCGGCTCGTCGGTCAGCTCACCGTCGGGGTAAAACGCCGGTCCCTCAGGCATTTTCGACGCGATGACATCGACGAGCACCTCGATCTGCTCACCCTTGACCGCGGAGACCGGCACCACGTCGCACTCGGGCCCGAGCAGTTTCGAGAGCGCGAGCAGCTGCTCGCCGATCTGGTCCCGGCCCACCTTGTCGATCTTGGTGACCACACCGAGCAGCGTGGTCTTGGGCGCCATCTGCTTGATCTGCTGCACGATCCACTTGTCGCCGGGACCGATCTTCTCGTCCGCCGGGACGCACAGCGTGATCACGTCGACTTCCGAATACGTATCGCGCACAAGGTCGTTCAGCCGCTGACCGAGCAGGGTGCGGGGGCGATGCAGGCCGGGGGTGTCGACGAGGATGAGCTGGGTGTGGTCGCGGTGCACGATGCCACGGATGGTGTGGCGGGTGGTCTGCGGGCGGGAGGAGGTGATCGCGATCTTCTGGCCGACCAGGGCGTTGGTCAGCGTCGACTTGCCGGTGTTCGGACGGCCGACGAAACAGACGAAGCCGGAACGGAATTCGCGGTCAGCCACCGCGCACCTCACTGACCGGTTCCGCGTCGGCGGCCAGCGCGGCGTCGTCGACGATCTCGAAGACCGCGCCGTCGCGGTCGGTGAAAATGATCTTCGCCTCGGGCGACACCTCACGCACCGCCGTGACCCCGAAGTCCGACAACCGGCCGCCGACCACCACGGCCGCCTCGAATCCCTCTGCGCCACTGGAGATCGCGGCCGCGACCGCCGCCTGCAACGCGGTCAACCGCAGTGCCGTGAGGTTCACCTCGCCGGCCGCGTAGGTGCGGCCGTCGGCGTCGCGCACCGCCGCCCCGCTGGCGCCGCCCGCGCGGCCCATCGCGCCCCGCGCCAGCACCAGCAGTTTGCTGTCCTCGGGATCCAATTCGGTCATTCGGTGTCTCCGTCCTCGTGTCGACCGGCCGGGGTCTCCCGATCCGCGCCATTGCCTGTGCGTTTGCCGTTCGCCTTCGCGTCGTCGGCGTCCTTCACCCTGCGCACCACCACGGTGTGCACCCGCACTCGCCCGCGGGTGTCCGCGCCACCCTCACCCCGCAGCATCAGCCCGTACACCTCGACCTTGGATCCGGGCAGCGGCACCCGGCCGAGCTCGTGCGCCATCAGGCCGCCGACCGTGTCGACATCCTCTTCTTCGATGTCGAGTCCATAGAGGTCGCCGAGGTCTTCCACCGGAAGCCGGGCCGAGACGCGGTAGCGGCCGTCGCCGAGGTCTTCGATCGGCGGGGTCTCGTCGGTGTCGTATTCGTCGGCGATCTCGCCGACGATCTCCTCGAGCACGTCCTCGATGGTGACCAGCCCGGCGATGCCGCCGTACTCGTCGACCAGCAGCGCCATGTGGTTGCGCCGGCGCTGCATCTCGTCGAGCAGGCTGTCCAGTGGTTTGGAATCGGGCATGAACACGGCCGGGCGCATCACCTCGCGCACCAGCACCTTGCGGCCGCGTTCGGCATAGGGCACAAGGTCTTTCAGGTAGACCACGCCGAGGATGTCGTCGACGTTCTCGCCGACCACCGGAATACGCGAGTGCCCGGATCGCACGGCGAGCGACATCGCCTGTGCCGCGGTCTTGTCCGCTTCGATCCAGACCATCTCGGTGCGCGGCACCATCACCGCGCGGGCCGCGGTGTCGCCGAGTTCGAAGACGGACTGGATCATTCGGCGTTCCTCGTCGGCCACCACGCCGCGCTCGCTGGCCATCTCGACCACCTCGCGCAACTCGATCTCGGAGGCGAACGGGCCGTTGCGGAAGCCCTTACCGGGGGTGATCGCGTTACCGAGCAGGATGAGCAGCCGGGACAGCGGGCCGAGCAGCGCGCCGATGAACTGCAACGGCAGCGCGGCGGCCAACGCGATCGAATAGGCGTGCTGGCGGCCCAGCGTACGTGGACCGACCCCGATCACCACGTACGACACCAGCACCATGACGATGGCGGTGATCAGCAGCGCCCAGTCGTCTTCCCAGACCGAGATCAGCGCCGCGGCCAGCAGCACGGTGGCGCCGATTTCGCACAGAATGCGCAGCAGCACCATGAGATTCACGTAGCGGGCGCGATCGGCGACGATCTTGCTCAGCCGTACCGCGCCGGGACGATCGGCCCGGACCATGTCGTCCACGCGGGCCGGCGAGATGGTGTTCAACGCCGAATCGACACCGGCGAACAGTCCGCCCACCGGAACCAGCAGGACGGCGAGCACGATCAGGGTCAGCGAATTCACGCGGGTCCTAATGCGTCACCCGGTGTGGTGAAGCCCGCCTTCCCCAGCAACCTGGCGTCTCTGGCGGCGAGTTCGGCCCGCCGCTGTGCCTCGCGCAGGCTCTCGTACCACTCCTCGAGCAGGGTGGCCTGCAACGCGAACATTTCCTTCTCCTCCTCCGGCTCGGCATGGTCGTAGCCGAGCAGGTGGAGCACGCCGTGCACGGTGAGCAGCGCGAGCTCGTGGTCGAGCGAGTGCCCGGCCTTGCGGGCCTGGCCCGCGGCGAACTCGGGGCACAGCACGATATCGCCGAGCATCGACGGACCCGGTTCGGGGCTGTCCGGGCGCCCGCCCGGCTCCAGTTCGTCCATCGGGAACGACATGACGTCGGTCGGGCCGGGTAGGTCCATCCAGCGCATGTGCAGGTCCGCCATGGTGTCGAGATCGACGAGCACCATCGACAGCTCCGCGGCCGGGTGCACATCCATCCGGGTGATCACGAAGCGCGCGACACTGACCAGATCTTCTTCGGGCACGTCGATACCCGACTCGTTGGCGATCTCGATACTCACCCGGTCAGCCTAATGCCGCAGGTCGATACCCAACGCCGTTGGGTGTCGACCGAATGACCGACATCGCGCAACTCAGTGTCGATCGCCCCGGCTCGCGGCCCGGCGCTGCGCCCGGTTGCCCGGATAGTGCGGGCCGACCTGCGGCGGACGCTGAGCCTCGGCCCGGTCGTAGGCGTCGACGATGTCCGCGACCAACCGATGCCGGACCACGTCGCTGCTGGTCAGGTGCGAGAAGTGGATATCGTCGATGTCGGTGAGGATCTCACTCGCCGCGCGCAGGCCCGAGCGGGCGCCGGTAGGCAGGTCGACCTGGCTGACGTCACCGGTCACCACGATCTTCGAACCGAACCCGAGCCGGGTGAGGAACATCTTCATCTGCTCGGCCGTGGTGTTCTGCGCCTCGTCGAGCACGATGAACGAATCGTTGAGCGTCCGACCACGCATGTATGCCAGCGGCGCGACCTCGATGACGCCGGCGGCCATCAGCTTCGGAATGGCCTCGGGATCCATCATGTCGTGCAGTGCGTCGTAGAGCGGGCGCAGGTACGGGTCGATCTTCTCGTTGAGCGTGCCGGGCAGGAAGCCGAGCCGCTCGCCGGCCTCCACCGCGGGGCGGGTGAGGATGATCCGGGTGACCTGCTTGGTCTGCAACGCCTGCACGGCCTTGGCCATCGCCAGATACGTCTTGCCGGTGCCCGCGGGGCCGATGCCGAACACGATGGTGTTGGCGTCGATCGCGTCGACGTAGCGTTTCTGGTTCAGCGTCTTGGGCCGGACGGTCTTGCCGCGCCGGGACAGGATGTCCAGGCTGAGCACCTCGGCCGGGGACTCGGAGGAGCCCTCCGTGAGCATCGAAACGGTGTGCCGCACCGCTTCCGGGGTCACCACTCGGTTGCGGCCGGTGAGCGCGACGAGCTGTTCGATCACTCGCTCGGCGAGGGCGACGTCGGCCGCCTTGCCGGTGAGGGTGACGGAATTGCCGCGGACGTGAATGTCCGCGTCGAGCAACTCTTCGAGTTCACGCAGATTCTGGTCGGCCGAACCGAGGAACGGGAACACGGATTCGGGAGCGAGTTCGATACTGGAACGCACGGTGCGTGCTGCGGGGCCCGAGAGATTATCTTCGCCAGCGCTCGTACCTGCTGTAGAGGTGGTCGGGTCGCCGATCTCGCCTTGTGTTCTCAAAAGTGGCTATAGCCTGCTTTCCGGTCTCGACGTGCTGCTGTGTTGATGAAAGTTTAACGCGCCCCACCGACACCGCCCAGTGAATAAGCCGCTAACGGAGAGGCTCGATGATCAGGGGATTCCCCGGCGCCGCTGCGCCCAATCCTCGGTGAAATCACGAAAGCGTCGCGCCGCCCCGGACGCCGACGTCGAGGCCGGCCACACCAGCCCGACCTCGCGGGTGGCGCCCGCGTCGGCGAGCGGGATCAGCACCGGACCGGGCAGTCGCACGTCGGCCTTCACCCCGGCGACCCGCGGTGAGGTCGCCGGGCCGATGTCCTCCTCCGGCAGCACGCCGACGCCCAGACCTGCGGCGACCAGGCCCGCGACGGTAATCAGGTCGCTGGCCTCGAAGGCGATCCGCGGGCGCAGGTCGGCCGCGGCGCACAGTTCGTCGACGATGCGGCGCATGCCGAAGCCGGGATGCATGGCGATGAACTCCTCCTCGGCGACCTCGTCCAGGCGCACCTGCTTGCGTCCGGCCAGCCGGTGACCGACCGGCACGGCCAGCGCGAGCCGCTGCCGCAGCAGGCCGCGCCAGCCGAGGCCGGCCGTGGCCGGGCGGGGCGAGACGATACCCAGATCCGAGATGCCGCCGAGCACATCGGTGGCGACCATTTCGGCGGCCCCTTGGCGCAGCGCGAAAGTGATTCTGGCCGAACCCCGGCGGAATTCGCCGACCAGTTGCGGGACCAGCCAGCCGCCGAAGGAATGCAGGAAAGACAGGCGCACGACACCGTTGGCGGGGCTGTTCAGATCGGCGATGGACTGGGCGGCGGTGTCGAGTTCGGATCGTGCGCGGCGGGCCTGCTCGTAATAGATGCGCCCGAATTCGTTGAGAATGATGCGTTTGCCGCGGCGGTCGAACAGCTCTACGCCGAGCCTGCGCTCCAGGCGGGCGAGCATGCGGGACAGGGTCGGCTGGGCGATGTGCAGGCGTTCGGCGGCCGCGCCGACGCGTTCCAGCTCGGCGAGCGTGGTGAACCATTCGAGGTCTTCGCTCAGCACCCGCCCTCCTGGTGACTCGTGTCACAGAGCTGGCCGACGCGAGCCTGTACTGCTCACTCTATATGTGCTCAGTGCATGAACTCCGCCATTATTATTCATTTCCCTTCGGAACCGGTGGCCGGTGATCCTGAAAGCCATGACCTCGACGAAGAGCCGGCCCGTCGCCAGGGGGCGTACGTCGCATGAGCGCCGGATCACCACGGCGCTGTTCGCGGCGGGGCTGGCCACCTTCGCGACCATGTACAGCGCGCAGGCGCTGCTGCCGAGCCTGTCGGGAGCATTCGGCGCGACACCCGCCCACGCGGCGCTCGCGGTGTCGCTGACCACCGCGTTTCTCGCGCTGGCGATCATTCCGGTGAGCGCGCTGTCGTCCCGGATCGGGCGGACGCGGGTGATGACGATTTCCGCGGTCAGTTCGGCCACGATCGGGTTGCTGCTGCCGTTCAGCCCGTCGCTGGAGGTGCTGCTGGCCGGGCGGGCGTTGCAGGGACTCACGTTGGCGGGGGTGCCCGCGGTGGCGATGGCCTATCTCGCGGAGGAGGTCGGCACCGCGGGGCTCGGGGCCGCGATGGGGGTGTACATCGCGGGCACCAGCATGGGCGGGCTGGCCGGGCGGGTGATTCCGGCGTTCACCCTCGGGCTGGGTTCCTGGCGGTGGGCCGAGGCGACCATCTCGGTGGCGGCGGCGGTGTGCACCGTGTGGTTCGTCCGCAGCCTGCCGCCGTCGCGCGGATTCGTGGCCCGGCCCGCCGGAATCCGCACTGTGCTCGGCGATCTCGCCGGTCAGTTGCGAAACCGGGGGCTGCTCGCGCTGTTCGGGCTCGCGTTGGTCCTGGTCGGAACCTTCGTCTCGCTCTACAACTTCCTCGGGTATCGGCTCACCCAGCCGCCGTTCGACTTGCCCGATGCGGTAGCGGGTTTGGTGTTCCTGCTCTATCTCGCGGGCACTGCGGTCGCGACGGTGTCCGGACGGCTGGCCGATCGAATCGGCCGCCATCGAGTGCTGGCCGGTACGGTGGTGCTGATGGGGGCCGGACTGGCTTTGACCATTTCCGACAACCTCATAACGCTCGTGCTAGGCATGTCCCTGTGCACGGCAGGCTTTTTCGGCGCGCACACGGTGGCGAGCGCGTGGGTCGGCGTGCTGGCGTCCGGCAATCGCGGGGCGGCCTCGTCGCTGTATCTGTTCTCGTTCTATGTGGGCAGCGGCGTGATCGGCGGGGCGTCGGGCATCGCCTACACCCAGCACGGCTGGGCAGGCCTGGTTATCTGCGACGCCACTCTGCTGGTCATCGCCTTGATCCTGGTGTCCGCCCTGGCATTTCATGGCCGTGCGGCCCGATCAACCGAGGTGACCGAGGACTCGCTTGCCGTAAGCCACGCGGAACGCGCAACCCCTACCGCGCATCATCGGCACGCTGAACTTCGCTGAGCAGTTTCTTGCGGTCCCCCGCTACCGCACGCCTTCTGACACACGCACGCGTGTCAGCGCGGCGATTCGGGGTGCGGGACAGCAGAACCCGTGCGGCCGGCCGAGCAGGGACATCTACCAGCGTGGAGTCAGGGCACCGAGGGCGCCGAGAGCGACGGCGGCGGCGGTCGAGGTGCGGAGCACGGTGGGGCCGAGAAGGACGATGTCGGCGCCGGCGTCGGACAGCGAGGCCAGCTCCGAGTTGTCGAGCCCGCCTTCGGGACCGACGATCAGCACGACCTCGGGCACGCCCGCGAAGGCGAGTTCGGTGAAGCATCCGGTGCCGGATTCGTGCAACGCCGCGACGATCGCGCCGTCCGCCTTGGCTTTTCGGATCAGGTCGAGCAGGTCGCGGGTGCGGTGCAGGTCCGCTACCTCGGGGATGTAGGGGCGGCGGGATTGGCGGGCGGCCGACCGGGCGGCGGCACGCCACTTGTCGACGGCCTTGCCCGCCTTGCCTTCCCAGTTGGCGATGCACCGGGCGGCCTGCCACGGGACGATCGCGTCGGCGCCCGCCTCGGTCATCAACTCGACGGCCAGTTCCGAGCGGTCCGACTTCGGCAGCGCTTGGACGACCGTCACGCGCGGCGAAACCGGTTGCGCGACAGCTCGATTCAGTACCCGCAAGTCCAGCCGGTCACGTTGGGCCGCAACGACTTCCGATTCCGCGAGCACCCCGCGCCCATCCGACAGCGTGATCGGCTCGCCGACCCGGATGCGGCGCACCGTGGCGGCGTGCCTGCCCTCCGGGCCGTCGAGCACGGCGACGGCGCCCGGCTCGGGCACCTCGTCGAGGTAGAAGACGGTCGCGGCCAATCAGCGCCCGCTGAACGAGGCCCGCAGCCTGGCGAACAGGCCGCTGTTGTGCTCGGACTGGGTCGACATGACCTCGGCGCGCTCGCTCGGGCGCATCCCCTTGTACTTGCGCAGCAGCTCGGTCTGCTTGCCGTCCAGCTTGGCCGGGATCACGATGTCCAGGTGCGCGAGCAGGTCGCCGCGCGCGCCGGAGCGCAGCCGGGGCATGCCGTGTCCGCGCAGCACCGAGACCTCGCCCGGCTGGGTGCCCGGCGCGATGGTGAGTTCGGTGGGGCCGTCGAGGATCGTGTCGATCACCACGGTGGTGCCGAGGGTCGCGTCGACCATCGGGACGCGGATGGTGCAGTGCAGGTCGTCACCGTCGCGGACGAACACGTCGTGCGGCTGCTCGACGATCTCCACGTACAGGTCACCGGCGTGCCCGCCGCCGGGGCCGACCTCGCCCTGCGCGGCCAGCCGCACCCGCATGCCGTTCGCGACACCGGCCGGGATCGGCGCGGCGATCTCGCGACGCGCACGCACGCGGCCGTCGCCACCGCACTTGTGGCACGGGTCGGGAATGGTCTCGCCGGCGCCGCGGCAGGTCGGGCAGGGGCGCGAGGTGAGCACCTGGCCGAGGAACGAGCGCTGCACGGACTGCACTTCGCCTGCGCCGCCGCAGGTTTCGCAGCGCACCGGCTTGGACTTGCCGTTGGTGCCCGCGCCGGTACACACGTCGCAGAGGATCGCGGTGTCGACGGTCAGATGCTTGGTCACGCCGACCGCGCATTCGGCCAGGCTGAGCCGGGTCCGCAGCAGCGAGTCGGCGCCGGGCTGCACCCGGCCGCGCGGCTTGCGCGCGCCGCCGGAGTTACTCATGCCGCCGAAGAAGGCCTCGAACACGTCGCCGAGGCCGCCGAAGCCGGCGCCGGAGAATCCCCCACCGCCGCCGCCGGATTCCAGCGGGTCGCCGCCGAGGTCGACGATGCGCCGCTTCTCCGGATCCGACAGCACCTCGTAGGCGGCCGACACTTCCTTGAACTTGGCCTGCGCCGCCTCATCGGGGTTGATGTCGGGATGGAGTTCCCGCGCCAACTTGCGGTAGGCGCGCTTGATCTCCTGGTCGGTCGCGTTCTTCGCGACGCCGAGCAGTCCGTAGTAGTCCCGTGCCACTTGAGTTCTCTAGTCCTTGGTCGTTCTCGACAGTGCCGACGGTGCTTCACCGTTCCAACCGCGTGCTGATGGCCAGCATTAGTCGGATGCACTCAACTTTATCCGGCCGGAAGTACGAGGGTATCAGCGGCATCGGAGCCGTCAGCGTTCGGCGAGGACCTCGCCGATGTACCGGGCGACCGCCGCGACCGAGGCGATGGTGCCGGGGTAGTCCATCCGGGTCGGGCCGAGCACGCCCATGCCGCCGAGGATCGCGCTCGAGGTTCCGTAGCCGGTCGACACCACCGAGGTGCCGCGCATCTGCTCGACCTGGGTTTCCTCGCCGATCCGCACGGTGACGGTGCCCGGCTGCTGCGCGGCGGCCAGCAGCTTGAGCACGATCACCTGCTCTTCCAAAGCCTCCAGCACATCACGCAGCGAACCGGGGAAGCCGAAATCGGCCGCGTTGCGGGTCAGGTTGGCGGTGCCGCCGAGCACGAGTCGTTCCTCCGGATGCTCGACCAGCGTCTCGACCAGCACGGTCGACACCCGGATCAGCACATCGCGCAGGCGCAGCGGCGCCCGCTCGGGTAGCTCGGCCACCGCCGCCGAGGCGTGTGCCAGCCGCTTGCCGTCCATCGCGCCGCCGAGCATGCCGCGCAGGGCGGCCAAGTCTTCGTCGTCGACCAGCGCGCCGAGTTCGACCAGGCGCTGATCGACGCGTCCGGTGTCGGTGATCACCACGAGCAGCAGGCGCGCCGGATTCAGCGCGACCACCTCGATGTGGCGGACCGTGGACGCGGACACCGACGGATACTGCACGACCGCGACCTGCCTGGTCAGCTGGGCCAGCAGGCGCACGCCGCGGCGCAGCACGTCGTCCAGATCGACGCCGGACTCCAGGAACTCCATGATCGCCCGGCGCTCGGCGCCGGAGAGCGGCTTCACCTCGGCGATGCGATCGACGAACTGCCGGTAGCCCTTGTCGGTGGGGATGCGCCCGGAACTGGTGTGCGGCTGGGTGATATAGCCCTCGGCCTCCAGCACCGCCATGTCGTTGCGCACGGTCGCACTGGAAACACCCAGATTGTGCCGTTCCACCAGGCTTTTCGACCCGATCGGCTCCTTGGTCGCGACATAATCCGCGACGATCGCGCGCAGGACCTCGAAGCGCCTGTCTTCGGTGCTCGACATCGGCCCCACCTCCTCGCTTCGTCCTCGGGTACGCCGCACCGGGCGAATCCCGCATCACACAACGTCGTGCGATTCCCGGTCGTCTCCTCGACCAGTCTAATTCCCTATACCCAATTCACCGTCCAGCACGCAAGCGGGGCGGGTGATGTACGTCGCGGCACTGATCCGGAACCCGATGGAACCGATCGCGGATTCGGTGCGTCGATAACGCTGGAGGGGAAGATCTGGGAACTGGGGGGCAACGTGGCGCTGCTGGTCTATTACCTGCGGGTCAGAGACGAACCGAACGAGGTGGAGTACCGCTTCGGGGAGATGCGGGACAACTTCGACCGCACGCTGATCATCGACAAGACGAACAACACGGTACGCACAGAGCAGCCGGAAGACGGCCTCTTCCGCGCCACCTCCGCACGGATCTTGATCCGCGCGGGACGCGAACAGGCGTGGCCGCCGAACGGAGTGATCGCCTCATGATTCTCGCCGAACCGCCCACGACACGAAGGACCCGCTGATGGCGCTCTACGCGGAAGTCGAAAAGCTCGCCGAGGACAGCAGATACATCCGCTACGCCTTCACCGACGTCGAAGGCGTGCAACGAACCCTGCTGCTGGACAAGGAAACCGAGACGATCACCCTCGAAAGCGGCCCGGAAACCATCCTGTTCCGCGCCGTCGCGAGGAAAGTCGCCACCGCCTGGCTGAATGGCCTCACACCCGACCGCCTGATCGTCCAGTCGTAGCCCCGCCGGCGAACGTGCCATGACGGTGGCGGCACGCGGGCGCCGGCCCCGTCATATCCCGTCGGCAACGGTCAGGGAATCGCGTGGAGGACGGTGGGGGTGATCTGGGCGGCTTGGGCGCAGGCGTCGAAGGGGAAGGGTGGGGCGGCGGGGGCCAGGTTGACCGAGATCGTGAGCAGATGGGCGTTGTTGGCGGTGGGCGGGTCGGCGCGCCGGTAGTTCAGCGTCATCGCGCAGCTGGAGTTCTGCCGAGTCGGGTCGGTGGACTGGACCGTGCGCAGTTCGATGCCGGTGAGCCCCTCCACGTTCGTATGCCGCGCGTACTGGATGGACTGCCCGCCGTCGAGACCGGAGGGTAAGCGCAGGACCTCTCCTGTCTTGACCATCTGCTCACTGGTCTGGTCGAACGAGATCTCGACGGTGACGCGATGCGAGCCGCCGGGCTGGACCAGGGTGATCGCGCACTTGTACGCCTTGGGCCAGCCGATCGAGGTCATCTGCCAGCCCAGGAATTGCGCGGTGATCGGCGCGGTGGCCGCACACGGGTTGCGCTGGATCAGCGACCGCCCGCCCTGATCATCGATGACCCGCGGCGGCAGCGCCACCAGGCCGTCGAGGGTGGCGGCGAGATAGTCCCTGGTGAACCGGCACGGCTGGGACCACGGGACCGGCGTCCGTGCCGAGCCCGCCAGCTTTGAGACGCTGAGAAAGTGCGCGAATCCGGTGTCCCCGGCCGGGATTCGGTACTCGCAGCTGTACGCGTCGGCCCGGTCATCGCTGTTCGCGCTGCGAAACACGGTGCGGCCGTTGATCTGCTCGGTCTTGTCCGCCGCGCGTTTGTCCGAGGTATAGAGCTTGTCGAGTTCCAGATTGAACGCGTAATAAGCGTCGTCCGGAGCGCTGAGTATCAATCCACACCCGGTCCAGCCGCTGCCGCGGTCCAGCCCCGGGCTGCGATCGAAGCGCTGGAAAACGCCTAGCCGCTCGGCATATTCGCGATTCAGCAGCGCGCACGGATCGGTGGCCCGGATCCGTGCCATGAGGTCGGCGACGCCGGGCGCGATGGCCGCCAATTCCGCCGAGCCCGGCGTCCCTGCCTGCGCTTTCACCGCCCGCGGCGGGGAGGTTTCGGTGCTGGATCGCGCCGGGGGTTCCTTGGATATGGTGCCGCATCCGCACAGCGCGGCCACGACCATGGCGATTGCCGCCAAGGTTGCCCAGCGCCGACTGCCGCCCACTATCAACGGCAACTCCCTCGGCTTATCGAACAATCCCCGGCAGGTTAACCCAATAATGAAGGCTCTCTCGCGGATTCTCGGATACCCGGCGAATCGTGACCCAATCAATGCCGGAATCGGCGCGACCCGAACAAATCTCATGATCAACACCTGCTCGGCAGCCTGCGCCGGCCCGCGACGAGTTCCTCGACCAGGTCCTCGTAGCCGACGGCCAGCTCGGCGAGGCGTTCCCAGGCGAACCACAGGTCCCAGTCGGACTCCTCCGCCAGCGCCGCGTAGGCGCACGCGGTGAACTGCGCGAGGCGATCGAGGACCGCGCCGACGGTCTCGGTGTGCAGGTAGGCGCCGCCGCGCGGGACGGGCAGGCGGGCGGCCACCCACCGATCGATGTCGCGGACCTCCCTGGCGCGGTATTCGTCTATCTCCCGTGTGGTTTCGGCGGCCGCGGTGGACCGGCGTTCGTGCAGAACGGTCAGTTCGTGCACGGCGGTCAGCAACGGATGGTCGCCGACACTGCCGCGACAGGCTTGCAACACTTGGCTTCTCGTTGGCAACACGTCAGTCACCGAACCGTTCGGCGGTCGGGCGGCACTGTCGTTGCGGCACTGCTGCGCTCATCGGGCGGGCCGCCTGGTGCAGGCACGCAGGTAGTCGAGCACGACCGCGCCGGACGGACGGAAGGTGTCGCGGGGCGGCACGATCCAGGCGCGGGACGGGACATGCTCGTCCGCCGGGGACGGCAGCGCGATCTCCCCGCCGAACGGGACGACGGCGACGTCGAGCCGGAACAGCTCGGTGAACAGCGGCTGATCGTCGGGCACGTCCGGGCGGCACAGGAAAGTCCAACGGCGGGAACGGATGTGGGCCACGATCGGCCCGAGGGCGCAGCCGCGGTACAACATGTCGTCGCGGACGCGCTGGCCGAGCCGGGCAGGCATCGTGATCGCGCCGACCAGACCGACTTTGACCACGATCCGGCCCGCCTCCGGGTGAAGGCCGGCGGGTAGGCCGCAGCTGCGGTAATAGGCACAGCGCGAAACAGGGGTATCCGTGAACGTCGGATCGCTCATATCAAACCTCTACTCACCTCGATCGGTTACGTGGTGCACCCGATCCGAGTGGACCTGAACCCGCTCGCGCAGATAAGGTTTCAGGACTTCTATGACACGGACCGGGGCACGTTCAGTACAGCACCGGAAATGAGCGGCGGGACTGTTCCGAGTACCGGAACTAGGCGAAAATTCACAAGGTTCCAAAGAAGCCCGTCATGCGGTTCCAGTTGCACCCACAGCCAATAGTGAGGCTACGAAAGGGAATTGTCGTGACCCCCACCGGATCGACCCTCCCTCGACGCATGCTGGCGCGCCAGCTGCGCGAACTGAGGGAGAATTCCAGCGTCAGCGCGGAAACCGCGCGCAAGGCGATCGGCGTTGGCAAGCAAACCCTGTGGCGGATGGAAACCGGGCAGCCCGTCCGGCTCAATCCGCTGTTCATCGAGCGGTTGTGCGCGCTGTACGGCGCGCACGAGGACGTGACCCGGATGTTGCTCGGATTGGCCGAGGAGTCGCGCCGCACCGGATGGTGGCATGCGTACGGGGATACCATTCCGAAGCATTTCGATATGTTCGTCGGGCTGGAGGAGGCAGCGCGGCGGATCGTTTCGTATCAGACGGTGCTGTTGCCCGGGTTGTTGCAGACCGATGGATATCGGCGAGCCATGACGTGGGCGGACTCGCCGGCAATGCCCGCCGCGGAAGTCGAACGACGGATCGAATTGTTCAGACGGCGCAAGGCCCGGCTGACCGATGCCGACAACCCGCTGACCATCGACACCATCGTCGACGAAGGCAGCCTGCACCGGGCAATAGGCGGTCCCGCGGTGATGGCGGATCAACTGCATCATCTCGCCGGAGTTGATGAACTGCCCAACGTCTCCGTTCGAGTGGTCCCGCTCGCGCGGGAAGCGTACGGCGGGCTGGCCGTGGGCCCCTTCGTGCTGCTCGAATTCCCCAAGCACCCAACGGCTCATCTCACCGAACCACCGGTCGTGTACATGCAGGGCCACACCGGTGCGTTGTACCTCGAGAAATCCGACGAGGTGCAGAATTACCAGCAGGCATATTTCGATTTGCAACGTTCGGCATTGGATGAGTCCCGCAGTCGTGCGCTCATCCGCAAGATCGCGAAGGAGTACGCGACGTGAATACAGATAGGTCGACAACCACCTGGTTCAAAAGCAGCTACAGCAGCCCCAGCCAGGACTGCGTCGAGGTCGCTTTTCTCGGTGACGGCAGGGTCGGCGTTCGTGACTCGAAGAACCCCGACGGGCCGTCGCTCGTTTTCAGTTCCAGCGAGTGGGATGCGTTCACCGCCGGTCTGTCCGGCGGCGCGCTCGACCCTTCGCGAGGTGGAGCCGGGTAGTTAGACGGGGCGGGACCTTCGATTTCGGGAGGTCCCTGCCCGATCTCTGCCAACTTTTCAGACCTACCACCGTTGGCGTCGACCTGCGGTGCGACTCGCTTGCACCCAGGTTGACGCATCGGTAGCGTCAGCATGATCTGACAGGGGGGCGGAGAAGCCGGTCCGGCCCCGTGCGATCTATCTGAGCACCGGCGGGCGAAGGATCCGATGACGAGCAGGTCGATCTCGTGGGGAGTGGCCACTCTCGCGCTCGGCGCCGTATTCGTGGTCGCCGGGTGTGGGCCGTCGAACGATGGTGACGATCCCAAGCCGACGGGGAGCGCAACGACCTCGAACTCGGGTCTTGCTGCGAATGTCCCCGCTGGCTTCAACGCTTGCACTGATATCCCGCAGTCGGTCCTCGATTCCGAGATGCTACGAGACAAGACGCCGAACGACTCCAATGCCAACGGCGGCATAAAATGGCGCGGATGCATTTGGGCCAAGACCGACGGATATGCGGCCAGTATCCAAACAACGAACATCACGGTCGACATGGTGCGGGCGAAGAAATTTCCGGACAGCCAGGAGTTCACCATCGGTAACCGGCCCGCGATCTCGACACGGCAAGTCGCCGATCACCCGGAAGCCGCATGCACGGTCAATGTGGAGATGAAGGGCGGGAGCCTCGAACTCAACCTCACCAACCCGCCATCGGGCAAGGCGACCGGACATCTCAACACGTGCGACCTAGCGCGCGGATTGGCAGAGAAGGTGGCGGCGGCGGTACCCGCCACGGCATAGCCACTCTTGACGATGGCATTCACTGGGAGGGATTAACCACATGGGTGACGACACAACGCCTCGACCGATGGCCAACTTGCTCAGTGCGGTGCGGGAGGGGCAGGCGACGGTAGAAATGAAGCCTGAGGACTTTGTCTATATAGACCGCGACTGCGAATACTTCAAGAGATTGATCCGCCGAATCCAGGGCATCGCCGAACAGGTCTCGCGACAAGACAGCTGGGGTCTGGGCGAGACTACGGCGAAAATGGTATCCGGTCAGACCGTAGTCGGCCGATTCAAGCAGAAGGCCAAACAAGTTGGCGACGGCAACAGCAACGATGTGTATACGATCCTGGAACAGCACTACAAGATCGTTGAAGACCTCCAAGAGGTCCATAAGTCGGCCCGGGACCGAATGATGCAGGCGGACAGTAACTTTGCCGCAGAGTTCACTCGGCTGAACGACACGCTCCCCGATCGACCGCCCGCTCAGCTCCCGGCTGGCCCGTACCTTCTCCCGGACGGGACCGGCCGATGACCGGATACGAACCACCACGGATTCCCGGCGGCGGCGAGCACACGGACAGCTGGGACCACCCGGAAATCAAGGACGCCTTTGATCCGCTCGATACCACCAATGCGATCAATCAAGCCGAAAAGTACTGGCAGATGCACCAACTCTGGGAGCAGGGCGTCGCGACCTTCGCACGCTCGATCCAGAACTCCATCTCCCAAGCATGGTCCGGTCCGGCCGCTGAGGATTCGAAGAAGTCGATCCAGGCATACACCACGGACGCTCACACCCTGACCCCCGCACTGGCCGAACTCCATACCCGTGTCCGCGACGCAGCGACTGCAATCGTCAACACCAAGAAGGCGATTCCGGACACCGTCGACACCTCGTTCGGCTCCCGGATATTCCATCCGAGCCGCTGGGACCTGTCGCGGGAGAAGTCCGAGGAGACGCAGAAGGCGCGGGTCGCGATGAACGAGCACTATGTGCAGCCGTTCAGCCAGATCGACGGCAAAATCCCGGTCTTGCCGACGCCGACGAGCCCCACCAAGGCGGTCGACATCACCCCGCCGCCGGGCGGCTACAAGAACGAGGAAAACGGCAACGGCGGTCAGCCGAACCCGCCCAAAACGACTGACACCGAGAAGAATTCGAACAACCCCAGCACCCCTGGCGACAAGGACGGCGACGGCAAACCCGACACCTCGACCACCCAGGACGAGAAGTCGACCGACAAGACCAAGAGCGACCAGACCACGCCGGCCTCGACCACCGACACCAAGCCGGCCAGCACGACCCCGGCGGCGACAAACCCGGGTGCCCCCACTACGGATCCGACGAAGACGGTCCCGTCGAGCACCACTCCGACGACCCCCGGCACCCCGCACTCCCCCGGCAGTCCTGGCAGCCCGGGTTCACCGAATTCGAAGACTCCGCAGCCGGGCCGCAGCATTCCCGGCACTCCGGCCACCCCCGGCACCACCGCGGCCAACCCCGCCGCCGCGGCCGCCGCTCGCGGCGCAAGCGGCACCCCGGGTATGGGCGGCATGGGTGCGGGCGCCCGCGGCGGCAAGTCCGAGGACGACTCCGAACACAAGATCCCCGACTACCTGATCACCCAGGAAAACACCGACGAGCTCCTCGGCGACCTCCCGAGAACCATCCCCGGCGGCGTAATCGGCGGCGACATCCCCACCTAGACCCGCCCGCACCACCGCCGAACGGGACCATACCGAGGCGACACGCCGGTCCTGCCGCATCCCTGTCCCGCTCGCCGCAGTGTGCGAGCGGGACCGTCTATCGAACGCACGACATGGAGGAGATCGAACCGGCATGGCTGAATGGAATTGGGAGCCGGACGATTTCGCGGCGCTCTGGTACTCCGATGCCCACGACCGGTTCCCCAATCCGCTGCGCTACACCAGCCGGTTCGCCCTGCGCGACGAGTTCGCCGCGCACCGGCACGCCGTGCGGGCCCGCTACACCGCCGACGAACTGGAGGAGATCCAGCTCGCCCTGCACACGCTGGGCACCTCGGACCTGCGGATCGAAATCCTCGGCGGCACAACCAGACACAAGAACAGCACCGGCCCCGACGATCTGCGCGAGTACCGAATCGTCGGCGCCCGCAACTCATATCACGCCGTCACTTTGATGCAGGGCGGCACCGACCGCGAGCACGGCCCGATCCGCGTGCGCATGTTCCGCCCGGAAACCCTGCCCGCCCGCATAGTTCAGGCCATCCCGGCCTGCCAACCGGGCAGCGCCGCCCCCGCCACCTTCCATCCGGACGACATCGCACCGCGCCGCACCGGCCACCTCGAAGACGTCGCCCGCCAAACCCCGCGCGAGCAATACCGGCGCCTGCTCGGCCGCCCCACCGACGGCGGCGGCACCGCGGTCCTGCTCGCCGCCCCCCTGTCCACCCTCGCCCAGCCGTCGAATGTCCTGCAATGGCACGACATCACCGGCGACGGCCGCTACACCGAGATCCGCGGCGCGCACGTCACCGTCCGCCCCACCGCCCCCGCCGACCTCACCACCCACTTCGCCACCTGGATCGACCGCGCCCTCGAACGCTTCGAGGAAGACCGCAACGAGAACTGGTAGCCACCATCCGGGCGGGTCCGAGCATCCGAAACGCGGCCGCGACACAATCGTCAGCGGCACTCCGCCTCAACGATCGACGCCAAACGCGCTAGATATGCAGGCAACTCGGCACGGTCGTCGGCGAAATCGCGGCAGAGCGCACGCGGATGCGAAAGCGAAGGCGCGTGTGGTGGCGTTGGCGGCAGCATCGCTAGTGGTTCCGGCACCGCCAGCAGGTCTGGCAGCGCTGACGGGTCTGGCAGCGAGGGCGCGTCCGGCGTCGCTGGCGGGTCCGGCGGCGAGAGCGGGACCGGCGTCGCTGGCGGGTCCGGCGGCGAGAGCGGGACCGGTGGCGCTGGAGGGTCCGGCGGCGAGAGCGCGGTAACGACTCGCATCGCCAATCGGCCGCCTATGAGCTGTTCAAGTCTTGTATGCACAATCAGGACCCGAACCAGGTCCAACGCCAGGAAACCAACGCACCGAAGCAGGCACGCGTCCGACCCGCCAAGGCAAGGCAAGGCAAGGCATCGGACGGCAGGCACCAGACCAAAGCCGGCGGGGAACCCCCGGGGAACAGCGTCAGCAACCGGCAGACGACGAAGCAGGGCAAGGTCAAGGCACCAGCGGCAGGCGACGGACCAAGCCGGCGGGACGACATCCCAGCAGCATGTCCAAGCACCACTGAGCAGCAGTCCGGCCGGCGACAAGCCGGGCAGACCCACCAGCGGCAAGAAATCCGAGAAGAGCCAGCCGCGCGACGAGCAGTCCGGTTCGCCTTGCCGCAGTCCACTGACCTGGACTTTTCGCAGCAAAAGTGCGCGCCCAACTAAACGGCGTTTCCCACAATCGGCATCGCCTTTCCCACGTGACGTCGAAACAGGACAATCCGAGCGCGATTCTGTTTCACCCGTTCGACGAACACAAATGTTCGCTCACGCGCGGGTACCCGCCCGTACCGTCACGACGTCAGAAATGTTGCAGGCTCAACTAGCCGCGCTGTGCTGACCGTGCTCATTCGCCGGGTCATCGGTCCATGCCCCGATCCACGAATGACTTGCCGCCAGTTCATCTTCGCGCGGCGAGCGCGGTTCGTCGCGGCTTTCGGGGCGATACATCCGGAGCACCGGAGCCGCCTGCTCGATGGTCGCGAGTGCGGCGAACTCCGGTTCGCGCCGATCGGTATTGTCCGATGCCGAATCATCGTTTCCGGGCTCGGCATCGGCATGCGGGGCACGTCCGTCGAGCAGGTTGAGCGCCAGCGCGCACAGCACAATGATTGTGCCGCCGGCGATTCCGCTCCACGTAGGTACCTGACCGAAGAACAACAATCCGAACAGCAGCCCCCACACGCATTCGACGGTGAGCATGTTGCCGCTGAGCACCGCGTCGACCCGGTCGAACGCATAGTTGATGAGGAATACGTTCAGCACGCTGAGCACCCCCGCGAGTCCGATTGCGGCCCACAGCATTACCGCTGACGTGTGCGACGGAACGTGCGGGAGACCATCTCCTTGCAGCACGGATGTCAGCACCACACCCACGGCTCCGACGCCGAGGGTCAATGCGGTCAGTTCGTGGTTGTTCAATGAGCCGTCGTGCCAATCCCGGCCGAGATAACTCAGCGACATTGCCACCATCGCGACCAGCGCGATCAGGTTGCCGTAGTTGAGCGAGCTCGCGGCATTGCCCCCGAATCCGGACAGGATCGCGACCCCGACGGCGGAACCGCCGACGAAGACGACCCGGATCGCGGACACCCGCACACTACGCATCAACATGCCGAGCGCGGACACCAACGGGAGGGCGGCGATGAACGAAATATCGCTCACCGCCGTCATTCCCGCGGCTTTCGAGAACAAAGTCGTGCCGACTACGTACAGCAGGACGGTGCGTCCGATGACTACGCACCATTCCCGCATCCTGATCCGGACTACGGTGCGCCAGCGGATCCATCGACTGAATACCAGTATGGCGATGAAGAACGCCAGTGCCGTGCGAAGATAGACCTGTTGCGGCGGGGTGAAACCGTTACCGAGATAGCGCGACAGCACCGTGAGCATGGCGAATGACGCGGTTAACAGAACCAGCGCTCCGATACCGCGCAGGTCAGTTGAATCTCTGCTTTGTACGACCTCGGACCCGTTGATGTCGCTCACATTACCGATGCGACCGACACCCGGAACCGTACTCCGGGGTATTTTTTCGTGATCCGCCGCAGCTACAACGGAATGGGGCTGAACAAGTCCCGCTGCGGTATCACGGGTGAAGTGTGTGCCTCAGTGAGAGGTGGCTCCGACTAGGCGGGACCCCCTGCGGCATGGCGTATTCCGATATGCCGCCGCTCTGTCCGGCACTGGCAGCGCCGCCCGCGCGCCAGCCAGCCGGCCAGCACCCAGGCAGCTGCCAAAACCGTCACAGCCAAGGTATTCATTGCCGAGGCGCAGGTCACGAAGGTGGCCAAAGCGGTCACCGCAGTCGCGATAGGCGTCATTACATGCACCATTTTATGGGCGAATGACACTGGGTCATCCTCGTCGGCGGTGCACTCCGGGTCTGCCAGAACCCTGCCGACGATGACGATTCTTTTCATGCCCCCCAGCCTGCCGCCGATCGGACCGCCCGGCCAGCGATTGCCCTGCTCTTGCGCGCCAAGCGTGCAGAACGCGGTGTTTATGGACGAAAGTCCAGTACAGCGATACCGTCGAGTAAGGCGGACAACGCTGAGACCGCACGCGTGTCCGACCCATCTGGATAGCAGGGATCTGGAGATGTCGAACGGGCGCGAGCGAACGAGCCGCCGCAAGGGGGCGTCTTCGCGTGTGCGCGCGATTCGGCAGCAAGGGGCGTCCATGTGCATGCGTGGGCGCGGCAGGCCAACCGACAACACTGCGTGCGATCGCATTATGCGGAGCTGAGCGCAGCAAGGGGGAAGTCGAAATGAACGGGCCGCACAGCATTGCGTGCGGGAGGCGAGTCGTCCGGGAATACGAGGCCGCCGGTGGATCGACGTGGGATCAGGTGCACGCGGTGCGATCGCATTGTGGTGTCTCGTTGCTGCGTGCCCATCGCATCGCGTATGGATTCACGCTCGTCGACGTCGCGCACCGATTACAAGAGATCGTCACCGCCGACGGGTCCTCGTGCCGCGGGCTGTCGCATCAGAGCGTGTCCCGCTGGGAGACGGGCCTGGACATGCCGTCGTATCAGTTCCTCGACGCGCTGTGCCAGTTGTATCGCACCCGGCCGGACCGGCTCGGCTTCGGCCACGACTACACCGACGACGATCCCGAGCCGGTCGCGGCGCCGAGCCGCCTGATCGTCAGCAGCGCTTCGCAAGTCGGCTCCACCGCGCGAGATACCGTGCGCGCGTTGGAGGAAGGGCTCGAACTCAGCGGATATCTCGTCTACGTCCAGCCGCCTTCGGAATACATCCCGGCGCGGATGCGGGACCTGGCGCAGGTCCAGCAGGTGAAGTTGACCGACCACTCCGCGGATCTGCACCGGCGGCTGCACCGCATCGAGGCAATCATCGCGGGGCTCATCGCTTTTCGGCTCAACGATGTCGCGGATCTGCACGACACCTTCATGTGGTTCGCCAAGGCGCGCCGGGCCGCCCGGCAAGCCGGGGACCCGACGCTGGAAGCCTGGCTGGCCGGGCACATGGCGCACACCCACGAGTGCTATCGGCACGCGCTGGATCAGGGTCTGGCGGCGGCGCGTTCGGCGCAGGCGACCAGCGGCCGGGGTCCGACGGCGGCCGGGGTGTTCGGCCTGCTGGCCGAGGCGGGCATCCAGGCGCGGATCGGGCGGCGCCGGGATGCGCTGGACGCGGTGAACCGCGCGGACCGGATGTTCGCCGCGCTGCCCGACACGGCGACCACCGACGACAATCTCGGTACCTCCGAATACATTCTGCGCTGGCATCAGTCGCACGCGCTGAGTTCGATCGGTGACTGGCGCGCGGCCGAGGCGATCCGGGATCGGATGCTCGAATTGCCGATGGCGGAGAAGGATCAGGTCGGGCGCGCGCTGCTCGATCTCGACATGGCCACCCTGTGGACCCGGCAGGGTGAGCTGGACCATGCGCGCGAACAGATACGGCAGGTCTGGCAGTCGCTGCCGCCGGAGTTGCGGGTGGGGCAGGTCCGGCGCAACGTCTCGCAACTCGTCGTCGGGCTGCCACAGGCTATGCGGGACAACATCATCGAGCGGTGATCCGGCACTTCGATGCCGCTCAGCTCGGCGGCAGATGGGTGCGCTGGTCGTAGGCCACGAGGCGATATCCGTCGGCGTGACGTGCCCAGCTGGTGATCGAGGCGTTGCCGGCCAATCCGTCCGCGGCGATGGCCGAAACTTCTGCGTCGGTGAGGTTTTCGAGGAGCTGGCGCAGGAACAGCACCACCGCGTCGTGCGCGACGATCAGTACGCGGCGGTGTCGGCGATCGGCAGCCAGATCGGCCACGACACCACGCAGACGATCGGCGACGTCCCGGAATGATTCGCCGTCCGGCGGGCGGTAGCCGAGGGGGTCGCGGGCTTCCTTCGCGGATTCCTCGGGGAAACGCTCGCGGACCACGATCGGCGACAGATGGGACAGCAGGCCGCGGTGCCGGTCGTAGAGGCGTTGATCGATGCGGTGACACGGCAGATCCCGGCCTGCCGCGCGCAACTGCTGCTCCATCAGCTGCCAGGTCTGCACGGCGCGCAGATATGGCGAACACAGCACCAGGTCGGGCAACTGATCCGCGCCGAGAGCAGCGAACCGACGGCCGACCGCGGTGGCCTGCCGCTGCCCGAGATCGGTCAGTCCGATGGTCGTATCGTCGGCCTCGACAGACGTATTCGCCGCGAATGCCGCGTTCGCCGTGCTCTGTCCGTGCCGGACCGCGTACAGCAGATCCACCGCGCCGGAATTGTCCGGATGTGCACATGTTTGCGCGAATTCGCCTTGCCCCCAAGAAATTTCACCGTCGGTTCGCACACCGCCCCCTCTCTGATCACTGAATTATGCCCCTGGCATAGCGCGGTCCCACAGGCGCGCCGTTCACCCTGGGTGAACCGTGCGATCGACCGTGGGACCGCGCGAAACCAGGCCGGCGTCAGCGCGGAACGGCCGCCTCGACTACCGCGGCGACCTCGGCGGGATGCGAGACCAGCGACGCGTGCGAGGAATCCACCTCGCTCGTGCGCGCACCCATCCGATCGGCCATGAACCGTTGGGACGCAGGAGGAATCACCCGGTCCGCCGCGGACACCAGGTACCAGCTCGGCGTGCTGGACCACGACGGTGCGCCGGACGGCTCGAGGTTGGCCGCGACCGCGATCGAGTGCTGGTGGGTGACCATGTCGGCGGCGGTGGCCGGGCTGACATCCTGGGCGAACACGGAGTTGAACCGGTCGGGCGCGACGAAACCGTCGAGGTTCTTGCCCGCGATGCCGTTCGGGTCGTCGACGACGGCGAGTTGCAGCACCGGCGGCAGCAGCTGGCTGCCGGGGAAGCGGATCGGATCGAGCAGCAGCTGCGCCGGCTCGCCCCGCACCGGCGCGAAAGCCGCGATGTAGACCAGGGATTCGACCTTCGCGTCGTGCACGTTGCTGATCACGGCGCCGCCGTACGAATGCCCGACCAGCACAACAGGTCCGGAGATCGTGTCGATGGTGCGCTGGATGGCGGCCGCGTCGAACGCCGGGCCGCGCAGCGGATTGTCCGGCGTCAGCACGCGATAGCCCTGATCGCGCAGGGCGGCGGCGACCCCGTTCCAGCTGGTGGCGTCGGCGAAGGCACCGTGCACGAGCACGATGGTCGGCAGCGGCGCGGCATCGGCGGGGATGGCGGCCAGGGTGGTCGCGGCGGTGATCGCCACCGCCGCGACGGCTGCCCGCAGGGTGCGAGAGAGGCGCATGGTTGTCCTTTCGAGTCAGGCGGTCGGCTGGGCGGGCAGGTTCTGTCTTGGCAGGAAATCCAGTGCGGTGTCGGCGATTTCGCGCCAGCCGCGATCGGCGGGCATGGAGTGGCCGCGATCGGGGAAGACGACGAGCTCGGTGACGCCGGAGTTCTTTCGCTGGATCTTGTACTCGGAGCGCACAGTTGCCTCCGGCACCAGGCGGTCGCGCCCGCCGGCCAGCATCAGCAACGGCCCGCGGTCGCGCCCGGTGTCGACACTGGCTTCGCTATTCGGCGTGAAGTTGGCGAGGCCGCCTTGAAACAACGGGCGCACCGGAGCGGGAATGCCATAGGTGGCGAGCAATTTGTCCGATTCCTCGCGCGGGATTTCGCTGGCGAAGGTGCGGTGATAACTCTCCGGGGTATGCGACCACGTTTTGCCGCGCAGCCACGGCTTGCTGAGGATCGGCAGCACGCTCTGAATCTGGGCGAGCGGCAAGGTCAGCACGCCACGGAACTGAGCCGGCGCGATCGCGACGCAGCCGGCCGTGATACCCGAGCCCAGCAATTTCTGCGCGATCAGGCCGCCGAACGAGTGCCCGATGACCACGGGCGGCGTCGGCAGATCGGCGATGAACTTCGCGTAATGATCGGTGACCTCGGCGAGGCCGCGGTTGTTCAACGTACCCGGATTCTTGCGGGTGGCGTCGGCGGTTTCGGCATCACCGGGCCAGCCGGGCGCGAAGGTCCGGTAGCCGGCGCGGTCGAACGCGTCGACCCAGGCGCCCCAACTACTGCTGTGCATCCATAGGCCGTGGATGAACACGACCGGACGTGCGGTGGGATCCGACACGAAAACCTCCTGGAACGGCAGGGTACGAGAGCTGCGCGGAGGGTGCCCTCGCGCAGTGAATCAGCCGGCGGGTCCGGGCCGAGGCGCTGCATTCCGGACACAGACACCGCACGATCGCAATGATCGCGCGGCGCTGGGGTTTTCGTAACCCGTCACATTTCGTCCGGCGCAGATGTGCCGCGTGCGGGCTTGTTTCCCCGCGAGAAGCGAGGAAATTCGGTACTGCTAGTCGCAGACCCTGGCTTGTTTGCCTGCGAGTGCGTCCAAGCCGAGCATCGCCAATAGCGACTGGCAATCATCGGCATTTTGTGAATAGCTGGCAACGGTGCGTGCGGCCACCGCGCTTTGTCGCGCAGTTTCGGCCTTTTCATTTGCCCGCGCCTCGGCGAATTCGCCCGGTTCGTGGATGAGGGTGATGTGTCGTGCCGGGGACATGAATCTCCTTGGGGTTGATCGAAGCCTACAAGGCGCGCTCGCTCCGCGACAGCCGAACCGACTCGGCAGTTCGCTGAATCGGGCCGATCGAGCACCGAATCGGCAGTAAATCGGCAGGTGGTCGCCCTGGTCGAGGGGGCTTGCCAGCCGCGCCCGCTCCGGTGGTGAGGCGGTTGCGGAGGCCCCGGTACCGCTCGACGCCGAGCTGGGTCGTCATGATCGGCAACGGCGTCCGCGCGGGGAAGGTGAGCGTTGCGTCACATGATCACGAAAACGAGTCGCGCGGCACTGCGCCCGGCCCTGGATCAGGGGACGAGGAGTCGGCGAACAACGCCGTCGGCCAGGAGCCTGCCCCGATCGGTGAGAACTAGACGATCCCCAGTGCGAGTCGCGAGGCCGTCGGCGATGACGCGCTCGGCGGCGGCACGACCGTCGGAGTCCAGATCGGCGACCGGCAGACCGGTACGGAGCCGGACGGCCAGCATGACGCGTTCGGTGTAGCGCTCGTCGGCGGTGAGGGTTTCCCAGCCGGCCGCGGGCAGCCCGCCGACGGTGACACGATCGGCGTAGCGGGCGGGGTGCTTGATGTTCCACCAGCGGACACCGCCGACGTGGCTGTGCGCGCCGGGACCTGCGCCGAGCCAGTCACCGCCGTCCCAGTAGCCGAGGTTGTGCCGGCAGGCCGCCGCTTCGCCTGCGGCCCAATTGGATACCTCGTACCAGGTCAGGCCGGCCGCGGCGAGGCGGGCGTCGATGCGTTCGTAGCGGGCGGCGAGGACGTCGTCGTCGGGGGCCGGGAGTTCGCCGCGGCGCACGCGGCGGGCCAGCGCGGTGCCGTCCTCGACGATCAGCGAGTAGGCGGAGACGTGGTCGACACCGGCTTCGAGCACCGCGTCGAGGCTGGCGTCGAGATCGCTGCCGCGTTCACCGGGAGTGCCGTAGATCAGATCGAGGTTCACGTGATCGAACCCGGCGGCGCGGGCCTCTTTCGCGGCGGCGACCGCGCGGCCCGGGGTGTGCGTGCGGTCGAGCACCTTCAGCACGTGGGCGGCGGCGGATTGCATGCCGAGTGAGATCCGGGTGAAGCCGGCCGCGCGGAGGCGGTCGAAGAAGTCCGGCGAGGTGGATTCCGGGTTGGACTCGGTGGTCACCTCGGCGGTCGCCGCGAGGGCGAAGTTGGCGCGCACCGCGTCGAGCACCGAGGACAGGCCGTCACCGCCGAGCAGCGAGGGCGTGCCGCCGCCGACGAAGATCGTCGCGACCTCGGGCGTCGCGGTCGGCAGTTCCGCGAATTGCGCTGCCGCAGTGGCCAACTCGCCCCGCAACGCGTCCAGCCAGGACTGCGGCGACGCGGATGTGCCGAGCTCGCCCGCCGTGTAGGTGTTGAAATCGCAGTACCCACACCGCGTCGCGCAGAACGGCACGTGCACGTAGATCCCGAACGGACCGCCCCCGAAGTCGCTCAGCACCGGCCCCGACGTCTCGGTGCCGACAGGGATAGCCGCAGGTGAACTCACCCCTCTAGTGTGCAGGTCCCGCATCACCCGCCCGCCCCCGGCGTCGGGATCTGGACGACTGATCATCGGGAACTGGTGCAGGTGTATCCCGAGAAGCCACCTGCACCAATTCCCTCTCGGCTACGTCAGTCCTCCGCGACGACGGTGTTCTGGTTCGCGGTGAGGAGCCAGCGGCCGTTCTCCTTGGACATGACGTACATTGGTGAACCCTCGCGGGTGGGTTCGCCGTCGGTGGTGAAGTAGCGCTGGCGGACCTTGACGGCCGCGACGTCGGGGCGGATGAACAGGACGTGCACCACCTCGTAGGTGACGGTGCCGTCAAGCATCGCACCGGGCAGCACCTTCGCGGTGAACTCGGCGATGGCCGGGCGGCCGAGCAGCGGTTTGCCGCCGCCGGTGGTCCAGATCGCGTCTTCGCGGAACAGCCCGATGAACTCGTCGACCAGTTCGTTCTGCTGGGTGTGCTGGATGGTGGCGACTACTTCACGGATGGCGTCGAGGTCGGCGTCGACGGATGCGGTACTCATGCCGCCCACTCTGATACCTGAACATAACTTCAGGTCAAGTCGTCGGAGGGCGCGTGGCGCGGTTCACTTCCGGTGCGGTTTACGCATCACCGGCCGCCATAGACGGATGATCTATGACTGGCGTCACATATCCGGTCAATGGTCCAGGGGATTTCCCGCAAAACTGCGGAAAATACGGACACCCCGTCGGAAGGCCGCCGCTGAGGTGGCACAATAGCTTCATGCGCGCATCGGGAGTACGACTTGTGGCACGTCGCCACGTCGACTACAAGCGCGTCTGTAGTGCCTGCTGTCTGACCGAATCCCCTCGGTAGCTCAGCGACGCCCATCCCCGGGTCCACGACCCGGCGATCCCGATTTTCGACTTCATCGGTCCGCTGACACCGCAGGTGCGAGTCAGCCCCTCGCACCTCCAGCACGGATTTCGATAACCCCGCAGGAGCGACCCCTATGACGTCGAGTACCGACGCCGGTCCGACCGACCAGTCCGGCCCCGAGCCCCGGCCCGGCCACCACACCCGTCCCGACCGCCCCGCGTCCGAGCGCCGCGTTCGCGCCGATCGCCCGCGCGCGGAGGCGGCCGCGTCGACCGCGCCGCGCGCCCGCACGGGTAAGCCGGTGCGCCGCAAGGCGGAGGGTCAGTGGGCGCTCGGCTACCGCGAACCGCTGAACCCGAACGAACAGTCCAAGAAGGACGACAACCCGCTCAACGTCCGCGCCCGGATCGAGAACATCTACTCGAAGCAGGGCTTCGACAGCATCGACAAGGGCGACCTGCGCGGCCGGTTCCGCTGGTGGGGTCTCTACACCCAGCGCGAGCAGGGCTACGACGGCAGCTGGACCGGCGACGAGAACATCGACCTGCTCGAGGCCAAGTACTTCATGATGCGCATCCGCTGCGACGCCGGCGCGTTGAGCGTCGAGCAGCTGCGCACGCTCGGCCAGATCTCCACCGAGTTCGGCCGCGACACCGCCGACCTGTCCGACCGCGAGAACGTGCAGTACCACTGGATCGAGGTGGAGAACGTCCCGGAGATCTGGAAGCGGATCGAGGCGGTCGGGCTCAAGACCACCGAGGCGTGCGGCGACTGCCCGCGCGTGGTGCTCGGCTCGCCGCTGGCCGGGGAGTCGTTCAACGAGATCATCGATCCGACGCCCGCGATCGACGAGATCGTGCGCCGCTACATCGGCAAGCCGGAGTACTCCAACCTGCCGCGCAAGTTCAAGACCGCGATCTCGGGCCAGCAGGACGTGGTGCACGAGATCAACGACGTCGCGTTCGTCGGGGTGAACCATCCCGAACACGGTCCGGGTCTGGACCTGTGGGTCGGCGGCGGGCTGTCCACCAATCCGATGCTCGCGCAACGGGTCGGTGTGTGGGTGCCACTGGACGAGGTGCCGGATGTGTGGGAGGCCGTCGTGTCGCTGTACCGCGACTACGGCTACCGCCGCCTGCGCACCAAGGCGCGGTTGAAGTTCCTGGTCAAGGACTGGGGCATCGAGAAGTTCCGCGAGGTGCTGGAAGAGAAGTACCTGAAGCGCAAGCTGATCGACGGCCCGGCGCCGGAGCAGCCGACCAAGCCGATCGACCACGTCGGCGTGCAGAAGCTGAAGAACGGGCTCAACGCGGTCGGGTTCTCCCCCATCGCCGGCCGGGTGTCCGGCACCATCCTGACCAAGGTCGCCGAGGCGGTCGAGCGGATCGGGTCGGACCGGATCCGGTTCACGCCGTATCAGAAGCTGATCGTGCTCGACGTCGCCGACGACAAGGTCGACGCGCTGATCGACGAGCTGGCGCCGCTGGGGCTGCAAGCGCGGCCGTCGCTGTGGCGGCGAAACCTGATGGCCTGCTCGGGAATCGAGTTCTGCAAGTTGTCCTTCGCCGAGACCCGCAAGCGGTCGCAGGTGCTGGTGCCCGAACTCGAGGAGCGGCTCGCGGATCTCAATGCGCAGCTCGACGTTCCGGTCACCATCAACATCAACGGCTGCCCGAACTCGTGCGCGCGCTCGCAGATCGCCGACATCGGGTTCAAGGGCCAGCTGGTCGACGACGGCAGCGGGAATCACGTGGAGGGCTTCCAGGTTCACCTGGGCGGCAGCCTCGGCTTCGACAGCGCCTTCGGGCGCAAGCTGCGTCAGCACAAGGTGACCAGTGACGAGCTCGGTGACTACATCGAGCGGGTGGTGCGCAACTTCATCAAGCACCGCGAGGACGGCGAACGGTTCGCCCAGTGGGCCGTTCGTGCCGACGAGGCCGATCTGAAATGAGCCTCGATTGCGCCGGGCACGTGATGGGAGATCAACTGTGACAACCGAACTGGTGGCGAAGCTGGCCGAGGACGAGCTCCGGGCCATCGCCGAGAAGGGCGCCGCCGACCTCGGGACAGACGCGTCCGCGCTCGATCTGCTCCGGTGGACCGAGGACACCTTCGGCTCCGGCTACATCGTCGCCTCGAACATGCAGGACGGCGTGCTGGTGCACCTGGCCGCGCAGGTTCGTGCCGGCGTGGACGTGCTGTTCCTGGACACCGGCTACCACTTCGCCGAGACCATGGGCACCCGGGACGCGGTCGAGGCGGTGTACGGGGTGAACGTGATCGACGTCCGGCCCGAACACACTGTCACCGAACAGGATCAGCTGCTCGGCAAGGATCTGTTCGGGCGCGATCCGGGTGAGTGCTGCCGGCTGCGCAAGGTCGTTCCGCTGAAGAAGTCGCTGGCCGGGTACAACGCGTGGGTCACCGGCATCCGCCGGGTCGAGTCGCCGACTCGGGCCAACGCGCCGCTCATCTCGTTCGACGAGGGGTTCGGGCTGGTGAAGATCAATCCGATCGCCGCCTGGTCCGACGACGCGATGCAGGACTACATCGAACAGCACGGCATCCTCGTCAATCCCCTTGTCGAGGAAGGGTATCCGTCGATCGGCTGCGCGCCGTGCACGCGGAAACCGGAGCCGGGCGCCGACCCGCGAAGCGGGCGCTGGGCCGGCCTCGCCAAGACCGAATGCGGGTTGCACACCGCCTGACCGAGAAGGCCCGGAGGAGGCAGCGTGCGTAACCACGTAGGGCCCTCGGGCAGGCAAATCAGACACCGCCTGACCGAGTCAGGCCCGGAGGAGGCAGCGTGCGTAATCACGTAGGGCCCTCGGGCAGGCAGATTGGACACAGCATGACGGAGAGCATTGTGAGCGAACTTCTGGGCGAGTCCTCGAACACGACCGAACGTGCCCTCGGCATTACCGATTTCGACACTCTGGCCGCACTGGAGTCGGAGTCGATCCATATTTTCCGTGAGGTGGCAGGGGAATTCGAGCGGCCGGTGATCCTGTTCTCCGGCGGCAAGGACTCCACCGTGCTGCTGCACCTGGCGCTCAAAGCCTTCTGGCCTGCGCCGCTGCCGTTTTCGCTGCTGCATGTCGATACCGGGCACAACCTGCCCGAGGTGCTGGATTTCCGGGACAAGATCGTCGAGCGGTACGGGCTGCGGCTGCATGTCGCCAAGGTCGAGGATTACCTCGCCGACGGCAGGCTGACCGAGCGGCCGGACGGCATCCGTAATCCCCTGCAGACGGTGCCGCTGCTGGACTCGATCAGCGAGCACCGGTTCGACGCGGTGTTCGGCGGCGGTCGCCGCGACGAGGAGCGTTCGCGGGCCAAGGAACGAATCTTCTCGCTGCGCAACGCCTTCGGGCAGTGGGATCCGAAGCGGCAGCGGCCGGAGCTGTGGAACCTGTACAACGGGCGGCACGCGCCGGGCGAGCATGTGCGGGTGTTCCCGTTGAGCAACTGGACCGAGCTGGACATCTGGCGCTACATCGCCCGCGAGGACATCGACCTGGCGAGCATCTACTACGCGCATCAGCGTCCGGTATATCAGCGCGACGGCATGTGGATGACGCCCGGCGTGTGGGGCGGGCCGCGGGAAGACGAAACGCTGGAAACGCTTTCGGTGCGGTACCGCACCGTCGGTGACGGATCGTCCACGGGCGCCGTGCTTTCCGACGCGGCCGACAACGCGGCGATTCTCGCCGAGGTGGCCGCCTCCCGATTGACCGAACGTGGTGCTACCCGCGGTGACGACCGGGTGTCGGAAGCCGCGATGGAAGACCGCAAGCGAGAGGGTTATTTCTGATATGTCTGCCGAGTGGAGCTTGCGTAGCGAGCCATCAGCACAGCTATTGAGGCTGGCGACCGCCGGTTCTGTCGACGACGGTAAGTCCACTCTGGTCGGGCGTCTGCTGTACGACACGAAATCCGTGCTGGCCGATCAGATCGACGCCGTGACCCGTGCGTCGGTGGACAAAGGGCTTGCCACACCGGATCTTTCGTTGCTCGTGGACGGGTTGCGGGCGGAGCGGGAGCAGGGCATCACCATCGATGTCGCGTACCGTTATTTCGCGACGCCGCAGCGTTCCTTCGTGCTCGCGGATACGCCGGGGCACGTGCAGTACACGCGGAACACGGTGTCGGGCGCCTCGACCGCGCAGCTGGTGATTCTGCTCGTCGACGCGCGCAAGGGCGTCATCGAGCAGACCCGCAGGCACGCAGCCGTTCTCGCGCTGCTCGGGGTGCCGAAGCTGGTGCTCGCGGTGAACAAGATCGACCTGGTCGACGATCCGGCGACCGTGTTCGCGGAGATCTCCGCCGAATTCAACGGGCTCACCCGGGCACTCGGCTGGTCCGACGACGACGTGCTGGAGATTCCGGTGTCCGCGCTGCACGGGGACAACATCGCCACCCGCTCGGACCGGACCCCGTACTACACCGGTCCGTCTCTGATCGAGCACCTCGAGTCGGTGCCGGTCGACGCCGACAGCACCGGCAATCACACACTGGGACTTCGTTTTCCGGTGCAGTACGTGATCCGCCCGCGCACCGCCGAATACCCCGACTACCGCGGCTATGCCGGGCAGATCGCGGCCGGTTCGGTCGCGCCGGGCGACGAAGTGGTGGTGCTGCCCTCCGGGATTCGCACCACCGTCGAGCGGATCGATACTCCCGACGGTGAACTCGCGGTGGCCCAGACCGGCCGCAGTGTCACGCTGATCCTGGCCGACGACGTCGACATCTCCCGCGGCGACACCATCGCCTCGGTCGCCGACGCCCCCGAGCCGATCGACACCTTCGACGCCACCGTCTGCTGGCTCGGCGACAAGCCGCTGCATCCCGGCGCGCGCCTGCTGCTCAAGCACGGCACCCGCACCACCCAGGCGATCGTCGGCAGTCTGCTGGAACGCTTCGACGAGCAGCGCCTGAGCGCCGACCCCAACCCGGATTCGTTGTCCCTCAACGACATCGGCCGCATCTCCGTCCGCGTAGCCGATCCGCTCGCAGTCGACGACTACCGAGTCAACCGCCACACCGGCAGCTTCCTGCTCATCGATCCCTCCGGCGGCAACACCCTCGCCGCCGGCCTCGTCGGCGACGTCCTGTCCGCCGTCGAAGTCGGCACCGGAGTCTGAAATGAACAAACCGTTCAGCACCGCGACGCGGCCCGTCGCCGCGCCCGCGGTGCCGGACGGGGTGCCGAAGCCGCGCGAGATCGCACCGGTAGCCACTGGTTTCACAACTGAGCCGCCCGCTGCAGCTGCACTGACTGCGCCCGTCGACGCTGTACCGGTCGAGGTCGCGACAACTGCACCGGGCAACAAGACGCAACGCACCAACGCACACGCGGCGATGTCGGTTTCGGCGTGCGAGATCGCGCGAGACGCTCCAAGTTTCGTGACGAAGCCAGCTGTTTCGGCTGCACTGATGCCGAGTACGCCCACCGGCGCTGCGCCGTCCGAGGTCACACTGACTGCTCGAGACATTGCGACGCAACGCAACGCCACACATGCGATGGTGTCGTCCGGGGTCGAGGCAGCGCTGGGTAGCGACACCGCTGCACCAGCGACGGCGTCGGCATCTGCACGCAAGACTGCGTTACGGGCCGCCAGTTCGGCGATACCTCCTGTCATCCAGGCAGCATTGGTACCGAATGCGCTTGCGTTGCCGAACGTCGGGGGCGAACTGCTCGGGCGTGAGGTTGGGACGGGGCGTGGCGGTCCTGCGTTGATTGCGGTGGCGCATGGGAGCCGGGATCCGCGGTCGGCGGCGACTATGGCCGCGGTGGTTGGGGGGATTGCGGCGGGGCGGCCGGGGGTCGATGTGCGGTTGGCGTTTCTCGATTTGAACGCGCCTTCGGTTGAGCAGGTTGTGGATGCTGTTGCGGCGCAGGGGCATACGCAAGCGGTAGTGGTGCCGCTGTTGTTGGGGAATGCGTTTCATGCGCGGGTGGATCTGCCCGGCCTGCTGGCTGCGGCGCATGCTCGGCATCCGCAGTTGCAGTTGACTCAGGCGGATGTTCTCGGGGCCGATTCGCGGTTGATCGGGGCGTTGCGGGATCGGGTGGAGGCGGCGTCGCTCGGCGCTTCGTCGAATCGACTGGGAGTCGCGGTGGCCGCGGTCGGCTCTTCCTCCTCCGCTGCCAATGCCCGCACGGCCGAGGTGGCCCGCCGCCTTGCCGAACTCACCGGGCACCTCACCGAGATCTGCTTCGCCACGACCGAACCGACCCTGCCCCAAGCGATTTCCCGCCTGCGCACCCGAGGTGCCGGCAACATCCTGGTCGCCCCATGGTTCCTGGCACCGGGCCTACTCACCGACCGCCTCCTCTCCGCGGCGCCAGATGTCATCCACGCCAACGTCATCGGACCCCATTCGGCACTCACCGACATCGCCTGGAACCGCTACGACGCCGCACTAGCGAACACCCTCACCCTGTCGGCTTGACCGGCAAGCCCACCCCGCACGTCGCCCCGTCGGCCAGTTCAGATCCAGTCGGAACGCCGGCCCGATAGTTACGTCATCGGCTTCGCCATGCAGCCGCCCGGCCCACTCGCACAATGCGCCGGTGAGCGCGAAGTACAGGACCGGCTGGATCGCCGAGGTCGCCACCGGCGCGGCAATCAACGGTCCAATCGGCTTGCCTGGCAAACGAACCGATGGTTCGTCGTCCGCCGTTCAGGCCGCCGACGTGTGGTCGGCACGCTTCATATCGACGTAGTCGGCTGCGAGCACGCCGGTATACGAAGGTGTCGTTCTACCCGGACAATTTCCCGTCGATATCGGCGATAGCCGGGCGGAGGAGCGCGAAAATGTCCGCGGAGACCGGGTCAATGCTCAACTGAGCAGGTTGCCGACGATGGCGCGGGCGGTCGCGACACCCCACTCGTCACCCATCTGGTGGGCGGTGTGCGCGGCCGAGATCACGGCGTCCAGTTCGAAGGCGATGACATCGGCGTTGTGTTCGCCGAGGTGACCTTGTTCCTGCGCACGACGGATTTCGTTGGACAGGAATGTGATGAAGTCACGATGGTCCGCCGAGATAGCGTCGCGGACCGGACCGGGCCGGCTGTCGAACTCGGCGAGCGTGGCCACGCGGAAGCAGCCGCCGGGGAAGGCCGGCTCGGCGACCTGCCCGAACCAGCGCTCGACCAGCGCGCGCAACCGCGGCATCCCGCTCGACTCGTGCAGACTCGGCGTGATGACCTCGTCCAGGAACACATCCCGCGCCGCCTTGACCGCGGCCAGCTGCAGGCTTTCCTTGCTGCCGAACAGCGTCGCGATCCCACTCTTACTGAGGCTGAGATCGGCGGCGAGCCTGCCGATCGTCACGCCGGTCAACCCCTCGACAGACGCCACATCGGCCGCATGCCGCGCGATCGAAGCGCGTGATCGCGCCCCTTTCGCCAACCGCTGATCGGTGCCTTGCTGCCGTCCGGCAGCCGTAGTGGACTCGGACATCACCCTATTCTTCCACGAAATCGCCAAAATACGAACGTACGGTCGTACTGCAATCAATCGGCCTGACCCGGCCGTCCCGCACGGTGGCTAGTCCTCTCGGTAGCGGTCGAGGAGTTCGGTGGCTATTCGGACCAGTTCGGTGCGGACTTCGGGCGGGTCGAGGACTTCGATAGAGGCGCCCCAGCCGGCTAGTTGCTGGGCGAGCATCCAGGGGGTGGGGGCGGTGACCTGGACTTGGATGCGGCCGTCAGGGACCGGGCCGATTACTACGCAGTGCCTGCCCTGCTGGTTGCGCAAGATCGGGAGCAGGCGGTCGGAGATGAGGACGGTGGCGGCGGTGGCGGCGCGGCGTCGTTCGAGTTCGTCGACCACCTCGTTCCACGTGGCGGAGAGGTCGAAATCGGTTGGGCGGTGGGCGGATTCGTCGGTCGGGACGGCTTCGGTGATGCGATCGACCCGGAAGGTGCGCTGGCCGCTCTCGGTGCCGGCGATGAGATACCAGATGGCGTCTTTGTCGATCAGGCCCCACGGGTCGACCAGCCGCTCGGTGCGTTCGCCCTGCTTGCTTGCGTAGCGCAGGCGAACCTTGTTGCGCTGCACCACTGCTCGCTGTAGCAGCGCGACCACCGGAGGCAGCTCACGATCTGTATGACCCCATCGGGCCGGGTCGATTACCACGGCATCGGCCGCTGCGGCAGCGTCGGTACGGAACGGTTGCGGTAGGGCTCGAACCAGTTTGCGCAGTGCGGATTTCACCTCCGGCAAGGCGTTCGCGGACGGTCCCGCGAGCAGAAACAACGCCCGCGCCTCCCCCGCGGTCAAGCCCGTGAGATCAGTGCGCGCCCCACCGACCAGCGACCACCCACCACCGCGACCGGGCTGTGGATACACCGGCACGCCCGCCGTCGACAACGCCTCCAGATCACGTCGCGCGGTCGCCACCGACGTCTCCAGCTCCGCGGCGACCTCGGCGGCCGTCACCCGCCCGCGCGTCTGCATCATCAGCAGAATCGCCACCAATCTGTCCGCTCGCATGCGCCCAATTCTGCCCGGAAAAGTGCTCATTCGGTGAGCACTTAAGGGCGGAGGATGGTTTTCACAAGCAGGGCAGGAACCGAAAAAGGAGATCGACAATGCTGCGAGGAATGGCGACGAGCACGTTCTACGCCGACGACCTGGAGGCCGCGAAGGACTGGTACACCGAGTTCCTGGGCGTCGAGCCGTACTTCACCGTCCCCGGTGGCTACTACGAGTTCCGCATCGGCGACTACCTGGCCGAATTCGGTCTCGTCAACCGTGCGTACGGCCCGGCGGGTGCGCGTAATGCCCCCGGCGGCGCGATCGTCAACTGGCACGTCGACGACCTCCGGGCCACCTTCGACCGGCTGCTCGAGCTCGGCGCCGAGGAGTACGACCCGATCACCGAGCGCGGCGTGGGCACCGGTTTTGTCACCGCCTCGGTCGTCGACCCGTTCGGCAATATCCTCGGCCTGATGTCCAACCCGCACTACCTCGAGGTGCTGGCCGGCACCGGCCCGGCCTAACGTCGAAACGGTGACATGGTGCCGGACGGGACTCGTTCGTCCGGCACCATGCCCCGCCGCGTGTCCCGGCCGGTCGCCTCGGCCGGGACACTGCGCGAGCCGCCGCTGGCAGGCAGGCTCTGCATAGGAGTCGCAGCCGAAGCGCCCGCGGATTGGTCTGGATTTCGACGGCGCGCGGGGGCAGTGCGGACGCGCCGGCGAACCCGGCGTCATATGATCTGGCCCACATCCGCCGCTGCCGTCGCGCACGGCTCCCGGCTCGGTCAGGTTTGGAAGGACACCTATGGTCAGCCGCGCCCCAGCCCTACCCGGCGCCCGCACCCTCGACGACATGACCGAGCAGGCGAACACTCCGGAACTATTACTGCGCCGTGTGGCCCGCGGCGACGAGCAGGCCTTCGCCGCGGTCTACGACCTCGTGGCCGGCCCGGTGCTCGGCATCGTCGACGCTGTCCTGCGTGACCATGCCCAGTCCGAGGCGGTCGCGCGGGAGGTGCTGCTGGAGATCTGGCTCGAAGCCGCACAGTT
Organism: Nocardia sp. NPDC006044; assembly: GCF_042871115.1. Classification (NCBI taxonomy): domain Bacteria; kingdom Bacillati; phylum Actinomycetota; class Actinomycetes; order Mycobacteriales; family Nocardiaceae; genus Nocardia; species Nocardia sp. NPDC006044. Next base: position 715,351 of record NZ_JBIAID010000003.1, read on the forward strand.
CGACGAACACGGCCGCAGCGCCGTGGCGTGGGTGCTGACCATCGCGCACCGTCGCGCCGCCGACCGGGTGCGCTATCAGCGGGCCAATGCCGAAAGAGACAACCGCGCAGTGCAATTGGAGTCACACCACGACGAAGTGGCGACGGAGCATGCCGCGCTCCGGCAGTCGCTGGACGAGCTCACCGACCTGCAACGCCGGTCGATCATCCTCGCCTACTACGGCGGCCGCACCTATCGCGAGGTGTCCGAGGCGCTGGACGAGCCGGTCGGCACGATCAAAACCCTGATGCGCGAAGGGCTGCTCCGCCTGCGGAATAGTTCGGGAGCGCTCGTGACCACATCCGACCCGCATACTCGCACGGGCGCTTACGTTTTGGACGCGCTGTCCCCGACCGAACGCGCCGTCTTCGAGCAACATCTGACCGAGTGTGCAAGGTGCCGCACCGAGATCGACGAGCTGAGCGAGGTCGCGCTGGAACTCGCGGTCGCCGTGCCGCCGTTGCCTTCCGCGGAGCTGAAAGACCAGGTGCTCGCCGATATTCGCGTGCGCCCGCAGCGGCGCGGCCATGCGCTCGGACAGACCCAGCTGTTGCCCGCAGTAGATGCACTCGGCCGTACGGACATCATGCCTGCGTTGAATGGGTTGTCGGACAACGATATTCCACCGCGCGGTCGCCAATGGATCATCCGAGCGGCGATCGGTCTCGCGGCGGCGATCACGTTGGTGGCGGTCTTGATCACCGGACTGTCGTTGATCCGCGGCGAGCGCGGTGGCGAGGCGGTCGCGGCGGATCAGGTGCGCGACGCCGTCACCTGGAACGGTGAACTGACAACCGGCGACGGAACGGCCACGGCGGTGGTGTCGGCCGGCGTGGGCAAGGTGGTCGTCACCGCCACCGGACTGCCCACGCCGGACGACCGGCACGGCTACCAGCTGTGGACCATCCCGGCCGGCGGCACACCGCGTTCGGCCGGGATGATGCACGTCTCCGGCGATCGCGCCGAACTGGCGACGGACCTGACCGGAGACGCCACGCTGCTGGCCATCACGGCCGAACCGAGTAATGGGTCGGTTCAGCCGACGACGCCCATCGTGGCGCGAATCCCGTTGAGCTGAACTACTTCACACAGGTGAACTGCATGACGTCGATGTGCCCGGCCCGGAAGTGGTGGGCACATCCGGTCAGGTAACGCATGTACGTCTGATAGGTATCCGGGCCGCACAGGGCCTCGGCCTCGTCGCGGCGCTCCGCCAGGGCGGCCGCCCAGAGGTCGAGGGTCTTCGCGTAGTGCAGTTGCAGCGGGTGGATCCGTTCGATGGAGAAGCCGGCGCCTTCGGCGTACTGGCGGATGCCCGGCGGGAATTTGCTGCTGTGGAAGGGCAATTGGCCGCCCGGGAAGATGACGTCACGGATGAATCGGAAGAAGTCGATATCGGTCCGGTCGAACTTTATGTCGTGTTCGCGCAGATAGGTCAGGCCATAGATGACGATGCTGTGCAACAACATTCGGCCGTCTTCGGGCAGGATGCGGTAGGCGAAGTCGAAGAACTCGGTGTACCGCTCGTGCCTGAAGTGTTCGAACGCACCGATACTCACGATGCGGTCGACCTTGCCGTCGAACTCCTCCCAGCCTTGCAGGCGGACCTCGGCGCGACCACCGTAGCCGCCCTCGTCCAACATCCCTTGGACATAGCTGTGCTGGTTCTTGCTGAGTGTCAGCCCGATGACCTTGACGTCGTAGCACTCCAGTGCGCGCATCATCGTCGAACCCCAGCCGCAGCCGATGTCGAGCAGGGTCAGACCGGGCCGTAGATCGCACTTCCCCAGTGCCAGATCGATTTTCGCGCGCTGCGCCTGTTCCAGGGTGTAGTCGTCCTGCTCGAAGTACGCGCAGCTGTAGGTGCGGGTCGGGTCGAGGAACAGGGCGAAGAATTCGTCGGACAGGTCGTAATGGGTTTGCACCTCCGCGTAGAACGGCGTGCGGGTCATGTCGATAACCTCCGTCGAGTCCATCGATGGTCGCCCGGTCCCGCGAACACGGCGGGATCGGCCGAGGAACAGGCGATCGAGCAGCGGTGCCGCGGACGGCACCGTGACGTTCACGCAGCGGCGATGCTTGGCCAGGCGACGGTCCTGACATCAGCTACGAACATCGATGTTCACAATAGCGTATGGGCATAACTCATCAACAGGGGTGGTGGGCTGGTCGATGCCAGCGCCCCAACGAGCAGCGGCGCTGCGCTACGGGCGGAACCAGCGCTCCAGCACGGTTGCGACGCCGTCTTCGAGGACGTTGCCGGTTACCTCGTCGGCCAGGTCTCTGACGGCGGCCGGCGCGTTGGCCATGGCTACGGAATGGGCTGCCCAGTGGAACATTTCACGATCGTTGTAGCCGTCGCCGATGGCCAGGGTGGCGTCGCTCGGGACGTCCAGCGCCAGGCGGAGCCGCTCGAGGGCCCAGCCTTTGGAGACGCCTTGGCGGGAGACGGTGAGCCAGGGGCCGAATTCCCCGTGCACCCAGCTGGCGCCGGGGACCTGGAGCTCGTGCAACAGGCGCAGCATTTCCTCCAGCGAACCCTCCGGCCACCAGCCGTTGAGCCGCGGGGTGGGCTCGCTGCTCAGGGCGCTGTGGTCGACGAGGAGGTAGTCGCCGAGCGAGTACTCCCCCGGGCTGTAGCCGGTGGCCCAGTAGCCGACGCCGACCTTCTCCACGGCGAAGATCATCTCCGGGATCAGCGCGCGCAGGGCGAGGACGGCGGGTGCGGGGTCGAAATCCTGCACCGTCAACGGCTGCCCCTTGGCCACGTCGACATGCACAGCGCCGTTCGAACACAGCGCGTGCCCCTCGACGAGCCCCAGTTCGGCCAGCACCGAACGGGTCGTCAGCACGGTCCGCCCGGTAGTCACCACCACGTGCGCACCCGCCTCGACCGCGGCGCGCACGGCCGCGGCCACGCGCTCACTGACTGGACTGCCGGTGGCGAGCAACGTTCCGTCTACATCCAGCGCGATCAGCTGGGGTCCCCCGTCTGCCATCACCTCATTGTGCCTCGACACCAAGGTGCGCGTCCCCCGATTACCCCCGCCGAGACCGCCACGCACGCCCGAGGATTCAGCCCGATCGGCGGCAAGCCCGCGCCGCACCACGCCGACGTACGCAGCCGAGGCAGTCGGCGGAACACCCGCGATCAGCGCCAAATATGGACTGTCCGGCGTAACTTCGCTCGGAGCTCTAGAACCGGTGCGGATCCCGAGAGGGTGCGGATTCGCGGCGGGACCCCTAGCGGTGGGTCTGGCGGAGTACGGCTTCGGCCAGTTCGGTGGGCGTGCCGGTGCTGGTGTCCACGGTCAGGTCATAGGCGATGCCGTGGGCGTGAACGCTGTGGAAGTGGCCACGGGCCAAGCCGATCTCGTTGCCGCGGGCCAGTTCTCGCTGCTCCGCGACGTGCAACGGGCAGGTGACGGCGACCAGTCGAACGTCGAGGCCGGCGAGGGCGGTCAGCCACATCGGGAGCAGGTCCGGGGTCAGCAGCATCTCATCGATGACCAGGTGGTCGCCACCGCGGGCGAAGGCGGCAGCGGCGGCGCAGGCGGAGCGCAGCATTCGAAGACCGACCTCGCCGTACCGAACGACCAGCAGCGGGTGCCCATCGGCAGCACGACCGGTGCGGTCATACCAGAAGCCCGCGCGACTCAACGGCCCGTCCCGGCCGCCGCCCCAGTTCGGCGGCACCAGATCGAAAAGCGTGTCGATCCCCCAGTAGACGAACGGAACGTCGCTCACATCCTGAATGCCGCGAGCCAAGGTCGTCTTCCCCGAACTCGACGTCCCGTTGAGAAAGATGACCTGGCTCTGGAGTTCGCCGCTCCGCATCCGGCAACACTATCGAGTCCACTGACGCATATGCAGATCCGTCTCGGCGGAAATAGCGAATCCCCGGTGACTCAGTGGGCGCCGGGGCCGCCACCTGAGCCGCCGGAGCCGCCGGAGGAGGAGCCACCGGCCGAGGAGCCGCCGGACGACTCGCTGCCGGAGGTGCTGCCGCCGGAGGTCGAGCCGGACGTAGTGGAACCGCCGGAGGTGCTGCCGCCGGTGGAGGTGCCACCTGAGGTGGTGTTGCCGGATGCGGTTCCGCCCGAGGTGGTGCCGCCGGAAGTCGTGCCGCCCGCGGACGAGGAGGTGGAACCGCTGGTGGTGCCGCCGGAGGTGGTGCCGCCGGTCGAGGTTTCGCCGGAGGATGTGCCGCCGCCGGTGCTGGATTCGCCGGCGGATCCGCCCGAGGTGGTGCCACTGGAGGACGTGCTACCCGAGGTCGTTTCCCCGGTGGAGCCAGAAGTGCTTGTGCCGGTTGATGTCCCGGGGCCGGCCGTAGTGCCGGCGGTCGGGGTGTCCACGGCGCCGCCGGTAGCGGGAGTGCTTGCGACGGGCGCGGAGGCTACCGGGTCCGGCACCGCGGGGGCCGGATTGGCCGCAGGCACAGCGGGTATGGCGCCTGCCGGTGGCGCTACGGGGGCGCCGGCGATCGGAACCGCGGGTTGGGCCGGCGTGCCCGGCGCGGGGAGCGGTCCCGGCTGCGGGATGAGCTGGCCGAAGGGCAGCGGGTTGATGAAGTACGCGGGGTTGGCGTAGGTGCCGCCGTATTGCGTTGTGGCTCCCGGGGTTCGGGGCTCGTTATGGGAGCCGAGGCGCGATTCGGCGACGCTGGGACCGAGTTTGGTGGCGTGCGAGGCGGGGGTGATGAAGAGGCCGTAGGCCGAGGGTTTCGGCAGTCCGGCGCTGGTGGCCAAGGCGCGGGAGGTGGTCCAGCCGGCCGGAGTCGCCACCCAAGCGTCCCGGTGGCCGGTCAGATCCGCGCTCGCGTCGTATAACAAGGTGTCGGTGGTCGGCGCGTCGAGACCCGGGAAATGTTCGAGCACCGGTGACGCGCTGGGAGTCGAGGGGCTGCCGAAGACGGTTACCGCCGACATGGCAACCGCGGAAACCACGGCGGCGCTGGAGAATACGGCGACGCGCGGCGAGTGCTCCTTGCCACCGGACGCGGCGAGGGCCATGGTGCGGGCGGCCATGAGGGCGGCGCCCGCGGCGACGGTCTGGCCGGGATCGGCCGAAATCACCAGGGGGCGGCCGAGTTCGGCGAGGGTACGGGCGACCTCGGCGGGGCGGGCCGCACCGCCGACCAGCAGAATGCGGCTGATGTCGGACAGGGTGAGGTCGGCGGCGCGGACGGCGGCGCGCACCAGCTCGAGCGTGTCGTGGATGTGCGCGGTGCGCAGGCCGTCGATGTCGACCATCGACAGCATCGACGTCGGCGTGGTCGTGCGCGGTCCGGTCTCATGGGCGTAGCGGGCGATCATCGCGCCGAGCGGACGACCGCCGAAGTCATAGGAGCGCACGGGTTTTCCGACCATCGGATGGTTGTCCCAGTCGGGTCCGACCCGCACGATGGTGATGTCGAGACTGGTTCCGCCGAGGTCGTAGACCAGCACGAAGCCGGGCTCCAGCGGACCGTGTTCCTGCTCCAGCCATTCCGCGGCCGCGACCGGTTCCGGCACCAGCGCAACGTCACTCGCGCCGGACAGATCGAGCGCCTGCCGCAGCAGCGACACCTCTTTGTCCGAATAGGTTGCGGGATAGGCGGCTACCGCACCCGACTCGGTAGCGGCCGGCTCCGCGGCCCGCAGCCCGTTCACCACGGCGGCGACCAGGTTCGCCGACGACCAGATGCGCCCGCCGACGATCATCGGCTCCGGGTCGCGGCTCAGATCGGCGAAATCCGTTACGGCCATACTGAATTGCGGGATGCCGCCGATCCGTAGCCCACCCGCGCTGTCGAAGGTCACCGCGGTGCGCCGGCTGCGCACGACGGGCCGGGTTCGCGCACCGGTCACCGAAGCCGTCATAGAGTTCACTGCGCCGATGCTGAAACCCAGACCTGTGGTCATATGCTATCCCGTCAACGTACCGAGACCACGTCCATCACACAGAGAACCGTGTGGCCGCGGTCGTCTTCCAAACAGCCAGCACAGATTAGCTGTTCGGCTCGCTGGAAGGATGTGGAATAGACATGAACGGCACGAGAATGGCGCGAAACGTTTAACTCTTGACCACAATGATCCGCATCACCTGCGACTATGCTTCCGCGGCAGAGTTGTTCAGCCCACTCGACAGGCGCCGATTCCATACCGCCCCATCCGATCTGGTTACCTCGCAGCGATTCAGACAATGTTCCGATAACCGATCAACAACCCGAACCACCCCGAGAATCCAGGGTTACATAAAGACACTGACTGGTCGGTAACCAAACCATAGCCAGCGCTGACGATTTCAGCACAGCTCAACTCCGCCCGCGAGATACATGATGCATCAACTCCAAGACCGTTTCCCGCCAGCACCGACGACGCGCTCCGGCTTGACTTGGTTCCGCGACCGCACCACCGAGGTGAGATCGCAAGAACAAGAAGGGAAATGGAGACCATGGCGACACGGTTCGCGGACAAGGTCGTGCTGATCACGGGTGCCAGCTCGGGTGTCGGTAAGGCGGTGGCCCTGCGGGTGGCGAGTGAAGGTGCGGCTGTAGTGCTCGGCGCCCGCGGCAAGGACGCGGGCGAGCAGGCGGCCGCCGAAATCCGGGCGGCCGGGGGACGCGCGCTGTTCGTGCCGACCGATGTGACGGTGGAGGCGGACGTCGAACGGCTCACCCAGGCGGCGCTCACCGAGTACGGCCGCCTCGACGCGGCTTTCAACAACGCGGGCGCGCTCAACACCTTTGGCCCGATCGGCGAGATCGATGAGGCCAGCTGGCGGGCCGACCTGGAACTCAACCTGACCAGCGTGTTCTACGGCCTGCGCCACCAGGTGCCCGCGCTGATCGCCAACGGTGGCGGCGCGATCCTCAACAACGCGTCCAATCTCGGGGTGGTCGGCATGGGCTCGGTCGCGCCGTACGTGGCGGCCAAGCACGGCGTCGTCGGCCTGACCAAGGCGATCGCGCTGGAATCCGCAGCGCAGGGCGTCCGGGTGAACGCGATCGTGTCCGGCGCGATCGACACCCCGGCGTTCCGCAACTCGATGGGCGCGACGCCGGAGGGCGAGGCGACGATCGCCGCACTGCACCCGCTGGGCCGGATCAGTCAGCCGGCCGAGATCGCGTCGTTCTGCGCGTACCTGCTCAGTGACGAGGCCGGATTCATCACCGGCGCGGCCCTCGCCATCGACGGCGGATTCACCGCGCAGTAGAAGCCCGGACGGGTCGCCGCGCGCGACCCGTCCGAACGCGGTTCCGCCGCGCGTGAATCGTCAGCGCGTGGCGGCAAGGACATGGTGCGGAGAACACGGCCCGCCGCGGTCACGCGGCCGGGCAGGGCACCATCGACGGCGACATTGGCGTCGATGGTGACGGCCTCGCGGGACCACGTGGTCCCCGAGGAGTCTGCTCAGGAGCGAGTCAGCAGACGACGGACCGGACCGCGGCGCTTGGTGGCGCCCGCAGTGCGGACCGCAGGCTGACGCCGGCGGATCAGGTGATCGAATTCCGTTGCGCTGCCTGCGGGCTCGGGCAGGCGACCGGCGTTGAAGTCGTCGGCCAGCTGCCGCACCGTCTCCTGCGCGCAGGACTTGTTGGTGCCGATGAAGCCGGTCGGACCGCGCTTGATCCAGCCGGTGACGTAGGTGCCGGGAAGCACCGCACCGTCGAGGCGTTCGAGCACCCGGCCGTCCCGGTTCGGGATCACGTTCGCCGCGGCGTCGAACGGCAAGCCCGGCAGCGGCACACCGCGGTAGCCGACCGAGGTGAGCACGAGACCCGCGTCGAGCCGCTCGGTGGCGCCGGTCGCGACCGCGCGGGTGCGGCCGTCGGCATCGGTGACGAGCTCGTTGCGGCTCACCTCGATGCCGGCGACTCGGTCGGTGCCGAGAATTTCGGTGGGAGAAGCCAAGTAGCGGAATACGATTCGCTTGCGTTCGCCGAACGGCCGGGCACCCACACTGTGCAGTAGGCGCAGCTTCTGCTCGACCTGATACGGCAGACCCTCGGTCACCTCGGGCAGCTCACCCTCGATCGCGATGTCCACGTCCGCGCCGAGCAGGCCGACGAATTCCGGCACGGTGAAGGCGGATTCGAGCGGACCGCGGCGGCCGAGGATGACCACCTCCTCGATCTTGCTCTCCCGCAGCGCCCGCAACGCGTACGGCGCGATGTCGGTGGCCGCCAGCGCATCCGGGTCACTGGTGAGGATGCGCGCGACATCGAGGGCGACGTTGCCGTTGCCGACGATCACCGCCCGCTGCTGCGACAGGTCGAAGACGCGGTCCACGTGATCGGGATGCCCGTTGTACCAGGCGACGAAGTCGGTGGCAGAGATGTTGCCGGACAACCCTTCACCGGGGATGTCGAGCTTGCGATCGGCGGAGGCGCCGACGGCGTAGATCACGGCGTGGAAGTGATCGAGCAGTTCTTCATGCGAAACATGCGCGCCCACTTCGACATTCAGGTACGAGCCGAAACCGTCCTGAGCCGAGATGATGTCGAACAGCTCGCTGACCTTGCGGGTCTTGTCGTGGTCCGGGGCGACACCGTGCCGGGCCAGCCCGTAGGGCACCGGCAGCCGATCGAACACGGTCACCGACACGTCGGGCTGGGTCAGCAGCTCGTCGGCCGCGTACATCGCCGACGGACCGGATCCGACGATCGCCACCCGCATCGGCCGGCGCTCGGTGCGAATCTCGGCCGCGGGCACCGGCTTCGCCAGCAGCGGCCGCGGCCGGGTCTGCCGGTAGAAGTCGGCGTTGATCTCGATGAACGGCTTCTGCTCGTCGGTCAGCTTCTTCGCCGACACGATCGCGTCGACCGGGCACGCGGTGGCGCAGGCGCCGCAGTCGACGCACGCCTTCGGGTCCACGTAGAGCATGTCCGCGGTCAGGAAGTCCGGCTCATCCGGGGTCGGATGGATGCAGTTGACCGGGCACGCGTACACGCAAGACGCGTCGCTGCAACAGGATTGGGTGACGATGTAGGGCACGTCAGCCGACCTTGGCCGAACGCAGCGGCTCCGAACGGTAGCGGGTGGTGTGGCCGTCGATCTTGAGCAGCTTCCAGACCGCCTTGGAGACCGGGTTCATCAGGCCGATGTCCTTGGCCAGGGTGCGCACGTCGCCGAAGAAGTCGCTGAACTCCTGCTTGGATTCCTTCGACCCGTAGAACAGTTCCTTGCGCACGTAGTCCGGGATGTCGAATTCGCGCCAGAACGACCGGGGCGGGGTGAAGATCGAGCGGCCCAGGATGTACATGACGATCGGCATCGCGATCGACAGGACGAACTTGCTGCCCGGCTTCGCCTCGGGCACATGGATTTTCAGGAACTCATGGGCGAAGGAGATGTGCCGCGCCTCTTCGGCCACGTGAATGGCCATGACGCCGCGCATGATCGGGTGCACGTCCTCGCCGGAGCGCAGGATCGCCTTCTGAATGTGGTCGATCGGCTCCTCGCCGGCCAGCACCGCCATGAAGAACAGGTTCGGGAACAGCGCCGCGACCGGCGCGCCGAGGTACTTGAACTTGCGCACCAGCGGGCCCATGCCGGGCACGTCCTCGCCGATCCGGTTCACCATCTCCTGGAACATCAGGGTGTGGTTGTGCTCCTCGATCATCTCGTGGGAGCAGTAGCGGAACTCGGGGGAACCGTTGGGCAGGCCGAAGTTGTGCGTGACCATGCCGCTGATCAGGATGGTCTCGAATTGCAGGCCGACCTTGGCGACGTTGGCCTGGCGGTACTTGCCGATCGCGATCTTGCGCTCGTCGGTCTGCGCGAGGTACCACGGGTGGCGACCGAGCGGATCGGCCGACACGGGCAGGATCCACCGTTCCGGGCCCGCCTCGGGGGCGAAGTCGGGGTTGTCCCAGTCGATGTCCTCGAACGGGTCGAAGTGCTTGTTGACCGATCCCTCGGAGAGCAACAGCAGCTTCGAGGCGTACTCCTGCGCCTTCTCCAGATCGGAATCGACCGGGGGCGTCACGGCTGTAGACATCGTCGTCGCTGCCTCTCCTCGTAGGTTTATCTGTTTCCCATAGTTACACCTACGACGGGGCACGTCAACCCACGAAGACATAACGGCTGCCCGATCTGGACGATCGACCGGCGCAAGCCGAGAGACCGGTGGCGGCGGCCCTCGTCACCATCGCCACCGGATCCCCGTCAACGCAGCCCGAGCTGCGCCAATCCCACGACCACGCCGTCGGCGGGCAGCGCGAGCGCCATGCCGATGCCGGCGACGGACAACCCGGCGGCCAGCGCGACTCTGCTCAGTCGCTGCTTGGTCCGCTGCGACAGCACCATCGCCCTGGTGGCCGCGCGCCGGTGTGCGCCCTGGCGGCGCTTGCCGTGGTGTTTACCCGCCGATTCCTCGGCGGCGACGGCGGCCCGGCGACCGATGATCGCCGCGCCGTCCGCGATGGTTCGTTCCGGGTCGGGCGCCACGATCACCGGCCGGGCCAGCTCCCCCGCCAGCACCTGGGCCACCTCGACCGGCCGGGCCGCGCCGCCGACCACGACGACACAGTCGACGTCGGCCATGGTGACGTCCGCGGCGCGCAGGCACCGATAGACGAGTTCCAAGGAGGCCCGCACATGTTCGGTACGCAACTCGTCCGCGGTCGTGCCGGTGACCGAGCCCGATATAGAGGCCGACGGCAACCCGCGCCCGGCCCGCGAGGCGACCAGCGCGCCGAAGGCCCGGCCACCGTATTCGGCGGAGTGCATCGGCTGACCGGCGATCGGGTTGCTCGGGCAGCCCGCGCCGACCCGGACCAGCGTGACGTCCAGGCTCGCGCCGCCTAGGTCATAGACGAGGGCCAGTCCGGGCATGAGCGGGCCGCGATCGGACTCCAGCCAGGCCACCGCCGCGATGGGTTCGGCGACCAGCTCGACGCGGTCGAGCCCGATGGCGTCCAGCGAGGCGCGCAGATCGCCGATGTGCGTCTCGGTATAACGCGCCGGATAGGTCAGCACGATGCCGGCCTCGCTGCCGTGCGCGTCGTAGTGCGGCCGACCCAGCAGCGTCTCGCCGATCAGGCACTCGGCGACCACCGCGACCAGGTCGGCAGGCGAGAGCGCACGGTGGCCGACCCGCGCCGACATGATGGAACGCTGGGTCAGATCGGCGAACTCGATGATCGCGCGCCCGTGGCGCGGAATCATGCCGACCCGGGCCAGACCTGTGCTATCGAACGTGAGTGTTGTTCGGCGGGTGATGGATTGGGAGCGCTGGGCCCATCGGCGGCCCGGCGGAGCCTTCGCTGAACCCTCCTCCGCGAGCGCGGAAACCGTGTTCACCGTACCGATGCTCAAACCGAGACCAACCGCCATCGCAATCCTCTGATCGCCGAGCCGATTTGCTTCGAACTCTGTCCACGCAACCACTCCGCGACCGGCCTGCCAACCACCGGACACCACGTTGTCCGCAGCCCGCCTGTTTTGACACAGGTTGCATAGCACAAGCATCCATCCTGGTCACCTGCCCTGGACGGCGGCGGCTACCTCCGCAGCCGGATCTCACTGCGACACGCCGATATTCAGCGGTGTCCGCCCTGCGTTTGCGGAAGCCTCCGACAACCGCACAGCCGACCGGTACCACCCGCGAATACACGTTCTCACATGCTGCGATAGCCCCTAACAATCGCCGGAACGCCAGACATGGGACCGAGGGAAGCGGATACTGTCACGACTCGCCGAGGCGATCCGGCGCCCGCCGCGCCGCCCACGCCCCGGATGAACCGCCCCACGCGACTCCAGCGCAACCGCGCACCCGATTCGGTGTTGTCATGCACCCTCGACAACACCTGGATTTCCTTGCGCCAGCACAAGATCAGCAACGTCTCAGCAGCCGGATGATCTACCGCACCGTCCGCGTCCGAATCCGGACGGCGCGATCGTCGCGGTCGCCCGCAGATTTACCACGCCATCCGCACGGATTTCATAGCGGACCGCTGGACCTCCTGGCTGCCACAGCGCCCCGATCCAGACCGCCCGGCGCACGAAACCGCAAGGCCTCCGGACCTTTTCGGCCCACGGCACCTTTTATTGCGCGGGCAACTCCGGGATCCTGGTCGCGCGGGCGTACACGGTCTCACCGTCGGACAGGCGCAAGGCCTCAGCGTCACCGCGGGTCACCTGCGCGGCGAACAGATCACCGGTCGCCGCGTTGCGCAGCTCGACCCGCACCTCGAAGCCGAGATGCACGACCCGTTCGACGGTCGCGCGGGTGACGCCCGCGGAATCCGCGGTGCCCTCGTGCTCGGCCTGCGCCATGCTCGGCTCCCGGCCGACCCGGATGTCGTGCGGGCGCACCAGATGTCCGTTGAGCCGGGCCACGGCGCCGAGGAACGACATGACGAACTCGTTGGCCGGCCGGTCGTACACGTCCTCCGGCGTGCCGACCTGCTCGATCCGTCCCTTGTTCATCACCGCGATCCGGTCGGCCACATCCAGGGCCTCCTCCTGATCGTGGGTGACCAGCACGGTGGTCACGTGGACCTCCTCGTGCAGCCGGCGCAGCCAGGTGCGCAGATCGGCGCGCACCTTCGCGTCCAGCGCGCCGAACGGCTCGTCGAGCAGCAGCACCTGCGGGTCCACGGCGAGCGCGCGGGCCAGCGCCATGCGCTGCCGCTGGCCGCCGGACAGCTGGGCCGGATAACGATGCTGGAAGCCGTCCAGACCGACGATGCCGAGCAGTTCGTCGACCCGCTTGGCGATCTCGTGCTTCGGCCGCTTCCGGATCTTCAGACCGAACGCCACATTGTCGCGCACGGTCATGTGCTTGAACGCGGCGTAATGCTGGAACACGAAGCCGATGTCGCGCTTCTGCGGCGGCACCCTGGTCACGTCGTTGCCGGCGATCAGCACGATGCCGGAGTCGAGCGATTCGAGTCCGGCGATCGAGCGCAGCAGCGTCGACTTGCCCGAACCCGAGGGGCCGAGCAGGGCGGTCAGCTCGCCCTTCGGAATGTCGATGGTGACGTCATCGAGCGCGGCGAACGAACCGTAGTTCTTCTTCGCATTGGTCACGGTGATCATTTGGTGCCCCGTTTGCGTTCGAGGAGGGTCATCAGCAGGAGGGTGACGAGGGCGAGGCCCATCAGCAGGGTCGCGGCCGAGTAGGCGCCGAAGGTGTTGTGGTCGTTGATGTATCGGCCGTGCACCAGCAGCGTCAGGGTCTGCGACTTGCCGGGCTGCGCGGACGACACCATGATCACCGCGCCGAACTCGCCGAGCGCGCGGGCCACGGTGAGCACGACGCCATAGGTGAGACCCCAGCGGATGGCGGGCAGGGTGATCCGCCAGAACGTCTGCCAGCGGGTGGCGCCGAGGGTGGCGGCGGCCTGTTCCTGGTCGTCGCCGATCTCGTGCAGCACCGGCTCGACCTCACGCACCACGAACGGCAACGTGACGAAGATGGTCGCGAGCACCATGCCGGACAGGCCGAAGATCACCTTGAAACCGGCGCCCTCCAGTCCGCCGAACCAGCCGTGCACGCCCCACAGCAGGATCAGCGCGACACCGACCACCACCGGCGAGACCGCGAACGGCAGATCGACGATGCCCTGAACGAGCGTGCGGCCGGGGAACTTCCCGCGTACCAGCGCCAGCGCGGTGAAGATGCCGAAGATGACGTTCAGCGGAACCACGATCGCCACGATGATCATGGACAGCTGGAACGCCGAGATGGCCGCGGGCGTGGTGATCGAGTCGATGAACGCGCCGATGCCCTTTTCGAACGTGCGCAGCAGGATGATGATCAGCGGCGACACCAGCAGCACGAACAGGTAGCCGAGCGCGACGACCCGCAGCGAAATCCGGGTCGGCCAGGAAAGATTCATCGTGATTCCTGTTCCTTGCGCACGCTACGTTCGGCGAGCAGTCGGAGAACGAGCAACGATGCGAACGAAATGACCAGCAGCGCAACCGAAACCGCCGCCGCATTGATCGGCCGGTCGATCTCGATCTGCTTCTGGATGTACTGCGAGGCCATTTCGGTCTTGCGCGGGATCGCGCCGCCGATCAGCACCACCGACCCGTACTCGCCGATCGCACGGGCGAACGCGAGCCCGCCGCCGGAGATGATCGCCGGGCCCAGCGTCGGTAATACGATGCGGCGGAAGGTGGTCCAGTTGTCCGCACCGAGCGACATCGCGGCCTGTTCGACCTCGCGGTCGGCCTCGATGAGCACCGGCTGCACCGAGCGCACCACGAATGGCAGGGTGACGAACGCCAGCGCGACGATCAGCCCGGGCTGAGTCGCGTTGAGGTGGATGTCGATCGGGCTCTGCGGACCGTAAAGCGACAGCAGCACAATGCTGGCCACGATCGTCGGCAGCGCGAACGGCAGATCGATCAGCGCGTTGACGATGCCCTTGCCCGGGAACTCGTCGCGCACCAGCACCCACGCGATCAGGGTGCCCATCACCACGTTGATCACCGCGACCACGATCGAGACCAGCACGGTGATCCGCAACGAGTCCACCGCCGCGGGCGCGCTGATCGCGTCCCAGAAGCCGGACCAGCCCTCGTCGAACGAGGTTACCGTGAGCGCGGCCAGCGGGAGCAGCACGATGATGCTGAGCCACAGCATCGCGATGGCGATGCCGAGCGGCCCCACCGAGCCGGTCACCCGCAGCCACGACCAATCGAACCGGCCGGCGGGGGTACCGCCGGGAGTCTTCGTGCTCCCGGCGGTGCTGCTGTCAGTCACAGTCGTCCAGTATCCCGTGCGCCGGACCCGGCTACTTGGTGGCCTTGTCGTAGATCACCGCGACGGAGCCGGTGTTCGCGGTGAACAGCTCCTTGTCCACGGCCTTCCAGCCGCCGAGGTCGCTGATGGTCCACAGCTTCTGCGGGGTCGGGAAGTCCTTGGCGAAGTCGGCCGCCACCTTCGGGTCGACCGGCCGGAAACCAGCTGTCGCCCAAGCCTTCTGGCCCTCGGGGGTGTACAGGAAGTCGCGGAACGCGACGGCCTTCTCCTGGCTCTTGCTGTTCTTGAGCACCGCGACCGGGTTCTCGATCTTGAACGTGACCGGCGGCACGAAGTGCTCGATCGGGTCGCCGTTGCGCTCGGAGAACAGCGCCTCGTTCTCGTAGCTCAGCAGCACGTCACCGGTGCCCTGCAGGAAGGTCTCGGTGGCCTCGCGGCCCGACTTCGGCTGCACCTTCACGTGCTCCTTGGACACCAGCTGGCTCAGGTAGTCCAGCCCGGCCTGCGGGTTCTTGCCGCCCTCGGACTTGGCCGCGTACGGGGCGAGCAGGTTCCACTTGGCCGAACCGGAGCTGAACGGGTTCGGCGTGACCACCTCGACGCCCGGCTTGAGCAGGTCGTCCCAGTCCTTGATGCCCTTCGGGTTGCCCTTGCGGACCACGATCGCGACGACCGAGCCGAACGGAATTCCCTTGGTGGCGTCGGCATTCCAGTTCGCATCTACCAGGCCGGCGTCGACCAGGCGGGTGATGTCGGGCTCGACCGAGAAGTTCACGATGTCGGCCTCGGCGCCGTCCTTGACCTTGCGGGACTGATCGCCGGAGGCCCCGTAGGAGCCGTTGACGACGACGTTCTTGCCCTTCTCGGTCTTGTTGAACTCGGGCACCACCTTGTCGAAGCCGGGCTTCGGGACGGCGTAGGCGTAGAGGTTCAGCGTGCCGCCGCTGCCGTCGGCGCCACCACCCCCGGCCGTGTCACTGGCTCCGCCGCCGCACGCGGTGAGGGCGACCGCCGCGAACGCGGTGAGGGCGACGACGGCGGTACGTCGGCGCGGGGAGAGCCAAGATTTGCGAGACATCGGGGGGACCTTTCCTACGGACTGCCGACTCGGGACCTCGAGCGGCAGAGAGAACTGCTGTTGGATCGGTAGACCTGCGCCGCGTCGATGCGAGCGGTGGCGTGGCTATCGGCCGGGTAGGCCGTCGGGGTTCGGGACGTCTGCGAAAAAGTTGCACGCCAGTCTACAAAGGAGGGACGCGCAAACGTGCCCGGTCAACCGATCAGCGACAGAGAATGTCGGCGACCGCGAGATTGCCGACCGCGATCAACGCCAGTTCATGGCGGACCCGCGGGACACAACTCGAAGACACGGGCAGACTGTAGCAGAGGCCACGGCCCGAGTTCGAATCACAGAGTTCCAGGAAGAGGGGGGTTTCATCCCATGACCAACAGCCCGGATCGCGTCCGCGCGAGATTTCCCGGCATCAGCACTCGCGCGTGGGAGCACCCCGCCGACCGCACCGCGTTGGTCGCGCTGCGGACGCTGTCCGGATTCGACGCCATACTGCGCACTTTGTCCGGATTGCTGCAAGAACGCCAGCACCGCCTGCTTTATCTCGCGACGGCCGTGCGGGTCGACGAACGACAGTTCCGTTCGCTGCATCAATTGCGCGAGGACTGCGTCGCCGTACTCGATGCCCGGCCCACGCCGGAGATCTTCGTGTTGCAGAGCCCGCACGTGAACGCCTTCACCATCGGCATGGACCAGCCGTTTATCGTGCTGACCACCGGATTGATCGATCTGATGGATACCGAGGAGTTGCGTTTCATCGTCGGCCACGAGCTCGGTCACGCGCTGTCCGGGCACGCGGTGTACCGCACCATGCTCATGCATTTGCTGCGCATCTCCGCGAGCATCGGCTGGATGCCGGTGGGCGGCTGGGCATTACGCGCGATCGTCGCGGCGCTGATGGAATGGAGCCGCAAGTCCGAGTTGTCCGGCGACCGGGCCGGGCTGCTGTGCGTGCAGGATGTGGACGCGTCGGTGCGGGTGCACATGAAGACCGCGGGCGGCACCTGGATCAAGGAGATGAACCACGGCGCGTTCCTGGCCCAGGCCGACGACTACGAACGCTCCGGCGATCTGCGCGACGGTGTGCTGAAGCTGCTCAATCTGGAATTGCAGAGCCACCCGTTCTCCGTGCTGCGCGCCGCCGAACTGCGCCGCTGGATCCAGAGCGGTGAGTACGACCGGGTGCTGGCCGGCGACTACCCGCGTCGCGACCAGGACAAGAACACCAGCATCTCGGAGGAGATCAAGGAGGCCGCCCGGACCTACCGCACCAATTTCGACCAGTCCGAGGATCCGCTGATCCGCACGGTCCGCAATCTCGGCCGCGACGTCGGTTCAGCGGTCAGCACGGTCGGTCAGGAGGTCGGCGAGACCGTTTCCAAGATCGGCAAGCGGTTCAACGACTGGCGCACCGGCGAGGCCAACTAGCGGGTCACGAGCCAGGCGACGACGACGAGGACGAGCAGGGCGATCAGGGCCAGCTGGACGCGCGAACGGGGCATCAGCGGGCACCGCTCTGCACGGTGGGGCGGGTCTCGCCGGTCGTGAGGTCGGCGGGCACGGTGTCGGGCACGGCGGGCAGCGGCTCCGCGCCGCCGTGCCTGCGGTCGAGGATCCGCAGCAGGCCGCGCAGCGTGCGGTCCAGCAGATAGGCGATGGCGAAGCTGACCGGGACCATGCCCACGAGCACGACGAGGAACTGCGGGATGAACGGGAGTCCCGCGACCCACAGCTCGAAGCTGTCCCACCAACCTGCGATCTGATGCACCTGCCCAGCCTAGTAGGTCTACCTGAGAGCCGGGCAAGGTGAATATTCGGTCACGGCGCCCACGGCAAACCTGCCGCGACGGCACACACAGTGGACGGGAGGTTCCCGTGGGCCCGAAGATAAGGACATGTCGTCCCTCGAGTCCTCCGCCGATCTCACCGTCGATGAGCCCTATGACCTGCCGGTGCTCAGCCAGCTGTCCGACTCGCGCGGGCGGGGCGCGTTCCCGCCGATCGACGATTACGCCTTCCTGTCCGACTGCGAGACCAGCTGTTTGATCGCCAGCAACGGTTCGGTGGAATGGCTGTGTGTCCCCCGCCCGGACTCCCCCAGCGTCTTCGGCGCGATGCTGGACCGCAGCGCGGGGCACTTCCGGCTGGGCCCGTACGGCGTCAACGTGCCGAGCGCGCGCCGCTACCTGCCGGGCGGGATGATCCTGGAGACCACCTGGCAGACCGAGACCGGCTGGCTGATCGTGCGCGACGCGCTGGTGCTCGGCCCGTGGCACAACAACGACCAGCGTTCCAGGACGCATCGCCGCACCCCTATGGACTGGGACGCCGAGCACATGCTCTTGCGCACGGTGAAGTGCGTGAACGGCACCGTGGAGCTCGAGGTGAGCTGCGAGCCGTCCTTCGACTATCACCGGGCGGTGGGCCGCTGGGAGTACACCGGCAAGGTCTACGAGGAGGCGACCGCGGTCCGCACCGACGACGCGAGCGCCGGGCCGAGCCTGGTGCTGACCACCGACCTGCGGCTCGGGCTGGAGGGCCGCGAGGCGCGCGCCCGCACCCGGATGTCGGAGGGCGACGAGAGGTTCATCGCGCTGACCTGGTCGGAATTGCCCGCGCCCAAGTCCTACGCGGAAGCGGCGCAGAAGATGTGGCAGACCACCGAGAGCTGGCGGCAGTGGATCACCCAGGGCAACTTCCCGGATCACCCGTGGCGCAACTACTTACAGCGCAGCGCGCTGACCCTCAAGGGCCTCACCTACGCACCGACCGGCGCGCTGCTCGCGGCCGCCACCACCTCGCTCCCGGAAACCCCCGGCGGTCAGCGTAATTGGGACTACCGCTACACCTGGGTGCGCGACTCCAGCTTCGCGCTATGGGGCCTGTACACGCTGGGGCTCAACCGGGAGGCCGACGACTTCTTCGCCTTCCTGCGCGACGCCACCACCGGTGCGAACGGCGATGCCGTTCCGCTGCAAGTCCTTTACGGCATCGGCGGCGAACGCGAGATCACCGAGGAGACGCTCGATCACCTCAGCGGCTACGACCGATCCCGGCCGGTGCGCATCGGTAACGCGGCGTACAACCAGGATCAGCACGATATCTGGGGCACGATGCTGGATGCGGTTTACCTGCACGTGAAGTCGCGCCAGCAGGTGCCGGAAACGTTGTGGCCCTTGCTGGAACGTCAGGTGCACGCGGCCATCGCGCACTGGCGCGAGCCCGACCGCGGCATCTGGGAGGTGCGCGGCGAGCCACAGCATTTCACCTCGTCCAAGGTGATGTGCTGGGTCGCGCTCGACCGCGGTGCGAAACTCGCCGAGCTGCACGGCCAATACGAGAGCGCCACCGAGTGGTACACCATCGCCGACGAGATCAAGGCCGACATCCTCGAGCACGGGGTGAACGCCAACGGCGTGCTCACCCAGACCTACGGCGGCGACACCCTGGACGCCTCACTGCTGCTGGCGGTGCTGACCCGGTTCCTGCCGCCGGACGATCACCGGATCCGCGCCACCGTGCTGTCCATCGCGGACCGGCTCACCGAGAACGGCCTGGTGCTGCGCTACCGCACCGACACCACCGACGACGGATTGTCCGGCGAGGAGGGCGCTTTCACCATCTGCTCGTTCTGGCTGGTGTCCGCGCTGGTGGAGATCGGTGAACTGCAGCGCGCCCGGCACCTGTGCGAGCGGCTGCTCGGCTTCGCCAGTCCGCTGCGCCTCTACGCCGAGGAGATCGACCCGCGCAGCGGCCGCCACCTCGGCAACTTCCCGCAGGCCTTCACCCACCTCGCCCTGATCAACGCGGTCACCCACGTGATCCGGGCCGAGGAAAACCGGCCCGCCGGCGGGTTCCAGCCCGCCCATTCCCCCGCGAACAACCCTGGGTAGCCAGGCTTTTCGTCAGACGGCCAGACTGTCGGCCTGCTCGCGCAGGCCGCGCAGTTTGCCGAGCTGCCCGTCGACCTGCTTGATCCGGTCGCCGCTGTGGTCGCCGTACTTCTGGTAGGCCGATTCGGCCAGGCGCAGCGCCTCGTCCGCCTGCTTGGCGTTGTCGCCAGCGATCTCGGTGAAGTGATCACGCAGCACCCGCTGCATGGCGCGCAACCGATTTCGCGATTCCTTGCTCACCTGGAAGATGACGTCGTCCATCAGCCGGGCCACCGCGACCTTCGCCTCCGCCCGCCTGCGCGCCTTGAGATTCTTGCGCTCGTCCCACAGGGCGTTGATGCCGAGCAGCACGCCCGCGCCGATCGAATACCAGTTCACCAGCGACATCTTCAGGATGCTGGTAACCAGGCCGACCATCAGGATGCCGCCGTAGGAGCCGCGCAGCGCGGAGAGGAACTGTTGTCCCACACGCGCTTTCGCACTCTCCAGCGGCTCGAGCGACTGCACCTGCTCGAGCACCTCGCCGGGGTTCTCCAGCCGCATGTTGGGCAGCGGCGCGGCCCGGTTGTCGGCCAGGAACTTCGACGCCACCTGCTCGGACAGCTCGACCGAACGGTAGTGCGCCATGACGAAGTTCTCTTCGACCGCCTCACAGATCCGCGCGTCCAGATCGGTGCCGAATTCCTTCCAGCGCCGCGCCGGATCGTGCTGCATGATCTCGGCCTCGGCGTCGCGGACCAGGCTGCGCAGCCGGTGCCGCAGGTCGTGTTCGATGTCGGCCATCAGCTCGGTGCTGCCGTCGACCAGCGTGACCTGCCAGTTCGACGTGCGCTGGCGCTGCTGCTCGGCGTCGTCGCGGGCCCGGACCAGCTTGTCGGTGATCTCGGCGCGCATGCGCGGATCGCGCAGCGACTCGACCTCGTTGCGCAGGGTCAAGCCGAGATGGTCGCTGACCAGCCGGATATCCTGCACGGCGGCTTCCAGCGCGACGCTGTCCGCGCGCGCGACCACGTAGTCGCGCAGGTGGTCGATCAGTTGCGGCACACCGGATTCGATGTCGCGCTGGTAGTTTCCGGTCAGCCCGGCCTGCCGGTGCAGTTCCGCCGACACCGGCGCGACCGCGAAGCCGAGCCCGGCCGCGTCGAGCAGTTCCCGGTTGCGCTGCTGGGTGTGCGACCAGTGGGAGAACTGGTCGATCTTGTTCAGCACGCAGATGACGGTCGGGCAGATCTGCTGGATGCGCTGCAGGTAGGCGATCTGATCGACGGTGAGTTCGGTGGACGCGTTGGTGACGTAGAGGACCGCGTCGGCGGCGGCGATCATCGAGGTGGTGGTGTTGTCCGCCCCGCGGGTGCCCGGCGCGTCCATCACCACGACGCCGTCGGCGAGCAGCGAACTCGGCTGGGTGAACTCGGCGCGGATCACGCCGAAACCGGAGATCGCCGGGCCGGGATCGAGCGGATCGACCGGCTGCCGCTCGGTGCGCCCGTCGACCGAACGCACCAGCGTCGCGGTCGGTTCCGGCCCGTACTCGACGATGACCGGCACGCTCAGGTCACTGTCGGTCGCGCTGACCGACGCGCCGACCAGGCTGTTGACCAGCGTGCTCATGCCGTTCTTCGGCTCACCGACCACGACGAGGCGCACCCGCGGATCGCCGACCCTGGCCCGGACCATGCTGAGCCGGCTGCCGAGATCGTCCCGCCCCGCGAATCGGGTTATCTCCCGCAGTTCGTCCAGAATCCGGATCAGCGGCGCCATCGCGTCCGGGTGTTTCACCGTCGCGGCCTTCAGCCCGGCTGCGGCAGACAACCTGCCTCCTTACATGCGTTTGCTCTTGATCGACATGGATGCCCCCTGCGACCTCTTGGTCACCACAAGTTCGGTTACATCAACGCTATGTCCATGCCGCCCGGCACCATGTGGTGGGTCTCGGCCATGGTCGATTCCGGCAGCAACCCACCGGACAGACCGCCGCCGGCCGCGACCGCGAGGGTCGAGTGGTCGGTGTAGTAGGCGTGATCCTGGATCGGCACCGCGGTCGTGTCGACCATGTGGGTGCTGTTGATCGGGTCGGCGATGGCGTGCGGCTTCGGATCGATGGTCGTCGGCGGCTTGTACGTGGGCACCGGCGCCTGGGTCGGCGCGGGGTTCTGGAAGGTCGGCACGTCGTGGGTCGGCACCGGCACGTCGTGGGTCGGGACCGAGGTCGGCATGTCGGCGGTCGGCACGTCCCGGGTCGGCACGGACGGTTCCGGCTGGGTGGCGGTCGGGACGTCCTTGGTCGGCACGGTCGGCTGGGTGGTCGCGCCGCCGCTGGTGCCGCCGTGGCCGGTGCTCGGGCCGGTGGTGCCGGGTGTGGTCACGTCGTCGTCGGACGGGGTGGTCGGTGTGTGCGTCGGCTGACTGCCCGTGGTCACCGGGACCTTGGTGGTCGGCACGTCCGGGCCGGTGGTGATGCCGCCGGGTGACGTGGACGGATGACCCGCGCCCGGCACCTTCGTGGTGACGTCCGGCGTCTTCGGGACGCTCGGCGTGGTCACGTCGGAGGGCACCGTCGGGACCGGAACGGTCTTGGTGATGGTGGTCGGCGTGTTCGGCGTGGTGACGGAGCCGTCCGAGTGCTTGGCCGGATCGGTCACCGGGGCCGGCTTCACCACCGGCGTCGGCCGGGCCTGATCGAACAGGGCGGGCGTGGCTGCGGCGGGCACGGTCAGCACCGACGGACCCTGCGGCGCCGTATAGACATTCGCGATCGGCGTGGTCGCGGCGTCCGGCTGGATCGTGGTCTGCAACGGGGTGGCGGCGACGACCGGCGGGGCCACCGCCGGCGCGGCGGTAGCCACCGGCGCCACGACGACCGGCGCGACCGCGGCGGTCGCCACGGGCGCGGTCGCGGCCACGACCGGGGCGGGCGTGGCGAGCGGCTGCACGATGGGCTGCGCGGTGGCGGCCGGTGCGGTCGAATGCGAATGGTTCGAGTGGTGCGTCGACGACGGGGTCGCGGTGGTGAGTCCGCCGACCGCGCCGGGCAGGCCGTGACCGGACACGTTCGGATCGGTCACCGCGCGGCCGCTGCCGTCGGGCACGTGCAGGCCGCTGCCGAGGAAGTCGGTGAACTGGTCGAGCTGGTCGCCCACGTGGCCGATGCCCGCGTCGACCTTCATCTCGGAGTTGAAGTAGATGCCCTGCGGGCCGATGCCGAAGTCGACCGACCACTGGGTGCCGACGAAGATGCCGAGCGGGTCACCGCCGCCGTCGCCGACTCCGTCGAACGGGCCGGTGCCCGCGGTCGAGGCCGCGTGCGAGCCGGGCAGATCGAAGGCGCCGGAACCCGGTGCGACGAAGCCGTTCGCGCCCGGCAGGCCGAAGCCGTGTCCGGCTTGACCGAGCCCGTGGCCGGGCAGTCCGAAGCCGTGGCCGCCGGGCAGATCGAGGTCGTCGGTGTTGCCACTGGTACCCGGCAGGCCGAAGCCGTTGGACGCACCCGCCTCGGTGCCGGGCAGGCCAATGCCGCCGGTCGAACCCGGCAGGCCCATCCCGGACTGGCCGGGGGCGGTGCCCGGCAGGCCGAAGCCCGCGTGGTTCGACGGACCGGAGGTGCCCGGCAGTTCCATGCTCTGCTGCCCCGGCTGGCCGCCGGCCAGGCTCGGCAGGCCCATGCCGGACTGGCCCGCATCCGTGCCCGGCAACGGGAAGCCAGCGTCGGTGCCGTGGTAGTCGCCGCCGAGCGTCGGCAGCGGCAGGTTCGAGCCGCCGGGATTGGCGCCGGGGAGGTTGAAGCCAGGAGTGTGGTGCGCGACCGGCGAGTTGCCGCCGTGCGGCAGCGGCGCGGGTTCGACGACCTGGTCCGGGAAGGTGATCACCGGGGAGGGGATGTCGGAGTCGGGATCGCTGTTGTGCGCCCAGCCCGCGTTGCGGCTGTCCGCGTGCGAGGAACCGGGGTGCGCCGGGACGCCGCCGCCGTTCGCGGCGACCAGCGCGCCGCCGGTGACATACGCGCCTGCCCTGGCAACCCGCGCGACGCCGGTGGCAACTCGATAGGCGGTGTCACCCGTGCGCTCGGCTGCCTCGGTGGCGTCGTCATCGAAGGGCAGGTCACGCGTCATGAAAGCTCCATCTCGGGTTTCCAGCAACCATCCTCACCAGCCGGCCAGACCGAGTGAAGATCACCTAACACTATTTCGGGAAAACCCGACTGTCACATTCTCCAGGACTGTAGAGACTCCACAGGTGGCGAGCAACACAACCTTGCCATCCGGAAAACCAGAACGGAAGCCCTATTTCTAGTGGGTTATCCGACCGAATGCGGGCTCGAATATGCACCATGACCAGGTCGGATTCTGCCGCCCCGCGCACCGCCTCGAACAGCGGCCAACCAGACCCTAAGAGTTCTCTAACGATTGCTCAACGAGTGGTGAAGATCCTTTGCCTACCGTCGATTTCGTCGGACCAGCCGGACGACAGCATCGAGCTCAAGGAGTCACCCCTCATGACTGCACTCATCGGACGCCGGGTCGCCGCAGTGCTCAGCGGCACCGTGCTCACCACAGGCCTGATCGCCGGCATGGCGGGCGCCGCCTCGGCGCAGCCGGGACCGCCGCCCCTGCCGACGCAGCCCGGTCCGTGGGTCGCGATCGACCCGGTCCCCGGCGAACCAGTCGTCTGCCCGGAACCCGGTCCGGACGGGCCGGTGGTGATCACCCACGGCGAGGGCGAGCAGGGCCCATGGGTCACCATCGAACGCGGCGACCTGCCGCCCGGCGCAGTGCCCGCGACCCCGCTCGACGCCCGGCCGTCCGCGCCCGTCCCGGCCTCCCCCGCGGTCCCGTCCGACGAGCCGGGGTGCGTCGTCGCCTACGCCCGCTGACCGGCCGGGACTACTGTTTATCCATGACCGGACACCGGATCTTGGTCGTGGACGACGAGGTTCGTGTGCTCGCGTCGCTACGACGCGGGTTGGAACTCTCCGATTTCGAGGTAGTCACCGCGGGCGACGGCGCCGAGGCGCTGGCGATGGTGCGCAGCACCTCGCCCGACGCCATGGTGCTGGACGTGAACATGCCGGCGCTGGACGGTGAAGGTGTGGTCACGGCGTTGCGCGCGATGGGCAACGACATCCCGATCTGCGTGCTCAGCGCGCGCAGCGCCGTGACCGACCGCATCGCCTGCCTCGAACGCGGCGCCGACGACTACCTCACCAAACCCTTCGACCTGGGCGAACTGGTGGCCCGGCTGCGCGCGCTGCTGCGCCGCCGGGTCACCACCGAACGACCGGACGCGCAGGTGCGGATCGGCCAGGTGCAGATCGACCTGGCCGGGCATCGGGTGCTGGCCGCGGGCACCCCGGTCGACCTGACCAAACGAGAATTCGAGGTGCTCGCCATGCTCGCCGACAATCCGGGCATCGTGCTCGGCCGCGAGCAGATCCTGTCCACGGTATGGGGTTACGACTTCGCCACCGATACCAATGTGGTCGACGTGTTCGTCTCGTATCTGCGGCGCAAGCTGGAAGCGCCCGGCGCGCCGCGGGTGGTGCACACCGTGCGCGGTGTCGGGTTCGTCTTGCGGGAGCAGCCGTGAAAAGGTCGCCGTCGCTGCGGACCCGGGTGGCGTTGGTGTCGGGCGTGGTCGCGGCGCTCGTCGCGCTCACGCTGACCATCACGTTCGCCGCGTTGCTGAACGCGACCGGTGAGCGGCAGCTGGACGACACCGTCTCCTCGATGGCGGTGCGGGTCGCCCCACCGTTGAAAGGTGTTCCAGCGGAACGGATTCCGGGACCACCGGCAGCGGCCCCCGGGCTGCCGGTGCCCGCCGTGCCCGGACAACCCGCGCCCGCGCCGACCGCAGGGGCCGATGCTCCCGGCTACGCGACCGAAGCACCGACCGCGGCGACCGAGATCCCGGACGACGCCATCGTCGCCCGAAATGGCGACCTGCCGCCCGACATGGCGATCACCCGCGTCGACGGCCTCCCCGGCGTGCTCGTCTCGCTGGATCCCAACCGCGACGTCGTCGCCTCCGCCATCCACCGCAGCCAGCTCATCGGCCTCGGCATCGGCGTGGCCGGCGCGCTGACCGCCGCGCTGCTCGGCTGGGCCCTGGCCGGTTACGCCGCCCGCCCGCTGCGCAGGCTGGCCACCGCCACCCACGGCATCGACACCCTCGAGCAGCTTCCGCCGCTATCCGGCCGTGGCGCACGGGAAGCCGAGGAACTCTCCGACGCCATCACCCGCATGCTCACCCGCCTCGAGGCCGCGCACCGGGCCACCAACCACGCCCTCACCAGCGCCCGCGATTTCGCCGCCGTCTGCGCGCACGAACTGCGCACCCCGCTCACCGCGCTGCGCACCGACCTGCAAGTGCTGGCCACCAAGGAGATTCCCGCCGAACAGCGCGGCGCCATCCTCAACGAGGTGCTCTTCGCCGAGCAGCAGATCGAGAACACCCTCACCGATCTCGAGCGCCTCGCCGTCGGCGAACTCACCGAACCCGACGTCTTCGAGCCCTTCGACCTCTGCGAAACCCTCGACCGCGCAGCTCAAGACGCGCAGCGCCGCCACCCTGCCGCCCGGGTGGAACTCACCGAATGCGAGCCCGTCACGGTGACCGGCCTGCCCGGCGGGCTCATGCTCATCGTCACCAACGCGGTAGCGAACGCCGTCCAGCACGGCAAAGCCGACACCGTCCGCATCTCGGTAAACCGTTCCGGCACAGACCAACTGGAAATTCTCATCGACGACGACGGGACAGGCATCCCGGAATCCGTCTGCCCCAACGCCTTCGACCGCTTCGTCAAGGGCCCCGGCTCCCCCGGCTCCGGCCTGGGCTTGGCCCTCGTCCGCCAACAAGCCGAACTCCACTCCGGCACAGCCGAACTCACCAAGAGCCCGCTGGGCGGCGTCCGGCTCCGGGTCCGGATCGCCGCACAGTCCCCTAGTCGAGGTTCACTCGCCCCAGCCCTCGAGGGGTGAGCTGTCGAAGCTGATGCCAACCTGAGCAGGCAATGTCACCTCGCGCCCGAACGCATAGGAGTGCACGTCCTGATACCGATCTCCGTCGGACTCGCTGTGTACGACAACTCTGGCGGCCTCGCGATCGATGAGTAGATAGATCGGAATCCCTGTCTGCGCGTACACGATCGGCTTCTCCACCCGGTCGCGCCACGTGCTATTCGGATCGGGCGAGGTGACCTCGACGACCATCACGACAGCGTCGGAGAACCCCCACTCTCCGCTGCCGACAAAGGCATCGAGTGGTGCCAGAACACCGTCCGGCCGCAACCGACCCTGCCCGCGGGCCCCAACGATCAAACCCTGTCCTGCGACATGCAAGAAGAGACCCGGATGTAACGGCATGAGCAGCAATAGCAACCAATTGAGAATTCGGCCGTGGTTGCCATCAGGACCTCGCTTGACCTCGAGTCGTCCGCCGATCAGTTCGGCACGCACGCCTTCGGTCTCGCGTTCGACTGCACGGGCAATCACCTCGAACTCTTCGGTGTGGATAACATCTCCGCGCACCGCAACCATTGCTGTCCTCCGCGCTCAGTATCGCTGGTCGACGGCTGATGCCTCATGGTCCAAGAGCTACGAGGCATTTTCGTGCCATGTCGCCAAGTGGGCCGTGTCTCGAATCCGTTCGACCCTACTTGCCCTTCGGCTTGTCCGACGCGGCGTCCGAGGACAGCGCGGCCACGAAGGCTTCCTGCGGGACCTCGACGCGGCCGATGGTCTTCATCCGCTTCTTGCCTTCCTTCTGCTTCTCCAGCAGCTTGCGCTTACGGCTGATGTCACCGCCGTAGCACTTGGCGAGCACGTCCTTGCGGATGGCGCGGATGTTCTCGCGGGCAATGATTCTGGAGCCGATAGCGGCCTGGATGGGTACCTCGAACTGCTGGCGCGGGATGAGCTCGCGCAGCTTGGTGGTCATCTTGTTGCCGTAGGCCTGCGCGGCGTCCTTGTGCACGATCGCGCTGAACGCGTCGACGGCCTCACCCTGCAACAGGATGTCGACCTTGACCAGCGCCGCGTCCTGCACGCCCGACTCCTCGTAATCGAGGCTGGCGTAGCCGCGGGTGCGCGACTTCAGCGAATCGAAGAAGTCGAAGATGATCTCCGCCATGGGCATGGTGTAGCGCAGCTCGACGCGGGTCTCGGACAGGTAGTCCATGCCGCCGAGCTCGCCGCGCCGCGACTGGCACAGCTCCATGATCGAGCCGATGAACTCGCTCGGCGCGATGACGGTGCACTTCACCATCGGTTCGTAGACGTGGCGGACCTTGCCCTCCGGCCAGTACGACGGATTGGTGACGACGTGCTTGTTACCGTCTTCCATCTCTACGGTGTAGACCACGTTGGGCGCGGTGGAGATCAGGTCCAGATCGAACTCGCGCTGCAACCGCTCGCGGGTGATCTCCATGTGCAGCAGGCCGAGGAACCCGCAGCGGAAGCCGAAGCCCAGTGCGACAGAGGTTTCCGGCTCGTAGGTCAGCGCGGCGTCGTTGAGCTGCAACTTCTCCAGCGCGTCGCGCAGGTCCGGGTAGTCGGAGCCGTCGACCGGGTACAGACCCGAATACACCATCGGGCGGGGCTCGCGGTAGCCGACGAGCGGTTCGGTAGCGCCGTTGCGCGCGGCGGTCACCGTGTCACCGACCTTCGACTGGCGCACGTCCTTCACGCCGGTGATCAGGTAGCCCACCTCGCCGACGCCGAGCCCCTGGGTCGGCTTGGGCTCCGGCGAGACGATGCCGATCTCCAGCATCTCGTGCGTCGCGCCGGTGGACATCATCTTGATTTTCTCGCGCGGGGTGAGCTTGCCGTCCACCACGCGGACATAGGTGACGACGCCGCGGTAGGTGTCGTAGACCGAGTCGAAGATCATCGCGCGGGCCGGCGCGTCCGGGTCGCCGACCGGCGCGGGTACCTTCTCGATCACCTCGTTGAGCAGTTCGGTGACGCCGACGCCGGTCTTGCCCGACACCCGCAGCACGTCGTCCGGCTCGCAGCCGATGATGTGCGCGATCTCGCCGGCGTAGCGGTCCGGGTCGGCGGCGGGCAGGTCGATCTTGTTGAGCACCGGGATGATCGTCAGATCCTTGTCCAGCGCCAGGTACAGGTTCGCCAGCGTCTGCGCCTCGATGCCCTGGGCCGCGTCGACCAGCAGCACCGCGCCCTCGCAGGCTTCCAGCGCGCGTGACACCTCATAGGTGAAGTCGACGTGGCCCGGCGTATCGATCAGGTGCAGCACGTAATCGGTGCCGTCCACCTGCCACGGCAGCCGCACGTTCTGCGCCTTGATGGTGATGCCGCGCTCGCGCTCGATATCCATCCGGTCCAGGTATTGGGCGCGCATCGCCCGCTCCTCGACCACACCGGTCAGTTGCAGCATCCGATCGGCCAGCGTCGACTTGCCGTGATCGATGTGCGCGATGATGCAGAAGTTCCGGATCCGCGACGGATCGGTGAACGTCGTGTCGGCGAAGCTGGCGGGCACTCCACTCCTCAGGGTATCGGCAAACTACCGCCTATCGTCCCATGAGCAGTACGAAGCTCCCGCCAGCGGTGTGCTCGAGTGCGATACCGGCTGGCACCGGCGTCGTTCGTCGTCGACTCGTGAGCGAGTGCGCACGAGGCGCAGTCGTGCGCAATCCCAGGAACGTCAGTGGCTCATCGTAGAGTTAGCCCATGCCAGGCCAACCGCTGAAAACAATCCAGATCGAGGGATTCACCTCGATCAGATCGGCGACGGTCGAGCTTCGGCAACTGAACATCTTGGTCGGTGCCAACGGCGCGGGAAAAAGCAACTTCGTCCAGGCGCTCGCCCTGCTCGGACGAATCGTCGACTGCGAACTCGGGCTGTTCGTCGGTCTCAACGGCGGTGCGTCGGCGCTACTCACCGACGGGGACGGCACCTCCCGGATTCGTCTCGAACTCGACGCGGAGCCCAACTCGTACGAGGCCGTCCTCGTCCCGGCGGCGAACGATGAACTGATCTTCGATTCCGAGACCGTCTACTACCACGAGCCGAAATATGACCGGCCGTACAGCAAGTCGCTCGGGCGCGGGCATCGAGAGACACGACTTGCCACTGACGTCGGCGACCCACGCGGTGGCATCGCCAAGTACGTCTTCGCACTCCTCGAAGGCTGTAAGGTCTTCCACTTCCACGACACGAGCGCGAACGCGCCGGTCAAGCGGATGGTCTCTACTGCGGACAACCTGAATCTGCGTCCGGACGCCGGAAACCTCGCCTCCTACCTGTACCGGTTGCAGACAAGCGACGAAGACACCGACCGAGCCGCCTATCGCCGAATTGTCGGCGCGATCCAGCTGGTGGCACCGTTCTTCCGCGATTTCGTACTGCAACCCGAGAACAACGACCGCATCCGGCTCCGCTGGCAACAGCAAGGCTCCGAC
This sequence comes from Nocardia sp. NPDC006044, assembly GCF_042871115.1. NCBI lineage: Bacteria > Bacillati > Actinomycetota > Actinomycetes > Mycobacteriales > Nocardiaceae > Nocardia > Nocardia sp. NPDC006044. The sequence continues at coordinate 745,479 of NZ_JBIAID010000003.1, forward strand.
GCTGTCTTTTCGGCCAACCAGATGTCAGACGGCACACTTCGCTTCGTCTGTCTGGCAACGCTGTTGCTGCAACCGGACCTGCCCGCCCTGGTCGTCTTGGATGAACCCGAACTCGGCCTGCACCCCTTCGCTATCGTGCAGCTCACGAACTTGCTTCGGCAGGCTTCGGCACGCAGTCAAGTCTTGATCGCCACCCAATCGGTCACCTTGATGAACCAATTCGAGATCGACGATCTGATCGTCGTCGAGCGCAAAGCCGGAGCATCGGTCTTCTCCCGGCCGGACGCCGCCGAATTGGAAGCCTGGCTGGCGGAGTACTCGCTCGGTGAATTGTGGGAAAAGAACCTGCTCGGCGGTCGCCCCGCCAGAGAGGATCTCGACCAGGCATGACGGCCAACTATCACCGCTTGCACTTCCTGGTGGAAGGACAGAGCGAGGAGATCGTCGTCAATAACGTGCTCGGGCCCTACCTCGCCGACCGCGGCTGGGCGGTAAGTCAGTCCATCGTCACGACCAGACGCCCCGCGGGTGGCCCCAATCACCGTGGTGGCGTCAGCAGTTGGTCCAAGGTCGAGCGGGAGATCAAGCTCCTCTTACGCGATTCGAGCCTGGGGGTTCTGACGACGCTCTTCGACTTCTACGCATTCCCGCCAGACGCGCCCGGAATGAGCGACATCCCACCCGGTTTGTCACCGCATGAGCGGGTAGCGCATGTCGAACAGTCGCTCGCAGCCGCTGCAGCCGATCACCGGTTCGTGCCACATCTGATCCTGCATGAGCTGGAAACCTGGGTATTCGCTGCCGCCGAGCAGGTCGGCTGCTTGTTACCAGGGCTGACCGAGCGGTTGGTCAAAGACGTGCACATGGCGGGTGGCCCTGAACTGGTCAATGACGGCCCTGATACCGCGCCGTCCAAGCGGATCTTCAACTATTGCCCGCGGTACTCGAAAACAAGCGATGGCCCGCTGGCAATAGCAGACCTCGGCGTCGTAGGACTCCGGAGTCAATGCCCCCACTTCGACGAGTGGCTCGACCATTTGGACAGTCGCCTGTCGTGATCGCGGACCTGCCGATGCAGTGAGCACTCACACATTCGATGCGTTATCGCTATTGGAGCGGGATCTTGCACCCCTCTGCTTCATCCCTGCTCGCGAAGGCCATTGGCCCGCCGGACTTGTCGGGGCGGTAGCGCGGGCCCAGATGGGTGGGTTGGTGGTTCGGTGGGGGTGGTCGCGGCGCGGGTGAGAAGACGGCGATGCGCCGTTATATTGCGAATATGGCCCGAAGTTGGAACTCCCTCGGCAAGCAGCTCGGACTTATCGCGAAGGAGCAGGGTCCCAAGATCGTCAGGCAGCAGGGACCGAAACTGGTGGAACGGCTGGTCGGCTCGCTGTCCAGTCGGCGCACGCCCGCGGTGAAGGTGCGCCCGGCCGCGTCCACGCCGGTGCCGACGGCCGAGCGCGCCCGCCAGATCGTGTACTCGCCGCAGTTGGACGGGCGCGCCGATCCCGGTGAGATCGTCTGGACCTGGGTGCCGTTCGAAGAGGATCCGAGCAACGGTAAGGACCGGCCGGTGCTGGTGGTCGGGCGCGATCGCCGGACGCTGCTCGGTTTGATGCTGTCGTCGAAGGCCGACCGGGCGCACGACCCGAACTGGGTCGGCATCGGCAGCGGCAATTGGGATCCCGAGGGCAGGCCGAGCTGGGTCCGCCTGGATCGGGTACTGGACGTGCCGGAGGCCGGCATCCGCCGCGAGGGCGCGATCCTGGAGCGCAAGACCTTCGACCTCGTCGCCCACCGCCTGTGCGCCGAATACGCATGGCACTGAGCTGAATACGCGAATAGCAACGGGCCCACCGACACGTGATCGGCGGGGCCGTCGAGTTCAACTCAGGAAAGCAGATTGCGTGAGCGGCCGAACAGGAGGCCGTACACCAGCGCGCCCAGCGCGCCGCCGATCAGCGGGAACACCACGAACGCCCAGACCTGCCCCATCGCACCGTCCTGGTAGGGCGCGACGGCGAGGCTGCGGGCCGGGTTGACCGAGGTGTTGTCCACCGGGATCGAGATCAGGTGGATGACCGCCAGCGTGACACCGATCGACAATCCGGCCAGCGGCACATCGGACAGCTGATCGGTCGAGGCGAGCACCACGAACACCAGCAGCGCGGTCAGCATGACCTCGATGATGATCATCGCGGCCAGCCCGTACCCGTTCTCCAGCACGACCTCACCCATCGGCCCCTTCAACGCCGACGGACTGTGATGTCCCCAGCCGTTGGCGCCGAGCCCGTCGGCCGCGCGGTCATAGGACGGCAGGTTCTTCGCCAGCGCGAACAAGACCAGCCCGGCCAGGAACCCGCCGATCAGCTGCGCGATCCAATAACCGATCGCGGTGACCACGCTGATCCGCCCGAGCAGCAGATGCCCCACCGTCACCGCGGGATTCACGTGACAGCCGGAGATCGGCCCGATCGCGTAGACGAGGAACAGCAGCGTGAGCCCGAAGGCCAACGCCACCCCCAGTGCCCCGACCCGCGTCCCGGCCAGAACGGCTGTGCCGACCCCGCCCATCACCAGGACAAACGTGCCGAGCGCCTCCGCGCCCCATTTCTTGCTGTCGGTAATGGGCCCGTACTCGGTGACCTCTTCGACGAATTCTTGAGCCGTTGACATCTGTTTTCCGCCTCTCCGCGTATTCAGGCCATACCAGTCACTGCCGCAAGACTTGGTCACAGGTCCAACGTCAAGTGCGCGCATATTTCGGGCGCGCCCGGCGAGTTACCCGTGTACAGACGAATTCAGTTATCTCCGCTTCGGACGCTACGCGCCCGGACTACCTGCGACAACGACCGCTGCCGCCGTGTCCCTACGCCAAACGGGTGATCTCTACGACGACCTCGAGATCGGTAGAGCCGCCGCCGGAGAAAATGCCTTTCAACGGCGGCACATCCGCGTAATCACGACCGACACCGACGGAGACGTGTTGTTCACTGATCGCGATGTTGTTGGTCGGGTCGTAGCCCCACCACATGCCGGTCCAGGCCTCTACCCAGGCATGGGACTGGCCGGCCACGGTCGCGCCGATTTCGGCGGCCGGATTCGGATGCAGATAACCGGAGACGTATCGACTGGGAATGCCCATGCTGCGCAACAGCACCAGGGTCAGGTGCGCGTAATCCTGACAGACACCTTGCCGCGCGGCGAACGCCTGCACCGCCGAGGTGTGCACAGATGTCGTGCCCGCGAGATAATTCATTTCCCGGTGCACCCATTCCGCTGCGCGGACAACGGCTTTCGCCGGCGGCAATCCTTTCGCCAATTGCCTGGCGATACCGGCCAGCTTCCGGTCACCCGGCACCGAGGAAGTCGGCGCGAGCATTTCGTCGAATCGATCGGCGATTCGCGGGTCGAGCAATTCATCCCAGTCCAGCTCCTCCGCCGGACCGGCGAACGGCTCGGTCTCCACGACGGACGAGCCGGTGACCTCCAATTCGGTATGCGGAGCATGCAGATCGAACGCCGTGACCGCCGTCCCCCAGTAATCGGTATAGCGGTAGGAGCGAGTGGACGGCTCGGTCTCGACCCGGTTCAGGATCACGTTCTGCCTGCTGTCCGCGCGCGGCGTGAGCCGAGCCTCGTTGAACGACCGCGTGACCGGCGCGTCGTAGACATAGCCGGTGGTGTGCACCACCCGGATTCGCCAGCTCATGCTTCGCCCTCCACCTGCACGTTGCCGTTGCGGTTGTGGTGCAGATCGGTCCACGCCACCCACGGCGCCGCATGGAAGTACTGCAACGCGATCGCCTCGCTCACCTCGCGGCACGTCTTCTGCAACGACATCAACCGGTTCTGCAAGTCCTCCAGCAGCACACCCGGCGGCAGGAATTCGAGCTCGCTCCGTGCGCGCCCCAACAGCCGCTGCGCCTCGTGCCTGGCCCCGACTCGGCTGCTCGGCCGCTGATCCAGTTCGGCCAGACAGTTTTCGGCCACCCGCACCGAATGAAACACCGAGCGCGGGAAAAGCCGGTCCAGCAGGATGAATTCGGCGACCAGGTTGGCGTCGAGGGCGCCCCGGTGGGTGCGCAGGTAGGTGTCGTGCGCGCCGGCCGAGCGCAGCACGGTCACCCAGGCGGGCGAGGAGGTGCGGTCGCCCGCGCGCGAAAGCAGCAGCCGGACAGTCATATCCACGCGTTCGATGGACCGGCCGAGGAGCAGGAAGCGGTAGCCGTCGTCGCGGCTGAGGGTGGAGTCGGACAGGCCGGCGAACATCGCGGCCCGGTCTTGCACATAGTGGAAGAATTCGTGCGGGCCGAGGCTGCGGGCCGCCTTCTCGGCGACCGCGAGTCCGATGTAGGTGGCGTTCAAGCACTCCCACATCTCGCTGGAAGTCACTTCTCGTGCGCCCCTGGCATTTTCGCGAGCGTTCGCGATGGAGTCGATGATCGAGCCGCCGTCGTGACTGAAGGCGACCAGGTCGGTGACCGACCAGACGTCCAGGGTTCCGTCCGGCGGCTCGATGCCCAACACCCGCAACAGGACTCGTGAGGTGCGATCCGGGTCGACGGTCGCGTCCTCGAGCAGCTGATGCACCGCGACATCGAGGATTCGCGCGGTGTCGTCGGCGCGTTCGACGTAACGTCCGATCCAGTACAGGGATTCCGCGTTGCGGGCCAGCATCAGCGCATCACCACCCTTGCCGCTGCTGCCGGGTTTGCCGTCGCTGCGCATCGGATAGCCGATCCGATTGCGGCGGTTGGCCTTCCGATAGTCGAAGCCCTTGCGCCTGCCCCGGTAGTCGACCGTCTTGCGATTGCCGTTGTTCCTGCTGTTGTTGCTGCTGTTGCTGATTCGCCTGCGAGGCGGTCAGATCCCGCCCCACCTCCCGCGAATCCGATTGCGGCGGTTCACCTACCAACTCCGCCCCGGCCAACTCCCGGTCCGCCAGCGAATCCCGCCCCGACAGCACCCAGGTGTCCTTGCTCCCGCCGCCCTGGCTGGAATTGACCACCAGCGACCCCTCCGGCAGCGCGACCCGGCTCAGCCCACCGGGCAACACCCAGACCTCGTCACCGTCGTTGACCGCGAACGGCCGCAGATCGACATGCCGTGGCACCAGCTCGTTTCCGACCTTCGTCGGCACCGTCGACAACTGCACCACCGGCTGCGCCACCCACCCGCGCGGATCCGCCTTGATCCGCCGGCGCGACGCCTCCAACTCCCGCGGCGACGCATCCGGCCCGATCACGATGCCGTACCCGCCGGACCCCTCCACCGGCTTGACCACCAGCTCGCCGATCCGATCGAGCACCTCCGCGCGCTCGTCATCGAGCCAGCAGCGATACGTATCGACGTTCGGCAGCACCGGCTTCTCGTTGAGGTAGTACTCGATGATCGTCGGCACATACGCGTAGATCAGCTTGTCGTCCCCGACGCCGTTGCCGACCGCACTGGAAATGACCACATTTCCCGCCCGGGCCGCGTTGAGCAGTCCCGCGACGCCGAGCACCGAATCCGGCCGGAAATGCATGGGATCGAGGAAGGTGTCGTCGATCCGGCGGTAGATCACATCGACCTGCCGCTCCCCCGCCGTGGTCCGCATGTACACCACGTTGTCGCGGCAGAACAGGTCCCGCCCCTCGACCAGTTCCACGCCCATCTGCCGGGCCAGCAGCGAATGCTCGAAGTATGCCGCGTTGTACACCCCGGGCGTCAGCACGACCACCGTCGGATCGGCTTCGTTCGGCGCGGCCGACGCACGCAGCGCCGCGAGCAGATGGCTCGGATAGTCCCCGACCGCCCGCACCCGGTGCGAGGAGAACAGATCCGGGAAGACCCTCGCCATGGTCCGCCGGTTTTCCATCACATACGAAACCCCGGACGGCGACCGCAGATTGTCCTCGAGCACCCGGAAGTCACCGCGCTCGTCCCGGATGAGATCGATGCCCGCCACATGAATCCGCACCCCGTTCGGCGGCACCAGCCCCGCCGCCTCGCGATGGAAGTGCTGGCACGAGGTGACCAGGCGTTTCGGTATCACCTCGTCGCGCAGGATGTTCTGCTCGCCGTACACATCGGCGAGAAACAGCTCCAGCGCCACCACTCGCTGCTTGATGCCGCGCTCGAGCTTGGCCCACTCCGCGGCCGCGATCACCCGCGGCACCAGATCCAGCGGAAACGGCCGTTCCTGACCGGACAGCGAGAAGGTGATGCCCTGATCGATGAAGGCGCGATCGAGCGCGGCCGCTCGCGCCGCGAGGTCGGACACGTCGATCGGGGCCAGCGCGGCGAACAGTCCTTTGTACGGCTGCCGCACCCGGCCCGCGCCGTCGAACATCTCGTCGAACGCGTTGGCATAGCGACCGGGGCGATAACCCTCGAATAACCCGGGCGGCGCGACCTTGCCGTTGCCGGCCGCCCGCCCGTTCGTACCGACCGGTCCGGACGCGATGGATCGCGCCGAACGTAGCGGGGAGCCGGGAGTCATGCAAAAATCGTGCTACACGCAGCGGCAATGCTGTGTGTGACACAGGTAAATTTCTCGCATCATAAGTCCGTTACCGGCGATACGCCCGCACTTTCCACCGACCGGTCGGTGCGTTCAGGCGAGCCGGTCCGGTGCTGATTTCGTGCGCCGAGCGGCGGCTGGTATCCTCGACCTTCGGCGTTGCGTTACCTCTTTATCCAGGGTGCGACGCACGCGTGAGAACTTTTCCAGCACAAACCACTCAGCGACAGGAACACGAGGAAACAGGCGTGGCCAACATCAAGTCCCAGTTGAAGCGGATCCGTACCAACGAGGAAGCGCGCAAGCGTAACCAGTCGGTCAAGTCCTCGCTGCGCACCGCGATCCGCAGCTTCCGGGAAGCCGCCGCGGCCGGCGACAAAGAGAAGGCCGCCGCGCAGCTCCAGTCCGCGAGCCGCAAGCTCGACAAGGCTGCCTCGAAGGGCGTCATCCACGCCAACCAGGCGGCCAACAAGAAGTCGGCCCTCGCGCTGGCTCTGAACAAGATCTGATTTCCCCGGTACCGAACCGGTACCCCAGGCATTGACGCAGCCGCCGTGGCCTCGACGACCACGGCGGCTTTTGTCGTGCTCATCCCCCGGTCAGCGCACTGTTCCCGCTAGGGATTGCGGATCGGCCCACAGCCTGTCGGTGGTTCCAGCTACCATTCGGCGCATGGTTACCGTTTACGCCAATCAGACCGTGGTCCGTGGCGAGGATCTGCCCGATGTGATCCGGGCCGCCGAGGTCCTCGGCCTCGGGGTGAAGATCGAGAACGTGATGGTTCCCATCGACGATGAGGGCAACTACTCGTTGGAATGGGTGGTCACGCGGGACGACGAAGTGCCTGTGTACGACGACTGGGAGGGCCGCTACGAGGAGTCCGAGGAGGACGAAGAGGAGCTAGTACTCAGCTCTGTGGAGTGAGTCCTGGCGATGTCCGATCGACCAACGGCGCCGGATCGGCCGCAAGCCGGTCCAGCGCCGTCTGAGAATCCGCATCGGCGGCGCGATAGATGACGATGCGCTGGTCAGGATCCTGCAGCGGCATCAGCACCTCGTAATTGACCACCACCCGCCCGACCAACGGGTGACGCAACGGCTTGGCCCCGCGTCCGTTCACCTTCACGTCGTGCTGGGCCCAGGCCTGCGCGAACTCGGCGCTGCCGGTGAACTCGTCGATCAGATCGCTGAGCACCTGGTCCTCCGGATGAGCCGCCCAGGCCGCCCGCAGATCGGCGATGCCCTCGCGGATGATCCGCTCGCGCTCCACGTAGAAGTCACGCATGCTCGGCTCCATCAGGCACAGCCACATGGTGTTGCGATGCCGCGGCGGCAACGTGTCGAAGTCGATGATCAGCCGTGCCATCTCCCGATTCCAGGCCAGGATGTCGTAGCGATGGTTCACCAGCATCGCCGGTAGCGGCGAAAGATCGTGCACCAGCATGGCCAGCGCGGGCGCGGGCACCGTGCTCGGCTTGCCCGCGTTCGGAAGCCGCTGCTGGGCCAGATCGAACAGGTAGGCGCGCTCGTCGGTATCCAGCCGCAGCGCCTTCGACAGGGCCTCCAGCACGTCCGCGGACGGACGCAAGCCGCGCCCCTGCTCCAACCGGACGATGTAGTCGGTACTGACACCCGCCAGCTCGGCCACTTCCTCGCGCCGCAGCCCCGGCGTGCGCCGCGCCTGCCTGCGCGCGGGCAGCCCCAGGTCACCCGGCATCAGCCGTTCCCGCCGGTCCCGCAGGAAAGCCGCCAATTCATGGGTCGGATTCGCCGCGCGCACCGGCCCGCCATTGCTGCCCGGTCGTGCGCCGGCACCGTTCGTCGCGTTCACCGTTCCAGTCATCGCCTTCGATATTACGGCTGCATAGGACTGGCTTTCCCAGGAAGAAGCTTCCCTTACCCATCTCCTTGCGCCGTTCCAGACTGGGTTCCATCACCAAAGACGCACCAACGACAAAGGAGCTGGACATGTCCGGAGCCCTCACCCTCGATACCTACCGGCTGCTCGGCCGCTCGGGTCTTCGGGTGTCTCCGCTGTCTCTCGGCACGATGACCTTCGGCGCCGACTGGGGTTGGGGTGCCGATAAAGACGAGGCGCGCAAGATCTTCGACGCCTACCTCGACCGCGGTGGCAACTTCATCGACACCGCGAGCCAGTACACCAACGGCACCTCCGAGCAACTGCTCGGCGAATTCACCGCGGACAATCGCGAAAGTCTGGTGCTGGCAACGAAATACACGATGCTGCGCCGTCCAGGGGACCCCAATTCCGGTGGGAACAACCGCAAGAGCATGTTCGCCTCGGTCGAGGCGAGCCTGCGCAAGCTCAACACCGACTACATCGATCTGCTCTACCTGCACGCCTGGGATTTCATGACCCCCGTCGACGAAATCCTGCGCGGCATGGACGATCTCGTGCGTTCCGGCAAGGTGCTCTACGTCGGCATCTCCGATGCGCCGGCCTGGCAGGTCTCGCGCATGCAGACCATCGCCGACCTGCGTGGCTGGTCGCCGCTGATCGCTTTGCAGATCGAATACAGCCTGGCCGAGCGGACCGTCGAACGCGACCTCATTCCGATGGCCCGCGAGCTCGGCCTCGGCGTCATCCCGTGGTCGCCGCTGGCCGGTGGCGTGCTCACCGGCAAGTACACCCGCGACGACCTGGTTCATGAGGCCGCGGGCTCGCCCGAGGGCACCCGCAAGGACGTGGTCGCCGCCCAGGGCTCGCTCACCGAGCGGGCGCTGGACATCGCCGACGTGGTCAAGGAGATCGCCGGCGAGCTCGGCAAGACGCCCGCGCAGATCGCGCTCGCCTGGACGCTGCGCAATCCCGGGGTCGCCTCGCCGATCATCGGGGCCCGCACCGCCGCCCAGCTGGAGGACAACCTCGGCGCCCTCGACGTCGAATTCGATGCCGCGCAACTGAATCGGCTGGAGCAGGTCAGTGCGATCGAGCTCGGTTTCCCGCACGACATGCTCGCGCGGCCGATGACCCGCACTGTCATCTCCGGCGACCTGAAGGTCGTCGGGCGCTCCTGAGCGAACGGTTCACGCGGTGGTGCGGGCAATGCTCGCACCACCGCGTCCCGCTGTGCGGTGAATTTCGCCGGCGCGCGTCGTCAGTACCGGTGACGACACCGAACCGGAGGACACAGTGGACCGTGATCAGATCCTGGCCTGGGTGCGAGCCGAACGGCTCAGCCTCGCCGACTTCTTCGCCGAGCTGAGCGAGCACGAGTGGGACGTGCGGTCGCTGTGTCCCGACTGGACCGTGCACGAAGTACTCGCGCACGTCACGCTGTCCAGCACGGACACCCTATGGGGAACGCTCGCCGGGATCGTCCGGGCGCGCGGTGATTGGAACCGGATGAACACCGACCAGGCGCGCGACCATGCCGCGCGCTTCACCTCCGCGGAGCTGATCGAGCAGCTGCGGGAGTCGGCCGGATCCGCTCGTCGTTCGCCGGGCGCGAGTCCGCTGGATCCGTTGGTGGACATGCTGATTCATGGACAGGACGTCGCTCGGCCGCTCGGCAGGGTGCGTGCGGTGCCCGCCGAGCAAGGCGGCGCGGCGCTCGACCATGTCCTGCGCAGTCCGTTCTACGGTGCGCGCAAACGGTTGCGCGGGATTCGATTGACGGCGACCGACGCGGAGTGGACGGGCGGCAACGGACCCACCGAGGTCAGCGGGCCACTGAGTGATCTGCTGCTCGTCGCGACCGGACGTACCGCGGGCCTCGCCGCACTGACCGGTCCAGGAGTGCAGCGGCTCACGACCGCGCTGTGAGGTGCTGTTCCGACGAGAAATGGCGCGCTAGCGTTCTCGCTATGGATCTTGTGGCACAGGCCTACAGCAGCCCGGATGCGCAGAAGCTGATCGCCGAGCTGCAACAGGAGTACGTGGTCCGCTACGGCGGCCCCGACGCCACCCCCACCGATCCTGCCGAATTCGAACCACCCCTCGGCGCCTTTCTCGTCGGCTACCTCGACGGAACCCCGGTCGCCTGCGCCGGCTGGCGTTCGCACGACAGCGACGACCCCGGCTTCCGCGACGGCGACGCCGAACTCAAACGCATGTACGTCTCCGCCGCAGTCCGCGGCCGCGGACTGGCCAGGCAACTGCTGGCCGCCGTCGAACACAGTGCCACCGCTGCCGGGCGCCGCCGGATAGTCCTGGAAACCGCCGACCAGCAACCGGAAGCCGTCAACCTCTACACCTCCGCCGGCTACCTTCCGATCCCCGGCTTCGGGGTGTACCTCGAAGGGCCGGGGAGCCACTACTTCGGGCGAGAACTGCCGTAGGGCGCGGCCTCCCTCGGTCATCGTTGCCATCAATGCGTCACGACTCGGGAAGTAGCGGGAAGCCGGAACCTCTGAGCTTGCGGCAAAGTTGAAGACTACGTTCGATGAGGGTCAAGGCAAGTAGGGAGGCGGTGCCCCGATGATGTCCGATTCGGAGTTGAATCCAGCTGCGGTTGAGGTCGGCAGCTTCTTCCCGCAGAGGCCGGACGCCGTGTGGCGGGCTTTGACAGAGCCGGACCTGCTCGAGCGCTGGCTGTTGCGTCCGACCGGGTTCGTTGCGTCCGTCGGAACTCACTTCGTCTTCACTGTGCCGCCGCAGCCGCCGTCCGCGGCCAGGCGGCACGCCAAGCCGCTGGGAGAGATCGCATGCGAAGTCCTGACGGCGCTGCCAGGTGAGCAGTTGACCTACAGTTCGGTCGACCTGCGAGCCGACCGTCCTGCCCGGTGGGTGGTCGATTGGTTGATCCGGCCGGAGGGTCGTGGTACGCGACTCTTGTTGACCCAAACCGGCTTCGACATCACCGACCGTCGGCAGAAGATGGCGCGCAATGCGTTGGAGCGGGGTTGGAAGACCGGTCTGTCGCGCCTGCGCGAGGTGCTCGACCAGGTTGAACCGTGATGTTCAACGATGTGGGATCTAATGTGGCGCTTGACCCGCACTGAGTCTCCAACAGCGTTCGCACGCCGGTGAGTTGGGCGCGATCAGTTGACGCAGGGGATGGTGTCGCCGGTGATGGTGGCGTCCACGGGGGTTCCGACATCCGGTGTCGGCGTGGCGGATCCGGACGGGGCGGTGGTCGGCGGGGTCGAAGGTCGGACCGGGTTGTACAGCGCGACAGTGGGATCCGGGTCGCCGAAGGCGGCGCGGACCTCGCGGCGGATGGCCGCCGGGTCGATGATGTTGACGTCTTGGCCGTTGATGTTGTCGTAGCGGAGCACCGGAAGCGTGCGAAACTCGACGGCCGGGCTTTCGGCGGTGCCGAGGGTGCGCAGGAAGTCGGTGATGTTCCAGCCGTCGGACAGCACGATGTTGCGATGCGCGACGTCCATCAGCGCGGACAGCTTGCCGACGTCGGTGAACGTGCCCGCCTTGCGCAGATCTAGCGCCACCGAGGTGAGGAAGGCCTGCTGACGGTGGGTCCGGTCGAGGTCGCCGTTCGTCAAACCGTGGCGCTGCCGGACGAAGGCCAGCGCCTGAGCGGGATCGAGCCGCTGCCTGCCCGCCGGGAAGTCGGCGCCGGAGTAGTAGCTGTCGTTCACCGGCTTGTTGAGGCAGACCTCGACCCCGCCGAGCGCCTTGGCCAGGTCATAGAAACCGGCCAGAGTGACCTCACCGAACCGATCGATCGGCACCCCGGTCAGATCACGCACCGCCTGCACGATCGACGCCCGCCCCGCCTCGCGCCCCGCCCGCTCCAGCGTCTTGCTGTCGGTCACTCCCTGGTTGATCAGCTGATCCTGGACCGCAGCCTTCTTCAGCCCGTACGCTTCTTTGATCTTCACATCGGTGTAGCCGGGAATGCCGGACACCTTGACGTAATCGTCGCGCGGAATCGACACCGCGACAATCTTTTTCATATCCGCCGGAATGTGCACCAGGATCAGCGTGTTCGCGTTGTACCCGCCCTCTTCGCCGTCCCCCGCATGCAGCTGATCGAGAATTTCCTTCGGCAGATCATTCCCGTCCTGATCTTTGCGAGTATCCAACCCGATCAGCAGAATATTCACATCACCGGCCAATGACCGCGGCGCATCCACCCCCAACGCCGCCGACCTGGTGAATCCCTTATCGAATCGCCCCTCGGTCGCCCACCCCACCGCGGTCCCCGCCAGCACCGCCAACGACACCCCACCGGCAAGGATCTTCAGCACCGTCCGGCCCACCCGACGCTCCGGCCGCCGATGCACACCACCGCGCCGCCGCCGGCCGCGCCAAGCACGGACCCGCCGGGAATCCTCGACCGGAAAGCCCGGTGCAGTTTGCTCGTCCATAATCAAATCCAGTTTGGCATGATTTGATTAGCCATCTATTAGCCGAATACGTCACAAACGCGTGCGGCAGGCCGTCATAGGTAGATATCGATACCCCAGTCCGGCGTACCCAACACCCCACCGAGACCCGGACAAACCTCGCCCGACGTCGAGATCTATCGCAGCACCTGACCACAACACCGAAATCGGCCGTGCCAGCAGGTTCCCCCGTAATCCACCATTGAGTTCTCGCTCACACTGTGCCCCATCACACATCCGATGCCCTCCTCGAGCCAATCAATGCGCCGCGCCTTGGAACTAATCTCGCCCGCGCGAAGTGGGAGCCATGGCGAACAACGAGCAATGGGATACAGCAGCAGCGGCACCGTCTTAATGTGCGAGCGGACCCCCGGCTCACACTTTCCGGCGTAGGCGACTGTTCACCGTCATCGAGTCGAGTCATATGGTCGCTGATGAAGATCAACTAACGACCCTTTGACTCGACTCAACAATCCCGCCGTCGAACAGGACATGATGACGGCACAGAATGCTGCCACTAGGGTCTGGTTAGTAAGGGTCGGCACTATTGCCATTACGACTCAATCGTTCCCCGCGAGCGGGACGCTCCTGAAACAGGCTGGTCGACCTGGCTAATTCCGTTGCACAACAACCACTTAGACTGAAGCCACACCAATCCAGTTGCAGCCGAACCTTTCCTACACAAGGCTGCTCATCCCCGGGCAAGCCGGTCGACTTCTACAGATTCGGCCTATTCCCCGCGAGCCGGTCACTCGTGCCGGGCAGCAGCCAACTCTTAGACGATGGCGACCAAGCCGAGACCGACCAATGTTCCGGCACCGTCCTCCGGCCGGAACCGGGAGCCGCGCGTCGAATCGACGAGGACCCGATGCTTCCGGCCCGAGGGGGTGCCGGGCGGCGGTCGACTCGTAGACGACGGCCGAGAGGTGCCGGGCGGCGGTCAGCTCGTAGACGACGGCCGAGAGGTGCCGGGCGGCGGTCGACTCGTAGACGACGGCCGAGAGGTGCCGGGCGGCGGTCGACTCGTAGACGACAGCCGAAAGGCGCCGGGCGGCGGTCAACTCGTAGACGACAGCCGAAAGGCGCTGGGCGGCGGTCAGCTCGTAGACGACAGCCGAAAGGCGCTGGGCGGCGGTCAGCCCGCGGAGTGTAGGTCCAGGATTTGGGTGAGGGCGTGTTCGAGGGCGTAGTTTGCGTCGGCGGCGCCGCCCTTGACGTCGGCGTTGAGAGCGGCGACTACTTGGAGGGCGGAGCCTATGGTGGTGGGGGTCCAGCTGCGGGCCTGGGCCTGGGCCTTTTTGACCTTCCAGGGAGGCATGCCGAGTTGCTGGGCGAGCTTGAACGGGTCGCCGCGGCCCGCGGAACCGACGCGGGCGATGGTGTGCACGGAGTCGGCGAGGGCATCGGCGAGCAGCACATGCGGGACGCCACGGTCGTTCGCCCAGCGCAGGGCTTCCATCGCGCCCGGGCGGTCGCCGGCGACGGCGAGCTCGGCCACGTCGAAACCGGTGACCTCGGCTTTGCCCGAGTAATAGCGATGGACGGCGGCGACGTCGATCTTGCCGCCGGTGTCGGCGGCCAGCTGCGAGCAGGCCGCAGCCAGCTCGCGCAGATCGGACCCGACGGATTCCAGCATCGCCTGCACGACGTCACCCGCGACGCGCACTCCGGCGTTGCGGAACTCACCGCGCACGAACTCCACTCGCTCGGCCGACTTGGTGATCTTGGCGCAGTCGTGCACCACCGCACCGGCCTTCTGCAATGCGGGTACCAACGCCTTTGCTCGCCCGCCACCCGAGTGCAGCACCACAAGCACGACACCCTCAGGCGGATCGCCTGCCGCGGCAGTGATCACCGCGACCGCGTCCTTGCCCGCCTCGGCCGCCGACTCCAGGATGATCACCCGGTCTTCGGCGAACAGCGACGGACTCAGCAACTCGGCCAGTTCCGCGGTACTCGCGTCGCCCGCCCGCATCCGATCGATCGGCACCGCCTCGGCATCCGGCGCGAGCGCCCGCACCTGCGCGGTGACTTCTCCCACCGCACGCTCGACCAGCAATTCCTCGTCCCCCAGCACCAGATGCAGCGCCGGCCGCTCGCTCATGACGCCACCTCGCCGACGCTCGCCTCCGCCATCGGCGAAGGCACGCCGTGTCGTTGGTCCACTCGCTGACGCTCGCTGGGCTCGGTCACGGCAGCGATCCTACGGTCCCCCACCGACAGACCCGCACCGCAGGTTCCGCGTGTTCACCGAGCACCCCGCAGGACCCGGCCGCCCGCGTCGGCGACACGCCAGGTCAGCTCCTGATCCTGGGTAGGCCGTCATCGTGCGGTCACCACGCGTAGCGATCGTTCGTCTCCCAGCACGAGCACGTCGCCGCGCTGGTCAGTACGGGCAATGGTGGTACCGAGTGCGGATAATTCTGTGAGGATTCCGGCATTCGGGTGGCCGAAGGTGTTGTCGGCACCGACGCTGATCACGGTCAACCGCGGGCGCACGGCCGCGAGGAATTCGGTTGTGGTGGTTCTCGATCCGTGGTGCGGGAGCTTCAGGACGTCCGCGCGTAGCGATACGCCGGTCTCGAGCAACGCCCGTTGCGCGGGAGCCTCTATATCCCCGGTCAACAGGACTCGACCGACAGGTGTGCTCGCGGCAAGGACAATTGAACGATCGTTGGCCGCATCGGCCTCGGCACCAGGAGTGGGCCGCAACCCGCCCGATTCCGGTGCGATCACCTCCAATTCGACTGCGCCGAAACGGAATACTTGCCCGGCCGACAGCGCCAAGAGCGGGATATCTGCTTCTTGCGTTAACTCGCGGACCCGCGCCAATCCTTCAACTCGCGCACCACGCCGTAACTCCGCACCTTGCGAATCGCCCAACGAGGGACGCCCTTGCGGCATTGCGCACCGCTCTCCAGTCGGCTGACATGAATCACCGACCGGCGGGCATCGCGTGGCCATATCTCCAGCAGCTGAACCTGACCCTCCAGCCACAGACTCGCTCCTGCGTTGGGGCGAATCATTGTGCACCTGAGTGGAACTCGATACATCCACGAATCCACAGTCACTGTGTAATCCAGTCTCGCGCTCACGATCATCCGTAGAGCCGGAACCCGACTGTGCGGCCGACCCCATTCCTTCGGCGACCGAAGTAGTACCTACGCTCGGCGCCAATCCTTCGAGCTCATGCGGTCCAACTGCCACCGCGGCAACGGCACGCCCGTCCAGTGCGCCACTGATACCTCCGATGTGATCGGCGTGCGGATGCGTCAACACCAACAGCGCGATGCGAGATATATGCAAGCGGTCCAGGCAATTCCGCATCGGACGCGCTTCCGGCCCGACATCGATCACCACTGCGGTTCCCGGCCCGACCGACAAGGCGAGCCCGTCACCTTGCCCAACATCGCAGACGGCCAGCACCCAGCCGGCCGGCGGCCAGCCGGGATGCCAGATCCGGACCGGTATCACCACCGCCGCAACACCGAACGCCACAGTCAGAACCACTCTGCGTATTACAGCGAAGCGCAACACTAGAATGCCCACCGCGACGATCACGCAGGCGATCCCCCCGCCGAGCAGTCCGCCAGGAACCTCGACCGACGAACCCGGCACGTCGGCCACGTGCTCGGCGACGAACAACAACCACCACATCGGCGGTGCGGCACAACGCACTACGAGCACGGCCAGCGGCAGCCAGACGCAAGCCAGCACCGCGCCGACGGCGCCGATCACCGTGATCGGCGCGATAACCGGCTCCACCAATACATTCGCGACGATCGCAACCAGGTTGACCTTCCCGTCCAAGGCGACCATGAGCGGTGTGGTGACCACGAAAGCACCTGCTGCCACGGCAAAGATCTCGGCGGGCACCCGCCGCCAACCCCGCGCCCGTAACCAATCCGCCCAACTCGGAGCCAGCAGAATCAAGCCGGCCGTCGCGCACGCCGATAAGGCGAAGCCGGCGGAAACCGCGAGGGCCGGCCACACAGCGAGCAGGCCGATGATTGCCGCGCACAGTGCGGGCAGCGCCTGTTTCCGACGCCCAGTCACCAACGCCAGCAACGTGATCGCGCCCATCGCCCCGGCCCGCAGCACACTCGGATCGGGTCGCGCGATAATTACGAACATCACCAACGCCGCGGCCGCGACCAATGCCCCGGCCCGCGGACCGAGGGTCAGCAACCGCACCACCAAGAGCACCGCGCCCAGCAGGATCGTGAAATTGGCGCCGCTGACCACGCAAAGATGCTCCAGGCCGGCAATTTCGAACTCCTCACGAAGTTCGTCAGACAGCGCGGACGTATCTCCGTCGACCAACGCAGGCAACAATCCGGCCGCCTCGGCGGGCAACGCGCGGGACGCCGCGGTAGCGAAATCCGTTCGCACTGAACGAGCTACCCGCTGCCACCACGGTAACCCACCGACGGTCTGCGGCGAACCCTGCGCACGCAACATCACCACAGTCAGATCGCGGCGCCCCGGTAAATCCACCCGAGCCTGAAACTCGACCGCCTGTCCCGGAACCAACTCGGCCCACGCATCACCGGACGCGAGAATAACCACCGCCCCACCGGCCCGCACCGTCGTCTCTCCGAGCTGGTACTCGTCCAGACTGCCTCGCACCACCCATCGACTGCCCCCGAATGAACTGCCGCGCACTGCTTTCGGATCACCATTGGGCGTAACCACCACTCGCACCGACAACCCCGCCACATTCCGCAGAGGATGCGTGTCCACCCCATGCTCCCGCCACGCCGCTGCCACCGCGAACCCCGCCGCCAACAACACCGCGGCCAACGCCACCACCGCAACAACCCGCCGCCGCTCCCCCTGGTGCGCCATCCCGTACAACAACAAAACCCACAACCCGATCGCCACCACAACCAACGCCACCGCAAGCAAAACACCTGCCACCCACCCCGCCGTCACCGCGACAATCGTTGCCCCCCAACAACAAACGGCCGCAGGCAACAGCCGAGCGTCGAGCACCTCCGGCTCGTCATCATCTGCCGAATCCCCATCGCCGTCCCGCCTGGTCCTCCTTAGCCGGCCCGCCGCCCTCCGACCAACATCACCCACGACACCACCGCCATCCCATCCAGCACTATGGCGACGCGTGTACCTCCCATCGCTACGCCTGCCGACATGGAGTTCGCCACGGTCCTCATTCGGCCGACCCCACTCGAGCTCAGCATTGCCAGAACTCTCGCCACGGGTGCCTGACCCATTCGCCCCGATGACACCCCTGCGACGTCGACTCCCGGTGCCGTCTTCGATCCTCCACGCACTCGCGTGGAAATCGCGGTCTCGCTCACTGCGAGGGACGAGTCCATCCCGCAGATCATCTCGGCCAGAGGCGATTACACCGCCACCGGCTCGCCGCGATCCGGCTGCCGAGGCGGACTCCCTGCGCGGCGAGTGCGATCGTGCGGTCATATCGCCGCCCCGCTCACCTCGCATACCCGGTTCGGCCCCACGCTCTGCGTTCCGACCGCGCGCAGTCACGTCGTCACCGCATCGATCAGATCTTGGAGCCCGCTCGGCGCTTGCCGAGGGTGCGGCGCCTCCGCCGGCCTCATACCTTCACCAGCTCGCGCAGCCGGGCGAGGCGGGTGGGGCCGATGCCCTCTACTTGACCCAGTTGGGTTACGTCGGTGAAGCGGCCGTGCGTGGTGCGCCAGGTGATGATGGCTTTGGCCATTACGGGACCGATGCCGGGGAGGGCTTCCAACTCGGATTCGGTTGCGGTATTGAGATCGACGCGGCCGGAAGGGGTTGCCGGGTGGGCGGATCCGGAGGGTGCGGCGGCGGGGCGGCCGCCCGCGTTGATCGTGGTGCTACCGAGTTTCGGCGGGCCCGGGTTGGGGCCGGGTGGGCCGACGAGGACCTGGTCGCCATCGATCAGTCGCTGGGCCAAGTTGAGACCGGCGAGGTCGGCACCGTCCTGCGCACCGCCTGCCGCGGTGAGGGCATCGGCGACCCGTGACCCGGCGGGCAGCCGTACCAGACCGGTGCGGTGCACCAAACCGACGACGCTGACGACCAATTCGGTGCCGGCCGCCGTATTCGGTTCGCCCGGGATCGGCGTGGCCGCAGGTGATCCGGCCGCACCCGACGGTTCCGCACCTGACATGCGTGCGACGACAGGAGCGGTGGTTGTGCGTACTGCGGGCACCGGCGGCACCGGACGGGCGACGGGTCGCTCATGAAAGATGACGACGGCGGCAATCACCATCGCCACCACGCCGATCGCCAGCAGCGTGCATACACCCCGCCGGCCCGGGTCGAGTCGAGTGCCCTGAAAACGCTCCGGCACAAGGCGATTTCGCCATCCCCGAGCCGAATCGGGTTCATCCAGCCAGCCGGGTGAGCGCACCTCACCGAAGGCGCTGTCCTCGTCATCGTCCGACTCGGCCGGCAGCTCCGCGAGATCCCACCGGCCCACGCGTGCGGAAAGACCACCGGCATCGGCCGATTCAGTCCCCGGGGGGAACGCCAGGCCTCCCAGACTCGCTTCACCCCAATGCTCGTCCGCATCGGACACGCCATCCAGCTGGTGGTCCACCTCGGACTCGCCGTCCACCGGCAACTCATCGCGTACCCGTACTGCAGTGCTGCCGGAGAACTCCGCACTCACGTCCGAATCACCCGAGCGCCGAGCGGCAGCCCTCACGGAACCATTCCGTAGCGGGGAACCCGTATTCTCCGCAGCTCTGCCACCACCCAGACCAGCCGACCGCCGGCCCGCACTCTGCATCAGACCCACCGAGGCCCGCGCGTGCGCCGACTGCATACCGCTCTCTTTCCACCGATTACGTGCCGATGGGCCGAATCCGCCCGGCGCGGGCAACGTACCGAGTTGCGCCCGGCGACCACCGAGGGGACGCGCGGCCTCGGCCGCGATCCCGGTCCGGCTGGCACCGACGCGGCTCGTCAGTGCGCCGAGCCGTCGCTGAATCCGCTCACGTTCGTCGTGTCGTGACATGAGGGCGACGCTAGCCCCCGATCGCGCCGAAAGATCCCGGGCGAGCAGGCAATTCAACTCGCCTGTTGATAACAGTTCGGGTGTGGACAACTCGCCGACGCGCGCAGAACGATCGTCGGGCGTGGCGGACGCCGAGGTGCAAAACTTGCCCGGTGATCCGATTCCGCTTCGGCTTGTCGCCGCTGGACCGAGTCGGACCGTGGGGAGATCAGTACCGGACTCTGCACTGGTTCGCGCTCACCGAGGGTTGGTACTCCATCGATCTCGGCGACCATGAGCTACTGCGCTTTTCCGAGCGCACCACCGACCTGCTCCGGACTCAAGCCGGACGCCAGGCGCTGCCGCACGACTGCTATGTCGAGTACTACGTGGCTCGTCTCTGGGAGGACGTACTCACGTTGCTACCCGGCGTACTGGAGCCGGTGCCCGGCGACCTGATCGACTTCGTCGGCAGCGAATCAACGAACTGGTCATGGGCGGACACACCCGAAGTCGACGCCGCGTCGACCTGGTACGGCGATCACACACTCGACACCGGATACCTGTGGTTCGGGCCGCACATCCGGTGCTGGCGAACCATCGACGCTGACTCCGATTCCGTCACCGTCGCTTGGCGTTACCCGGCAGATCCGGAGAGCGAAATCGAGTTCACCGGCCCCTCGACCGGCAGAGTAAGCGTCCCCACTGATGAATTCCGCACGGCCGTAATCGAATTCGATCAATCCCTGATGTCCGCCATGAGCGACAGGATTCGCGAATTCGAATCATCCGGTCCCCCAACCGGTATCGAGATCGATCTCGACCTATTGCTGCATGAGCAAAAGGATCGAGCGCACTGGCTGACCCAGGCGCAAGCGCGTCAGCCCGGTACAGACTGGGACGCGGTCCGCATCGGCGCCCGAACCCTGCGTCAATCCGACTCCGCGACCTGCTGATCGATCAGTTCCTTGGCAAAGCAATTCGACAACGGCAGAACCTCGGATCAACCGCATCCGGATTCACCCACAACGTCTCCGCCGGATACGCATACCGCGTCCCGACGCCCAGATTGTGTGCTGGAGGGGACCTGGGTGCTGGTGGGTTGCGTTGAAAAGGCCTCCCGTGACGGGGTTATGCGCAGCCGCCGGGGAGGACTAGAACGCCTACGGCGCCGAGGCCTAGGTGGACGCCTAGGGCGGGGCCGAATTCGGCGACGATCAGTTCGCGGATGCCGGGGATGAGGTCGCGGAGTTGGGTGGCGACGGTCTGGGCGGCTTCTTCGGCGCCGAGGTGCTGGACGGCTACGGCGGCGCCGTCCTCGCCGGCCGCGTCTACCGCTGCGGCAACGAGTTTGGCGAAGGCTTTGGAGCGGGTGCGGACCTTTTCGCGGAGTTCGAGGCGGCCCGCCACGATGTGGAGTAGCGGTTTGGTGACGAGATCGCTGCCGAAAAAGGCTGCGGCGGAGCTCAATCGGCCGCCGCGGCGGAGTTGTTCGGTGCGGTTCACCAGAATAAAGGTGCGTGCCCGGCTGGAGGCGGCCACCGCGGTGTCGTAGACGACGTCCAGGGATGCGCCGGAAGCCGCGCGGCGCGCGGCGGCCAAGACCGGGAACCCCGTGGCGAGACCCGCGCCGAGCGAATCCACGAGACGCACTCGGTCGGCGGCATCCATGTCCCGAACGGCCTGCCTGCCCGCTTCCCAGGTACCGGACAGCTGACGCGAAATATGCACCGCGACAACACCATCGCCACCACTGCGCGCCCAAGCCGCCTCGTAGACGGCGCGTAGCTCACCGGGCGATGACGCCGAGGTGGTCACCGTGTCGGAGCTGTAATCAATGTCGACCGGATCGACGCCTTCGCGGATCGCACGGTCACCGATCAGGACATGCAGGGGTACGACGGCGATATCGAGCTCGGTGGCGAGTTCGGCAGGGAGGCTGGCGGACGAATCTGTCACGACCACGACGGCCACGGACTACCGAACCTCCTGCAGGGTCTTCACCATCGCATTGGCCACGGCCGTGTGCCCGGCCCAGCCCCAGTGGATGCCGTCGGGGTTCGCGTCGCCGGAGAAGATGTTGTCGCGCACGGCTTCACCGAGATCGACCAGCGGCACCGAGGTACGCGCGGACCACGCGCGCAGCGCCTGCACCGCGGGCTCCCGTCCGGAATGCACGCGCCCGTAGGCGTCGCAGTTGTGCACGGACGGCAGGACCGCGACGAACGGCAGATCAGGACGCAAGTGCGCCAGCGCTTCCCGCGACTGCTCCAGGTAGTCCACGCTGACCTTCGGCGGAAGTGCCACGGGGCGACCGAGTTTCGACAGTTTGGGCTGCAGCCAGGTGTAGGTGGCGCGGACGCCACGGCGCAGAGCAGGCGGACGGATGTAGCGGATCAGCTCACGCAGCGCGGTCGGCAGCGGCGAGGGCAGCGAATCCATGCCGCCCACCGCGAACACGACTGCACCGGCGCGCGGCACCGCCGCCCACACCCGCGGATCACCGATCAACGCCCAGTAGGCATCCCGACAGGTCCAGCCGATCCGCCCGACCAGCTCGACATCCCAATCCAGCTCGGCCCCAACCAGGTTCGGCCAGATTCGCGGATGATCCGCAGGCAAACCGCCTTTGGGCCCGAAGTAGGACAACGAATCCGCGATCACCAGCAATACCGGCCGGGAAGCCGAAGCGCCGGAGGCAGATTCACCCGCGGCAGCGGGCTCAACGCCACCGGAACCAGACGCCGCAGCAGCGGATTCGCCCACCGCCGACACAGAGCCAACACCGACAGCGGATTCGACGGCTTCGGCCGACCCGGCAACCGGATCAGCCGAAACGATCACATCCGCGTCCCCGCGACTGACCACACCGTCGACGGAACCAGCTGTGACACCACTCGATTCATCGGGAGGAGGGTCGACCGAACTGGCAGGCACGGAACCCTCGGGTTCGGCAGGCGCCTCTTCCTCCGTCGAGCCCGACTCAGCAGTTTCGGGCTCCGCCACCGGGGGTACCGGGGGCGGGCCGAACAGCGCGTCCGGGATGGAGCGTTCCGGTTTGGCCGAAGCCTTCCGGAACAGCTCGTCCGGCACCTGCCGAATCGGATCTTCAGAGGACATCCGGGGCCACCTTCGCCGATGCGTTCCACACGTCAAGGCGCCAGCCGGGCTGGTCGATGCTCGGACCGTGACTGCTGAGCTGCACCCAGCTGGTGTTGGCCAGTCCGCCGAGGACGGGCCAGTTCGCTGGAGGCAGGTCGAGCAGCGCGGCCGTGAGGCCGGCGATCAGCCCGCCGTGCGCCACCAGGATGATAGTCCGGCCGGGCCAGTCCTGCCGCTCGACGAGCAGTTCCCGCACCACCGGCAGCGATCGCGCGCCGACCTCGAGTTTGCTCTCCCCGTTGGGCGGCCGGTAGGTGGCGTCGAGCCGCCAGGCCTGGCGCGCACCGGGGTAGTCGGCGTCGACCTCGAGATGGGTCAGCCCCTCCCAGTCACCGAGGTCGGTCTCGCGCAACCGCGGATCGGGCACCACTTCGAGGGACGTGTGATCGGCCAGGGCGGAGGCGGTTTCGAAAGCTCGGCGCAGATCCGAGGAGATGATGGCGATCGCGTTACGCGAAACCAGCTCGCGCGCGGCCTCTTTCGCCTGCCGACGGCCGAGCTCGGTGAGATCGGTGTCGATCTGTCCCTGCATCCGGTCGGCGGCATTCCACTCGGTCTGCCCGTGGCGCAACAGGATCAGGTTGCGCACGTGGGCGTACTTGCTCACGGTCGCGCCTTTCCGGTGCCCGGCTCGCCGATGAATCGCTCGTTCACTCGGCGTCGCTCTCCGCGTCGCCGTTCACCGCCGCGACCCGCGCGTCCGGCCCGCCGATGCCGTCGACCGGCACGACCGGGCAGTCCTTCCACAACCGCTCCAGCGCATAGAAGTTGCGCTCGTCGTTGTGCTGGACGTGCACCACGACGTCGACGTAGTCGAGCAGCGCCCAGCGGCCCTCCCGGGTGCCCTCGCGCCGGACCGGCTTGTGCCCGGCGTCGCGCAGCTTGTCCTCGATGTTGTCGACGATGGCGTTGACCTGGCGCTCGTTCGGCGCCGAGGCGATCACGAAGCAGTCGGTGATCACCAACTGCTCGGACACGTCGAGCACCACCACGTCCAGCGCCAACTTCTCATCGGCCGCCCGGGCCGCGACCTGCGCCATCTCGACTGCCTCTACCGACGCACTCATGCCTGCCCCCCGCTACGCTCGCTCACTCAGCTACCTTCCGCTCCTGCGGGCACATAAAGGTGCCGCTTGGATATGTACTGCACCACGCCATCGGGGACGAGGTACCACACCGGCCGGTTCTCGGCGGCGCGGCGACGGCATTCGCTCGACGAGATCGCCAGCGCCGGGATTTCGACCATGGTCACCGCATCGGCCGGAAGATCGCGCAGATGTTCCTCGAGATGATCGGTATTCAGCTCGTACCCCGGACGGCTCACCCCGACAAACCTCGCCAGTTCGAACAGTTCGGCCCAATCCTGCCATGTCAGGATGTTGGCCAGCGCATCCGCTCCGGTGATGAAGTACAGCTCGGCGTCCGGATGCCGGTCGCGCATCTCCCGCAGCGTGTCGACGGTGTAGGTGACCTTTTCCCGGTCGATGTCCGCGCGGCTGACCGAGAAGCTGGGGTTGGAGGCGGTCGCGATCACGGTCATGAGGTAGCGATCCTCCGCCGGACTGACCTGTTTATCGGCCTTCTGCCAGGGCTGACCGGTAGGGACGAAGATCACTTCATCGAGCGCGAACCGATTCGCGACCTCGCTGGCGGCGACCAGGTGACCGTGGTGGATGGGGTCGAAGGTGCCGCCCATCACGCCCAGTTTGCGGCCGCGCCGACCTGTCTCTTGCATGAGTGCCGAGCTTAACTGGTCGGGTTCGCGCGGCCAGGAGCGGCAAGCCGGGATGTGGTCGGCAGATCGGGCCGCGGTCGCGGGCGTGCTCGACCGCGCACGCCCGTGGCCCGGCTACTCCCCGGCCAGCCCGTACCCGTCCTCCGCGTCCAGCATCTCGCCCAGCTCCCGGCGGGTCTGGGCGAGTTCCTCGGAAACCTCGGCGGTCGGCGAACCGCTGTCGATCAATTCGGTGATCAACGACTGCATCGCGCCGAGCCATGGACGTCCGGGCGCCACGTCCGGCGCCCACAGCTGGAGCCAGGCGGCCGACCGTACGCAGCGGGCACGGGACACCACGTTTCCGAGCGCGCCGAACAGTTCGGCTGCCCGCTGATATGCCGCCACCGCCACCGCGTCCTGATCGCAGTGCTCGAGCGCGATGGCCGCCGACAGGGCGAGTTCGGCATGCAGCGGGCGACGGTCGGGATCGTGCTCGATCAGCTGGGCCGCCTGGGCGAACTGCCTGGCAGCGTCGTGGTATCGGTGCAGCGCGTTCAGTGATTCACCGAATTGCGCACGGACGGTAGACAGTTCAGCGGGAGGATAAGGAATTCCGTCCGCCGCCAACGCCTCTTCGAACAGTGCCGCCGCCTCGCCGTGCCGCCGGCCGCGATGGAACGCGCGGGCCGCGATCACGGTGTGGTGCAGCAGATCCGGCTCCGACACTCCTTCCCACCTGGCCGCGGCACGCACCGCCGCGTCGGCCAGATCGAGCTCTCGATCCGGTTGTCCGGAAATCGCGATGACCAGCTGCGAACTGAGCCGCGCCAGATGCTCCGCGGGCAAGATGCCGGCCCCGACCGTCAACGCTTCCCGCAGCCGAGCCTCCGCCTGCTCCGGCGCATCCGCCAGCCGGGCGGCGCCGACCTCGGCCAGCCGCTGCACCTCCGCCAGACGTTCATCGTCGGAGGCGGTGCCATCGGGCCATTCCTCGGGGAACGCAGCCGCCGGTCGGGCAACACCGCTGGTGAGCACCGCACCGCCCGGCTGACCCGCCACAGCGACGCCACCTGTTGAACCGACGCCGCCCAGACGACCTGTACTCACCGAACGCTCCCGACCACTCTGAATCGCGGTACTTTCCGGCTCTGCGCCACCCGCAAGCACGAAACCACCCCTCGAGATCACATCACCCCCGCCGACGGACCCCGCGAGAACAAGGCCGCCATCCGAGCCACCCGCAAGCGTCGCACCCCGGGGTTCGGCACCACCCTCAACGCTGACGCTGCCGGTCGGGGCAGGACCGCCGCTTGAAGTGCTCACGCCCGTAGAAGACCCACCATCGGCGGCAAGGGTTTCGCCACCGCCCGCACGTCCCGTAGGAGGAGCAAGTCCACCGGCCGACGCCGCATCGCCACCGCCTTCCGGACCGATATCGCTTGCCGGGAGCTCATCACCGGCATATGCAGCAGAATCGGATGGAGCATGACCAGCGTCGCCTTCGAGCAGACCACCGGCTGAAGCGGCACCGCCCTCAGGGCGAGGCACGCCGTCCGCGGAAATCGTGTCTACAGAACGAGCAAGTCCACCCGTAACAACGGCACTGCTCGCTGTGACCGCATCTACTCCCCTGCATTTCCCTTCCGGCAGTCGGCTGCGCAGGCCGAGCGGAAGACGTTCCAGCAGTGGCTGCCTCGCGAGTCGGGTGGCGACGAGCGTGCTGACCGCGGAGTTTCCGTTGCGGAGGTCGTATCGCGTGCACAGCCCGGCGATTTCCGTATCGAGTTCTGCCAGTAGGGAATCGACGGTTCCGCCGGATACCTGTACGTAGCCGAGGCCGAGTGTCACCAGTCTGCGCAACAGCACGCAGACACCGGTGAGGAACGCAAGGCGGGCGGCGGCGTCCGCGCCCGGGTCGGTCAGCCAGCGTGCGTGTTCGGACAGGATCTCGAGTCCTCGCCCCTCATTGCCGGTCAGCGCGCAGAACTCGATGTGCAACGCCACCGTCGGCCGCAGGCTGTCGTTGTGCCGGACCAGCGGGTATCCGGTCAGGTGCGCGCTGCGTGCGTCGGCGATCCGACCGGTGCGCGTCAATGGAAGCAGCGCTTGACCGAGGACCCGATGCGGCTCTTCCGCGCAGGCGCGGTCACCATCGATAACGGCCTGCCAGTGCGCGAGCGCGCCGGCGTCATCCCCCAAAGCCGCTCTGCCGGTTCCCCATTCGTTGCGCTCACACGCGTCGCAGTCCGACATCTCGTCGCGCGCAGCGGCCTGCGCCGCTTCGTGCAACCGCGCCCCCTCTGCCACGTCCCCCAGCTTCCGCGCCAACTCACCTCGCAGCGCGAGCACCGGCCGCAGGCTGTAACCCCGCTGCCGGTAGCGGCTTTCGAGCTCGTCGAACCAGCGGTAGACGGTCGGCACCGGTATCGCGGGATTGTCGATCAACCCCCAGGTCATCCACTTGAGATACCAGTGCACCGAATTCGTCAGCGACCCGAGTTCGGCCGGGTGTTCGTCGTAGATCCGCAGCAGCCGGCCGTAGGCGACCGGCGCCAGGTCACGTTCGCTCGCATAGGTATACGCCTCGGCCAGCTCCAGCAGCACCCGGCCTTCCAGATGCCGGTCGGACTCCGACTTCGCCGCGGCGGCGAGCAGTTCCAGCCGTTCGACGCGCACTCGTCCGTGCGGCAACGAATAGACCTGCGCCAACGCCTGATTGATCTCGGCGGTGTCCACGTTCACTCCGTCTCTTCGCCGGTGCCCGCGGCACGCTGCGTTGCCCAGCTGAGGAATTCGCCGAAGGCGCGATTGAGCAGCGCGGTGTCGGCGGCGCGCAGCGGGCGGTGGGTCATCAGAAGGGCCTGTCCGTAGAGCGATTCGACGGCCGTCTTCAGGAAGGCCGGGTCGCCGATGCGGGTGAGCCTGCGCACGACCGGGCTGTGGTAGTTCAGCACGAGCTGAGCGCGCGGCGCCGCGGCGTCGAGCGCGCCGAGGATCTCGGTCCAGAGTTCGCTGGCACCGAGTGCGGTTTCCGCCCTGGTGCGTTCGTTGCGCGCGCCGCGTCCGTCCAGATACAGCGCGGGCACGGACACCGGGTGGAACGCGCGCACGATCACGTCACAGGACAACGGATCCAGCACCGCACGGGCAATGGACAGCACCGGCGTCAACGCCAGTTCCTCGGCCGGGTCGACCGGATCCAGTGCGGCCGTGATGGTGTCGGTGTCGAGATCGATCACCTCGACACCGGGCATCAGCTGCGGCAGCGACGCGACCAGTTCCCGGTCGTAGGCGTAGCCGCCGTTGACGATCCCGATCCCCTGCGCCGCCGCGGTCGACGCCACCTGACGGAACTCTTCGACCGACGAGGTCACCCGGATGACCGGATGCTTACGCGCGAACTCGGTCAGCGACACCCGACCGTCGGTGGTCTCGAAGTTCAAGTGCGGCAGCATGATCCGGAACAGCTCGGGCGAATGCGTGGACATCGCCTTCACCCCGAGCGAGTGCACGGCGAGGAACGCGGCCAGTCGCTGCGGCTGCTCGGCGGCGATCTCGGTGAGCCAGTCGCGAACTCGGTCACCGAGCACCTCGCGGATGATGGCGAGCCGCTCGTCCTCGTAGAGCCCCTCGCGCGAGGCGGTCGGCCGCAACGAGTCCGTGTCGATCACGCAGCGCACGAAGAACGCCCAGTCCGGCAGCAGCCCGCGCACGGCGTCGCCGAGCAGCATGCCCTTCAGGTACACCCGGTGCGCGCTGCTCTCCGCCGGATTGCCGGGCTGGGCAAGCACATACGCGACCCCGCTCACGCCGGCCAGTTCCGCGTCCAGGTCGATGACGTCGAGCGGATCGAATCCCAGTGTGCGCTCACCGAATTCGAGCAGCGCCTCGCGGCGTTCCAGAGCGGAGGGATAGTCGCGGTGCCACACGGGCGGGCCGTCGGTGACCGGCACGATCAGACCGTCGGATTCGACCGTCACCGCGTACGGCAGCAATGAGCCGTATTCGCGGGCGAGTTCGATCACCCGGCGCGGCCCGAACCACGACTCCGCGCCGATCCGAGGGGTCAGCTGCACCGTGGTGCCGGGCTCTGGGTACTCCTCC
This sequence comes from Nocardia sp. NPDC006044, assembly GCF_042871115.1. Classification (NCBI taxonomy): domain Bacteria; kingdom Bacillati; phylum Actinomycetota; class Actinomycetes; order Mycobacteriales; family Nocardiaceae; genus Nocardia; species Nocardia sp. NPDC006044. The sequence goes on from NZ_JBIAID010000003.1 coordinate 774,252, forward strand.
GGCTCCAGCAGACGCACTGAGTAGGTGCCGTCCGCGGCGGCCAGCCATTCGACCGGCGCGGCCGCCGGATCGTCGGCGGAGCGGGTGACCACGCGGATCCGCTCGGCCACGGTGAAGCAGGCCAGCAGACCGATACCGAACTGCCCGAGAAATTCCCGCCGCGCCCCCTCGATGTCGTCCCGCTTCGACGAGCGGCCGATGGTCGCCAGGAACCGGTGCACATCCGCCTCGGTCAGCCCCACCCCCGGGTCACTGATCCGCAGCCCGGCCGCATCGATGACGATCCGAATCGCGGTAGGCGCCAACCGATCTCGCTGCGCCCGCGCGGTGACGGCGTCGACCGCGTTCTGCAATAACTCGCGCAGATACACCCGAGGGCTGGAATACAGGTGGTGGGAGAGTAAGTCGACGATCCCCCGCAGATCCACCTGGAACGTATAGCTGTCCTCCACCGCCGCCACACCGTTGGGCGTTCTCTCCACCATGGTGGGCAATCCTTGCGGCCTCGCCCAATGGTTCGCTTAACGAACGCTGATGATGCGCTTGCCGGGCGCCCGGCTAATCCAGGCCACTCACACCGGCAGCAGCATCGACACGACGGCGGTCAGCTGGCTGGCCGAGCGGCATTCGTGCATCTCGATCACCTGCCGGTATTTGTCGGCGGCGGAATCGCCGGAACCCCAATTGGTTTGCATCTCCGGGTTGAGCCAGTGCGCGTGCTTGGCCGTGCGGACCAGCCCGCGCAACGTTTCCAGTTCGGGGTCGCGGTAATTGGTGCGCGCGTCGCCGAGGATCAGCAGCGAGCTGCGCGCGGTGACGGCGTCCGGGAAGTCCCTGGCGAATCCGGCCAGTGCGTTGCCGTAGTCGGAGTGCCCGTCCATCCCGACGACCCTGGCCTCGGTGAAGATCCGGTTCATCGCCTTGTCCAGCTGCGTGCGCGGATCGAAGAACTGGGTCACCTCGTCGGTCTGGTCGACGAACGCGAAAATCCGCACCCGGGAGAACTGTTCGCGCAGCGCGCTGACCAACAGCAGGGTGAAATTGCTGAACCCGGCCACGGAGCCGGACACGTCGCACAGCAGCACCAGCTCCGGCCGGCCGGGCCGCGGCTTGCGGTTCACCAGGTCGATGGGCACGCCGCCGGTCGACATCGACTTTCGCAGCGTCTTGCGCAGATCGATCTCGCCGCGCCGGGAATGCCTGCGCCGCACCGCAAGTCGCGAGGCGAGAATGCGCGCGAGCCGCTGGGTGCTGCGGCGCATCTCGATCAGCTCGGATTCCGAGGCGCGCAGGAAGTCGACGTCCTCGGATTGGCGCGGTACCCCGTAACTGGCGACCCGCTCGCGCCCGATCCGCTCGGCCACCCGCCGCCGCGTCTCCGCTTCCACGGCGGCCCGGAACGCGTCGATCCGCCCGCGCGCGGCCCGCCGGGCGATCTCGGTGTCGAACGCACTGGCATCCGGACCGGCCGCCAGCCCGGCCAGGATCTTGGCCAGCAAGGTCTGCGGCTGAACATCTTTCAACGCTTGATAAGCCGAGAACGACGACCCGCTCGCGGACTGATACTGCCCGAGTTGTTCGACCAGCTGCGCGGCGAGCGCATCCAACCGCGCGTCTCCCGCCTCCTGGGCCAACATCTCCGCCAGCATTTCCCGCAGCGCCGCGATGTCCACCTCACCCGTCGGCGTCCGCGGAATCTCGACCTCGTCGCGGGCGCCGCCGCGCTCCCCGATCGCGATCGGGAACCACAGATCGAAGAGCCGGTCGAAGGTCGCGCGATGGGTCGTGCGGCGCAGCAGCGAACAGGCCAGTCCCTCGCGCAACACGTCCCGGTCGAGCAGATCGAGCACGGTCACCACCCGGCCCGCGTCCACGGTCTCCGAGGGCCCCACCGGAATTCCGCGCTCCCGCAGCGCTTCGACGAACCCGACGAGATGACCGGGCAGACCGTGCGGCGCGGTCAGTTCCGCGTCGGGCGCGGGCTGCGATCGCGCGGACATCGGCTCAGGCCAGCTTCAGCTCGGCCAGCGCGCGCTGGTGATCGCTCTGATGCTTGAGCACGACGCCGAGCGTGGCCCGCACCGCCGAGTCGTCCAGATCGTGCATGCCGAGCGCGAGCAGCGTGCGACCCCAGTCGATCGACTCGGCCACCGACGGCAGCTTCTTCAGCTGCATGCCGCGCAACACGTGCACGATCCGCACCAGCTGGGCCGCGACCGCGGCGGACAGTTCCGGCACCCGGCTGGCCAGGATGCGCCGCTCGAGGTCCTCGTCCGGGAAGTCCAGGTGCAGGTAGAGGCAGCGCCGCTTGAGCGCCTCGGACAGCTCGCGGGTGGCGTTGGAGGTCAGCACCACGAACGGCTTGCGGGTGGCGACGATGGTGCCCAGTTCGGGCACGGTCACCGCGAAATCGCTGAGCACCTCGAGCAGCAGGCCCTCGATCTCGACGTCGGCCTTGTCCGTCTCGTCGATCAGCAGCACGGTCGGATCGCTGCGCCGGATCGCGGTCAGCAGCGGGCGGGAGAGCAGGAATTCCTCGGTGAAGACGTCGGCCTTCGTTTCTTCCCAGTCGTTCTCGCTGGAGGCCTGGATGCGCAGGATCTGCTTGGCGTGGTTCCACTCGTAGAGCGCGCGGGCCTCGTCGACGCCCTCGTAGCACTGCAACCGGACCAGCTCGGCGCCGGAGGTCTGCGCGACCGCCCTGGCCAGCTCGGTCTTGCCGACTCCGGCCGGACCCTCGATGAGCAGCGGCTTGCCGAGCCGATCGGCCAGGAACACCGAGGTGGCGGTGGCCTTGTCGGCGAGGTAGCCGGTGGTCGCCAGCTGATCGATCACATCGTCGACCGAGGTGAAGATCGGCTCCTGGGCCGTCTCGGAGGTGGGGGCCACGTGCAGTCCTTCCTTGGGAGCGAGCGAGGCTCGCTCCCCTATACCTATACCGGCCGGATCTGGCCGTCGCCCCACACGATCCACTTGGTGGAGGTCAGCTCCGGTAGCGCCATGGGTCCGCGGGCGTGCAGCTTCTGCGTGGAAATGCCGATCTCGGCGCCGAAGCCGAATTGCTCACCGTCGGTGAACGCGGTTGAAGCATTCACCATGACGGCCGCGGCGTCGACTCGGGCGGTGAATTCGCGGGCCGCGGCCAGCTCACCGGTGACGATGGCCTCGGTGTGCCCGGTGCCCCAGGTGTTGATGTGCTCGATGGCCGCGTCCAGGCCGTCGACCACCTTGAGCGCGATATCTAGGGTGAGGTACTCCTCGCCCCAGTCCTTGCTGTTCGCGGGCACCAACCCGGGCAGGTCGCCGTGCACGGTGACGCCGTGCCGTTCCAGTGCCTCGATCAGCCTGGGCACCGCGACGGTGGCGATCGCGTCGTCGATGAGCACCGTCTCGGCGGCGTTGCAGACGCTGGGACGGCGGGTCTTGGCGTTGATCAGGATCCGCTCGGCCATGTCCAGATCGGCGGCCGCGTGCACGTAGACGTGGCAGTTGCCGGTGCCGGTCTCGATGGTCGGCACGGTGGCGTCGCGGACGACGGCGCTGATCAGGCCGGCCCCGCCGCGCGGGATGACCACGTCGACCAGGCCGCGGGCCTGGATCAGATGGGTGACGCTGGAGCGGTCCGCGCTGGGCAGCAGCTGCCCGGCGTCGGCCGGAAGGCCCTGTGCGACAAGGGATTCCCGCAGCACCGAGACCAGCGCGGCATTGGAGTGCGCGGCCGAGGAGGAACCGCGCAACAGCACGGCGTTGCCGGACTTCAGGGTGAGCCCGAACGCGTCGACGGTGACGTTCGGCCGAGCCTCGTAGACCATGCCGACCACCCCGAGCGGCACCCGGACCTGGCGGGTCTCCAGGCCGTTCGGCAGCACCGAGCCGCGCACGATCTCGCCGATCGGGTCGGGCAGCGTGGCCACCTGGCGCAGGCCGGAGGCAATGCCGTCGATCCGGGACTTGGTCAGCCGCAAGCGGTCGATCAGCGATTCCTCGACGTTCGCCGATTGCGCCGCGAGGACGTCCTCGCCGTTGGCCTCGAGCACCGCGTCGGCCGCGGCCAACAGGGCGTCGGCGGCGGCGTGCAAGGCCTCGTTCTTCTGCGCCGTGGTCAGCTGCGCCAGCACACGCGACGCGACCCGAGCCTTGCGTGCGGCCTCGTGCACCACCTCGCGGGTATCCGGCTCGGTCGTCGTTCCTACCGTCATGGGTACAGCCTACTGACCCGGTCCAAGGCCTGATCCACCGCTGCGCCTCGCCCTACTAGCCTGTGACGGCATGGCCGAAAAGACGGACGTTGCCTCGATCGCGGTGCTCGGCAGTATCAACATGGACCTGGTCACGACCACCGATCGGCGGCCGGTGCCCGGCGAGACGGTGCTCGGCACCGGGTTCGCGATGGTGCCCGGCGGGAAGGGCTCCAATCAGGCGATCGCCGCGCAGCGAGCCGGTGGGTCGGTGCGGTTTCTCGGGGCGGTCGGCGACGACGTGTTCGCGGATGAACTGCGGCGAGTGCTGACCGATTCGGGGGTGAACGTCGAGCGGCTGCGGACGGTGGACGGGCCGAGCGGTGTCGCCGCGATCGTGGTGGACGGCGGCGGGGAGAACAGCATCATCGTGGTCGGTGGAGCGAACGCGCGGATGACCGAGCTCACCGACGCGGACCTCGACGTGATCGCCGGTGCCGATATCCTGCTGTGCCAGTTGGAGATTCCACTCGATACGGTGGCGGCGGCCGCGCGGCACGCGCGCGCGAACGGCACCACGGTAGTGCTCAATCCGTCACCCACCCAGGACCTCCCCGCCGATCTGTGGGCGAATATCGATGTGGCGGTGGTGAATTCGGGCGAGGCCGAACAGCTCGGCCGCGCGCTCGACCCGGTCACACACGTGGTCGTCACCCGCGGCGCGGACGGCGCGACCTATCGCGGCCCGGACGGCAGAGATCTGAGTCAACCGAGTCCCCGAGTCGACGTCATCGACACCACCGGCGCGGGCGACACCTTCACCGGCGCCCTGGCCGCAGCCTGGCACCGCGGCCCCGAATACGCCCTGAACTGGGCAGGAACCGCCGGCGCCCTCGCCACCACCAAACTCGGCGCCAGCAGCTCCATCCCCACCGAAGACGAGATCCGCGCCGCCCTCCCGGCGAACTGACCCTCGACCACGGACACCGACAGCCGCACTCTCTTCGGGATCCGCATCGCATCGAGAGGCCGGTATCGGGTGCAGATCCCGAGTGAGAGTGCGGATCTCGACACGGTGGAGCCGACGAGTCCGGTGTTGTATGGGCGGTTCGGCGACTATCGTTGACGTTCATGCCCACCATGCCGGAGCGCATACCGTCCGATGACGACAACGACGCGGAGATCGGCGGGCTGGATGCCGATATGGTCGCGCTGACGTTCATCGACAATGCCGGGATCACCCGGGTGAAGACGGTGCCGATGCGGCGGCTGGCGCAGGCGGCGCGGCACGGGGTGGGGGTGTCGCCGTGCTTCGAGACGTTCTCCTTCGACGACCTGATGACCACCGGCAAGTATCTCGGCGGCCCGGACGGCGATCTGCGGCTGGTCCCGGACCTGTCGGCGCTGACCGAACTCGCCTGCCAACCCGGCTGGTCCTGGGCGCCGACCAACAAGTACACGCAGGACGGGACGCCCTTCGCGGCCTGTCAGCGCGGCTTCGCGACCAGGCAGGCCGAGGCGGCGCGCCGGGCCGGGCTGCGGCTCTCGATGGCATTCGAGACCGAATGGTCTGTCGGTCAGGACGGCACGGAGGACTTCACCCCGGCCGCGCACGGACCCGCCTACAGCCTGGTGCGATTAGGACAGGTCGCCGACTACGCGCGCGAGCTGGTCGCGATATTGGACCGGCAAGGCATATCGGTCGACCAGTTTCATCCGGAGTACTCGCCCGGTCAGCTCGAACTGTCCGTGCAACCGTCCGACCCGGTCGGCGCCGCCGACGACGCGGTGCTGGTGCGGCACACGATCCGGCAGGTGAGCCTCCAGTACGGCTGGCGCGCGGCGCTCGGCCCGTGCCTCGAACCCGGCGGCACCGGTTCCGGTGCGCACCTGCACTTTTCGGCCCAGGACGACCGGGGACCGATCTTCGCCACCGGCGACGGCCCCTATGGAATGCGCACCACCGGCGAGGCTTTCCTGGCCGGAGTGCTGCGCGAGCTGCCTGCCCTCGTCGGGGTCGGCGCGGGAAATCCGGCGAGCTTCTTGCGACTCGTGCCCTCCCGGTGGGCAGGCGTCTGGCAATGCTGGGGCCGGGAAACCCGCGAATCGGCCCTGCGATTCATCACCGGAGTGCGAGGCACCGAGGACTGGGCGGCCAACGCCGAGGTCAAATGCTTTGACGCGACCGGCAATCCGTACCTGATCGTGGGTTCGGTGATCGCCGCCGGACTGGCCGGCGTCGCCGAAGAACTGCGCCTGCCCGCCGAAATCACCGGCGACCCGGTCGCCTTCGATGCCGAACAGCTGATGTTCTCCGGCGTGCGCAGGCTGCCGGCCACCCCGGCCGAGGCCGCCGACCGGCTCTCGGACTCCGCGGTGCTGGCCGAGGCGATGGGTCCCGAACTGCACGACGCCCTGCTTACCGTGCGCCGCGCCGAAGCCGACCGCTATCGGGATGTCTCCCCGGAAGAGCTTGTCGCGCTGACCCGTTGGCGGTTCTGACGTGCTGACGGACGGCCTGACCCTCACCGATCACCACTGCCACGGCGTCGTCCCCCACGATCTGGATCGCCCCGGCTTCGAGCGACTGCTCAGCGAAGGGCCCACCGGCACCTTCGATTCCGCGATCGGGCTGGCGGTCCGCCGCTGGTGCGCACCGGCGCTCGACCTCCCGCCGCACGTCGGCCCGGACGCCTACCTGACCCATCGGGCCGAACTCGGCTGGCGCGAGGTCGCCACCCGGCTGCTGGGCGCCACCGGTACCACCAGTTGGTTCCTCGATACCGGATTCGGCGGCGGCACAGCGGAATTCGGCGAGCTCACCGACGGTGAAGTGCGCGAGGTGGTGCGCATCGAACAGGTCGCCGAACAGGTCATCGCCGAGGTGGGTGCGGGCCGGACGGTCTTCGATCAGATCGAGGCGCGGATACGCGAGCGCGTGCGAAATGCCGTGGGACTCAAGACCATCGTCGCCTACCGCTGCGGCCTGGATTTCCCGCTGCGCGACCGGCCACCGCGGGCGGTGTTCCCCGAACACCGCCTCACCGACCCGGACCTGCTCGGCTGGCTGGTGGGTCTCGGCGCCCGCATCGGCGCCGAATTCGGCCTGCCGCTGCAATTCCACACTGGATTCGGCGATACCGACCTGCGACTACATCGCGCGGACCCGTTGCTGCTCACCGACTTTCTGCGCAAAACCGCGAACACCGGTCTCACCGTGATGCTGCTGCACTGCTGGCCATTTCACCGCAATGCCGCCTACCTGGCGCACGCCTTCGCGCATGTCCGGATGGATATCGGACTCACCGTCCCCTACGTCGGGCAGCGCGCTCGCGCCGTCCTCGCCGAAACACTCGAACTCGCCCCGTTCCGTTCGCTGTGCTACTCGTCGGACGGTTACGGCCTGCCGGAACTGCACTTTCTCGGCGCATTCTGGTGGCGGCGCGGCCTCGGCCTGCTGCTCGACGACTGGATCGCCGAAGACCTGATCACCACCGCCGACGCCGAACGGCTCGCCACCGGCATCGCCCACATCAACGCCGAGGACGCCTACCCGGGCGCCCGCTGATCCCTACGGGAAAATACTCGAGCGGCCCGGGTATTTATTCGAGTGCACTTATTCCCGCCGATCTTTACCGTTGACCAGGAAAACCAACGAAAGGATCGGACAATGTTTCCCGTCGAGCTGCGCGGCACCCGTGCGCAGACGCTTATGTGGGCCGAAGAGCACGCGATCGAGCAGGCCGCGTTGCAGCAGCTGCGGAATATCGCCGCGCTGAAATGGGTCCACGGCGTCCGCGTGATGCCGGACGTGCACCTCGGCAAGGGTGCGACGGTCGGCTCCGTGATCGCGATGCGGGACGCGGTGTGCCCGGCCGCCGTCGGTGTGGACATCGGCTGCGGAATGGAGAGCGTCAAGACCGACCTCACCGCCGCGGATCTACCCGATGACCTGCGCTCGCTGCGCTCCCGGATCGAGGCCGCGGTCCCGGTCGGGTTTTCCGCGCACGACAGCTCGGTCAATGTGACCAAGCTGGGCGGCGAGGTCTCCGCGCTGGGCGCGAGCACCGCGACGCTGCGGGCGGGGTGGGATACCTTCTGGCGTTCGTTCGCCGCACTGGACGAGGGTGTACAGACGCGAGAAGCCAAGGCGCACAAGCAGATGGGCACCCTCGGTGGTGGCAACCACTTCATCGAGGTCTGCCTTGATCAGGACGACGCGGTGTGGATCCTGCTGCATTCGGGCAGCCGCAATATCGGCAAGGAACTCGCCGAGCGGCACATGGCCGTGGCCCGCACGTTGTCGCACAACGCCGATGCGCCCGACCGCGATCTCGCCGTATTCCTCTCCGGGACACCGGAAATGGACGCCTACCGGCGCGATCTCACCTGGGCGCAGGAGTACGCCGCACGCAACCGCGCGGTGATGCTCGCCCTAGTGTGCCGCGCGGTGCGCGACGAGTTCGCCGAGCGCCCGGTCCGTTTCGAGCAGCCGATTTCTTGTCACCACAACTACGTGGCCGAAGAAATCATCGACGGCGTCCCGATGCTGGTGACCCGTAAGGGTGCGGTCCGGGCCGGCGCGGGCGATCTCGCGCTGATTCCGGGCTCGATGGGTACTCGGTCATATGTGGTGCGCGGCAAGGGAAATCCGGCCTCGTTCCAGTCGGCCTCGCACGGCGCGGGACGGCGGATGAGCCGTAACGCGGCGAAGAAGCAGTTCACCGTCGCCGATCTGGTCGCACAGACCGAGGGCGTCGAGTCGCGCAAGGACGCGGGCGTGGTCGACGAGATCCCGGCCGCGTACAAGGACATCGACGAGGTCATCGCCGCGCAGCGCGACCTGGTCGACGTCGTCGCGACGCTGCGCCAGGTGCTCTGCGTCAAGGGCTGAATTCGGGCCGCGCCCGCCGTGTGCGGGCGCGGCCTCGATTCACTTGCGCCGCAACGTGGCCGCGAACGCCGCGCCGACCAGGAACATGCCTGTGAGCAGCGCGAAGCCGTTCAAGATCCAATTGTGCAGCGCCAGATGGAAATCGTCGGACAGCGCGGGCAGGTTCTCCACCTGCCGGTAGGTGTCGTCCGGGAAGAGGATGTGCAGGACCCCGGGGATCAGGCCCCACGCCAGCCCCGCGATCGCGGTGCCCACCGGGGAGAACGCGGCCAGTGCCGCGACCAGGAACAGCAGCAGCGCGCCGCCGATGATCTGGAAGTTCGAACCCCAGCGATCCGCCGAGCTGCCCAGGATCACCCACTGCCTGGTATCCAGCGCGCCGTGCGCGGATAGCCCGATCCCGATCGGCGTGATCACCAACGAGATCAGCGTTCCGGCCAGGGTCCGGCCGAAGCCGCTGCGGCTCTGGAACTGGGTGCCCGGCGGCGACCAGCCCGCCGGCGGCTGGTATTGGCTCGACATGGTTGCCCTCCTGCGTGGACCCCGGTGCCGGGGAACCTCTGCGCCTCATTCTCCGCCGATCATGGTCGTTTCGCGCCGAATGCCGCGCCGTTGCCCGGCTGGTTACCATCGGGTATGCGCCAGCAGCAACGGGATTCCGGTCCAGCCTCCGTGTCGGCGGCGGAGGATCCCCCGGCGATTCCGGGCGTTCGCCGATCCTTCGTCGAGGCGCGCGGGGTGCGGTTCCATGTGACCGAGGCCGGGCCGGCGGACGGTAGGCCGGTGCTTCTGCTGCACGGGTGGCCGCAGCATCACTACGCGTACCGCCACCTGCTGGCCGATCCGCCTGCGGGATTACGGATCATCGCGCCGGATCTGCCGGGTTACGGCTGGTCCGGGCCGGCGCCGCATCGGTGGGCCAAGGAGCACGTGGCCTCCGATGTGCTGGCGCTGATCGATGAACTCGGGCTCGATCGGGTGCTGCTCGTCGGCCACGACTGGGGTGGCTACATCGGCCACCTCATGGTGTTGCGGGAGCCCGCGCGATTCGATGGATATCTGGTGCTGAATATCGCGCATCCGTGGCAGACGACGCGCGGTTTCCTGCCGCATGCGTGGCGGTTCCTGCTCTATCAACCGGTCGTCGCCTCGTTCGGGAAGGTCCTGCAAACGCGCACCCGGGTGCTCGACTGGATGCTGAGCAAGGCCGCCGAGAATCCCGCGGAGTTCGCCCCGGAAGTCATTCGCGTCTATACCGATCGGTTCCGCGATCCGCTTGTCGCCGGCGCCGCGGTCGACACCTATCGCACGTTCCTGCTGCGTGAACTGCCCCGCGCCGCCCGGCACGGGGAAACCCGCCGCGCCACCGTTCCGATCCGCGCCCTGTTCGGGATCGACGATGGCGCCGTGCATCATTCGCTCGCCGCCGCCGAAACCGCGAAGGCCGACGACTACACGCTCGAACGAGTGGCGAACTGCGGGCACTTCATCGCCGAGGAGCGACCAGACCTGGTGCGCGCCCGCTTGATCACCCTCGCCGGGGAAACCGCACGCAGCTGAAACCCGGCCGGATGTGGTTGCGGCAGAGGCCTTTCCTCATGCCGACCGCGTGACATCGTGTGTGTCGATGCCCTGCAACGCCGTGATGTGCTCGACCACAACGGTATTGCCGCCCCGCTGTTTCGCCTGATACATCGCGCTGTCGGCGCACCGGATCAGATCCTGCACCAGTTCACGGCTGCGACGGTAGCCGTCGGCGCCCGCGTCGGCGACGGCGATGCCGATGCTGGCGGTGACCGAGATCGACCCGACGGGCTCGGCGACCGCGTCGCGCAATCGCTCGGCGGCATCGATCGCGGTCGGCACGGGCAGGCGCGCGACGATCGCGAATTCCTCGCCACCGAGCCGGGAGACGATGCTGTGCGCGGGCGCGGCGTGCTGCAACCGATCGGCGGTGCGCACCAGCACCTTGTCGCCCGCGTGGTGCCCGAAGGTGTCGTTGACGGCTTTGAACCGATCCAGGTCGACCATCATGACGCACACCGGAATCGGCCCGGAGCCGCCGACCATCATCGCGGAGTGATACTCGAATCCGCGCCTGCTCAGCAACGTGGTCAACGGATCGCAGAGCATGTCGGACCGCAGCACCCAGTAACAGAATTGCAGCCCCGGCGGCACCACCGTGGCCGCGACCATGCCGAGGATCATGATCACCGCCGAGGCGGCGTCGCCGACCCCGAACAGCGGAATCGACAGCACCACAGCCGAAGCCAACGACCACCCGGTGTGCGCGGCGAGCACCTGCGGGCTGTGGAAGGCGCTGACGTAGATGCCGACGATCAACAGCAGCATCATGCCGACCGATCGGACCACATTGCCCGGACTCAGCACGCAAACCACCGTGATGCACACGTCGCCGATCACGAGCAAGCTCAGCGATTCCACCCGGCTCGGCCACGGCAGCGCCCACCAGCGCACCACCCACACCACCGACAGGCCCACGATGCACCACAGCACGGTCCGGCCGAGCACGCTCTGCGGGCCCGCCGACGACGTCACGGTGAGCACGCTGATCAGCGGCGTCGCCAGCCCGCACAGGCCGATCGCGAATTTCACCACGCCGAGCGCGGAGCGGTCGGCCAGGGCGTTCACCACCCAGCGGTAGTCGACGCCGTCACGCCACCAGTCCCGCAGCAGCCGCAGGTAGTCGTTCATGACCGTGCCTCGCCGACGCTCGGCTCCGTCTCGCGCCGGGCGCGCTGTGACCTGACTCGCTCGCTCATTCGACTCGTCCTCGGCGTCTACGGAAGCCTCGTATCGTCTCGAACCGCACTCACTCGTGGTGAACACCGCCGTGGCCGGGGATTTCGGCCACTCGGCAGCGATGCACGCAGTGTATGACACGCGGCGCCGCTTACCGAGAGTCCGACCGGTATCAATGCACAACATGCACGGCCGGGGCGGGCGTGCGCGACGAGCACGGTTCCTGTCGGTACCGTCGGGCACGATGGAGCGCATGACCACGGCGACCGATGTCCCGGCGATCGACCTCACCGCACCCGACCTCCGCGAGCGCGCGGAACACCTGCTGCGCGAACTGGCCGGGCCCAGCGCTCGGCTACGGGAGGACCAGTGGACCGCGATCGAGGCGCTGGTGGTGCAGCGCCGCCGCGCGCTGGTCGTGCAGCGCACCGGCTGGGGTAAATCGGCGGTCTACTTCATCGCCGCGAAGCTGTTGCGCGGGGCGGGCCGCGGGCCCACGGTGATCGTGTCACCGCTGCTCGCGCTCATGCGTAACCAGGTCGCCGCCGCGCAACGGGCGGGTGTGGTTGCCGCGACGATCAATTCGGGCAATGTCACCGAATGGGACGAAATCCACACCCAGGTCGCGTCCGGCGAGGTCGACGTGCTGCTGGTCAGCCCGGAGCGGCTGAACAACCCGGACTTCCGCGATCAGGTGCTGCCGAAACTCGCGGCCGACGCCGGCCTCGTGGTGATCGACGAGGCGCACTGCGTCTCCGACTGGGGTCACGACTTCCGGCCCGACTACCGGCGGATCCGCACGTTGATCGCCGACCTCGGCTCGGATGTGCCGGTGCTGGCCACCACCGCGACCGCGAACGATCGGGTGGTCACCGATGTCGCCACCCAGATCGGCACCGACACCCTCGTGTTGCGCGGCACGCTGGATCGCGAGTCCCTGCACCTGTCGGTGGTGCGGTTCGACGACGCGGTGGAACGCACCGCCTGGCTCAGCGGCCACCTGCACAACCTCACCGGCTCCGGGATCGTCTACACGCTCACCGTCGCCGCCGCGCACGACCTGGCCGACGTGCTGAACTCGCACGGACACAATGTCGCGGCCTACACCGGGCAGACCGATCCCGCCGAGCGTGAGGCGCTGGAGTCGGCGCTGTTGAACAACGAGGTGAAGGCGCTCATCGCGACCTCGGCGCTCGGGATGGGTTTCGACAAGCCCGATCTCGGGTTCGTCGTGCACGTAGGTGCGCCGTCTTCGCCCATTGCTTACTACCAGCAGGTGGGCCGCGCGGGCCGTGCGACCGAGCGCGCCGAGGTGGTGCTGCTGCCCGGGCCCGAGGACGCGCGGATCTGGAGTTACTTTGCCTCCGTGGCGTTTCCGCGCGAGCACATCGTGCGCTCGGTGCTCGATGCGCTCGACACCGACCGGGCGCTGTCCACGGCCGCGCTGGAACCGCTGGTCGAGTTGAACCGGTCGCGGTTGGAAATGGTGCTCAAGGTGCTCGACGTGGACGGGGCGGTGCGCCGGGTGCGCGGCGGGTGGATCTCCACCGGGCAGCCGTGGACCTACGACACCGAGCGGTATGAACGGCTGTCCGAGGCGCGCGAGGTCGAGCAGCAGGCAATGGTCGATTATCAGTCGACCGGCGACTGCCGGATGGAGTTCCTGCGGCGGCAGCTCGATGACCCGGGTTTGACTGCGGGACAGTCGGATTCGACCGGATGCGGGCGTTGCGACAACTGCACGGGCACCCGCCCCGATGTGTCGGTGAACGCCGAGGCGGTCGCGGCCACCCGTGCTCGCCTCGACCGTCCGGGCCTGGACCTGAGTCCGCGCAAGCAGTGGCCGACCGGCATGGCGAAGCTCGGAATCCCGTTGTCCGGCAAGATCACCGGCGGGGCCGAGACCGGTCGTGTGCTCGGCCGGCTCACCGATCTCGGCTGGGGTCAGCGGCTGCGCGCCCTGCTCGACGGACCCGACGATCCGATCCCCGAGAAGGTCTTCGAGGCCTGCGTCGCCGTGCTGCGCGATTGGAACTGGACCACCCGCCCGACCTCGGTGATGGCCCTGGAATCGGCGCGCTATCCGGTGCTCACCGCCACCCTCGCAGCAGGTCTCGCCGAGATCGGCCGCCTGCACGACCTGGGCACGCTACCGACCCGCCCCGACCGCGCACCGGTATCCGCGGCAAACTCGGCCCATCGCGTCGCCGGCCTGTACGACTCCTGGGACGTCCCCGACCTCACCGACGTCGAGGGCCCGATCCTGTTGGTAGACACCCTCTCCGACACCGGCTGGACCCTCACCCTCGCCGCCTACGCCCTCCGCACCGCAGGCGCAGACGCAGTACTCCCCTTCGCCCTCGCCTCGGTCACATAGGCCGGACCGTCCCATCGAGCAGAGTCAAAAGGTCGTCAATTGATCTTGAACAACGACCATTTGACTCGACTCGATACGAGAACGACCTTTTGACTCGACTCGATGAGCGAGCACGCCGCGTTTGGCTCACCGCGATGAGCGCGCACCGCCCCTCACCTCGATGAGCGAAATGACCTGACTCGACCCGACGAGCAGTGGACGACCACTCGACTCACCGCGATCACAGAACCGACCACGCGATCCTCACGATCACCAAACCGACCACGCGACCCCCTCGCTTCCCCAGCCTCTCTGAACCGGACCACAAGCCGATGACCACGCTGGAACTCTCGCGTTGCCCATACCAACTGCGTAAGTAAGTCGGGGACCCCACCCGACGCGCTCAGCACTATCGATCATCTCTGGGAGCAGGTGTACCTGACTCGCCAGGTAGACCCCCGGCATGTCCCAACGCGACCTGACGAGGAAAGCTGAAGACCTACCTCGGTTTTCACTGGAGTAGTGCTGAGCACGTCGCCTGCCGTACCCGGCTTTAGGCGCATGTCAGGATGCGCGGCGTCGAGTTCCAGCGTGGTCATCTGGCTGTGGTTGCGTCACAAACGCTTCGGACAAGAGCGGGATCGATCTGTTGCGTTGGCACGAGGGCATCGCAGCGGTTTTCGGACACCTTCTGCATTAATACGAGAACTTCGCACACCTTCTGCATCTATCGCATATCTGGTGCGTACTGATGGATATGTGAAGGATGAAGCAGGTGTGCGAAGGTCGACCTATCCGTCGCTTGGTCGGCGGCAAGCGGTCCGCTAGCCGGTTTCCCGGACACCTGCACTTCCTCCCGGGGGACTGTAAGAACAACGGTGTAACTCCAATCTAGGAGTGGCACATGGACTCTGATGTGATGGCGACCGAGTTCGTCGATACTGACGTGGTGGCCAGACCAAGGAAACCGAAGACGTCGGCGGTGGATGCCGCGCTGGTGGGCCAGCTCGTGGCCCAGGCCCGCGCCAGCGGGCTGCAACTGACCGGCGAAGGCGGGCTGCTGGGTCAGCTGACCAAGATGGTGGTCGAGTCCGCCTTGGACGGTGAGATCACCGATCACCTCGGCTACGACCACGGCGACCCGGTCGGTCGCGGAACACCGAACTCGCGCAACGGATCCCGCTCGAAAACGATCGTGACCGATGTCGGTCCGGTCGAGATCGAGGTCCCGCGCGACCGCGACGCCAGCTTCGAGCCGCAGATTGTGCGCAAACGCCAGCGGCGTTTGAACGGCGTGGAGAACATGGTGTTGTCGCTGTCGGCGAAGGGCCTGACCCATGGCGAGATTTCGGCGCACCTGCGCGAGGTTTATGGCGCCGAGGTGTCGAAACAGACCGTCTCGGTGATCACCGACAAGGTGATGGACGGGATGGCCGAATGGCAGAACCGGCCGCTGGACAGGGTTTATCCGGTGATCTTCCTGGACGCCATTCACGTGAAGATCCGGGATGGGAAGGTGGCCAACCGGCCGATCTATGTCGCGTTGGCGGTCACGGTCGAGGGCGGGCGCGAGATCCTCGGGCTTTGGGCCGGCGACGGTGGTGAGGGCGCGAAGTTCTGGTTGCAGATTCTGACCGAACTGAAGAACCGTGGCGTCGAAGACGTGTGCATGCTCGTCTGCGACGGGCTCAAGGGTCTGCCCGAGGCGATCGGGCAGACCTGGCCCGCCGCGGTGGTCCAGACCTGCATCGTCCATTTGCTGCGGGCCTCGTTCGCCTATGCCGGGCGCCAGGACTGGGCCGCGATCGCCAAAGGATTGAAGCCGGTTTACACCGCGGCGACCGAGGCTTCGGCGTTGGAACGGTTCTACGAATTCTCCGAGGTCTGGGGCACGAAATATCCTGCGATCGTTCGACTTTGGGAGAACTCGTGGGCCGAGTTCACTCCGTTTCTGGCGTTTGACACCGAGATCCGGCGCGTCGTTTGCTCGACGAACGCGATCGAGTCGGTCAACGCACGCATCCGCCGCGCGGTCCGCGCCCGGGGTCATTTTCCCAACGAACAAGCCGCTCTGAAATGCGTCTACCTCGCGGTCATGGCGCTCGATCCAACCGGCGAGGGCCAGAAACGGTGGATCACCCGCTGGAAAGCGGCGTTGAACGCCTTCGACATCACCTTCGAAGGCCGCCTCACCGCCGGACGGAGTTAACCCAATCAACCCGAGTTACACCGTTATCTGGACAGACCCCCTCCCGGGTTTCGGTGCGATTCTGTTGTGGGCGTATCCAATTGGGATAGCAATCCGTTCGGGCGACCCGCACGCCCTTGCCGGGCGGACATCGTACCGTTGGCGCGGTATGCATCGAGTCGAGTCAACAGGTTGCTAGTTGATCTTCGATAACAGCCATTTGACTCGACTCGATTGCGCGGGCGTACTGCATTCGGCCTGAATGCACGCCCCCTGTGTGCAACCCGGACAGGTGACGGTCAGTTGCGGGGATCGGGGAGGGTGATTGTTTTGGGGTCGGGCTCGATTCGGCGGGTTGCGCTGAGGTGGTTGTCCGGGGGTAGGGGGCGTCGGGGTTCGCGGACGCCTGCTGTGCCGCCGCCGCCCTCGCGGCCGGGTGGGCCGCCGCCGGTGGTTACCTTGCCGCCGAGGAGTCTTCGGATTGCTCGCAATAGTTTTCTCATGAGGTCCAGTGTGCTCGCCGAACCGCGGGCCACAATGGTGTTCGCGGGCAGCGAAGCTGCTGGTTACAGGCTGAGGGTTGCGCGCAGCCTGGCGTCGAGCGATTCCGATTCGCTGGTCGTCAGTGCGCCGAGTTGCTCGGTGAGCCACGGGCGGTAGGCGCGGTGTAGTTCGAGGGTGTCGGCCCAGCCGTGTTCGGTGTGCGTAGCCAGCACGTGGCCGGGGTCGGCGTCACGCAGCGGAACCACGTGCAGCCAGCGATAGGGCGAGGTGATCACCGCCGAGTCGGAGACCAGCACCACCGACATACGCCTGGGCAGCGGGGTGCCGTCGCGCAATGCCGGAGAGTAACGCCAGACCTCACCCCGTCTCATGCGGCGCCGCGGGCGTCGGTCTCGGCGGCCTCGGTGACATTCAAGTCGTCATACGCCGCGGCCTGTTCGGCGGCGTCGTCCACGGCCAGCTTGGCCAGGCTTTCGTGCACCAGCGCGGTACGCAGCGAGGCATTGATCACCGAGGATAGACTCCGATTCTGCTGCTCAGCCGCCTGTTTCGCCCATTCGGCCACCTGCGGATCCAACGTCACGGTCACCCGAGTCGCCTTACTCATGCCCGAACCTCCCTACCGCCCGGTGCCAACCTAGGCAAAGCCCGCTGGCACTGACCAACCACGCCGCGCTCACTCATGCCTATCCCTTCGCCAAGGCTCGAGTACGCGACCCGCGCTGCCAATCGCCCCGCACCGGCTCGCTCATATCTCCGCCTCGCCAGCGATCGACCCGACATTGACAGCGCACTGCCATCTGACTGACAGCCGCGGTCGGTGAGGCAGTCGCCGATCAGGTGCACGGGTGCGCCGAGGCCGACGGAGAACGGAAGCCAAACGCTGCGCGTACTCACGCTTGCGGACGTAAGCGCGCGACTTCGGCATAGGCTGCCTCGCATCTCGCACCTCGCTCACGCTCGGCCGCCGATTCATGGGACACGATGATGGCGCCGTATGTGCCCGGCCGGTGGGTGTATCGCTCGCTGACCGTGAACTACCGGCACACGAGGTGGCGGCACCTGCCTCGTGCATCCCCCTATGCATACCAGAATGCAGCACATGGTGATGCGCGTTTTCGGACGACCAACAGGCGACCGGTTCGGCTATCGTCGGATCCGTGGCCAGCAAGGCTGCGGCGGCGGCGATCGAACTGGATGTCGGCGACCGCACGATCCGCATTTCGAACCCGGACCGGGTGTACTTCCCGGAGACCGGCGCGACGAAGCTCGACCTGGTGCAGTACTACCTGAGCGTCGGCGACGGCATCGTCCGCGCGCTGCGCGACCGGCCGTGCATGCTGCACCGCTTTCCGAAGGGGCTGGCCGGGGACAAGGTGCACCAGAAGCGGCTGCCCGCGGGCGCGCCGAACTGGATCAACACGGTGCGCGTCTTCTTCCCCCGCTACGGCAGGCACGCCGACGAGCTCTGCGTGAACGAGCTGGCGGACGTCATCTGGGCCGTGCAGATGTCCACGGTCGAGTTCCATCCGTGGAACTCCCGCGCGGCCGACACCGAGCGCCCCGACGAGTGGCGCATCGATCTGGATCCGATGCCGGACTGCCCGTGGTCGCGGGTGCAGCGGGTGGCCGGGGTCGCGCACGAGGTGCTCGACGAGCTCGGCGCGGTCGGCTGGCCGAAGACCTCCGGCGGCAACGGTTTACACATCTACGTCCGCATCGCACCGAACTGGGGGTTCAAAGAGGTGCGCCGCGCGGCGCTCGCCTTCGCCCGCGAGGTCGAACGCCGCGCACCCGAGGACGTGACCACCACCTGGTGGCGCAAGGACCGCGATCCGACGATGCTGTTCGTCGACTACAACCAGAACGCCCGCGACCACACCATCGCCGCCGCCTACTCGGTCCGCGGCGTCCCGACGGCCACCGTCTCCACCCCGATCCGCTGGGAAGAGATCCCCGACGTCGACCCGCGCGACTTCACCATCAAGACCGTTCCCGCCCGCTTCGCCGAACTCGGCGACCTGCACGAGGGCATCGACGACGCGGTCTTCGAGCTCGATCAGCTGCTGGAATGGGCCGACCGCGACAAGGTAGACGCCGACCTCGACGCGGAAACCGACCTGGACGACTGACCCCGCCACCCACGAACCACCCTCGCCGGCGCACACATGTTCACCCACCCCACCACGCTCAACGACCTGCACTACGGCATCGACAAGGCCGCGTTCGAGATCGAGCAGCCGCTGGAATGGGCTGACCGGACAGGTCGACCCCGGCCAGTGCACCTCGGAGTTCTCGAAGCGGCGCGCGCAAATTGCCCGCCCGCGCAGGGGATTGCGAGCAGGTTCGAGCGCATCGGGCGGATCCATGCGCGGCGTCTTCTACCAGGCCGGCGTCGGACGCGCCGAGTGCCGTCGCGATGGCGGTGCTAACGTCGCTGCGGCGCTGTCACCAGCGCACCCGCTGTGCTCCGAAGGAGGTCTGTCCATGAGCCGATCGGCAGTAGCGATAGCGATCGGGCCGGCCGATCCGCCTCCCGCGCTGTTGGTGAAGGCGGTCGAGGACGGCGGCGCGCGGGTCGCCGATCTGGCCGAGGCGCGTGGGTTGATCTGGGCGGGGACGCCGGGGCAGTTCCCGGATGAGCTGCCGGACACGATCGAGTGGGTGCAGTTGCCCGCCGCCGGTGTCGAGGACTGGTTCACCGCGGGCGTGATCGCCGCCCATCCGAAGGTCCAGTTCACTTCTGCCGCAGGCGCTTTCGCCGCAAGCGTGGCCGAGCACGCGCTGATGCTCTTGCTGGCCGGGGTGCGTTATCTGCCCGAGCAGCTGCGCGCGGGCAGCTGGCGGCAGCAGGATTTCTTCCCGCATATCGGTTCGCTGCGCGGCAAGACGGTCACCATCGTCGGCGCGGGCGGCATCGGGCAGGCGCTGATCCCGATGCTCACCCCGCTCGGCGCGCACGTGATCGCGGTCAACCGGTCCGGCCGTCCGATCACCGGCCCCGGCATCCCCGACACGATCGAGACGATCTCCACCGACCACCTCTCCCGGGTGTGGCCGCGCACCGACCATGTGGTCGTCGCCGCCCCCGCCACCGCGGCGACCCACCATCTCATCGACGCGGACGTGCTCGCCCGGCTGAAGCCGTCCTCCTGGGTCATCAATGTCGCCCGCGGCAGTCTGATCGACACCGACGCCCTGGTCACCGCGCTCGCCTCCGGCGCGATCGCCGGCGCGGGACTGGACGTCACCGAGCCGGAACCGCTGCCCGACGGCCACCCGCTCTGGGTGCTGCCGAATGCCATTGTGACGCCGCATGATTCGAACCCACCCCAGTTGCGCCTGGCCGCCTTCGCCGACCACGCGGGCGCGAACGTCGAACGCTTCGTCACCGGCAAAGACCTCCTGGCACCGATAGATCCGGACCGAGGCTACTGACCTCGACCGGCGACGTACGTATACCTCGCCGGAAAGTACTTATAGATGACTGATTCGGGGCACCCCCCTGCGGCCATAACGTAGTTCCTGTCAGCAGGAACGACAGCGAAACCGCAGCTCAGAGCCCCCGAAGGAGCCATCATGAACACCATCGTCGCCCAGTACCTGGAAGCCTGGAACACCACCGACGCCGCCGCCCGCAAGGCCGCCGTCGCCCGGGTCTTCACCGAGAACGCCGGCTACACCGATCCGCTGATGGCGGTCGCCGGCCACGACGCCATCGACGCCGGAATCGCTGCCGCGCAAGCACAATTCCCCGGCTGGACGTTCCGCCTGGCCGGCCCGGTGGACGCGCACCACGACCAGGTCCGCTTCACCTGGGAGCTCGGCCCGGCCGATGCCCCCGCGGTGGTCGTCGGCTTCGACGTCGCCGTTATCGAGGACGGCCGCATCGCCAACGTGTACGGCTTCCTCGACAAGGTGCCCGCCGCAGCCTGAACCCGTTCCGCCCCAGCTTGATTCACTGAAGGAAACTCTGCCATGACCACCACCGCCCCGTCCTACCTGTCCTCCGTCCTGGCCCCCGGCCCGCAGTTGCTTCGCCTCTCGCTCCGCTTGGACGCCGTGGTCACCGGCGTCAACGGCCTGGCCTACCTCGCCCTGGCCAAGCCGCTGGAGTCGCTGCTCGGCCTGGACACCGAGATCGGCATTCCGATCGGGATCTTCCTGACGCTGTACGGCGTGGCGGTGGCGATCATCGGCACGCGGCAGACGATCAGCACCAATGCCACCCGCGTGGTGATCGCCGGCAACGCCGCCTGGGTCGTGGTCAGCCTCGCCGCCCTGATCGAAGGCGTGCTCGACCTGAACACGGTGGGTTCCATCTGGACGGTCATGCAGGCGGCCACCGTCGGTGGCTTCGCCGCCCTGCAATACCTGGGCCTGCGCAAAGCGCGCTGATCGCCGAACCTACCGACGACCGCGGTACCAGCAGACCTGCTGGTACCGCGGTCGTTTTCGCAGGTCAACACCGATCGCGATCAGCCTGCAATGAATGTGCCATTGACAACTGGCACATCCATGGATGATTCTGAGCGCATGACAAGGTCAACGAAGACCTCGATCCCCAGGGTGCCCGCTAGAGCCTCTGCGCGGGCCACACTGGCCGCGACGGCCACCCAGATCGGGTTACGCCCGCTGAACAACGCGGTGCCGATGAACGCCCCGGGCGTCTGGTTCGCCCGCAAGTTGGTTGCCACCTTCATGGCGGTCGGCGGTCCGGTCCCCCGCGGCACCGCGATCACTCCGGTCCGGTCCGGGCCGGTGCGCGGCGAATGGGTCCGTGCGGCCGGCGTCTCCTTCGGCCGGCGCGCCGTCTATTACATTCACGGCAGCGCCTACGTCATCTGCTCGGCGCGCACCCATCGCGGGCTGGCCGCACAGTTGTCGCGCAAGACCGGACTCCCGGTCTTCGTCGTGGACTACCGCCTCGCCCCGGAGCACCGCTTCCCGGCGGCCGCCGACGACATCGAGGCCGGCTACCGCTGGCTGCTCGACCGCGGCTATGCCGCGGACGACCTGGTGATCGCCGGCGATTCGGCCGGCGGGCACCTGGCGCTCGACCTGCTCATCGAGAACAACCGCCACCGCATCCCGCAGCCCGCGGCGGTAGCGATGTTCTCGCCGCTGTTCGATCTCACCCTGAAGCTGGCCGCCGAACAGGAACGGCAGCAACGTGATCCACTCATTTCCGCCGCCGCCGCGAGCCGGATGCCACGTGAGTACACGAAGGGCCTGCCCGACGACCTGCCCCGGCTGCGGCTGACCGTGCCGGAGGGTATCCCCTTGCCGCCCATGCTCGTTCAGGTCGGCGGCGCCGAAATGCTCAGGGCCGACGCACGAGCGCTGTGCGAGACGGTGCGCGGCGCGGGCGGCCGCTGCGAACTAGAGATTTGGCCGGGTCAGGTGCACGTCTTCCAGGCGTTGCCGACGCTGGTGCCCGAAGCCGATCAGGCCCTGACCCGCGCGGCCGAGTTCCTGCGCGCGGCGCTGGCCGACCGCACTGTCTCCGAGAAGGTGAGCTGACGATGTTCGGACTGGAAAAACTACTGCCGCTCGGCAATCGGCCCCGGCGCACGCACGGCGCGCGAGCGGTGGTGACCGGCGCGGGCAGCGGCATCGGCCGGGCCTTCGCGCTGGAGCTCGCCGACCGCGGCGGGCAGGTGATCTGCGCCGACATCGATGAGGCCCGCGCCGACCAGACCGTCGCGCTGATCGAACGCAAGCATCCCGGCACCGCGCACGCGTTCCGCTGCGATGTGGCACAGCGCGAAGACGTGGAAAACCTTGCGCGCTTTGCCGAATCGCTGTTCGAACGCCCGGTCAGCCTGGTGATCAACAACGCAGGCGTCGGCATCGGCGGAAAACGGGTCGGCCAGGTCGGTTTCACGGACTGGGAGTGGGCGCTGGGCATCAACCTGTGGGGTGTGGTGCACGGGTGTGAGGTGTTCACGCCGCAGCTGCGGGCCGCGCGCCGGGGCGGGATCATCAATGTCGCCTCCGCCGCCGGCTTCGCCGCCGCGCCGTCAATGGCCGTCTACAACGTGTCCAAGGCGGGCGTGATGTCGTTGTCGGAGACGATGGCGGCGGAGCTGAGCGGCACCGGCGTCGCGGTCACCGTGCTGTGCCCCACGTTCGTGAAAACCAATGTGGCCAAGGACGGCCGGATCACCCAGCAGTCGGCCGGACTGGCCGACACCCTCATGCGCTGGACCGGCTTCTCCCCCGAATACGTCGCCCGCAGCACCCTCGACGCGCACGACCGCGGGCAGCTGTATGTGCTGCCGCAGCTGGACGCCCACGTCGTCTGGCGGCTCAAGCGCTACTTCCCCGCCCAGTACACCTACGTCCTCGGCCTCCTGGATCGGGTTCTGCCCCAGGACAACTCGCCTTCCACCGACCGTACGTCGGTCACCGATAAGACAGGAGTCTGACATGGCCATCACGATGGACTTCGACGATATGCTCGCCAAGATCAAAGACCGGCAGTGGGCGCTGGCCGACATCGATTGGGACGCACCGGGCGCCGAGACGATCACACCCGAGCTGCACGCCAAGCTCAAGCCGTTCATGGCCGATCTGATGTGGATCGAGAACGTCGGCGCGCGCGGCTTCGCCGCCATGGCGAAGAAGGCGCCCACCGAGACGCTGCGCGAGATCTACCGCTACTTCCACGCCGAAGAGCAGCGGCACGCCAATGCCGAACTGGCGCTGATGCGGCGCTGGGGCATGCTCGACGGCGACGAGATCCCGCAGCCGAACGTGAACGTCAAGCTGGTGATCGACTTCCTGGACAAATACGCCGACGGCATGTCGCTGTCGTTCCTGGGCACGGTCATCCCCATGCTCGAGGTCGCGCTGGACGGCGCGCTGGTCAAGTTCATCATGGACGAGATCCACGACCCGGTCTGCCAGGACGTCTTCAAGAAGATCAACAACGACGAATCCCGGCACCTGGCCGTCGATTTCGCGGTGATGGACGTCCTCGGTCACGCACAGATCCGCAAGCTCGCCACCGACCTCATCGGCGGCTGGCTGAAGCCGTCGCTGATCATCGGCGTGCTGAGCTATGTGCCGCTGCTGAACAAGATGCGCGACAACATCGTCGAGATGGGTGTCGACGAGGAGAAGCTGTACTCGGCGCTCAAGCGCTACGCCAACGTCGGTGAGCGCAGCGAATTCGCGCGCAGGCTGCCGATGTATCAGCTGGTGAAGATGCAGGGCGGCTGGGTGATCGACCGCGGCCACCCGTACCACCTGTTCGCCGACGCGCTGGTGAAGATCACCGCCAGAGTGCCGAAGGCACTGCTGCGCAGGGACCCGACCTGGGTCAAGGAAGTCACCTACGAGCCGGCGGCATAGGACAGATGAGCAATCAGACATTAGACGTCGCCATCATCGGCGGCGGGTTCGCCGGCATCGGCGCCGCGATTCGCCTGAAACAGAAGGGCATCGACGGGTTCGCCATCTTCGAACGCGGCGACGCGATCGGCGGCACCTGGCGCGACAACACCTATCCCGGTGCGGCATGCGACATTCCGTCGCGACTGTACTCCTACAGCTTCGCGCCGAACCCGGACTGGTCGCACACCTACTCGGGCAGCAACGAGATCCTCGGCTACATCGAGTCGATGGCCGCCGAATTCGGCCTCGGACCGCATTTCCGGTTCGGCAGCAACGTGTCCGGCCTCGTCTTCGACGAGCAGGCCGGGCAGTGGGAGATCGGCATCGACGGCCAGGACCCGGTCCGGGCCCGCGCGGTCGTGCTCGCCTCGGGACCGCTGGCCAATGCCAGCTTTCCGAACATCCGCGGAATAGACGACTACGCCGGGCACAAGATCCACAGTGCCCGTTGGGATCACGATTACGACTTCACCGGCAAGAAGGTCGCTGTCGTCGGCACCGGCGCGAGCGCGGTACAGATCATCCCCGAGCTGGTCGATAAGGCGGCCTCGGTCAAGGTCTTTCAACGGACACCGGGCTGGGTGCTGCCCCGGGTCAACCGGCGCACCAACGCGGTGACCAAGGAGATCTATCGCCGGGTGCCCGCCGCCGAGCAGCTGGCGCGGCAGGCCTGGTTCTACGGGCACGAGTCGGTCGCCCTCGGCGTCGTCTGGAACACGCCGCTGACCAGGGTCGTCGAACTGGTCGGCAAGGCCCAATTGCGCAGGCAGGTCAAGGATCCCTGGCTGCGCCGCCAGCTGACCCCGGACTTCCGGGCGGGCTGCAAGCGGCTGCTGATGACCGACGACTACTACCCGGCCCTGCAACGGGACAACTGCAAGCTGATCACCTGGCCCATCGCCAAGCTCTCCGAGCGCGGCATCCGGACCGCGGAAGGTGTGGAACACCAGGCCGATTGCATCGTCTTCGCGACCGGCTTCGATGTGTCCAAGACCGGTACTCCGATTCCGGTCGTCGGCCGCGACGGCCGGGTGCTGGCCGACGAATGGTCGGGCGGCGCGTACGCCTACAAGAGCGTCGCGGTGTCGGGGTACCCGAACCTGTTCCTCACGTTCGGGCCGAACTCGGGGCCGGGTCACAACTCGGCGCTGGTGTACATGGAGGCGCAGATCGACTACCTGGTGAGTGCCGTCGGCACCATCCTGGAGCAGGATCTGCGCATCCTCGACGTCCGCAAGGACCGGCAGGACCGCTACAACGCGGGCATGCAGCGCAGGCTGACCAGCACCACCTGGAACTCGGGTTGCCACAGCTGGTACCTGACCGAGGACGGGTTCAACGCGACCATGTATCCGGGGTTCGCCACGCAGTACGTCAACCAGCTGCGGACCGTGGACCTCGCCGACTACACGGTCGTCGCCGCGGATCGCGACGCACGCAGGCCCCGGATCGCGGCGGTTTCCTAGATGACGGTCGCCGGCGACCTTGGCGATAGACTCGGTCGATCACGCGGCGTGAGCGACAGGCCCGGAGGCGGCAGCTTGCGTCACCACGGAGGGCCCGTGAGCGCCGCAATGGGACATTGATCGGGCTGTTCGGTCGCCGGCACACCGGGGCCGTGGTGGGCGAGGAGGTGGAATCGATGGAGTACCGGATCGATGACCTCGCGCGCGCCGCGGGCACCACCACCCGCAACGTGCGGGCGTATCAGGAACGTGGACTGCTGCCCCCGCCGGTCGGCAAGGACGGCCGGGCCAGCATCTACGACAACTCACACCTGGAACGGCTGCGGTTGATCGACGCGCTGCTGCAACGCGGCTTCACCACCTCGCACATCGGTGACTTCATCACCAGCTGGGAGACCGGCAAGGACCTCACCGAGGTGCTCGGCCTGCAACACGCGGTGACCGCGTCCTGGGCCAAGGACGAGACGTTCGAGGTCCCGCGCGAGCTGATCGGCACCATCCTCGGCGCCGAGGCCGACGAGCTGGTCGACCGGCTGCGCGAGATGAAACTGGTCCGGCTCGAAGGTGACACGGTCGTGTTCACCGAAACCCAGCTGCTCACCTCGTTCGCCGAGTTGCACGAGTACGGGCTGGAACTGCGCACGCTGATCGAGATCTACGCCAAGGTCGCCGACCGCATCGACGACATCACCCACATCATGATCACCGCGGCCAAGCAGCACATCATCGATGAGCACGGCCCCGGCTGGCTCCCCGATACCAGCAGCGAGATCGCCGACACCACAACGATGTTGAGCAAGATGCGCGAACTCGCCGTCGCCTCGGTGCACTCCACCCTGGCCCGCTCACTGGACGTCACGCTGCGTCACGAACTCGGCGACTACCTCGCCACCGCCGCCGAACGCGAACGCGCGCGGTCGGATTCGCGCCCCGACACTTCGGCCTAACTGACTCAGTTCCGCGATCTGCGGGCGAAGAGCATTGCGGCGCAGACGTATCCGACAATTGCCAGGCCGACCGACCAGAGCACGGCCGATAGCGCGTTACTCTCCGTGCTGCCGGTGAGCAGGTTTCGGAGCGTGTCGATCACCGGTGTCGCGGGCTGATGCTCGGCGAAACCACGGAGCCAGGACGGCATGGAGCTGGTGGGTACGAAGGCGCTGCTGATGTACGGGATGAACATGATCGCGTAGGTGAATCCACCCGCCGCCTCGGGATTTTGCGCAAGCAGACCCAATGCCACCGCGATCCAGGTGATCGCGTGCACGAAGAGCAGGGTTATCGCGAGCGCGCCCAGCCACGCGAAAAAGCCGGTGTCCGAGCGGAATCCCAGAATCGTGCCGACCGCGAGCACGATGGCGACGGCGATCAGGTTGCGCACGACGCCCTCACCCACATGCCCGGCGAGCAGGGCCTGCCGGAAGATCGGCAAGGTCCGGAAGCGGTCCACCGCGCCGGTGCGCAAGTCGGTCGCTACCGCGGTCGCGGTGATCGAGGCGCCGAATCCGGTGCAAAGCAGGATGATTCCGGGAATCACGTAGTCGATGTACGGGCCGTACACCTGGATCGCGCCGCCGAACACGTACACGAACAGCAGCATGATCAGCACCGGCAGCAGCAGCGAGATCAGCAGCGTGTCCCGGCTGCGCAGGGTGTGCCGCACCGCGCGCCGGAACATGACGGCGGAATCGGTGACGGCCGTGACCGGCTCGCTCATGCCACCGCCGCGGTCCTGCTCACCCGGCGGCCGCTTCGACGATATCGGCGGTTCGGGGAGTCGCGTCCGCATGCGATTGCAGCTCGCCGGCAAGGGCTTTCGCGCGCTGTACGGTCCCCTGCTCGAGCAGCGTGCGCACCCCTGACTCCAGCCGATCGCGGTCGAGTTTGCGGAAACTCAGATGCGCGCCGACGCCGAGCCGTTCGACCTGCCCACCCCACATCGGCTGGTCGAACGACACCGAGCACACCAGCGTCGGCAGCCCGGCGCGCAGGCTCTCGAAGGTGGTGCCGATGCCGCCGTGATGCACCGCGGCGGCGCACACCGGGAAGACGATGTCGTGCGCGACCGGGCCGACCACCTTGACCCGCGCACTGGTTTCCGCGTCGGCGGCGGCCAGATCGCTCCAGCCCGCACTCACCAGGCCACGGATGCCGAGGCTCGCGCACACCTCCTCGACGAGGGCGAGCACGGCGTGAGTGTCGCGGATGGGCATGCTGCCGAAGCCGAAGTACACCGGCGGCTCGCCCTCGGCGATCCAGGCGATCACCTCGCCGTGGTCGGCGGCCAGCTCGCCCAGGGCTTCGCGCGCGGTCCGTTCCAGCGGCAGGAAGCCGACGAGCGGCCTGCGCGCGCCCCACTCCTCGGCCAAGCCCGGGACCAGCGCGGGGTCGTAGATCTGCACCTCGGGCACGCCGCCGCGTTCGAGCACGGCGGCCGGACCGGCGGTCGAGCGCGGCAGGCCGAGTTCCCTGCGCAGCTGGTTCAGGTACTTCATGAAGACGACGCGGCGCAGGTTCTCGGCGAGCAGCCAGGTGGCCCGGTTGACCACACCCGGCGGCTGCCAATCCGCCGGTAACGCGCCCGGGAACGGATACGCGGCGTTCTTGCGGCACGGGAAGCCGTGCAACGAGACCAGCGGCACCCGCATCGCCTCGGCGACCGACGCGGCCCGGTCCTCGGTGAGCATCGTCGAGACGATGATGTCCGCGCCGGCGCAGACGTCGATCACCTCGCGGTTCATCTGCTCGGCGTAGTCGGCCATCTGCTTGCCGACGAGTTGCATGAGCCGGAAGCTGCTGCCCGCGGCGAGCGCCTTCTGACCTTCATCGGAGGCGTAGAGCTGTTGCACGTCCGGCCCGCAGCTGACCGCGGACAGGCCGGTGCGGGTGGCGAAGCCGACCAGGTTCGGCGGCGCGCCGAGCAGCACGTCGTGGCCGCGTCTGCGCAGCTCGAGGCCGAGCGCCACGGCGGGTTGGACGTCGCCGCGGGTGCCCGTCAACGGAATCGCCACTCTCATGCCAGCTCCTGTACTCGGCGGGCGCCCCCGCATTCGTCGGGCCGCGGGTCGGCGACTCGTCGTTCTTCCAGCATGCGCGTGGTGCACATGTCCGTACCGTGGTCCCATGCACGTCGCGCTGTTCACGGACTTCCATCCCGCGACCCTCGGCGGGATCCAGACCTCGGTACATGCCCAGCGCCGCGGGCTCGAGCGGCTCGGCCACCGGGTCACCGTGTTCACCGCGCCCACGCCGGAATCTACCGAATCGGAGCGCGACATTGTGGTCCTTTCCGCACTCGGCGGGGTCGTGGTCAACGGTTTCGCCATGGTGTTGCCCACTCCGGCGAACAATCGGTTGATCGATGCGGTCTTCGCCGAGCGCGGGCCGATCGATGTCGTGCACACCCAGACCACCTATGGCGTGGCCATCGCCGGGCTGCGGGCGGCACGGCGGCATGGGATTCCGGTGGTGCATACCGTGCACAGTCGCGACGATGTCTTCATCGCCAACACCTCCCCGGCGCCGTACCTGTCCGCGCTCACCATGCGCGCGCTGCACGGGCGTTTCGTCTCGCATCGCGGGAAGATGCCGCGCAACAACGAGTCCCGCGCGGCACGGCATGCCTGGCGGACGATGGTCGCGCAGGCGCAGGCCGCCGATCGGGTGATCGTGCCGACCGCGCATTTCGCCGAGCGCGTGCTGGCGCACGGGGTCCACCGGCCGATCCGGGTGATCTCCAACGGGATCGATGACGAGTTGCTCGACAAGGCGCGGACGCTGAAGGGCGGGACGGGAAACGGTCCGTTGCGAATCCTGTGGTGTGCCAGACTGTCCGGGGAGAAGCGGCTACTCGAGGCCATCGAGGCGGTCCGACGGGTCGAGAACTGCACGTTCGACATCTACGGCTCGGGAGATCTGTACGAGCGGGCACAGGCGGCGATCGAGAGCGGCGGACTGAGCGACCGCGTGCGGCTGCACGGCGGCGTCAGCCAGGCGGACTGCCTGGCCGCCATGGCCACGCACGACGTATTGCTCTTTCCCTCTGCGGGTTTCGACACGCAGGGCATGGCCCTGCTGGAGGCGGTGGCGATGCGGCTGCCCGTCGTCTACTGCGATCCGGACCTGGCCGAGACGGTGCCCGACGGCGGTGGCGTCCGCACCCGCGACCCGTCCGTGGCCGCGCTCGCCGATTCGCTGCGCGAACTCGCCGACCACCCAGAACAATTGGCGCCGATGCGCGAAGTCCTCACCGAGCACGCCGACGGCGCACGGCAATCCCGCCACACCGAAACCATCCTCTCGATCTACACCGACCTGGTCGGAGATTCGAAACTCGCTATGCCACAGACTGTTCCGAACGTGCCCACCGCTCCGGGGCGGCTACCCCTGCTCGGCCACAGCGTGGTGGCATTGCGCGACGGGCTGAGGTTCGTCACGTCGCTGGCCGGCGTCGGCCCGATCGTCCGGATCTATCTCGGGCCGCGCCCCGCCTACGTGCTCACCACCCCCGACCTCATTCGCGAGCTGAGTTTCGGTGAGGCGGGCGAATTCCACCGCGAGGAACTGCGCGACGCGATCCGGGAGGTGATCCGCGGCGCGTCCAATGTGCTCAGCGGCAAGCCGCACGAACTGCGCCGCCGGATGATCGCGCCCGCGCTGCGGCAGCGCCGGTTGACCGAATACGCCGCGGTCGCCGCCGATGTGGCGAACACGTGGTCGGCCTCGCTACGACCGGGCCGGCAGCTGAACCTGGTCGACGAGGCGCACCGGCTCGTCCTCGACACCATCTCCTCCACCCTGTTCACCGCCGAGTTCGGCTCGGAGGCCAAACGCGAAGTGCAGCAGACCATTCCGTGGCTGCTCGGCCAGGTGATCCAGCGCGCGGCGCTGCCGCCGCCGGTGCGCCGCCTGCGCGTCGTGGCCAACCGCCGGTTCACCGCCAAGTCGCATCGGCTGCGCGCCGAGATCGGCGCCGTGGTTGCCGAATACCGCCGCGCCGACCGGGATTTCCACGATGTGCTCTCCGCGCTGGTGCGGCACAGCGATCCGGAAACCGGTACCCGGCTGTCGGACGAGGAGATCATCGACGAGCTGCTGCTGATGCTCGCCGCCGGCGTCGGCTCGACCGCGTCCATCCTCGGCTGGGTGTGGCACGAGGTGATGCGCAGTCCGGACATCGCCGCCGAATTGCGCCGCGAGCTGGACGATTTCGTCGGCGACGGGCCGGTCACGCCGGACCATGTCGCCGAGCTGCCCTACCTGCGGCTGGTGGTGCTCGAGACCCTGCGGTTCTGGGGGCCGTGGGTCAGCACGCACACCGCGGACGGTCCAGTCACGCTCGGCGGCACCACGCTGCCCGACGGCGCCATGGTGGTGTACAGCCCGTACATGATCCATCACAACGCGCACTACTACCCGGACCCGGAAACCTTCGACCCCGATCGCTGGTTCCCCGGCCGGGTCGAGGAGATCGACAAGAAGGCGATCCTGCCGTTCGGGGTCGGCAACCGGCACTGCCCGGGCAACAACTTCGCGCTGATGACGATCACGCTCGCGACCGCCGCCCTGTTCGCCCGGTGGCAGCCGGTCGCCGACCCCGGCTACCGGGTGAAACCGTCGAATCGTGACTTCGTCGCGGCTCCGTCCCGGCTGCCGGTGGTGTTGCGGACCCGCCCATGATCGGGCGGGTAATGCGCCGATGAGTTCCGCGCCGTCATATCGTCAGCACAGTATGGACACCACCAACCTCGCTGACCGCTACTCGTTGCCGGAGCTGGACTGGGCGAACATCGAGTCGAAGCTCGACGCGAACATCCCGCAGGCCCCGGACACCGGCGGCCCGAACCGGCACACCTACTGGTTGAGCACGATCAACCCGGACGGCAGCCCGCACCTGACCGCGCTTGGCGCGCTCTGGCTCGACGGTGCGTTCTGGTTCACCACCGGCGCGCGAACCCGTAAGGGGCGCAACCTCGCCCGCGATCCGCGCTGCGCGATCAGCCTCTCCCTGCACGACTTCGACCTCACCGTCAACGGCACGGCCGCGTTGGTCACCGACTCGGCGGCGGTCGCCGAGATCGCCGCGCGTTATGCCGCGGACGGCTGGCCGGCCGAGGTCGACGAGAGCGGCCAGGCGCTCACCGCCCCGTACAGCGCGCCGTCCGCCGGCCCGCCGCCCTGGCACGTCTACCGCATCACCGCGACCACGGCGATGGCGCTCGGCACGGTCGAGCCCGGCGGCGCCACGCGCTGGCGTTTCTGAGCCGGTCCGCTTCCATCGATCGGGTGTCCGGCCCACGGCACCGCGGCAGCCCGTACCCTGCTGGTTGGCGCAAAGTGCCGACCGTCGAGCGGATGGGAGTCGCCCTGTGGCATCCGATCAGCCGAGAATGCCGCCGCCAGGGCTGGTTCGTGCGGTCGAGCTGGTACGCAGCGGACTGTCGGTCGCCTACCGCAAGCTGGTGCCGGGGCAGGTCGCCGTGATGGAGATGCTCGCCGCCGGGTGGTTGACGCAGGCGATTCATGCCGCCGCCGAGCTCGGGGTCGCCGACGCGCTGGCCGATGGGCCGCGCAGCGGGGCCGAGCTGGCGACGGCGGTCGGGGCCGATGAGGATGCGCTGCATCGGTTGTTGCGGCTGCTGATCGGTCACGGGATCTTCACCCGGCGCCGGGATGGCCGGTACGCGCTGACGCCGATGGCGCGGGCACTGCGCCGGGACGCGGATGTTTCGTTGCGCGACGCCGCACTGTTCTTCGGATGCGCGATCCATCGGGAGAACTGGTCGCATCTCGTCGACGCGGTGCGCACCGGCAAGCCGGTCGGCCCAGCGCTGCACGGCATGTCGTTCTTCGAGCACGCGCGCGCCGATCGGGGGCTGGGCACGCTGTTCGACAACGCGATGACCAGCATCGGCAGCCTGGGGCTCGCTCCGCTGCTCGCGGCCTACGACTTCGCGCAGTTCGAGACGCTGGTCGATGTCGCCGGTGGTGAGGGCACGATGCTTGCCGAGATCCTGTGCCGGGCACCACGATCCAAGGGAATTCTGTTCGAGCTGCCGGAAGTGGCCGAATCGGCGAGCAGCCGGCTGGGCGAGCTCGGATTGGCCGGCCGTTGCGCGGTCGAGCGCGGATCGTTCTTCGACGCGGTTCCGCAGGGCGGGGATGCCTACATCCTCAAGCACATCCTGCACGACTGGCCGGAGGACGATGCGGGACGGATCCTGACGAGCGTTCGCGCGGCGATGAAACCCGATGCGCGCCTGTTGATTATCGAGTTGGTCGTCCCGGAGAACACTCGGCCGCATCCGGGTAAGTACATCGATCTCGAGATGCTGGTGAACACGGGCGGTCGTGAACGTAGCGCCGATGAGTATCGGGAGTTCTTGGCGCGCTTCGGATTCACGCTCAGCCGGATTGTGCCGACGGTCTCGCCGGACAATATTCTCGAAGCCGTGCCCGCTTAGGGTGTCAGCACGCCGGCGACGACCGTGTGCACGACCCGGCCAACAGCTTCGGACTCCGGTGGAGTGCCTTTACGGTCGGCGAACAGTAGATGCCCGGCGCCGATCAGCGTGGGCGCCAACACTTCTACGTCGGCCGTGGCCACGATGCGGCCCTTGTCGCGCTCCGCATCGAGGTACTCCGCGATCATCGCCGTGGCCTCCGCGAGCAGCGGGACACCCGTCGGCCTGGTCCGGCGGAGCCTGGCGCGCAACTCGTCCCGGAAGGTGACCAGGCTGACGATGGCCACCGCGACCGTCTCGAACAGGTCGGTCAACGCGTCGCCGAGATTGCCGACGACCGTGCCGGTGCCCGCGGCTTCGCGCAGGGCGGCGCTCTGCCGGTCGACGCGTGCGATGCGGTCGAGGACGAGTTCGGCGAGGAAGTCGTCGAAGTCGGCGAAGTGCCGGTGCAGCACGCCCTTGGCGCAGGCCGCCTCGGTGGTGACCGCGCGGCTGGTCAGCGCGCTCGGACCGTCCTGGATCAGGATGCGTTCGGCGGCGTCGAACAGCTGTGCGCGCACGTCACGCATGGCCACTCCGGTTGGCACTGGGGGCTTCTCCTTACGTCGAGCGGTTGAAGAGTGGGCATGTGCCCACTTATAGTGGGCACATGCCCACTATACCGTCGGGGCCATCGCCCCTTCCTCGGCAAGAGTCACATCAGGCCCGCGAGATCGCCGAGTCGTTCGGCATCGACGCCGAGCGCTACGACCGCTCCCGGCCCCGATATCCCGAGGCGATGGTGCAGGCGATCATCGCCGCAGGCCCGGGACGCGAGGTGCTGGACGTCGGCATCGGTACCGGCATCGTCGCACGGCAGTTCCGAGCGGCGGGCTGCCACGTCTTCGGCGTCGAACCCGACGAGCGCATGGCCGAATTCGCGCGCCGCGACGGCACCGAGGTCGAGGTGTCCACCTTCGAGACCTGGGATCCGGCGGGCCGGACCTTCGATCTCGTCGTCGCCGGACAGGCCTGGCACTGGGTGGACACCGTCGCCGGCGCGGCCAAAGCGGGCGAGGTGTTGCGACTGGGCGGAGTGCTGGCCCCGTTCTGGAACGTGAGTCAGCCTCCGGCAGAACTCGAGCGCGCCTTCGCCGACGTCTTCCGCCGGCTGGTCCCCGACTCCCCCGTCGGCCAGATCCCCGCGGGCTCCGCATTGCAGCTCTACGCGTCGATGTGCGACAAGACCTCCGACGGCATCCGCCGGTCAGGAGCCTTCGGCGAGCCGCAGCAACAGCGATTCCAGTGGGAGCAGCGGTACACCCGCGACGAATGGCTCGAGTACTCCGCCACCACCGGCGCCACCACCCGCCTCCCCCAACCGGTCCTCGACCAGGTGCTGGCCGGCCTCGGCACGGTCATCGACGCCGCCGGCGGCAGCTTCACCGTGCAGTACACGGCGGCAGTGGTCACCGCGGTCCGAAAACTGAGCTGACCCGACACCACCGTGACTGGTTGCCGCCTGGTGAGGCGTTGTCGGGGAGACGATTTGGCGCATGCAAGGGTGTTGCCCGGGGTGATCTGCGGGTCAGGTGGGTGAGACGAAGGCGCGGGTGGTGATGCCGAGGGCGGTGGTGGTTACGCAGGAGGCGCGCATGGACTGGCCGACGGGGGCTGCGGGGGAATCGGCGCCGGGGTAGGGGCCGAAGATGGGGCTGTCGGGGGTGGCGGGGACGCTGATGCCGAGGCATTCGACCTCTAGCACGGTGGATCCGTATCCCTCGTGGCAGAGGGCGACGGCGTCGGTGAGGCCGCGGTCGACGTAGCAACCGCCGGGGTCGGCGGTCGCGTGGTCGGCGGTCGCGATCATGGTGCCGCAGGCGAGCACGATCAAGCAGCCGCCTCCGACGATTCGACGCACGGTACTCACCATGGATCCCTTTCTCGGCGCGATTGTGCCATCCAGCCGGAATCGGTCCGGTCGCCGCATCTGGGTGAAGCGATCCCCTGATTACCCCCGGCCATTCCACCAGACCCGCCGCCCGCCGGCGCGGGACACGTCGGAGCACCAGCCGCTGGATCCGCTACGGCAAGGTCAGGGCCTGGGCGATCAGGGTGAGGTAGAGGGCGAGGATGAAGATGACGGCGGGGACGGGTGGGTAGTCCGTGCGGTCGCCGCGCGCGAACTTCAGTGCCCCGAGAGCGGGGATCACCAACAGCGGAATGGGCAGCCAGGCAATGAGGGACGATGGCGGCGAATAGTCCCACGGCCGGACGAGCAACAGGTCGACCAGCACCGCGGCCACCGCGCAGAGCAGCGACGCCGCGGTACTTCCGTTGGTGCCCAGCGCATTCGAATACAACAGCTCGCCCGGCCGACGCTCGCGAGAAGTCTTTCTGGCGAACTCGAATTGGAGGAACGCGCCGGCGAAGACACCGGCGACCGCCGCCGCCTGCCAGTGCGCGCGCACCTCGCCGGTGTCGATCGCCGAGACCACGATGTAGCCCGTGACGAGCAGTTGCACCGGATAGGTGACGACCAGATTCACCAGGATGTCGGCGCGCACGGTGGCGAACAGCCGCTCCAGACCCCACAGGACCAACCCGTAAGCCATTGCGACAGCGATCATCACGGCGGAACCCACGGACAACGCGAGACTGCCGGCGATGGCGCCGATCGCGATGAGCCCCATGGCGACCCGCAGTTCGACCGCGCTCACCGCCCCGGTCACCAGCGGCCGATCCGGGTTGTGCACGCGGTCGTAGTCGAGGTCCTTCTGCTCGTCGACCATTCGCAGATACAGCAGCACGAACGCGACCACGACGATCCGCGCCACGGTGGCTCCGGTCGGCCGCCAGGCCGAATCCGGCTGCGTCACCAGCGAAGCGGTGCCCTCCAGCGCGAGCACCCACAGCACCCCGTACAGCAGGTAGTGCGGCTTGTACATCACCGCGGTGAACCGGGCGATACGCACCACGGACACCAGCGGATTCGTCACGCGGACTCCGGTTCCCCGGCGTCGAAACCCAGTTCGTCGTCGGCGAATTCGAGATCGAGTTCGGCGGCGACCGCCTCGGCCTGCCGGATCTCGCAGTGGATCACGGTCCGGTCGGCCTGCTGGCCGGTGATCTCAGCGACGCACTCGGCCGGACGATCCAGCTCCACGAACCGCTCGAAAGCGCTTCCGACGCACTCCAA
The DNA here is from genome assembly GCF_042871115.1 of Nocardia sp. NPDC006044. NCBI lineage: Bacteria > Bacillati > Actinomycetota > Actinomycetes > Mycobacteriales > Nocardiaceae > Nocardia > Nocardia sp. NPDC006044. Next base: position 810,643 of record NZ_JBIAID010000003.1, read on the forward strand.
TCGGGGGGCGCGGTGCAGCACCATGGCCAACGCGGTCTGCCTGCACGCCTCGATCAGCAGGCTGCCCGGAACGTGGTCGAGCTGATGATCGAACAGGAACGGATGGCCCAGATCAGGGACCAGCGCCGCCCGCGCGGTGTTGTCCGACAGCTCCGGCGCGGCGATCACGACATTGCGCCAGTTCTCCCGGCCGACCTCGGCCGCGACCGCGCGATCGGCAAGCGCCGAGGCGCCGGCAAACGGCCCGAGGCCGAGGCTCTTCCGGAACGCGCCGCGCAGCCCCGCCCATTGCCCCGGCGTCATCCAGGAGAACGAGCCGTCGACGGTCATCATCGACTCGTCGCCGCAATCGATTTCGAGCACCATGTCCAGGCCCTGCACCGTCTCACCGCGCACGTGCCGCCGGGGCACCCGCGCGCGCATCACCAGATCGGCCGGGGCGGACCCGACCTCCCAGGCCGGGGTGTCCGCACCGGTACCGTTGAAGGTGCGCACGACGAACGCCATATCCGAAGGGACGCCATAGAACTCGTGGCTGAGCGCGATCGCGGCCTGCCTGGCGGCCTCCATCACCAGCAGCGGATCGTGACGCAGACCGAGCGACCCGAGGTGGTCGCCGTAATAGGCGTGCATTCTGGGTAATTGGGCGCCGACCACGTACTCGTCCTCGGCCACGGTGTCCATCGAGGTGACGAACACCTCCGACACCGCGCACCGATGCGCCAGCTCGCGCGAGATGGTGCGTAGATGGGTCGCGGTCTTCACCGTTTCCACGTTTGCCGTCACGGTCGTTCCTCCAGCCAGTCTTGCGCGGTCACCGGGCGCAGCGTTTGCGGCTGCGTCCCGACCCGCATCGGGAGTACATAGGACCCGAGCACGATCACCGACCACGGATCGAGTTCCCGCCCTTCGGCCCACGCGGAATACAGCAACCGTGCGCAGTCCGCGTCCGTCCGATCCGCGAAAACCGTTGCGGCGCCGCCCTTCTCCAGGTCGCGCAGAATCCGGCCGAGCGCATCGTCCCGATCGAAGCTGCGCGCGGGCGCTTGCGTGTAGAGGTCGTACGCGATCGCGAGCGCATCGGACGAGCGGTCGGCCCCGTCACCTGCCTCCGCGATCACCTTCGCGCGGCGATCCTCGTCCAGGTAGATGGCGAGCTCGCGCAGCACATCGGCGGGATCGTCGGGCGAATGCACCAGATTCAGCAGATAGCTGTGCCGGCCGAGCAGGTGGCGCAGTTCGCCGGGTTGACGTTTACGCGGATCGGTCGGCCCTTTGGCTTCGGTAAGGCGCACGGGGACAGGCAGTTCCGCGTCCTCGCCCCGGACGACGAGCACCAAGACATCGGAGATGCCGACCAACAGATCGGCCAGCCGCCGGCGTTCCGGCGAGGCGATGTTCCAGGCGAAGTACCAGAGCGCGCGGGCGAAGTGCCGGTCGACCGCGACGCGGACGGCGGAGACGACCCGGAAGTCGTTGCCGGCCAGCCAGTTCAACGTCGGCTCGACCGATCTGGCGACGATGGCGTCCGGCTTGAGCAGCAGCATCGAGTGCGCTCTGGCGAACTTCGCGGCGTCGACGCCGAGGCGGTCGAGTTGTTCGACGGTCTCTTGCAGGTAGGTATCGCCGGCGTAGGCTGTCACCTTCTCCGGCTGCGGGGTCAGCGCGGCGAGCAGTTCGCGCAGCGGCGCGGTCACCGGTCCGCCCCACCGGAGTCATTGCTTGCCAATACCTCTTCGATCGACGGCAAGGGCACGCCGAGATAGCCGGATTCCAGGCAGTAGTCCAGCAGCACGCGCAGATACTCCTTGCCGGTAGGGGGCGCCGTTTTGCCCAGCAGCACTTCGGCATTGGAGGTGGCGAAGGTCAGTCGCCGCTCGAAGTAGCTGGTGTAGAGCGAGCCGATGCGCCGGTAGTACTCGCGCTCGATGGCGCCGAGGTCGTCTTCGCGGAAGGTGGCCGCGGGCACGAAGGTCGCGACCTCGAACGACGGGTATTCGGCGAGCACGTCGGATACCTCGCGCAGCGACAACGTGTCCCGGCCGACCGCGTGGAAGGTGCGCAGGTGGGCCGAGTCGAAATCCAGTACGGCGGCGGCGATCACCTCGGCGACGTAATCGACCGGCGCCAGCGCGAGCGTCGCGTCGTAGCGGCCGGGTAGCGAGCGCAACTTGCCCTCGACCATCAGCTTGACCACGGTATAGAGGTTCTTGTATTCGCGGATCCCGCCGGTACCGAGGGCGCCGGTGACGATGCCGGGCCGCACGATCGCCCAGCGCAAGCCGTGCCGCCCCGCCGCTCGTACCAGGTGCTCGGCGTGAAACTTGCTCTCCTCGTAGCGGTTTCCGAAGGTTTGGCCTGCGTCGAGTTCGCTTTCCTCGATCACCCCGCTTCGGTTGCCGCACACGTAGGCGGTGCTGACGTAGACGAGCTGGACGTCCCAGGCCTTGGCCAGCGCCACCGCGTTCGCGGTGCCGCGCACATTGAGTTCGTGGTAGTCGGTCACGTCGGCGTCGAACGCGGTGGTGGCCGCGCAGTGCACGATCGTGCCGACCCGTTCGGACAGGTCCGCCGAATCCCGCGGGGACAGACCGAATCCCGGCATCCGGATGTCGCCCGCGACCGGACTGCCCGCACCGAGCGCGGTGCCGTCGTTGCGGACGATGCGCGCGTTGTTGTGCAGTACCGCGGCGACCGGGCGGCTCGCCGCGGCCAGGCGCGCCACCACCTCGGAGCCGACCAGCCCGCTCGCACCGGTGACCAATACCGTGTCGCGCCTGCCCATTCCGTCGTCGTGCTGTCGCTCGGCGCCGACGTGGCCGAGCAGGCGGCTGCGATCCTTCGGCGCCGGCCGGCCGGGCTCGTCGCCGGATTCCGCGGCGAGGCCCGTCGTCACCAGCGTGACGATGTCGCCGACCCGGCGGATTCCGGCCAACCGCTCCGTCCGATGGCGCGGGAGACCGAAGCTCCGCTCCAGCGCGACGGTCAGCTCCATCAACCGCAGCGACTCGAAACCCAGGTCCTCGACCAGCCTTCGGTCGTCGGCGGCGAGCACATGCGGGTCCGGGGCCATGGCCTGAACCAGCTTGCGCACCTGCTCGGCGACCGCGGCGTCGGCGACGGCTGTCATGACTGCGGCATTCCTTCCGCGCGTAGGTGCGGCTGCTGCCCGCCGGAGGCCAGCAGGTCGCGGGCCTCGTCGAGGGGCAGGTCGGTGTCGAGATAGCCGGCGACGCGCAGCCAGTCGTAGCCGATGGCGAGCGTGCGCCGCCATTGCTCGCGGGAGTCGAACGAGGCCGGGAAGGCGGTGACGGCCGGGTCGGCGGCGACCGAGCGGACCAGGGTGACGAGGTCGTCGAGGACGGCGAGACCGGCGACGGCGTCGCCGGACTCCGAGAACCGTACCTGCCGAGCAGTTTCCAGCCGCGTCAGCAGTTCGTCGCGGTGTTCGGCGTGCGACGGGAGCAGGCGACGCAGGGTCGAAGACGGTGCGACGTCGGCAGGCAGTGGATGAATGCCGAAGGCGGACAGCGCCACTCGCACCGCCATCGCGATCATCCGGTGCGCGGCGATGTCGGCGACAGCGCCCTGACCGTTCTTGATGGCACCCGCCAGATCCTCGCGCGCGTTCTCCAGCACGATGTTCGACCACACCAGATTCATCGCGCACTCGGTGAAACGACGTGCGGGCAGCGGCGACAGGGTCGCGATCGCGTCCGCGCGCGCGGCTCCGGTGACGCCGAGCGCCGGGGCAGCCGCGGACGGCACCGGCGTGTACGGCCGCACCGGTTTACACATGGCCAGTGCGGGCGTCAGGACTTCACCGCGGCGCCACTGCAATCCGACGAAGCCGAGCCGGAGGAACTCGGCGAGTTCGGCGGTGATGTCGTGCGGTGCGCGGGACAGTACGTCGGCGAGAGAATGGCGGAAGACCACCGAACGCCAGGCACGGGCCCCGGTGTCCGAGAGCACGAAAACATCGCTGTCACCGCGGATTACGTGCACACGCTGCCCGATGTTCCAGGTGGTGACCTGCGGTCGCCGGACGAACAGGATCTGGTCGGGGTCGTCGGTGACGCCCTCGACGCCCAGTTCCGCGGCGAGTTCGAGAACCTGTGTCCACGTTGCCTGCTCGGACAGTGCCCGCGCCTTCGCATCGCCGAGTACGCCGGGCAGCGCGTCGCCGTAGCCCCGCTCCGGGTCGTCACCCGCCCACGCTCGCGGATCGCCGAGATCGCGGTAGCGGTCGATGATCTCGTCGCCGCCGATCCGATCGAGTTGCTGCGGAAGCCATTTGGTTTCCAGGTAGCTTTCCCCCCGGCGCGCGGCCCAGCCCTTGATCGCCTGGAGCAAGCCGTCACGCGCCCAGTCGATCGCTTCGTCGCGCGCTCGCAGTGAGCGCAGTGCGACGGCGTAGCGCAGGGCCTGCTGCGCTCGGGCGGTCCACCAGTCCGCGATCACGCTCATGAAGGTGGAATGCGGCAGTAGCGAACGCAACTCGCCGACATCGGCGGCTCCCGAGCGGACAACCGTCGCGCGCAGGAACCGCTGACACCGGTTGAGCAGATCTTCGTCCAGCTGCGCAACGGTCGTGGCGTTGGCCACCTGTTCGAGCTGCCGCCGCATCTGGGACGCGGAGCGAGTCCGCACCTCTACCCGGCGTCCGTCGATGAACAGCACGGTCGGCAGCGTGGGCAGTTCCTCGTCGCCGGGGGCGAGCACCAGGAAGTCGACGTCGGACCCGTCGTTTCCGAAGCCCTCGGCGAGTGAACCCTCGAACAGGACGGTCGAATCCGAGGGAATCGCCACGCTTTCCCACGCACTGTCGAGCAACTGGCGGACCCGTTCGGCAGCCAGCGCAGGCACGGGTGCGTCGACCGGATTCCGGCGTTCACCAGAAGATCCGAGCGTCTCGGTGGACGTCGCTTCGGCCTCGTGCACAACCGCGTCCGCCAGCGCCCCGGTGCGGAACTGGTCCCACATGTATCGCCTGCGCGGCTTGCCGCTCGACGTACGCCGAATGATCCCGCGCGGACCGGTGACAATGGTGACCGTCTGCGCGGGCCCCAGCTCGCCACGAATGATCTTGCGCGCCTCCGCGATCCAGACACCCGGCGGGGACTCCGCGAACAGCGCGATGCCCTGCTCGCCAGGCCCGGTGATCGCGACGGCGGCGAGTTTGCCCTTGGTGATCCCGGTTTCCTGGGCAACGCGCGATTCGATGTCCTCCATGAACACCGAACGCCCACGCACCTTCAGGCTCGACCCCATCCGGCCGAGCACGAATACCTCACCGCGATGCAGGAATCCGGCATCACCGGAATACAGCGCGCCGTCCACGATCCTGGTGGACGCGCCATCGGAGTCGTCGGAGTAGCCCAGCGCCACCGAGTCGCCGACCACGACCATCTCGCCCAAAATTCCGTCGGGCAACTGGTTGCCGTTCTCATCGACCACCGTGACGGTCGATTCGGGGGTCGAGTAGCCGAGTCCGGTGATCCAGCCCGCGCCGTCGACGCGATGGGTGTCGTCGAGCAGTTCCCGCTCGAGGATGGTGACCGGTTCACCGAACCGCAGGCTCGGGGTGTCGATGCGCAGCGCGGTGATCGGGCGATGCCGCGCCGAGGAGGTCACCATCAGCGTCGACTCCGCCAAACCGTAGGCCAGCGTGTACGCGCTCATCGAAAAGCCGAGCGGCCCGGTGAGATTCGCGAACGACTGCAGATCGGCCACCTCGACCGGCTCGGAACCGACGGCGAGCGTGCGCCAGCCGGACAGGTCCAGATCGGCGATCTCCTCGGGCGAAATCCGGTGCGCCACATAGCCGAGCGCGAACGATGGCGACGGCGAATGCTGGGCATGTGCCATCGCCCGCAGCCAGCGCGCGGGATCGCGGACGAACTGGTCCGGGCGCATCAGCCACAGATCACCCTGATTGGTCACGGTGGTGAGGAACGCGCCGACCAGCCCCATGTCGTGATACAGCGGCAGCCACGACACCATCGCCTCGCCGGCGCGCCACTCGACCAGCTCGGAGATCATCGCGATGTTGTTGGCCAGGTTGTGCCAGCTCACCCGCACGCCGCGCGGGGCGGCGGTGGAGCCGGAGGTGAATTGCAGCAGCGCGCACTCGTCCGGCTCGCCGAACACGCGCTCGGCGGGCGGGCACGGTCGCAGTGTGGCCGCGTCGATCACCAGTGGCTCGTCGCCACGTCCGGCCGCCGTCGCCGCCTGGCGGACGAACTGCTCGAATTCGGTCGAGGTGACCACCAGCCGGGGCTTTGCCTGCACCAGGATCCCGGCGATGTGCGCGATGATCTGGTCGAGGTCGCCGAACATCGGCGGCGCGACCGGCGTGAACACTCCGCCGCACGCCCAGACCGCGTAGAACGCGGCGACACAGGGGAATCCGGTCGGCATGATCACGCAGGCGCCGTCGCCGCTGCCCATGCCGTGCGCGCGCATGAGCGCGGCGATCGACCAGGTCTGTTCGGCCAGTTCGGGATAGCTCCGGTAGTCCCAGCCGTCGGCCTCGTCGGCCAGCTGGATCCCGGCCGAACCGGTCGGGTCGGCTAGCCAATCCCGTACGGCCGCAACGTCTTTGTCATGCTCCATCGCGGACATCTCCTTCGGCCAGCACAGTAACGGTTCCGTTCGTGCCATCGACCCGAATCCGCATACCGGTCCGCACCTTTTTGGTCACGTCCTTGACCTGGACCACCGTCGGCACCCCGAGTTCACGCGCCACGATCGCGACGTGGGTGAGCGGGCTACCGCGCTCGATGACCAGCGCCGATGCCGAGGGCAGGGCGGCCACCCAGCCGGGATCGGTCCGATATGCCACCAGAATGCCACCGGCGACGTCGCGCGGCTCATCGACGACGACCGCGGTTCCCTCGACAATCCCGGAGGCGGACGGGGTGCCGGCGAGTACCGTGCCCGCCTCGGCCGCCGGTGTGTCGGTGATCGGCACCCAGCCCTGTGCCGCCAGTTCGGCGCGGCCGAAGGTCGATCCGGTGGTGACGAACCTGGCCGGGGCGACGAGCCCGGCGTCCTTGGCGCGCTGCGCTTTTCGGGCACCTACGAGGTCGCGCAGGCCTGCGGTATCGGCGCCGTCGTAGCTGCCGCGCAACTCCTGCACGGTCAGATAGAACACGTCGGAGAACTCGTCGATGACCCCGCGCTCGACCAGATCCCGGCCCATCACCCGGATCATCCGCTTGACCATGCCGAAGGCCCTGGTCCGGCAGAACCGCAGGCGCTCTCGGTGGGCGGCGCAGCGGGAAACCTTGCCGCGCAACCGTTCATAGATCCGGCGGCGGAAGCCGTGCAGATGGGCGTCGAGGTATTCCTCGGCTTCGTCGCGGTGGCCGAGCGGCGCGTCCGGTAATGCGCTGCGCAGCATGATGAACAGGCTCGCCGGATCCTCGCGCAGGTCCGGGGTCTCCAGCTTGAGTTCGTCCAGGCTGCGGTAACCGTAATTGTCGATGTAAGCGTCGACCCGCTCGCGGAAGTCCGGCCGGTCCGCCAGCGCGGCGTAGATCTGTTCCGGCGCCGCCGAATTCACCAGCGCGGTAAGTTCGGGATCGGCGCGGACGGCGTCGGCGAGGGCCTTCATCGCGCGGGCGGGTTCGGCGGATTCGACGTCGGCGCCGGGGCCGACCACCGCGTAGAGGAACCACTCCGGGGCCTTGGGCAGCAGGAGTTTGGTCAGCAGGAACATCAATCCGGTGCAGGTCAGCAGGATTGCGTCGAGGACCATCAGCGGGCCCCAGCGTTCGACCAGGTCGCGATCGACCTTGCGGTAGGCGGCATCGGCTTCGGCACCGGAGAGGGCGGTGTAGTCGATGGCGTCGTATTCGTCGTACACGCGGTAGAAGTCGGTCATGAACTGTTCGACGATGGCGTCGATGCCGAAGAGTCGGCGCACGTAGGTCGCCGTGGTCACCACGCGCGAGCAGAGGCGGCTCAGGGGATTGCCGAAGGTGAACGGGCGCAACGTCTTCGCGAGGTCATCGGCGAGGGGCTCGTCCACGCCGAGCGCGGCCTCGAGCACCTTGCGGTTGAGCGGATAGCCCGGCGCGATACCGACCATGCGATACCAGTGCAGCAGATTGTAGTAAACGCGACCGTGAAAGTAGCCCAGCAGCACCGGAGTCCAGCGTTCGGTCTGGCGCAGCTGCGCCGCGGGAACCCGGAGGGATTTCGCGTAACCGTGGTAGACGCGGCCGTAGATGTCGGCGGCGGTGGTGTAGGTCAGCGGGGAGGTGAGACCATTGAAGCTCTCGATGATGTTGGAGTTGTCCCAGATTCGTTGTTCGCCGTCCGGAACCGCCTCGCCGGTGCCGCGGATGATCGCGCCGGCGCGCGTGCCGAGGGTCGTGGTGATCGGGCGGGACTGGAGGAACCAGAGGCCGTCGTCGTCGATCGCCCATTCCACGTCCTGCGGGGCGTCGAACTCGACCTCCACCTTGCGGCCCAGTTCGGCCACCTCGGCGATCTCGGCATCGGTCAGGGCGGGCAGTTCGCGCCGCGCCGGGTCGATCTCGCTGATCGTGTAACCCTGCGCGCCGTCGGCCGTATACGACCGGTCCTTGTCCCCCAGAACGGTTTCCAGCACCGCGCCGGAGGATTTGTCGACCACGACCGTGTCGGCGTCCACCGCGCCCGACACCAGGCCCTCGCCGAGCCCGTAGACCGCGCTGACGACCAGTTCGTCGCGTGCGCCGCTGATCGGGTTCGCGGTGAACAGCACGCCGCTGGCCCGCGCCGCGATCAAGCGTTGCAGCACAACGGCGACCGCGCCCGCGCGCGGCTGCCGGTTGGCGAACGCGTAGCGCAGCGAGCGCTCGGAGAAGGCCGACGCCCAGCAGTCGCGCACCCGGTCCAGCACGGCGTCTAGGCCGTCGACGTTCAGGAAGGAGTCGAACTGGCCCGCGTACGAGTGCTCCGGCCCGTCCTCGGCGACCACCGACGAGCGCACCGCGATGGGGCCGCCGAGTCGCGCGTAGGCGTCGGCGATCACCGCGCGGATCTCGGCGGGCAGCGGTGTCGCGACGATGTCGGCCCGCAACGCGGCACCCGCGACGAGTGCGGCGTCGAGGTCGTCCAGTAGTGTGACCTCAGTCACTTTTCTCAGCAGATCGGTCTCCGCGGTGAACTGCGCGAAGACGTCCGTGCCGAGCACGGTCCAGTCCGGGACCCGAAATCCGCACTGGCGCAGGCGGTGCAGCCCGCGCGCTTTACCGCCGCCGACGGCGGCGATCGTCGCGATATCGGTCCACGGTCCAAGCACCTGCACGGCATGCTCCCATCACCCCTGATCTTGTGCCGGAGCACCACGCACCGGCTCACCCGGGCCGCGCAAAACTTAAGAGGGGGTTGTATGGATATATCCGAGAATTCATCGCAGTGTTAGCCCACAATCCTAGGTGCTCGGTGCGGCAACCACCCGCGCGCGCCACGACCGTTAAGCTACAAACCAGTTTCGGTGTGTTCGGTGAGGATGTGATTCGGGCGGTGAGTTGGACCTTCACTCCGGACGAGTTCGCCCACCTGTGGCGCGAAACCGACCTGGATCGGCACCCGTATCCGTTGCGCATCCTGGAGACCCCACGCACCGAGGACGAGGCCGATCGGCTGCGGGCGACGCTGAACGACCGGCTGCCGCTGCGCGCCGACCCCGATCTGAGCGCCTGCCTGCGGATTCTGGCCGCACCCCAGACCAGGATCGTCGCGATCGGCGGCACGCACACGCCGGGCAGCGAAATCCGGCTGCTGGCTGCGGCGATCTTCGACCGAGCCGTGCTCGCCGTGCAGGAACCCGGCTCGACACCGGAGTTCGGCGGGCGGGTCCGGCTCTCGATCGGGCACAGCGGCAAGCTCGGCCTCCGGATCGCCGGGCTGCTGCCCGCCGCGCCGCCCGGGCGGGAGCCGGCACGGGTCGCGCCGACCGCCGCGGTGCGCGACGAGGAGACGGTGGTCGCGCAGCAGCCGACGGCGCCGCGGATTCGCAAGCTACTGCTCAAACCGCACAGCGCGGAAGGACATATCCGGATCGAACCCGCGCTGGACCAGCCGACGCCGGCGCCACCGATCCACTACACCTGGTTCGACGTCAAGGGCGACGGGCGTTACCTGATCAGGGCGGGCAAGGAAGTGCACATCACGCCCGCCTCCGCCGAGCAGATCGGCGCGCAACTGCAGAAACGCATCCAGTCATGAGCCCGGCCGCCGATGCCGACGGATAACCACTGCTGCCGGTCGAAGCGGCCACGGGCTAGTCTGAGGCGGACCGACCATCTCAGGGGTGTGCGATGACGATCGAGACCAGCCGAGCCGATATCGTCCGGTTCAAGCAAGCGGCCCAGGCAGGCGGCGTCCAGTTCGATCCGGCTGCCGCGCGGCGCTGCGCCGAGATGTACGACCAGCAAGCCGAACGGTTGATCCACCTGCAGCAGCGCCTCGAAACCGCCGCGGAACTGGGCGGATTCGGCGGATTCGTGTCCGCGCAGCAGTTACAGGCCGGGTTCAATCACAAGGCGCGCGATGCCGCCGCGCTGCTGGACAGCTACATCGAGGCCGCGTACCGGATGAAGGAAGCCTTCTTGATCAGCGGCGGATTACTCGAAGAAGCCGACGCCGCCAACGCCGCCGCCCTGCGCGCCGTCGCCTCGAGGCTTCCGCGATGACCGGCACCGATCCCGACTACATCAGCTCGATGGAGCACTTCGAGTCGATGCGGCACGAAGAGATCTACGCCAAGACCCAGCAGATCGACGCCGCCGAGGTGCTGCGCGCGTCGGTCGCGTGGCTGGAAGTCGCAGGCACGCTGAGCACTTCCTTCCCGCTCACCCGCGGCAGCGTGGACCGGGTGATGAACTCGATGGAGTGGAAGGGCGCCGCGGCCGACGCCGCGTTCGCCAGCATCCGCAGCTTCGCCGCCTCGGCGGACGAACTCGCCGCGGTGATGGGGCAGGTCGGCGCCCGGCTCGGCGGGGTGGCCGCCGCGGCCGAGGCGGTCAAGATCGCGGTCGCGCCGCCCGGGTCGTCCGGGCCGATCGGCGCGGTCGCGCGACTGCTCGAGGCCGCGCACGTCATCGACGCGAAGATGGCCGAGGAGGCGCTGCGCCAAGAGGCCGTCCTGGCGATGAACATGGTGTACAAGCCGGCCTACGGGATGGCGGGCAAGGCCGTTCCGGCACTGCCCTCGCCGCCGCAGTTGCCCGCCGACATCAAGCCCGCACCCGCCGCACCGCCGCAGCATCGACCTGCGCCGCCGAGCGAGCAGCCGGAATACACTCCGCCGCAACAGATCCCGCAGGACAGCCAGCCGAACGGCCGTCCGTCGACGCCGGCCCCCTCGGTCCCGGAATCCCAAGCGCCCCCGAGCACTACGACTCCGCCGCGCCCGGTCCCCGACCCGCAGCCGACGCCTCCCCCCACCACCCAGGCGCCGCCCCCGACCACCCAGCACGCGCCACCACCGGCACCCCCGGCCCCGGACGCGCCACCGTCAACCCAACCGGCACCGTCGACGCAGCAAGCACCTTCGCCTGCACCGGCCCCGTCGACTCAGCAGGCTCCCCCGCCCGCACCGGCCCCGCAACAGGCGCCGCCACCCCCGACCACCGAGCAGGCACCCCCACCCCTGCCCTCCCCACCCCCTGCCCCGCCGATCCCCGCCCCCGCGCAACCGCCTGTCCCCCTTCCAGATCCAGGCGGCCAGCCAGGCGTAACCGGCCCCATCCCCGACGAAAACCAACAGCAACAACCCCCATCAACCACCAATCAACCCGGAGTAGTGCCCTCCCAGAAGTAACCACACGCACGCTGAACCCACCGGCGGGACCACTCGACGCAGGGCGAACCACACACGCACAACTCCTGACTTCCCGCACAGCGAACCGCATGCCATTGCGTGTGCGGGGGACAAACAGGTATGCGGCTGCCAGCACCCACATCCGGACGCGGCGCGGATCACCGAGCACGTGAGAGGCGCATGGAACCGGCTGTGCGAGTGCGAGACCCGCAAACCTGCCGGTGCCTCGTGGACCTGAGCCAAGGCGGACTGCACACGCACAACTCCTGATCTCCCGCACAGCGAATCGCATGCAACTTCGTGTGCGGGGGATCAGGGGGTGTGCGGGTGGCTAGATCTTGACCAGGTCGTCGGCGTGGATTACGGGGCGTTGCATGGTGTCTGGGAGTTCGTTGGTGGAGTGGCCCAGCATGCCGGTTAGTTCGGTGCTGTCGTAGGCGACTACGCCGCGGGCTACCAGGCGGTCGCCGGTGGAGATCAGGTCTACTACGTCGCCGCCGTAGAAGCGGCCGCGCAGGGCGGTGATGCCTGCGGCGAGCAGGGAGCGGCGGTCTTCGACGGCGCGGGCGGCGCCGTCGTCGATGAGCAGGGCGCCGCGGCTGTCGGCGGCGTGGCGGACCCAGAACTTGCGGGCGGACAGGCGGGTCGGGCGGGCCGCGAAGGCGGTGCCGACCTTGCCGGTGGTCAGGGCCAGGTCGGCGGAGGTGGCGGCGGCGAGCAGGACGGGGACGCCCGCGTCGGCGGCCAGTCGCGCGGCGGAGAGCTTGGAGGCCATGCCGCCGGTGCCCAGCGCACCACCGCTGCCGGCGATCACGCCGTCGAGGTCGGCGCTGCTGCGCACCTCGGGAATGAAGCTGGCGGCGCCCTTGCGCGGGTCGCCGTCGTAGAGGCCCTCGACGTCGGAGAGCAGCACCAGCGCGTCGGCGCCGACCAGGTGGGCGACCAGCGCGGCGAGGCGGTCGTTGTCGCCGAAGCGGATCTCTTCCGTTGCGACGGTGTCGTTTTCGTTGACCACGGCGATCGCGCCGAGCGAACGCAGCCGGTCCAGGGTGCGCTGCGCGTTGCGGTGATGCTCGCGGCGCGCGAAATCGTCGGCGCTCAACAGGACTTGGCCGACGGTGCGGCCGTAACGGGCGAAGGAGGTGCCCCAGGCGTGGGCGAGGGCCAGCTGACCGACGCTGGCCGCGGCCTGCTTCGTCGCCAGGTCACGAGGACGGGTGCTGAGTCCGAGCGGCGCGAGCCCCGCACCGATGGCGCCCGAAGACACCACCACCACATCGGATCCCGCGCGCATCCGCGCCTCCACCGCATCGGCGAGGCGATCGAGGCGCGCGGTGTCGAGCCCACCCTCGAGACTGGTCAGCGCCGACGAGCCGATCTTCACCACCACCCGGCGGGCCGACGCGATCGCCAGCCGCGCCTCGCTCAGCTCCGAATCCGCCTCGGTAGCATCCGAACTCACTGTCATCGCAATCGAACTCCCTGCGCAGCAATAGAACTCGCCGACACCGAACCTACCGCACCCGGCCCGGCCGAAGCCGAGCCCGCGCGTCTACTCCTCGTCGTCCTTGACCAGACCACGCCGCACCCGCGACGCGTGCTTGCGCTCGGCGGCGCTGATCCGGTTGTCCTGCTCCAGTCGAATGTCGGTGCCGCGACCGGTCGGCACCATGTCGATGCCCGCCGAGATCTGCGGCTCCCATTCGAAGGTCACGTTGCCGATGGTCACCGGGGCACCCGGCTCGGCGCCCTGCTTGACCAGCTCGTCCTCGACGCCGAGGCGAGCCAGCCGGTCGGCGAGGTAACCGACGGCCTCGTCGTTGTCGAACTGCGTCTGCACGACCCAGCGCTCCGGCTGCGAGCCACGCACGATGAAGCCGCCCGGCTCCTCCGGGTCCGCGATCACGCTGAAGCCGGTCTGGTTGACCGCGATCGGCCGGATCACCGGACGCGCGGGCGCCGCCTTCGGATGCGCCTCGCGATACTTCAGCACCAGGTCGGCCAGCGCGAAGGTCAAGGGCCGCAAGCCTTCCCGGCTCACCGCGGAGATCTCGAAGACCGGCCAGCCGCGGGCGGCGAACTCGGGGGTGACCATCTCGGCGAGCTCGGCGGCGTCCGGCACGTCGATCTTGTTCAGGATGACCACGCGCGGCCGGTCGGCCAGGTCGCCGAGATCGGCGTCGGCGTTCAGCGCGGGCTTGTAGGCGGCGAGCTCGGCCTCCAGCGCGTCCACGTCGGAGACCGGGTCGCGGCCCGGCTCGAGGGTGGCGCAGTCGACGACATGCGCGAGCACGGCGCACCGCTCGAGGTGGCGGAGGAAGTCGAGGCCGAGGCCACGGCCCTCGCTGGCGCCGGGGATCAGCCCGGGCACGTCGGCGACGGTGAAGGTGGTGTCGCCGCTGAGTACCACGCCGAGGTTGGGCACCAGGGTGGTGAACGGGTAGTCGGCGATCTTGGGTTTGGCCGCCGACAGCACCGAGACCAGCGACGACTTGCCGGCGGACGGGAAGCCGACGAGGCCGACGTCGGCCACCGACTTCAGCTCGAGGACCAGGTCCATCTCTTCGCCGTCCTCGCCGAGCAGCGCGAAGCCGGGGGCCTTGCGCGCTTTCGAGGCGAGTGCGGCGTTGCCGAGTCCACCGCGGCCGCCGCGGGCGGCGATGAACTGGTTGCCCGCGCCGACCAGGTCCATCAGGACCTTGCCGTCGCTGTCCAGCACCATGGTGCCGTCGGGCACCTTGAGCAGCAGGTCGACGCCTTGCTTGCCGTCGCGGTTGCTGCCCTCGCCGGGCTTGCCGTTGCCGGCCTTGGCGTGCGGATGGAAGTGGAAGTCGAGCAGCGTGTGCACGTTGGGGTCGACTTCGAGGATCACGTTGCCGCCGTTGCCGCCGTTGCCCCCGTTGGGGCCGCCGAGCGGCATGAACTTCTCGCGGAGTACCGAGGCACAGCCGTGTCCGCCCTTGCCGGCACGCACGTGCAGTACGACACGGTCGATGAACTTGGACATTGCCGAATCATCCTCCTTCAGGACTGGTCGATCGCGGTTGTGCGTGGGAAACGCGCTGGGTCTGTGGAAACGCGCTGAGTCTTGACAACGCGAAAGCGGGCCAGGGTTGCGACCCTGACCCGCTCGGCTGTTGTCTGGAGAGGTAAGGCCTAGGCCTCGACCGGCTCCGGGACGACGATGTTGACGGTCTTGCGTCCGCGCTTGGTGCCGAACTCGACCGCGCCCGCCGCGAGGGCGAACAGGGTGTCGTCACCGCCACGACCGACGTTCACGCCGGGGTGGAAGTGGGTGCCGCGCTGACGAACCAGGATCTCGCCCGCGTTGACCTTCTGGCCACCGAAGCGCTTGACGCCGAGTCGCTGTGCGTTGGAATCGCGACCGTTCCGGGAGCTGGACGCACCCTTCTTGTGTGCCATAGCTGAATCTCCTCGGGATGTCTTACTTGATGCCGGTGACCTTGATGACCGTCAGCGGCTGACGGTGACCCTGACGCTTGTGGTAGCCGGTCTTGTTCTTGAACTTGTGGATGCGGATCTTCGGGCCCTTTGTCTGCTCGACGACCTCTGCGGCCACGGAGACCTTGGCCAGCTTTGCGGCGTCGGTGGTCAGGTCGGCCCCGTCGACGACGAGAACCGGATCCAGGGCGACGGAAGTACCCGGCTTACCCTCGATCTTCTCGACCTTCACCAGGT
Organism: Nocardia sp. NPDC006044; assembly: GCF_042871115.1. NCBI lineage: Bacteria > Bacillati > Actinomycetota > Actinomycetes > Mycobacteriales > Nocardiaceae > Nocardia > Nocardia sp. NPDC006044. Next base: position 826,163 of record NZ_JBIAID010000003.1, read on the forward strand.
CACCGACCGCGACCTTGTACTGCTTTCCGCCGGTCTTGACGATCGCGTACGTTGCCATCGGTCGGCTTCCTCCACTCGATTAAGTACAGTCATGTTTCTTCTCGCGACACAACTGCGCGACGCGAGATGTTCTTGGCTGGCTTGCTGCGCGGGGCGTGATATAACGCCCATCGCCAGGCAGCGACCGACCTAGGTTACCAGAGCACCCCTTCAGCGACACAATCCGCCCGTCGGCAGCCTGCGGGCAACCCGTTGCCTGCCCGGTCCCGGTGCGTTTCCCGGACCGCGGGGCATTCCCGGGCACGGCCGCAAACCGCCCCAGCGCGATCGTCGTGCGACGACGCGGCCGGTCATACCCGAAGGTGTGACCGGCCGCGTCGAGGCTGTCAGATCAGCTGCTACGACTCCGCAGGCGGCGGGCCCGCGGGGCGGCCGACGGCTCGCCGCCGTGGTTTGCGCTGCGGCACCTCGGCCGGGATCTCGGCGGTGAAGTCGACCGCGGGCGCGGGAGCCTGCTCCGGGGTCGGCAACACGAACACCGCACCGCTGCTGTCGGCGGCGGGAGCCGCGGCCGAACGCGCGACCCGGCGACGCCGGCTCGTGCGCGGGGCCGGTTCCGGCGCACCGTTGGTTACCGCGTGTTCCACGGTCGGCGGTGTCACCGTTTCCACAGGAACCTCGGCGACCGGAGTGGGCTCGACCGGTTCCGGCTCGACGACCGCCTCGACGGTGTCCACGACCTCGGCGGGCACCTCGGCTTCGGCCGGCGCGACCTCGGGCTCGCGCGGTTCGACATCCACCGACTCGTTCTCGATCTCCGACCGGTCCTCGGCAACGCCGGACTCGTCCTCGTCACCGTGATGCGCGGCCATCGCCAGCGCCACCGGATGCGCCCGCTTGACGGCGATGTCCTCCTCGGACTCCACCGGTGCGGTCCCGTTGGTCGCGGCGACCGGCGCGGCAGGCGCCGCACTCTTGTCCCGGCCACGACGACGCCGCGAACCGGTTTCCCTGGCCGCGCCGCGGCTGCCCCCGTCGTCGCCGGAGGACGGCTCGACCGGGTAGGCGTGCACCAGGATGCCGCGCCCGTGGCAATGCTCACAGGTGGTCGAGAACGCCTCGACCAGGCCGGTGCCCAGCTTCTTGCGGGTCATCTGGACCAGGCCGAGCGAGGTCACCTCGGACACCTGGTGCCGGGTGCGGTCGCGCCCGAGCGCCTCGGTGAGCCGGCGCAGCACCAGGTCCCGGTTCGATTCGAGCACCATGTCGATGAAGTCGACGACGATCATGCCGCCGATATCGCGCAACCGCATCTGGCGCACGATCTCCTCGGCCGCCTCCAGGTTGTTGCGGGTGACCGTCTCTTCCAGGTTGCTGCCGCCGGAACCGGTGAACTTGCCGGTGTTGACGTCGACCACGGTCATCGCCTCGGTGCGGTCGATCACCAGGGTGCCGCCCGAGGGCAGCCACACCTTGCGGTCGAGCGCCTTGGCCAGCTGCTCGTCGATCCGGTACGCCTCGAACACGTCGACGCCGTTGTTCTCGTGCCGGGAGACCCGGGCGAGCATTTCCGGCGCGACGGTGCCGATGTACTTCTCGACCGTACTCCAGGCCCGGTCACCCTCGATGACGAGCTTGGAGAAGTCCTCGTTGAACAGGTCGCGGATGACCTTGACCAGCAGGTCGGGCTCTTCGTACAGCGTCTTGGGCTGGCCGTCGTTCTTGCCCTCGGCGGCCTTCTCGATGGTGCGCCAGGTGGCTTGCAGGCGTTCCACGTCGCGGGCCAGTTCGTCCTCGGCGACGCCCTCGGACGCGGTGCGGATGATCACACCGGCGTCGTTCGGGACGATGTCGCGCAGGATCTCCTTGAGCCGCTTGCGCTCGGTGTCGGGCAGCTTGCGGCTGATGCCGGTGGAGGTGCCGCCGGGCACGTACACCAGGAAGCGGCCGGCCAGGCTGATCTGCGTGGTCAGCCGGGCGCCCTTGTGCCCGACCGGATCCTTGGAGACCTGCACGAGCACGAGTTCGCCGGGCTTGAGCGCCTGTTCGATCTTGCGCTCCTTGCCGCCGAGACCGGCGGCCTCCCAGTTCACCTCGCCGGCGTAGAGCACGCCGTTGCGGCCGCGGCCGATATCGACGAACGCCGCCTCCATGCTCGGCAGCACGTTCTGCACCTTGCCGAGGTAGACGTTGCCGACCATGGACGCCGAGCCGGTGCTGGTGACGAAGTGCTCGACCAGGATGTTGTCCTCGAGCACCGCGACCTGCGTGGCGGTGGGGTGATCCGGGAACGCCTTCTCGCGCACCACCATCACCCGGTCCACCGCTTCGCGACGGGCCAGGAACTCCGACTCGGTCAGGATCGGCGGACGACGCCGGCCCGCCTCGCGGCCGTCGCGCCTGCGCTGGCGCTTGGCCTCGAGCCGGGTGGAACCGGTGATGCCCTGCACCTCGTCGACGGCGGCGGCGCGGCTGCGGCTCTTGTTCCGCGGCTCGCGCTCGTGCACGACGGTGTTCGGCGGGTCGTCCTCGGTGGTGGTAGCGGTCTCGGCGTCGGCCGAGTCGCCCGCCACCTTACGGCGGCGACGGCGACGGCGGCGACGGCTCGCGCCGTCCGACTCGTTCTCGTCGTCGTCGGAGTCGGTGTTGTCCTCGGACGAGTCGGCGGCGTCGGTATCGCTGCCGGTCTCGGGGGTGTCGCCGGTCTGCTCGTCCTCGGTGTCGTCCGAGTCGTTCTCGTCGTCGGCGTCGCTCTGCTGCTCGCCCCGACCGCGGCCACGGCCACGGCGGCCACGACGGCGGCGACGCGGCTGACCGTCGGCGTCGTTCTGCTGGTCGTTCGAGTCCTGATCGTCCTCGGCGGTCTCGGGCTCGTCCTCGACCACCGGCTCCTCGGCCACCGGCTCTTCGCGACGGACATCGCGCTCGGTGCGGCGCTTGCGGCGGGCCTGTTCGGCGGCCGCGGCGTCCGGGGGCAGGAACAGCGGGGCCTGCACGACGGCGGCGGACTCGAAGACCACCGGCGCGGCGACGTGCGGCTCTTCCCGGACCGGGTGGGTGAACAGCTGCACCGAGGGCTGGTGCGCGACCTCCCGCGGGTTCTCCGCGCCGGAGTTGGCGATCAGCGGTTCGGGTGCGGAGAAGACCAGGCCGCCGTGACCGCGGCTGGGCGCGGGTTCCGGTTCGGCCGGGGCCTCGACCGCGGCGGCCGGCGCTTCGACCGGCGGTTCGGCCGCGGCCTGCGGGGCCGGGGCGTCGCCCTCCGGCGGGCCCAGCGCGTCGCGGACGGACTCCGCGATCGCCCGGTCGACGTTCGATTGCGCACTACGCGCGTCGGACCCCAACTCGGTCAGCTTGGCCAGGATGCGCTTGCTCGTTACCCCCAGCAGCTTGGCGAGTGCGTGAACTCGGATTCGCTCCGGCAATTGTTCGGCATCCTGTGGTGTTGTTTCCAATGGCTCTTTTTCGGCCACGAAGTCTCCTCGGACCCCCGGGCGCGTCCCTCCCGGTAAGGAGTGAAGCGGCCGACGCGGGGGCACTATCCGTTCGCCTCACGCCGCTCAGCGCAAGGTCATCTGGTCTCGCCCCGCATGTCCGGTTATCACCATGTTGTTCGTCGGTTTGGGCTAACTGGTCACGCGGTGCCTGGCTGTTGGCTGAACTCCACAGTTGTGAGCGCTCATCCAGCGTGCCGACGCGAACAGCAGGCCCAGCGACCGGGCCTTTTGTCCGTGGCAGCGATGATCGGCATCGAACCGCGGTGTGTCATCCGGCTGCGATGGCCCCGATAGTCCACGTACCTGCGCGAACAGTCGGCATCAAAAGCAGCCGATGTCAGTATCCCATACCGCGCGCCGCAGGTTCGCCGCGGCGCACGACTAACCTCGCTGAAAGCTCGGCTAGCCGCGCACCGCTGGACGCTGTGTCATTGGTTCACTCGCTGCGCTCGCGCACGACTGTGTTCAACTCGCACACTGATTTCAGGCAGGGAACTCCGGGAACCAGAGAGCAATCTCGCGCTTGGCCGATTCAGGCGAATCGGACCCGTGTACCAGGTTCTCCTGAGTCTCCAGGGCGAAGTCTCCGCGAATGCTGCCCGGTACGGCCTTTTCGACCGGGTCGGTGCCGCCGGCGATCTGCCGGAACGCCGCGATGGCGCGCGGCCCCTCCAGGATGGCCGCGACGACCGGTCCGGAGGTGATGAATTCGATCAGGGAGCCGAAGAACGGCTTCTCGGCGTGCTCGGCGTAGTGGCCCTTGGCCAAGTCCTCGGACACATGCTTCAGCTCGAGGGCCGCGATCTTCAGGCCCTTGCGCTCGATTCGTACCAGCACCTCGCCGACGAGGCCACGGGCCACACCGTCCGGCTTGATGAGTACCAACGTCTGCTCAGTCACGGCGACACTCTAACCGGAACCCCCAGTGGGTACCGAACCCGCGGTTCGATCGACGACACGAGGGTGCCCCGGCCGCGATTGCGGCCGGGGCACCGAGACCCGATCGAGACGCTGCGCTCGCTGAGTCAGCAGAGGTCGCTGCCGGTGGCGGGTCTGCCGCCCGGACCGCACGGCAGGTTGTTCTGCGCCGACAGCGACGACAGCGCGCTGAGCAGGCTCACCACCCCGTCGGCGGAGCCGGTCGCGCCCTCCGCGACCGGGGCGGGCGCGGCGGGTTCCAGACGCAGTCCGGGTTCCGCCGTCGCCTGTGCCGCACCGAGCAGGGCGCCGAACGTAACCGTCCCGGCCACAACGACATTCGCGATAACACGCATCATGAAGACAATTCCTTCGTTCGCCGGCACGGCGACAATGTGACGCCGTGCGAGGGCAACGCTATGAGCGGCGTGCCACCTCGAACAGACAGAAATTGCCCTGTCCCCGACATCGGGGCCACGGCGTCAGGAGGAGCGCTGCGCCCGCTGGCTCGGCAGCAGCCCCTTCTCCATCCGGCCGCGCACGTCCGCGCGCAGCACCAGGATGAAGCCCCAGACCACCGCGAAAACGATGCCGATGACGCCGATGGACAGGTGGATGAACGTGCCGAGCAGCACGAATACCTGCAGCCCGAGGTTGAACGGCATGGCCCATGACCTGCGCTGTACGCCCGCGCCGAGGAACATCACCAGGGCGAGCAGCACGAGGTAGGTGCCCGAAACCCAGGTCACCCCGCCACCCACGGAACCGACGACCGGCAGCGCGAGCAGCACCACGATCGCCTCGAGGATCAGCGTGCCCGCCATGACCCCGCGGAAGCCTTTCCACGGATCGGTCGCGGGCGGCGGTACCGAATCCGGTTGGGCGGCGGGCTCGGTCATGCGGGGTCCTTTCCGAACAACGCGCGCGTCGCGCCGGCCGTGACCACGGAGCCGGTCACCACGACGCCCGCGCCGGACACCATCTCCCCCGCCTCGCCGACTTCCTCGGCGATGGCGATCGCGGTCTCCAGCGCGTCCGGCAGGGTCGGCGCGGTGATCACCCGTTCGTCGCCGAAGCGCTGCACCGCGAGATCGGCGAGCCGGTCGACGTCCATGGCGCGCGGCGAACCGTTGCCGGTGACCACGATTTCGTCGAGCACCGGCTCCAGCGCGGTGAGGATGCCGGCGGCGTCCTTGTCCGCGAGCACGGAGACCACGCCGACCAGCTTGCGGAAGTCGAACTCCGCGGTCAACGTCGAGGCGAGGGCCTGCGCACCGGCCGGGTTGTGCGCGGCGTCGATGAAGATGGTCGGCGCGCTGCGCATCCGCTCGAGCCGGCCCGGGCTGGTCACGCTCGCGAAACCCGCACGGACGGCTTCGATGTCGAGCTGCCGGTCCGCGCCCGCCCCGAAGAACGCCTCGACCGCCGCGAGTGCGAGCACCGCGTTGTGCGCCTGATGCTCACCGTGCAGCGGCAGGAAGATCTCGTCGTATACGCCGCCGAGGCCCTGCAATTCGAGCTGCTGGCCGCCGATCGCGATCTGCCGGGCCAATACCCGGAATTCGCCGCCCTCGCGGGCCACCGCGGCGTCCACCTCGACGGCCCGGCGCAGCAGCACGTCCATCGCCTCGGGGTCCTGCTCGGCGATCACCGCGACGGTGTCGCGCGGAATCAGGCTCTCCGGCGCGCGTTTGATGATCCCGGCCTTCTCCCCCGCGATGGAGGTGAGATCGGTGCCGAGGTACTCGGTGTGGTCCAGGCCGATCGGGGTGATCACCGCGACCTGCCCGTCGATCACGTTGGTGGCGTCCCAGGTGCCGCCCAGGCCGGTCTCCACGACCGCGACGTCGACCGGCGCCTCGGCGAAGGCCGCGAACGCCATGCCGGTGAGCACCTCGAACTTGCTCATCGCCGGACCGCCGGCCGCGGCCGACTGCGCATCGATCATCTCGATGAACGGCACCAGCTCGCGGTAGGTCTCTACGTACCGGGCGGGTGTGATCGGCGCGTTGTCGATGCTGATCCGCTCGGTGGCCAGCTGCAGGTGCGGGCTGGTGATCCGGCCGGTGCGCCGGTGCAGCGCGGTGAGCAGCGCGTCGATCATCCTGGTCACCGAGGTCTTGCCGTTGGTGCCCGCGACGTGGATCGCCGGGTAGCTCTGCTGCGGCGAGCCGAGCAGGTCCATCAGGGTGGCGATCCGGGTGAGCGACGGTTCGATCTTGGTTTCCGGCCACCGGGTGTCGAGTTCGGCCTCCACCAGCGCCATTTCGGCCAGCTCGACCGGCGACGGGCCGGAGCTCAGCCGGGGTCCCGCGGCCGGGTGGCGCAGGTCGTCGCCGTACTGCGGTTCCGGTTCGTGATTCATTTTCCGCTCAGTTCTGCGAGTCGAGCGCCGATGCGCGCCACCTCGGCGGCGGCGACCGCCTGGCGATCCTTGATCTTCGCGACCACCGGCTCCGGTGCCTTGGCGAGGAACGCCTCGTTGCCGAGTTTGGCTGCGGTGCCCGCCAATTCCTTCTCCGCCGCGGCGAGGTCCTTCTCCAGCCGACGGCGCTCGGCGTCCAGGTCGACGGCGCCGGACGTGTCCAGCTCGACGGTGACGGTGGCGCCGCTGAGCCGGACCTCCACGGTCGCGGTCGCCGCGAACTCGTCGCCGGGCGCGGTGAGCCGGGCCAGGTTCGCGACCGAATCGTGCAGTTCGGTGAGCCCGGCGGCGTCCAGGCCGATCAGCTTGGCCGCCACCTTCTGCTTGTCGGCCAGGCCCTGATCGCCGCGGAACCGACGGATCTCGGTGATCAACCGCTGAGTATCCGAGATGCGTTGCGCCGACACCTGATCCGTCGCCACCCCGGAGGCCTGCGGCCAGGCCGCGATCACCAGGGACTCGCCGTCGGTCAGGGCCTGCCACAGCGATTCGGTGACGAACGGGATCACCGGATGCAGCAGGCGCAGCACCGAGTCGAGCACGGTGCCGAGCACCACCTGCGTGGCGTCCGCGCGCGCACCGTCCTCGGCGAACTGCACCTTGGTCAATTCCAGGTACCAGTCACACAATTCGTCCCAGGCGAAGTGGTACAGCGCCTCGCAGGCCTTACCGAATTCGTAGCTGTCGAACGCCGAATCCACTTCGGCGCGCACCTCTTCGAACCGATCCAGGATCCAGCGGTCGGCGTCGGTGAGCTGGGCACGATCCGGCAGTTCGCCGGTGCGCGCGCCGTTCATCAACGCGAACTTGGTGGCGTTGAACAGCTTCGTGACGAAGCTGCGCGAGGCCAGCGCGTGCGGCTCGCCGACGGAGAGGTCGCCGCCGGGCTGCGCGGCCCTGGCCAGCGTGAAACGCAGTGTGTCGGCGCCGTATTCGTTGATCCAGACCAGCGGGTCGATGCCGTTGCCGCGCGACTTCGACATCTTCTTGCCGAACTGGTCGCGCACCAGGCCGTGCAGGAACACGTCCTTGAACGGAACCTGCCGCTGATCCCCCTTGCCCGCCGTGAGCACCGGGTCGTCGGCGACGAACGTGCCGAACATCATCATCCGGGCCACCCAGAAGAACAGGATGTCGTAGCCGGTGACGAGAACGCTTGTCGGATAGAACTTCTCGAGCTCCGGCGTGGCGTCCGGCCAGCCCATGGTGGAGAACGGCCACAGACCCGAGGAGAACCAGGTGTCGAGCACGTCCGGGTCCTGCATGTAACCCTCGGGCGCGGTCTCGCCCGGCCCGACGCACAGCACGTCGCCGTCGGGGCCGTACCAGATCGGGATGCGGTGACCCCACCACAGCTGCCGGGAGATGCACCAGTCGTGCATGTTGTCGACCCAGTCGAACCAGCGCGGCTCCGAGCTGGCCGGGTGGATCACGGTGTCGCCGTTGCGCACCGCGTCACCCGCCGCCTTGGCCAGCGACTCCACCTTGACCCACCATTGCATGGACAGCCGCGGTTCGATCGGTTCGCCGCTGCGCTCGGAATGCCCGACGCTGTGCATATACGGGCGCTTCTCGGCGACCACGCGGCCCTCGGCGGCCAGCCGCTCGCGCACCGCGACGCGCGCCTCGAACCGGTCCATGCCGTCGAATTCGGTTCCGGTGTCGACGATGTGGCCGCGCACGTCCATGATGTTGGGCATCGGCAGGTTGTGCCGCAGGCCCATCTCGAAGTCGTTCGGGTCGTGCGCCGGGGTGATCTTCACTGCGCCGGAACCGAATTCGGGATCCACGTAGTCGTCGGCGATGATCGGGATCTGCCGGCCGGTGATCGGGTGCTCCAGGGTGGTGCCGATCAGCGCCTGGTAGCGCGGGTCGTCCGGGTGCACGGCCACCGCGGTGTCGCCGAGCATCGTCTCCACCCGGGTGGTGGCCACGATGACGTGCGGTTCGTTGTCGTCGAGCGAGCCGTAACGCAGCGAGACGAGCTCGCCGGGGACGTCCTCGTACTTGACCTCGATGTCGGAGATGGCGGTGCGCAGCGCGGGCGACCAGTTGACCAGCCGCTCGGCGCGGTAGATCAGTCCGGCGTCGTAGAGCCGCTTGAAGATGGTCTGCACGGCGCGGGACAGACCCTCGTCCATGGTGAACCGGTCGCGGCTCCAGTCGACGCCGTCGCCGAGCGCGCGCATCTGCCACTGGATGGCGCCGCCGGAGTCGCGCTTCCAGTCCCAGACCTTGTCGATGAACAGTTCGCGGCCGAAGTCTTCCTTGGTCTTGCCGTCGACGGCGAGCTGCTTCTCCACCATGGTCTGGGTGGCGATGCCCGCGTGGTCCATGCCGGGCAGCCACAGCACCTCGTAACCCTGCATGCGCTTGCGGCGGGTGAGGGTGTCCATCAGGGTGTGGTCGAGGGCGTGGCCGATGTGCAGGTTGCCGGTGACGTTCGGCGGCGGGAGCACGATCGAGTACGGCGGCTTGCCGCTGGTGGCGTCGGCCTCGAAATAGCCAGCGGCTACCCAGCGCTCGTACATCGAGGGCTCTACCTCGCCGGGGGTCCAGCTCTTGGGCAGGGCATCGGCACGATTACGCGTCTGGTCAGGGGCTGCGCTGGTCACCCGACGATTCTAGTGGTCGGGCTCCAGCGATTTTCGCAGGGTGCGAGCCGACGCCGGACGGTCCGTCCGAATCCCCAGGGTGGACGTCACCGAGCGCGCGTCGTGTGAGACTTGGCGGGTGAGTCGGCTCGGCGAATTCCTGAGGGCAAAGCGTGCGTCGATCGCGCCGGAGCAGGTCGGTCTCGCGCCGGTCGGCAATCCACGCCGGGTGTCCGGACTGCGTCGCGAGGAAGTCGCTCAGCTGGCCGCGCTGAGCGTCGATCAGTACACCTGGCTGGAGTTGGGCAGGGTGACCCGCGTCTCGGACGATGCGCTCTGCCGCATCGCACGGGCCTTATTGCTGACCGAGGACGAACAGGCGTACCTACGGCTGCTCATGCTGCCGCACAACAGGATTGCCGGGGAAGCGGACACAAAGAAAGGCGGAGTCTTCGGTGGATGAGGGACACCGAAGACTCCGCCTACACCTGAAAGCTTACCGTCCCAACTGGAAGGGAAAGGGAATCCATAAGCAATTCTCAGCTTCTGGCATTTTCTACCCCTGATCTCCGGATTAACCGCCCGAAACGGGCACCTGGGCGGCGGCTGGCCGGTCACAATTCAGTCATGTCCGTATTGTCCGTTCTTGCCAGATCGGCCGCCGGTGCGGACTCTGGAAGGTGTGAACGTATCCGCTGGTCCGATTCAGGGAAATCTCAGTGAAAAAGCAGGGTTTTCCCCGTTGCCGGAGCAGCGGCCGCTGGGGACCCTGGAAGAGGTGAACCCGCCGCTCGCCCTGTTGCCGCCGCCCGCCCCCGACGCCCTATTGCCCTTCCTCGCGCCGGATGCCGTGCACGATCTGCGCGGGCGGGCCATCGACGAGTTGCAGTATCCGCCGATGTCGGCGCTGGTCGTGGCGGGGATACCGGGTGCGGGGAAGAGCACCGTGCTGCGCCGATTCTTCGGTGCGACCACCGAATCCGAGGATCCGTCGCCCGGACCGGAGGGATCGGTGGTGCTCGATTCGCTGCAAGCGCGGAATCGGTTGCGGCACCGGCTCGGCTGGCTGCCGTACTCGCTGTGGCGGCCGGTGGTGCATGTCGCGCATTTCGCCGGAATCCGTGCGGCACTGCGGGACACCGACGGACCGGTGGTGATTCACGACTGCGCCACGACCGGATGGTCGCGACGGATCATCTCCCTGTGGGCCGCGGGATACGGCAGGGAGTTGCACTTGATCCTGCTCGACGTTCCCACCGCCGCGGCCCGCGCCGGCCAGCACGCGCGCGGGCGGCGGTCCAATCGAATGACCTTCGTACTGCACTGCTTTCGCTGGCGGCGGCTGATGGAGCGGCTACGCTCCGGTGGCGAGCTGCGGCCCGCGCCGGAGTCACTGGTGATCGTCGACCGGATCAATATCAATCACATGAGCCGAGTCACCTTCGCCGCGTAGGGAACTCAGGGAACCAGAACCGTCAGCGCGCCGGGCACGGCACGGATGGTGATCGGCAGGGCGCCCGCGGGTTCACCGTCCGCCGTCGCGGGGGCGCCCGGCGCGGTCAGGGTGATCTCCGCGGCCCGGTACTGCCTGACCCCGGGGTGATTCTGCCGTTTGCCCGCGGACAGCGCGGGCAGCAGCCGCAACATCTCCGCCCTGGACAGCGCGCCGACCACGGTGAGGTCGAGCAGGCCGTCGTCCAGCACCGCGTCCGGGCAGATCAGCATGCCGCCGCCGTAGGTGCGGGTGTTGCCGACCGCGACCATCACCGCGTTCAACTCCAGTTCGGCATCGGTGCCAGGGTTCGTCAATCCGGCGGTGACCGCACCGGTCAACTCGACCCGGTAGGGCACGGTGAGTCGGCTGGAGATCTCGGCCAGCGCGGCGACGGTGTACCGCAGCCGCCCCTTGGGCCAGCGCATCGCGTTGGCGCGCAGGGTAACTCGGGCGTCGAACCCGGTGCCGGTGACGGTGACGAACCACATCGGTGCCGATTCCGGTGCGGACGGCTCGATCCGGCCGAGGTCGATGGTCCTGGCGCGCCCGCCGACGACGATATCGGCGGCGGCGACCGGATCCTCGGTCGGCACACCGAGTTCCCTGGCGAGGTCGTTGCCGGTGCCCGCGGGGACCAGGCCGAGCGGCACTCCCGTTCGCGCGACGGCATCGAGAGTCACGTTGATCAGTCCGTCTCCCCCGATGCACACCACCGCGTCGGAGTTGCCCCGCTCGATCGAATCCCGCACCAGCCGGACGGTTTCGGCCGCCGACGGCGCCTGCACCTCGGCGACCTCGACCCCGCGTTCGCGCAACCGCGCCAACGCCGCGGTCGCGGCCGCCTGCCCTGCACCGAGCCCCGCGTGCCGATTGGTCACCACGGTGACCGCACGCACGGCGCGGGTTGAATACTGCGTCACGGAACCAGCTTTCCAGGATTGAGGATGCCCGCGGGGTCCAGTTCGGCTTTCACCGCACGCAATACCCGCACGCCGAGCTCACCGATCTCGGCGGGCAGCCACGGACGGTGATCGGTGCCGACCGCGTGATGGTGGGTGATGGTGCCACCCGCGGCCACGATCGCGTCGCCGACCGCCTGCTTCGCCCTGTGCCACTGGGCGATCGGATCGTCGAGCTGCTTGGCGACGATGGTGAAGTACAGCGACGCCCCGGTCGGGTAGGTGTGCGAGATGTGGCACATGACCAGCGGCGGGGTGCCCTGTCCGGCGAGCGAATCGGTCAGTGCCGCAGTCACCTTCGCCTTGAGGTTTGCGAGGTTCGCCCACGTGGTCGCGGTCTCCAGCGTCTCGCACAGCACGCCGACATCGAGCAGGGCATCGCGCATGTACGGTGCGCCGAACCGTCCGTGCTCCCACTCCTCGGCCGGGGTTTCGCCGAGCGCGGTGCCACCCGCGGCGGCGAGCAGCGCGCCGGCTTCCGCGCTGCGCGACGCCACGTGCGCCTCGGTGCCTTCGAAAGTGGTGATGGCGAGGCAGCCGGCGACCGCGTTGCCGCCGATATCGCCCGCGCGGGCCAGGTTGATCCCGGTCTCGGCCTCGTCGGACAGCCGCAGCACCGTGGGCGCCGCACCTGCCTGTACAACCGAACGCAGCGCGGCGGCGCCGGTTTCGAAGTCGGGGAACGACCACCCCTGGTAGGCAATGGTTTCCGGCACCGGATGCACGCGCACGGTGACCGCCGTGATCACACCCAGTGCGCCTTCGGATCCGACGAACAGCTCGCGCAGATCCGGCCCAGCCGCCGAGGCGGGCGGACGGCCGAGCACCAACGAACCTGTGGGAGTGGCGATCTCGAGCCGCTGCACCATGTCGTCGAAACGTCCGTAACCCGCCGACGCCTGCCCCGACGACCGGGTGGCGGCGAATCCGCCGATCGTCGCGAACTCGAAGCTCTGCGGGAAGTGCCCGAGCGAAAGCCCTTGCGCGCGAAGCAGTTCCTCCGCACGCGGCCCGGTGAGCCCGGCGCCGAGGGTGGCCATGCCGCTGATCGGGTCGATGTCCGACACCGTGTCGAGCCTGCGCAGGTCAAGCGCGATCACGGCACCGAAGCGACCGCGTAGCGGGTCGACGCCGCCGACCACGCTGGTGCCGCCGCCGAACGGCACCACCGCGATGGTGTGCTCGGCGCAGTACGCCAGCACGGCGAGTACCTGCTGGTGATCCGCGGGGAAAACGATCGCGTCCGGTACGTCCTGCGGCCCGTCGGCGCGGCGGCGCAGCAGGTCGGGGGTGCTCTTGCCACCCGCGTGCCGCAGCCGATCGTGGTGGCCGGCCGAGACGTTGTCCGCGCCGACCACCTCGACCAACCCGTCTCGTTGGGCAGGCGTGAGCGCCGACTCTCGGAGTGACACCTCGCCCTCATCGCGGCGCGCCACCGGGTCGCCGGACACTCCGAACACCTGCGTCAGGAGGCCCCGGATCTGCGCCGACAGCGGCTTGTGTCCGGCCGGAATGCCCCAGGCATCCCAGACCATACTCGGGGCGGTCCCGGTTGCGCCCGGGTTTTCCGCCGGAGCCGATCCCTCGCCGGTGTGCTTCTGCGTCTCGACCATGCGTTACAGTTTGACATAGAATGTCAAGCAGTAACGAACTCGACCTCTCGAAGGTGACGCCTTGACCGCTCCAGACGCACCCGCCGACGACGCGCTCTCCGCCATCGATCTGGCGATCTTCACCGCGGCCCGCCGCTGCGTGGAGGAGTTCGGCGTGCGCCGCACCACGCTCACCGAGGTGGCTCGCCGCGCCGGTGTCAGCAGGCCGACCGTCTACCGGCGCTGGCCGGACACCGGCGCGCTGGTCGCCGAGCTGCTGGTGCGGGAGTTGCGCGCGATCGTCGCCGAGACCATGCCCAGCGCCGGGCCCGGCCGCACCCGGCTGGTCACCGGCATCGTCGCGGGTGCGGTCAAGATCCGCTCGAATCCGTTGTTCGGGAAGATCTTCCGCACCGATACCGATCTGATGCTCACCTACGTCTTCGGCCGCCTCGGCCGCAACCAGCGCGCGCTGATCGAGTTGTTCGCCGCGGGCATCCGCGCGGGGCAACAGGACGGCTCGATCCGCGAGGGCGATCCGGAACAGCTGGCCACCATGCTTCTGCTGATCGCGCAGTCCGCGGTCCAGTCGGCAGGCACCGTCGCCCCGTTGCTGGCCGGGACCGATCTGGACACCGAGCTGGCCAACGCGCTCGACGGCTATCTCGGACCGAACCAACGAAAGGCGCTGTGACGATGACTGATTCGACCGATCTCGGAAAGGTGATGCGATGACCGCAGCGTCCAGGGGAGATTCCGCGCTCAACGCGCAGCGCCGCACCCGCGAACTGCGGCGGCTCGGCGACGAGGGCGAGATCGACGTGCTGGTCATCGGCGGCGGCGTCACCGGCGCCGGCGCCGCGCTCGACGCGGCGGCGCGCGGGCTGCGAACCGTGCTGGTCGAGCGGCACGACCTGGCGTTCGGCACCAGCCGGTGGAGTTCCAAGCTGGTGCACGGCGGGCTGCGGTATCTGGCCGGCGGCCAGGTCGGCATTGCGCACGAAAGCGCCGTGGAGCGGGGCATTCTCATTCGGACCACGGCGCCGCATCTCGTGCGTCCGCTGCCGCAGCTGGTGCCGTTGCTGCCCGGGATCGGGGCCGCGCAGAGCGCGCTCGTGCGGGTGGGGTTCCTGGCGGGTGACGCGCTGCGCCGCGGCGCGGGCACGCCGGCCGCGATCCTGCCCCGTTCTCGCCGGGTCGCGGCCGCGGAAGCGCTGCGGCTGGCACCGACCCTGCGCCGCAACGGATTACGTGGCGGCCTCCAATCATGGGACGGACAGCTCGTCGACGATGCCCGCCTGGTGGTCGCCTTGGCGCGCACCGCGGCCGCCGAGGGCGCGACCGTCCTCACCCGCGTGGAAGCCGTTGACGTGACCGGTAATTCGGCCGAGCTGCGCGACACCCTGACCGGCGAGACCATGACCGTCCGCGCGCGCGCCGTCGTCAATGCCACCGGCGTGTGGGCCGACGAGGTCGATCCCAGCATCGAGCTACGCCCGAGTCGCGGCACCCACCTGGTGTTCTCCGCCGAGTCGTTCGGCGGCCTCACCGCCTCGTTGACCGTGCCGGTCCCCGGCAGCACCAGCCGTTTCGTCTTCGCCTTCCCCGCCGCACACGGCCGCGTGTACCTGGGCCTGACCGACGAGGACGCCCCCGGCCCGGTCCCGGACGAGCCGAAGCCCACCGAATCCGAGATCGGCTTCCTGCTCGACACGATCAACACCGCACTGCGCGAACCGTTGACCCGCAAGGACATTCGCGGCAGCTACGCGGGCCTGCGGCCGCTGCTGAAGACCGCCGACGACAGCACCGCCGACATCTCCCGCAAACACGCGGTGCTGCACTCCCCCACCGGCGTCATCACCATTGTCGGCGGCAAACTCACCACCTACCGGCAGATGGCCGAGGACGTCATCGACGCCGCCGTCGCCCGCGCCGGGCTCACCGCGGGCGCGTGCCGCACGAAGCGACTTCCCCTGGTGGGCGCGGTTTCCGGCGCCGCCCGCGACCGCATCGATGCCCCGCCGGTTCTGATCGACCGTTACGGCAGCGAGGCCGCCACCATTCTGGCCGCCGCGCACGACAATCCGGCGCTGGCTCAGCCGGTGGCTCCCGGAATCGATGTCACCGCGGCGGAATTCCAGTTCGCGGTCACCCAAGAGGCCGCCCTCGACGCCGACGATCTCCTCGACCGCCGCACCCGAATCGGCCTGATCGCCGAAGACCGGGCGGCCGCCACCCCGGCGGCCATGGCCGCACTGGCACCGGCGACTTAGGTCTCCGAGACCGTCCCGTCGAACGACCACGACTCGAGATCGGCGCTCATGGAGGCACGCGGCCAGCCGTCCAGGCCGTGCGCCGCCTCCGCCGCGCGGATCGCGTGCAGGCCCGGCGTCTGCTCCTCGTCGGTCAGGTAGCGGAAGCCGAGGCGCTCGTAGTACGGGCCGTTCCACGCGACGTCGATGAACGTGGTGAGGGTGATCGCTTGCATCCCATGGTCTTTCGCCCAGAACACGGCGTGGTCGATCAGGCGCTTGCCGATCCGCTTGCCGCGATGACCGGGCAGCACCGACACCTGGTCGATGTGGGCCTCACCGTCGACGACGCCGAGGATCAGGTAGCCGATCGGATGGTCGCCGTCGTCGGCCCACACCCAGGCGCGCCCGGCGCGCTGGAATTCGCGCAGCGTCTCCAGCGAGGGTGGCTCGTCCTCCGCAACGGCTGTCATGCCGATATCGGCGAACGGTTTACCCGCCGCGATTTCGATTTCCTGGAGGGCTGGCAAGTCGACCTCGGTCGCCGGTCGGATCACGGACACCCCTCGCATCTTAGAGTTCAGGTGACCGGCGTGCCGAGAATGCCGTCGATCAGCACCCGGAGCGCCCATTTTCCGCGGGCGTCGCCCTCGCCCGCGAGCAGCGGTCCCTGCATCGCGGTGATCATCGGATAGCGGTCCCGCGGCAGCTCGGCGAAGCGCGCGGCGACCTCGGCGAGATGCTCGGTCTGCGACCGGTCCTTGGTGTTGTAGGCGCTCTGCTCGGCGGCCGCGGCGGTGATATGCAGGTAGATCAGGTCGACCGCCCACGCGTTGGTGAGGTCGTCCACGCCGCCCTCGGCGAACAGCGCCAGCATTCGTTCGAACAGCAGCAGCGCGTTCGCCCCGGTGGGAATCGCGCCGAGGGCCACGAGCGCCAGGCCTTCGTGCTTGCTCATCACTGTGACAGTCGTCTCGACCAGGTCGACCAGCCGTTCGCGCCAGGTGTCGCCGACCGGGTCGGCGATCGTGCCGAGCACGTGATCGAGCATCGCGGCCATCAGATCGTCCCGGTTGGCGACGTAGACGTAGAGCGAGGCCGCGCCGGTATCCAGCTCCTGGGCGACGCGGCGCATGGTCAGTGCGGCCAGGCCGTCCTCGTCGAGGATGCGCAGTCCGGTTTCGATGATGACGTCCCGGCTCAGCGGGGCCTTCGCCGGGCGAGCGCGGCGACTGACGGGTGCGTTCATGGCGTCGAGCATACGCGTTGGACGAACACCGTTTGACACGAACGACGTTCGTCTCGTATCGTTCGCTCGAACGAACACCGTTCGTAACGATCGAAGTTCGATCACTTCTTCTCACCTCGAAGGAGGTGTCCCATGACCACCATCGCCGACCCCGCCTCCGTACAACCCCAGGTCAACGGCCGGATGTGGGCGATCCTCGCCGTCATCCTCGCGGCCGACATCCTCGACCTGCTCGACTCGACGATCACCAATATCGCCGCCCCCACCATCGCCGCGGACCTGCTCGGCGGCCAGTCGCTGATCCAGTGGCTCGGCGCGAGTTACGCCCTCGCCCTCGGCGTCCTGCTGGTCGTCGGTGGCCGGCTCGGCGACCGGTTCGGCAGGCGCCGCCTGTTCCTGATCGGCCTGGCCGGGTTCACCGTCGCCTCGGTCGCCTGCGGCCTGGCCGTCGATCCGACCTCGATCATCGCCGCCCGGCTGGTCCAGGGTGCGTTCGGCGCGCTGCTGATTCCACAGGGTTTCGGCATCCTCACCGCCGTCTTTCCCCGTGCACAGCTCGGGAAGGCGTTCAGCGTGTTCGGGCCCACGATGGGCCTGTCCGCGGTCGGCGGCCCGATCCTGGCCGGGTTCCTGATCGACGCCGATCTGTTCGGATTCGGTTGGCGTGCCATGTTTTTGATCAACATCGTGCTCGGTGGCGCCGCGTTCGCCGCCGCCTACCGGCTGCTGCCCGCCGATACCGGCGACCGCGGCGTCGCCATCGACGGACTCGGCGCCGCACTGCTCGGCGCCGGCATGTTCGGTGCGCTGTTCGGGCTGATCGACGGCTCGGCCAACGGCTGGAGCGGCGCGTCCTTCGCCTACCTGGCCGCCGGACTGGTCGGCTTCGGCCTATTCGCCCGCCGCCAGCTGATCGCCGCGAACCCGCTGATTCAGCCGACGCTGTTCAAGAACCGGGGCTTCACCTCGGGACTGCTGCTCGGCCTGGTGTTCTTCGCCGCGGTCTCCGGGCTGCTCTATGTGCTGTCCCTGTTCCTGCAAGCCGGACTCGGCTACACCCCCACCGGCGCCGCAGTCGGCCTGGCGCCCTTGGCCGCCGGCATCGTGATCTCCTCGATCGCGGCGCACCGGTTCATCGCTCGTCTCGGCCGCAACCTCATACTGATCGGCTTGCTGATCACCCTGGCCGGCACCGGACTACTGCTCGTGCTTGCGGTGACCGCCGGAACGACCGTCGCCACGTGGGCGATCGCCGTGCCGATCCTGATCCTCGGTCTCGGCCTCGGCACCTGTTTCGGGACCATCTACCAGGTCACCATCGGCGACATCGAGCAGGACGAAACCGGCAGCGCCAGTGGGTCTCTCACCGCCGTGCAACAGCTCGCCAACGCGGTCGGCGCGGCCGCCGTCACCACCGTGTACTTCCACACCGCAGGCGCCGGGCAGGTGCACGCGCTGATCGTCAGCCTGGTTCTGGTCGCCGCCATCGCCCTCGCCAGCTGCGGCCTGGTCCGCTTGCTGCCGCGCAACGCACCGGCAGAGCACTGACCCGGAACGCAACCAACACGTTTCATGTTCAATTCGCAACTCTCCAAGGACTTCTCATGATCCTCATCACCGGAGGCCGCGGCGCGGTCGCCAACCAACTGCTGACCCTGCTGCACGCCGACGGCCGCGCCGTCCGGGTCGGTTCCGGCCGGCCAGGCAAACTCGAGCTGCCCGCCGACGTCGCCGGCGTCGCTTGCGATCTCACCGCCCCGAGCACCTTTCCCACCGCCCTCGCCGGCGTCAGCTCCGTGTTCCTCTACGCAGAAGCCGCCTCGATCAGCGAGTTCGTCTCTGCCGCAACCGAAGCCGGGGTCGAGCACATTGTGCTGCTGTCCTCGTCGGCGGTGCTCGATCCGGACGCCGACGCCAACCCTGTCGCCAAGTCGCACCTCGACGCCGAACGCGGCCTCGCCGACGCCCCGATGACCGTCAGTGTGCTGCGGCCGGGCGCCTTCGCCGGCAACGCCCGCAGCTGGGCCTGGTCGATCAGAACCGGCGCACCGATCAACCTCCCCTACCCGAACGCCTACGTCGACCCGATCCACGAAATCGACGTCGCCGCAGCCGCATACGCGCTGCTCACCAAGCCGGAACACCGCGGCGAAACGCACCACCTGACCGGGCCCGAGACGCTCACCTTCACCGAGCAGATCGATCGCGTCGCCGAAATCACCGGGCGCGCCATCGTCATCGAGCAGGTCACGCCCGCAGCTTGGCAGCAGCAGGTGGCCGACTACATGCCCGCCAAGTATGCCGACGGTCTGCTCGACTACTGGCGCCGGACCGACGGGGTCCCCAATCAGCTCACCGACACCGTCGCCCGCCTCACCGGTCGCGCTCCCCGCACGTTCACCAATTGGCTCGAGGAGAACTCCGCCGAGTTCACCGGTTGATGCCGGGCAACCACGTGCCCGCCGTTTCCGTCGACCGCACCCGTACGTTGAGGTGGTGGCGCGCTGGACTCCGGGAACGCCAGTAACGGCGCGGTGATCACCGGGTGCGATGTGTTCCGCGACGCCGAGCGCGGTGCTGTCCGCGCGCTGTGAGTAGGTGCGGAGCTTCCACAGCATGCGCGGCCGACGGAAACAGGGTGCGGCCGTTGCGCAGTTCGACGCGGCACGATGCAGCCCGAGGGCCGGAGGTTGCGCTCGACTCAACGGACCAGGTCGGATGCACGGACCGCTACATCGATCGGAGCCACGCCTGCCCGGCGAGGCGCAGTCGGACTACGAGACGTGGGCGACTACCACCGAGCAGGGTTGCGCTCAGCCGGCACTCAGCATCGCGACTCGAGGACGCGATGAGAAAACCGGGTGTCGGGCGAGACGGTCGCCACACTTGCCGCCGCTGGTGAATTGGACGAAACACCAGGCCGCCGGCATTTACGGGCAGCTGGCAGCGCGGACGGCGAACCGCCAGAATGCCAGCGGCACCGATGAATTCAGAGACCGGCCGATACTTCCAGATGGACACGACTGCGCATCGCGGCAAGTTCCCGCCGTCGCGGTACGCGCCGATCCGGCGTTCGCGCAGGCTCTATGCTGGCTTCGAATGTCGGTAGTGCGCCGGGAAGGAGGGCGCGGGTGCGCAGCAAATCGTCCACTGTCGGTATCGCGCAAGGTCATGGCCTGGTCGCGCGCTTCGGCGGCGTCGTCGTCTATCTGCCGGGTGAAACCGTCTCCACCGATCGGATCCTCGGCGCCATCGAGGCGGTCGCGGACGCCGAGCATCCCGGAGCGGCGCTCGCCCAGCGGCTGGCGGCCGTGGTGTTCGGCGGCGCCGCCGAGACGCCGCCGTTCGGCGTGGTGGCGCCGACCGACGACGGCACGCTGATCCTGCTGCGCGGTCCGGTCTTCGCCGAGATCAACGGCGCGGAGGGCACCCGCCGACTCGACGGTGCGCGCGCGTTCACCTGGGTCGACGAGATCGTGCGCGAACCGCTGCGCCGAATCACCGTCGGCACGGACACCGGAACGCCGCTGAAGGCGTTGCCGCGCACCGATCTGCGTGCGGGTGTGGTGCCCGGCGGCGGGTTCGTGCTGAACGTGGCGCTTCGCCGCGCGGCCAAAGCGGCCAAGAGTTCTTCGACGCCCCGGCCGTCCGCGCCCACGCCGGCCACGGAGCCCGCGCCGACCGCCGCCGCCGGATTCGCCGCGACGCCCGAGCCGACCGGTGCCGACCAGGCCGTCGATCCGCCGACCTCGGTGGCCTCGGCCGTGTCCGACACGTCGGCCTCGGCGAAGTCGTCGACCGCCCGCGCATCGTCGGTGGCCCGGCCCGCGCCCACGGCTACCCGATCCACGGCGGCCACCTCGTCCTCCACCACGCTCCATCCGAAGGAATCGGCGCGACCACGCGCCAGACCGCGACCGCCGATCGGCAACCGTCCCGCGGACCGCCAACTCGCCTGGTCTCAGACGCAGCTGCCCGAACCCGTTGCGCTGCACAAGACCTCGGCCGACCGCGCCCGGCTCGTCCGTCCGGTCGCCGAGAAGGACCGGGCCGCCGGCACCTTGATCCTCGAAAACGGCACGGCCTTCCCGCTGGATCGCCCCTACGTCATCGGCCGCGGCCCGCAAGCCGACGACGCCGTCCGCTCCGCCACCGCCGAGCCCATCGTGATCCAACGCGACCGTCACGTCTCCCGCGTGCACGCCTACGTCTCGGTCGACCGCGGCAAGGTCTTCGTTCGCGACGCCCCCGCCACCTCCGGCACCTTCATCGCCCCTCCCGGCGCCGACCAGTGGACCCGCATCGGTACCTCCCCCACCGAACTGCCGCCCGGCTGGAGTGTCCGCATCAGCGAACGGGTGATCACCTACCGCTCCCCGGACAAGCCCACATCCGAGTCCTGACCGCCCGGAGGCGGCGCTCAACGTTGCCGCTGGGCCCGGCGAAGATAGCGGCGGCGCTTGCCGATCCGGCGTGCACCGACGGACGTCGCCGCTCCCGCGGCGGCGGCGAGGGCGGCGGAACTCACGGTCGTCAGCACCGTCGGCGGGTGCCCGAGCAGGATCCACCCGGCGCCGACCAAGGCCACGGCGAGCAGCGCGGCACTGATCATCACACCGATGCTGTTGGCGAATCCACCACGGCCCCTGCGTAACCGGCGCATGTCCGACTCGACGTACGCCAGACATCCGTCGCGGGCGAAAGTTGCTGCCCGCGCGCTTGCTCCGGCGCGATGTGGGACGGCGTGCCGATGATGTCGCCCGCCTTGGTCACCAAGGTCTCGTCGCCGCCGACGATCTTGGCGATACCGAAGTCGGTGAGCTTGATCGCTCCGCCCGCCGCGAACATCAGATTCGCCGGCTTCACATCGCGGTGCAGCACCTGATGCCGATGTGCGGCAGTCAATCCCGCGGCGCAGGACAGGGCGATCGCCACGGCGGTCGCGGAATCGTAGCCCTGCGTGGCGAATCGCTCACCGACCGTGCCGCCCGGCAGGTATTCCATCACCAGCAGGCAGAGCTCACCGTTTGATTGCCACCGGTCGGCCCAGCCGGCGATGCGTCCCCGCGAGCACCACGCCGCACCCGCCGCGACCGAGTTCGGCGCCGATTTCGTAGGCGGGCAACGCCGCCCGGACGAGTTCGTCCTGATCGGTCACGGCGTCGGCCCCTCGACCGGGAAGCGGTAAGTCGCGTCCGCGTCGACCTCGTCCGCGCCGTCGCCGAGGTCGTCGTCCTCGTCCGGTTCCGGGGTCGGCGACGCGTAGCCGAGCAGGAACGCCACGGCCGCGGTGACTCCCGCGAAGGCCAGCCACAGTTCGGTGTCCGGCACCCACCACCGCGCCACCGACGCGGTGAACGCGAACACCAGCCCGATTCCGAGCCCCGGCGCGAGCAACCGCACCCCGCGCTGCCACCGATTGACCGAAAGCCGGTGCCGCGCAATGGCCAGCGCCGCATCCGCGAAGCCAAGGGCAGTCAGCACGGCCAGCGCGATGCCGAACAACCCGTATACTGACCACAGCGACCCGCGCACATCGGTGACCACCGGGATCTTCGCCACCGCGGTATCGCCGGCACCGTAGACCGCCAGCTCACCACCGATGAAGCCGGTCGCCTGCCCGGCCAGCCCGCGCAACTCCAGCCGATAGCGCAGCGAGTCGGATTTGCCTGGCGCGATGGTCAATTCGACGGCGGTGGAATAGGAGAAGAAGCTCAGGCCGAGCACCTGTCCCGCGAGGTCGACGTGCCGGATCTGCAACGGTTCGCTCGTATTGTTGGTCAGCTCGATCGCCACCCGGACCGTGCTGTCCGGCTCAAGCCGCAGCGGCTTGTCCGCCGTCGTCCCCGCGATGTCGTGCCCGTCGAAATTCGCGGACAGGTCGACCTCGGCGGATCGCGCATCCGCCTGCGCGGCGGGCCAGGCCAGCACGATCAGCAACAGCACCGGCCAGACCGCACGCCGAATGTCCTGGGCACCACGGTTCATTCGCCCCTCCGCGCGGATAGATGCGAAACGAGACGAATGCCGTAATACCACCCGCCGAGCAGCAGAAAGAACAGGATCACGGTGAGCGTCGAGGTGCCCGACCCGATGCTGCTGACCAGCACCACATCCAGCGGCGCGACCAGCACCCGCCCGCATTTCGCCGTCACCTGATGCCGGCCGACATCCACCGCGCCGGTGCTCAGCGGCACCTCGAACGCCCCGTCCACCCCGGCGACGGTCTTACCGACGGCGACATTCTCGATCGAGACATCGACCGGCGACCGCGGATCGCAGCCGTGCCCGCTGGCGGTGACACCGGCACCCGGACCAACCGCCGACGGTGTGAGATCCATTGCGGCAGGCACTGTTCCAGTCGGCGGAGGTGGCAGTACCGCAGGCGCGGGCGGCACAACAGCAGGCGTCCGGACCGGATTCCTCGGTGGCACAACAACAATCGGCGGCCGGATCACCGGCGGTGGCAACGGGACCGCTGCTTCCGGCGGCGGGACAACCTCGGATGTCGAACTATCGGGTGGCGGCGATGTGATCGGCGGCGATGTGATCGGCGGCGGCGTAGTCACCGGTGAGGTCGTGGTAGGTGGAGTCGTAGTAGTCGGCGTCGTGATCGGCGGTGTCGTGACATCCGGTGTTTTCGGCTCGGTCGACGGCGGCACACTCGGACAGGTCGGCCCATCCGGCTCACCGCACGGTGGCTGCCGCCCCGGCACCCGGTCATGCGTCCCGCTCTCGTCCTGCGGCGGCGGTTGCTGCGCGGGGACCGGCGACGCCGGCCCGTCGTGCGTCCCGCCACCGTCCCCTGACGGCGGCCGCGGACTGGTGGGCTGACGTGCGGGAACCGGCGCTACCAGCCGGACATCGACGTACCGCACTCCCGCGGGTCCGTCCCGCGAAGGTAGTGATGGTGGTGGTTCCGGCGTGGGCCCGGTCGAGACCGGCCCGGCGCGGGTTCCACCACCATCGGGTGGCAACGCCGGCGACGCCGAGCCAGTCGACCGCCGGACAAGCTCAGCCCCAGCACGAGCTTGTCCGCGGTTCAGCCCACTGCTCGGTGCCTGCCATCGCGGCTCCACCACTCCTGGAGTCGGTTCCCCCGACCCCGGATCCCCGACCGCAGCAACCCCCGGAAACCCCACCAGCACAACGCCGTACAGAATTAACACAGCGCCGTACAGAATTCCGGTGGCGCCGATGAGCACTCGGCCCGCGCGCCTGTTCCCCACCTGCCGACGCCCTGCGCCGGCACGCGCAGCAACTGGTGCCAGCGTCCCCATCGGCCATGCTCTCGCTAGGCGTACCGCCGCCGTCGCGCCGACCCTGCCCGGTTCGACGGCGGACTCTGTACGACCGCGCCTACGTGCGTGCGATCCCTAGCATCGTAATGCCCTGCGCGCCAACGCGGAGCCAACTCCGGCGAGCCCGCCTTCCGGTGGGGCCGGGCATCCGGCGCGATCTGGGGACGCGCCGGAGGCCGCACGCGGTTTAGGGTCAGCGCGTGTTCCGCACCCGCACCGTCCCGAGTGCATACCATCGAAGTAGCTGGTCCCCTGCCCGACTCAGACAGCGCGAAGAGGACAATACGAACTATGCACCGTAATGGGCCGACCGAGGACATCGATGAGTCCGCGCTGAGCGTGACCGCGCCGAAGGAGCAGGCCGCGGGTATCACCGCGGTCGCGGTGTCGCTGAAGCGCGCGATCGACGAGATGGGCGTGATCCGCACCGCCCGTACCCTCGCGCGGGTCAATCAGGTGCACGGCTTCGACTGCCCCGGCTGTGCCTGGCCCGAACCGACCGGGCATCGCCGTCCGGCGGAGTTCTGTGAGAACGGCGCGAAGGCGGTCGCCGAGGAGGCGACGGTGCGCACGGTCACGCCCGAATTCTTCGCCGCCCATTCGCTCGACGACCTGGCGGGCAAGTCAGGCTACTGGCTCGGTCAGCAGGGCAGGCTCACCCATCCGATGGTGCTGCGCCCGGGCGACACCCATTACTCCCCCATCGACTGGGACGACGCCTACCGGCTGATCGCGGATCACCTGGGCGACTTGGCATCTCCGGACGAGGCGGTCTTCTACACCTCCGGCCGTACCAGCAACGAGACCGCGTTCCTCTATCAGACGCTGGTCCGCAGTTTCGGCACGAACAATCTGCCGGATTGTTCGAACATGTGTCACGAGTCCTCGGGCGCCGCGCTGGTCAGTTCGATCGGCATCGGCAAGGGCTCGGTCTCGATCGATGACTTCGCCGCCGCCGACCTGATCATCGTCGCGGGCCAGAACCCGGGCACCAACCATCCGCGCATGCTCAGCGCGCTGGCCGGCGCGAAGGACAAGGGCGCGAAGATCATCGCGATCAACCCGCTGCCGGAGACCGGGCTGCTCGGCTTCCGGGATCCGCAGACGGTCAAGGGGTTCACCACCGGCGTATCGATCGCCGATCACTTCCTGCAGATCCGGCTCGGCGGTGACATGGCGTTGTTCCAGGCGCTCGGCCGGCTGCTGTTCGAGGCCGAGGACCGCGCGCCGGGCACGGTGGTGGATCGGGAGTTCGTCGACACCCACTGCGCCGGCTTCGCCGAGTACGAAAAGCAGGTCCGCGCGGTAGATTTCGACACGGTGCTGGCTGCGACGGGCCTCACCCGGGCCGAACTCGACCGCACCGCAAAGCAATTGGCCGAATCGAAGAACATCATCATCTGCTGGGCCATGGGTCTCACCCAGCAGGCGCACGGCGTCGCCACCATCGAGGAGGCCACGAACCTGCTGCTGCTGCGCGGCATGATCGGCAAGCCGGGCGCGGGCGTGTGCCCGGTGCGCGGGCATTCGAACGTGCAGGGCGACCGCACCATGGGCATCTGGGAGAAGATGCCGGACGCGTTCCTCGACGCGCTGGACCGGGAATTCGGCATCACCAGCCCGCGCAAGCACGGCTTCGACACGGTCGACGCCATCCGCGCCATGCGCGACGGGCGCGCGTCGGTGTTCTTCGGCATGGGCGGCAACTTCGTCTCGGCCACCCCGGACACCGCGGTGACCGAGGCCGCGCTGCGCACCTGCGCACTGACCGTGCAGGTGTCCACCAAACTCAACCGCAGCCACGTCGTGCACGGCCGGACCGCGCTGATCCTGCCCACCCTCGGGCGCACCGATCAGGATCTGCGCGACGGCCGCAAACAGCAGGTGTCGGTTGAGGATTCGATGTCGATGGTGCACCTGTCCACCGGCAGGCTGAAGCCGGTGAGCGAGCAGTTGCGCAGCGAGGTCGCCATCGTCTGCGATCTCGCGCTCACCCTGTTCGGCGCGGATCATCCGGTCCCGTGGGCGCGCTTCCGCGGCGACTACGACACCATCCGCGACGCGATCTCCCGCGTGGTGCCCGGCTGCGCCGACTACAACACGAAGGTGCGCGCCCGCAACGGATTCGTCCTACCGCACCCGCCCCGGGACAGCCGCGAATTCCGTACCAGCACCGGCAAAGCCAACTTCGCGGTGAACGAACTGAGCTGGACCCCGGTGCCCGAGGGCAGGCTCGTCCTGCAGACACTGCGCAGCCACGACCAGTACAACACCACCATCTACGGTCTCGACGACCGCTACCGCGGCGTGCACGGCGGCCGCAAGGTGGTGCTGGTGCATCCCGACGACATCACCGCGCTCGGCTTCGCGGAAAACGATCTGGTGGACGTGATCTCGGAGTGGACCGACGGAACCGAGCGCAGCGTCGAGGGTTTCCGGCTCATCGCCTACCCGACCCCGCGCGGCAATGCGGCGGCCTACTATCCGGAGACGAATCCCCTTGTCCCGCTGGATCATGTCGCCGCCCGGTCGAACACCCCGGTCTCCAAGTCGGTGACCATCAGACTCGAACGAGCCGCTCATGAGTAGAGTCACCGCCCGCCGCAGAATGCGCCGGATCTCGTCGACGGGTGAGATCCAACGCCCCGACACCCTCGCCGTCGAGGAGCCGCTGGAAATCCGGATCGGCGGCGAATCGCTCGCCGTCACCATGCGCACTCCCGGCAACGACGTCGACCTGGTGCACGGATTCCTGTTGAGCGAGGGCATGATCGGCGTCGCCGAGGAGATCATGGCCGCCCGGTACTGCGCGGGGACCGACGACGACGGCCGCCAGACCTACAACGTCCTCGACCTCACGTTGCGCCACCCGATCCCGATGCGGCCCAAGAACTTCCTCACCACCGGCGCGTGCGGCCTGTGCGGCAAGACGGCGCTCGACGAGGTCCGCACCCTGTCCCGGTATCCGATCGCCGAGGGCGGGGCGGTGGTGGACACGCAGGTGCTGTCCGGCATGCCGGACACGTTGCGCAGCAAGCAATTCCTCTTCGAGGCGACCGGCGGCCTGCACGCGGCAGGCCTGTTCAGCACCGACGGCACGGTGCTCGCGGTGCGCGAGGACATCGGCAGGCACAACGCGGTGGACAAGGTGATCGGCTGGGCGCTGCGGCAGAACCTGGTTCCGGCAAGGGATCTGGTGCTCATCGTCAGTGGCCGCGCTTCTTTCGAACTGGTGCAGAAGGCGGCGATGGCGGGCATTCCGATGCTCGGCGCGGTGTCGGCGCCCAGTTCGCTCGCGGTGGATCTGGCGGCCGAGAGCGGTCTCACCCTCGCCGCGTTCTTGCGCGGGGACACCATGAACGTCTACACCCATCCGGATCGGATCGTCGCCACCCCGAACGACACCTCGATGCTGGCCTGATCGCGCTTGCCCGGACCGGGTGGCCGTTTTACCGTGACAGCACGTAATCGGAGCGGTTCGGCGGGAACGGAGAGACCGATGCGGATTTCGGTGGAGGGCACGCAGGAGGGGTTACGCGTGCGGATGCGGTTCGAGCAGTACCGCCGCCGCCTGTTGATCACTCGAATCGTCCTGGCGGTCTTGGCCGTTCAAGGTGCGGTCGTCGGGCTGTGGGCCACCGTCGCGCCGCATTCCTGGTACACCAGCTTCCCCGGATTCGGCATGCACTGGATCGCCGCCGACGGCCCGTACAACCATCATCTGGCCGGCGATGTCGGCGCGTTCTTCCTGGCGCTCACCGCGGTGACCGTGACCGCCCTCGTGCTCGATTCCACCGCTGCGGCGCGCATGGCGGGCATCGGCTGGCTGGTTTTCAGCGTGCCGCATTTTGTCTACCACGCTTTCCATCGACCGATGGATACGAGCGGTGTCAGTTTCGCCTTCAGCCTCGTAGCCGCGGCGTTGCTGATCGTCCTCGGGCTCGCCTGTCTGCTGCTGCCGCCGCGTGGCGATCTCCCGATGTCGGACCCTGCGCCGTTCAACGTCAAGTTCCCGCGTCCCCGACGCCGAGCCCGCTGACGACAACGCCCCACAGCCCGTCTAGGCGCTGTGGGGCATTTGAACTGTCCGTGCGGCTGGGGGCTGAGCTACGTGGCAGGACCGCGAGCAGGCGGTCCCTCGCGAGGCAGAGCCGCGCCACCGACGTGAGGTTTCGTTCCCCGGTTCTAACAACCGCGAGTTGTAGCTCGTCAGTCCTTCAGGGCGTCGAGCAGCGCCGCACGCTGACGTGCGCCGAGCCCGCCGATCCGACGATCCTCCGGGATCTCCGCCTGATCCATCAACTTGGCGGCCTTCACCGGTCCGACACCTGGCAGAGCCTTGATCACCGCGGCGACCTTGGTCTTCTTGACCAGCTCATCGGAGTCGGCCTTCTTCAGCAGGTCGGCGACCGAAACCTTGCCCGCCTTCACCTTGCCGATCAGTTCGGAGCGCGCCTTGCGGACCGCTGCCGCTTTGGCCAACGCTTCAGTGCGCTGCTCCGCGGTCATGGTAGGCAGTGCCATGTCTCCTCCGCTTCCACTCGTCACTCGAACATCTGGTTGACCGGACCGAGTAAACAGCACTTCACCGGCAGGGCAAGGCCGACACACCGGGACCGGTTCGGCGGAGTTAGCGATGAGTTTCCTGGTCGGCGGCCGCCGAAAGCAGTAATCAGCGGGCAAAAAGGACAAAACTCTCCACTGTTCCGCTCACAGGACCGGGGGTAACACCACGGCCGGTAAACGCGACAGAATCTACGAAAGCATCAGCGCGGGATAAAGGTTCAACGGCGAACCACGGGGGATCAATGACGATCCCCGGCACCGGGCGCGATCGGGATCGCCGACCGTCACCGTGTCCCACGACGCGGATGCCGACAACAGCACAGCGTCTGCGGGGGCAATGCAACTTTCGGGGGGATTCCCCACGGCCCGAGTCACATCGATCGCCGTCGGACAGCGCTACGAGAGCGCGGAACCGATCCTTGACCGCCCCCGCGGCTGTGCTGCTAGTCTGCCGAATTAGAACACGTTCCAATTCGGCAGGAGTTCCGATGTCCAAGCAGATCCGCGACGCGATCGAGCAGTACGTCAAGCTGGTCGGCGCCGGCCCGACCGAGGCCATCGTCGAGCTCTACGCGCCCGAGGCGACCGTCGAAGATCCGGTCGGCACCCCCGTCCGGCAGGGACACGCCGCCATCCGCGAGTTCTACGACGTGATCGGCGCGCTCGACCGGGACACCGAGCTGCGGGCGGAGACCGTGCGCATCGCCGGCAACGAGGCCGCCTTCATGTTCACCATCGTCACCCGGGTCGGCGGGCAGCGCTTCACCCTGTCGCCCATCGACCTGATGGAATTCGACGAGGCGGGCAAGATCATCCGCATGCGCGCCTTCTGGAGCCAGGAAGACATGGCCATCGAGCCCGAGTGACTCGCCGGGATTTTCGGCGCAGATAACGCTCGACCGTGTCCTCGGCGCGCTGAATCGACTATGAAGAGTAGGTGTCGATGCCACCTGTCCGCTACCCTCGCAGCGAGCTACTACCCAGCTCCCGGTGATCGGGCAGCCCGGCATCTCCCGATTTGTCGAGTTCCGTTCAGCCCATCCACTTTTGGAGCAGCATGCCCGAGGAACACCCCTTCGACGAAGTCGCGCAGTTGGCCAGGCGGGTCGAGCGGGCCCGCGGTCGACTGGCTTACCAGTTCGATCCCGCACTGACCGAGGTCTTGGCCGAGGACGAGCTGGAAGCCGAACGCGAACTGGCCGAACGCATCCGCACCCAGGACCGCGGCCAGCGATGGAAGTACGCGGAGGCGGTGTCCAACGCCGCCGACCGTGCCAGACAGACCAAGGAAGCCATCGAAAAGGCGGACATCCGCGACCTGCTGATGGCCCGCAAAGCCATTGCCGCACAGCGTCGTGAGTCCAGCCCGCACGCGCAGCTCGCCTCGCTGTACCGGCATCGCGCCTGGTCGTTGCGCGCGCTGGCGGGCGTGGTGATCGCGGGCATGCTGTGGTCGGCGGTCAACGTGCAGCACAACATCGCGCCGGACGGCATCACGGATCCGTTGTACTGGTTCAGTTATCTGGTCGAGGCGATGATCAGCGTGTGCCTGGTGATCATCATGATCGGCACCACCAAGCTGGCCGAATGGGGCGTGCTGAACAGTCGCACCCAGGTGGTCACGGCCGAAATCGTGTTGCTGGCACTGACGATCGGACTGAACACCTATCCCCATGTGCGGGATGCGCGGTGGTTCGATGCGGGGGTGCACGCGGTGGCGCCGATGATGATCGGTGTCGCGTTGCTGACGCACAACGCGGCCAGCTCGCGGTACAGCCAGGCGATCACCCGGGCCACCGAGCACATCCGGGACAATCCGGATCGGCCGCGGCCTACATTCGATAGCACGTTGATGGGGGCGCAGCGGGTGTGATTGCCGGTTGGGCGTGTTGCCTGACTTGTGAACGCTGATCGTGGTGATCTGTTGTGCGCGGATCCGGGTCGGATGAGTTCCGGTCCGGATCCGGGGGTCGTTTGACCGGCTGCCAAAATGCGCCCGTGTTGTTGCGGGCCGCGAGTGGTCGGCGGTACGGTTTGCCCAGGTAAAGGGGGTGGGCACCGGGCTACAGCCACCTCCGGATGGATTTCGGACACCGGCGGTTAGGGGAACGGATGACCAGCAGGGGGAGCAAGCTGCGTGGTATCGCCCTGGTAGTGGGTGTTGGGTTGGTGTTGGCGGGGTGTGAGAAGGCGACGGATGGGGTGCCTACGGGGACGGGGGCGAGTTCAGCTAGCTCGAGTGTGAAGCCGTCGGGGTCCAAGGATCCGGATACGGCGATCTGGGATCCGTGTACCGCGCTGCCGGACGACGCGCTGCGGGCTGATGAACTCAATCCCGACACCCGAACCAAGGACATCGCAAGGTTCGACCCAACCGGCTGGAAAGTCTGTGCCTGGCGTTCAACGGCCAAATGGTACGACCTGGGGATCTACTCCGGCGAACCCTCGCTTCAGCAGGTTCGACAGCGGCAAGACCTCGAGAGCGTAGTACCGCTCACAGTCGGGGGGCATCCGGCATTGCGTTTCTTGTTCGCCGATGATGCCGAGAAACGGCTCGATTGTGGCGTAGCTGTCGAAGTTCCCCAGGGGAGAGCGGCAGGAACGGTGGCATTCCTGGTCACTACGCGCTATTCGGTCGGCAAGCTCGGCGATCCGTGCGACCAGGCGACCCGGCATGCAAACGATTTTGCGAAATACTTGCCCGGCGGAGGGAACTGAACAATGGATTCAGCTGCGCAACCGTCAGACTGGCGCCAGTTGCTCGACCGAGCCAACGCAGGCGAGCTGCGACTGAGTCCAGAAGTCGGCAAGGATCTCGACGCGAAGTGTGAGACGTATCTAGACGACCTCGACGATATGCGCAGCTCTATGCGCGGTGTTTCGTGGGCTACGGGATTCGGCGGAATGCCGTCCGGCCCTGTCTTAGAGCGGAAGTTTGCGCTCAAGGGCCGAGGCGGCGACACCTCGCTCGAGTCATCTCTCGAGACACACATCGATGAAGTGAAACTTATGCGCCAAGTCTTCGCGCAGGCCATGGCGAACTACCACGCGGTCGATGAAACCAACAGCCAGCAGATCCCGACCCTCGACGTCCCGGGGAAGGACGGCTCATGAGTCAGGACGACTACCAGGCGCGGATCATTGCGGCTCAGCAGCAGTGGAACGACGACCGTACGGCGATCTACTCGCATCTCAGCAAACTGGCACAGGATCTCGAGCAGGGTTACGACCCGCCGTCGATCACCGACCCAGGGCAGGATCTGTTCGTCATCGAGACCAGCACACTGCAAGATCTCATCAGCAAGGTCGAGGTTATGAAACCCGGCCAAGCGTGGGAAGCCTCGCAGATGTGGCAGAACGTCAGTGCAGCATTCCGGGAGAAGTCGCACACATTTGGTGACGCGATCAAGGCGACCGTCGCCAACGGTTGGAGAGGTCAGGCCGCAGACCAGGCGGTCCAATCGGTGGGCCGGTACGTGGACATGTCGCAGCAGCTGACACTCTCCACCGAGCTCATTTCGGTGAAGCTGTCCGAGCTCTACACCGGCCTCCACCAAACCCAGGCGCTCATGCCCCGCGCCGGCGACAGCAGCCCCGATCTGCGCGGCAAGACGCTGCCCAGCGAAGGCGTGCTCAAGGTCGACGACCACAATCAGACCGAGGCGACCGCTGAGGCTCGGCGCGTGCTGCGCACGGTGTACTGGCAGGTCGCGAACCAGACGGACAACGGGGTTCCGGTCGTGCCCAACAGCCCGACGCTGGTGAGCAATCCGGATCAGCCGTCGAGTCCGCCGTCGACTGCGCCCAGCCCGCAGACGTCATCCGGTGCCGGCGATCAGCCGAAGCAGGAGAATCCCGCGTCGAACGAAGACAAGTCCGGCGACAAGTCGGGCAACAAGTCCGGTAATCCGAGCCAGGATCCGAACTCGACCCAGCCCGCGAGCAACACTCCGCAGACCACCCCGTCG
The DNA here is from genome assembly GCF_042871115.1 of Nocardia sp. NPDC006044. Taxonomy (NCBI): domain Bacteria; kingdom Bacillati; phylum Actinomycetota; class Actinomycetes; order Mycobacteriales; family Nocardiaceae; genus Nocardia; species Nocardia sp. NPDC006044. The sequence goes on from NZ_JBIAID010000003.1 coordinate 858,982, forward strand.
GGTACGTCACCTCAATCCACCACTCAGGCAAACAATCCGACGTCGACGCCGAGTACGACCTCGGCAACACCGAACCAGAACAACCCCGGCACAACACCGGTCACGACGCCGACGCCCAGCCGCAACAGCCCGACCACCCGTTCGCCCGGCAGCCCGGGCAGCCCGGGCAGCCCCGGAAGTCCGCGCACCCCAACCACTCCGGGCACCCCCTCCCCCGGCCGCAGCATCCCCGGCACCCCGGGACAACCGGGAACCACCGCCCCGCTGGCCGCCCGCGCAGGCACCAGCACCGGCGCCGCGGGCCGGCCCGGCATGAGCGGCATGCCGATGGGTGGCGCCGGCGGCAAGAAGGACGACGATGAAGGCGCCCACCAGACCAAGGATTACTTGATCGGGGACTGGTCCGAGGAACTCCTCGGTGAACCGACCAAAGCCGTGCCCCCGGTGATCGGGGAAAACTGAGCGTGCGCAGCTGGAGATTCACCGGCCAGGAGTTCGACATCCTCTGGTCGGCCTACGGTCGTGACCGCCTGCCCTATCCCCTGGCGTTCCGCCCGACGACGGCGGTCGACTGGGATGACCTGGTGCGGCAACGGGAGTCGGCGGTCCAAGAGTTGCTCGGCCGGTATTCCGAGAACCTGGAACTCGCCTTGACGACCCTGCTGGAACCCGAAACCCGGGTCGAATCCAAGGGTTTCGGCGGTTCCGGGCTCGCCGCGGTGTTCCGGTTCCACGGCACGGTCCGAAATGGGTCCGGCGCCACACTTGTTCAGCTGCCCGGCACCGCGGAAGACACCGGCGGCGACGTGCTCATGGGTCTGTGCGCACCGAGCGAGGTGGCCGCCGCGGCGGTGGCCGCGCTGCCGAAAGCACAGGCAGGCACCCATCCGGCGGTCAGTTTCCGCAGGGACGAGATCGCCGCCGACCGTCAACGCTACAGTCGCCGCCCCGACGAAGTCAGCATCAACGACCAACTCAACCGCATGTTCAAACGCGACCGCACCGCGGTCGGCGAGATCACCGTATTCCCCGGTCCGGCAATAGATTCCAGGCCGACCACCGACGGCCGCGGTTTCCTCTGGGCCGACTATGCCGACGACGGCCGCTACTACATCAAATCCGGCGACCCGATCGTCGCGACACCGATGAGCCCCACCTCGATGACCAACGAGATAGCCCGCCTCCTCGACCTCACCCGCCGCTACTACCGCATGGAAAACGAGCAGACCAAAGCCACCTGGTGAAGCGCGAGCCGGCTACGGACCGCCAGGCAAACGCCTCCGCCCAGCACTCAACTCCGCCGCCAAATCGTCGTAGCCAAGAGCCAATTCGGCCAATTGCTCCCACGCGTCGCCCAGTTCCCACTGCGACGCGCCGGCCAACGCCGCGAACGCACAAGCGGTGTATTGTGCCAGCTTGTCGACCACTGCCCCGAGTGTCTCGGTGTGGATATGCGCGGCGCCGTGCGACGGCGGCAGTTGCAAAATAACCCAGCGATCGATGTCGCGGACCAAATCCGCACGCCGCGAGTCGATGTCATCGATGTGCCTGCGCTCGGCGTTGGTATCCCTGGCGGAACACAACCGCTGCTCGTGCAGATCGGTCAACTCCCGCGCCAGCCGCAGCAGCGGATGATCCCCCGGCGGCACGCCCCGACAGGCCTGTAGCAGCTCGTGTTTCGATGGGAACGGATCGGTCAGCACCGAGATGCCCTCGGCCGCAAGATTATTCCGCCGCCATTCGCATGCCTGCCCCCGGGTGGGTCATCGGTACACCGACGGTAGACACAGCTAGTAGGTGGTGTATCCGTGTTCATGAGCAGCCTCGCCTCGGATAGCCGGTTCGGGGGTGCGCCCGGCTGACAATGAAGCTGCTAGATTTGCCGTGGACTCTTTGCCGCTTCACCGGGCGCACATCAACAAAACACCTGTCAGGGTGGTGATGTGTGCGGCTTCGGGCGGCCCGGATGAAGTCCCCCGAATCCCCAGCAAACCTCCCGCGGCAGTTGCCATGATCTACCCGACGCGGGTCGAACGGCCCGCCCGAAATGGGGAGGAATGCATGTCGGACACCGGATCTACCCTGCCGCGAAGGCAACTCGGCCGGTATCTGATCGATTGGCGGACTCGCGCCGGAATGAGCCAGCAGCGGGCCGCGGAGCTACTGGAGATCGGTTCGAGCAGCTTGCAACGACTGGAGCGTGGCTTGAACGGCCGGGTACAAGTGCGCGAGATCCAGGCAGCCTGCGATCTGTATGGGATCTCCGACGCCGAAGCCGAGATCGTGATCGCGCTTGCCCGGCAGGCGAATGTGAAGACGTGGTGGTACAAGGCCGCCGATCGAGTCCCGATTCACTTCGACGGCTACATCAAGTTGGAGGCAGCGGCGGTCGAATTGCGAACGTATCAGCCAGAACTCATACCGGGACTGCTACAGACTCCCGATTACATCCGGGGCCTGTTCTGTGCCAGTCCGGAAGACGATGCGGCCGAGTGTGACCGGTGGGTTCAGATCAAGGAGCAACGGCAGAACAACGTGACGCGCAGACATCGGCCGACAGACCTTTTCGCTGTCGTCTCCGAAGCCGCGCTCCGCCGAGTATCCGGCAGCCCGCAGGTCATGGCAGCCCAACTACGTCATCTCGCCGACATGTCTACCCGACCGAACATCGCCCTCCGTGTGCTCCCCTTCAGCGCCGGCTTTCCGCGTGGCGTATCCAGTGGCCCCTTCATGATTTTGACCTTCGGCAGCACCGCTACCGGCGCGCCGATTGAGCCGACGGTGGTCTACGTGGAGGGTTCGACTATCGACATGTATCTCGAAGAATCCATCGATGTGCAGCGGTATCATGACCTGTACACCGCAATCGAGCACGCTGCGTTGGATTCGGTGGCAAGCAGAGATCTGATCAGGAAAATCGCAAGGGAGCACATGGCATGAGCGTCCCGCTACCTGACGCCCGCTGGTTCAAGAGCAGCCACAGCGCGCCGAATAACGAGTGCGTAGAGGTTGCGTTTCTCACCAACGGCCTGGTTGGTGTCCGAGACTCCAAGAACCTTAACGGTTCCGCGCTGGTATTCACGCCCGACGAATGGGATGCCTTCACCACCGGCGTGATCGCTGGCGCGTTCAGCGCAACTTGATGCTGAGCTGGGTGCCCAGTTCGCGGAAGCCCAGTGCGGCAGCGACTTTTCTGGACTGCGGTGGGCGTGCTCGCCACTGGGGAAGTAACCCGGCATCGAGTGCGTGTGCCACCGCTGCGGAGGCTGCTGTTCGGGCCAGGCCGTGTCCGCGACGGTCCGGCGCGGTCAGGACGGAGAGGTGGGCGGTCCGGCCGGGCCAGGTGCGGTATCCGGCGGCGGCGATCAGGTCTGCCCCGTCGCGGACGGCGAAGGCGGGAGAGCTGATCTCGTCCAGGCCGCTCTCGGCCGCGTCCTGATCGCCGGACCGTGCCTCCAGTTTGCGCAGGTCGAGGTGCTCGGCGGGCAGAGATTCGACAGAGAGCGAACTCGGTGCAGGGCGGAAGCCGTCCTCGTCCACGTAGGCCAGCACCGCCGGGCCAAGCACCTCCTCCAGCGGCAACACCCCGCCGAGGACATCGGGGGCGACGAGATCAGCCACCGACAGCTGTGCCACTGCGACGCGAATCGCCACTGCCACAGCAGAACTGGGTGCAGTCACGATCGCCTGCCCACACAACACGATGATCCCCACCCACCCTGGCGGACAGATCAGCGCCTCCGGTGAGACCACCACGCTGACGCCGATCTTCGAAGTGAACGAAACCGGCACCGCCGCCAGCCCTTCCCACAACGCTCGGACTTCGGTCAGCAGCGGGTCCGTCGACATGGCCCCATTGTTGTTCGTAACCGATCGTCGGACAACGACATCGAGGCCGATCTGATTACACTGACTCGAGGCCATTTGGGTGGAGGGGGATTCCATGCGCCGAGGACGGCGACCTGTCTTGTTCGTGCCCGTTCTCGCGGTTGCCCTGTCGCTGATGGCCGGGCACGCCTCGGCAGACAGCGGCTCATACAATGCCGAATTTCATCCGCCACCTGCACATTTCATCGAGTACCCCGATGGTGCGCCCGCGGTGCCGGCCGAGCTGGCCACGCAACGCTTGAACTGGAGCCCCTGCGCCGAGGCCGGTCTGGTCGCGGCCGCACACGGTAGTCCACAGTCCGGCGTTCGCGCGCTGCTGCTCGACGGTTTGCAGTGCGCGTCGGTGCGGACGCCGCTCGACTGGACCCGACCCAACTCGGGAGCTGTTGCGACCTTCCAGATTTCGCGCCTGCCCGCACAGCAGACGACCGCGCGGCCACGGCAGCTGTTGACCAGTCCGGGCGGTCCGGGGGCGGGATCGTTGCTCAATCCGATCGAGTGGGCGACGGCGTTCCCCGAGCTGCGGGAGAACTACGACCTGCTGGGTTTCGATCCGCGAGGCACCCGTACATCCAGCACTGACCAGGATTGTGATGCAACACTTTCGGGCGATCCGCTACTCATGGGCACCGGACGCAACGACCGCACCGACGTGCTCGACTTCTCGACCGAATCGGTACGGGTTCAACTCAGCCGGGCTCGAGACTGGGCTCGGTCCTGCGTCGACCGCGCGCCACGTACCCCGGCGGGTGGTTCCACGATCGGGACCATCACGTACTGGCAGACAGTTCGGGATCTGGACCTGGTGCGCGCCCTGCTGGATGCATCAACCTGGAGCTATCTCGGCGTCTCGCAGGGCACGCTGCTCGGACTCGAACTGGCACGTTCCTTCCCTGATCGGATCGAGCGCATGGTCCTCGATTCGGTCGAGAATCCTGGAATGTCCACTGCCGCAAGCTATGCCGAACGCGCCCTGCGCCAGCAGCGAGTGCTCGAGCAACAGTTCGCACCGTGGCTCGCCGCCCGCGGCACGGTGTTCGGCGATACCTCGGCGACAGTGCTGAGTTCCCTGACCAGACTGCGCGCCGACCTGACGGCGCACCCCATCCCGCTGCCGCTCGATCACACCTTCAGCGGCAACGATCTCAACATGCTGTTCTTCGGCCTCGACAACAGCCCGTACGAGGTACTGGAACGCAAGCTGCTGACCTTACGGACCGGGCTCGACGCCCCCTCCCCCGGCGCACAACTGAACGCCGCCTTGGCCTTCAGACTGCCACCGTTGCTGGACGAACTAGGACAGGAGATCACCCTCGCCGGTTCGCGGACCGGGTGGTGGACCGCCCGCACCTGCAACATCGACTCCTGGACCCACGACATCGACGAGATAGTCGACACCGCAAGACAACTCGCCGCTAACGCGCCATTGACCTACTTGGGCATGAACTTTGCCGCCGTCTGCGCGTTCTGGCCCGAATCGCACACGGGCACAGGCACGGCGGGCTTCGACCGGATCGGCTCCGCACTGCTCATGGCCAACGAGCGGGACCCGGTGACACCGATCTCCGGGGCCCGCGCGGCACGCTCGATCATCCCCGCCTCGCGGCTGATCACGGTGGTCGGCCGACCCGGCCATCTCGTCCTGCCGCAGACCAGGCCCCAAGGCCTCCCGGGTTCCGTCCCGGGCACCAGCGCATGCGCTCGCGCCGTCACGGTCGAGTATCTCGTCCATGGCCGGCTGCCCGACGGGGACACTGCCTGCCAGCCCAGCTGACCCCGGATATGGATCTGCCCCGAGGTCGATGTTCGAGTCGACCTCGGGGCAGTCGGGATTGCGCGGACCGCGGATGCCTGCAGGTGTTCACCCGCGACCCGGTCTATCTACCTACCGGAGGACCCCAGGGCGCCTGCCACTCCACCAACGAAGTCGGTGACCGCGATGTAGGCAGCAGCGATGGCGACCAAAATGAACTCCACGACAGGTACATCGGTCGACGGTAGTGATGCGTTACCAGAAACTTTTTCCGGAATTGTGCGCCGGCTCGAGGTGCCCTGTTCCGCTCACAGCAGGCGTTCCACCAAGAGCAACGCCCCGATGACGACCATGGCGACGCCGGACACCCGGGTGACCAGGCGGGCCGCGGTGGGGCGAGCACGCAGGACGGTGCGGGCCAAGACGCCGACGCACAGATAGATGGCCGCGCAGCTCAGCGTGTGGATGAGGCCGAGCGTGCCGATCTGGGCGGCGAGCGGCCAGGAACCGGTCCGGTCGGTGAACTGCGGCAGCAGCGCGAGGAACAGCAGGATGGCCTTGGGGTTCAGGCCGCTGATCCCGATGCCGCGCAGCACGCTGGTCCCCCACGGCGCGGGGTTCGCCTGCTCGGGCAGCGCGGCGGGAGTGCTCGCCGACGCCAGGGTGGTGCCGCCGAGCCAGATCAGATACAGCCCGCCGAACACCGTAAGCGCGGTCAGCACAACGGGATTCCGGTCGACCACCGCCGCCACGCCGGCCGCTACCACCGCGGTCAACGCGACATATCCGAGCAGCAGTCCCCCGACGGCAGGCAGCACCGACCGTTCGCGCAGACCGGCGGCGATCGCATACGCCCAATCGGCGCCGGGCACCAGAATCAGCAGGACCGACACGGTCCAAAACGCGGCGATGTACCCGACTGCCATGCGGAACTGCTCCCTTCGAATGATTACCCGAAGGAAGGATAGGCGGGTTGATCAAGCAGGTGATTCCAAGTTTTCGCAGCTCAGCGACGATCTATGGAAGGATCTTCCGCATGGATCGCATCGACCGGAAGATTCTTGCCGAGCTCCAGCAGAACGGACGGCTGACGATCACCGACCTCGCCGCGCGGGTACGGCTGAGCTTGTCGCCGTGCCACCGCCGGCTGCGGGAATTGGAAAAGTCCGGAGTCATCCGCGGCTACCGCGCACTGGTCGACGCCGCGGCCGTCGGGCTGACCTTCGAGGCGCTGGTCTTCGTGACGATGCGGCAAGAGGATCGCACCACCGTGGCCGCGTTCGAGCAGGCGGTCGCGGAGATACCGCACGTATTGCAGGCGCAACGCCTATTCGGCGATCCGGATTTCCTGCTGCGCGTCGTGGCGGCGGATCTGCCTGCGTTCCAACAGCTTTACGACGAGAAGCTGGCCACGCTTCCCGGCGTTCAGCATTTGACCTCGACCCTGGTGATGAAGCACGTGGTGCACGAACGACCGGTGCCGCTGTGACCGATCAGTACCGGTGCCGCTGTTCGACGGCGTCCTTGGCCTCTTTGAGGCCGGCGCCGGTCAACTCCCGGTAACGCTTGATCGCTTGAATCTTCTTGTCGTGCAGCAAGAGCGCGTCGATCTCGGCCCAACTGAAAGCGGGCCGTGCGGCGGTCGGCACGGCCCGGATCGGTTCGGCGGGAATCGCCGGGAGGTCTTGGATCCCCAGGTGCTGGAGGATCAGATCGACTTTGTAGTTCAGCGCGTCGATCTTCCGTTCGAGGCGGCGGTGAGCAAACATGATCGAATCGTAGTGTCCACCACCGCCGGTGGAACTAAGCGGCGTCGAGCAACGCCTCGACGAGGTTGGCGGCGGTATCGAAAGTCGCGACGTCACCCGCGACCGCGAGCAGCCGATCGACACAGCGCGGCCCGGTGACCAGGCGGATCCGCCGGTCGGTGTGCTCGGCCCGGCTGCGGGCCTCGATGAGCACGTGCAAACCGGCGACGCCGAAGAACGTCACCTGGGACAGGTCGATGACCACCAGCGGTCCGGCGGTGTTCATGGAACCGAGCAACTGCGATCGGAACTGGCCCGCGGTGTAGAAGTCCACTTCACCCGCGAGCGCGCACAGCGTCACCTGCTCGCTGGGAGCGGTGATCGAGACGCGCAGCCGGGCTTGCGCTTCGGACATATTCGGCAAACTCGCACGGTTGGGTGCCACACCTCGGTTCGGTGTGGGGCCGGTTCTCGACGTCGTGCCCGCAGCGGATGCGGAAGTAGAAAGGGTTGTCGACATGAGGATCTCAGTCCTGTCGCGCACGGCAATTGACGTCCGTTGCCGGCAATGCGTTGCGCCCGGGGCTCCTCGTGAGCTCAGAACTAGGCTGTGTGCTCAACCCTGAACTCGGAGTACCCCAAATGTTGGGCGATTACACAAGAAAAAAGCCACCGCGTGCTGCGATGGCTTCTTTCAGGTCTGACGTCGGGTTACGCCGACTTCTCCCGGCGTTCCGTCCGCTGCGCCTTACGCGGCACGATGGTCGGCAGCACGTTCTCGGTGACGGTGTCGGAGTCGACGACCACCTTGGCGACGTCGTCGCGGCTGGGGATGTCGTACATCACCGGCAGCAGGACTTCCTCCATGATGGCGCGCAGACCGCGAGCGCCGGTGCCGCGCAGGATCGCCTGATCGGCGATCGCTTCCAGCGCGTCGGTGGTGAACTCGAGGTCGACGCCGTCCATCTCGAACAGCCGGACGTACTGCTTGACCAGTGCGTTCTTCGGCTCGGAGAGGATCTTGACCAGCGATTCCTTGTCCAGGTTGGTCACCGAGGCGACGACCGGGAGGCGGCCGATGAACTCGGGGATCAGGCCGAACTTGATCAGATCCTCCGGCATCACCTCGGCGAAGTGATCGGCGGTGTCGATCTCGGACTTGGACCGCACCTCGGAACCGAAACCGATGCCGCGGTGGCCGGTCCGCTCGGAGACGATCCGCTCCAGGCCCGCGAACGCGCCCGCGACGATGAACAGCACGTTGGTGGTGTCGATCTGGATGAACTCCTGGTGCGGGTGCTTGCGCCCACCCTGCGGCGGCACGCTCGCCTGGGTGCCCTCCAGGATCTTCAGCAGCGCCTGCTGCACGCCCTCGCCGGAGACGTCGCGGGTGATCGACGGGTTCTCGCTCTTGCGGGCGATCTTGTCGACCTCGTCGATGTAGATGATGCCGGTCTCGGCGCGCTTGACGTCGTAATCCGCGGCCTGGATCAGCTTCAGCAGGATGTTCTCCACATCCTCACCGACGTAGCCCGCCTCGGTCAGCGCGGTCGCGTCCGCGATGGCGAACGGGACGTTCAGCATCTTGGCCAGCGTCTGCGCGAGATAGGTCTTGCCGCAGCCGGTCGGGCCGAGCATCAGGATGTTCGACTTGGTCAGCTCGACGACCTCGCCGCGGCTGTCGCGGCCCTTGTCGCCGGCCTGGATGCGCTTGTAGTGGTTGTAGACGGCCACCGCGAGTGTGCGCTTGGCGGTGTCCTGCCCGATCACGTAGTTCTCCAGGAAGTCCCGGATCTCCGCGGGCTTGGGCAGCTCATCGAGCTTGACCTCGCTGGACTCGGCGAGCTCCTCCTCGATGATCTCGTTGCATAGATCGATGCACTCGTCGCAGATGTACACCCCTGGTCCCGCAATGAGCTTCTTGACCTGCTTCTGGCTCTTTCCGCAGAACGAGCACTTGAGCAGATCGCCGCCATCTCCGATGCGCGCCATCTCGTGGGTCCCTACTTCCTTGTCCGCGTGCAACCGTCCGTCCAGGTTGCCAGCTATCTGCCGCGTTAACTGTTCGCGCCACCGGCCGTAGTCGCAAACGCTTCGACCGGTTCCGGTGGGTGAGGCAGTGCTGTCAACCGGGAGCAAAGGTCCCTAGGTTGACCGTACCTGGTGTGTGCGATGGAGGTCGACAACTCGAGCATGTTTCTCCGCCGGGTTGTGCGAGTTCTCACCGCACCGGAGTGCGTTGTGTCCGTTCAGCAGCCTTTTCGTGCGCCGGCCGCTTGTTTCATCGGGGCTGGTGACCGAAGCGTTTCCGGGCCAGCCGTGGCACTGAAGCGGTCCGGCCGGGCAGCACGCAACGAGGCGCACTTCCCGGCCGGAATTCCCTGGGGTGGAGCAACTTACGAGCGAATCACCGCCGGGATCGGCGATTCGCTCCGGTCGATCACTTCTTCTGCGCGCTGAGCTTGCGGTAGTCGAACACCTGGTCGATGATCCCGTAATCCTTGGCCTCCGCCGCGGTCAGGATCTTGTCCCGGTCGGTGTCCTTGCGGATCTGGTCCGCGTCCTTACCGGTGTGGTAGGCCAGCGTGGTCTCCATCAGGCGACGCATGCGCTCGATCTCGGCGGCCTGGATCTCCAGGTCCGAGACCTGCCCCTGAATGCCACCCTCGAGCGCGGGCTGGTGGATCAGCACGCGGGCGTTCGGCAGGCAGGCACGCTTGCCCGGCGTGCCCGCGGCCAGCAGCACCGCCGCGGCCGAGGCGGCCTGGCCGAGGCAGACGGTCGCGACATCGGCGCGCACGTACTGCATGGTGTCGTAGATGGCCATCAGCGAGGTGAACGAACCACCGGGCGAGTTGATGTACATGGTGATGTCGCGGTCGGGATCGAGCGACTCGAGCACCAGCAGCTGGGCCATGACGTCGTTCGCCGACGCGTCGTCCACCTGCACGCCGAGGAAGATGATGCGCTCCTCGAACAGCTTGTTGTACGGGTTGGACTCCTTGACGCCGAAGCTCGAGTGCTCGATGAACGACGGCAGGATGTAGCGCGACTCGGCACCCCGCGGCGCCATACCGCCGAGGCCTGCGCGTGGGTCAAACTGGTTGGCCATCTTGGTCTCCAAAGTCTGTGTGTGGAAGCGGCTGATGCGCTGAACGGACAGAGAGTCCGGATGGCGTCTAGTTGCCTACGCCGTTGGTCTGATTCGCGTGGCTGATCACGCGATCGATGAAGCCGTATTCCAAGGCCTGCTGAGCGGTGAACCAGCGGTCCCGGTCGGCGTCGATGTTGACCTGCTCCACGGTCTTGCCGGTGTGCAGCGCCTGCAGCTCGTTGAGTTCGCGCTTGGTGTGCGCGAACTGCTCGGCCATGATCGCGATGTCGGCGGCCGAACCACCGATGCCGGCCGACGGCTGGTGCATCATGATCCGCGCGTGCGGCAGGGCGAAACGCTTGCCCTTGGTGCCCGCGGTCAGCAGGAACTGCCCCATCGACGCGGCCAGACCCATGCCGTAGGTGGCGATGTCGCACTCGGCGAACTGCATGGTGTCGTAGATGGCCATACCCGCCGTCACCGAACCACCGGGCGAGTTGATGTAGAGCGAAATGTCCTTGCTCGGATCCTCCGCCGTGAGCAGCAGAATCTGCGCGCAGAGCTTGTTCGCGATGTCGTCGTCGACCTGGGTGCCGAGGAAGATGATGCGATTGGTAAGCAGCCGCTCGTACACCGAATCGCTGAGGTTGAGCCCAGCAGTCGCGGATGTCATGACGACCCCTGCCTGATTGACTGTCACGGATACCTGCCTTTTCTTACCGGCTCGTTGGCCGACGGCCATCTCTGGTTCGTTGTCACAAACATTAACGAAGCAGGGCGGCACCGAACTCCCGGTACCGCCCTTCTTCGCTCACAGCGCAACTTCGCTAGCGCTCAGCTGCGCTGTTCGCATGAATTTATTCGGCCTTCGCCGCGGCGGTCTCGGTCGACTCGTCGTCGGCCGCCACCTCGGTGGTCACCTCGACCTCGGCGTCGGCGTCGGAATCCGCAGGGGCGCCGAACATTTCGGCGGTGTCCACCACGTTGCCCGCGGAGTCGGTCACCTTCACCTTGCCGACCACGCCCGCGAGGGCCTTGCCGCGCCGGACGTCGGCGAAGATCGCGCCGAGCTGGCCTGCCTGCTGCACCTGCTGGATGAACTGCTCCGGCGCCAGGCCGTAGCGCTGGGACTGGAACAGGATCCGCTCGGTGAGCTCTTCCTGGCCGACCTGGGTGTTCTCCGCCTCGGCGATGGCGTCCAGCAGCAGCTGGGTGCGCACCGACTTCTCGGCGGACTCCTTGGCGTCCTTGTCGAACTCTTCGCGGCTCGAGCCCTGGGCCTCGAGCGCCTCGGCGAGCTTGGCCTCGTCGTGGTCGAAGCCGTGCACGGCGTCGTGGGTGACGGCGTCGATCTCGGCCTGCACGACGGCCTCCGGCAGCGGCACCTCGACCTGCTCGAGCAGGGTCTCCAGCACCTTGTCCCGGATCTGGCCCGCCTGCTCGACCTTCTTGCTCCGCTCGACCCGGCTGCGCAGGTCGGTCTTCAGCTCTTCGAGGGTGTCGAATTCGCTGGCCAGCTGGGCGAAGTCGTCGTCGGCCTCGGGCAGCTCGCGCTCCTTGACGGACTGCACGGTGACCTTGATGACGGCTTCCTTGCCCGCGTGCTCACCGGCGACCAGCGTCGAGGTGAACTCCTTGGACTCGCCGGCGGCCAGGCCGACCAGCGCCTCGTCCAGGCCCTCGATGAGCTGGCCGGAGCCGACCTCGTGGGACAGGCCGGTGGTGGCCGCTTCGGGAACGTCCTCGCCGTCGACGGTCGCGGACAGGTCGATGGAGACGAAGTCGCCGTCCTGCACCGCGCGCTCGACCCCGGTGAGGGTGCCGAAGCGCTGGCGCAGCGACTGCAGCTGCTCGTCGATGTCCTCGTCGCCGATGGTGAAGGCGTCGACGGAGACCTCGATGTTCTCGTACTCCGGCAGCGTGAGCTCGGGGCGCACGTCGACCTCGGCGGTGAACGCGAGTTCCTCGCCGTCCTCGATCTTGGTGATCTCGATCTCCGGCTGGCCGATGACCTTCACGTCGGACGCGGTGACGGCCTCGCTGTAGCGGCCGGGCAGCACGTCGTTGACGACCTGCTCCAGCACCGCGCCGCGGCCGAGGCGGGCCTCGAGCAGCTTGGCCGGCGCCTTACCCGGACGGAAGCCGGGGATCTTGACCTGCTTGGCGAGCGCCTTGTACGCGCGATCGAAGTCCGGCTTGAGTTCCTCGAAGGGCACCTCGACATTGATCCGGACCCGGGTCGGGCTCAGCTGCTCGACGGTGCTCTTCACGGACATGCTCCTTGTTCGTCGTCTGTTCTGGTTGAGACGCGATCCCCCGTCGTCCCGGACTTCTACCGGGACCCCGGCACCCGCCGGGCGGCGAGGGACGCGGCGTACGCATCCCGACCAGGTTAGTTGACCGGCCGGGGCGCGCTGCACTGGGCCGCTTTTCCGGCCCTACTTCCCGACCGAGACCGCGTCGGTGACGAAGACCAGCGTCTCGTTCGGGGCGATGCCGCTGCGGCCGCTGGCACCGTAGCCGAGGTCCGGCGGCACGATCAGCAGCCGCCGCGCGCCCTGCTGCACGCCGACCAAGCCCTGGTCCCAGCCGGGAATGACCTGGCCGCCGCCGAGCGTGAGCTGGAACGGGGTGCCGCGATCGAAGGAGCTGTCCTTCTTCTGGCCGTTGGACCAGGTGATCAGCGCGTAGTTCATGGTCAGCTGCTGGCCCGCGGCCGCGCCGGGGCCGGTGCCCGCGATGAGGTCCTTGGTGATGAGCTGCTTCGGCGGATCGCAGTTGTCCGGGAGGGTGATCTTCGGGGCGGTGCCGAAGTCGCCGCTCACGCCGATGTCCGCCGCGGTGCATTCGCGTCCCTTGCTCACGGACGGGGCGCCCTGCGCCTGCGCGGTGACCTTCGCGGCGGAAGTGGTGGCCGAGGGCGTGGACGACGCCTTGTCGTCCGAGCCACAGGCGACCAGAGTGAACGCCGCCGCGGCCATGGTGCCGATTCCGATGAACCTGCCGAGTGTGTGCATGCGGCGGACCCTAGACCATCGGGGCGGCGAAGGCCCGAGTCGACCTTCCGCAACTCGAAATCCCACTAGGCTGGCCGTGAATCCGCCATCCGGCGACGCCGAAGGTGATCGGCGTCCGTTCCGGACCGGTGAACGCGGTTCCGCTGGGTACCGCTCCTACACGACCCGAGAACGTGAGGAGAGTCGGCGCATGACGCACATGGCGAGCGCTGGTGGCGACACCGCGGCGGACAATGTCGGCAGTTCCAGCGGCGAGACGGTCGCTCCGCAGCCCTATCGGCTGGCCGAGGTGGCCGGGCCGCTGGAACCCGACGAACTGGTGTCGGTCGACGCCTGGTGGCGGGCGGCGAATTATCTGGCCGTCGGGCAGATCTACCTGATGGCGAATCCGCTGCTGCGCGAGCCACTGCGGGCCGAGCACATCAAGCCGCGGTTGCTCGGTCATTTCGGCACCGTGCCCGGGTTGAATCTGGTGTGGGTGCACGCCAATCGGGCGATCCGGCAGCGCGGGCTCGACGCGGTGTTCGTGGCCGGGCCGGGCCACGGCGGGCCGGGGCCGAACGCATGCGCCTGGCTGGAGGGCACGTACTCCGAGCTGTACAGCCATATTCCACAGGACGCTGCGGGGATGGGCACGTTCTTCGGGCAGTTCTCCTTCCCCGGTGGGGTGCCGAGTCACTGCGCGCCGGAGACGCCCGGGTCATTCCACGAGGGCGGCGAACTCGGCTATTCCCTGATGCACGCCTTCGGTGCGGCGCTGGATCATCCGGATCTGACGGTGTTCTGTGTGATCGGTGACGGCGAGGCGGAGACCGGGCCGCTGGCTGCCAGCTGGCACGCGAACAAATTTCTCAATCCGGCCCGGGACGGCGCGGTGCTGCCGATCCTCGCGCTGAACGAGTACAAGATCGCCAATCCGACCATCCTCGCGCGGATTCCAGAGGCCGAGCTGGTTTCACTGCTACGCGGGTACGGTTATGAGCCGATCGTCGTATCGGGCAGCGAGCCGGCGGCGGTGCATCAGGCGATGGCGGTCGCGGTCGATACCTGTATGGAACGCATCGCCCAAATCCAGCGAGCCGCGCGCGGTGGCGCCGACGGTACGCGTCCCACCTGGCCGATGATCGTGCTGCGCACGCCGAAGGGCTGGACCTGCCCGCCGATGGTGGACGGCGATCCGGTCGAGGGCACGTTCCGGGCGCATCAGGTACCGCTGCCCGCCGCGCGCTCCGACGCGAAGCACCGCGCGGTGCTGGAACAGTGGCTGCGGTCCTATCGCCCGGAGGAACTGTTCGACGAGTCGGGCAGGCCGGTGTCGGAACTCGTCGACCAGGTGCCCGTCGGCGATCAGCGGATGAGCGCCAACCCGATTGCCAACGGCGGCACGCTTGTTCGTGATCTGAACCTGCCGGACTGGCGCGATTTCGGGGTCGAGGTGGCCACGCCGGGCGGGTCTCAGCACGAGGCGACCAGGGTGCTCGGCGGCTGGTTACGCGAGGTCACCAGGAACAACCCGGACAACTTCATCACCTTCGCGCCGGACGAGTTGGCCAGCAATCGGTTGCAGGACATACTCGACGTGACCGGGCGCGACTGGCAGGCCGAAATCGGTGAGTACGACGAGAAACTCGACCGCGCCGGGCGGGTGATCGAGGTGTTGTCCGAGCACCTGTGCCAGGGGCTGCTGGAGGGCTACCTGCTGACCGGCAGGCACGGGGTATTCACCTGCTACGAGGCGTTCATCCACATCGTCGACGCGATGTTCAATCAGCACGCGAAGTGGCTCGACGCGAGTGCGGCGGTGCCGTGGCGGCGGCCCATCGCCAGCCTCAATTACCTTCTGTCGTCGCATGTTTGGCGGCAGGACCACAACGGTTTCACGCATCAGGATCCCGGTTTCCTCGATGTGGTACTGAACAAGAAGGCGTCGATCGTGCGGGTCTATCTGCCGCCGGACGCCAACACGCTGCTGTCCACCTATGACCACTGTTTACGTTCGCGGCACTACATCAACGTGGTGGTCGCGGGCAAACAGCCACAGGCGGACTGGCTTTCGGTGAACGACGCCGCCGAGCACTGCGCGCGCGGCATCGGAATCTGGGAGTGGGCGGGGCACAACGACGAACTCGGCACCGTGCCGGATGTCGTGCTGGCCTGTGCCGGTGATGTGCCGACGCTGGAAACCCTTGCGGCGGCGGCGATTCTGCGCGAACGGCTGCCGGAGTTGCGGGTCCGGGTGGTCAATGTGGTCGATCTGACCCGGTTGCAGCCGCAGGACGATCACCCACATGGGTTGCCGGACAGCGAGTTCGACACGTTGTTCACCCACGATCGGCCGGTGATCTTCGCCTTCCACGGGTATCCGTGGCTGGTGCACCGGCTCACCTATCGACGGGCCAATCATGCCGGGCTGCATGTGCGGGGTTACCAGGAGCGCGGCACCACCACCACGCCGTTCGACATGGTGATGCTCAACGATCTGGACCGGTTTCACCTGGTGATGGACGTCATCGATCGGGTACCGAGCCTGGGCGAGCGGGCCGCGGGACTGCGACAGGAGATGGTGGACGCGCGGTGGGAGGCGCGCGCCTGGACCAGGGAGCACGGCGAGGACATCCCCGCCGTGGCGGACTGGACCTGGCCGCACCGCACGGAGTAAACGCACCGGGTAGCTGCGGGCTGGATGAAACTTCCTTGCGCAGGTTGGCGGGCCTACGCGACGATCGCTGCATGCTTCTGACGATCACTTGCACACCACCGGACGGTGCCGCTTGGCCGGCCACCGATCTGGGGTTCTTGCTGCACAAGAATCCCGACCGGGTGCAGGCGTTCGAGCAGTCGTACGGCACGGCGCACGTGGTGTACCCGGAAGCGACGGCGGCCCGGTGCACCGCGGCGCTGGTGCTGGAGATCGATCCGATCCGGCTGGTGCGTGGACGTTCCCGTGGGACACCGGATTTCAGCCTCGGGCAGTACGTCAACGACCGGCCGTACGCGGCGTCGTCATTGCTGTCGGTGGCGATCGGCGCGGTGTTCCGCACGGCGCTGCACGGGCGTTGCACGCTGCGGCCGGAGCTGGCGCGGACGGCGCTGCCGTTGCGCATCGAGTTGCCCGCGGTGCCGTGTCGTGGCGGGACGGAGGTGGCCGAGCGGATGTTCGCGCCGCTCGGCTGGGCGGTGACGGCCGCTCCCCTGCCGTTGGATCCGGCGTTTCCGGAGTGGGGTGATTCGCATTACCTGCGGGTCGAGTTGTCCGGAACCGTGCGACTGGGCGACGCGCTGTCGCATCTGTATGTCCTGCTGCCGGTACTGGACGGGGCGAAGCACTACTGGGTGGCCGGCGACGAGGTGGACAAGCTGATCCGGGCCGGCGGCGGTTGGCTCGCCGAGCACCCGGAGCGTGGATGGATCACGCGCAGGTACCTGGCGCGGCGGCATTCGCTGGTGCGCACGGCGTTGGCCCGGCTGGCAGAGTTGGACGAGGTGGAGCCGGAGCTGCTTGATGCGGTGGAGGTGGACGAAGGTGATGGGGTCAAGTCGATCGACGCCGGACAGATCCTCGGTTCCATCGAAACGCCTTCCGGCACAATCCCACTGGCGTCCATCGGCAACGCAGACTCAAACGGGACGGTTTCGGGCGACCCCGTAACGATCGGCATCGGCACGCCGGTGAGCACCCGGTCCGACGATGCGAGCGGCGTCCCGGCCGACCCGGTGAGCGATAGCGGCAGCACAAGCGCGGCAGTCGGCGGCACCACGACCCCGAGCGGTGATCTCGTCCCGGCCGACCGCGACGACACACCCGCGACCGATAGCGCCAGGGCTACCGGGCCGACCTACAGCGCCAGCACACCCGATGGCGCGACGGCGAGCGGTGCACTGAGCGCGACGGTGGCCGACCGCGTCGGCACGACCACAGCCGACAGCAGCGTGACGGCGACGGAAGAAAACGACGAAGTCGAAACCGTTGACGGCACAACGTCTTTGGCGGTTACTCGACGTGCCGCTGTATGTACTGCACTGCATGAGGTCGGGGCTCGGCGGGTGCTCGATCTCGGGTGTGGTGAGGGTGCGCTGTTGCGGGAGTTGCTGGCGGACAATACGTTCAGCGAGATTGTCGGGGTGGATGTGTCGATGCGGGCGTTGCATGTCGCCGAACGGAGGTTGCGGCTGGAGCGGATGCCCGAACGGGTGGCGCAGCGGCTGACGCTCCGGCAGGGGGCGCTCACCTACACCGATGCCCGGTTGCGCGGGTACGACGCGGCGGTGCTGATGGAGGTCATCGAGCACGTGGATCTGCCGCGGCTCGGGGCGCTGGAGCAGGCGGTGTTCGCCTCGGCGGCACCGGGAGCGGTCGTCGTCACCACGCCGAACGCGGAGTTCAACGTGCGTTTCGAGACGCTGGCGGCCGACACGTTCCGGCACGCCGATCACCGATTCGAATGGACCAGAGCGGAATTCACTGCGTGGGCCGACGGCGTCGCGGCGCGGCACGGGTATCGCGTGCGGTTCGTGCCGATCGGCGTGCCGGACCCTGAGCTCGGGGCGCCGACACAGATGGCTGTTTTCACGAAGATCACCACGACCACGGAAGGGGCGGCATGATGACGGAGCTCTCGGTGCCCGAGCTGTCCCTGGTGGTGCTGATCGGCAGCACCGGATCGGGCAAGTCGACGTTCGCGCACAAGCACTTTCGGTCCACCGCCGTGGTGTCGTCCGATGCTTGCCGCGGCGTGGTCAGCGACGACGAGAACGACCAGTCGGCGACCGCCGAGGCATTCGCGCTGTTGCACCACATCGCCGGTGTCCGGCTGCGGCGCGGCCTGCGCACGGTGGTCGACGCGACCAACGTGCAGGCCAAGTCGCGACAGGAGCTGATCGCGGTGGCCCGCGCGCACGATGTGCTGCCGGTGGCGATCGTGCTGGATGTGCCGGATTCGGTGTGCCTGGAACGTAATTCGGCGCGGCCGGACCGGGCGACGCTCGGCGCGCACGTGGTGGTCCGGCAGCAGCGCGAGTTGCGGCGCAGTCTGCGCGGGCTGGAGCGGGAGGGCTTCCGCAAGGTGTACGTGCTGCGCGGGGTTGCCGAGGTCGAGGCGGCGACTATCGTCGACGAGAAGGCGTGGAACGACAAGCGGGAGCTGACCGGGCCGTTCGACGTGATCGGCGACGTGCACGGGTGCCGGAGCGAATTGGAAACGCTGCTGGGCGAACTCGGGTACGCGATCGATCGCGACGAGGCGGGCCGGGCGATCGGCGCGCGCCATCCGGAGGGTCGTACAGCGGTGTTCGTCGGCGACCTGGTCGACCGCGGACCCGACACCCCGGGCGTGCTGCGGCTGGTGATGGGCATGGTCGCGGCCGGAACCGGCCTGTGCGTCACCGGTAATCACGAGAACAAGCTCGTGCGGGCACTCGACGGCAAGCAGGTTCGGGTGGCGCACGGCCTCGCCGAGTCGCTGGCGCAGCTCGAAGCCGAGGACGAGGTGTTCCGGAAGGCGGCGCACGATTTCTGCCGTGGGCTGGTGAGCCACTATGTGCTCGACGGCGGCAAGCTCGTCGTCGCGCACGCGGGGCTGAAGGAAGAGTTCCATGGACGCGCGTCGGGTCGGGTGCGGTCGTTCGCGATGTACGGCGAAACGACCGGGGAGACAGACGAATACGGCCTGCCGGTGCGTTATCCGTGGGCGAACGACTATCGCGGCCGGGCGACGGTGCTGTACGGGCACACGCCGGTGCTCGATTTGCAGTGGGTGAACAACACGCTGTGCCTGGACACCGGTGTGGTGTTCGGCGGCCGGCTCTCGGCGCTGCGCTATCCGGAGCGCGAGCCGGTTTCGGTTGCGGCCGAGGCGGTTTGGTATGAGCCGGTGCGGCCGCTCGAAGCCGTGACGATCAGCACACCCGCGGGCGTGGTGCACCGCGATCCCGGCGTGCTCGATCTGGACGACGTGATCGGGCGGCGAGTGGTGGAAACCCGGTATCACGGCCGAGTCGGCGTGCAGGAGGAAAATGCCTGCGCCGCACTGGAGGTGATGAGCCGGTTCGCCATCGACCCGCGCTGGCTGGTGTACCTGCCGCCGACCATGGCGCCGTGCGCGACCTCGGACCAGGCCGGTTACCTGGAGCATCCGGCGGAGGCGTTCGCGTACTACCGCGCCGAAGGCGTCGACCGGCTGGTATGCGAGGAGAAGCACATGGGGTCGCGGGCCGTGGTCCTGGTCGCCAGGTCCGCGCAGGCCGCGCGGGATCGATTCGGTGTCGACGACGGTGGCGCCGGGGTGATCTACACGCGCACCGGGCGTCCGTTCTTCGACGACCCGGCGCACACCGAGGCGCTGCTCACTCGCGTGCGAGCAGCCGCCGAGACCGCGGGGCTGTTCGACGAACTGCGCAGCGAATGGCTGCTGCTCGACGCCGAGTTGATGCCGTGGTCGGTGAAGGCGATCGGGCTATTGCGCAATCAGTACGCGGCCGTCGGCGCTGCCGCACGGGCGGCGCTCGGTGCGACCGCGGACGTGCTGGCCGCGGTGGCGGAGCGCGGGCTGGATGTCGCCGGTCTGGCGAGCCGCACCGAGGCACGCCAGGACGACGCGGTGGCATTCACCCAGGCTTACGGCCGTTACTGCTGGCCGGTCGAGGGCATGTCCGGGCTCCGGCTCGCGCCGTTCCAGATCCTCGCCGGTGAGGGAACGAATTATGCGGTACGCGAGCATGATTGGCACCTCGTACGGATAGACCGCCTGGTCGCGGCGGACAGCGGGCTGTTCACCGCGACGGGCCGGATGTTCGTCGATCTGACCGATGCGGACAGCGTCGCGGCCGCCACCGGCTGGTGGACCGAGCTCACCGCGTCGGGCGGGGAAGGCATGGTGGTCAAGCCCCGGCAGTCGCTGGCGCGCAGGCCGAAGAAGTCCGACGACGCTTCGGGCGACGGCAGGCTCGTCCAGCCGGGCGTGAAATGCCGTGGCCCCGAGTACCTCCGGATCATCTACGGCCCGGAATACCTGCGCGAGAACAACCTCGATCGCCTTCGTTCGCGCGGCCTCGGCCGCAAGCGCTCGATGGCCTTGCGCGAGTACGCCCTCGGCCTCGAGGCCCTGGATCGACTGGCCGCGGGTGAGCCCCTGTGGCGGGTGCACGAGGCGGTGTTCGCGGTGCTCGCGCTGGAGTCGGAGCCCGTCGACCCACGGCTGTGACCGGGGCGCGCTCACGCCGGGTCAACTGTCTCAGACCCATTGCACGCGGCGACTGACACGCGTTACCGTGGGGTGTTAGCAAGCCGCTTGCAAGTGTTACCGCAACGGTCCGGCTGACGTACCGGACAAAGGAGTCTGACCATGCCGTTCGGGAGTTCGGACAGCACACCCGGCAACGGGCACATGCTCATCGACGACCGCTTCACCATCGTGGCCGGGAAGTTCTTCTCGATGTTCCGGCGCAGACGGCAAGGCGGTGGCGCCCTCGCGGTCTACCTGCACGGCGCGCCGGTGCTGGACATCTGGGCAGGCTGGGCGGACAACGACCGGCGCTGGCATGCCGACACGATGGCCCTGTCCTACTCGACCGGTAAAGGGGTCGCCGCCACGGTCATCCACCGGCTGGCCGAACGCGGGGTGCTCGACTACGACGCGCCGGTGGTGACCTACTGGCCGGAGTTCGCGGCGAACGGCAAGGAAGCCATCACCGTTCGCGACGTGCTGAGCCATCGCGCCGGATTACAGCGCACCCGCGGATTGGTCGAGGACCCGGCGGACCTGCTCGACCACGACGCCATGGCCGCCGCCATCGCCGCCTCCGCGCCGGATCCGCTGCGGCTGCGGGCATCCGGATATCACGGGCTCACCTTCGGCACCATCGTCGCGGAGATCGCGCAGCGAGCGACCGGGCGCTCGTTCACCGATCTGGTGCGCACCGAGCTGGCGAAACCGCTGGGCGATAACGACTTCTATTTCGGCGTCCCGGAGCGTGAGCGGCATCGGCTGGCCAAGCTGTCGCCGCGGCTCGGCATCGCGCGGGTGCCGTTCGACCGGATGATCGCGCCCTTCGCCTCGATGCGCGCGGTGCACTCGGCGCGCAGCGCGGTGTACGACGGCTGGGCGGACATGACGCTCGGCGAACAGCCCTACGACACGATGATGCCCGGCTGGAACGGGGTTTTCACGGCGCGCGCGCTGGCCAAGATGTACGGCGCGATCGCCAATGACGGCATGATCGGCCGCCGAAGGCTGCTGCGCCCGGAGACCACCCGGCTGATCGCGCAGATGCCGCCGAACGGGCGGTTCGACTATGTGCTCGGCGCCGCACCGCATTTCGCGCTCGGCTATCACCGCGGCATCGTCGGCACCAAGCTCACCCGGCAGGCGCTGGGGCACTTCGGGATCGGCGGATCGGGCGGGATTGCCATGCCCGGGCTCGGCCTGTCGGTCGCGTTCGTCACCAATCACCTCGGCAACCACGCGATGTCGCTGGGTGACGCACGGCTGCCGGTGCTCGCCATGCTCGCGCAGCGGGCGGCGCGCGGGCTGGAGGACACCGGCGAGCTGCCGGACCGCCTCGACGTCGCGGTCGGCTGACCGTCAGCCGTCGCGTTTGAGTTTGCGCCAGCCACCCGCCCGGTTGTTCGCGATGATCTGCTCGAACATCGCGAGCAGCGGTGCGGCAGGGACCTTTTCGCCCTCGCGGACCGCGACGGTGCGCGCGGTCTTGTTGTCGTGCCCCGCGGTGATGATGCCGTCGGGATCCGGCACGATGGCACCGTCGTAGAGGAAGACGTTGACGTGCGTCTTCGCCGCGAGCAGCGCGCAGATATTGCCGTCGAGCACGAAGTACGGCCGCACCGTGCGCTTGATGGTCTCGACCACCTCGGGGTCGGCGGCGTGCACCAGTTCGCGCACCTCCCGGCAGATGGCCTGCTGCCAGGCGGGCAAGGCGTCGATGTAGCTGTCGACGCGCGGGTCGGCCTCGTAAGACATGGGCCGATCCAAACACACTTCCGGCGGGCCCGGTGTCCGTTTCTCGCCAGCGTGAGTACGATCGACCGTATGGAAAGTGGCCCCGATTCCGCGGCCCTCGCCCACCGCGAGCCCGCCGAGATCACGGACAAGCGCCTGCTCCGCGGGGCGAAGACACGGCAGACGGTGCTGCGGCACGCGGTGGACATCGCCTCGCTGGATGGGCTGGAGGGGCTGAGCTTCGGCCGGCTCGCGACCGACTCCGGGCTGAGCAAGGCGGGCATCCAGACGCTGTTCAAGACCAAGGAGGCGTTGCAGCTGGCCGCCATCGACTTCGCCCGCGACATGTTCGTCGAGACCGTGGTCGAGCCGGCCCGGCCCGCGCCGCACGGCGTCGCCCGGTTCCGGGCGCTGGTGCGGAACTGGCTGGCCTATGTGCAGAACCCGCTGTTCGCCGGCGGCTGCTTCTGGGTCGCGAACATGCCGGAGCAGGACAGCAGACCGGGGCCGGTACGGGACGCGCTGTTTCGCGACCGGCGGGCGTGGATGCGCATCCTCGAGGGCGAACTGCGGCACGCGGTGGCCGCGGGCGAGATCGCCGAGGTGGACGCGGAACTCGCCGTCTTCCAGATCGACGCCGTGCTCCTGGTGACCAACACGGCGCTGCGCCTCGACGACGAACGCGCCATCCCGCGGGCATGGCGCGTCGTCGACAGCTTCCTCAGCGCGCCCTGACCCCGGACGGCAGCCGGAAGATCAGCACGGTCACCACGATCGCGAGCAGGCAGGTCGCGATCGACGCCATGGCGAAGGCGTGCCCGGCCGCCGCGGCCCCGCCGTCCGCGCCGGGGTGGAACGAGGCGAAGAAGACCGCGCCGATCACCGCGACCCCGAGTGCGCCGCCGACCTGTTGCGCGGTCGACAGCGCGCCCGAGGCGGTGCCGACGGAGTCCGGACTGACACCGGACAGCACCGTGCCGAGCAGCGGCGTGATGAGCAGTCCGCCGCCGAGACTCTGCAGCATCAGCGTCGGAATAATCAGTGCCGGAGTGAGTTCGGGTCCGTAGCGCAACACGAGGACGGTGGTGAGATAGCCGGTCGCCACCACGATCGCGCCGACTTCCAGTACGCGCCGGCCGTATCTCGGCATCAGTCGCCCGGCGATCACGCTGAAGACGAAGAAGGTGGTCGCGGCGGGCGCGTACACCAGGCCCGCGCCGAGCGCCGACAGCCCGAGGCCCTCCTGCATCGAAATCGACAGTGCCAGATAGTAAGACGTCAGGAACGCGTACACGCACAGGACCAGCACGATGCCCACGGCGAACGAGCGCTGCCCGAACAGTGCCAATCGCACGAGCGGGTCACCGCCGGCGCGCTCGACCCTTCGTTCGATCGCGACGAACAGCCGGAACACGGCCGCGCTCGCCACGAAGCAGGCCCAGGTCCACCACGGCCAGCCCGCCTCGCGGCCCTGAATGAGCGGGAAGGTGAGCAGGACCAGCGCGGCGCTCAATGCGAATACCCCTGGCACGTCGAGCTTTCGGGTGCCTTCCGCGCGCGATTCGGGCACGTACCGCAGGGCCAGCAGGATCGTCAGCACGCCGATGGGCACGTTCACCCAGAACACGCCGCGCCACTGCGAGCCGAACAGGTCGGCGCCGATCAGCAGCCCGCCGATGAGTTGTCCGCCGATGGTGCCCAGCCCGATCACCACACCGAGCACCCCGAACACGCGGTGCCGGGCGCGCTCGGGCACCAGCACGGCGATCATCGTGAAGACCTGCGGAACCATCAGCGCCGCACCGAGTCCCTGCACGACCCGCGCCGCGATCAACATGCCCGGGCCCTGCGCGGCGGCGCAGACGATCGAGGTGAGGGTGAACACGACCGCGCCGAGGATGAAGATCCGTTTGCGGCCGTACATGTCCGCGAAGCGGCCGCCGGTGATCATCAGCACCGCGTAGCTCAGCTGGTATCCGGCGAGGATCCACTGGAGTTGTCCCGCGGAGGCGCCGAGGTCCGCGCGGATCGCCGGGCCGGCCACCACCACGATGTACGAGTCGAGGATCGCCATGAACATGCCGATCATGACGATCGACACCGACGTCCACGGCACGGTGGCCGAACTGATGCCGACCTTTTGTCTCACATCCGTCATGATGGAGACAATACGGTCGACCGTATGTTTATTGCAACCGATCCGGTAGCGGGCGAATTCGGCTCAGACCGAAGGCTTGTGCGCGACCGCGAAGATTCGGCGGAACGGGAACCACGTGGTGCCGTCGGATCGGGCGGGGTAGGCCACGCGGAGCCGGGGCGCGAGTTCGGTGCGGAATTCGCGCCAGTCTTCGCCGTCCAGGGCCGCGCGGATCGGGCGAAGGGCGGTGCCGTTCACCCACTCCAATACCGGGTCCGGGCCCGAAAGACGTTGCAGGTAGGTGGTTTCCCACACGTCGACCTCGGCGTCGCCGACCGCCAGGACCGTCGCGTAGTCGGCCGGCGCGGCGACCGCGTCGGCGGTGCGCAACGCGATCTCGCCGAGCTTGCCCTGCCAGCGCGCCTCGGTCGCGAGCGCGCGGATCTCCCGGTGCGACGGGGCGTCGAAGTTACCCGGCACCTGCATGGCGAACCAGGCGCCGGCCGGCAGCGCGGTCAACCACTCCGCGAGCAGCGTCAGATGGTCCGGAACCCATTGCAGGACAGCGTTACTCACCACCACGTCGGTCTCGGCGTCCGGTTCCCAGTCGTTGACGTCGAACACGCGGGCGGCGATCCCCCGCTCCCGCGCCTCCTGCACCATCTCCGGCGAGGAGTCGAGCGCGTCCAGCTGCGCGTCCGGCCATCGTTCGGCGAGCACGCCGGTGAGGTTGCCCGGACCGCAGCCCAAATCGACTACGCGGCGCGGTTTTTCGGCATCGATCCGGGCGACCAGCTCGAAGAACGGGCGTGCCCGGTGGTCGGCGAAGTCGAGATACTTCTTCGGATCCCACATATGAAACCCTTCCCGTATACAGTACGAGCGTACTTAGTACGATTGTACTGTATAACGTCGCCGCTTCGGAGATGCCGCACACGGAGACCCGTATCCAAACCGACCAGTTTGCCGTCCACCGATTGGGGGTAGACAGAAATGAATGGTTGCCGGCCTCGATAGCCGGCCGACCGGCACAGCGGCGATCCACAGTCCGGTCGGCCCCCTCCCCGTTCATCAATGTTGTTGCACGCAAGCCAGATACAGTGATCTGTATCGGAAAGGTGCGTGAACCATGACGGAAGCCAAGTTCTCGGTAGGCGATCGAATCCGCCACGTTTCAATGGGTCATCACGGCGTGGTCGTCGCCGTCGACCGTGAATACTCCCCAGCTCACGACGACAACGACCTCAGCCTCAACCCGTCCATCCGGGACAACCCCTGGTACAAAGTGACGCTGGAGGACGAGCACGGAAAGGCCGTCGACAGCTACCTGTCCGAATCCCAGATCGATGCCGAATAGGCCGCTTCACACCAGACCCAGCTGTTGCCGGAGGGCGAAGGTATCGACGAGGCCCCAGATCTCCGTGATGCGGTCACCGGCGAACCGGAGGAAGAACACCTCGTCGTATCGCACCGGCTTGCCGGTCGGCGCGAGCCCCTGGAACTCCCCCTTGTGCGTTCCGGTGACCACCGATCGGCAAACGACCCGGTCCCCCTTCGCGATCAAGTCCTCGACCTTCACCTGCACATCCGGAAAGGCCCGCAGCAGCGTCGTCCACACCTGCTCGAGCGCCTCGGCCCCGGTTCCCGTGAACGGCACCGGCGTGTGCAATACCGCCTCTGGCGCGACGACCTCACGGATCATCCGCGCGATCTGCTCGAGCTCACCGCTGTTCACGGCATCGTGAAACCGCCCGAAGATCATGGTGTTGTTCGTTTCCTGATCCGATGACATCGGTTCCTCCTAGCGTCGGCTACCCATAGGACCGACGCCGGGCGCGAAATGTGACACAGAGTCCGAATCCTCCTGCGGCCGTGCGGCGCCGGAAAATCAGTGGCTCCGAGGATTCGGGCGGGGCTAGGTTACGGCGATGGCGGAGATCCAGGGCCGGTGCGAGAGCCGGTTCGGTGCGGTGGCCGAGGCATTGGCGGAGTCGCTGGACGGCGAGGACGTCGGGGCTTCGGCCGCGGTGTACGTCGACGGCGCGGCGGTGGTGGATATCTGGGGTGGGTATGCCGACGCGCGGCGCACGGTGGCCTGGGAGCGGGACACCATCGTCAATGTCTGGTCGACGAGCAAGACGATGGTGGCACTGTGTGCGCTGATCGCGGCCGACCGAGGTCAGCTGGATCTGGACGCACCCGTCGCCGAGTATTGGCCGGAGTTCGCGGCGGCCGGGAAACAGAGGGTGCTGGTCAGGCACCTCCTCGGACACACGGCGGGGCTGCCGGATTGGGACGGCCCGATCACGGTCCAGGAGCTGTACACCTGGCCGGAAACCATGGCTCGGCTGGCCGCCCAGGCGCCACGCTGGGAACCCGGTACGTCCGCCGGATATCACTCGATCACGTTCGGTTATCTGGTCGGCGAAGTCATCGCGCGGGCGACCGGGCGCAGCGTGGGCCAGTTCTTCGCCGAGGAAGTGGCGAGGCCGCTGGGCGCGGACTTTCACATCGGGCTTGCCGCCGAACACGACTGGCGCGTAGCGGAATTGATCGCGGCGCCGCAGGGCGACAAGCCGGCCGGATTCACGGTCGGGGTGTCCGATGCCAATACGCCGGCGTGGCGGCGGGCCGAGATACCGGCGATCAACGGCCACGGCAACGCTCGCTCCGTCGGCCTGGTGCAGTCCGTGCTCGCGTGTGGCGGCACCGTGAATGGTGTCCGGTTGTTATCGCGGGCGGGTTGCGAACGGGTGCTCGAGGAGCAGTTCCGGGGCATCGATCGGGTGCTGGGGAGCCCGATCCGCTGGGGCATGGGATACCGGCTGGAGGGGCGCAGCTGCTCGTGGGGCGGGTGGGGCGGCTCGCTGGTGCTCGTGGACCTCGACCATCGAATGACGGTGTCGTACACGATGAATCAGGTGCTGTGGGACTCGGGTTACGACCGGTCCCTCAGCATCCTGATGGCGGCCTACGAATCGCTCACCGCCTGAGTCGATTCAGGCCGCGACCCGCGCGCGCAGGCGTTCGGCGAAGGCGCGGGCAGCCGCGAGATCGGCCCCGTTGGGCCGGTCTTTGCGGATGCCGCCGACGATTTTGAACGGGGCGTAGGTGTCGAAGGCACGGCAGGAGAAGCTGCCGGTCACCTCGAAACCCTTCTGCTCCAGCAGCTTTGCCAGCGGGCGCGAGAAACGCTGAAACCGCGCTTCGGGAAAACCACTGGTGGCGAAGATGAATGCCGCGCGCCGCGGTTGCTCCGGCAGGCCTTCCACGAACTCGCGAAGCTGAGCGTGGAACGAGCCCAGGAAGATTCCCGAGCCGAAGCCCACGAGGTCGTAGCCGTCGAGTTCGGCCGCATCGATCTGGTCGGGCGTGACGACGCGGGCCGCCAGGACTTGACCCATGAGGTCGGCGATCCGTCTCGTATTGCCATGGGACACCGAGGTGCACACGATGATGGCCTTCATGACGAGGCTCCTTCACGTCGGATTGATCCGGTCCTTCTCTGAGACACCGCCCGATCCGCGACCGTGACAACGGCGGCTGTGGCCTCCGTCACCGCCGGACCATCAGCCCTCGCGCGGCCGATCGAGCGGGCGCACCACGTCGGCCGAGCGCAGCTTCTCGGGATTGCGGACGGCGTACAGGCCGGCGATGCGGTCACCGTCGATCTCGATCATCAGGACGGTGTCGAGTTGCCCATCGGCGCCCGACCGCAACAGCAGCGCGGGCAGTGCGTTGAAGCTGCCGAACTCGACGGCCATGTCCGCCATGCCGTTGCGGGCCAGCCCGATGAGGAACTTGGCGACCGGCTCGGCCCCGATGATCGGGCGCCCGGCGACGACGACGCGGCCGCCGCCGTCGGAGATCTGCACGACATCGGGCGCGAGCATGTCCATCAGCGTCTGCACCTCGCCGGTGCGCGCCGCGAGCAGGAAGCGGCCGATGATCGCCTGATTGGTCTCGGCGTCGGGCTGGAAGCGTTTGCGGCGGGCCCGCACGTGTTCGCGGGCCCGGTGCGCGATCTGGCGCACGGTGGCGTCGGTCTTGCCGATCATCCCGGCGATCTCGACGAGGCTGTGGCCGAACACCTCCGACAGCACGAACACCGCCCGCTCGGTCGGGCCGAGGGTTTCCAGCACGAGCAGCATGGCCATCGACACCGATTCGGCCAGCAGCACATCGTGACTGGCGTCGGGCTCGGTGCGGATCGGTTCGGGCAGCCAGTTGCCGACGTACTCCTCACGGCGGCGCCGCACGGTCCGTAACTGGTTGAGCGCCTGGCGAGTAACGATCTGCACGAGGTAGGCGCGGGGATGTTCGACCGCGTCCTGGTCGGCGTCGAGCCAGCGCAGGAAACTGTCCTGCACCACGTCTTCGGCGTCGGCGGCGCTGCCGAGGATCTCGTAGGCGATGGTGAACAGCAGCGGACGGAACTGGTCGAACGTATCCGTTTCGGGAGGTTCGTCTTTCATCGGATCGCGGCCGGGATCGGCTCGGGCACAACCGGGCGGGCGGCCTGGCAGCTCATTCTCACGTACTCCCCCACATGTCCAGGTGGTGTGACGGCATCCCCGACGCCGACGATCCGTCCATGATCAACACATCCCAACATATCGCCGCGCCGCAAGGACTGTCGGCCATCGGCAGCCGAACGGCGCGGTGCAGCAGCCCCCTTCGCCGCTGCACCGCGTTCCCCTCGCCGACCACCACCACGCGTGCCATCACACTCACCTCCGCTCCGACTTCGAACCGACATCTCGAAGACACCGGCCGAGCGGAGACCGTGACAGCGCAGAACTGTGGTGACGATCACAAGGGGTACGACCCGCGTGACGCGGACACCGGACTACAACGACCTGATCGGCCCGCAGCCGATCGAACGGCCGGAACGCCGCGAGCCGACCAACGCATCTGCC
Organism: Nocardia sp. NPDC006044; assembly: GCF_042871115.1. Classification (NCBI taxonomy): domain Bacteria; kingdom Bacillati; phylum Actinomycetota; class Actinomycetes; order Mycobacteriales; family Nocardiaceae; genus Nocardia; species Nocardia sp. NPDC006044. Next base: position 888,492 of record NZ_JBIAID010000003.1, read on the forward strand.
CCGCGTCGATCGGCTCGAATATTTGTCGGGGTGACAGGATTTGAACCTGCGACCCTCCGCTCCCAAAGCGGATGCGCTACCAAGCTGCGCTACACCCCGTTGTCCCTCGCGGCGGGTGCCGGCCGCCGCCGAGGCTGAATTTCGTGTGGAGCCGGTGACGGGAATCGAACCCGCACCATCAGCTTGGAAGGCTGAGGTTCTACCATTGAACTACACCGGCAGGCAAACGACATCGATGGGATCGCCACGATGTCGTGTGCGTCCCGACTGTACCGAACCCTGCTTCGTAAATGCCAATCAGCCCCCCGCGCAGCGAGATAACGCAGGTGTGTGTCCGGGTGGTCGGTGTGACGCCCTATCGTGAGTCTCGCACGCCACTCGCCCCGGTCAGGGCGGGGCGCGCGGTGCAGAACTTAATGAAATTAAGAGGGATCTCTTCCTTGAAACTCGGGCGTGTCGGATGGGAAACGGGGAGCATATGGGACGCGTGACGACTCCTGTCGGGGGGAGCCGTGGCCCACGGGGTGGCCACCAGTCACGCCCGACCGGTCGCGGAGAGGATGCCACCCATGGGGACATCACGACTCGCCGAAATCGCACTAGCAGTAAATTGCGCCGTGCCACCGACCGCCGGGTGTGCTGTGGGCAGGAAAATCCGGCTCCGCACTCCCACTGGGCAGAAGACCCGCAGACCTTCGGCAACTCGCACCGCTACTTCGGCGCCGCGACCTGGCGGGCAGCCCATCCGGCCGCCCGCTCGGCCACATCGCGCCGAGGTCTCGCGAACGGCCGAGGGGACCCGCATGGCGCGGCGCTACAGCGTGTCGCCAGCGCGTCTCGGCGCGACTTCTCAGCGAACGAAATCCGGGTGTAACGCCGACGCGACTTCCGCGATCACATATCCGATCGCCATTCGCGAGGCATCGAGAACACGTTGCAAAACAGCGTTTTTTGATGCCGGGTGGCTTGCTAGGATCCTTTTTGCCGGACGGGGGTATCTGGAAAGGGGGCGGTGAGCGTGCGCCGAGCGAGGTGGACACAACCGCGTAGCAGTGCGAACGATCGGGGTGACGTCGGCACCTGTGTCAGCACAGGGCCTCTGGGTACCGACGCCACCTGCGCAGGGTGAGTTCGATGTCGATCGATATCGAGCCCCCTGTCGCCGCGATGGCCCGCGCCTGGGCCCGTGCGGTGTGCGCCGAGCCGGGTTCCGGCGCGGCGCCGCAACAGCTGGAACCGGTGCTTATCGAGATCGTCGAGCAACTGCTCACGCTCGCCAGGTCCGAGCCGTTCCCGGTGCCGCAGGCCCGGATGCTCGGCGCCCGGCTCTCCGAGGCGCCGTTCGACCGGATCCGGATGCTCGCGCAGGCCTCCAGGTGGCTGCTCGGCTTCCCGTCCGGTGCGCCGGGTTCGCTGGTCGCCACCCGCTGGCCGTTCGTCGCCAGCCAGGCCATCGACAGCTACGCCCAGGCGCTGCAGGAACGAGCGCTGGCACAGCAGGAACAGAACCTTTCGGCGAAGGTCTCGCTGCGCGTGCAGGAGATCGCGGCGTTGCAGCATCGGCTCCGGCACGAGGCGACCCACGACGCGCTCACCGATCTGGCCAACCGCACCCTGTTGCAGGACCGGGTGCGGCTGATGTCGACCGACCCGAACCGCGGCGTCGGGCTGCTGCTGATCGACCTGGATCGGTTCAAGCAGATCAACGACGGCTACGGGCACGCGATCGGCGACGAGGTGCTGGTCGAGCTGGCCAATCGGCTGCGTGAGGTGTGCGCGCCGGAAACGGTGATCTGCCGGTACGGCGGTGACGAATTCGTGCTCGCGGTCAACCCGCCGCACAACACGCTCGGCGACCTGGCCAGCAAGATCGTGTCCGCGCTGCGCGACCCGGTGTGGTCGACGGCGGGTCCGGTGCCGGTCTCGGCGAGTGTCGGTACGGCGTTCTGTCCGCCCGGAAGTCCGTGCGACTTCAGCGATCTGCTGCGCCGGGCCGACCGCGCGATGTACTCGGCGAAGACGGCGGGCGGGCGGCGGTTCGCGCTGGCGGACGAGCCCGCCATCGACGAAGCCGTGGCGGGTTGAGGAGCCGGCGAGGCTAGACCGCCTGACAGGTAGGGCACCAGAAGAGGTTTCGGGCCTCCATGACCGCGTGCGCGACCGGCGTGCCGCACACGCGGCAGGGCGCGCCCTGGCGGCGATAGACGTAGGTGCGCGGCCGGTCGGGGGCGTAGGACGGCTCACCGTGGTCGTCCTCGGGGCGGACCACGACCATCTTGCCGACCCGCACCCCGACCTTCATCAACGCGACCAGATCGACCCACATCGCGGCCCACTCCTCGGCGGACACCGCGCTGCCCGGCCGGTGCGGCGAAATGTGGTGCCGGAACAGCAGTTCCGCCCGGTAGACGTTGCCGACCCCGGCGAGCACCGCCTGATCCATCAGCAGCGCGCCGATCGGCCTGCGCGAGCGGCGCATTCGCTGCCAGGCCCGATCCGGGTCGGCGCCGCGGCGCAGCGGATCCGGGCCGAGGCGGTCGGTGAGCGCGGAAACCTCTGGGGCGAGCAGGACTTCGCACGCGGTCGGCCCGCGCAGATCGGTGCCGAACCCGGGCTGCCCGTCCTTGACGCCGAGCATGCGCATCCGCACCTGCCCGACCGGCTCCCCCATCGGCAGCTCGGATTCGGTGAACTTGCCGTACAGGCCGAGGTGCACGTGCACGATCAGGCCCGAATCATAGTGGTGCAGCAGGTGTTTACCCCACGCCTCGGCGCGGGTCAGCAGCTGGCCGTCGACCCGGGCCGCGCCCGCCGCGAACTTGCCCTGCGGGCTGGACACGCGCACCACACTGCCCGCGAGGCGCTTCTGGTGCAGCCTCGCGAGCCGGTGCAGCGTATGACCTTCGGGCACAGTCGATTACCGCTCAGTACGCGGGAACCGCCGGGGCCTCACCGGTCTTCTCGTACTCGGCCAGGATGTCGATGCGCCGCTGGTGGCGGTCCTCGCCCGACCATTCGGTGGTGACGAACGCGTCGACGATGGCCAGCGCCTCCTCGGTGGAGTGCATGCGGCCGCCGATGCCGGCCAGCTGGGCGTTGTTGTGCTGACGGGCCAGCTGGGCGGTCTCCACGCTCCAGGTCAGCGCGCAGCGGGCGCCCGGCACCTTGTTCGCGGCGATCTGCTCGCCGTTGCCGCTGCCGCCGAAGACCAGCCCGAGGCTGCCCGGGTCGGCGACGGTGCGGCGGGCCGCCTCGATGCAGAAGGCCGGGTAGTCGTCGAGCGCGTCGTACTCCAGCGCGCCGCAGTCGACCACCTCGTGGCCCGCCTTTTCCAGATGGTCCTTGACGTGATTCTTGAGTTCGAAACCGGCATGGTCGGCACCGAGGTATACGCGCATGGCACGCATTCTGTCAGGCGCGTTTCCGCGCCGTTACGAAGGGGTTCGACGCCCGATTAACACTGACGCCCGCTGCCGCGAATCGAGAGATACCGCGTGCGTGTCCTGAGCCACAGCCTTCCGGTGGACACGACCGAGGAACCGCTTCCGTCCCGAGCAACTGAATAGAGTTCATTTCATGCAGCCGCACGAACCCCAGCCCCATCAGACGGGCCCGCACCTCGACCCGTATGCCCCGGGCGGGTGGGCGCAGGCGCAGGACGCGCCCTACGGCTCGCCGCCGCCCTACCCCGTTCCGCCGCAATACGGCCCCTATCCGGGTGCGCCGGTCCCGCCGGCCGGGCCGCCCCAGCAGCAGCCCCGCGGGCTGTCCCCGTTCGGCATGCCAGCCCGGCACAGCTGGGAGATCCCGATGCTCATCGTGGTCGTCACGCTGACCGTGCTCGCGTACGCGATCGCGGTGACATTGCTGGCCACCGGCAGCTTCGACCAATACGTGCTGCTGCTGGTGTTCGCGCCGGTGCTGATCTGGTTCGGTCGCGGCATGCTGTATTCGACCCAGCGGGTCAACGGGGTCAAGATGTCGCCGACCCAGTTCCCGGAGGGGCATCGGCTGGTGGTCGAGGCGGCCGCGCGGTTCGGCATGACGAAGGTGCCGGACGCGTATGTGGTGCTCGGCAACGGCCAGATCAACGCGTTCGCCAGCGGGCACGGGTTCCGCCGGTTCGTCGCGGTGTACAGCGACCTGTTCGAGATCGGCGGCGCCGCACGGGAACCCGACGCGCTGGCGTTCATCATCGGCCACGAGGTCGGTCACATCGCGGCGGGGCACACCTCGTATTGGCGGCAGGTGGGCATGTTCCTGGTCCCGTTCCTGCCGCTCATCGGCAACTCGCTGATCCGCGCGCAGGAGTACACCGCGGACAACCACGGCTTCTGCAATCGGCACACCGGCGCGCCCGCGGCGATGGGCACGCTGGCCGCGGGCAAGTACCTGAACACGCTGGTCGGCGTCGACGAGATGGCCGACCGGGCGGCGACCGAGAAGGGTTTCTTCGTCTGGGTGGTCAACGCCATGTCCTCGCACCCGGTGCTGACCTGGCGGATGTGGGCGCTGCGCGATCGCAGCAGGCACGGCAAGCTGTGGTTGCGGCCGAGCCCGCCCGCGGGCGCGATCCCGCCGCCGGGCGGCTACCCGAGCACCTATCAGACGCCGGCGCTGCCGCCGAAACCCGTTTCCTAGCAGGCACGATCCGAGGGCCGCGGGCGAACCCGCGGCCCTCGCCCGGTCTCAGTCGAACTCGGGATCCTCGGTGCGGGTGCGCTTGAGCTCGAAGAAGTGCGGGTAGTCCGCGAGCGTCACCGCGGCGTCCCACAGCTTCCCGGCCTGCTCGCCGCGCGGGATCCGGGACAGCACCGGGCCGAAGAACGCGGTGCCGTTGATGTGGATGGTCGGCGTGCCGACGTCCGGGCCGACCTTGTCCATGCCCTCGTGATGGCTCTTGCGCAGCGCCTCGTCGTAGTCGGTGCTCTCGGCCGCCTGGGCCAGCTCGGCGGGCAGGCCGACCTCGGCCAGCGAATCGGCGATCACCGCGGCGAGCGACTCGACGCGCGAGTCCCGCTGGTACTCCTCGCGACGGTTGTGGATGCGCGTGCCCATCGCGGTGTAGAGCGGCAGCAGCACCTTGTCGCCGTGCTCCTGCGCCGCCGCGATGGCGACGCGCACCGGGCCCCAGCCGCTGGACAGCAGCTCCTTGTACTGCTCGGGCAGGCCCTCCTTGTTCTCGTTCAGCACCGACAGGCTCATCACGTGGAAGCGCGCCTCGATGTCGCGTACCTGCTCGACCTCGAGGATCCAGCGGGACGTGATCCAGCACCAGGGGCACAGCGGGTCGAACCAGAAGTCCGCAACATCTTTCGTGGAGCTCTTCTCACTCACGACAGGTCCTCTCGTATCGCATGCTCGATCGGCGGCGCACAGCTCCGCCGTTATACCGAACCAACCACACCGGGCGCCGATTCGTTCCCACCCGGTCGCCGCGTTTTCGACTGCTGCCGCGACCGGCCCCAGTAGGGTTGGTCCGCAGGAGTCCAGGTTCCCTCTCGACAAGGAGTCCGCATGGGTTCGGATGATCGTTTTGTCATCGTCGGCGGCGGGCTGGCCGCGGCGAAACTGGCGGAAGCGTTGCGCGCCAACGACTTCGACGGCTCGGTGACATTGCTCGGCGCGGAGGAACAGCTGCCCTACGAGCGGCCGCCCCTGTCCAAGGAACATCTGGCCGGCAAGAAACAGCTCGCCGAATTCACCACCCATCCCCGCCAGTGGTATCGCGACCACAACGTCGAGGTCCGGGTCGGCACGACCGTCGAGCGCCTCGATACCGCCGCGAAGACCGTCTCGCTGCCGGACGGCTCGACGCTCGCCTACGACAAGCTGGCCCTCGCCACCGGCTCCACCCCGCGCACCTTGCCGATCCCCGGGGCCGACGCGCCCAACGTGTACACGCTGCGTTCCATCGAGGACTCCGACACGCTGATCGAACTCTTCGACAGCGCGGCCCAGTCCCTGGTGATCATCGGGGCCGGTTGGATCGGCCTGGAGGTCGCGTCCGCGGCCCGCGCCGCCGGGCTCGCGGTGACCATCGTGGAGACCGCCGAAGGTCCGCTGCTCGCGTCCCTCGGGCCGGAGATGGGCGAGGTGTTCGCCGAGCTGCACCGGTCCAACGGAGTCGATCTGCGCTTCGGCGCCAAGGTCACCGAGATCACCACCAAGGAGGGGATCGGGACCAGGCTGGCCACCGGGGTGAAGCTGGACGACGACAGCGTCATCGAGTCCGAGGCGGTGCTGGTCGCGGTCGGCGCGAAGCCGAACATCGAGCTGGCCGCCGAGGCCGGGCTCGACGTCGACGGCGGGGTGCTCGTCGACGAACACCTCGCCACCAGCGACCCGGACATCGTCGCCGTGGGTGACATCGCCGAACAGCAGCATCCGCTGCTCGGCCGCCGAATCCGGGTGGAGCACTGGGCGAACGCGCTCAACCAGCCCGCGGTCGCGGCCGCGACCATGCTCGGCAAGGACGCCAGTTACGACCGGCTGCCCTACTTCTTCACCGACCAGTACGACCTGGGCATGGAATACACCGGCTACGCGACGCCCGGCGACTACGCACGCGTGGTCACCCGCGGCGATGTGGCGAAACGCGAGTTCGTCGCGTTCTGGCTGGACGCGGACAACCGGATCCTGGCCGGCATGAACGTGAACGTCTGGGATGTCACCGATCGGATCAAGGAACTTATCCTGGCGGGCGAACCGGTCGACCCGGACGGGCTGGCCGATACCTCGAAACCGTTGTGAGTCCTGATGAAATACATGCTGCTGAAGACCTACAGCTCCCCCGCGTACTGCGACACACCGATCACCGAATGGTCCCCACAGGAGATCCAGGCGCACATAGACTTTCAGCGCGCGCTCGGCGAGCAGTTGGCCGCATCGGGTGAGCTGGTGGACGCGCAGGGACTCACCGGCCCGGCCGAGGCGCGCATCGTCAGCTCCGACGGCCGCTCCGCGCCGCTGGTGACCGACGGACCGTTCCCGGAGACGAAAGAATTCCTGGCCGGGTACTGGATCGTGGATGTGGACAGCCCGGAACGGGCCTACGAGATCGCCGCGAGCGCCTCGGCGGCACCGGGGCCGGGTGGCAAACCGATCGGCGAATACATCGAGGTACGGCCGGTGATGAGCGTCCCGGCCAGCGACCTGTGACCTACCGGCGAGTGGTGCCCGACGACACACCGCTCCCGGCGCGGCCCGAGGACCTGTTGCGCGAGTTGGCGCCACAGGTCCTCGGTGCGTTGGTCCGCAGGTTCGGCGACTTCGACACTGCGGAGGACGCGCTCCAGGAGGCGATGCTCGCGGCCGCGACCCAGTGGCCGGTTGAGGGCCTGCCAGACAATCCGCGCGGGTGGCTGATCCAGGTGGCGCAGCGCCGGATGGCCGACGCGGTGCGCGCCGAGGTGGCCCGGCGGCGCAGGGAGACAACGGCATTCGATCGCGAGGTGCCGGACGCGCTGCCGGTCGGCTACGACGACACGCTGGCCATGTTCTTCCTCTGCTGTCACCCGGCGCTGTCCTCGGCCAGCGCCATCGCGCTCACGTTGCGGGCGGTGGGCGGGCTCAGCACTGCGGAGATCGCGCACGCCTTTCTCCTGCCGGAATCGACCATGGCGCAACGGATCACGCGGGCGAAGAAGAAGCTGGCGACGCTGGACCGGCCGTTCGCGCGGCCCGGCGACGCCGAGTGGCGCGCCCGGCTCGGGACCGTGCTGCACGTGCTGTATCTGATCTTCAACGAGGGCAGTACGAGCACGTCCGGTCCGGCGTTGCAGCGGGCCGACCTGTCCGGCGAGGCGATCCGGCTGGCTCGCGCGGTGCATCGGCTGCTGCCCGACGACACCGAGGTCACCGGGCTGCTCGCGCTCATGCTGCTCACCGATTCCCGGCGGGCGGCCCGCACGGGTGCGCGCGGCGAGCTGATTCCGCTCGCCGAGCAGGACCGGGCGCTGTGGGATCGCGCGCTGATCACCGAGGGCGTCACGCTGACCACGAGCACTCTCGCCCGGGGACTTACCGGCCCGTATCAGCTCCAGGCGGCCATCGCCGTGCTGCACGCCCAGGCCGCAAGCACCGAGGAGACCGAGTGGCCGAAGATCCTCGCGCTCTACGACCTGCTCGACAAGCTGTCGGACAACCCGATCGTCACGCTCAACCGCGCGGTCGCGATCGCGATGACGCACGGACCCGAGGCCGGCCTCGAACTCGCCGCGACCCTGGACGAACAGCTGGCGGGCAACCACCGGCTGGATGCCGTCCGCGGCCATTTGCACGAAATGGCAGGCGATTTCGACGCCGCGATCGCCAGCTACACCACCGCCGCGAGCCGCACGCCCAGCGCACCCGAGAACCACTACCTCACCCTGCGCGCCGCCCAGCTCCGGCATCGGTGAGCCCACCGGGTGCCGCACACCGGCCGGATCGTGGGGCAGACTGCATAGGTGACGGATAAGACCAGTGCGGGGGTTCTGTTGTTTCGGCGGGGCGCGGACGCGCCCGTCGAGGTGTTGATCGGGCACATGGGCGGGCCGTTCTTCGCGCGGAAGGACAACGGCGCGTGGTCCATTCCGAAGGGCGAGTACGAGCCGGAACTGGAGGACGCGCAGGCGGCGGCCAGTCGCGAGTTCCACGAGGAGCTCGGGCTGTTCGTGCCCGCCGGTGACTGGATCCCGCTCGGCGACGTGCGCTACAGCAGCGGCAAGGGCAAGAAGACGCTGACCGTCTGGGCGGTCGAAGGCGATCTCGATCCGGCCGACGTGGTGCCCGGCACGTTCGAGATGGAATGGCCGCCGCGCTCGGGCAAGCAGGCCAGCTTCCCGGAAATCGACCGCGCGGACTGGTTCGACCTGGACACCGCGCGCGAGAAGCTCGGCGCGGGCCAGCGTCCGTACCTGGACCGGCTGAACGATTACCTCAGCCGAGCCTGACGACTATCGCGGCACACCGGTCCAGGTGCGGCCGGTGACGAGTTCGTAGGCGTCCATGTACTTCTGGCGGGTGGCCTCGACGATGTCGGCCGGGATCTCCGGGCCGGGGTACTCCTTGTTCCAGCCGGTGGAGGTGGACCAGTCGCGGACGAACTGCTTGTCGAACGAGCGCTGCGCGCGGCCCGGCTCCCACTCGGCGGCGAGCCAGAAGCGCGACGAGTCGGAGGTCAGCACCTCGTCGCCGAGGGTGAGTGTGTCGCCGTCCCAGCCGAATTCGACCTTGGTGTCGGCGACGATCACGCCGCGCTCGGTGGCGTGCGCCGCGCCGCGCGAGTAGATGTGCAGGGTCAGGTCGCGCAGCTGCTCGGCGACCTCCCTGCCCTCCTGGTTCACCACATCCGCGAAGGTGATCGACTCGTCGTGGCCCTCGGCGGCCTTGGTGGTCGGCGTGAAGATCGGCTCGGGCAGCTTGTCGCCCTCGCGCAGGCCGGGCGGCAGCGCGACGCCCGACACCGAGCCCTCCCGCTGGTACTCCTTCAGTCCGGAACCGACCAGGTAGCCGCGGGCGATGCATTCGACCTGGACCATCTTCAGCGGCTTGACCCGGATCGCCCGGCCGGCGAACTCGGCGGGCACGTCGGTCGCCGAGACCACATGGTTGGGCACGTCGGTGAAGTAGTCGAACCACCAGTTGGACAGCTGGGTGAGCAACGCGCCCTTGTCCGGGATCGGCGTCGGCAGCACCACGTCGTACACCGAGACCCGATCCGACGCGACGAGCAGCAGGGTGTCGCCGTCCTCGTAGAGGTCGCGCACCTTGCCGGCGTGCACATGCTTCACTCCGCAGCTCCGATCCTGGATAGGGTTCATAGGGCAGTCTGCAAAAAACTCCCGCGCGGGCAACCTTACCCAGGTGGCATCGTGGGGAACGCCCGAGCTAGTTCTTCGAACCCGAAGGAGCCTTATGTCCGCACCGAACCTGACTCGCGACCAGGCGATCGAACGCGCGTCGACCGTGTCGGTCGACAACTACCGCATCGACCTGGACCTGACCGACGGTGCGGGCAAACCGGGCGAGCAGACCTTCTTCTCCCGCAGCACGGTCACCTTCACCGCGACCGCGGGCGCGAGCACCTTCATCGACCTGGTGGCTCGCGGCGTGCGCTCGGCGGTGCTCAACGGCAACGCACTCGATGTCTCCGGCTACGACGAGTCCACCGGGATCGCGCTGCCCGAGCTGGCCGCGACCAACGAGCTGGTCGTCGAGGCCGACTGCGAGTACTCCAACACCGGCGAGGGGTTGCATCGCTTCGTCGATCCGACCGACGACGCGGTCTACCTGTACTCGCAGTTCGAAACCGCTGACGCGAAGCGGATGTTCGCCTGCTTCGATCAGCCGGACCTGAAGGCCACGTTCGACATCAGCGTCACGGCCGCGCCGGAGTGGAAGGTCATCTCCAATAGCGCGGTCGTGGAAACCGTTGCGGCAGAACCGGGTAAGCACGTCTTCCGGACCACGCCGAAGATCAGCACCTACCTGGTCGCGCTCATCGCGGGCCCGTACGCGCAGTGGACCGACGTCTACAGCGACGAGCACGGCGACATCCCGCTCGGCATCTACTGCCGCGCCTCGCTGGCCGAGCACATGGACTCCGAGCGGCTGTTCACCGAGACCAAGCAGGGATTCGCCTTCTACCACAACAACTTCGGCGTGCCGTACGCGTTCGGCAAGTACGACCAGCTGTTCGTGCCGGAGTTCAACGCGGGCGCGATGGAGAACGCCGGGGCGGTGACCTTCCTGGAGGACTACGTCTTCCGGTCCAAGGTGACCCGCGCGTCCTACGAGCGCCGCGCCGAGACCGTGCTGCACGAAATGGCGCACATGTGGTTCGGCGACCTGGTCACCATGAAGTGGTGGGACGACCTGTGGCTGAACGAGTCGTTCGCCACCTTCGCCTCCGTGCTGTGCCAGGCCGAGGCGACCGAATACACCAGTGCCTGGACGACTTTCGCGAACGCGGAGAAGTCCTGGGCCTACCAGCAGGACCAGCTGCCGTCCACGCACCCGATCGCGGCCGACATCCCCGATCTGGCGGCGGTGGAGGTCAACTTCGACGGCATCACCTACGCCAAGGGCGCGAGCGTGCTCAAGCAGCTCGTCGCCTACGTCGGCCTGGAGCCGTTCCTGGCCGGGCTGCGCGCCTACTTCGCCGATCACGCCTACGGCAACGCCACCTTCGACGATCTGCTCGCCGCGCTGGAGAAGTCTTCCGGCCGTGACCTTTCCGACTGGGGCGCGCAGTGGCTGAAGACCACCGGCCTGAACACACTGCGGCCGGACTTCACCGTCGACGCCGACGGCAAGTTCACCTCGTTCGCGGTCGTGCAGGGCGGCGCGGAGCCCGGCGCCGGCGAGCGCCGCGTGCATCGCCTCGCCATCGGCGTCTACGACGACCAGGACGGAAAGCTGGTGCGCACCAAGCGCGTCGAGCTCGACGTGCAGGCCGCCGAGCGCACCGAGGTGCCCGAACTGGCCGGCGTGGCGAGCGGGCAGTTCGTGCTGATCAACGACGACGACCTGACCTACTGCTCGGTACGCCTCGACGCCGGCTCGCTGGACGTGCTGGTCAACCGGATCGCCGATATCGCCGAGCCGCTGCCGCGCACGCTGGCCTGGTCGGCGGCCTGGGAGATGACCAGGCAGGCCGAGTTCCGGGCCCGCGACTTCCTCGCGCTGGTTCAGCGCGGCGTCGGCGCGGAATCGGAAATCGGTGTGGTGCAACGACTGCTGATGCAGGCGAACCTGTCGCTGCGCAGCTACGCCGACCCGGCGTGGGCGGCCGAGACCGGCTGGGTCGAGTACGCGAACCGGCTGCTCGAGCTGGCCCGCGAGGCCGAGGCCGGCTCGGATCATCAGCTGGCCTTCGTCAACGCGCTCACCACGGCCAAGCTGTCCGCTTGGCATACCGAGGTGCTGCGCGAGCTGATCGACGGCGACCCGGGCACGGTCGGCCTGGCCGGGCTGGCGGTCGACGCCGACCTGCGCTGGCGCATCGTGATCGCGCTGGCGGCGGCCGGCGAGATCGACGCCGACGGTCTCGACACCCCGTTCATCGACCAGGAGCTGGCCAAGGATCCGACCGCCGCGGGCCGCCGCCATGCCGCGACCGCCGCGACCGCCCGGCCGCAGGCCGAGGTGAAGGAACAGGCCTGGGTGAAGGTGGTTTCGGACGACTCGGTGTCCAACATCACCACCCGCGCGATCGTGGCCGGATTCGCTCCGGCGGGCCAGAGCGAGCTGCTGGCGCCCTATGTCGACCTCTACTTCGCGGAGGTGGCCGGGGTGTGGGAGCGGCGCTCCAGCGAGGTCGCGCAGACCGTGGTGGTCGGCCTCTACCCGGGCTGGTCGATCAGCGACGACGCCGTGGCGATCGCCGACAAGTTCCTCGCCGGAGACCACCCGCCGGCCCTGCGCCGCCTGGTGGTCGAGGGCAAGGCGGGCGTCGAACGCGCCTTGCGCGCAAGGGCTTTCGACAAGCGGTAACCGAACCACGATCGACGGGACCTGACCGCGGGCGCGCGGCAGGTCCCGTTGTTCGTGAATGTCACTGGAACAACGCGGTATTGGCCGCTGCCCACTGGGCGAAGGTGGTTGCGGGGGTGCCGGTGAGGTCGACGACGGTGGTGTCCGGCGTGGGGTGCCAGCCGACCATCGAGCCGGTGGCCTGCACGTACCACTCGGGGGTAGCCATGCTTCGGGCGAAAACCTGGATCGCTTCCGCGGGCGAGACCTGCCGGACGGTCAGGGGGCGGCCGAGGGCGGTGCCGATCTGCTGGATTCGATCGGCCCTGGTGAGAGCTTCCGGGCCGGTGAGTTCGTAGGTCTGCCCCCGATGTCCCTCGGAGAGCAGGACTTTCGCGGCCACCCTGGCGATGTCGTCCATGGCAACCGGGACGCTCTCCACCTCCGGATACGGGTCGAGGATCTCGTCGGACGCGCGGATCTGCTCGGCCCAGACGGTGGCGTTCTCGATGAAGTCGACGCCGAACAGGTGCGTCCACGCGAGCCCGGAGTTCTCTACCGCCCGCGCGATCGGCGTCCAGTGCGCTTCACCGGACAGGTCGACGATGTGCCGGATGCCGGCCTGTTTCGCCAGCGCGACCACCTCGTCTACGGTCTCCAGCTTCGGAGCGAGATACATCCGCTCCACGCCCTCGAAAGCGGCGGGCAAGGAGGACACCCGGCCCAGATAGCCCTCGGCGATCTCGACCCCGGCGGGCAGCGCGGCCCGGTCCGGATGGTTGGTCAATGCCCGGACATCCTCGGCGCCCGCCGCGAGCAGATGGTCGACGACCATGCGGCCGATGTTTCCGGTGGCTCCTGTCACAAGAATCTTCACCGCACCACGGTGCGCGAGCCGCACCGCTGCGGCAACCCAATTGTGCTGCGCCGCAAATGCCACCGGCGCGCTCACCCGAGAGGGTGAGCGCGCCGGAAGCATTGCTCGTGACTCCGCCTGGGAGGCGGGAGGGGTCAGCGGCCGATCGCGGCGGCCATCACGCGGACCGCGGACACCAGGCCGTCGATCAGCTGGCCCTGGCGGAACGAGCTGGAGGCGGCGGTGACGCCGAGCTGGCAGACCCGGTCGTTCGCGCGGTCGGCGACCTCACGGCCGGAGCGCACCTCGATCGCCTTGTCGTTGGGCGAGACGGCGATGAGCACCGAACGCGTCGCCTCGGGGGTGTTCGGGAAGATCGCGTCCGCGCCGGCGGCCGGATCCGCGCCGAGATCGCCGATATAGACGTTGAACCGCACCTTGGTCGCGCGGGTCGCCTCGGTGAGCACGTTGTCCATGGCCAGCCGCTCGTCATCGCTGAACGGGGCCTCCTTGAACACGTCACCCGCCTCGTGCACGCCGGAGACGCGTCCGCTGGTGGTGACCACGTACCCGTGCGGCAGGTCGGCCTCGACCACCGCGGGCCACTTAGAACTTGCCACTTGCCCGGCCTCCGATCAGCTCCGCCTTGGGTGCGTCGATCGCCGCATGATGCCCATGCGCCGTCTCCGCGTGATGACCGTGTGACTCTTCGGCCCGTTCGTGGTGAAATGCCGAGGTCACCTCGTCGGTCGCACTCCACAGCACCGGCGCCGCCGTCCACTGCTGACCGAGGTCGTAGTGGGCGGGCTTCTCACCGGCGAGTGGCTTACCGAGATATGACAATCCGGCAATCGCGAGGTATATCACCAGCGGGATGCCGAGGAAGACCAGCACTGTCTCGAGAATGCTCACGGTCCAACGGTAGACGATGCTGTGTAGTAGTTCCTCCTCTGGTGGCCGTGAATCCGTCGTGTCGGGCCGTCGCCCGGCCAATCACCTGCGGGGATGACGGAAGCGGACGTTGAGGTTGATCTCCGCGAACCCGAAGTGCCGCCACAGCGCGCGCAGCGACGACCAGCCGGCCCGACCGGCGAACACCGCCGCGCCGGCGAGCAACGTGCGATGCGTTCCGTCCGCGGGCAGGCCGGACCCGGCGAGCTGGGCACCCGTCGCGGCAGTCATGACGCTGCCGGCGAGCAACCGGACATCGACCTTCATCGAGCGCAGGATCGCCCGGGAGGTCCACACGTCGAAGGCCGGTTGCGGCTCGGGTGGCAGCACGACCGTGGCGTCCGCGTTCACCTGGTCTTCGACGTCGTCCGCACGCTCGGCTCCGCCGGCGGGATGTCGGTGCGAATTCAGCATCGTGGTTCGTACTCCTTGGTGAGGAATCCGCGTTCGAGGACCGCGCCGGGCAGCCGAACGACGAACTCGTGAACTGCGGGGAATGTGACCGGCGCACACACGGTGCGCGTTTATCGAACTGCCCGGCGAACCCGAGCAGCAGGCTTGCCGGAGTCGCCGCCTTCCCATACCGGGGAAGACGATCATGAGCATAACTAAAACCGGCCGGGTTTCAACGTTCCTTTTTCACCCGTCCGCCCGGATCGATTCATCTTTGAGCGAACATCGGACTTCCGTCCGGACCAAATGTCCATTCGGTTTGATCAATGAATAGTTGGAATTCCAAATATGAATTCCAAAATGGCTGTTACGGTCCTGATCCAGGCTCAGACCGGGATCGTTGGAATCCGCCAAAAAGTGTGGCTAACAGCACATTTGGAACGTGGATCCGCGTTGGACACGGACAAATTGCCCCTGCGGGTCCCTTGTCGGGACTGTCCTGGCCACAGGCGCATGGTTGATTGGTAAACGAGTTCAGCGCCCCGGATCGGTGCGCACACCGAGTCCCCCGACGCATAGGCGGGGAATGCTACCGAGAATAAGGGCGACACCGAACAGACCACCGTCCGCAAGCAGCGGCCCGCCCTCAGCGATTCGGCCCGCATCCAAAACCGGACTGCATGGTTCTCAAATGTTTGGGCAAATTCATCGACACCGGTGGACAATGAATTGGACCCGAAATCGGCCATCCCACGATCACACAAAAACAATCGAATGAAAGTATTTCGATCGGTTAAGTCCCGCAGACGAGAGATCGCCTCATCTCCCCTAGGCGACACCTGGCCGCGGTCGCCTGCTCCAACGTGCCGTGGGAGCCGTCTCCAGCCTGGCCATCAACTGCTGCGCGGCGGTCGCGGAGTTCTTGGGGAGCGCGTCCTGTATCGCCGTCAACCGAGTGTCGCGCGGATACACCGGCTCACGCATCGGATCCCACGCGGTCGTGGTCGAGGAGAACTCGATGCCGCCCCGAATCCTGGCCGCAGTGAACAACTCTCGCCCGCTCAGCGGCATCGGCACGGCGCGCTGGCGCGCCCGCTCGACCGCCACGATCACCATCGCCACCACCTCGGCGGTTTCCGGGCACCGGCGATGGCGGCCGCTGCGCCGCTCCCCGGCCCGATAGATCCGCACGAGACGCCCGGTCCCGTCGTGCTCGACGATCTCGACCTTGCTGGTCAGCCCGTAGCCGGTGGGCGCCGGCACGGCGGACACCCGCCATGCCGCCACATACAGCGCGGGCTGCAACGCGCTGGCGACAGGGGCGCCCGCGGGCCCCAAATAGACCAACTCGCCGCGTTCGCCGTAGAAGCCGAGCACGCCGGACTCGGTGAACACGATGTCGCCCGGGCGCAGTGCCACATGCCGCAGGGCGGCCGCCATGATCGGCAATTCGAACCGGACGCGTTCCGGCAGTGGCAGATCGACGGCCTTGAACGCCTCGCGAACCAGCCACGCCTGCGAGCCCGGATGCGGGAACACCAACCCGTCGATCGCGCGGAGCGCCGCCAAGCCGGGTTCCACCGCCCTTCCGGCGGCCTCTACCTGCTCGGTCACCGCGTGCATCAGTTGCTCGTACCGTGCGACGACCGATTCGGCCGAGAGGGACGGCTCACCGGTGGCCATCGACGACGGCGGACGGTTGCCATCGTCGGTCGGCTTCGGGACCGCGCCGGCGTAGCGCGGCTCGCCCTCGGCCGCCGTCGAAGGCCTCGAACCCATCGGCAACCTGGCGTAGGAGGGCGGCGTGTGGCAGGGGTCCGGGACGACACCGACCGCACTGCTCGGTGCTCGGCGGTCACCCAGCACGACCCAATCGGCATTCGGCCATACGCCACCCCATCCCAGGGGGCGGTCGGTGAGCGGCACCGAATCCCAGTTGATGCGATGCACCGTGTGCACCTGGTCATCCCGGATGCCGTGCAGGTTCGCGCCGTCCGCCGCGGTCGCGAGCAGCAGCGCCCAGCCGCCGCCGGCGTACAGGCCTTTGCGGCCGTCGACCAGGGTGAGAATGTCACCGGGCGCGGCCTGCTCGAGCGCCACGGGCACCCCGGACTCCTCACCCGCGCGGGTGCGCAAGGCGATTCCAAGGGTGGCGTACGCCTTACGCACCAGCTCCATGGCATTGCATTCATCTCGCGGCCAAGCGTTTTCGAGCTCGGCCCGGACGATCCGCAACGCCAGCCGACCCGGCGTGACCCGGATACCCGAGTCGCGCAACTCGCGGCCACTCCACGATCGATCCGCGCTGTCGCCCCGCTGCCCAACCACCGTGTGTTTGCTCGGCTGCCACGGTTCAGACGTGCGCGACCCGTACCAGGTCGACGGCAACGGCGTGACGAAACGCGGCTCACCGGCACCGTCCACCGCGGCAACGATCTTCCTCGCCACGATCAACCGCACCAGCCCACGCCACCGCCCCGCCCAACCCCCCGATTGCGCCGACAGCGGCAGCCCGACACCCGGCAGACGACCACCGCCCGTCAGGCCGGAAACGTCGGCCGAGCCGCTACCGCTCGTCACGTCAGGCAGCCCGACGCGCGGCAGACGGTCACCTCCCGCCAGGCCGGAGCCGCCGGCCAAGCCGGTACCGCTCACCACGTCAGTCGCGCTCGCGAAGCCGAGGGCGTCCGCCGAGTCGGCACCGTCCGCCGGGGCGGCATCGCTGGACAGGGAACTCGTGCTCGCCATATCCGCAGCACTCGCGAAGCTGGTGCCACTCGCCATGTCCGTGGCAATCGCCAAGTCCGTGGCAATCGCCAAGTCCGTGGCAATGACGTTGTCCGTGGCAATCGCAAAGTCAGTAGCAGCGCCCGGCAGGTCAGTGGCGCCCGCCAAGCTAGTGGCGCTCGCCACGGTGGAACCCTCCGACGAAACAATCGCGCTCGCTACGGCGGTACCGCTCACCAGGCCAGCGGCGCTTGGCAACTCGGGGGCGTCCGCCAAGGCGGCGCTCGCGGCGCGCTCCGATCCGTCGGCGCTGGGGTCCTCGGGTCGAGGGGGCGGGAACTTGCGCGGGCCCGGCTTGCCTGCCTCCGGGTGTCGGTGTCGGATCTGGGCGCAGCGGTCGACCGCGAACCGTATCTGGTCCGCGGGGAGGTCGCAGCTTTCCAGATACCGTTGCAGGAGATCGGGTTTGGGGAAGCTTCGGTATCCGGCGCCGCCGGCGTAGTTGTATACGGTCTGCTTGCCTGGGCGACCGGCGCAGCGTTGCACCACGACCGCCTTGGACTGGCCCGAGGCGCGCTGGGCCGCGGCGGTCATCGCGAGGAACTCGGCGCGCAGGTCGGCGTAGGTGGCCGTGTCGAGGTCCAGCGTGAGTCTGAGCGTGGCGCCGAGCAGCGCCCACTCGGCGTTCAATGCGGCGAAAAGTGGTCAGTGACACTCGGATTCACAGATAGCGCGCCGTCGACTTCCACGGTCCGCCAGGCACGCAGGCGGTGCGGACATTCCGGCACGGCAAGACCGGTCACGTCAACTCCTCAACCTATGGAACGGAAGGGTCCGCGGGCCGCGATGCTGCGCGCCGTCGGCGCAGCTGGGTCCGGATCCACCACGAGATGGGTTCCGGCCCGACAAACATCGCGTGCCTCGCGAACCCCAAAACTTTGCAGGTGCAGCTCAATTCGGGACCAGCGCAACGCTCGCGCGCAATCAACCGGCAATGCCGAGCGCGGCTCCCCGCTGCGCTGGGGGCAGCACCAAGTTTGCCACTCCGTCACAGTTACGGCCACCCTTCGCGAGCAAAAATCACAAATGTGTAACTATCGTCGGCGCGATCCGTCCGCTGACCACGAAAAATCCCGCCCACCAGCGACTTAGACGCAAGTGCAAGGCCCCTGGACGCCGGGCTGCGGCGGCCGGGACGGTCCCTAGGGACAGATCCACTGCGGTTCGACGTGCGCATCGGCGCGATGAGCGACGTCCGCAGCGCGCAATCAATCCGGAACCGACCCACGGCGGCATGTGCGTTGCGCACGGATACAAAGCGAAAGATCAACCGCCGCAACAACTCAGCGATCCGCGACCGCCCCGGGCGAACTGCCGATGACCGCCGGTCACTCGTCGGGTTCGAGCGCCACGCAGGCAGGCTCGGTCGCACGGACCGCAGGATCGCCAGGGCTCGCGGGTAGCCGACCACTGATCATCACGAGCACTCCTCCAGTCCGGCAAGGAGTTCGGCGGGCCACGATGCCAGTCGAGCGCGGCGATCTTCGTGCGTCACGGACTCCACGCAATGGTTCACGGATCACACCGCACGGGACACTTCGGGCGGCGACGCCTCCACTATCTGATCGAAGGCGTCGGCAATTCTTCCACGGCCGGGCTGTACATATCCAGTCCTATTGACCGGCAGGCGCTTTCGCCCAACGCAATTCGAGTCCAATCGGCCGGGTGCCGCAGTCCAAAACAGCTCATGAACTGCCCGTATACCGAAGCCCGCACGGCCGGAACGGAGTTCGTTGGACTCCGGCGAAACATGCCCGGAATTCCAACAAACCCGTTGCGGCGCAATATTATTGAAATTGCAGATGCATTCTCACCGCACCCGTGCAAACTCAACCGTGCGAATAGCGCCGGGTCCTCGATCCGGACCCGGTGCGATTCAGACCAACCAGGCGGCCGTATTCGGCGGAAGCTGCCCCCCGTCGAGCGGCGCGCTGGCCAGCAGCACGTCCCCCGGCGGCAGCTGGGTGGGCGCCTGCGACGCGTTCAGCACGCAGACCAGCCCGCCCTCCCGGCGAAAGGCCAGGCAGCCCGCCGGGCTCCCGTACCACTCGATCCGATCGCCGCTGAATTCCGGTCGCAGGCCGCGCAATTCGATGGCCATCCGGTACAGCGAGAGGGTGGAGCCGAGTTCCTCGAGTTGGGCCTCGACGGTGTAGCCGGCCCAGTCGGCCGGCATCGGCAGCCAGGGTTGTCCCGTGGTGAAGCCGAACGGGGGCGTGGCGCCCTCCCACGGCAGCGGCACCCGGCAGCCGTCGCGGCCGCGCTCGGTGTGCCCGGAACGCTCCCAGGTCGGGTCCTGGAGCACCGCGTCGGGCAGGTCGTCCACGTTGGGCAGGCCCAATTCCGCGCCGTTGTAGATGAAGACCGAGCCGGGCAGGGCGAGCTCGAGCATCATCATCGCGCGGGCTCTGGCCACGCCGGCCGCGCCGCCGCCGTAACGGGTGACCTCCCGCTCGATGTCGTGGTTGGACAGCGTCCAGGTGGGCGCGGCGGCGACCGGCGCCACCGCGGCGAGCGAGTTGTCGATCGCCGCGCGCACGTCGTCGGCGTCGAAGTCGGTCTTGGCCAGCCGGAAATTGAAGGCCAGGTGCAACTCGTCGGGGCGCAGGTACTCGCCGAAGCGCACGTTGTCGTCGACCCACACCTCGCCGATCGACACCGCGTCCGGGTAGTCGTCGAGCACCTTGCGGATGCGGCGGTGGATCTCGTGCACGCCGGGATTGTTGAACCGCGGGTCGTCGTCGTCATTGGCGAGCAGCGCGGTTTTGACCACCGCCATGTCCGGCAGGCCCGCCGGTTTGGCCATGCCGTGCGCGACGTCGAGGCGGAAGCCGTCCACGCCGCGATCGAGCCAGAACCGCAGGGTCTTCTCGAAATCGGCGGCGACCTCGGGGTTTTCCCAGTTCAGGTCGGGCTGTTCGGGGGCGAAGATGTGCAGGTACCACTGACCCGGCGTGCCGTCCGGTTCGGTGACCCGGGTCCAGGCCGGGCCGCCGAAGATGCTCGGCCAGTTGTTCGGCGGTTCGTCACCGTGCGGGCCGCGGCCGTCGCGGAACAGGTAGCGGGCGCGTTCCGGGCTGCCCTGACCGGCCTCGAGGGCGGCGAGGAACCACGGATGCTCGCTGCTGGTGTGGTTCGGCACCAGATCCATGGTGATCTTGATGTTCCGGTAGTGCGCCTCGGCGATCAGCTCGTCCATCGCGGCGAGGCCGCCGAAGAGCGGGTCGATGTCGCGGGGATCGGCGACGTCGTAGCCGCCGTCGGCCATCGGCGACGTCATCACCGGACACACCCACAGTGCGTCGATGCCGAGCAGCTCGAGATAGCCGAGCTTGTCGCGGACGCCCCCGAGATCGCCGACTCCGTCGCCGTCGGAATCCGCGAAGGATCTGGGATAAACCTGGTAGAACACGGCCGACCGCCACCATGGTTGAGTGGTGCGATCCGCCGGAACCGGCACGGCGGGTGTATCAGTCACAGACGTAATAGTGCCAAAGTTTTGCGGCAAAAACCCTTAGGCGGAGCACCGATCTCAACTTTGGGCAAACCGCCAGCGTCCGCCGGGACGCGCCGAAAACCCTCGGCCCGTCTCGGTGCTCGACCGAAACGCCCTCACCAGGGGGCGTTCATCAGCGAATTCGCCGCCATCTCCAAGTAGTCCAGCAGGGCCTTGCGATGTTCGTCATCGAGCAGCTCCGGCTCGATCTCCGCCACGGCGATTCGCATGCAACGCAACCACGCGTCGCGCTCGATCGGGCCGATGACGAACGGGTTGTGCCGCATCCGCAGCCGCGGGTGGCCGCGCTCCTCGCCGTAGGTGCGCGGGCCGCCCCAGTACTGCTCCAGGAACATGCGCAGCCTGCGCTCGGCCGGGCCCAGATCTTCCTCGGGATAGAGCGGGCGTAGCACCTCGTCGGTCGCCACCTCGCGATAGAACGCCGCGACGATTCGCCGGAACGTGTCCGCCCCGCCGACCGCGTCGTAGAACGACGCGGGCGCCTGTTCCGCCGAAGCCGCTGCTGTCTGCTCGCCCGAAGTCATAGACCCTCTCGATTCGCTGGATGCGCCGACGTCCATTGTGCCCGTGCCCGGCATCGGCAGCCCACACCGCGGTTTTCCGGGGCCGCACATCGCAGCCCGGCGGCTCTTCAGCCACAGTTAACCGGACATTGTTGAAAATCACCGTGCAATAGCCGTCGTTCCATGGTCAACTGGGTGGCAATCTCTGCCGAGCTAACAGCATGATCCTGCCAATCATGAAATTGAGGTCCAGATGAAGCAGCGGCACAGCGCCAGATCACACGAGGCGCGGACACACCGACAACTCCAGCCCGCCGACGTCCACAATCGTGGCTCGGGGGCTACTCCGCTGCATATCTTGTCCGATCATTATCCGGGCGCGCATCACGGTCATGCCGATCATGCGCACCGCTCCGCACCGCCGCCCAGTGAGACTCCGAACTGGTTGAAGCGCCGGGTGCTGCTCCTGAACGCCACCTACGAGCCGCTCACCGCCCTGTCCGCGCGCCGCGCGATCGTCCTGCTCATCTGCGACAAAGCCGACACCGTCCACGGTGACGCCGAAGGCCCGGTGGTCCATTCCGCCGAAGCCGCCGTCGCGATTCCCTCGGTGATCCGCCTGCGCACCTATGTCCACGTTCCCTATCGGGCCCGCGTCCCGATGACCCGCGCCGCCCTCATGCACCGCGACCGCTACCGCTGCGGCTACTGCGGTGGCAAGGCGGAAACCATCGACCACGTCATCCCGCGCAGCCGCGGCGGCGAACATTCCTGGGAGAACTGCGTCGCCAGCTGCGCGCCGTGCAATCACCGCAAGGCGGACAAGATGCTGAGCGAATTGGGCTGGACCCTGCGCTCACCGCTGGTCTCGCCGAAGGGCCCGCACTGGCGGCTGCTGTCCACGACCGCCGACCTGGACCCGGTGTGGTTGCAGTACCTCGGCGAAGGAGCCGCCTGACCTCGGTCAGGTGTATTCGATCACGAAGGTCGCCCACGTCCCCGGCTCCAGCGCCTCGAAAACGTGGGGAAGATCGCCGGGGTAGGAAATGTAGTCGCCCGGGCCGAGTTCGACGGGTTCGTCGATCACGCCGACTTTCGCGCGCCCGCTGGCCAAGAGGACATGCTCGAAGACACCGGGGATGTGCGGCTCGGACAGCCGCGCCTGGCCCGGTTCGGCGGTGATCCGGAACAGGTCGCGGCGTGAGTTCGGCGGGCTGGCGGCCAGCAGGGTCGCGCGGTAGTCGGACTCCGCCGCGGCGACGACCGGGCCGTCGCCCGCGCGGATCAGCCGGACCGCCGGGCGCGGCGGGTCGAGCAGGCCGGAGAACGGCATGTCCAGCGCGACGCACAGCGCCCAGAGGGTTTCCAGGCTCGGGTTGCCGGTGCCCGATTCCAATTGGGAGAGGGTCGATTTCGCGATGCCCGCGCGGTGCGCCACCTCGGTGAGCGAGAGGCCGGCCCGGGTGCGTTCCCGGCGCAGCGCGGCGGCGATCACCGCCTGGGGTGCGCCCGCGGTCGAATCCTGCTGTGCCACTTACCTTCCCCTCACGTGGTCGACCACCTCACCGAAACCGTGTTGACGGATCGGAGCATGGCGTTCACTATAAGCTACATGCGTTCGATATGGCGAACACTCGGTCGAGATACGTTCTCGGGGATCGTGGCGGTGTGTCTCGCCGTCTTCGTGATCGGGGTGTCCTACGGCGCGACCGCGGTCACCAGCGGACTGCCCGCGTGGTTGCCCATCGTGCTCGCCTTCGCGGTGCTCGCCGCCGGTGCGGAGTTTCTCTTCATCGGGATCATCGCGGCCGGCGGCAGTCCGATCGCGGCGATGCTCGCCGCGCTGGTGGTCAATGCCCGGCATCTGCCGTACGGGTTGTCGGTGCCCGAGGCGGTCGGCACCGGGTGGCGGCGGTTCCTCGGCGTGCACCTGATGAACGACGAATCGGTGGCGATGGCACTGGCGCAGCCTTCCGCCGCAGGCAAGCGGGCTGCCTACTGGGCGTGCGGATTCGGGGTTCTGCTCGCCTGGCCCGGCGGTGCCGCACTCGGCGTGCTGATCGGTACCTTCACGCCGAACACCGCCGCGTTCGGACTGGACGCAGTATTCCCCGCGGTGCTGCTCGCGTTGATCATTCCGGCCCTGCGGGATCGTGCGACGTTGCGCGCGTCGGCGGTGGGTGCCACCGTCGCGGTCGCGAGCGCACCGTTCTTGCCAGCGGGAATGCCTGTGCTGATCGCACTTTCGGGACTTCTCGCCGTCGGACGGGATAAGCCTGAAACCGATGAAACCCAGAAATCCGTTGCACGAGAAGAAGTTACGAATCAGGGTCGAGCAGCACACGAATCGGGTGCCGAATGATATTGGCCGCAAGCATGATCGCTCTCGCCCTGGGAACCTACGCATTCCGCTGGTCCGGTCCGGCGTTGCGCGACCGTATCCGCTTCCCTACCCGCGCGATTCGGCTATTGGAAGTCGGCGCCGTCGTCCTGATCGCCGCCCTGGTAGCGGTAACCACCCTGCCGACCGCCTCCGGCGAATTCGGATTCGCCCTCCCCGCAGGCGTTCTGGTGGCCGGAGTCCTGGCCTGGCGCAAACAACCGATCCTCGTGGTCATCCTCGCGGCTGCCACAACCACGGCCTTACTACGCTTGCTTGGACTCCCCTGACCCCCCCCAAAAAAAAAACCGTTCGCGACCAACCCCTGCCCGGCCCCTGCCAAGCGCCCAGCCCGCGCAGCGTCGGCTCCCACATGCACAGAGCGTCCATACCACTCACAGGCCATCTAGCCCCTGTGAATGGTATGCACCGTCTGTGGAAACCCCCTTCACCCCAGCGGGTTCCGCCAGCGGTTGCTGCCGGGCGGGGGCGGTGTGCATGCCGCCCGATTCCGGTGCGGCACTCCATGACGGGGGTGTCAGGTCGGGGAGAGGGTGATGCCGCCGCCCAGGCGGCGGGCGACCGAGCCGTAGCGGGCGTCGATGCGCAGCCAGGTTTTGGTGGCGCGGACGCGGACGATCTCGGTGGGGAGAATGCGGCGGGAGTCGGCCTTGTCGCCGGAGTGCGGGATGAAATCCATTGCGGTGAGCGCGAAGACGACCCGCATCGGGACCTGCACCTGGGTGTCGGCGGCGGAGACGGTCAGCACCGTCTGGTCGAGCAGGGACGCGGGCGGGCCGTGACTGCTGCCGTGTTCCTTGGCCAACTGCGCGCCTTGCTCGGCGAGTTCGACCAGGGTGCGGGCCGGCACGTCGTCGATGTGCGCGAAACCATCCACCGGCGGCAGCGCGCCCCGCCATGCCGAATCCATGGAGTAACCGAGATCGACGGGAAGACCGGAGCCGAGCCCGGCCAGCACCAAATCGGCGCCGACGGTGACGTCGTCGACGCCGAGCTCACCGACGACGGTGCGGACCGCGAGCGTCTCGAAACCCGTTGCCACCCAAGCGGACACGTACTGCTCCCCGCGGCGGCGGATACGTACCACCGCCGCGGGGTCCAGCCGCACCGCCCGAGTCAGGAACGTCGCGAGGTTCTCTCGCTCCGCCGGATCGGACACGTGCAATACACGTTGTTCTGTCGTCACGGCCGTGCTGCCGTTCTCGACCAGTTGCTCTCGATGCGGATCAGTCCAGCCACTCGGCGAGATAGTCGCGTTCGGCATCGGTGAGCCGGCGCAACCGCTGCGCACTCATGTCGAACGCGGCGATCTGGGTGGAGGCGATCACCGCGGCGGGCGAGTCCGGTGCCGCACCCGCGGCCCGCACCTCGTAGCCGATGGTGAAATCGACCGCCCGCAGCTGCTGGATCCACATCGCGATGTCGAGCGGCGTGTCCTCGTGCCGGAGCTGACCGCGGTAACGCACCCGCAGGTCGGCCAGCACGCAGCCGGTCCCGAGCGCGGCGGTCGGCCGGCCCGGTTCCAGCAGCCACGGGATGCGCGCCTCTTCCAGCAGGGTCACCATGCGGGCATGGTTCACATGCTGGAAAGCATCCATGTCCGACCATCTGACCTCTACCTGAGTGTGAAAACGCTTGGGCAGCACGGCTTTGCCACCTGAGGCGTCAGCCACACTCGGCGTCTTCCCGTTACCGTTCACCGAACTCGTCAACGTGGTACCTCCGATTGGGCGCCCACCCCGCTCACCATGCTTCGCACCTGCCGCGCGGCCACCGACAGTGTGGCGAGATCGTGGGTACCGGATTCGAACAACTCCGACAGCGCGGCACGGGCACGCCCGAGCCGGGACTGGTTCTTCGACTCCCAGTATGCAATCTTCTCGTCCGCGCTTTCCTCCGGGTCACCGGCGGAGAGCACATCGAGGGTCAGCGAGCGCAGCGACGAGTACATGTCGTCGCGCAGCGCGAGCCGGGCCAGCGAGTGCCAGCGGTCACCCCGTTCGAGGTGGCTGACCGCCTGGAGCAGCCAGTCGATCTTGAGGTGCTCGTTGAGCGCGTAATACAGCGCGCCCACCTCGTCGCCGTCGCGATCGGTGATGTCGGCGATGTCCACGATATCGAGCAGCGGGAACAGGTTGAGCAGCCCGAACACCTCGGTGGCCAGGTCGGTCGGCGCACCGCGGGCGATGAGCTCGGCCGACTGATCGGTGAGCGTCGCGACGTGATGTCCGCGCAGCCAGCCCGGCACCTTCGGCGCCAGCGCCTGCACGTCCTGGCAGTACCGGTTGATCTCCGCGCCGACCGCGATCGGCTGCGGCCGGTTGCTCAGGAACCAGCGCGAGGCCCGGTCCAGGGTCCGCTTGGTTTCCAGTTCCAGCAGGTCACGTACCGAGGTGGCGGCGTCGGCCGCGCGGATGCGCGCCCACATCTCCGGCAGGCCGAAGATCTCGGTGGCTGCCGCGAACGCGCGCACCGAATCGGTGGGCGTCGCGCCGGTCTCCTCGCTCAACCGGTGCGCGTAGGTGATGCCGCCGTAGTCGACCATCTCGTTCACGATCATCGTGGTGAGAATCTCCCGGCGCAGCCGATGCTTCTTGATCGCGGCGCCGAACCGCTCGCGCAGCGGCGTCGGGAAATAGTCGGGCAGCCGGGTGACGAAGAACGGGCTGTCCGGCAGATCCGTGTCGAGCAGGTCGGCCTTGAGCGCGAGCTTCACGTGCGCCATGAGGTTGGCCAGTTCCGGGGAACTCAGGCCAGCGCCCTCGTCGAGCATGCGCTGCAACTGCGCGTCCGAGGGCAGCGCCTCCAGCTCGCGGTCGAGACCGCGCCGCGCTTCCAGATCATCGATGAGCCGCATGTGCACGTTCAGCATCTGCGGTGCGTCGGTGCGGGACATGCCCATCAGGAAGTTCTGCGCCACATTGTCTTCCAGCACCATCTGCGCGACCTCGTCGGTCATCGAGGCGAGCAGCGGGTTGCGCTCCGGCTCGGGCAGCTGGCCCGCGCTGACCACGCCGTCGAGCAGCACCTTGATGTTGACCTCGTGGTCGGAGCAGTCCACGCCGGCCGAGTTGTCCAGCGCGTCGGTGTTCATCTTGCCGCCGTTGCGGCAGAACTCGATCCGGCCGAGCGCCGTCGCACCCAGGTTGCCACCCTCGCCGATCACCTTGACCCGCAACTGGTTTCCGTTGACTCGGACCGGGTCGTTGGACTTGTCGCCCACCTCGCCGTTCACCTCGGTGCTGGCCTTGATGTAGGTGCCGATGCCGCCGTTCCACAGCAGCTGCGCGGGCGCGAGCAGGATCGCGCGCACCAGCTCCGGCGGGGACAGCGATTCGATATCGTCGGCCAGGCCCAGTGCCTTTCGGGCCTCGGGACTGATCGGGACCGACTTGACCGTGCGGTCGTAGACGCCGCCGCCCTTGCTGATCAGCGAGGCGTCGTAGTCCGCCCAGGACGAGCGGGGCAGCGCGAACATCCGCTGCCGTTCGGCGTAGGAGGCCGCGGTGTCCGGGTTCGGATCCAGGAAGATGTGCCGGTGGTCGAACGCCGCGAGCAGGCGGATGTGCTCGGACAGCAGCATGCCGTTGCCGAAGACGTCACCGCTCATGTCACCGATGCCGACGACGGTGAAGTCCTCGGTTTGGGTATCGATGTCCATTTCCTGGAAGTGGCGCTTGACGCTCTCCCAGGCTCCCTTGGCGGTGATGCCCATCGCCTTGTGGTCGTAGCCGGCCGAGCCGCCGGAGGCGAACGCGTCGCCGAGCCAGAAGCCGTAGCGCTTGGCCACGTCGTTGGCGATATCGGAGAACGTCGCGGTGCCCTTGTCGGCGGCGACCACCAGGTAGGTGTCGTCGCCGTCGCGGCGCACCACCCGGGCGGGCGGCACCACCTCGCCGGTCGCGCGATCCACATTGTCGGTGACATCGAGCAGGCCGGAGATGAAGGTGCGGTAGCAGCTGATGCCCTCGGCGCCGAGCGCCTGCCGATCCGCGACCGGATCGCCGGTGGCGGCGGGTGGCTGCTTCACCACGAAGCCACCCTTGGCGCCGACCGGGACGATCACCGCGTTCTTCACGGCTTGGGCCTTGACCAGGCCGAGCACCTCGGTGCGGAAGTCCTCCAGACGGTCGGACCAGCGCAACCCGCCGCGGGCCACCGGACCGAACCGCAGGTGCACGCCCTCGACCCGCGGCGAGTACACGAAGATCTCGAATTGCGGTCGCGGCTTGGGCAATTCGCTGATCTCGCGCGGCTCGACCTTCACCGACACGTAGTCGCGGGACATGCCCTCGGCATCGGTGACGTAGTAGTTGGTGCGCAGCGTGGCCCGGATCAGGTTGAGGATGGCGCGCAGGATGCGGTCGGCGTCCAGGCTGACCACGTCGTCGATGCGGCCACGGACCTGGACCTCGAGCTCGGCGGCGTGCTCGGCCGAGACGGTGTCCGGGTCGAACCGGGCCCCGAACAGGTCGACGAACAGCCGCGCCACGTCCGGGTAGGTGAGCAGCACCCGGGAGATGTTGGCCTGGCTGTACGGGAAACCGGCCTGCTGCAGGTACTTCGCGTAGGTGCGCAGGATGGAGACCGCGCGCCACGGGAGCCGCGCGCGCAGCACCAGTTCGTTCAGCCCGTCGGCTTCGGCACGCCCGTACCAGGTCGCCTCGAAGGCCTCGGTGAACCGCTCGCGCAGGCCGCGAACCTCGGCCTCCAGCACGGCCGCCCGGGTGGACGACTCCAGCAGTTCGGCGTCCAGGTCCCGGTCGAGCGCGCTGCGCAGCAACTCGGGACGAGCCAGCAGGCCGAAGTCGTAGATCCAGCGTTCGCCGCCGGTGCTCGGGTCACCACCGGGCTGCGGCTCCAGTTCCAGCTGGTACGGCCGCTCGTCGACCACCTCGACGCCGAGGCTCTGCAGCACCGGCAGCACCTGGCTCAGCGAGATGCCGGGGCCGGCGACGTACAGCGAGAACCGCCACGAACCGGGATCGGACGCCACATTGCGGTAGAGGTACTGATCGATGCCACCCTCGCGCAGGCGCTCCAGGCGGACGATGTCGGCGAGCGCGCGGCCCGCCGCGAAGTCCTCCTTGTACGCGTCCGGGAAGGCCGCGGAGTACCGCTGCACCACCGCGGGGTCGAGCATGGTCGAGGTGCTGACCTCGTCGTTGAGCAGGTCTTCCCAGGTCCGGCTGGCCTCGCCGAGCAGACCCTGGATGCGCAGCCGGTTGGCCTCGGAGGTGTCCGCGGCCGGTGCCGCGTAGCGCGGGGCGCCGTGCTCGGCCTCGGGCATGCGGACGGTGAAATACACACTGGCCAAGTCGCTTTCGCCGACCCTGGCCGAGTAATCGATGGAGACGCCGCCGAGTTCGCGGACCAGGATGTCCTGCATCTCCAGCCGCACCCGGGTGGTGTAGCGGTCCCGCGGCAGGTAGACCATGCAGGCGACGAACCGGCCGTAGCCGTCCGCGCGCAGGAACAGCCGGACCTGCCTGCGCAGGCCGATGTTCAGCACCGCGAGGGCGGTGCGGCGCATCGTCTCCGCGTCGGAGGAGAACAGCTCGGTGCGCGGGAAGGACTGGATGACCTCGAGCATCGCCTGCCCGGAGAACGACTCCAGGTCGAACCCGCTCTCCTCGATCACCGAGCGCACCCGGCGTTCGATCACCGGGATGTCCAGCACGTTCTCGTGCACCGCGGTCACCGTGAAGACACCGATGAACAGGTGCTCGCCGACAATGGTTCCGGACTCGTCGAAGTCGGCGACACCGATGAAGTACGGGTACACCGAGCGGTGCACGGTGGCGGGCACCAGGCCCTGGGTGAGCATCAGCAGCGGGCGGTCGGCGGCGTTGATCGGCACCCGGAAATCGGTGCCGACGTCGGGCCGGAGCACGCCCAGGCAGGTGCCGGGCATCGGGTTGGACGACGACTCCTGTCCCGGCTCGGCGCTCAACTGGTAGCGGGCATAGCCGAGCACGGTGAAGTTGCCGCTGGCCAGCCAGCGCAGCAGGTTCGCGGTGTCCACCAGGTCGGTGTCCGGGAACGGCGCGGTGCCCGACTTCGCGGCCAGCTCCAGATCGTCGGCCAGCCTGCTCTGCACGTCCTTGATCGACTCGGTGTCGCCGATGACCTGGCGCACGTCGGCGACCACGTTCGGCATGCCGGATTCGATCTTGGCCAGCAGTGCCCGGCTGGTGGCCGGGTGCAGTTGCAGGTGCATCCAGGACTCGCGCAACGCGCCCGCGCCGTTGGCGCCGTCCACCTCGTGCGGGCCCGCGTGTTGCAGTAGGCCGTCCGCGTCGCGTTCGACCTCGAAGATCGGGTGGATCACCTCGCTCACGCTGACGCCGAGCCGGCTCAGCGACGAGGTGATCGACTCGACAAGTAGGGGCATGTCATCGGTGACGAGCTGTACCGCCGCGCCGAGGCCGGAGCCGTCGTCGGGGTGGTACACCCGGACCAATGCCCGGCCCGCCGGGCGGTGCATGGCCAACTCCATGTGCCGCCGGAAGATTTGAGTGATGCCGGTGATCGCGCAGTCCACATCGCCAGCGTCGACGTGGCGGAAATACGCCTCTTCGAGAGTCGCGAGTTCGCCGCGCAGTGCCTGCGGCAGACTCGCGGCCCACGCCGCACCGGACAATTCGGACGAGACCGTCATTTTTTCGCCAACTCCTCGGATTCGGTTCCGTAACAAAGCGACGCCGGTCCGAGAGTAGCTGTGCGTGGAAGACGAGGGGGTGAAATCCCTTCCAATCCTGGGGTGTTCACCATCACGGCCGTGTTCGCCACGCGATTGCCCAGCTCGGATGAATGATCTCGGCACAGCATCGTTCGGACGCACGAACGTCAGGTGTGCGCGACAGGGTCTTTCTGCGGCGGCAGCGGGGCCGAAGCACCTCGGTTCAGCTCGGCTACCAGGTCGACGGTGGGGGCCGCCGATTGCTCGAACTGTACCTGCGCATTCACGTGTCCCACACTAGCGAGACGGAGGACGTCCGTGGGGCGCAGGTGTACCGCCGTTGTGCCGGATCCAAGACATAACGGGCGTCCGGTATTTCGGCGCCGGCCGGGATCGAGTCGTGCGGTCGTGCGCGGCGACACGACTCGATCCCGAGCCGGGTCAGTCGCGGGTCAGCCTGCGATGCGTAACCCGGTGCGGGCGGGCGGCTTCCTGGCCGAGGCGCTCGATCTTGTTGGCCTCGTAGGCCTCGAAGTTGCCCTCGAACCAGAACCACTTGGCGTCGTTGTCGGAATCGCCCTCCCACGCCAGGATGTGCGTGCAGGTGCGGTCCAGGAACCAGCGATCGTGGGAGATCACCACGGCACAGCCGGGGAACTGTTCGAGTGCGTTCTCCAGCGAACCGAGGGTCTCCACGTCGAGGTCGTTGGTCGGCTCGTCGAGCAGGATCAGGTTGCCGCCCTGCTTGAGCGTGAGCGCCAGGTTCAGCCGGTTGCGCTCACCACCGGAGAGCACGCCGGCCGGCTTCTGCTGATCCGGACCCTTGAAACCGAACGCGCTGACGTAGGCGCGCGACGGCATCTCCTGGCTGCCGACCTGGATGAAGTCGAGTCCCTCGGACACGACCTGCCAGACGTTCTTCTTCGGGTCGATCCCGGCCCGATTCTGGTCGACGTAGCTCAGCTTGACCGTCTCGCCGATCTTGACCTCGCCGCTGTCCGGCGCTTCCAGGCCGACGATGGTCTTGAACAGCGTGGTCTTACCGACACCGTTCGGGCCGATGACGCCGACGATGCCGTTGCGCGGCAACGTGAACGACAGATCCTTGATCAGTTGGCGGTCGCCGAAACCCTTGTCCAGGTGCGAGACCTCGACCACCACGTTGCCCAGGCGCGGGCCGGCCGGAATCTGGATTTCCTCGAAATCCAGCTTCCTGTGCTTGTCGGCCTCGGCCGCCATCTCCTCGTACCGGCCCAGGCGGGCCTTGTTCTTGGCCTGGCGGGCCTTGGCGCCGGAGCGCACCCACGCGAGTTCGTCCTTGAGCCGCTTCTGCAGCTTCTGGTCCTTCTTGCCCTGGACCTCGAGCCGCTGGGCCTTCTTCTCCAGGTAGGTGGAGTAGTTGCCCTCGTAGGGGTAGGCGCGGCCGCGGTCGAGTTCGAGGATCCACTGGGCCACGTTGTCCAGGAAGTACCGGTCGTGGGTGACCGCGAGCACGGCGCCCGCGTACGCGGCCAGGTGCTGTTCGAGCCAGAGCACGCTCTCGGCGTCGAGGTGGTTGGTCGGTTCGTCGAGCAGCAGCAGGTCGGGCTTGCTCAGCAGCAGCTTGCACAGCGCGACGCGGCGACGCTCACCACCGGAGAGGTTGGTGACCGGCTCGTCCGGCGGCGGGCAGCGCAGCGCGTCCATCGCCTGCTCCAGCTGAGAGTCGACGTCCCACGCGTCAGCGTGGTCCAGGTACTCCTGCAACTTGCCCATCTCGTCCATGAGCTCGTCGGAGTAGTCGGTGGCCATCAGCTCGGCGATCTCGTTGAAGCGGTCCAGCTTCACCTTGACCTCGCCGAGGCCCTCCTCGACGTTGCCGCGGACCGTCTTCTCCTCGTTCAGCGCGGGCTCCTGCATGAGGATGCCGACCGTCGCGCCGGTAGCGAGGAACGCCTCGCCGTTGTTCGGCTGGTCCAGTCCCGCCATGATCTTCAGGACGCTGGATTTACCCGCGCCGTTCGGGCCGACGACACCGATCTTGGCGCCAGGAAGGAAGTTCAGGAAGACATCGTCGAGCACGACTTTGTCGCCATGGGCCTTGCGAACCTTCTTCATCGTGTAGATGTACTCAGCCATAAAGAGGAAGCCTATCGGTGTCGGAAACGGTGAGTAGAACCGGCGGATGCCCCGCGCAGCGCGCGGCCGGAAGTCCGCCGAAAGGGTCAGGCGTCGGCGGGCTCGGGGTGGGTCGTTCGGGGTGGCGCCGTGGAGGCGGCTGCGACATTCTCCCCCAGCCCGTCGCCTGCCGGCACCTGAACTTCAGCGCCGAAGCGGTCTCCAGTATTCCGCATCTGCGACCACCTGGTCACCCGCGCGGTGCACCGGCCGAGATCCGGGCCGACGGCGCTGGCCCGCATCTCCAGGTCACGCCGCTCTATCCCGTCCCGGCCGCGGAATTCGTGCGAGCGCAGCTGACCGTATGCGATGACCGGATCGCCGCGTCGCAGCGAGGCCTCGACCCCGGCCACCAGCCTGCGCCAGCAGTTGACGGTGAGGAACAGGGTGCCGCTCTCCACCCACTCCCCCGTGCTGTGGTCCAATCGGCGCGAATTGCTCGCCATCCGGAAACTCAGCAGCTGCTCGCCGTTCGGCAGTTCCCGCTTGATCGGATTGTTGACGATATTGCCGATCACGGTCGCGTGCGCCTCGTACATGATTACGCCCCTTCGCATTCGGCCCGCGGCGGGTGCCCGGGAAGTTCCGCTCGTCCGGGAGGACCCCTCCAGCCTCATCGATGCGCGGGGCGAGCGGTCGCCTCGATCCGTGAATGTGGACAACTTTTCCGAATGTGGATATCCGGTGCTTCGTTCCTTGCCACCGGCGGGATGCGGGCGAAAGTGGTTACAGCACCGAGAGATCGGTGTTGGCGCCGCAGAGCACGATCACCGGGCGCTCGTCCGGCGCGGGGACGTAGACACCGCTCTGCACCGCAGCCAGCGCGGCCGCACCGGCGAACTCCACCACGATGCGGAACTCGCGCCACAGATAGTCCCTGGCCGTCGCGATCGCATCGTCGGTGACCAGCAGCGAACGCACCTGATAGCGGCGCGCGATGTCCATGGCGATGTCGCCGATCCTGGTGGCGCCCAGGGATTCCGCCGCGATACTCGACACCGCGACCTCGACCGGCCGGTTCGCCGACAACGCCGCGTGCAGGGTCGGAATGCCCTCCGGCTCGACCCCGACCACCTGCTGGCGCCGGCCGATCGCCGCCGCGATGCCCGCGACCAGCCCGCCGCCGCCCACCGCGGCCAGCACCGGCGGCCGCCCGCGCACCTGCTCCTCGATCTCCAGCCCGACCACGCCCGCGCCCGCGACGATGGCGGGCAGGTCGTAGGCGTGCAACTGCACCGCCTTGCGCTCCGCGGCGAGTTCGTTCGCGTAGCCGAGCGCCTCCGCGTAAGTCGTTCCGTGCCAGAGCACCTCGGCACCGTGCGACCACATGGCCGCGACCTTGGTGTGCGGCGCCGACTCGGGAACCACCACGGTGCAGGACTTTCCGAGATGCGCGGCGGCCAGCGCGGCGGCGATCCCCGCGTTGCCCCCCGAGGCGATGACCACCTCGGTGCCCGCCGGCGACTCGAGCAGCGCGTTGAAGCTCCCGCGCACCTTGAAAGTGCCGCCATACTGCAGGTATTCGAGTTTCATCGTGACCGGCACCGGCCCGTTCGGCCCGGCGACGGAGGTGTGGAAGACCGGCGTCTTTCGGATCCGCCCGGCCAGTCGCCTACGCGCGGCCCGTACGTCGGATCGGTAGATCCGCTCGACCGGTCTGTGTTCGGAGAAGACTACGGACCGCTCGTTCACAACCACACCTTGACCAACTCGACTCCACCATGACCTGAGACTTCATGCCCAAAAGCATTGGGCTCACCTACTTGTGTACCCCTCGGTCACGTTTTGCCAGCTCCGCGAACATCGCGTTGTGCGCGGAGAGGGCGGCGTCGTGGTCGCGGTCGGCGGCCCGATCGGTGCGCTGCGCCAGCCGCCGATCGCTGCGCGACCATTGGATGAGCAGCGCCAGCATCACAACGACCAGCGGCACCTCACCGCTCGCCCAGGCCAGGCTACCGCCGGTGCGCTGATCGCCGAGCAGGTCGCCGTTCCAGCCCAGACCGAGGCCGCGATAGAACCAGCCGCCGAGCACCGTGTTCATGCTCATCAGCGCGATGCCGAAAAAGGCGTGGAACGGCAGCGAGCCGAACACCATGCCGAGCTTGGTCAGCGGTTCCACCCGCCGCGGCTTGGGATCGATGCCGATCACGACCCAGTAGAACAGGTAGCCGCTGAGCAGGAAGTGCAGGTTCATCATCAGGTGCGCGGCGTGCGAGTCCGCGTACGTGTCGAAGATCCCGCCAAGGTACAGCGCGTAGAACCCGCCGACGAAGATGACCGACGCCACGATCGGATGGGTCAGGAAGCGCGACACCGGATTGTGCACGGCGGCCAAAATCCACTCGCGTGGTCCCGGCGCTCCCGTGCGTCCGGCCGGCGGCAGCGCACGCAACGCCAGCGTCACCGCGCCGCCGAGCGCGAACAGGATCGGCGCCAGCATGGACAACGCCATGTGCGCGCCCATGTGCACGCTGAACATGGCCGGCGCGTATCGCCCGACGCCGGAGGAGGTGGCGATCAACAACACCAGGCAGCCGGACAGCCAGGCGATGGTCCGCCCGATCGGCCACGCGTCGCCGCGCGCCCGGAGCCTGCGCACGCCGAGCAGATACACCACCGCGAGCACGATCGCCAAGGTGCCGAAGATCAGATCGAACCGCCAGTCGAACAGCAGCCGTGCGACATTCGGCGGCCCGGCCAGGTCGTAGCCGAGTTCGACCTCAGCCACGGTCGGCCTGCTGGTCGGCGGGGGCGGCGGCGTGCGGCCGAGGCCGACCGCAAGACCCATGGTCGCCGCGAACACCAGCACCTCGACCCCGGCGAAGCGGACCAGCGCGCCTCGATCGCGCGGGTTCGCCGCGAGCGCGGGCAGTGCGGCGCGCCGCTGCGCGAAACCGATCAGGCCGAGCACCACCAGCGCGGCGGCCTTGGCCAGCACCAGCCGGCCGTAGGTGGTGGTGAACAGGTCGTCCCACGGCACCCGGATCCAGGAGTTGATCACCCCGCTGACCCCGATGGTGACGAACGCGATGCTCGCGGTGAACGAGAAGCGTCGCGCGGCGAGGTCGGTGTGCGCGCCGCCGCGGCGTGCGTGCGCCAGCAGCGCGAACAGGCCGCCCACCCACACCGCGGCCGAAACCAGGTGCAGGATCAGGCTGTTGGTCGCCAGGTCGTGCGCGCCGCCGGAGGACGAGTGCCCGGTCAGCGCCAGCGGCATCATGGTCACGATGGACGCGGCGAACAGCACCGGGGTCCAGCCCCAGCGCAGCGCGATCCGCGCGCCGACCGCGACGATCAGCGCGAACAGCACCGTGGTGCGCCACGCGCCGGCCAACTCGATCTGATCGATGGCGCGCCAGAGCGCCTCCGGGCGCAGCGTGTCGCGCACCGGCTGCCCGGTGGTGTCGGACACCGTCAGCGGAATCAGCAGCGCCGCACAGCAAGCCCAGATCAGCGCGAAGTTCGAGGCGCGGCGCACCGCGCGATACCCGCCCACGTCGAGCAGCCCGCTCGCCTGCGGCGGCACCAGGAACGCGGCGAACAGCAGCGAACCGACCGTCAACGCCGCCGACAGATCCGCGAGCGCACGCATCGCGGGCAAGCCGTAGGTGGTCAGCGCGCCGGGATCCGGGATACCGAGCAGGCTCAGCGCCTGCGCCGCGGACAGACCCACCACCAGCGCCGCTACCACCGCCGCGATCGCGCCGGTGAGCGCGATCACAACCGCGTATGTCGCCGCCGAGCGAGTGACCTCCAGATCAGATGAAGCGGACGGGTCCTGCGCTGACGACATACGACTGAGCGTAGTTCGATTGTTATCGCGTGGCCGCGCCGGGTTTGGGCCGATAGGGTGGTCGCAGATCACGGAGGTGCAATGTCGATCGTTTCGATCGTGTTGATTGCCTTGGTGGCGTTGTTCTTCGCTGCCATGGGTGTTTACGGGCTACTGCGGCCCAGCCAACTCGCCGACCCGCTCGGCCTGCTCGCCGACCGCCCGGACGCTCGCGCCGAGGTCCGAGCCGTCTACGGCGGATTCGGTATAGCGATCGCGGTGATCCTCGGGTTGGCCGCCGCCGATGTCGGCGACCTGAGATTCGGGGCCTGTGTGACGGTCGCCGCAGCGCTCGGCGGCATGGCCGTCGGCCGCGTCTGGTCGGGCATCGTCGAGAGCCCGTCCGCCTTCTTCCCCGTCTGGTTCTACCTGGTGCTCGAGGTGATCATGGCCGCAATGCTCATACTCGCGGTCACGGTAGACCCCTAGCCATCTGGTCGGTCGCTATAATTGGCGCGCTGGACAGCACGGCCAATGTCGGCCATGGTGGAACCCACTGCCTCCGTAGCTCAGTTGGATAGAGCAAGGGCCTTCTAATCCCTAGGTCGCAGGTTCGATTCCTGCCGGGGGCGCCTTCCCGCTCTGACCTGGATATATTCCGGGTCAGAGCGGGATTACCCAAACAGCACAACGCTTAAACAGCTAGGGATTGCCGCGAGTGGACTTCGTCCATAGGGCAAGATCCAGACGAGCTGCTGGAGGATTTCACCAGCGAGTTGCGGCTGGCGACGACATCCGGATCGCTGGATCCGCCGACCGTGCCGGACAAGCCGACCCAGTGCCGACCATCGACGCCTTACGCACGTTGCTGGCCGACTGCGCAGGGGCGGCTTGATCGAGCCGGTTTGCCCTTGCCGGGCGCGTCAGCGCCGGACGCGGTAGCGGATGTGAGTCGCCTGCGGTGTGTCTATCACCCGTACGACGTCCAACTCGATCTCTGCCGGTAACACGTCGAACATTCGGTGGCCGCGGCCGAGAAGCACTGGGATCAAATGGATTTGCACCTCGTCCAGGACGCCTGCCTCGATCGCGCGTTGCGCGGTGTAGGCGCCACGCACCTGTACATCGCGCTCGCCCGCGGCGGCTTTTGCCTGGGCCATGGCGCTCTCGATGCCGTCGTTGACGTAGGTCACCAATGGGTAGCCCCATCGCGCGGCCGGGCTCGGCG
This sequence comes from Nocardia sp. NPDC006044, assembly GCF_042871115.1. Classification (NCBI taxonomy): domain Bacteria; kingdom Bacillati; phylum Actinomycetota; class Actinomycetes; order Mycobacteriales; family Nocardiaceae; genus Nocardia; species Nocardia sp. NPDC006044. Next base: position 926,198 of record NZ_JBIAID010000003.1, read on the forward strand.
GGCGGTGGCTGGGCACGAAGATCGGCAGGCCGTTGTGCGAGCCGCCCCAGTGGTCCATGAGCTCGGCCGTGCGCCGCCCGGACAGCACTGCGCCGGCGGCGTTCCATTCGTCCTCGAATCCCCGGGTCGGCCCCGACTCGTCGGCGGAATCGGCCCATCGGTGCAGCCGTTCGCCGTCCTCGCCACCGAGGAAATCGTCGGGGTCGGCGATATAGCCGTCGAGCGACATCGACATGTCGAGCACCGATGCGGACACTGCAACCTCCTGAGCTGAAAACACTTTCTGCGAACTCACGCAACTCCCCCGTATTGCTGGGAGACCGACGGGTTCGTGATCAGCTTCGCCGAATAGGTACCGCCGAACCATCGGCACACGCATAGGCACCCCATCACGAGAACTTCGAAACACCCCGATGCAAGGCTGTGCGGAAATCGGCGGAGCGACGACGAGATCGCTTGCGCTGCCTCGAGTTCCGCCCCAGCCGACGGTTTCCAAAGTCAGGCGGTGAATCCCGGCGACCGCGACGCCGAGGTTTCGAGCAACCTCAACTGGCGCCTCTCAGGTCAAACCTCGCCAAGGGCGCACATCGTAGTCAGCCACGGAGAAAAGTTGGCACACAAGGGGTTTCAACGCGCATGCCCACGTGATCCCGCAGTCCGCTGCCCCTGGATCAGACGAGGGCGACTTCGGTGCTGCCAATGATCGTGCGGACCTCGGCGACCATGCGGGCGATGAGGTGTTGCGGGGCGGTGTCGGTCCAGACTATGGCGAGGTCGGACGCGGGAGCGTCGGTGACCGGGCGCCACACCACGGCGGTGCCGGGGATCCAGCGCGTCAACGGTTCGGGGGCGAGCCAGACACCCTTGCCGCGCGCGACCATCAGCAGGGCGTCCTCGACCTTGTCGACGACCGAGCCGCGCAGGGCCGGAGTGCCGTCGGGGCGTGGGTCGGCGAGCCAGTGGCAGAGGTTCTGTTCGGACAGGTAGATGTCCGGACGCAGCACCGGCTCGTCGGCCAGTTCGGCGAGTGTCACCGATTCCTGCTGTGCCAGCGGGTGTTTCGGTGACAGGGCGACCATGCGCGAGTCGCTGCGGACGGCGGCGTGCTGGAATCGGTCGTCGCCGAGCGGGAGCCAGATGAATGCGGCGTCGACTTCGCCGGACAGCAGGAGCGCGCGTTCCTCCGGCGGGGTGTGCACAGTGGTCAATTCGACCTCGAGTCCGGGGACCGCGGCCTCCATGGCATCGGCGACCTCGGTGGCGAACAGCGCCGTGGCGTAGGGGCAGCAGGCCAGGCGCAGCCGGCCGAGGCGGCCGCGGTCGGCGGCACGGACTCGATCGGTGAGCTCACCCAGGTCGGCCACCACGGCGTTGCCGCCGCGCGCGAGTTCCTCGCCGGCGGGCGTGAGCAGGACTCCCCGCGAGGTCCGGACCAGCAGAGTCACGCCGATTGCCCGTTCGAGCTGCTGAATCTGGGTGGAGACGGTCTGCTGGCTCAGGTGCAGGCGAGCGGACGCACGCGTGATATTGAGTTCGTCCGCGACGGCGAGAAACGACTGCAACTGCCGGATATCCAGGTCGATCACAGCAGCCACCCTATCGTTCGCTCGGCTACCGGCTTTCCCGGTGGCGGGCACCGGGTTCTTTTGTTTCCGCTTTCTTCGCCGACACAGCAGGCTTGTGGCAACCCCGATTGCTACGAAAGGACCTCCGGTGCGACTCAGTACGACCGACCCGGTGCGGAGTCAAAGACCAACCGGTGCAAAGGATCTGCTCGGCAAGGTCGCACTGGTCGCGGGCGGCACCCATGATCAGGGGGCCGCCTGCGCCGAGTTGCTCGCCGCTCGCGGCGCGACCACGGTGATCAGCTATGCCCACGGCGAGCACGCCGCCGCGCGGACCCTGGCCACGTTGGACGGGTACGGGACGCGGGCGGAGGCCATCCGATCCGACGCCATCCAGTCCGGTGACGTCACCAGCCTTTTCGAGGGTGTGACCGCCCGCCACGGCCGCCTCGACATCGTGGTACACGCGGTCGGGGCGGTCGTGCACAAGCCGCTGGCCGAGCACACCGACGCGGACTTCGATCTGCTGATCGACCACAACACGCGCAGCGCCTTCAATACCCTGCGGGCCGCGACGCGGCATCTCGCGGACAACGGCCGCTACGTCGTCATCACCGGTGCGCTCGCAGGCGCCGGACCCTACGTGTCGGCAATGTCCGCGGCGGCCAAGGCCGCGGTGGAGCACCTCGTCTCGGCCACCGCCCGAGAACTCTCGGGCCGGGACATCACCGTCAATGCCGTTGCGCCAGGTCCTGTTTCGGATTCCATATATCCCGCGACGGACATCCCCTTTCCGTCCTCGGCGCGCAGTCGTCTCGGTCAACCGGAAGACGTCGCCTCTGTCGTCTCATGGCTGACGAGCGAAGCCGCCGCCTGGATATCGGGGCAGGTCATCCGCGTCGACGGCGGAACCGCCTGAGCGCGACCGCAACTCACTCACCATCAAGGAGCAAAACCATGACCACCATCGACCCCGCGGCCACCGATGAGCGGGTATCGCTCACCCGCTGGCTCGGTATCGGCGCCGTAGCCGTCGGCACCTTCGCCGTCGTCACCTCCGAACAACTCCCCGTCGGGCTGCTCACCTCGGTCAGCAGCGCCCTCGACATCTCCGAAGGCACTGCGGGCCTGATGGTTACGGTGCCCGGCCTGGTCGCCTCCGCCACCGCACCGATCCTGCCGGTCGCCATCGGCCGCCTCGATCGCCGACACGTTCTGCTCGGCCTGATCTCCCTCATGGTCGGCGCGAACCTGCTGTCGGCTTTCGCCCCGAACTTCGCGGTCCTGCTGGTCTCCCGCCTGCTGATCGGCATCGCCATCGGCGGATTCTGGTCCCTGGCAGCCGGTATCGCGGTCCGCATGGTCCCCGGCGAATACGTGCCCAAGGCCACCGCGATCGCCTTCGGCGGCGCCACCGCGGCCAATGTCCTCGGTATCCCCGCGGGGACCCTGATCGGTGAACTCACCGACTGGCGCATCGCTTTCGGCCTACTCGGCGGTCTCGGCCTGCTGGTGGTTGCCGCCCTGCTCTGGCTCCTGCCCGCGCTGCCCGCCGACACCCCCGTCCATCTGCGCACCCTCGCGGATCAGTTTCGCAACCCCGTGGTCCGCACCGGCGTCCTCATTACGTTCCTCCTGGTGAGCGGTCACTTCGCCGCCTTCACCTTCGCGGCCCCGATCGTCGAGTCCCACATGGGAATCGACAAGTCTCTCCTCGGCCCGGTCCTGCTGGCCTTCGGCGTAGCGGGCATCATCGGCAATTTCGCCACCGGCGCGGCCACCGGCCGCAACGTACGTGCCACCATCATCGCCATCAGTGTCTCCCTCGCCGCGGTGCTGGTCCTGATCGCTCTCGCGGGCACCCTCCCCCTCACCGGCATTCTCCTGATCCTCCTGTGGGGCTTGTCCTTCGGCGGCATCCCCGTCGGTGTCCAAACCTGGATCCTCCGCGCCGCCCCCAATTCCGCCGAACCCGCCACCGCCCTCAACACAGCCGTCTTCAACCTCGCCATCGCCTTGGGCGCCCTCGTCGGCGGCCTCCTCACCAACGCCTTCCCCCTCACCACCGTCCTCTGGTTCGCCGCAGTCCTGAGCCTGCTGGCCACCGCCGCAGTCCTGGCCACCCGCCCCACCGCCAACTGAACACCCCGAAGGAGCAAACTCGTGCCCGCCAACAAGCGCCCGACTACGCCGCCCCCACCTCCGTATTGCCGCCGCCCCACCTGGCGAACCGCCCCCTGCACCGCCCCGCAACCCCCGTCTACGCCCCGCCCCGCCTGACCAGAAACAAACCGAGGAACCCCGAACCCCGAACAGCGGGTTCGGGGTTCGAGCCCTGACGGCACGCATGAAGACGAACGGCGCGTCATCGGGGCCTCCGGACGACCACAGCGTATCGATCCGACGCTCCGCAAGCAGACCTGATCCCGTCGTCGCTCACAGCGAGCGCGAGATGATTTCCTTCATGATTTCGCTGGTGCCGCCGTAGATCTTGTTCACGCGGGCGGCCGCGTAGGCGCGGGCGATCGGGTACTCCATCATGTAGCCGTAGCCGCCGAAGAACTGCACGCAGCGGTCGACCACGTCGCAGGACTTGTCGGCGGCGATCAGCTTGGCCATCGACGCGGTGGCTGGATCGTTCTTGCCGTCGATGTACTGCTGAATGCAGTAGTCCACCGTGGTTTTGATGGACAGCACCTCGGCCTTGAGCTCGGCCAGCTCGAACCTGGTGTGCTGGAACTTGACCAGTGGACGGCCGAACGCCTCGCGCTCCCTGGTGTACTTCAAGGCCTCGAGCACCGCGGCCTCGGCCATGCCCGCGCACACCGACGCGATGATCAGCCGCTCGCGCGCCAGCTGCTCCATGAGTTGATAGAAACCCAACCCCTCTTGTGCGCCAAGCAGATTCGTCACCGGCACCCGCATGTCGGAGAAGAACAGTTCCCTGGTGTCCTGCCCGTGCTGGCCGACCTTCTCGAGCACCCGGCCACGCTCGAAGCCCGGCAGATCCTTGGTCTCGGCCACGATCAGCGAGACGCCGGCCGCCCCCTTGGACGGGTCGGTCTTGGCCACGACAACCAGCAGATCGCAGTGAGTTCCGTTGGAAATAAAGGTCTTCGAGCCGTTGATGACGTAGTGGTCGCCCTCGCGAACGGCGGTGGTCTTGACCGCCTGCAGGTCCGAGCCGGTTCCCGGCTCGGTCATCGCGATGGCCAGCACCAGCTCGCCGGAGATGACGCCGGGCATCCAGCGGGCCCGCTGCTCGTCGTCGGCGTAGGTGTTGACGTAGTGGGCCGCGATCGGCGAGTGCACGATCCAGCCCGAGGAGGCGTCGTGGGCGAGCGCGAGCTCCTCGGCGATGACCGCGGAGAGCCCGAAATCGCCTGCCAGACCGCCGTATTCCTCCGGCAGGTCCACCCCGAGCAGCCCGGCGGCACCGAGCTTGTTCCAGAACTCGCGGTCGACCATGTGCTGCTTGGCCCACCGCTCCTGGTTGGGCGTGGACTCCTTGCGGAAGAACTCCGCCGCGTGCTTACGCAGCTCGCGGTGCTGCTCGGTCTCCCAGGAGGCGTGGTAGTCGGGGAAAAGTTCGGACATCGTTGTTCTACTCTCCGGCGGGGGCAGGGATACGAATCCCGTTGAGGGGAATGTCGACTCGGGCGGCGATCGTCTCCAGTTCGTCGATGGTCTTGTCGGCGAAGGCATCCCGCAGGCTTTCGTGACTGCCGCTGGCACCGAAGGTTTCGATGGTGCGCATGAAGAAGTGCGGTTCGACCGCACCGAGCGCCACGAAACCGTCCTTGCAGGGGTAGATGCCGTAGCCGGGGAACGCGCCGCCGAGCACCGCGCCCGGACCCATGAGCCGATAGCGCACGGCATCGCCCGCACGAGCCGCCGCGTCTTCCAGCGCGACCCGATACGGCTGTGCCACACCGGTGTTCGCGCGGCGCACCAGGGCGGCCAGCGCGGTGGACACGGCGCGTTCGGCCCCGAGCATGTCGGCGATCGGCACGGTCGGCATGGCCGGCGGGGTGAGTGTGGCGTGCACCGCCTGGTAGTTCAGGTCGTGGCCGGGCGTCTCGGGCTCATCGGCGTGGCCGACGATCTCGATGAGCGAGAGCCGGGGGAACCGCTCTTGCGGCTGCGCCAGGCCGAGCCGGGCCAGCGCGGAGGGACGCATGGAGGTGATGAGCAGATCGGCGTCGGTGAGCAGTTCATCGAGTTTCGCGCGGTCGGCGGCCTGCTTGACGTCGAGGGCCACGAGCTCTTGCCGCTCGACGAGCATCCGATACCAGTCGGGCGCGGCGGCGGCGAGCGGGTCGCCGTTGGGCGGCTCGACCTTGGTGACCCGCGCCCCGAGTTCCGCCAGCCGGGCCGCCGCGAGCGGTCCGGGCAGGTTCACCGCCAGCGAGACCACCCGAACGCCGTCGAGGGGTTGAGTCATCTGTGCCTCCATACTCATGAACAATACGCTTGTATCGTACATGGGTCTTTCGTCTAGACAACTGTCAGCGCGCACAACTTCAGCACGGAAGCTCGAGCGGCGAACCAGTAGGAATACAGATGTATCGATTACGATGCGTCACGTGCGCTTGCCTGACACCGCACGATGGGAAGCGCATTCGACGAGCGAGGACTGATGCTGAATCCGCGGGCCACGAATGACGACCTGACCGCCAAGGCGCGGATCCGCAACGCCGCCATGGACCTGTACGCACAGTACGGCGCGGAACGGGTGTCACTGCGCGCGGTCGCCGCCGAGGCCGGGGTCACGCTGGGTCTGGTCCAGCACCATTTCAAGACCAAGGCCGGACTCGTCGACGCCGTCGATCAGCTCGTGGTCGACTACTTCGCCGCCGCCGTGGGCTCGGTACCGCCCAGCGGCACCGCCGCCGAGGTGGCCGCCGCCCGCGACGAGGCCGTGCGCACCATGCTGCACAGCGACCCAGCCGTGGTGAACTACGTGCGCCGTGCGGTCCTGGAGCCGTCCGAGACCCGAATTCGCTTGCTGGACACCTTGATCGCCCTCACCCGCCGCGAGGTGGCCGGACTGCGCGAGGCCGGGATCGCCTCCACCGAGCGCCGCGAATCCGATCAGATCGTGTCCGTCCTGGTCCGCCAGCTCGGCGAACTCCTGCTCGCACCGCTGGTGGACGCGGTCTGGGAGCGAGTGGCCGAACCGGACCAGGCCAAGCCCCGGCTCGCGATCAAACTCGAGGACTGACAAGAGCTTTCACGCGCATACGGCCCGTTTCCCCGGCAGCGCTCAGGGGGTGGTCACGGTGGTGAAATCGACCGTCAATGGCACGCCGGGTGTCGGAATGCGCAGCAGATGGGCGCGGTCGGCGAGGGTGAAGCGGTGGGTGAGATAGTCCAGGTGTTCTGAGAAGTGCGCCCAGCCCTCGGCGTGGACGGGCACGACAAGGGCGTCGCCGAGCGCGTGGGAGGCGCGGACGGCGGTGCGGCCGTTGAGGGTCATATCGCTGTCGCCGAACCGATCGGCATTGGCCGCGCCGACGTTGAGGATGGCCAGATCGAGGCGGCCGACGCGATCGGCGATCCGCTGCACGTAGTCCACCGAGGCGTTGTCGCCGGAGACGTAGACGGTCGGCAGGCCGTCGGCCTGCAGCACGAATCCGGTGACCACGCCGGTCAGCGGCTCGCAGCCGTCCGGCCCGTGCAGGGCGGGCACGGCGGTGACGGTGACCGCGCCGAGCCGGATCGACTCCCAATTCGCCAGTCCCCGAACGCCTTCGACGCGACCGGCGGCATCGGGTGTGGACAGCACGGTCTCGACTCCGGCCAGGAACTCCCGGCCGGAACGGTCGAGGTTGTCGGGGTGCTGGTCGTGCGAGAGCAGCACCACGTCGACCCGTCCGAGATCGGCGGCGGCCACGGCGGGACCGGTCAGTTTGGCGAGGGTGATGCCGCCTCCGCCCACATAGTCACCGGGCTCGTCGAAGGTGGGGTCGGTCAGCCAGACGAGGTCGCCATAGCCGAAACGGATTGTGGGGCCGCCGATGTGGAGCAGTTCGAGGGTGGTCACGTTGTCGATGCCGACGGGGCTGTTCATGTCTGTCCTGCCTAGATATCGAGATGCGTACTGTGGGTTCGGGCGCGGCTTTCACCGACTCGGGGCGGTCGGCAGCGCGTCGATCGATTCAGATCCGGCCGAGGAAATCGCGGATCAGAGAGGCGATTTCGGTGCCATGGGTTTCCAGGGCGAAGTGGCCGGCGTTCAACAAATGGAGTTCGGCGTCGGGGAGGTCGCGCAGGTAGGCGCGGGCGCCGTCGGCGCCGAAGATCTCGTCGTGCTCGCCCCAGGCGATCAGCGTAGGCGGGCGGTGCTCGGCGAAGTACTTCTGGAAGGCGGGATAGCCGTCGAGATTGAACTGGTAGTCCCAGAACAGCTGGAGCTGGATCTCCTTGTTGCCGGGGCGATCCAGGTAGGCCTGATCCAGGGTCCAGGTGTCCGGGCTGACGAGCGGCTTGCGGTCTTCCGGAACCCCGTGCAGGTACTGCCATTTGGTGGCGTCGAGCTCGAGCAGCTTGCGGACTTCGGCCTCGTTGGCGGCGCGGTCCTCGGCGTGGGCGAACAGGACATCCCAGAACGGGGTGAACCCTTCGAGATAGGCGTTGCCGCTCTGCGAGATGAGCGCGGTGATTCGCTCCGGATTCCGGGAGGCGATGCGCAGACCGATCGGAGCGCCGTAATCCTGGATGTAGAGCGCGAACCGGTCGATGCCGAGGCTGTCGAGCAGCTGCTGGGTGATCTCGGTGAGCTTGTCGAAGCTGTAGCCGAATTCCTCGACCCGCGGCATGGCGGACTGGCCGAAGCCGATGTGGTCGGGGGCGATCAGGTGGTAGCTGTCGCTGAGTGCGGGCATCAGGTTGCGGAACATGGCCGAGCTGCTCGGGAAGCCGTGCAGCAGCACGATTGTCGGGTTCGCGGGGTCACCGGCCTCGCGGTAGAAGACGTCCATGCCCTGGATGTTCGCGGTGTGGTGCTGGACTGCGTTTGTCATTGTTGTTCTCCTTGTGCGGGTTTCGGGTCGACGACAATGGACGGTCAACCGGCCGGTGCGAGTTCGGGGCGGGGTGCGCGGGCCGGAGTCACCAGCGCGACGCAGGCGATGCTGAAGACCAGTCCGAGCGCGAAATAGCCTCGGTAGCTGTCGGTTTGGGCGTGAATGAGGCCGGCGATGCCCAGCCCCACGGCGGCAGACAATTGGTGGGTGATCCAGGCCGGGGCGAGGGTGCGGCCCATGCGGGCCGGATCCAGCCCGCGGGACATGACGGCCATGGTGAGCGGGACGATCGGGAACGACGCCGCGCCGAACAGGATCGCCACGGCGATCAGGACGCCGGGGCCGGGCACGAAGACCGCGAGGATCAACGCGACGATGCGGACGAGATACAAAGCCCGCAACAGCATTTCGGGACGGTAGGTGCGCAACAGCCGAACCATGGCGGCCGAGGTCAGGCCCGCCGACAGCGCGGCGAGGGCGACCAGGCGACCCGCGTCGGCGACGTTCCAGCCCAGCTCGGTCGCGTGCTTGGGCAGCATGAGGATCACCACGTACAGCGTGGCCGCGTGTAATCCGAAGGCGACCAGCAACTTTGCCCGGCCGCGCAGCGATTCCCCACCTCCGGCGGGCCGCTCCGCGCCGGGGCAGGCGGGAAGGCGCAACCCCAGGTAGATCGTCACCACGAGCCCGGCCGCGCCGAGTATCGCGTAGGTTGCGCGCACCCCGATCGGGTCGAAAAGGGCGGTGGCGGCCCACGGCGTGATCAGCTGGCCGAGGTTGATACCGAGCGCCGCGCGGGCGAGCGCCGGTCCGGCCTGATCGCGGAACACCCGGCTGATCAGGGTGGTGACGGTCAAGGTGGACGAGGACGCGAAGCCCAGCCCGCCGAGCACCATGTAGGCGGCGACGAATTCCCAGGTCCGGGTGACCACCGACAGCACCAGGTAGCTGCTCGAGATCAGCGCGAGGCCACCGACGAGCACAGCTTTGGCGCCGATGCTGTCGAGCAGCCGCCCGATCGGATGTTGAGCCAGGCCGGTGACCGTGGTGCCGAGGGCGGCGGCCACCGCCATGGCGGTGGTGCTGATGCCGTAATCGGCGGCGGTCGGGGCGAAGAACACCCCCATGGTGAAGTTCAGGCCGAAGGACACGGTCATGGCCATGAGCCCCGCCCAGGCGATCCGTTCAGGTCGCATGACATTGCCTCCAGGGCCGGCTAGCGGGCGTCGATCTTGGCGGTCAGCGCGGCGAGTAGGCCGGTGAGCAGGTCGATGGTGGTCTCGTCGACGAGCTGGCCCGCTTCGTCGAACCGCTCGTGCGAGCGGAAGGCGATCACCTCGGGCTTGACCACGACATCGCTCTCGGTCCACACGAACACCTGCCGCAAAGCCAATTGCGCTCGCACGGAACCGAATTGAGTGGGCGCCGCGCCCATGATGGCGATCGGCTTGCGATGCAACGGCAGACCCTCGGTCTTGGTCCAGTCGGTGGAGACCCAGTCGATGGCGTTCTTGAGTACACCCGGAATCGAATAGTTGAACTCGGGGGTGGCGATGAGCAGGCCGTCGGCGGCGGTGATGCGCGCACGCAGGTCGGTGACCGCTGCCGGACGACGCTCCGGAGTGTCGAGATCGAGATCGTAGGGCGGGATCTCGCGCAGGCCGTCGTAGATCTCGATCTCCAGGCCGCTGCTGAACTTCTGGGCCGCGCGCAGCAGGGCGGTGTTGTGCGACTCCGCGCGGAGGCTGCCGGAGATGCCGAGGATCTTCTTGGGGCTGGTCATGGTGTGGGCCTATCGGTCTGGTGGATGGAACGTGCGAGCTTCTAACCGTTAATAGCCGTTACAACGGTTAGACCCCTCGAATTGATTCCCGGCGCGCGGAATTCGTTCTCCGCGATCGCTACCGGTTCGCTCGCGTCCATGAATCTAAGGGCGGCCACCACACAGACCCGGGGACCGGACATGCCGCGCAGGGGACCGCACGCGCCAAACCGCCCGGATGGAACTACCGGCCGGCCCCGGCCCGGATCAGCCGGCGCGCTGCTCCGACTCCTGCCTGCGGAAGGCGTCGGGGCTGTGGCCGGTCCAGCGCTGGAAGGCACGGCGCAGGGCGCGGGCATCCGAGTAGCCCACGCGGGCGGCGACAGACTGCACCGGAAGCCCGGTGTCGCGCAACAGGTGCAGGGCGTGCTGCTGCCGGACGTGCTCCACTTCGGCACGCCAGGTGGTGTTCAGCTCGTGCAGGCGGCGCTGCAGCGTGCGCGGGCTGAGCGCGAGCCGATGCGCGACGCCCTCGAGCCGGAGCTCGTCGCGCGCCAGTGCGTCGGTCATCGCGGCGCGCAGTTTCTCCCTCCAGTCCGGAACACGCCGGGATGACGCGCTCAGCAGCCGGGCGTAGCCGCACAACACATCACCCAGACCAGGGTCTCCGCCGGTCGGCAACGAGCCCGCGTCGAGGAAGGTGATCTCGGAATACGGGGCGCCGAAATCGATGGCCCCGGTGCCGAACTCGGCGATCATCGCCGAATAGCGCTGCGCGCAGCGATGAGTGAACGCGACCCGGACGGGTATGACCTCGTGCCCCGTCGCCTCGCGCACCCGCCGCACGATGAGCGAGAGCACGAATTCCTCGACCGGCACGAAGACCGGATCGGATTCCACGGCGACCCCGACCCGCACGGTCAGCAGGCCACCGTCCTCGATAACCTCCCACACCACGGCCGGATCGGTCACCGCCGACCGCAACTCCATGACCGCGCGCAGGCTCTCGGCCAACGTCGCCCCGCTGGAGAACAGATAGTCCCAAACCCCCAGCACACCACGCTCGGCCGTGGCGGACGCGCACAGACCGGCTCCCTGTCCACCGACGGCGCCGATCAATTCCCACATCTGCCAGGCGGATTCGATGGGAACGCGGAGCCGTTCATCGTCGACCACGGCCGCCTCCGCACCCGGGAGGCCGAGGAGCTGCCCGGGCGTCGCCCCGACTCGCAATGCCGTTTCACGCAGTGCCAATGCGGTGCGCAGCGGGATGGTGCCTTCGATCACCGGCGGTAGCATAGCGAACAATCGAACCGATCAGTTTGCTCTGCGCGCGGCAGCGCCCCGGTCGCTTGCCGAGGAGTCGTCCCGCTTCACAGGTCCCCAGTGCGCACATCGGCTACTCGGGGGCGAGGTGATGCCATAACCTGACTGGCACTCGGCGTTATTACCAGTCGGAAGGAACTTGGATGAAGAGGTCGCGGTTGGTAGTTGGGCCGGCGGTGGTTGGGGTGGTGCTGACCGCGATGACTGTCGTCGGGGTTCCTGCGACCGCGGCGCCGGGCGATGGTGCGGAGCGGATTTCCTCCGAATGTATCGATTCGTCGGTTCCGCTCGGGGCGGAGGAGGCGCGGTCGGTCAGGGCGGAGCCGGTGGGGTTGATCGAGGGTGGTGGTTTCAGCGGCCTGGTGCGGTCATTCGTCGACGAGCTGTGTTCGGCGCCGGATTATGAAGCGGCACTTAGGCTCGCCACCGCCGACGCGCGACAGCTGTGGCGGCATGCGGTGGATCGCGCCCAGGGGCGGCGGCCGAGCGGCTCGCTGGCCGCGAGTGACGATCGGCCGCTGTATTGGGCCCGGCTGGCCGAGGTAGCCGCGGTGCGGCAGTGGCGGCCGTCGTTCGAATTGTCGCCTCGGCAACGCTCCGAGCTCGTCGCGGCGATCGACCGGACCGGGCGCGGGCAGGATGCGATCGCCTACTCGACGCCTCGTTCGACCACCAGGCATGCCTTGATCACCGGCTTCGACCCGTACAAGCTGGACGCCGAGATCCGAAATGGAAACTCCTCCGGCGCAACGGCGTTGGCGCTGGATGGCAAGATTCTCGAAACCGACCGGGGCCGGGTCGAATTCGCTGCCGCGATGTTGCCGGTGCGCTGGCGCGACTTCGGCGACGGCGTCGTCGAACAAACCCTGCGGCCGTTCCTGAGCGACGGCGCGGATCAGGTGGACCTGTTCGCCACGCTCAGCGTCGGGAGTCCGGGCGAATTCGACCTCGAACAGAACAACGGGGCCTGGCGCGGCGGGAAGGCCGATAACGAATCCGTCTGCTACCTGGGCAGCGTGCCGAATACGACGGCTGCGGGCGCGCAGCCGCAATGGACTCGATCGACCCTGCCGTTGGCGGAAATGGCGGCTGTTCCCGGCCCGTTCGCGGTGAAGGTGCGCACGTCGGTGGATACCGCACTGCTGCCCTTCTCTCCCGCGCTGCCGGTGATCACCGACTGCCGCGTTCCCCCCATTCCCGGCGTCCCGATGCCGGACGGCCCGCCGCCGGACTCGACCGCGTGGGCCGGTGGCGGCGGAAGTTACCTCTCCAACGAAAGCGCCTACCGTGCAACGCTATTGCGCGATGTCGCGGGACCCGGGCTGCCCGGCGGTCACATCCACACACCGGTGATCGAGGGCCTGCCCGAGACCGGATCGACCAGCCCGGAGTTCGACGCCAACCGCGACGCGATCATCACCCAACTGACCGGACTGCTGCTGACCGCCGCGGACACGACGCGACCCTGAATCGAGCAGACCCCCGATTCCGGTCGTAGCCGGCACTTCTCCGACCTGACCGACAAACCTTCGATGACCCTGCGACCTGAATCGCTTGCAGGGCAATCACTTATGCGCGGAGCCGGCGGCAGCGCGTTTCGGTGCGCGGCGACGACAATCCAGACCGACGGTGCTCGACGCCACCGGCGGCGCCCGGTTGGGCTGAGCCTTAGCGAAGTTCGAGCGTCTTGCGCGCCGACCCTCTAGCCAGGTGGGTCAGGGTGGGATCGGGGCCCGCCCGCACCGGGCCGGGCCGCTGACCGGGCGGACCGAGCAGGGAGTTTGATGTGGCGCACCACACGACCGTGGAACAGACCTCACCACTGTCCGTGGGTCCGGACGCGGACACGCCGCGCCGGTTCGCGGTGTCGGCCGTGGCGGGCTCCGATCCGGCGGGGCCGCTCGGGGATCTCGGCGCCTTCCGGCGGTGGTTCGAACAGTGCCAGGCGCGGGCGACGATCGCGGTGCGCCGAGTGTCGCTGGACGACCTGGACGGCTGGCACACGGACCCGGACACCGGCGACATCACCCACGACAGCGGCCGGTTCTTCACCGTCGGCGGCCTGGAGGTCCATCTGAGCGGGGCGGCGGTGCCGAGCTGGAGCCAGCCGATCATCAACCAGCCCGAGGTGGGCGTGCTGGGCATCCTGGTCAAGGAGTTCGACGGCGTGCCGCACCTGCTGATGCAGGGCAAGGTCGAACCGGGAAACGCTCTGGGACTGCAACTTTCGCCGACGGTGCAGGCGACCCGATCGAACTACACGAGGGTGCACGGCGGTTCGGCGGTCCCCTACCTCGACGTCTTCCGGGACACCGCGCGACACCGGGTGCTCGCGGATGTCCGGCAGTCCGAACAGGGTGCGTGGTTCCGGCAGAAGCGCAACCGCAACATGGTCGTCGAGGTGACCGAGGACGTGCCGGTGCTGCCCGGATTCCACTGGCTGACGCTGGGCCAGGTGCACCGGCTGCTGGCCGTCGAGGACCTGATCAACATGGACGCGCGCACCGTGCTGGCCTGTCTCTCTTTCGCCGGGTCCGCGCTGGCCGAGACGGTGCCGGCGCCGCGCGACGAGTTCCACGCGGCGCTGCTGGCCTCCTGCGACCCCGACCGGGGCAGCCTGCACAGCATGGCCGAGGTGCTCAGCTGGATCACCGACGTACGCACCCGCACCGAAGTCGCCACCCGGGAGCTGCCGCTGGCCGCGGTGCCCGATTGGCATCGGGTCGACGGAACGATCTCGCATCGGAGCGGGCAGTTCTTCGACGTGATCGGGGTCCAGGTGCAGACGCGGGTGCGGGAGGTGTCCGGCTGGAGTCAGCCGATGATCGCGGCGAAAGGCACTGGGCTGGTGGCGTTTCTGGTAGCGCGCGTGCATGGCGTGCTGCACGCGCTGGTGCACGCCCGCGCCGAACCCGGCTACCTCGACGTGGTGGAGCTGGCCCCGACCGTGCAGTGCACCCCGGACAACTACCGGCACCTGCCGCCCGCCGCCCGGCCGAGATTCGTGGACGAGGTGCTGTCCGCCCGGCCCGAACAGGTCCGCTATCGCACGCTGCTGTCGGAGGAGGGCGGCCGGTTCTACCAGTCGCGCAACACCTATGCGGTGATCGAGGTCGAGCGCGCCGGCAGGCACGAACAGCCGAACTTCCGCTGGATGCCGGTGCATCAGCTGGTGGATCTGTTGCGGCACAGCCACTATGTGAACGTGCAGGCGCGCACGTTGGTGGCCTGCCTGCACAGCCTGACCGCCCGGTCGCACTGATGCGGGTACGCGAGCTCGCGGTCGCCGGGGCACTGGCATTCGATGCCCCGGCCTTCGCCGACGACCGGGGCAGCTTCACCACGCCGCTGGATGCGCAGACGCTGGCCGCGGCGTTGGGCCGGCCGCTGTTCCCGGTGGCGCAGGGCGCGATGAGCCGGTCCCGGCGCGGGGTGTTCCGCGGCGTGCATTACACGCTGCCGCCGCCCGGCCGGGCGAAATTCGTGTGGTGTGCGCACGGCCGGTGTCTCGACATCGTGCTGGATGTCCGGGTCGGCTCGCCCACGTTCGGCGCCCACGAGGTGCTGGAGTTGGACGGAAGCGCCGAGCGCGGGCTGTATCTGCCAATCGGGGTCGCGCACGCGTTCCTCGCTCTGGAAGACGACACGGTGATGACGTATCTGCTCTCCGGCGGTTATATCCCGGACAACGAGTACGCGCTCGACCCGCGCGACCCGGCGCTCGGGCTGAATCTGCGCGGCGACTGGATCCTGTCCGAACGCGACACCGCCGCACCGACTTTGGCGGAGGCGATGGAACGCGGCCTGCTCCCCCGTTACGCGGACTGCCTCACGCTGGAGCCTTGACCCCGACGAACAAACCCCGGCCGAACGGCGCCGGCTGAACGAACTCCGCCGGGCATCCCGCCGCCGCGAACGCCGCGAGGTACTGCTCGCGCGTGAACAGCGCCAGCCGGTGCCGGTCGGTGAGGTGGCGGATTCCCCGCTCGGGCGTCGCGACCAGGTACTGCACGCTCATCACGACCGCGTCGCCGTCCCGCACGGAGTGCGAGAAGCGGGTCACCGCGCCTTCGTCGTCCCGGACCAGATCGGTGGCCACGTAGTTGTCGGCGAAGGAATCCGGGAAGACCCAGGGCTCGATCACCAGCACGCCGCCGGGGGTGAGATGCCGGCCGAGCGCGCCCAGCGCGCGCAGCAGATCGGGATAGTCGTCGACGTAGCCGATGCTGCTGAACATCAGCGTGACGACGTCGAACGTGCGCCCGAGATCGAAGTCCCGCATATCACCCTGGTGCATGGTGATTTCGGGGATGCGCCGCTTGGCCACCGCGATCATCTCCGGCGACTGCTCCAGGCCGGCCGCGTCCGGGAAGTCCGCGCGCAGGTGCCGCAGGTGGCTGCCGGTTCCCGAGGCCACGTCCAGCACGGACGCGGCCGCGGGGTTGCGGGCCCGGACCAGCTCGGCGACCAGCCGGGCCTCCCCCGCGTAGTCCTTGCCGCGATGGGCGTGGACGCGATCGTAGATGTCGGCGAACTCGCCCTCGTACATCTCAGCGTTCCTCTCGATAGGCGTCGACCAGCGCTTCCAGCCTGGGCACCAGCGCGGCGGGCGTCGGCAGGGCGTGGATCTCGTCGCGCAGCCGGTGCGCGCCCGCGGCGAAGGACGGATCCTCGAGCAACGCGCGCAGACCGTCACCGAGCCATTGCCCGGTGAGTTTCTCCACCGGCACGCACAGACCCGCGCCCGCCGCCTCGATGCCGTTGCCGCGCAGCACATCCCAGCCTTCCGCGACCATCAGCTGCGGCACCCCGTGCACCTCGGCGGTGGAGCGGGTACCGCTGCCGCCACGGTGGACGACGGCCGAACAGGTCGGCAGCAGATCGTTGAGCGGGACGAAGCCGACCGCGCGCACATTGTCGGGCACCGGCACGGCCAGCCGATCCGGGTCCAGGGTGGCGATCACCTCGCAGTCCAGGCCGGACACCGCGTCGAACAGCTCGACCGGGCTCAGCTCGCCGAGCACGGCGTCGAGGTGGCCGATCTGGCCGTGCACGTTGTCGGTCACGCCGAGCGTCAGGCAGACGCGCGGACGTTCGGGCAGCGTGCGCAGCCAGTCCGGCACCACCGTCGGGCCGTTGTACGGGATGTAGCGCAGGGATTCGTAGTGCAGCCCGGTATCGAGCCGCATGCCGGGCGGGGTGATGTCGACGGTGAACTGGCCGGTGATCACCCGCTCGTCGAACGACGATCCGTGCCGGGCGAGGGTGGCCGAGAGCCACTCGGCGGTCGGATCCGCGCGGTGGCTCGCCGGCAGGTCGGCCGACATGCGCAGCAGGGTTTGCCTGGCGCGCAGGGCGCCGTCCGGCCCCCAGGTGAAACGGGCGTACGCGGCGCCGGCCACGCGGGCGGCGATGCTGCCGGCGAAGGTGAAGGTCTCGGAGATGACCAGATCGGGCCGCCAGTCCCGGACGAACGCGACCATGTCGTCCACCATCCGGTCGTCGTTCATGGTGGCGAACATGGCCGAACCGGCCATGTGCTCGAGCGCGAGCAGGCCGGTGTGGGTCCAGGTGCCGGTGCCCGCGTAGTCGAAGTCGCGAACGTGGTTGAGGCAGCCGGGGAAAATCTCGTTGAGCAGGTCCGGCGCGTGCTCGTCGCTGAACCACTCGACCGGACCCGCCGGGACGGCGGTGAGCCCCGCGCCGGTGATGGTCGGCGCCATCGACGCCTGGCTGACGACCCGGACCTCGTGCCCGGCCGCGCGCAGCGCCCAGGCCAGCGGAACCATGGAGTAGAAGTGCGTGGGCGCGGCGAAACAGGTCAGCACGACCTTCATGCGAAATACCAACTCTCTGCGAGGCGTTCGAGTCGCCGGGTCACGAACCCACCAGCTCGGTGCGCAAGGAGGCGACCGGCAGGTGGGCGAGGCCGCGGGTGGCCGGTGCGAGCGGGCGCTCCAGTGCGGCGCCCGAGGACACCAGCCGCGGATGGCGACGGGCGATCGCGGTGAGCACCGCGTCGGCGGTGGCGTACACCAGCGGCAGGTCCAGCAGCTGGGGCAGCGCGGCGGGGCTGGTGACCACGGCTACCTGACTACCTCCGGACACCGGCTCTCCGGCCACCGTCAGGTCCGCGCTGATGTTCGTAATATACAGTCGCACAGGCGCATACACCGCACGCGTCCGCTCGACCGCTCCTTCGGCATCCGGCCACCGACCGTCGGCGAGCAGCGTGGCGGCCGTGCGCGTGACCAGGTCGGCGGCCAGCCGGGGGGCGACCACCGCGAGGAAGAACGCGGGGGTGCGGGCGCACAGCGCGGCCCGCAGATCATCGACGGCGGCGAGCATCCGTTCGGTGACGGCCGTCTCCTGCGGGCACAGCAGGTTGTCCAGCACCGGGGTCGCGCCGAGCAGGCTGTCCACTCCGGCACCGAGCAGGTCGGCAAAGACCCTGGCGCACAACAGCTCCGCGACGGGTACCAGGTCGGTCAGCTCGTCGGGGACCTCGGTCACCGGCGGCGGCGACGCGGCGGCCAGTGCGGCGACGTCCGCCGGGTCGGCGGGTTCGATGTCCTCGGCGACGACCGCCATCACCCGGGTGCCGGTCGGACGCCAGTCGGCGAGTCCACCTCCCGCGGTGCGCAATTCGGGCGCCTGCGCACCGTCGACCAGCATCGTTCCGGTCGCGCTGCGCGAGATCGGCTCCGTGCTCACCGGCGGCGCGTCGCCGGGGTAGCCGCGTAGCAGCGTCGCCAGCGGGTCTCCTTCCGCGGCACGTACCCATTGCAACCCGCGCACGAGTTGCAGCCGCCGCCGTAGCCCACTGTCCACTCCGACCTCACTTCCCGAGCGTCCGCTTTCGGTCTGCTCGGACGCTAACGCGGCGGCCTCCAGATCCGCTGGAAAGCACATCGAGAGACGCTCGGAGATATAGCGAATGCGTTAGCCACAATGGCGGATATGCCGCGCCCGACTGCGGTGCACGATGCGCCGAAGAGCGCAGGCAGGTATTTCGTGTGTTGCACCCGTTGGCGCACGAAATACAATCTCTCAAAAACATCTTCTACCTGGGCATAAAATGACATACAATCGATGTAACCATATGCTTTATCACATTCCGAGATGCACCTTTCCGGAATTGTCAATTCGCTTTCCTATGTGCGGCTGCGCAAAAATCCTCGTACTCTCTGCAAGGTCGCACTCCGCGCAGAGAAATGGGGAAATAATGTCGTTGGACGCTACTCCGGTGACGCTGAGGAAGGAGCCCGGCGCAGCACAACCCTCCGGGCGCACGGGCACCGCGCTGGCGATCATCGTCGTGGTGCAGCTGATGCTCACCATCGACCTGATGATCGTGACGGTGGCGCTGCCCTCGATCGGGCGAGACCTGGGGTACAGCGAGAACGGACTCGCCTGGGTGGTCAACGCTTATGGCTTGGCGCTGGGCGGATTGATGCTGCTGGGCGGCAGGCTCGGTGACACCTTCGGCCGGCGCCGGATCTTCCTGGGCGGCATCGTGTTGTTCACCGCCGCCTCGCTGATCGGCGGATTCGCGGTGACCGGCTGGTGGTTCCTGGCCTGCCGCGGCCTGCAGGGCTTCGGCGCGGCGCTGGTCATGCCGAACTGCCTGGCGCTGATTCTCAGCCTGTTCCCGGCGGGGCCCGAGCGCACCAAGGCGATCGCCACCTCGGCGGCGGCGTCCAGCTCCGGCGCGGTCGTCGGGCTGCTCCTCGGCGGCGTACTGTCCACCGGATTGTCTTGGCGCTGGGTCATGTTCGTCAATGTGCCGGTCGGCATCGCCGTGTTCGTCCTCGCGCCGCTCTACATCCGGGAGCAGGCGCGCATCCGCGGCAGGTTCGACATCGCGGGCGCGCTGACCTCGGCGCTCGGGGTGGCGCTGCTGGTGTACGGGCTCTCGCACGCCGGAGAGTCGGGCTGGTCGACCGCGTCGGTATGGCTGCCGATCCTGCTGGGCGCGGCCCTGTTCGTCGCGTTCACCATGGTGGAACGGCAAGCGGCGCAACCGATCATGCCGCTGTCGCTGTTCCGCGACCGCAACCGGGTCACCGCCTACATCTCGGCGGTACTGGTGACGGGCACGATGATCGGTCAGGCGTTCTTCCTGACCATGTATCTGCAAGGGCCGCTGGGCTTCAGCGCGCTACTCACCGGATTCGCGTTCCTGACCACGGGTTTCGCGCTGGTGATCAGCTCGACCCTGGTGATCGGGCTGATGCGCGGGATCGGTGAGCGGTGGATGACGTTCCTGGGCGCGCTGCTGCTCGTCGCGGGCAACCTGTGGCTGACCACGCTCTCGCTCGACAGTGGTTACTGGGGAACGATTTTCGGCCCGCTGGCGCTGACCGGCATCGGCATGGCGGCCACCCTGATCCCGGCCACCGAGATGGCGGGCGCGGGCGTCGAGTCGGACAACTACGGGTCCGCGTCGAGCACCTACAACACCATGCTGCAACTGGGCGGACCGCTGGTCCTGGCCATTTTCGTGACGGTGCTGACCAGCGCCGCCAAGGGGATCACGGTGCCCGCCGAGGTGCCCGCCGATCAGACCGCCCACTACGTGCTCACCGCGAGCATGGGCCCCGGGTTCTGGACGGCGACGATCCTGGCGGCCGGGGTGGCCGTGACCAGCCTGTTCATCCGGCGGAGCGCCCCTGCCGCCGTTCCGGTTCCGGCGTGAACAAAGCCCGGCACCACGCCCGCGGTGGGCGTGGTGCCGGGCTTGTTCGTTCAGAACCGGGCCAGGATCTCGCGCAGCGCGCGGATCACCTTGTCCTGCACGTCCAATGGCAGCGACGGGTACATCGGCAGCGAGAAGATCTCGTCCGCCAGCGCCTCGGTGACCGGCAGCGAGCCCTTGGCGTAGCCGAGTTTCGCGAAGCCGGACATGGTGTGCACCGGCCAGCGGTAACTGACGTTCAACTGAATGTCGTAGTCCCGCAGGGCTTCCAGGATCTCGTCGCGCCGCGGGTGACGGACCACGTACAGGTAGTACACGTGATCGTTGCCGTCGGCCAGCGCAGGGAGTCCGAGCTCGGTGCCGGCCAGGCCCTCGGCATAGCGGGCGGCGACGGCGCGGCGGCCCGCGATGTACTCGTCGAGCCGGCCGAGCTTGCGGCGCAGGATCTCCGCGTGCACCTCGTCGAGTCTGCTGTTGTGGCCCGGGGTCTCGACCACGTAGTACCGCTCGGCCATGCCGTAGTACCGCAGCCTGCGCAGCCGCTGATCGATGTCCTCGGTCGCGGTGACGACCGCGCCGCCGTCGCCGTACGCGCCGAGCACCTTGGTGGGATAGAAGGAGAACGCGCTCGCGTCGCTCATGGTGCCCGCGATCCGCCCGCGCTGCCGGGCGCCGTGCGACTGCGCGCAGTCCTCCAGGATCCGCAGGCCGTGCTCGGTCGCCAGCCGGTGCAGCGGCTCCATGTCGACGCACTGCCCGTAGAGATGCACCGGCACAATGCATGTGGTGCGATCGGTGATCGCCGCGGCCACCTGCGTGGTGTCCATGAGGTAGTCCTCGGCGCGGATGTCCACGAACACGGGGATCGCGCCGAGGGCGTCGATGGCCACGACGGTCGGCGCGGCGGTGTTGGACACCGTGATCACCTCGTCGCCCGCGCCGACGCCGAGGGCCTGCAGGCCCAGTTTGATCGCGTTGGTGCCGTTGTCCACGCCCACCGCGTGCCGAAGTCCGTGGTACGCGGCGAATTCGTGCTCGAACGAGCGGGTGCTCTCGCCGAACACGAGCTGGCCGGAGCGGAAGACCTTGTCCACGGCGGCGAGAATGTCGTCGCGCTCGCGGTCGTATTCCGAGAGATAGTCCCACACCAAGGTAGCCAAGGATCAGTCCTCTGCAGTCGGGTCGTTTCGCTCTCCGGTCTACCAACGCCGACTCGAACCTCACTGGAGCTTGCACTGGATCCCGATCGCGATACCGGACGCTTGACAGCGCCCCTAGCCTGAGACTGTCGGGAGGAGAAAACTGTTGGCGCACAACGAGATAAAGACGGCAGTGGTATTGGGCGGCACAGGCTGGGTGGGCAGGCATCTGTGCACGGCGCTGGCCGAGCGCGGCACGCGCGTGGTCGCGGTGGCCCGCAGCCGCGGCGCGGGATTGCGGTGCGACCGGTTCGCCGCGCTCGACCTGGCCACCGCGCCCGCGGCAACCACGGCGGAGCTGTTGCGGGCGGAGGCGGCCGACCTCGTGATCAACGCGACCGACGCCGCGAACGCGACCGACGGGTGGGACCGCACCGAACCGGAACTGGTGCGGGCCAACGTTTCCCTGGTCGAGCAAGTCCTGCACGCGGTGCGGGCGCAGCGGCGGCCGGTGCGAGTGGTGCACATCGGCACGATGCACGAGTACTCACCCGTCGCGTTCGGCACACCGGTCGGCGAGACGATGCCGTGCGAACCCGAATCCGCCTATGCGCGAACGAAACTCGCGGGATCGCAGGCGGTGCTGAACGCGGCGCGGTCCGGCGCGGTGGACGGGATCGTGCTGCGGGCGGTGAATGTGTGCGGGCCGCACCCGTCGCCGGCCAGCCTGCCGGGCAAGCTGGTGGCGCTGCTCGCCGCGGGCACGGTGCGGCTGCCGATCGCCGCGGCGCACCGGGATTGGCTGGATGTGCGCGATCTGGCGCGCGCGGCGGTGGGCGCCGCGCGACGGCCGGGCGTGACCGGAGTGGTCAACATCGGCAGTGGCCGGGCGGTGCCGATGCGCGAATTCGTCGAGACCTTCGTCCAGGAAGCGGGTTACCCGCTGTCCGTGGTGGAAGACACCTCGACCGAGGTACAGAGCTACGGCGGATCGTGGCTGCAAGCCGATATCCGCAAGGCCGGCGACGTGCTGGACTGGAAACCCCGGTGGTCTCTGCGGGATTCGTTGCGGGACATGTGGGCGGCCCGCTGACGGGCCGCCCCGCCGGTGAACCCGGTCAGCCGACCACGCGGACGTTCGGCGTGTAGAGGATCCACTTGCCGCCGGCCGCGCTGAAGGCGGTCTCCTTGGCCATGATCTCCTGCGCGTGATTCCACGCGAACAGCAGCGCGTAGTCGGGGTAGGACTCGGCGAACGCCGCCGCGGGCCGCACCGGCAGGTGCGCGCCGGGAGTCAGCTTGTGCTGCTTGGCCGGAGTGGTGTCGCAGACGTAGCTCACCAGGTCCGGGGTGATGCCGCAGTAGTTGGTGACCGTAGCGCTCTTGGCCGTGGCACCGTACCCGACGACGCTGGCGCCCGCGGCCTTCAACTCGTGCAGCAGCGCGATCAGCTCGGTGCGGATCACGCCGACCGCGGTGGCGAACTCGGCGAGGGTGGCCGGATCGTGCAGGCGCCGCGCCGACTCCTTCGCCAGCAGGTCGGCCACGGCCGGGGCCGGCACGCGGGCGCCCGCGCGGGCCAGGGTGTAGCGCACCTCGCCGCCGTGCACCGGCAGCCGTTCGACGTCCACCAGTTCGAACCCGAACCGCTGGGCCATCGCGCGCACGGAGGTGGCGCTGAAGAAGTAGAAGTGTTCGTCGTAGATCTGGTCGAACGAGGTGCGTTCGACGATCTCGCCCAGGTACGGGTCCTCGAACACGAACACCCCGCCCGGGGTGAGCAGCGCGTCGAGACCCGCGAAGATCGAGTCGACGTACGGGATGTGGCAGAACGTGTTGGCCGCGAAAACGACGTCGGCCGGGCCGTATTCGGCACGCACCGCGGTCGCGGTGGCGGCCTCGAAGAACTCGGTGAGCACGTTCACGCCCTGGGTGCGGGCGTGGTCGGCGACCCCCGCCGAGGGCTCGACGCCGAGATGGCGCACCCCCGCCTTCGCGATAGTGCGCAGCATGATGCCGTCGTTGCTGCCGAGTTCGACAATGAACGGATCGGCGCCGGTGAGTTCCTTTTCCAGGAATGTGTTCGCGGTATTCTCGAAATGCTCACGCATTACCGAGGAACCCGAGGAGAAATACGGATAATCGGTGTGGAACATTTTTGCCCGAGGCACTTCCTCCAGCAATTGCACCATCGAGCACGACGCACATCGACCGACCGCGAGGCGGTAGAAGAACTCCTCATCTCCCTGCTCCGGGGCCCGGAAGGCATCCGACAACGGCTGCCGCCCGAAGTCGATGAACTCGATAACCACATCGCCACAGACTCGACATTCGACCATGTCCCGAACTGTATCCACGCCCGCGCGAAGAACGCTCGAATCCGGCTCGAACCCGGCTGCGCGAAACAGTTCCGCGCACTAGCATCGGCACCGACGCAATTACTTTTCGGCCCATCCCGAGGTCGTTCGAATTGGGGAGAATCCATGCCACCCAGCGGTTCCGCCGAAGTCCTGGTCGTCGGCCTCACGGCGAACTATCTGGTCGACCCGCGCGGGATCGATGACCGCACACCCGCGCTGGGTTGGCGAATGGTCTCGACCGGACGGTCCGTCGCGCAAACGGCCTACCGGATCCGCGCCGCCTCGACGCCGCAGCTCCTCGAGCTGGACCGGCCGGACCTGTGGGATTCCGGCCGGACCGCGTCGGATCGGCAGGTGGACATCGGCTACGGCGGCCGGCCGCTGTCCGCGCGCGATCAGGTGTTCTGGCAGGTCCGGGTGTGGACCGACGGCGGTCGCGAGTCGGCCTGGAGTCCGGTCGCGCAGTGGGAGATCGGCCTGCTCGAGCCGGCCGATTGGACGGCCGAATGGATCACCGACTCGGCGCCGACGCGGTCGGACGGGCCGTTGCCGATCTTCGCCAAGCGTTTCACCGCCGCGGCGCAGCGCCGGATCGAGCAAGCGCGCCTTTATGTTTCGGGGCTCGGCCTGTACGAGGCGCGGCTCAACGGCCGTAAGGTCGGCGCGGATGTGCTGCTGCCGAGCGTCACCGACTACCGAAAGCGGGCGCTGTACAAGACATATGACGTCACCGAACACCTGCGAACCGGCGACAACGTGGTGGGACTGCTGGCCGGCAACGGCTTCTTCAATGTGCCCGAACGCGAAGGCCGCTACTGGGAGTCGGTGACCTGGAAGAGCGGCCTAGGCGGCAGCGGGGAGACGGTCCGGCTGTCCGGCGAGCCGAAAGTCATCGTGCAGTTGGAGATTCGCTACGACGACGGGACCACCCAGCACGTATCCAGCGACTCCACCTGGCAGGTCGCCGACGGGCCCCTCGACTTCTCGGGCTACTACGGGGGCGAGGACTACGACGCGCGCCGCTGGCCATCCGGTTGGGACCGGCCCGAGGGTGACCATTCCGCATGGCGATCCGCCGCGATCGCCACCGACATTCCGCCAACGCTCAGCGCGCAATTCGAACCCGCGGTCACCGAGGCAGAACGGCTGAGCGCGGTCGCGCTGACCGAACCCGAACCCGGCGTCTACGTCTTCGATTTCGGCACCTCCTTCGTCGGCTGGCCGCGGATCGACGTGACCGCGCCCGCCGGGACACGGATCGCGCTCGTTCCGGGCTGGTACCTCGACGACGGCCGGGTCAGCCAGCGCGGCATGGTCGGGTGGGTGCCGAATGTCGTTGTCGCCGACCACTACACGGCGGCGGGCAACGGACCGGAGACGTGGCAGCCGCGCTTCACCTATCACGGCTTCCGGTATCTGGAGGTGCGTGGATTACCGGCCCGGCCGCGGTTGTCGAGCGTCATTGGCATCGCGGTGCGCGCCGGTGTCGAGGTCACCGCCGAATTCGACTGCTCCGAAACATTACTCAACGACATCGACCGCCTCGCCGACCGCAGCATGCGCAGCGCCATGATCGCGCCGACCATGCCCACCGATCCCAACCGGGAGAAGGCCGGCTGGCAGGCCGACCGCGGGGTCGCGCTCAGCGGGGTGCACCGCTACGACTTCGCCGCCTACAACCAGGCGATGCTGCGCGACGTCTTCGACGCGCAACGCGCGGACGGCGCGCTGCCCGGCATCGTCCCGGATCCCACCGATTTCTGGTACATCGGCGACGTCAACTGGACCGGCGCGCCGATCGTGCAGGCCTTCGAGAACTACCGCCGCTACGGTGACACCGCGTCGCTGCGCCGCCACTACCCGTCGATGCGGCGGTACTTCCAACTGCTGCGATCGCGCGAGCAAGACGGCATGTACCCGGCGGGCGAGTTCGCGGCGGGCTTCTTCGGCGACTGGATGTACCCGGGTCAGCACTGGCAACGTCCGTTCGACCCGGACAACACCCACTTCTCTCCGCCCGAATTGACTGTCGCCTGGGGATATTGGCGGATCGCCACCGCCATGGCCGGCATCGCGCGGGCCCTGGGCCACGCGGACGAGTCGCTCGAGTACCGGCACAAAGCCGAGGCGATCGCCGCGCGATACCACGAGAAATTCTTCGACCCCGCTACCGCCACCTACGCGCCGGGGACGCAGACGGCGACCGCGATCGCCCTCTATATCGGCGCTCCCCCAGGGCATCTGCGGGAATCGGTGCTCGCGGCGCTGGTCGCGCAGATCCGGGAATCCGGCAACCACCTGAACACCGGGATGATCGGGCTGGTCGCGATCGTCCGCGTGCTGACCAAGGCCGGCCGGCATGACGTGCTCTACGACGTCGCGGTCGAAACCAGTTATCCCGGTTACGGATACTGGCTCGCGCACGGCGCCACCGCACTACCGGAGAGCTGGGAGTGGAACGGCCACGAGGGCGTCGCGGATCTGAATATCCTCGGCGGATTGAACTCGTGGTTCACCGGTGGTCTGGCCGGTATTCGACCGGACCTGGACGCGGTCGCGTTCGACAAGATCCGCATCGCCCCCGCCTTCGTCGGCGCACTCACGAGCGTGACCGCGAGCCTGCGGACCGTGCGCGGGGAGATCGTCAGCCGCTGGCAGCGCGACGGCACCGCGGTGACGCTGGAAGTCGTTGTGCCGGTGAACAGTACCGCCACCGTCGTGGTGCCGCTCTGGCGCGAGGACGCAGAGATCAAGGCGCCGGAGGAGGCACGATCGATCAATCGGAACGACAGGTTCGCGACCTACGCGATTGGATCCGGAGCGTGGACGTTCACCCAGCACTGAGCGCTCGGAACGCTACGAACCCGCGTTCAACCGGTCGGCCTCGGCGACGGCGCTGGCCAGGCTGCGTTCGACGAATCGGTGCAACACCCGCAACTCCTCGTCGGTGAAGTCGGCCAGGTCGAGATGGGTCCGGGCGGTCAGTCCCGCGTAGTAGGAACTGACTCGCTCGAGCCCCGCCGGGGTCGGCACGACCACGACCTTGCGCCGGTCCTTCGGATCGTGCGCGCGGGTGACGCAGCCGGCCGCCTCCAGCCGGTCGACCATCCGGGTGGCCGATCCCGCGGTGAGGCCGACCCGGGCGGCCAGCGCGCCCGGCGTGGTCGGCCCGCCCTGCTGGAGCGCGTGCAGACAGTGGAAGTCGGTCATGATCACGCCCATCTGGGTCGCGACCAGGCTGTTGATCCGGATCAACTGCTGAATCCAGTCCGGCAGTAGCTCGATCAACGCGTTGACCTGAGGTTTCTCCTGCTGACCCATAGTCATGTGACACGGCCCGATCCGTTGAAGTATCCTTGCGTCGCACAACTTTCACGCTGCACAATAATTCCAGCACACAATATCACCGCTACACAATCATGCGGCGAGCACCCGTTGCAAGGAGTTGGTCCGACTGTCTGGACGAACGCAAGTTCCCCGCCTGCAGGCCACATTCGTCCCCGCCGAGAACGCCTTCGCCTGGTGGGGGCCCGCCGAATTGGACGAGGCCGTGCGCGAACACGGCCTGCCGACCGGACGGGTCGCGACCTGTTCGCTGGCCGCGCCCGAGGGCGGCGCGGTCGTCGCCGCCGACCGGGACGTGCGGCTCATCGACCTGAACGAGGCGGTGCCCGCGCTGATCGCGCTGGACCGGCGGGCGAAGGTGGGTAAGTCGGTCAAGAGCTGGCAGACCGCTGCCCGGCTGCTGGACGGCGACGGCGAAGACAAGAACGCCGACTTCGACGATTTGGCCGCCCGGATGCCGGTCGCCGCGCACGCCGTGACCAATCCGGAGGGCGCGGCGGTGGCCGCGCCGGCCGCTTTGCTGGCCCAATTCCGCAGGGCGGCAAGCACTACGGCGAATCTGGCCGAGACCGCGGTAGACGCGCAACTGCGCCCCTACCAGGTGCACGGCGTGGCCTGGCTCAACTCCCGCCCCGAACTGGGCACCGGCGGCGTGCTCGCCGACGAGATGGGCCTCGGCAAGACCTTGCAGGCCATCTGCCTGCTGGCGATCCGCCGCACCGAACGCCCGCACCTGGTGGTCTGCCCGACCTCGCTGATCGGCAACTGGCGGCGCGAACTCGCCCGCTTCTCCCCCGCCACCCCGGTGCTTCGCTACCACGGCAGCAACCGCGACCTGCCCGAACAGTGGGAACCGGGCACCGTGGTGATCACCAGCTATCCCGTGCTGCGCAGCGACAAGCGGCTGCTCGACAACACCTGGGACATCGTCGTGCTGGACGAGGCGCAGCAGATCAAGAACCCGGACGCGCAAGCCAGCCGGGCCGCCGCACGGCTCTCCGCGACCGTGCGCATCGCCATGACCGGCACCCCGGTGGAGAACCGGCTCGACGAGCTGTGGTCGATCTTCCACGTCACCAACCCGGGCCTGCTCGGCACCCGCGGCCGGTTCCGGCAGCGGTTCGTCGCGCCGATCGAACAGCGCCGCTCCACCTCCGCCGCCGCCGCGCTCAACGCCCTGGTGCGACCGCACATGCTGCGCCGCACCAAGGATCTGGTCGCCGCGGAACTGCCGCCCAAGCAGTACACCTCGATGATCTGCACGCTCACCGACGAACAGGTGCGGTTGTACCGGGAGGCCACGGATCGGGCGTTCGACCAGGGCCTGGGCAGCGGCATCGGCCGCAGCGGCCGGGTGCTGGCGCTGCTGACCGCGCTCAAGCAGATCTGCAATCACCCGGCGCACTACCTCGAGGACGGGCCCGCGGGCCCGGGGCGGTCGGGCAAGTTCGACCGGGCCACCGAGATGCTGTCCGAGATCGTCGACGACGGCGACCGCGCCCTGGTGTTCACCCAGTACCGGATCATGGGCGAGCTGCTCTCGGCGTCGCTGGGCAAGACGCTGGGCACCGGGCCGGTGCCGTTTCTGCACGGCGGGCTCTCCGGCGACAAGCGCGATGAGCTGGTCCGCGCGTTCCAGGAGGACGACGACTCGCCGCCGGTGCTGCTACTGAGCCTGCGCGCGGCCGGGTTCGGGCTCAACCTGACCAGGGCCGCGCACGTCATGCACTACGACCGCTGGTGGAACCCGGCCGTCGAGGAGCAGGCCACCGACCGCGCCCACCGCATCGGCCAGCAGCGCACGCTCAACGTGTACACGCTGGTCTCCGGCGGCACGATCGAGGACCACATCGCACAGATGCACGACGCCAAGCGCGGCATGGCCGACGTCGTCGTCGGCGGCGACACCGAGGCCGCGCTGGCCAAACTGTCCGACGACGAGCTGCATGCCGTCCTCGATCTCGACCTGGGAGCGATCTCGTGATGCCCGCCGAATTCGGCGCCACCCCGTGGGGGCGCGCCTGGACCCGCGTCGTCGAATCCACCACCGCAGCGGTCCCGAATCCGTTGCTGCCCAAGGCCCGCAGCGTCGCGCGCAACCACGGGGCGACGTTGACCACCGAGGTCGGCCTGGTCATCGCGAAGGTCGTCGTGTCGGGGACCGAGTCCACCGTCCGGATCGAGTTGCCGCGCTGGCCCGAGGAGACCGAGCGGGACGCCGAGCGGCTGATCGCCAAGTCGCTGGCGGCCAATCCCGGCCTGGCCGGTGGTGACCTTCCGGACAGCTTGGAGGGCGAATTCGCCGCCGCGGGAATCACTTTCGCGGTCCCGCTGGCCGAGCAGGCGGCGACCTGCGACTGCCGGACGCGCAAGCGGCCGTGCCTGCACATCCTGGCCGGGCTGTACGCGCTGTCGATGCGGGTGGACGAGCGACCGCGGCTGGCCGTCGAACTGCGGATGGACAGCACGGCGGTGGCCGAGGAGGCCGATCCGGACTGGATACCGCTGACCGAGCTGGACGCGGCGAGCTTCTACGGCTGATCGAAAAGGCCCGGTCGCCCTTATGGGGCGGCCGGGCCTGATCTCACGCCTTGATGCCGAGCGCGTGAGTGAAGAAGCCGGTCGGATCGTAGGCGGCCTTGACCCGTTGCAGGCGTGGGTAGTTGTCCTTGTAATACAGGTCGTGCCAGGCAGATTCGGACTTGTTCCAGTGCGGATCAGCCAGATCGGTGTCCGGGTAGTTGATGTAGGAACCGTCCGACCGGCCGTTCAGATCCGGGACGCCGCCGCTGTCCGCGTACAGATCCCGGTAGAACGACCGGATCCAGGCGATGTGCCGTTCCTCCCCGGCCGGGTCGGTCCAGTTGTTCAGGTAGAACGCCTTCAGGACCGAATCACGTTGCGCGGTGGCGGTGGCATCGGGCGCGACCGCGGACGCCTGCCCGCCGTACGCGGCGAGAATGACGCCCGCAGTCGGGTTGTCGTACGTGTCGTCGGTCAGATAGCGGTGGATGACGTCGATCTGCTCGTCCGTGTAGCGCCGCCGCAGGTACGCCGCCTTGCACTTGGCCCGCTGGCCAAAGACGTCGCCGCGCATCCGCGGCCACAGCATCGAGCGCAACCACGGTCGTCGCTGCACGTCATGGTGGCAGGGCACGCCGACACCCTCGTTGAGCGCGTCGAGGTACTCCGACAGCATGCGTTCGGCGCCGTCGACGGTCGCGTCCACCTGGGTGAGCAGCGCGATGGTGTTGGTCTGCGCGCGCAGCACGGTCAGGATGGAGAACAGCGCGTTCTCCGGCATACCCGGCGCGCTGTGCCGCTCGTGCCAGCTGCCGTGATTGGCCAGCAGTCTGCGGAAGGACTCCGGTGTCAAGTCCGGCCAGGACCACGTGGTCAGGCCGTCCAGCACCTCGGCCGGCGGGTGCGGGAGCAGCCCGCCCGGGTCGTCGCCCGTGGCGTCCGGCGCACGCATCCAGTATTTGGTCACCACGCCGAAATTCCCACCGCCGCAACCGGTGTGCGCCCACCAGAGCTCGTGGTGCGGGTCGTCCGGATCGCGGGTGGCGACGACGAGGCGCGCCGTTCCGGCGGCATCCACGGTGGCGACCTCGACCGCGTACAGATGATCGACGACGCACCCGTGGGTGCGGGTCAACGGACCGTAGCCGCCGCCGAGGATGTGCCCTCCGGCCCCGACCGTGTACTCCAGGCCGGCCGGGATCGCGACACCCCAGCCCTTTAGCAGACTGCGATAGACCTCGCCGAGCAGCGCGCCCGGCTCGATCACGAACGCCCGCATCCCGGGGTCGTAGTCCACCCGGTTCATTCGGGAAAGGTCCAGCAGCACTTCGGTTTCCGCCGAGTCGACGAAGTCCTCCAGGCAGTGCCCGCCGCTGCGGATCGCCACCCGCGCGCCGGTGCCGGCCGCCGACTGCACCGCCGCCAGCACGTCTTCCGGTGTGGCGGGCACGTGCACGACCCGCGGCGTGCAGCGGAAGCGGCCGTTCGCGGCCGTCGTCACCTCGGCGTAGCGCGGATCCGCCGGAGTGATGACGGAATCGCTGTGCGCTGCCGTGATCATCGCACCAGGTCCATCGGCAGCTTCTTCGTGCCGTTGAAGTCCTTGGGATCGTGGAACACGATGTCCTCGTCCTCGGCCACGCGGAAGTCCTCGAACCGGTCGAACATGGCGGTGAGCGCGATCCGGACCTCCTGCCGGGCCAGCGGTGCGCCGAGACAGAAGTGAATTCCCTTGCCGAAGGCCAGATGTCGCGCCTGCCTGCGGTGGATGTCGAACACGTCCGGATCGGCGAACTCGGCCTCGTCCCGCATGGTCGACACCAGGGACGCGCTGACCAGCGAGCCCTTCGGGATCTGCCGTCCGCCCAGCTCGACGTCGGTGAGCGCGCGCCGATCGATCCACACCAGCGGCGACCGATAGCGCATGACCTCTTCGATCGCCGGGCCGAGCAACGCGGGCTCGGCGCGCAATTGCTTGACCAGGCCGGGGTTTTCGTCCAAACACAGCAGTGCGTTGGTGAGCACGGTGCTGGTGGTGAGGTGACCGGCGATGAGCAACAGCGCGAGGAATCCGAGGATCTCGAAGTCGTCCAGCTTGCGTCCGTTCAGCTCCGCGTCCAGCAGGTCGCGGATCAGCCCGTCCTTGTCCGAGCGGCGGTAGCTGTCGACGTGGCTGAGCAGGTACTGGTTCATCTCCCGGATGGACGGCGCCATCGCGGCCACCCCCTCCTCGCTGAACAGCGCGTCCACCCCGTTGTCCACCAGCAGCGCGTCGGCCCACTTGCGGAACAGGTGCCGGTCGGCCACCGGCAGGCCCATCACCTCGGCGATCACGATCACCGGCAGCGGGGCCGCCAGCTCGGACACGATGTCGACCCGGTCCTGGCCGCGTTCCAGCGTCGCGTCGAGCAGCTCGGCCGCGACCTGTTCCACCCTGGGCACCAGGCTCTGCACGAATTTCGGCGTGAACCCCTGGGTGACCAGCCCGCGCAACTCCTTGTGCCGCGGCTCGTCCATCGCCTGGAAGTTGCCCTTGCTGAAGTTGCGCAGCTCCTCGTGGTCCGGAATGAACTCGCTGAGGTCGTTGGAGAAGACCTCGAAATCGGAGATCACCCGCAGTCCGTCGGTGTAGCGCAACACCTCCCAGCGTCCGGTCGGTTCGTGGAACCGGACCGGCTCCCGCACCCTGGCCTGTGCGTAATCGTCCATCATCGCGCGCAGTTTCGGGGAAATGTGCGGACCGCCCATGGGTCAGGCCTCCTGGGTGAGTGCGAGCGCGAGCTGGCGGTAGAACGCGAGCACGCCGGGTTCTTTGGGACTCAGGTGACCACGCTGGATGAAGCGGGAATCGAGGGTGCGCTGCACCGCCTCCATGCCCGCCTGGTCCTCGGCGTTGATCACGCTGGTGATCGACTCGATCTCCTTGCGCATCACCTCGGGCGAGACGTGCTCCAGCGCTTGGCGGGGCACCAGGGTGCCGCCGCGAACCTGGGTGCGGTCCAGCGACAGCGGGATGATGCTGATCCAGGCGATGGACTCGCCGAAGGTCGCCACCGCGCCGCAGGGGAACATCCGGTAGCTGTACATGACCGACCGCTCGGCCTCGGTGAGCGGCAGGATCGGCGCCTCGAACGGGGTGCCCGCCGCGCTGAGCAGCCGGGCCACCCACGGCGAGTCCAGGTGCACGGTCATGTCGATGCCCCCGGTCATCAACGGGCGCACGGTTTCCGGGTGCAGGCCGATGGCGTGGTAATTCTCGTACCCGTTCTCGACCGCGACCTTCCAGTTGCAGGCCCACTCCTCGGTCCAGTGGCTCACCTGGACCATGTCGTCGAGCCGGTAGTTGGTCATCTCGGCCTCGACGATGGCCAGATCCGGTTCGAACGAGCGGGCCTCGGCGTCGAGATTGACGAACACCAGGCCGTGCCACTCGCGCACCGCGAAGCCGGGCAGGCGGCAGCTGGCCGGATCGAAGTCGGGGTTGTCCCGCATGTAGGTGGCCGCGCGCAGCGAGCCGTCAAGGTTGTACCGCCACAGATGGTAGGAGCAGGTGAAATCCTTCACCGTGCCCTCGCCCGGCTCGACCAGCGGCATCGCCCGGTGCCGGCACACCGGCGACATGCCGTGCAGCTGCCCGTCCGCGCCGCGGGTGATCGCCACCGGCTCACCGGCGATGGACAGCGCCACGTAATCGCCGGGCGCGGCCAGTTGATCGGTGTGCGCCACCATGATCCAGCAGCGGTGGAAGATCTGGGTCCGCTCCAGCTCGTACACCTGCGGCGAGGTGAACATCTGCGGCGGCAGGCTCAGCGCGGGTGGGTCGGGTTCCGCATAGGCGCGGACGTCGGCCAGCAATTCGGCCACCGACAGGTCGGGCGTGGGTCCGGTTCGGACGGTTGTGTTCACTGCGGTCTCTCCGATTCAGTCGGTGGGCGGGAGGGCGCCCAGCGCCGCCCACGCCGCGTCGTCCATCCACGGCGGGATTCCGACCTCGCCGTTGATCCCCTTCTCGACGAAGGCGATATTGCGGTAGGCCCGCACCCCCACCACGTCGCGCTGGGTCACGGTCGGGATGCCGCCGGGGGTGTGCTCGTGGTAGTGCAGGTCGTCGACCAGACGCTTGATCAGGCCGATGGAGGTGTCGGGGCCCGCCGACGGTCCCTCGGTGCCGCCCATGCGCGGGATGTAGGCGGTCTGCATGTCCTCGATGACGTAGAGCCCGCCCGGCCGCACGTGCGGGAACAACGCGTCGAATGACGTTCGCACGTGCGCGTTCTCGTGGCTGCCGTCGTCGATGACGATGTCGAACGGCCCGTACTCCGTGGCCAGCGCGGTCAGCGCCGCCGGGTCGCTCTGGTCACAGACCAGCGCGGTCTGCCGCGGCTGGTTCAGCGCCGACTTGTCGAACAGGTCGAGGCCGAACACCTGCCCGCGGTGGAAGTACCGCTTCCACATGCGCAGCGAGCCGCCGCCCAGGTCGCCGTCGAAACCGCCGATGCCGATCTCCAGGATGCGCACCGGCTCGTCCCGGTACGGGGCGAACTCGCGCTCGTAATGCCCGGTGTACCAATGGAAGCTGGCCCACTTGTCCGAACCCGACGCCGAGCACAGCGCGCCCAGTTCGTGCCGCGGGATGGTCAGCCCGGTCATCAGCGCGCCGGAGGCCAGGCTGGTCGAGACGACCAGGCCGGGCAGCCGGGACAGATCGCCGGGGCGGCTGGGCAGGAAGACGTCACTGAAGTCGCCGGTGCGGCGCTGGTCCGGCCGGCCGTAGACGCGGCGGACCAGGTGGGTCAGCGACATGCCCAGTTCGCGGCAGATCTCGGCCGGTGCGTCGGCGGCCGACCGCGTGATGGGTTCGCCACCGACGCAATGGAATACGACGCGACGAGACTCGGCGTCGTGCGTGATGTCCAGCGCGATGTCCACCGGCTCCGGATTGTTCGGCACCGAGGCGCGGAACAGCACCTCGTCGATCAGCGCGCCGAGCACCGCGTCCACGCCCGATTCCTTGACCAGCAAGGCGATTTCGGCGTCCGACGAGGTGCCTGCCCGGAGCAGGCGATCCAGTAGTCCGCTCATGACTGCTCGGCCGGCTTGTTCCAGATCGCCAACTTGTCGAAGGCGCCGGGGGTGGCCAGCGGGATCACCTCGAACTTCAGGTGCGGGCTGACCGGATTGTCGTACAGCACGCTCAGCAGCTCCTCGTGCGAGGCCACGTCGTAGATGTTGAGCCCGCCGGACGCACCGACCCGGATCCAGCTGTGCCGGATGATGCCCTTCTCCACCAGTGCCCGGGTGTAGGCGAAGCCTTCACTGAGCCGCTCGCGGAACTCCTTCGCCTCCCCGGGGGCCGGGGCCTGGGTGGCCAGTACGGCAAACAAAGCCATGATTTCTCCTTTTGTCAGTGCGTCAGCTGGGCGCGGTATCGGGCAGCGGCGGCGACCAGGGTGTCCACGACCTCGCCGGGGCTCGGCTCGGCGAGCATCCGGTCGCGCAGGGCCAGCGCGCCCGCGCCGAACGCGGGCTCGTCGAGCAGCCGCAGCACGCCCGTGCGCAGCCGGTTCCCGGTCAGCTCGGATGGCGGAAGATAAAGGCCCGCACCGAGATCGCTGAGCCGTTGCGCGCGGTAGACGTTGTCCCACATGCCCGCGACCACCAGTTGCGGCACGCCGTACACGGCCGCGGTGGACCAGGTGCCCGCGCCGCCGTGATGGACGATCGCCGCGCAGGTGGGCATCAGGGCGTGCAGCGGCACGAAGTCCACCACGCGCGTGTTCGCCGGAATCCGGCCGACCTCGGCCGCCTGAGCCTCGTTCAGCGTGGCCACGACCTCGATGTCCAGGTCCGCGACCGCGTCGAAGAGTTCGGCCGGGGAGATCAGGTTCGGGTAGGCCATGTCCCGCGAGGTGATCCCCAGGGTCAGGCAGATCCGTTGCCGCGCAGGGGTTTCCCGCAGCCAGTCGGGCACCTCGGACACACCGTTGTAGGGCACGTACCGCATGGGCACGGCCTCGTTCGGGCTGGGCAGGCGCACGCCCTCGGGCATCTGGTCGATGCTGAAATCACCGGTGACGACCCGCTCGTCGTAGTCGAGGCCGTGCCGGGCGAGGGTCCAGGTCAGCCACTCCTCGAGCGCGTCGTCACGCAGCTCCGGCGGCAACGCGGCGGTGTCGGCCAGGAACGCTTCCCGCGAGAGACCGAAAAGGTCTGGGCCCCAGAGCAACCGGGCACCGGCGGCGCCGCAGGCGCGGGCGGCGACCCCGCCGGCGAAGGAGAACGGCTCCCAGATCACCAGGTCCGGCTGCCACCAGCGGGCGTACTCGACCAGCTCGTCGACCATGGTGTCGTTGTTGGCTTGGGCGTAGAACGTCGCGGTGAGCAGGGAATTGGCGGCCTTGCGAGCGCGCGGGCCGCCGCGTTCGCCGGTGAAATCGATGTCGCGGTAGAAGCCGGTCAACTCCTCCCCCAGGTCACGCACGATCTCGTGATGGGTGTGGTCGGTGCCGACCGGGACGGCGGTGAGCCCGGCCCGGGTGATCGCGCGGGTGAGCGCGGGCTGGCTGGCGAAGCGCACCTCGTGCCCGGCGGCGCGCAGCGCCCAGGCCAGCGGCACCGTCCCGTTGAAGTGCGCTTCTACCGCGAGGGACGTCATGAGTACACGCATTGCGGGCGGCTCCTCGTCAGGGGGTGGTCAGGGAATTCGAGTCGGCGACCGGCAGGCGGACCAGGGCGCCGGTCACCGGTGCGCGCAGCCTGCGCACCGGCGCGCCGCCGAGCCGCAGCCCGGGAAAGCGGACCGCCGCGGCGGCCAGGACGGTTGCCGCGGCGCCGCGGGTGAACGCAGCGACCCTGGGCACACCGCGCAGGCCGAGCCCGGCCGCGCCGACGTGCACGACCACCTCGTCGCCCGCCGCGATCGGTTCGGCACCCAGTCGCAGGTCCGCGCGGGCCACCCGGCGGTCCAGTCGCAGTGGCGGGTACTCGGCGAGCACGTCGTCCAGCAGGGCGCTGACGCCAATAGGGTTGGCGGACAACGCCTGCCAGCGCGCGGGATCGGCGAGCAGCAGATGCGCGGCCGTCGCGGCCAGCGTCACCGTGAGGTCCACGCCCAGGACAGAAAGGAGAAGAGCGTTGTCCGGCACCAGCTTTCGCAGGCCGGCGAAGGCATCGATGACCGCTCGGACGTCGGCCAGCCGGGGCGCGCAGAGCACCGCGTCCACCGCCGGGCCCGCCGCGACGGCGTATCCGGTGTACGCGGCCAGGTCCGCGCTCGGCACGGTCAGCACCTCCGCGGCCAGCCCCGCCACCGCCGGGCGCAGCACGTCGCGCACGAGGTCGAACCTGGCGCCGAGACCGTCGAACCGCACGCCGCCGGCGGGCGGCGGCGCGGTCCAATCCGGTTCGGGGAACGGGTCGATCTCCGCCAGCACGTGCCCGGCGGGCAGCTCGGTCCCGAAGCCCGGATCAGTGAGCACCCGCTCGGCGAGTTCCGCATCGCTGACCACCCAGGCGCCGGGCCTGCTGCGGTACACCGGACCCCGCTCTCTGATCCGGGCGGTGAGTGTCGCGGTGTCCTCGTCCTCGGCGCGCAACAGCACGGCATACGGGTCGCCGCCGTGCGCGAACAGGAAATGCATCCCGCGCTCGGTGAGCAACCGCCGGCCCAGATCGGTATCGGTCCTGGTCATGACGCGGCCGGGGTGGTCGGTTCGGGCATCGGGGCGATCAGCCACTGCTTCATGCCGCCTCCTTGTCGGTGGTGTGTCGAATGCCGCTGTGGCCCTGGGTGGTCAGCACCATCGCGGCGTTGAAGCCGCCGTGACCGCGGGCCACGACCAGCGCCACCGACAACGGCAGCGCTCTGGTCTCGGTCACCAGGTCGAGTTCGTATTCGGGCACCGGATCGGTGACACCGGCCGTGCCCGGGATGCGGTCGTGCCGCATCGACAGCAGCGCGGTGGCCACGTCGAGCGCCGCGCCGCCGCTGCTGAGCCGGCCGGTCATGGTCTTGGGCGCGGTGACCGGAACCCCGTGCGGGCCGAACACCGCGCGCAACGCCTCGGCCTCCACCTGGTCCAGTTCCGGCGTGCCCGCGGCGTCGGCGAACACGACGTCCACCTCGGCCGGTTCGAGCCCGGCGTCGGCCAGCGCGCCCTCGATGGCGCGGCGCAGCGTGGACGGCCGCTCCGAACCGGGCGGTGGATCGAAAGTCGCTGCGTATCCGGCTATTTCGCCGTACCAGGAGCGCACTCCGCGCGCGGTCGCGGACGCCGCGGACTCCAGCACGAACAGCGCCCCGCCGTCGCCGGGCACGTGGCCGGAGGCCGCGGCGTCGAACGGCAGATACGCCCGCGCGGGGTCGGCGGAGGTACTGATCCGGCCGCTGGTGAGCTGGGCGACCCAGGTCCATGGCGAGAGCGATCCGTCCACGGCCCCGCACATCATCGCCGGTTGCCCCGCGCGCACCCGCCGCCGCGCCAGCGCCAGCGCGTCCAGCCCACCGGCCTGCTCGGTGACCAGCACGCCGCCGGGACCGCGCATGCCGTGCCGGATGGAGATCTGGCCGGTGTTCACCGCGTAGAACCAGGCGAACGATTGATAGGCGCTGACGTGCTGGGGCCCCTTGCGCCAGAGCTTGTCCAGCTCGCGGTGGCCGAATTCGAAGCCGCCCGCCGAACTCGCGGTCACCACGCCGACGTCGAATCCGGCCGGCGCGGTGCCGTCCACCGCCGAGTCGGCCAGCGCCCGATCGGCGGCCACCAGCGACAGCTGGGTCATCCGGTCGGTCTGCGGCAGCAACCGGCCGGGCAGGTGATCCGCGGCGGTGAATCCGCTGACCTCCCCGGCCAGCGTAGCCGAGTAGCCGGACGGGTCGAATGCCGTGATCCGCGCGATCTTACGTTGTCCCGCAAGGGTATTCGCCCAATGTTCGGCGGCGTACAGGCCGGTCGGGGCGATCACGCCCATCCCGGTGATGACCGTCCTCATGCGACTTTTTTCAAGATCATCGCGCTCTGGAAGCCCCCGAACCCGCTGCCGACGGTCAGCACCGTGTCCAGCGGAACCTCGCGGGCGGTCAGCGGCACGTAGTCCAGGTCGCACTCCGGGTCCGGCTCGTGCAGGTTCGCCGTGGGCGGCACCAAGCCGTCACGGATCGCCAGCGCGCACGCGGCGACCTCCAGCGAACCGATGGCGCCCAGCGAGTGCCCGATCATCGACTTGATCGAACTGACCGGCACCCGGTACGCGTGCTCGCCGAGGCTGCGCTTGAACGCGGCCGTCTCGTGCCGGTCGTTCTGCATCGTGCCGGAGCCGTGCGCGTTGACATAGCCCACGTCCTCGGCGTTCACCCGAGCCTGGCTCATCGCCGATCGGATGGCCTCGGCCATCTCCACGCCGTCGGGACGCAGACCGGTCATGTGATAGGCGTTGCAGCGAGTGGCGTATCCGGCGACCTCGGCGTAGATCCGCGCACCGCGCCTGCGGGCGTGCTCGTACTCCTCGAAGACGAACATCGCCGAGCCTTCGCCGAGCACGAACCCGTTGCGGGTGCGATCGAACGGCCGCGACGCGTGCTCCGGATCGTCGTTGCGCGGCGTGGTGGCCTTGATCGCGTCGAAGCAGGCCAGCGTGATCGGCGAGATCGGCGCGTCGGTCGCGCCGCCGACCACCACGTCGGCCGAGCCCTCGGCGATCAGCTCGATCGCGTGCCCCACCGAGTCCAGCCCGGAGGTGCAGCCGGTGGATACGGTCGCCACCGGACCCTCCGCGCCCAGTTCCCAGGCCACCTCGGTCGCCAGCGAACTCGGCACGAAGTGGTTGTACAGATGCCCGACCGCGTAGGACTCGTCGACGTTCCAGTGCCGCCCGCCGTCGGACACCACCACGTACTCCTGCTCCAGGCCCATGGTGCAGCCGACCGCGCTGCCGACCACCACCCCGGTGCGGGCCGGGTCGAGCGCGGCCGGGTCGACCCCGCTGTCGGCCAGGCACTCCCGCGCGCTCACCACCGCCAGCTGCGCGGCCCGGTCCATCCGCCGAATCTGTTGCGGGGTAAGGCCTTCGGCCACCGGATCGAAGTCACACTCGGCGGCCACCTGGGAGCGGAACCGCCCGGCGTCGAAGGAGGTGATCCGCCGCGTCGCGGTGCGGCCGGACGACAGCAGATCCCAGAACGGCTTGGCACCGGTGCCACCGGGCGCGACGACCCCGATGCCGGTCATGACGACACGACGTTTCATCTTCATCCCTTACGGTTGCGGGCCGGCGTCAGGCCTTGACGAACTCCAGCCGCGGCTCGTAAAGATTGGCGACGTTGGTCGCCCGGGCTCGCAGCTCCTTGGCATGGTCGGCGAAGCCGGGCGCGGCGATCGCGTCCCGCCAGGACTGGACGTCGGTCCACAGCGCGATGTTCACGTACTCGTTGCTCCGCGCGGCGTCCACGTGCTTGGACAGGGTGAACTGGAGGAAGCCCGGCTGGGCGGCCATGAACTCCGAGATGTCGGCGAACACCCGCTCGAACTCCAGCGGGTCGCTGCTCACGGTGAAGGTGTTGACGAAGGTCACCACCCCCTTGCCGGTGGCGTCGTAGCGGTCCTTGGCGTGCTGGGCCGAAGCTGTCATCGTGCTGCTCCTGAGATCGTTTTCCATGTGCCACCAACGGTGCGCCGAGCGCCTCGTGCCCGGCTCGAATCTGGACTCACAACAGGCTCAAACCTCCGTCTACGACGACTACCGAACCCGTGGCGAACTCCGCTTCGGGTGCCGTCAATTGCCTTGCCCACCAGTCGATTTCAGCAGGCTGACCGACCCTTCCCGCCGGGGTTCTGGTGGCGATATCGGTCAGGAAGCCCTGATACTGCTCGGGCGTGGACCCCATGCGCACGCCCATGCCGGAGGCCACCACACCGGCCGCGATCGCGACCACCCGGATGCCTTTCGGCGCGAGTTCGACAGACCAGGTCCGGGTGAGGAATTCCAGCGCGACCTTCGTCGCCCCGTACCCGGAGAACCCCGGCCACGCGCGGCCACCGGACGCACCGGAGCTGCTCATGTTCAGCACGGTGCCGCGGGTCTCGGCCAGCGCGTCCAGCGCCGCCCGGGTGAGGAAGATCGGGGCCAGCAGATTGACCGCCACCTCGCTCTCGACCGCGGCTCGGTCGATGTGCGCGAGCGGGGCCGGTGCCGCAGTCGCCGCGTTGTTGATCAGCACGTCGACCCGGCCCAGTGCCCGCTGTGCCGTCTTGATCACCAGTTCGGCCGACCCGTGATCGGCGATATCCGCCGCGAGCACGTGGATGTGGTCGTGCCCGGCGGCCGTCTCGCGCAGGGCGGACTCGGTCCGCCCCACCACGAGAACTTCGTGTTCTTCGGCGTAGCCATGCGCCAGCGCCCGGCCGATTCCGGTGCCACCGCCGGTGATGATCACACCGCGTCGTTGATTCGAGGTCATGTCCTCGAAGCTAGGTACGACCGCTCGCAGCGCGGTCGAGATCGGCTGGCGCTCAGACGGATTCGTCGTCGCGGGTGACCACCCGCTCGGCCACCAACCACTCGTCGCCGGACCGGACGAGCACGTCCTCACACACGCACATGGCGTGCA
This sequence comes from Nocardia sp. NPDC006044, assembly GCF_042871115.1. Classification (NCBI taxonomy): domain Bacteria; kingdom Bacillati; phylum Actinomycetota; class Actinomycetes; order Mycobacteriales; family Nocardiaceae; genus Nocardia; species Nocardia sp. NPDC006044. Next base: position 967,549 of record NZ_JBIAID010000003.1, read on the forward strand.
GGATCGTCCCCTTGCCCCGCTCGGTCTTGACCACCTGCACGTAGGACCGGGCGAACACCGAACCGTCCGCGCGCACCTCGACCACGATCGTGCTGTAGCACCGGCGGTATCGAATCCCGTCGGCGCGCAACTGATCCGCGTTGGCGCGCAGGCCGGCCGCCAGCGCCGCCCGGCCCGCGATCGGCGTGGAGATCTTGGGCGGGGAGACCATGGTGCCGTCCTCGGTGAAGGTCGCGGCCGTCTCCTCCGCGCGCCCCTCGTCCATCAGCTGGACGTGCCGGGCATAGAACCGCTGCACCTCCGCACAGATCTCCGCGTATGTCTGCTCCCGTACCTCTGCACTCACGACCTACCGCCTCTCGACTGGACTGTCCTCTAAACCTGGTGGCCGCCGGTCGAAGTCCACTGGAGAAGCCCTCGGGCCGGACCCGGCCCATCGAAAAGGACCCGCGTCCCGGTCCCGGGCGCGGGTCCTCTGGCGGGGAGATCAGCCGACGGCGACCGATTCCGCGCGCCGGACGTGCTCGGCGATCGCGGCGGCCAGCGCGGGATGGGCGGCGGACGGGAAGGCGTGGCCGAGGCCGGGGATCTCGAGCAGCCGCGCGCCCGGGATCGACTCGGCGAGGAACACGCTGTGCGGCGGCTGGTGGACCGGGTCCAGCGGGCCCTGGATCACCAGCGTGGGCGTCCGCACGTTCGCCAATTCGGGTCCGCGGTCGGTGATGTCGGCGCGCTCGTCGATATTCGGCGTGTTACGTCCGGCGATGCCGGAGTGCGCGATCTCCCGCTCCTCCCAGCGCCGGAACTCCGCCGGATCGAACGGCAGCACCGAGCCGGACATCGCCGCGGCCATCGCGACCCGCCGGTCCAGCTCGGCGTCCACGTCATCCAGGATCGGCGACTGCATGATCAGGTCGAGCACCTCGCGGCGCGGCGCGGGCAACCCGCTCGGCGTCGGCTCGCCGCTGTAGGCGCAGTCGCAGCTGGTGAAGAAGTCCACGGTCAGCGCGGCCGCGCCGGTCATGGTCAGGCTGCGCAGCCGGTCCGGGTAGTCGATGGCCATGAGCTGCCCGGTCGCCGCGCCCAGCGCGAAGCAGACCAGGTGGACCCGGTCGATGCCCCAGCCGTCCAGCACGGCGATCGCGTCGGCGGCGAGTTCGTAGAAGGTGTAAGGGTTCTGGGCCGGGTCCAGCGCGACCGTCCGCCCGGTGTCGCGATGGTCGTACCGGATGACGTGCAGGCCCTTCGCCACGAGTGCGGCGACGAACTCGTCGGGCCAGCCCCGCGAGCTGTGCGCGCCGAGCAGCAGGAGCGGGGGGTCGCCGGGGTCGCCGAAGTCTTCGGTCCACAGACGGAGATCAGCTGTGGAGACAACGCGTTCTGCCATGGAATTCACGCTTCCTTTCTGAGGGGACCCGACTCGGCCCAAGTCGTCGTGTGGCCCGGATCCACCCTCGCGCACCCGGCTAGAGGGTCGGTTCGAAGGACGCTCGAACTTCGGTGGGATCCCGCGACCGGCCGGACGCGCGGCGCCCCGCGAGGCGTCGAACCTCGCCTTGCGGTGCCGCGCGCCGACCGATCGGCTCAGCGGAACAGGTCGGCGTTCTCCACCGCCCAGGTGGCGAACGTGGTGGCGTGCCCGGTCAGGTCGGCTACCGTGCTGGTGGCGATCTGCGGGTTGTCCACCCGGGTGGCGAGCCCGTTGACGAAATACCCCGCGTAGTCGCCCATCGCCGGCTCGAGCTGTGCGATGAGCTCCTCCGGCGGCACCGTCACGAAGGTCAGCTCGCGGCCGAGCGCGTCGGCCAGGTACTGCAAACGCTGTGCCCTGGTGATGGTTTCGGGGCCGGTGAGGGTGTAGGTCGCCCCGATGTGCCCGCTGCCGGCCAGGATGGTCGCCGCGACCCTGGCGATATCGTCCATGGCGATGGGCGCGTTGCCCGACGTCGGATACGGTTCACGCACTTCGCCGGTGGTGCGAATCTGCTCGGCCCAGTCGGTGGCGTTCTCCATGAACTCGCCCGTCCACAGGTGGGTGTAATCGACGCCCGACTTGTCCACCGCCTGCGAGATGGGATGCCAGTTGGTGTTCTCGTCGCCGGACAGCGCGACGATGTGCCGGATCCCGGCCTGCCGGGCCAGATCGACGACCTCGGTGACGGTTTCGAGCGACGGCGCGAGGTACATGCTGTCGATGCCGGCGAAGGCCGCGGGCAGCGAGTCCGGGCGCTTCAGATAGCCCTTGACCACCTCCACTTCGGGCGGGAAAGCGGTTCGTTCCGGATGGTTGGACAGTGCGCGAATATCATCGGCCCCCAGTTTGACGAGGTGTTCCACGACCTTTCGGCCGATATTTCCGGTAGCCCCTGTTACAAGAATCGTCATGCCCCCAAGCTAGCCCGGCGACCCGTCCGCGCGCACATAGAAAGTGCGAAGGCCGAGGACACGGGCGGATCGCGGATCGCCGGCGCGCCACTGCGTCGCATATCCGGACACATTGTTCCGGACATGACGAAATCACCTGAGCCGCAACCAATCACAGTGTCGGGGTCCGCGACACGACTTTGCCAGGTACCATCCCCGCCCCTATCTTCCTGCACGGCAACCTGTTTCGATTGCAGTCAACCGTCGGCAACCGCTCCGATGCCGCCGCGCAACCCCCCGATGATGCGAGTTCCACGGAGAGTCAAGCCCCAGATAGCAAGGGACACAAGCCCGCTCGACATGACCGCCTTCCGTTGACGAATACGGGCAAATCGGTATAGCGTCGGAAAGTACCGACCAGGAGTTTGGTCCGGGGAACTCGAAGATCCATGGGGACCACCCAATCCCCAGTTCTCAAGGCTAGGTACCGCCAAAAGGGTGCCGCCGTTTAGGGGGAATTATGGAATTTGGCGTGCTCGGTCCACTTTCGGTAGAGCATCAGGGGAAATCGAACGTCCCAAGTGCTCCGAAATTACGGACCGTATTGGCGATGCTGCTGGTCCACTCGGACCAGGTGGTGCCGGTTTCCTCTCTGATCACCGATCTGTGGGATGAACTGCCGCCGGCGAGCGGGCTCACAACGCTCCAGACGTACGTCCTCAATCTGCGCAAGTACTTCGTCGGGGTCACCGGCATGTCCGCAACGGAGGTAGCCAAGGAAATCCTGATCACCCGCCCCGGCGGGTACCTGCTCCACGTCGAGCCGAACGCGCTCGACATGCACCGTTACGAGACTCTGGTCGATTCCGGATTGGCCGCCCTGGCCAACGGAAACGACGAAGCGGGTATCGCCGACCTCGACGCCGCCCTGCGCACCTGGCGGGGGCCTGCACTGGTGGATATCGCCGCGGGCCGCGTGCTGGAATCCAAGGCCCTGCAACTGTCCGAGTCCAGGCTCGTCACCATCGAGTACATGCTCGACGGCGAACTTCGGCTCGGTCGCTATCGCGAGGTCCTGTCCCGCCTCGCCGCGCTGTGCGCCGAACACCCGCTCAACGAACGCCTGCACGCGCAGTACATGCGCGCGCTGCACCTGAGCGGACGGCGGGCACAGGCCCTGGAGGTGTTCCACCGCCTGCGGGTCACCTTGGTCAACGAGCTGGGCCTGGACCCGGAACGCAGCCTGCAGGAACTGCACGCGGCGATCCTCGGCGTCGACGACGACGCCGACATCCTCACCCTCACCACCCGCCCCGCCATGCTGGCCGGCGCCTCCGCCCGGCTGCGCTGAACCGAGGCGGACAGCCCCGTTGCCCCGGTTCGTCACCCAAGTGGGGATGCTGGACGGCCTCGTCCACGTCCCCACTTGGACAACGAGTTTCGCCCTCGGCGAGCAGTCAGCAGAAGTCATCGGAGTGCAGACCGGCCCACTCGGACAGCGGGCGCGCCGGCAGTCCGAGAACCTGTTCGATGTCGTGCCACACCGGCTCCGGCTCGGCGAGCGTGCGCTCCCAGTACTCCAGCAGCCAGTCCATCAGATGCCCCGGGAATTGCTCGCTGCCCTCCGCGCGCCACTGCTCCGGGGTGATCTCCTCGAACCGCACGTCCTTTCCGATCGCCTCGCCGATCACGGCGAACTGCTCGGTCTTGGTCAGCGCCGCCGGGCCGGACAGGGTGTAGACCCGGCCCCCGTGCGAGTCGTCCAGCAACGCGGCAGCGGCGACCGCCGCCACGTCCAACTCGTCCACCGGCGCCTGCCGCGCGTTGTCGTAGGGCAGCCGCACGATACCCGTGCGCTTGATCGGCTCGGCCCAGCTCAGCAGGTTGTTCGCGAACATGCCCGGCCGCACGTGCGTCCAGGCCAGCCCGGAATTCTCCACCACCGACTCGAACGCGCGATGGTATTCCCCGCCGGGATCGTTGCCGAAGCCCGCGCTCGACGCGGAGTGGGTGACCACCCGCCGCACGCCGGCCCGCTTGGCCGCGTCGACCACCTGTGCGGTCGTCTCACCGGCCACGATCAGGTACAGCCGGTCGATGCCGTCGAACACCCCCGACAGACTCTCCGGCTTTTCCAGATCACCGCCGACGACCTCGACCGCGGCGGGTAATTCAGCGCTCTCCGGACGCCGGGTCAGTGCCCGGACCTCGGCACCGCCGGTCAGGAGCAACTCAACCAAGTTGCGGCCGACCCAACCGGTGGCACCGGTCACGAGAATCTTCACAGTTCTCCAATGTCCTTGAAATGAAAGCGAATACGTCCCGGAGTACTCCTGGGCTGCTCTTTCGGACACTGTAACCAAGCACGGGGGGCGTTCGCATATAGAAAGTTTCACTGGGTAGATCAGGAGGGCGCCGAGCGCGGTTCGCGCGGCGTGATTCGATGGCGCGGACCGGAGAACCGGTGCTGCATCGGAAGCTCCACCAGCCGGTGCATTCCCCACGCCAGCAACACCGTCCCGCAGAGACTCAACGCCCACAGCCCGATCGCTTGCGCGAGGGTCGGCTGGAATTCGGCGCCGTAGAGGCGGTACATGTTGTACAGGACCAATTCGTGCAGTAGATAGAACGCGAACGAGACGTCACCGAGCCAGACCATCGGCCGGCCGGCCAGCCACGAGGGCCTGCCTTCGATGTCGGCGACCGCGGCCGCCGGGATGAGGAACGCGAGCGGCACGATGGTCGCCGCCACGATCGCGAAGGTGGTCGGCAGGAACGACGCGGCCAGGTATCCGGCGACGAACGCCAGTCCCGCCCATAGCGCGCGCACCCGCGGCCAGACGCCGGCCATGACGATCCGCGCCATCACCATACCGAGCACGAAGTCCAGCGCGCGCACCGGCGGGAACACGTAGACGAACCAGTACTCGTACTCCGGCGTGGCTTCCCACCACACCTGCGGCTGCGCGGGCAACAGTTTCGCTATCACCGGCATCAGCACGACGGCGGCCATGATCCCGATCGCCCACCACCACAGCCGGTCCGGGCGGATCTTGCGCACCAGCACGATCAGTAACGGGAAGGACAGGTAGAACAGGGCTTCCACCGACAGCGACCAGCTGACGTCGTTGACGCCGAAGGCCACGTCCAGGTCCGGCCACCAGGCGTGCAGCAGCAGCACCTGCTGCACCCAGCCGACGATCTCCCGCCCGGTCAGCAGCATCAGCCCGACCGCGAGCAGGAACGCGACGAAGTGGTTCGGATAGATCTTGAAGAAGCGCCGCCGCCAGAATCGGGCCGGGGTGTCGTGCTCGCGCGCGGACCAGGTGAGCACGAATCCGCTGAGCACGAAGAAGAATCCGACGCCGATATAGCCGCCCATCTTCACCACGTGCATGAATCCCTCGGCCACGGCGCCCGGGGGCAGCAGGCCGGGTTGGTACGCGGCGTGCGTGGTGAAGACCAGCAGCGCGGCGATCCAGCGCAACCCGGTCAGCGACGGCAGCCGGGAGATCCGGCGCGGGGTGAGCCGCTCGTCGATACTCACGACTCCACCTCGCTGACGCTCGGCTCCGTCGTGCGCATGCGCACGCTGTGCCTTCGGTTCGCTCGCTGACGCTCGCTCACGGCTTGTCCACCAGCGCAACGGCTCTGGCCCAGCCTGCCCCCGCCCGCGCGATCTTGATCGGGAAGCACACCACCGTGAACCCGTGCGGCGGAAGGAGTTCCAGATTCGCCAGCCGCTCCACCTGGCAGTACTCCCGGTCGCGGCCGGCGAAATGGGCGGGCCACAGCACCGATCGGTCCCCGGTCTCGCGGTAGCGGGCGATGATGTCGGTGAACGGCGCGTCGAGGCTGAACGCGTCCGTGCCGATCACCTTCACCCCGAGGTCCAGCAGGTAGTTCGTGGCGGGCCCGTCGAGCCCGGCGAAGTCGGTGAAGTACTTCGGCGAACCCTGATGTCGCTGGGCGCCGGTGTGCAACAGCACGATGTCCATCGGTTCGGGCAGCCTGCCGATCCGGTCGAACTCCCGCTCCAGCACGTCCCGGCCGACAGCGCCGGTCGGCGCCTCCGTCAGGTCGAGCACGAGACCGGGGCGGTGGAACCAGTCCAGCGGCATCTCGTCGATGTGCCGCGGTCCGCCCTCCCGGTAGGACGCCCGGGTGCCGTAGTGCGACGGCGCGTCCACGTGCGTGCCGGTGTGCGTGGTCAGGCTCAGCCGGTCCAGCGAGAGGAACTCGCCGTCGGGCAGGTCGTCCACGTCGAAGCCGAGCCCGAAGTGCTCGGCCATCTCCTCGCTCATGTGCCGAGCGCCGGCCGCCGGGGTGAGCACCGTGTGCTCCACCGGATCGGGTTCGTACTGCTCGCTGTCCACTGGCGAGGACAGGTCGATGATGTGCATCCGCCCTCCATTTCCTCCCTGTTCGGTGAGTCGTGCACCACCGAGCGTGGTCGCGCGGCCTAGAACTTCGCTGGAGGTTCGGGCGAGCACAGACGCGGTGGCCCCGGCCCGGTCCGGCATCCGCGCCGACCGCTGCTGGAGCGATCTTCGAGCGCGCCACCGCACGCTGGGCACAGGACGGACGACTGGCCGGCGATCGAGTGCCCGCCGGGCAGCCGAGCTGACGGGAAGGATCGGTCGTGAAAGGCATAATCCTGGCGGGTGGCGCCGGTTCGCGGTTACACCCGATCACCCGCGGGGTGAGCAAGCAGCTGGTCCCGGTCTACGACAAGCCGATGGTCTACTACCCGTTGTCGACCTTGATGCTGGCCGGCATCCGGGAAATCCTGGTCATCACGACACCCGAGGACACGGGCGCGTTCCGGCGGCTGCTGGGCGACGGTTCGCAGTTCGGATTGGCCATCGACTATGTGGTGCAACCGAAACCGGACGGGCTGGCCAGGGCGTTCGTGCTGGGTGCCGCGCACATCGGTGCCGACTCGGCCGCACTGGTGCTGGGCGACAACATCTTTCACGGACCAGAACTCGGCACCCGGCTGCGCCGCTTCCACGGACTGGACGGCGCCGCGGTGTTCGCCTACCGGGTATCGGACCCGACCGCCTACGGCGTCGTCGAATTCGCCGACGGCCGAGCGGTTTCCATCGAGGAGAAGCCCAAGGTGCCGCGCTCCAACTACGCCATCCCCGGCCTGTACTTCTACGACAACGACGTGGTCGAGATCGCCCGTGGCCTAAGGCCCTCCGCCCGTGGCGAATACGAGATCACCGACATCAACCGGACCTACCTGGAACAGCACCGGCTCCAGGTGGACGTGCTCGCCCGCGGCACCGCGTGGCTGGACACCGGCACCTTCGACTCGCTGCTGGACGCGGCCAACTACGTCCGCACGGTCGAGCAGCGCCAGGGCCTCAAGATCAGCGTGCCCGAGGAGGTGGCCTGGCGAATGGGCTTCATCGACGACGAACAGCTGAGCCGGCTGGCCGCCCCGCTGGTCCGCTCCGGTTACGGCCGCTACCTGCTCGAACTACTGGAACACGGACGGGATTGGTAACCATGCGAATTCGAGAGCTGGCGGTACCGGGGGCATGGGAATTCACCCCGGCCATGCACGGCGACGAGCGCGGCGCCTTTGCCGAGATGTTCAAGGCCTCGGAGTTCGAGAAGGCGGTCGGCCGGCCGTTCGAGCTGTTGCAGATCAACACCTCCATCTCGGCCGCGGGCGTGCTGCGCGGCATCCACTACACCGAGGACCCGCCCGGACAGGCGAAGTACGTGACCTGCACGAGCGGCGCGTTCGTGGACGTGGTCGTGGATCTGCGCCCAGGGTCGCCGACCTTCGGCGCGTGGGACAGCGTGCTCATCGACGACGTGGACCGGCGCTGGGTCTTCCTGTCCGAGGGACTCGGCCACGCGCTGCTCTCCCTGGCGGACGGCTCGACGGTCACCTACCTGTGCTCGCTGGAGTACACGCCCGAATTCGACCGTGAGATAGACGCTTTGGACCCAGATCTCGGCATCGAGTGGCCGGCCACCGGCCGCGACGGGCGGCCGCTGCGCCTGCTTCGCTCGCCCAAGGACGCGGCGGCGCCCCGGCTGCGCGACCTCGCGTCATGAGCGCCCGTTCGCGGCGGGCGGCGAAGTGCCGCCGCGCCTGGCGGAAGTTCGTCCGGATCGCGATTCACCTGACGCCCGGGTTCTATGCGATCGGCTGGGGCTATCACATCGACGCGTCCATGGTCGAGGTGAGCCACCGGCGCCGTGCCCTCATCGAGGCACGCCGGCGCAACGGCCGCCGCCTGTCCGCGACCGAACGCGAATCCTGGCGGGCCCTGGAGAAATCGCTCAGAAGCGCACGGTAACCGAGTTTTCAGTTCTGACCGGCAAGCGAAACATTGCTTTTACCAACAACATTCAAGGAGAAGACATGGCTGAGGCAATTCCGGCGAACGGTTCGTCGATGGTCGACTTCGAACAGAGCTACCAGGATCACGCCCTCATGCCGGGCGACGAGGCGATGGACCGGCTGCCCTGGGAGATCGATCGGCCGCAGCCCGAGCTGGTCGGATTCGAAAAGGCCGGGCGCGTGCGCGGCGAGGTGCTCGATATCGGTTGCGGGCCAGGTGATTCCGCCATCTACCTGGCCGGGCGCGGATATCGGGTGACCGGGCTGGACTTCTCGCCGACGGTGATCGAGCAGGCCCGCGCGCGGGCGGCGGCCGCAGGGGTCGAGGCATCGTTCGGTGTCGCCGACGCCACCGATCTGACCGGCTACGCGGGCCGGTTCGACACGGTCGTCAGCAGTGCGCTGTTCCACTGCCTCGAACCGGAGCAGCGGCGACCGCATGTCGCCGCGTTGTTGCGCGCGACCAAGCCCGGCGCCCGACTCATTCAATTCACCTTCGCCAGAAGCGAATTCAGTAGCGCCTTCGCTCCGTACGCGATCGATGAGGACGAGTTGCGCGCCATTTTCGGTGCGCCGTGGTCGATCAACACCCTGCGGCTGGGCAATCTGGCGGCGGTGGCGTCCCCGCCGATGCTGGAGTCCTTCGCGGAGAGCGGTTTCCGGCCCGAACTGGACGCCGACGGGGCGATGCTGCTGCCGATCTGGGTGCTCGAAGCCGACCGCGACTGACGCGATGTCTCCCTCCTGCCGGGGCCGGATCCGGACCACAGACGGTCTTCAGAGGACTTCAAGTGCGACGCGAGTAGGTGCGCCCAAGATCGGCCCTATGACCAAAACGCTTCTGCTGCTTCTCGGAGTACTGGCCGCGAGCACGGTTCCCGCGCAGACCGCCCAGGCGACGCCCATCGAGTTCCTGCCGATCGGCACCTGGACCGGTCTGGTGAAGGTGAGCGAGGACCCACCGCACGAGGCCATCTTCCAGTTCACCGAATCGGGCAAGATCTGCCTGACCTTCGGCCACCCCGGTGACGCCTCCGGCACCGGCACCTGGCAGGAGGCCGGGCACAACCGGTTCACCTTCGAGCTCACCCACGACGTGATCCTCCCGGACGGCACGCTGGCCGCCTACGTCTCGGTGCAGCACACCGCCAAGCAGAACCGGGACAAGTTCTCCAGCTCCGGCGACACCCAGGTCACCGATCCGGCCGGCAACCCGGTGCGGTCCGGGCCGTCCTCGATCGAGGCGACCCGGACCAGTCAGCACACTCCGACCTGCAAGTAGGAAGGCTTTACCCATGGCCGACAGGCACCTCACCATGGAGGAATTCCAGAACATCATGTTCGCCGCCGTCGGCGGCGACGGCGCCAATTTCGTCGCCGACACCGAGCAGCAGTTCGAGGATCTCGGCTACGACTCGCTCGCGCTGCTGGAGGCGGGCGGCCGGATCGAACGCGAATACGGTATCTCCCTTGATGATTCGGTGTTGACCGGGTCGACGACGCCGCAGTCGTTCGTCGACGCCGTCAACCAGGTCATTTCGACCGGGACGGCGGCATGAGCACCCCGGCCGGCCGGGTCGCGCTGATCACCGGGGCGACCAGCGGCATCGGCCTCGCGGTGGCGAATCAGCTTGCCGGTCAAGGGCATCCGGTCTTCATCGGAGCGCGCACGGCGGAGGCCGTCGCGCAGACGGTGAAGGATCTGCGGGAGCGGGATCTGACCGTCGACGGCACCGAGCTCGACGTCCGCTCGGCCGACTCGGTGCGCGATTTCGTCGCCGCGGCGGTCGGTCGCTTCGGCGGCGTCGACATCCTGGTGAACAATGCGGGCCGCAGCGGCGGCGGGGTCACCGCCGAGGTCACCGACGAGGTGTGGTTCGACGTCATCGACACCAACCTGCACAGCGTGTTCCGGATGACCAGGGAGGTGCTCAACGCCGGCCTGCGGGACAAGCCGTGGGGGCGGATCATCAATATCGCGTCCACCGCGGGCAAGCAGGGCGTGGTCCTCGGCGCACCCTATTCGGCCTCCAAACACGGCGTGGTCGGCTTCACCAAGGCGCTCGGCAACGAGCTGGCCCCGACCGGTATCACGGTCAACGCGGTGTGCCCCGGTTACGTGGAAACGCCGATGGCACAACGTGTCCGGCAGGGTTACGCCGCGGCCTACGACACCACCGAGGACCAGATCCTGGCCCGGTTCCAGTCGAAGATCCCGCTCGGCCGGTATTCCACCCCGGACGAGGTCGCGGGCCTGGTCGGCTACCTGACCTCGGATGTGGCCGCCTCCATCACCGCCCAGGCGCTCAACGTCTGCGGCGGTCTCGGCAACTTCTGATACCAATCCCCTTGGAGGCGATCATGTCCACCCGCGAATGCGAACACGAGATCACCATCGCGGCGCCCGCCGCCGTCGTCTACCGGTTGATCGCGGAGGTCGAGAACTGGCCGCGCATCTTCCCGCCGACCATCCACGTCGAACAGCAGCGCACCGGCGAGCGGACCGAACGCATCCAGATCTGGGCCACCGCCAACGGCGAGCCGAAGAGCTGGGTGTCACGGCGCACCCTTGATCCCGACCGGTTCCGGATCCGCTTCCAGCAGGAGGTTTCGACGCCGCCGGTGGCCTCGATGTCCGGGGAGTGGATCATCGAGGCGGATCAGGCCGGTCATTCGCGCGTGCGGTTGCTGCACGGGTATCGGGCGATCGACGACGATCCGGAAGGCCTGGCCTGGATCGAGGCCGCGGTCGACCGCAATTCCCGCGCGGAGCTGGCCGCGCTGCGGAGCAACATCGAATCGGCCGTCGCCGCAGCGGAATCCACCTTCTCCTTCGAGGATTCCTTGGTGGTTCGCGGCGGCGCGGCCGACGTGTACGACTTCGTGAACGAGGCGGATCGGTGGGTCGAACGGCTCCCGCATGTGGCCTCGGTCCGGTTCGAGCAGACCGAACAGGGGGTGCAGACGCTCGAGATGGGCACCAAGGCCAAGGACGGATCCACGCACCGCACGATGTCGTATCGGGTGGTGTTCCCCGGCGAGCGGATCGTCTACAAACAGGTCACCCTGCCGAAACTGCTTGCGCTGCATACCGGGGTGTGGACCTTCACCCCGATCGACGGCGGCGTACGCGCGTCGTCACAGCACACGGTGGTGTTGAACACCGGCACCATCGCCGCGATCCTCGGCGACGGCGCGACCACGGCCGACGCGCGGGACTACGTCCGAAATGCCCTGAGCACCAACAGCAGCGCCACCCTGGAACTCGCCAAGGCCTATGCCGAGGACCGGGCGGGTGTCGCTGCCGTCGAATGACCCCCGAGGTCCGCCGGATCGACCTGGTGGCAGGCGAACTCACCCTGTCGGCGCTGCTGTGCGCGGCCGAGAATCCGCGCGCGGTAGTCGTCGCACTGCACGGCGCAGGCACCAGCGCGCACTATTTCGACGGCCGCGCACACCCCGACGTGTCCCTGCTGACGCTCGGGGCGCGACTCGGCTACACGATGCTCGCGATCGACCGGCCCGGATACCCGGCATCCGCCCCCGATCCGACTGTCGGACAATCGATCTCGCAACAGGCCGGCACGCTCGCGGCCGCCCTGGGCACGTTCCGCGCGAATCATCCGGTGGGACAGGGACTCTTCCTGCTCGGTCACTCGTTCGGCAGCGCCGTGGCCATGACCATCGCCGCCGAGCCGGACACCACCGAGCTGCTCGGCCTCGACCTCTCCGGCTGGGGCGCGGACTTCGCCGACGGCCTGAACCTGGACACCGTGCGCCTGCACTGGGGCCCACTACGGCTGTATCCACCCGGCACATTCCGCTCCGGGGCGGCGATGCTGGGCCCGGTGCCCCCGCGCGAACGTGCCGAAGTGTTCACCTGGACAACTCGATTCGCCGACATCGCCGCCAAAGTCCCCATCCCCGTCCGCTTCACCTTCGCCGAGCACGAGGCCATCTGGCGCCACGACCCGGCTGCCCTGCGCACCCTGACCGCCGCTTTCCACGCCTCCCCGCGGGTTCTCGTAGACCACCACCCCAACGCCGGCCACAACATCAGCCTCGGCTGGACCGCCCGCGCCCACCACCTCCGCAGCTTGGCCTTCTTCGAGGAATGCCTGCCCCACCGAGGCGCGAGCTGACGGCACGACGGCGGTGACCTGAGGGCCGAGATGGCAGACTTTCCGGCATGAGCGACACCCCGCCGAAAATCCCCACTCTCGTCTGCGGTGCCCGCACGCGCACCCAATCCGAAACTCTGCTTCGCGCAGGGCGGCTCGGGGCGGCCCTCGTAGCGAACGGGATCGAGCGCGGCGACAAATGCGTCATCATGGCGCGCAACGACATCGAGTTCCTCGAGGTCTCGGTCGGCATCGCCTCGACGGGCGGCAACCCGCTGCCGATCAATACCAGGTGGACCGCCAACGAAGTCGCCCACGTGCTCACCGACGCGCAGGTTCGGCTGATCTTCGCGCACACCGAATTCGTGCCCGTGCTCGAAGCCGCTCGTGAACTCGCGGACAGCGACGCCCGCATCGTCGAAATCGTCATGCCCCCTGAGCTTCTCGCCGAAGGCGGATGGGATCTCGGCCTGGCCGAGCCCACCGGCCGCCACGACACGGTGGAGGACTGGATCGCCGCACATCCCGATCCGATCGGGCATATCGAAGGCGCGATCGCCCATTCCATGGGTGTCATCTACACCTCCGGCACCACGGGCAAGCCCAAAGGCGTTGCCCGCGAACGATTGACACCGCACCAGTTGCTCAGCATCGCCGGCGCGACGGCCCAGCGGATGGGCCTGGCCCCCGGTGTGCCGATGCTGGTCGCCGGGCCGCTCTATCACACCTCCCCCAACGCGGTTGCCGTGCTCGGGCTGCGTATGGGCGCCGACATCGTGATCATGCCCAAGTGGGACGCACGCAAGTTCCTGGAGCTGGTCGATCGCCACCGCATCCAACAGGTCAAGATCGTGCCCACCATGGTCTCGCGCATCCTGAGCGTGCCCGCCGATATCCGCGAGACTTACGACCTTTCGAGCCTGACCCATGTCATCCATTCCGCCGCACCGTGCCCGCCCGCGCTCAAGCGGGCCGCCATCGACCTGTTCGGGGATGCGCTCTGGGAGTTCTACGGGTGCAGCGAGGCAGGCACGATCACGTGGATCAGCGCCGAGGAATGGCTCGCCCACCCCGGCAGCGTCGGTCGCGCCACGGACGGCTCCGCCGTGCACATCGGCGACGAGCAGGGCAACCCGCTGCTCGTCGGCGAGATCGGACGGGTCTGGGTGCGCGGCGCCGACTACTGGCCGCGCTTCGAATACCTCAACCAAGGCGCACCGCACTCTCCGGTCGAGGGCATGCTGTGGGTAGGCGATCTCGGCTATCTCGATGCCGACGGCTTCTTGTATCTGACCGGCCGCGATGCCGAGGTCGTCATCCGGGGCGGGGTGAACATCTATCCCGCGGAGATCGAGAACGCCATCGCCACCCTGGACGGCGTCGAGGATGTGGCCGTGTTCGGTCTCCCCGACCCCGGCGACCTCGGCGAGCTCGTGGCCGCACACATCCTCCCCCGGCCCGGCGCGACCCTCACCCCGGACGCGGTCCGCGAAGCACTATCCGGCCAGCTCGCAAACTACAAAGTGCCCACCCGCATCGAGATCGTGCGCTCGCTGCCTCGCGACGACAGCGGCAAGGTCTACAAGCAGCAGATCAGAAACCGTTACGCGGCAGACGCATCCGTGGAATCCAGCGCCGGGGTGCAGTGACGTTCGCCATCCGCGCGGCGGGCCGCCCCGTCATCCCCGAATGCCTGCTGCGCGATATCCACGGCCGCGAGACCGGCCTGGGCCCCGAGATTCGGACCGATCCGCACTGACGATCGCCTCGAATACTCCTTCAGTGCGGCGAATGGGTCGGCTGGTGACACCACTGGACGCGCTGCTCGGACGCTGCTGGAGTGACTAAGGAGAGTGCGCGTGGGGTTTGGACGGCGGTCGCGGTGGTGGGTTCTGGTCGCGGTGTCGGCGGTAGTCGGTGGCGGGGTTGTGCTTCCGGGTCAGGCCGGTGCGGATCTGCCGACTCGGACCGAGGTGCAGCGTGCGGATCGGCCTGCCGCGGTGTTGCTGGGCGACTCCTACGCGTCGGGTGAGGGTGGGCGGTGGGAAGGGAACGGGCCGAAGGCGGTTGATCGGGGGGTATTTCAAACATATGGGGGGACTTGGGATTATCCGGCGATTCTGCCCGGGAACGCGGGGGGATGTCATCGGTCCGATGTGGCGGTGATCTATCCGTATGAGACATTCGAGGCTTTGGATCTGGCCAGGAACAAGGTGAATGTCGCCTGTGGCGGGGCCGAGATCAAGCATGTGCTGACCGATTCGTTCAAAGGGGAGAAGCCGCAGCTCGAACAGTTGAAGGAGCGGCTGGCACAGAATCCGGGGATCAAGTATGTCGTGCTCTCCGTCGGCGGGAACGACGCCGGGGTCAGCGGGGTCGCGCAGGAATGCGTCAAGAAGTTCGTGCTGAAGCAGTCCGCCGGCCTGCGGCAGGTGAGTGCCGCCGAGGACGAGAAGTACCCTGCTTATGTGCAGGGGGTGAAAGAGGCGGACAAGAACGTGATGTGCGAGGCGAGTCCGACGTTGTCCGGACTCGAGGGCAAGCTCGAGCACGTATACGAGACGCTGTTCAAGGAGGCGATCTCGCCCCTGGCACCGGACGCCCAGCTGGTGGTGCTCAACTATCCGAATCCGCTGCCTGCCGCCGATTCGGAGTTGCGCGGGCCGCTCGAGGCGAATCTGGTCAGCCGGTTGCAGGACGGTGGATGTCCGTTCTTCGACAAGGACTTCGCGAAATTCGCGAATATCGGCAAGGACATCAACGGCAAGATCCAGAACGCGGTCGCCGCGGCGGCGAAGAACAAGGTCCCGGTCCATCTGCTCGACGTGTCCGCGATGTATCAGGGCCACGAGGTGTGTGCGGCGGGCACCACACCGGACCTGGAATGGATTCGGCAGGTGCCCGCGGATCTGCTGAGCGATCCTGGGCTGATCCATGAGGCATTGCACCCCAACGCTTTCGGGCAACGCATGGAGGGGAAGTGCGTTGCGAACTTTCTCGACCTGCTCGGCAGTCGACCCGCGACATCGGCGAACGAGCACGGCGTGTGTCAGGACAACGCGGATGTGCAGGTGAAAGCACCGGGAAATACCACCCGGTGACAGCCGGCCCCCGTTACCTCAGCTCAGCAATCGCGTCGAGCCACATGTCCGGGAGCGCCTCCGCTCCGGGCAATCGCGCGTCGGTGAGGAACGAAACGACCGCGCGATCCCGATAGCTGGTCATCGCGATGCCGAGCCGGTGCCGGGCGGGCAGGAAACCGATCGGCACGGTGCCGACGATCGGACGGCCGAGCACGCTCGCCTCGCCGGTGCAGCCGGGGACATTGGTGGCGGTCAGGTGCGCGTACCGGTCACTGAAGTGGTGGTAGGCCCACGGCAGGAACAGCCGGTAGGGCATTCCGGCGATCATCGACTGCGCCGTACTACGTTGCGCCCCCAGGATTTTCCGCGACAATCTCGCTTCCAGTGCGGCCAGTCGGGCGAGCGGGTCCTGGTTGTCGCACGGCAGCGGAAGCCGGAATCCGACCGCGCGCTGACTGAGTTTGCCCTTGTCACTGCCGATGCTGAGCGGCACGATCGCCCAGACGGGGCTACCGGTGCCGCGCAGCGCGTGCCACGGCGACTCGGGCCACTCCCGGAGCACGTGCGTCACGGCGGCGAGATACACGGTGTTCGCGGTGGTGTCGTGCCGGTGGGCGATCTCGCGCAGCTGATTCAGATCGATGTGCCCCCAGTGAATTGTGCGCTCGCCGAAGACCTTCGACCGCGGCAGTGGCTGAGCGAGCGGGAAACAGCCACGGACGGTGTGCGCGACCGTTCGCAACACGGTGGATCGCGCACCCGGCTTGGCGGACGTCGACGGTATCCGCGGCTGATAGTCGTGACCGTTGGCGTCGGCGAAGGTGGACATGATCGTCGTGGCCACGGACATGCCGTCGTGCAGCGCATGGTGGCCGGCGTAGATCAGCGCGAACTCCCCTGGCGCGTAGCCGTGCACGAGCAGCACCCGCCACAGCGGCTGGGAATGCTCGAACGGGCGGCGAATCAATTCATCGACGGCGCCCCGCAAACCGCCCGGGCCGGTTGTCCGTTCCGTCACCAGGACGGTGAGGTCGACCTCGTCTTGCGGCACCCACACCGCCTGCCCCAGCGAACCCTCGCTGAGCCGGCAACCCAGCTGTGGCAGCAGCGGTAGTTTGCGCCGGCACAGCTCGCGCACTTCGTCCACGGTCGGCGGCGAGCCCTCCAGGAGCAGCACGCCGCCGATGGCGAACGACATCGGCGGATGCGTTGCCTCGTAGGCGAGAAAGGCGCGTTGCAAAGGGGCGAGCGGCAGACATCGATCGGATATCTGACCGGCAACCACTGAACTCATCGTGCTCTCCTCGACCGTTGGCGAGTGGATCGGAGCAAAACGACGATCTTCCGTGCGGAAGTAACGATAGCTAAAACTTCGCCCTCGCGTGGGCGCGACCGTTTCAGATCAGCTGCCGCGACGCGCGGTTCGGACCGGCGGTGGCGGGTATCACCCGCGGGAGCGCGTGACAACCGTAGGCTCAGGCGGGTCGACTTCGTAGTCGGCAATCGAGCGTTGTCGTATGGGTAGTGACCGACCGAAAGGGCTGTTGGCAATGCTGCGGAAGTTCCTCGACCAAGGTGTCGTCTCGTTGATCGACAGGTCGGCGCGGGTGCAGGCGCCGCTGGTCGCCAAGTACACGGGATTCGTGCGCCATCGGCATCCGAGCGAATCCCCGGAACAGATCGTCGAGCGGCTCGGCAGGCATTACTCGCTCGCGGTGACCGCGAGCGGCGTGGTGGTCGGGCTGAGCGCGGCGGTTCCCGGCGTCGGCACGGTGGTGGGGTTGGCCGCGGCGGGCGCGGACACGCTGTTTTTCCTGGAGGCCTCGACGGTGTACGCCGTTGGCGCGACCGAGGTTTCGGGAAGCAAGGCGGCGGCGCCGCAGCCGCCGCTCGTGTCGGCGGTGGTGCTCGGCCAGGGGGGCACCGCGGCGCTGGGCGCGGCCGGACGCTCGGCCAAGCAGTGGGATACCAAGCTGGCCAACAAACTGCCGGTCATCCGGCGGATGAACGACACCCCGGTCAAGCGGTTCGTCGTGCAGTTCATCGTCAAGCGGGGCGCACTGGCGTTCGGCAAGGTGATTCCGGCCGGCATCGGCGCGGTGGTCGGCGGCGTGGGTAACTACGCGCTCGCCCGCGGCGTGATCAAGAACCTGCACGACGCGCTGGAGAGCCCGCAGCCGAGTCAGGCGATCACCACCGTCGACGCCTAACCGGCGAGCAGTCGGGCGGCCAGCGCCGGAACACCCTCGCCCGTAACATTTTCGAGCGCGGCCGCCCGCCCGGTGACCAAGAGGAGCAGCGCCTTGATCGGGCCGCGGATCTCGGCGCCCGCACCGTAGGACCAGTCGATATCGGTGGCGCGCAGGGTAAGTCCGTCGAGCCGTCGCTTATCCCATACCGGCCAGCCGATTTCGGCCGCGGTCGCGGCACCGGTCGCGGCCGCGTCGGCCGGGATGTCGATGGTGCGACCCAGCGGTATGGCGATGTCCTGACCGTGCACCATCGTGTCGAACAGGATGTTGCGATAGTTGGTGGGGCCCGGCAGTTTTCGCGACGCCGCGTGCGTGCGGATCGCCGAGACCAGCTCGGCGACCGGACGATTCGCGGCGCGCACGGTGAGGTCGTGGATGAGCCGGTTGTAGTTCCCGTTCGCGCGCAGCCCGGCGGCGAACAGCGCGCCGAGCGACGGCGGCTGCGGCGTCAGGGCGATGTGCGCGGCGACGTCGCGAATCCGCCAGCGCGCGCACAACGAGGGCGACTCCCATTGGGCCGGCGTCAGCTCGGCGAGCACGTCGGCAATGGCGCGGCGTTGCTGTTCGATGACCCGCCAGCTGGCTTCGCGGTCGAGCGGCTGTCGAAGTTGCGCCGTCATCGGACACCTCCGATACAATTGGTCAGTATCACTGACTAAAATAGTCAGTGGATCGTACTACTGTCAAGGAGCGGAATGGCCGACGGCGAGCTGAACGCGGGCCTGCTGATGTACATCGCGCACCGGTCGATGGAGGACCGGATCTTCGCCGAACTCGGCGCCGCCGGCTTCGACGACATCACGGTGGCCCAGGGCCGGGTCGCCCAGCGCGTCGGCGCGGAGGGCACCCGGCTCACCGAGCTGGCCGAGCAGGCGCAGATCACCAAGCAGACCGCCGGCTTCCTGGTGGACCAGCTGGAACGCGCGGGTTACGTGGAACGCGTCCCCGATCCGAGCGACGGCCGCGCCCGCCTGGTGCGCCTGTCCGCCCGCGGCAAACAGGTGGCCGAATTCTCCAACTCGATCGCCGATCGGATCGAGGCCGAATGGGCCGCGCACCTCGGCGCGCGGCGGATGCGCGAACTGCGCGCGGCGCTCGGCGCGCTGCGTGAGATCACCGACCCCTACGCCTGAGGGCGCAGACTGGAGCCGTGACGGATGACGGGGTTCAGCTGATCGTGGTCGATGCCGCGAATGTCGTCGGATCGCGGCCCGACGGCTGGTGGCGCGACCGCGCGGGCGCGGCCCGGAAATTGCTCGAGCGGCTGACGTCGCTGGCCGGTCGGCTGGACCGGCCCGCCGAGGTGGTCGTCGTGCTCGAGGGCAAGGCGAAAGCGGTGGATCCGGCGGTCGACGGCGTGCGCGTGGTCCTGGCCGACGGCTCGGGCGACGACGCGATCGTCGATGTGGTCGCCGAACAGGACCGCGCGCGGCCGATCACCGTGGTGACCGCGGATCGCGGACTCCGCGACCGCGTCGAAGCACTCGGCGCGCAGACCGTCGGCCCGGGCTGGTTGCTCGACCGCATCGACCCGTAGCGGACCGACCAGTCCAAGACCCGATCATGAAGGTTCGGCCCCTGCCCGATAACAATCGCCGGACTGGGTAGTACCCAACGTATGAGCGACGTTTTCGAGGAACGCGGCCAACCATCCCTCGGGCGCGCCGCTCCTGATCTGCTGGCGGCTCGGGCCGTGATCGAGCAAGCCAAGGGCGCGCTGATGCTGGCCTACGGCGTCGACGCCGAGCAGGCGTTCACCATGCTGCGCCGCCGATCGCAGGCGACCAACGTCAAGCTTCGAGCGCTGGCCGCGCAATTGATCGCCGAGCTCCCCTCGCTGGACCTCGCTCCCCCCGAACTCCGCGCCAAGGTCGACTATCTGCTGCACATCGCGCACCGACCCAAGCCCAACCCTGACCTCTGACCAGCGCCTATGCCGCCAGATCGACCCGAAAACCGTTGGTACGTACCGGACAATCCGCCGTCGAGCGCTGCGTAGCCCCGGCCCGGATGCAATCGGACACCCACTGCCCGTTACCGTGCGCTGGTGATCCTGCTCACCGTCGGCTTGGTTCTGTTGGGTGTCTTCGCACTGCGGTTCCATCTGGACCGGCGACGGCTGAGCAACGGCGTCTATCTGCTCCTAGCCGTCGCGGTGCTCGCGGTATGGGCGATCGGCTCGGGCGACAACGCGGATCTGACGCTCGCCCTCGTCGGGTTGCTGGTGGTGCTGTCACCGCTGGTGGTGCTCGTCTTGGCCGGATTGCTGATCGCCAACGGCATGCAGATGCTGCGCCGCGAAGGGGCGCGGATCGCGAATCTGCTCTCGATCGGGCCGGGAATCGTCCTGCTGGTGCCCTATGTGCTGCTCGGCGTCGCCATCGCGACCGGCAGCTTGAGTTCGGTGCTGTTCGCGTCGCTGGTGATGGCGGTGACCTACTTCGGCTTCGTGTTCACCAGTTTCGTCCTGTACTCGCTGCTCTACGGCTGGCTGCCGTACCGGCCGGGGATGGACGCGATCGTCGTGCACGGCTCGGGCCTGGTCGGCGCGCGGGTATCGCCCCTGCTGGCCAGCCGGCTGGACCGGGCGGCCCAGATCTACTGGGCGGAACTGGCGGAGGGACGCCGTCCGGTGATCATCACCAGCGGCGGCAAGGGCTCCGACGAGGCGGTGTCGGAGGCCGCCGCGATGGCGGACTATCTCCAGGCGCGCGGCATCCCGGAGGCCAGCGTGGCGCGCGAAGAACACTCGACCACGACGCGGGAGAACCTGCTCTTCATCAA
Organism: Nocardia sp. NPDC006044; assembly: GCF_042871115.1. NCBI lineage: Bacteria > Bacillati > Actinomycetota > Actinomycetes > Mycobacteriales > Nocardiaceae > Nocardia > Nocardia sp. NPDC006044. The sequence goes on from NZ_JBIAID010000003.1 coordinate 988,520, forward strand.
GCGGCTGCTCGGCGAACGCGGGCAGTCGACGCGAATGGTGTTGGTCACCAGCAACTTTCACATCCTGCGCACCGCGATCCTGGCCCGCAGGCTGAAGCTGGACGCGGAGGTGACCGGCGCGCGCACGGCGTTCTACTATCTGCCGAGCGCGATCCTGCGCGAGTTCGTCGCGATCGTGGTCGCGTACAAGTGGACCAATGCGGTCACCTGCCTGACCCTGGTCTCGCTGCCGCTGCTGCTCGCCTTGGCCACCGGCGGGATGCCGACGAACCGGTAGTTCAGGAGACGCGCTCGTGCACGGTCAGCAGCAGGTGATCGAAGCGGGTGCGGAACCCGGCGGTCTCCTTGTCCAGCATCCTGAGCTCGTCGACGAACTGTGCGGCCAGATCGCGCAGCTTGGTATTGGTCTCCTGGGAACGCCAGCGCAACACCCGGAACGCCTGCTCCGCGTTCACCCCGTAGGCGAGGATCAGCGCGCCCTTGGCCTGCTCGATCACGGCGCGCGCCTCGATCACCTCGGGCAGGATCTCCTCGAGCACCTCCTGCCGCTGTTCCTCGAGCCGCTCGCTCACGTCGACGTAGTAGCCGGAGGTGCCGACCACCTTGTCGTCCTCGTCGGTCATCAGGTCGCCGACGACGACCACCTCGCGCACCTCGCCGTGGACGTCGACGATCCGGTGCCTGCCGCAGAACGGCTGACCGGTTTCCGCCGCGGCGGCGATGCAGCTGGCCACGTGTTCCCGGTCATCGGGGTGTTTGTGGGACAGCAGCAGGTCGGTGGTGGGTTCTACCTCACCCGGTTCGTACCCGTACATCGCGGCGAGCTCGTCGGACCATTCCCACCGCTGGTCGGCAAACCAGAATCGAAACCATCCGGGCTCGGCGCACGCGTCGATGCCGATGGTCTCTTCCATCGCGCTCACCGCCTCCGGTGCGACCTCTTCGCCCAGCGTCATGGCCCCAGTATCCGCCGAAACGGTCCCGCTTCGGAACCCGGCCCGGGAATTGGGCGTGAAAGATCGATCACGACCCGGGGTGCCCGGTTGTCCGCGCCGGGCGGCCCGATCGGGGCCCGAACCGGGCCGGGTGTGCGATGCTCGTATCCGTCGGACTCGATGCCGGCGAAAGTGGTTGCACCCCAGCCTGAATGGCGAGGAGGAACGCATGAGTTCGGTTCGGTCGTCGCGCCGTATCGGTGTGCTGGCGGTGGCTTGTCTGGGGGTGGTCGCCCTCGCGGCATGCGGGGACTCCGGCTCCGATACCCCGGCGGCGAGTTCGCCCGCGCCGAGTACGCCGGTGGCGGATGAGTCGGCGTTCGTCTCGATCACCGACGTCGATCCGACGATCATGGTCGACGCGCGGTACTTCGGCGAGCACAACTTCCTCGGCACCCGCATCGCCGGCTATGAGGCGCCCCGTTGTCTGCTGACCAAGCAGGCGGCGACCGCGCTGGCACAGGTGCAGGCGGAATTGCGTCCGATGAACCTCTCGCTGAAGACCTACGACTGCTATCGCCCGCAGCGTGCCGTCGACCAATTCGTCACGTGGGCAAAGGATCTCGGCGATGTGAAGATGAAGCAGGAGTTCTACCCCACGGTCGACAAGGCGAATCTGTTCCGCGACGGCTACATCGCCGAGAAGTCCGGGCACAGCCGCGGCAGCACCCTCGATCTCGCCATCGTCGCGCTGCCCGCCGCCGACCCCGAGCCATACCGCCCGGGCGATCCGCTGCGCGAGTGCTTCCTCCCGGCCGAGCAGCGCTTCCACGACAACATGCTCGACTTCGGCACCGGCTACGACTGCTTCGACCCGGCCGCGCACACCGCCAACCCGGCCATCGGCGGCACCCAGCGCGCCGTGCGCACGCTGCTCGCGGAGCTGATGGCGGAGCACGGCTTCACCAATCTGCCCGAGGAATGGTGGCACTTCACCTTGAAGGACGAACCGTTCCCGAAGACCTTCTTCGACTTCCCCGTCCGCTGACCTGGTCCCACCGAAACCGACCCGCTGCCGCCTATACGCAGGTCGGCCTGGCTCCTACACTGGGTAACTGCGGCACGGTCGACCGTCGGAGCGCCACGGCAACTCAGCGATCGGCAAGTCTCGAAGTCCCGATCCGTCCAGGGCCGGAGGATTCGGCCCGTTTCTTGGAGGAGGCGGCATGCCCGATCCAGCACACCGCAAAATCTGCCTGCTCGGCCACGGTTGCGACTGCCCCACCGTCACCCTGTTCCTCGCGCCCGAGCCGCTGATCCCCGGCGGCAGCATCCTGCACCTGCTCGAACAAGCGCCACTCGCCGCGGGCACCGCCGCACCGACCCCGGACGCGGACCTGGTCGAGCTGGTGCAAACCGACTCGGCCGGCCTGCCGGGTCCGTTGGTGCACACCGAATTCCGCGCATTCCGCGCCGACCCGCCCGACCCCGGCCGAAGCCGCACCATCCTGCACGACCGCCACATCACCGACACCGCCCCGGTCGGCCTCGACCTCGACGACCCCGCCGAAATGACCCGCCTCGCCCTACTACCCGAACGCCCCATCGGCTTCCGCCGCACCGGGGACTTCCAGGAGGAGGCGATGCGCCGAGCGATGCTCGCCGTCTACCGCCACTTCCAGGTAGACCAGCGAATCCGCCTGACCTACCACGGCTTCGCCGATCCGGCGACCGGCTGGTTCGCCCTGCGCACCGCGATCGCCTGACGCGGCGGTCAGTCCTTGCGGGCGACGCCGCCGTAGGCGCCCGAGCGTTCGGGGTGCTCGCCGACGTCGGCGGGGTTGTCAGGGCGCCACAGGGGCAGGTGTACGAGGCCTGGTTCGAGGAGGGTCCAGCCGTGGAAGAATTCGGCGATCCGGGGCTTGGCCCGCAGCACGATCTCGGTGGAGGTGCGGCCGGACAGCTTCTGCGCCTCGAGCACCTCGTCGGGTTGCCCGTCGGCGGTGGCGTGGGTGATGGCGAGGTAACTGCCGGGGGCGATGGCGTCGCGCAGGCGGGCGACGCAGCCCGCGGGATCGGCGTCGTCGGCCACGAAATGCAACACGCCGAGCAGCAACACGGCCACCGGCTGATCGAAGTCGAGCAATTGGGCGACCCGCGGGTCGGACAGAATGGTTTCGGGCCGGCCGATGTCGGCCTGCACGACAGTGGCGGCCGGATTTCCGTCCAGGATGGCGCGGCTGTGCGCGACCGCGACCGGGTCGATATCGACGTAAACCACACGGGCCGAGGGATTTACCGCCTGCGCGACCTCGTGCACATTGCCGACGGTCGGGATGCCGGAGCCGATATCGAGGAACTGGGTGATGCCCTCGTCGACCAGGAAACGCACGCATCGGCGCAGCAAATCCCGGTTGGCCCGCATGGTTTCGCCGACGCCGGGGGTGAACTCCTCGATCTGGCGGGCCAGCATCCGATCGATCTCGAAATTGTGCATGCCGCCGACGAAGTAGTCGTACACGCGCGAGGCGCTGGGCCGATCCAGATCGATACCTTCGGGAGCCCAACTCGGTCTGGTCATCTGGCGCCAACCCTTCTCACGGCGTCGCGTACCTGCGACGAAAGCATGGTCATCGTAGCGGGGTTCGCGTGCACGTGCAGTTGGGCGGAAGCCCGCAAATCGGACTACCATCAGAGCTTATGGCGTGGGATGCCGGGAGCGGTTCAGATCCTGGCGGGCCGCACGCGGAACTGGCCGGGCAATGGGCGGCCGCACTCGGTGGCGGGCCGCGAAATCATGTCGTGCCCATGAGTTCTGCCGAAACTCGTCGTTTGCTCGCCACCCTGGCGCAGGAATTCGTCCACGCCGCCGCCGGTACGGACTCCGCCGATCGCGTCGCCGAAATCGGCGCCGAACTGGCCCGCGCGCACTTCGTCGGCGACGAGGTCCTCGGGCGCAGCCTGGCCGTGCTCAACGCGCACCTGCTCGGCCCCTGCGCGGTCCCCGCCGACCGAGCTGCCGAGTTGCTGGCCGCCTTTGCCACCGGTTATCTGCGCGCCTTCCGGGCCTGGCTGCTCGCCGAGCAGGAGAGCGTCCGGGCCGCCGACATCGCCGCCCGCCGGGTGGTCGAGCAGCAGCTGCGCTCCAGCGAGGCCCGGCTGCGCGCGGTGTTCTCCCAGGCCGGGATCGGCACCGGGCTCTCGGACATGACCGGCCGGATCATCGAGGTCAACAACGCGTTCGCGGCGATGCTCGGGTACCGGCCCGAGGAGATGTGCACGCTGTCGGTCACCGATCTGACCCACCCCGACGACGGCCCGGACATGTGGCAGAAGTACGCCGGGGTGCTCGCCGGCAAGTACGACAACGTGCAACTGGAGAAGGCCTACCGGCATCGCGACGGCGGCACCGTGTGGACGCACATCAACGTCTCGCTCATCCGCGACGAGCACGGTCAGCCGCAGTACACGCTGGTGCTGGTCGAGGACGTGTCCGAACGCCGCGCGCTGCGAGAACGGTTGCAGTACCGCGCGCATCACGATCAGCTGACCGGCCTGCCGAACCGCTCCCGCTTCTTCGACGCGCTCACCGCCGCGTTCGCCGACTGCGTCCGGGTCGGGGTCTGCTACATCGATCTGGATCACTTCAAGACGGTCAACGACACGTTCGGGCACGCAGTCGGCGACGAACTGCTCGCGCAGGTCGCGGCGCGGCTGAATGCCTGTGTCTCCCGGACCGATCAGCTGGTCGCGCGGATGGGCGGCGACGAATTCGTCGTGCTGATACCGCATTCCACCGGGGTCGAGGAAATGGCGAATGTGGCCAAGACCGTGCTGCACGCGTTGGCCCAGCCGTTTTACGTGCACGAGCACCAGCTGACCGTCACCGCCAGCATCGGCGTGATGGAGGAACGCGCCGACCGCCTGTCCACCGGCGAGTTCCTGCAAGCGGCCGACACCAGCATGTACTGGGCGAAGGCCGCGGGGCGCGGGCGCTACGCCATCTTCGACGCCGACCGCGGCCGGCGCGAACACACCAGCGCCGAGCTGTCGGCGGCGATGCCGTCGGCGCTGCGGCACGGCGAGTTCTACCTCGACTATCAGCCGATCGTCTCGCTCGCCGACGGGCAGACCGTGGCGGTGGAGGCGCTGGTGCGCTGGCGGCACCCGGATCTCGGCATCCTCAGCCCGGCCCGGTTCGTCGATATCGCCGAGGACCACGGGCACATCGGCGCGCTCGGCGCGGTGGTCCTGGAGACCGCCTGCCGGGCCAGCCGCGAGTGGCACGACCGTTATCCGCACACTCCCACGGTGAGCGTGAACGTGTCCGCCGCCGAGGTCGCCGATCCGGCCTGGCTGGACCACGTGCAGCAGGTGATCGCCGAGACCGGCATGGACGCGAGCCTGCTGCAACTGGAACTGACCGAGCGCGCGTTCATGCAGACCACCGGCCGGCCGCTGCGCGCGCTGCACACCCTCGCCGACGCCGGGGTCCGCATCGCCATCGACGATTTCGGCACCGGCTACTCCAATCTTGCTTACCTGGGCCAACTTCCGCTGCACGTGGTCAAGCTGGCCGGCCCGTTCATCCAGCGCATCCGCACCCCGGACACCGCGAGTCCCACCGATCTGCTGCTGCTGGAAACGATCATCGATCTCACCCACGCGCTGGGCTTCACCGTCACCGCCGAATGCGTCGAAACCCGGCACCAGGCCGACCAACTGCGCGATCTCGGCTGCGACACCGCGCAGGGCTGGCACTTCCACTACCCGATGCCCGCCGATCAGGTAACCGCCCTGCTCGGCGTCTCCGATCTGCGGCTGAGCTGAAACACCAACTGCCGCAAGAGTTCAGCCGACACCGAATACGGCCAGCCGGCGGACGCGAAACGAAGTTCACCCATTCGATGCGTATCCGGCGCACGATTACCGCGCGCGAAACCCGGGTATCCCGCACACTGATCGCGGCGTCTCCCGTGCGTCACACCCTGTGAATTTCAAGGAGCGAATCCATGGGCATCATTTCGATGATCATCATCGGCCTCATCGCCGGAGCCATCGCGCGCCTGCTGGTCCCCGGCAAGGAGAATTTCGGCTGGATCGGCACGATCGTGCTCGGCATCGTCGGCGGCTACGTCGGCGGCACGCTGGGCAGCCTGGTGTTCGCACCGCACAAGTTCACCCTCCAGCCGCCGGTCAATCACGCCTTCCTCGGCGCCATCGTCGGCGCGGTGATCCTGCTGGTCATCTACAAGTTCGTGCGCGCGCGAGTCTGATCCGCCGATTCCACGGTGCCCGCCGGATAGATCATTCGATCCGGCGGGTTACTCGTGCGCCGGGCCAGCGGGTAGTAGATCGCGGCGGTGAACACGATGCCGACGATCCAGGAAATGTCGGCGCCGCCGAGCTTTTCGGTGATCGGCCCGGTGTAGAGCTGCTGGGCCAGGAACGGGATCTGCGCGAGCACACCCGCCACGTAGCAGGCCAGCGCGGTGCCGTTCCAGCGGCCGTAGCGGCCGTCCGGGTCGTAGAGCGCGGGGATATCGATGCGTTCGCGGGAGATCAGGTAGTAGTCGATCAAGTTGATCGCGCTCCACGGGGTGAACACCATCAGCAGGGTGAGCACGAAATTCTTGAAGTTGCCGAGGAAGTCGGCGCTGGCCCCGATCGCGACGAGCATCGACACCGCGGTGAAGCCGACGATATAGGCGGCGCGCGCGAACGGCGTGGTGTGCGACTGCCGGTTGAACGCGGTCACCGAGGTCAGGATGGACATGAACCCGCCATAGGCGTTGAGGCAGTTCACCGTCAGTTTGCCGACCACGATCACCAGGTAGATCAGCAGCGCCAGCGCGGACGGGCCCGCGAGCTCGCCGATGAAGCCGACCTGGTTGCCCAGGAACGCCTTTCCCGCCACGGCGGCCACCAGCGCGCCGAAGGTCATCGACCACTGCGAGCCGAGCACGCTGCCGGCGAAGGTCGCCAGGAAGGTGGTGCGATCGCTGGTCGAGCGGGGCAGATAGCGCGAGTAGTCGGCGACATAGGGGCCGAAGGTGAGCTGCCAGCCCGCGCCGAGCGAGATCGCCAGCACGAATGTCACCGGGTCGAACGACTTCACCCCGAGATAGGCGCTGACGTCGTACTCGGTGAACAGCCGGATGCCCAGGTAGGTGAAGCCGAGCAGGCCGACCACGGTCGCGATCCGCCCGACCACATGAATCAGCCGGTACCCGGTCACCGCCACCACCGCGGTGAGCGCGCCGAACACCAGCATGCCGACCGTCGCGTTGTCGATGTGCAGGATCTTGTTCACCGCCTGCCCCGCCAGCACCGTGCCGGTCGCGGCGAAGCCGAGATACATCACCACCACCAGCAGCAGCGGCAGCACCGCCCCGAAGACGCCGAATTGCGCTCTGCTGGAGATCATCTGGGGCAGCCCCAGGCGCGGTCCCTGCGCCGAGTGCAGGGCCATCACGATCCCGCCGAGGACGTTGCCGACCAGCAGCCCGACGATCGCCCACAGCGCGTCGGCGCCGAACACCACCGCGAGCGCGCCGTCGACCACCGCGGTGATCTGCATGTTCGCGCCGAACCACAGGGTGAACTGGCTGAACGGGGTGCCGTGGCGCTCCGCGTCGGGAATCACCTCGATGGTGCGGCGTTCGATCGAAGCGCCCGCGTCGAGTCGCTCATCCGCCATGGTCCCGCCTTCCGACCTGTCACCGTGTCCGATCATGCAGTATGGCGCACACCGGTCGGTCTTGTACTTCTTTGTGTGGCACCGGAAATGGGGGCAGCGAACCGGGACAGCGGGTCTCGCTCAGCTCTGCCTCGGCACGGACAACTCCCGCTCCCGCCGCGCCGGAGCAGCGGACTGCCGGCGCTGGATCAGGCGGTAGAGCGGCTCGGCGAGGAAGCTCGCCAGCCGGGTGTAGGGCCAGATCGCGATGAACAGCATCAGCACCAGGCCGCGCGCCTGGTAGATGATCGGGGCGTGCTCGATCGGCTCGGGATTCGGGTGCAGGCTGAACAGCGAGCGGAACCAGGCGAACAACGTTTCGGCGGTGCGGTACCCGTCGCCGGAGGAGTTCGGGTCGAACTTGATCGCCACCCAGGTCAGCAGGCCCGCCACCAGGATCGGGAAGGTGATGCGGTCCAGCGGGCTCACCACGGGACGGGCCGGACTGCCGATCATGTCCGGCACGAACAGCAGTACCGCGCCGATCGTCGCGGTCGCCAGGGCGCAGATCTCGACGACCGTGATGGTGCCGTAGATCCAGCCTTCGGGATGCGAATGCGGGCCGGCGGCGAGGAAGTCGGTGAACCGGGCGGCGAATACGCCGCACAATCCGATGCGAAACGCGCTCGCCCCGATCCGCTGCGCCCGATCGGTCTCCGGGACAGCGGTATACCAGCCGAATCGATCGTGCCGATAACGCCACACATGACCCACGAGGAATGAGAGAAACGCGCTGTAAGGCAGGATGATCCACAGCACCGACATCATCTGCCGACCCGCCTTCTCCATCGAACTGATAAAAATCGAAACTATCCGAGGTACGCACCACCATCGCAGACCTCCGGCGTTCAAACAAGTGCCGAATTGCCCTGGACCAGATCTCGATTGTCGGCGGTGCGAACGCACAACCCATTCCGCGGAAATGTCAATCAATGCCATAAAGCAGCGATAACGCGTCGATACCCGCCGCGGGCGGGCCGATGCCCCCGGCACCGGCGGCTTGCCCCGGACGGGGACGCGGTGTTGGATCGCTGCGATGGTCACCAATCGGTTGTCCGCCCGTGCCGTGGCCGGCCCTGCCCTCGGGCGCGACTTCGAGCGGCTCTGGCGTGGGTTCGCGATCAGCTCGGTGGGCACCTTTCTCGCGCTGGACGCGTTCACCCTGATCGCGGTTCTCGTGCTGCACGTCGGCGCGTTGCAGGTGTCGTTGATGGCCGCCGCCGGTGGCGCGGTGGGTGCGGTGCTGGCGGTTCCGCTAGGGGCCTGGATCGAGTTCCGGCCCAAGCGGCAGTTGATGATTCGCGCCGATCTGCTGCGGTTCCTGGTCCTGCTGAGCGTGCCGGTCGCGTACTTCGCCGGCGCGCTGAGTTATCCGCAACTGCTCGTGGTCGCGATGGTGGTCGCGGTCGCCGACATCGTCTTCCTCGGTGCCAGCAGCGCACACCTGAAAGGCCTTGTCGCTCAAGACGATCTGCTCGCGGCCAACGGACGCTTCGAGACCGCCACCTGGGTCTCCACGGCGGTGGGGCCGCCGCTGGGCGGAGTGCTCATCGGCATCCTGGGTCCGGTCGTCACGGTGGTGCTGAACGCGGTCAGTTTCCTGTTGTCCGCCTTGTGCGTTCGCTCGATCGAGGTGCCCGAGCCGGCCCCGCCGGTCCGGCCCGCCGCGCCGTCCCGGCTGGTCGAGATCACCCAGGGCTGGCGCACGATCGCCGCGAATCCGGTGCTGCGCGGGCTGATCTGCAACACCGTGCTGGTGAATTCGCTGATCATGGCGACGGCCCCGGTGCTGGCCTTTCTGCTGCTGAACGATCTCGGTTTCGCGCCGTGGCAGTACGGGCTCGGCTTCGGCGTGCCCTGCCTCGGCGGGGTCGTCGGCGCGCGGCTGGCGCGTCCGCTGGTGCGCCGCTACGGACAGCGCCGGATCCTGCTCGGGTTCGGCGTCGCGCGGGTGCCGTGGTTGCTCGGACTGCCCCTCGTGCAGCCGGGCGCGACGGGACTGCTGCTGGTGATGGCGGTCGAGATCGGGATGATCACCTGCATCAGCGTTTTCAACCCGGCGTTCAGCACCTACCGGCTGTTGCACACCGAGGACGACAAGGTCGCGCGGGTGCTCACCGCCTGGACCATCACCGCCCGCCTGGTCACCGCCGCGGCCACCGTCGCCTGGGGCGTGCTGGCCGGTCAGACCGGCGCGCGCACCGCGATCGCGGCCGGCGCGGCCCTCATGCTGGTTTCGGTGGTCCTGCTGCCCTGGCGCTCGGCTCGCGAATAACCCTCAGGCCGAAGCGATCGCGGTGATCAGGGTGCGCGCCGCCAGGGTGCGGGTGGTGATGAGCTGGGTGAAGGTCTTGGGTTGCTCACCCGGATACTGCTGGGTGAGTTGGACTTCCCAGTGCGCGAGTCCGTCGTCGCCGTCGCGCGATCGGGTGATCTGCACGCAGTAGCGGGTGCCGACCGGGATCTGGTTGATGCCGCGCTGGATCTGCTCGGCGGGCGAGACGATGGCGTTGTCGGCGACCACCGCGCGCGCCCGATAGCCCGAACGTTCGACGTAGTAGGCGTATTCGAAGGCGAGGATGGCGTCGGGGCCGTTGGCGGTGCCGCCGGGATCGGTGCCGGAGACCGCGTCCGGGGTGCGTTTCTGTTCGCAGCCCTGGGTCGCGATCGCCGACGCCGGTGCGGGCGCCACCGTCGTTGTCGCGGCGGAGGGTCCGGCCGAGTTCTTCGCCGGGGCGGTCGCGGGCGTGAGGCCGGTCGCGGTCGCCGCGGTGGAGGAGCTGTCCTTGCCGAAACCGTGCACGGCGGCGAGCAGGATCGAGACCACCGCGATCCCGATGCCGAGCACGATCAGGACCGCGAGCACCTTGTTGCCGCGCTGCGGATCGCGCCGCTTGGTCGGATGACGCAGCGGGACACCGGGGTGGATGCCGGACCGGTTGATGATCGCGGGGGCCGGGGCGACGTTCTCCTCGTAGCCTTCGGCGTCGAATTCCGCGGCCCGCATCCGCCGCCGATCGTGCTCGATCTGCGGTTCCAGCGGGGGTTCGGACATCCGCTGCGGTTCGAGCCATTCTTCCCAGTCCCCGGTGCGCCGCGGTCGATCCGGGTCGGCGGGGATGAGCGGGTCGGACACGGCGACCTCCGGTTCTCGGCGACGCACCGGCCCACGGCGGCCGGACGACCGTCGCCGCTTCTTCGCCTTGCCGACGGGCGTGCGCAGCATCGGCAGCCCGGTGTCGAACGGATTGCGCTGCCCCTCTGGCCGACTCGGAGAGTTCGGATCAGAGGGTGTCATCGTCGTAGTCGCCGAGCACTGGGGTCACCGCGACGGCGGCGGTCGGCACGGTGACACCGAGCTGACCGTCCTTGGGCTTGTGCTCCTGGTCCTCGGCGCGCGGCGGCGGTGGCATCGCCACTCCCCCATTGGTTCCCGGATGGGACTGCTGGTCCGGGCTGGCCGAACGCGACGGGGTGTCCGCCGGGGCCTGCGCCTCGGCGGCGGGCGCCGGGGCGGGCCTCGACTCGGGCGGCGGCGCGGTGACCTGAGCCGACGGGGCGGACCCGCCGGTGGATCCGTGCTGCGACGGCGGGATCACCGTGCCGGGACCGGTCGGCTGCGACGGCGTGGACGGCCGTGCGCCCGCGCCGAAGTCGAACAGCTTCGGCGAGTTGCCGGAGTTGGCCGAGTTGGCCGAGCCGTTCGACTGGTCGCCGGTGGTGCTGCCCGGACGGATCGCCTCGGTCACCGCCTTGTCCGCGCCGGCCGCCACCGTGTCGATGGCGTGCGTGCCGACCTCGGCCACCTTGTCGATGATGTGCGTGCCGACGCCGGCGATCTTGTCGATGATGTTCGTGCCGATGTCGACGCCCGCGTTGATGGCGGCGGTGCCGACCTGCACGCCCGCGGAGATCAGCTGCTGCTGCAACTGGAGCTGGGCGGCCAGCGCCGGATCGATCGGCTGCCCGTTCGCACCGGCATTGGGGACCGTGGTGCCGGGCACGTATTGGCTCGGGGACGTGGCGCCGGGATTGAATTGCGTGGTGCCGCCCGGGATGAACTGACCGCCGGTGCTCGGCTGCGCGGCGGTGACGCCGGACGGCTGGGTGACCGTCAGCGGTCCCATCTGGTCCAATCGCCTGCTGTGGTCGTCCATCTCGGTCTGCGCGGTGTTGACCGTGATGAGGGCGTCCCGCAGGGCCTGGCTCGCGCGCGCGATCACCGCGTCGGTGTCCGGGGCAGCGGTGGCGTTGCCGAGGATCTCGCGCGCGTCGCGGCGGAAGTCGGCGATGATCTGGTCCACCGTCCGCGCGGCGCGGGCGCTGGTGGCGTGCGCGTCGCCGAGCACGCTGAGGTAAGCCGGTCCGCGATCGGAGATTTCGCCGATCTCGGTCTGCGTGGTGCGCAGCGCGGGCACCGCGGCATCGGCGCCGCGCGAGGTCCAGGTCGACTCCAGCGCGTGCAGGCCGTCCCGGTGCGGACCCTCCACGTCGGCGGCCTGGGTGGACGCGGAGGACAGCGCGCTGGTCGCGGTCGGGTTCGGCACGGCGACGCCGGTGCCGAGGGTGGAGCGCAGTTGCAGCAGCGGGCGCACCAGGGCGGCGACGATCGGCGGGTCCACGTTCGGATCGAGATAGGTCGTGGCGGGGGCCGCGGTCTCGGTGCGGGCCGGGGGCGCCGATCGCCTGCGTAGTCCGGAAAGGGTTCTCATGTCAGGGCCTCTCCGGTCTTGGTGATCACACCTGCGGTCTCGGTATCAATACCCTGCATGTCCGTGCTGTAGCCGCGCAGGATTTCGCCGTAGGTGCCGACGAGTTGTCCCGCGGTGGACAGCGCTTGGGCGTGTTCGGACACCGCCGTGGTGAATCGCGCCGCGAAATCCGCGCCGATCAAGCCGAGATCGGCGGTCAGCCGGTCCTGATCCACCGCCCCGGAGGCGACCGCCGCGGCCGAGGCCAACTGTTGGGAGACCGCGTCCGCGATCGCGGTGTAAGCGGCCACCGCCGCCGGATCCAGCTTCAGCGTGTCCACCGTTCCCCTCCCGGGTTCCGAGTCTTTCGCTACCGCGACATGATTCGAGACAAGCCTACTGCGCGACCTGGACACCCTGCGTCCGATCGTCGCGAGTCCGTTCCGCCTGAGTATGGCAATCATCGCGCGCAATGTCATGCGCTGGCGACGAGCGTCAGTGGCAGACCTCGGTGACGGCGTCGGCCAGCAGGCCAAGGCCATGGCCGATCTCGGCGTCGGTGATGGTCAGCGGCGGCATCAGTTTCACCACTTCGCCGGCCGCGCCGGAGGTTTCCACCAGCAGGCCGCGGTCGAACGCGGACTGGCAGACCTTGCCCGCCAGCGAGGCGTCGTCGAAGGCCAGGCCGTGCACCAGTCCGCGACCACGAACCCTGGCGCCGGGGACGGTCGCGGCCAACTCGGTCAGATCCCGCTCGATCCGTGCGCCTTTCGCGCGCGTGGCGTGTTCGAGCCGCTGATCGGACCAGTAGTGCTCCAACGCGACCCGCGCGGTGACGAAGGCCGCGTTGTTGCCGCGGAAGGTGCCGTTGTGCTCGCCCGGCGTCCACTGGTCGAGCTCGGGTTTGACCAGGACCAGCGCCATCGGCAAGCCGTAGCCGCCGATGGACTTGGACAGGGTGACGATGTCCGGGCGGATGCCGGCGGTCTCGAAGGAGAAGAACGGACCGGTCCGGCCGCAGCCCATCTGCACGTCGTCGACGATCAACAGGATGCCGCGCGCCGCGCAGAGTTCGGCGAGTTGCCGCAGCCACTGCGCGCGCGCCACATTGACGCCGCCCTCACCCTGCACCGTCTCCACGATCACCGCGGCCGGCCGGTCCAGACCGGAGGACGGGTCGTCCAGCGCGCGCCGCATCCAGCCCAGTTCGTCGGGCGCGTCGAGATATCCGTCGTAGGGCATCGGCATGGTGTGCGGCAGGGGCACGCCGGCGCCCGCGCGCTTGGCGGCGTTGCCGGTGACCGACAGCGCGCCGAGTGACATTCCGTGGAAGGCGTTGGTGAAGTTCAGGATCTGCGCGCGCCCGGTCACCTTGCGCGCGAGCTTGAGCGCGGCCTCCACCGCGTTGGCTCCGGTCGGGCCGGGGAACTGCACCTTGTAGTCCAGCTCGCGCGGGCCGAACACGATGTCGCGCAGCGCTTCCAGCAGCCCGCGCTTGGCCACCGTCGACATGTCCAGTCCGTGCGTGATGCCGTCGCCGGCGATGTAGTCCAGCAGCGCCCGTTTCAGCACCGGATTGTTGTGGCCGTAATTCAGCGCGCCCGCGCCGGCGAAGAAGTCCAGGTACTCCCGGCCGTGCTCGTCGCGCAGCCAGGCGCCGCTCGCGGTGTCGAACACCGCGGGCCAGCACCGGCAGTAGCCGCGCACAGTGGATTCGAGGGCCTCGAAAATGGTCATCCCGGCGGCGGTCATCGGCGATCCTTCTCACACAATCTGAAGTGACTGTGTTTCTAACATTGCCGCGCGCGCCATGAGGCACTTTTCCAAAAACCGCCGCAAGGGGTTCCGCCCGCCCTCCGGCGAGGATTAGGCTTGACTCTTTGTGCGCGGGAGAGCAAACGGGGAGGGGAGGCTCGTCGCGACCAGGTATTCGTGGCGCACGTTGCCGGTGTACGCCCACCTCGTGCGCGCGGGTTTCCGCCGGCAATCACAGTACAAGCTGGCCATGTTCGCCGGCCTGTTCACCAACTGCGTGTTCGGCTTCGTGCGGGCGGCGGTGATGCTCGCCGCGGTCCGGGCCACCGGCGATTTCGGCGGCTACAACGAGGGGTCCATCGGTGCGTACGTGTGGCTCTCGCAGGGCCTGCTCGGCGCGATGCAATTCATGGGACCGCCGCTGGACCTGGCCGACCGGGTGAAGAACGGCGACATCGCGATCGATTTCCTGCGCCCGGTCGACGTCCAATTCGGCTACCTCGCCGGCGATCTCGGCCGGGCCGCGTGCACCATCCTGCCGCGCGGGGTGCCGAGCGTGCTGATCGGCGTGTGCACCTTCGGGCTGGTCTTGCCCGGTACTCCGCTGCCCTACTTGCTCGGCGCGGTGAGCGTGCTGCTCGCGGTGGCCATTTCGTTCCTGTGCCTGTTCGCCGTCGCGCTGATCGGTTTCTGGGTGGTGGAGACCCGTGGTCTGCGGGTGCTGTACCAAGTCACCGGCACCTTCCTCGCCGGACTCTTTGTGCCAGTGCACATGTTTCCCGGTTGGCTGCGCACCATCGCCCAGGCGACGCCGTTCCCCTCGATCCTGCAATCGCCGATCGATGTGCTGTCCGGGCGGATCACCGGGACGGCGGCGGTGGGCGTGGTTGCCGTGCAGCTGTTCTGGGTGCTGGTGGTCGGCGGTATCGGCCGGATCCTGCTGGCGGCCGGGCGGCGCAAGCTGGAGGTGCAGGGTGGTTGAGCCTGGTATTTCGCGGGCCGGGACCTGGTTCACCCCGTACGCGGCGGTGCTGCGCTCGCGCGTCCGCGCCCAGCGGGCCTACCGATTGTCCTTCGCCAGTGAGGTTTTCAGCGCGTTCCTGATCGGGCTGGTCGAATTCGCCGAGGTGTGGGTGATCTTCCACAACGTCCGGGTGCTCGGCGGCCTGGATCTGAACGCCGCGCTGCTGCTGTTCGGGTTCGGCCAGTCGACCTTCGCCCTGGCGCAGGTGCTGTTCGGACATCTGGACACGCTGCCGACCCTGATCCGGATGGGCCAGCTCGACGCGTATCACCTACGGCCGCA
Organism: Nocardia sp. NPDC006044; assembly: GCF_042871115.1. Lineage (NCBI taxonomy): Bacteria > Bacillati > Actinomycetota > Actinomycetes > Mycobacteriales > Nocardiaceae > Nocardia > Nocardia sp. NPDC006044. Next base: position 1,003,946 of record NZ_JBIAID010000003.1, read on the forward strand.
ACCACTGTTGCTTCAGCTGATCACCAGCGACATCTCGCTGCGCCGCTTCGCCCGCGCCGCCGTCGCGCTGGTCGTGCTCGGCCTAGGGTTCCTGCGCAACGACATCGAGTGGAACGCGGCCGCCTTCGGGCTGGTGCTGCTCACCCTGGTCGGCGGGATCGTCTTGTTCGGCGGCATTTTCGTCTGCGCGGCCGGATTGCAGTTCTATCTGATCGACGGCGCGGAACTCACCAACAGCTTCACCTACGGCGGCTCGTTCGCCGCGGTGCAACCGGCCACGGTGTTTCCGGCGCCGCTGAAGGTGTTGTTCGGCTTCGCCATTCCGGTCTGCTTCACCGCGTACCTGCCGACCATCGCGCTGCTGCGACTGCCGGGCCCGGCGCTGCTGCCCGCCTGGCTGGCCTGGCTGACCCCGCTGGCGGTGCTCTGGGTGTGGCTGCTCGCGCTGAGTTTCTGGCGATTCGGTACTCGGCACTACCAGGGAGGCGGCGGATAACGTGGCGAAATCCGGCTCGGCGGACGCGATCATCGACATCGAGAACCTGACCAGGCAATTCACCCTGTCCCGCAAGACCGGCAAGCACTGGCGGCGCCGCCGCGAGACGCTGACCGCGGTGGACCGGATGTCCTTCCGGATCGAACGCGGCGCGGCGGTCGGCTACATCGGCGCGAATGGCGCGGGCAAGTCGACCACGATCAAGATGCTCACCGGCATCCTGGTGCCGACCTCGGGCAGCGTGCGCACCTGCGGGCTGGAACCGGTCCGGCAGCGGCGCGAGCTGGCCGCGCGGATCGGCGTGGTGTTCGGGCAGCGCTCCCAGCTGTGGTGGGATCTGCCGCTGCGCGAATCGTTTTCGATTCTCGCGGCCATCCACCGGCTGGATCCGGATGTCGCGCGCAAACGCAAACACGAGCTGATCGAGCAGCTGGAGATGGCCGACACCTTGGACACCCCGGTGCGCCAGCTCTCGCTCGGACAGCGCATGCGCGCGGAAGTGGCTGCGGCGCTGCTGCATTCACCCGAACTGGTGATCCTGGACGAACCGACCATCGGCCTGGACGTACTGTCCAAGCAACGGCTGCGGGAGTTCCTGCGCGCCGAACGCGCGGACCGCGGCACCACCCTGCTGCTCACCACGCACGATATGGGTGACATCGAAAGACTGTGCGGCCGTGTGCTCGTGGTGGATCACGGCAGGCTCGTCTACGACGGGTCGCTGACCGGCCTCGCGGCCACGGTGGGCGCGCGGCGGGTGCTGGTGGTCGACCTGGCCGAGCCGGCCGCGGCTATCGACGACCTGCCCTGTGCGCGGCTACTGAGCGCCGAGGCAGGCGGGATGCGGCAGCGACTGGCCTTCGATCCGGAAAAGACCACGGCCGCACAGCTGCTGGCGCTGGTCTCCGATCGGGCCGAGGTGCGCGATCTGTCCATCGAGGAGCCGGAGATCGAGGACGTGGTGCGCCGGATATACGAGTCCGCCCGCTGAGCGGGCGGACTCGGTGTAGCTCACCGAGTTCCGGGCTCGCGGGCGCCCTGGTCGAGCCGGAACGGCGGGTACTCGTCGCGCATCAGCGTGGCGTAGGCCTGCACCCGGATGCTCCACCGGTTGATGCCGACGACGAAGTCGTACAGACCCTGCGGATAGCGCGCGGTGAACAACAGGGCGATCAGCGCGACCAGCAGCAGGAAGAAGATCAGCGGCACCGTTCCCCAACTGGCCCAGTCGTCGTCACTGCGCATGACGACCGTCGTGCCGCCGCCGAGCAGCGCACCGAGGATCAGGCCGTGCGGGATGACCAGCAGCCACCACTTGATCAGCACCAGACCGCGATGCAGCCGTTCGGGATAGTCGACCTCGAGATCGGCCGGGTAGTCCGGGTTGGGCTGCAGGCTGAACGGCGGATATTTGTCGGTGCCGAGCACGGACAGCGCGTAGAACTCGACCCGCCAGGTCCAGCGCATCACCCCGACATTGAAGTCGAACATCGCCCGGGGGTATTTACCGGTGAAGAGAATCACGAAGAACGCGACCACCGTCAGGACGAAATAGGCGATGTGCAGAAAGATCAGCACGATGTAATGCGGAATGGCCAGCAGCCACTTGACCAGCCACATCCACCGGGACAACGCGGGATCCAGATCACCTCGGACACGAACGGGATTGACCGGATCAGCCAGTTTCGCGGTGTTGACAGGGTTTTCGGGTTCCATGATCGACGCTCCTTTCCGGTGCCTTTCGATCCACGCCACAAACCAGGTGCGGAATATGTGTGATTCTCGCGTATTCGACGGTCGCGAACGCCACGATCGGGTACCGACACGCCAACGAATAGGGATGCACCAGAATGGCGTGTCCCAAACTCCGCCGTTATCGCCCGAAAGGCCGGTCGGATTCGACGTGGCCGAGAGCTCCGGTGCCATCACGATCCGCTGCGGACGCTCCGGCGGCATTCCGGAGCGCCCGGCCCGTGCCTATTCCCGGCCGTCGCCCGCGGTCAGCCCAGCGGCCGGCTCAGCGGCACGTTGACGAAGCTCGGTGCCGACGGGTCGAGCAGGAGGTGCTGCGGCGCAACCGAGTTCGGGATGCCGCCGTCGAACAGCAGCGGCGGCGGCAGGAAGCCGCGCGGGAAGTTGCTCGCGAAGACGTTGACCCGCAACCGATGTCCCGGCTGGAGCACGGCATCGACCGGGTTGACCCCGACGTCGAGCACGGTCGGTTGCCCCGGCACCAGGGTCTGCCGGTCGGCCAGGGTCAGCTTGTACACGGTGTGGGTGTAGTCGCCGTCGGCGTCCTTGGTGCTCTTGTCCTCGTCCACCGCGCGTAGCGAGGCGGCGAGCTGCCCGCTGGACAGCACGGTCGACTGTCCGTTCGGCGCAACATCGTTCACGGTGACGGCCCAGTAGCCCTCGATGTTGTCGTACATCGTGTTGAGGTGCACGTTGATCGGGCCGGACAGCACGGTGGGTTCGGCGACCGGCGCCCCGGTGAAGGTGAGGCCGCCGAGCTCGTGGATGCGGTCGTCGCGACCGCAGAAATTGAGCAGGCTGATGACGCCCGCGGATTCGACCGCCGCGTCGCGGGAGCACAGCGAGGTGAGCCCGGCGACCGGCGACACCGTCAATTGCGCTGCGGCATCAGGTGTTTGCGCGCTGAGCGACCCGTCGTAGACACTGGTCGCGGTGCCGCTGACCGTGGGCGAGAGGTACATCCGCTGGTATTGCAGATCCGGGCGCTGGAACGACGACGCGGTGGTCCAGCCGCCGCCCTGCTGCCACAGCACCACCGGGCCGTACCCGTCGATGCCGTTGTCGACGCCCTTGAGCCACTTGTCGTACCAGGCCTTCTGGAGCACGTCCAAGCGCGGCGGCTTACCGGGATCGCCGAGACCGGAACCGGGATTGAAGTGGTAGGTGTCGCCCATGATGAGCTTCTTGCGCTCCGGCGGCAGCGGAATATCGGAGAACGACCGCGCACTCGACGACGCGAAGATGTCCTGCCAGCCGCCATAGGCGAAGGTCGGCACCTGGATCCGTTCCGGATGACCGTCGGTGAACGCCGAGCGCAGCGAGCTACCGGGCAGCAGCTGGTCCTTCAGCGGCTGCGGCACCGAGTCCACGTTGAGCGACAACGCCATCAGGATGTAGTCGAAGAATTCCAGCGGCGTGGCCACGCGATCCAACAGCCATTGGTAATCCAGATGGCCGAGCGCGATGCCGACCGGATCCGGGAAATTCGAGATCAGGTCGACCCCGGCGATATAGAGCGGGCCGAACAATCCGAGTCCACCGCCGGGAAAGGCGACATCGGTGAGCGTATCGGTGCTGCCTTCGATCGGGAAGATCGCCTTGAGCGCGGGCGGATTCTGCTCGGCCGCCTTGAATTGATTGATGCCGGAGTAGGAGATGCCGGACATACCGATATTGCCGTCCGACCACGCCTGCTTGCTCGCCCAGTCGATCAGCTCCAGGGTGTCCTGGTTCTCCCGGCTCTGGAAGAACTGCCAGGCGCCCTGCGAGTATCCGGTGCCGCGCACGTCGGCCACGATGTAGGTGTAGCCGTGCTGCACCAGTTTGCGATCCGCGCCGAACGCGCGCGGCGCGCCGCCGGCCAGCGCCTTGGTCAGGTCGGTGATCGAGTCGAACGGCGTTCCGCCGAAATCGAACCGGTTGACCAGCTGGATCAGCGCGTCCGACAAAACCGGGATATTCAGCGCGAGGTCCGCGATCAGCGAGGCGAACTTCGTGTACGGGGTCAGGTTGACGATCGTGGGCAGCGGCTCGTCCACGATCCGTCCCGCGGCGTCGACCGGCCGGTAGATGTTGGCCTTGAGCACCGTTCCGTCGCTCATCGTTATCGGCACGTCGAAGTCGATGTGCACCGGCCCGGGATATCTCGCCGGGCCATCGTAGGCGGCGGTCCACTGCCGGCCCAGGTCACCGCCGTCCGGAGGCGACTCGGCGGTGGCCGGCACCGCCCAGAGTGCGGTCATGGCGGTCGCGATCGCGAGGATCCCGACCCGACTCAACGCGCGGCGAACTGTCCTCATCGACCTCGACCCCTTAGCTACCTACTTAAAAACACTGGCGTACCCATGCTGAATGTGAGAGTAACGGGGACCACATCCGATGGGCAAGTATGACCGCGATCACATCGAGCGAGCGACTATTGTCAGGAGATGGGATTAGAAGCCGGCGTCGACCGCGGCCGTCTGCCACGCGGCACACACGGCATGACGCCGGAGGCGGTGGCGCATTCGCAGCGCATGCGGATGTTCCTGGGGGTCCTGGAGGCGGTCGCCGAAAGAGGTTACGGCGAAACAACTGTCGGTGACATCGTGGCCCGCGCGAACGTCTCGCGGCGCACCTTCTACCAGCTGTTCCGCGGCCGCGACGACTGCTTCGCCGAGGCCTTCGAGGCCGCCGTCGAACTGGTACTCGGCGAACTCGACACCAGCGTGCGGGCCACCCCGCGCACCGAATGGCGCGCGCTCATCCGCACCACACTGGAGACCTACCTACAGGTGCTCTCGGAGAACGGGATCTACGCCCGGGCGCTGCACATCGAATGCCTGGTCGCCGGGCCGATCGTCGCCGAACAACGCCGGCGGATGAAGACGCTGCTGGCGCACCGGATGCACGCGGCCTTCCGGATCGGGCGCAGCGAGGGCGATATCCCGGTCGACATTCCGGCCGACATCTTCGACGCACTCATCGGCGCGGTCGACGACCGAATTCGCGATTGCCTGGACGGCCCCGGCGCGCAAGCGTTGCCGACGCTCGGTGCACATCTGTACCAGATCACCATGGCGCTGTTCGGCGTGCCGGAATGGGACGCCTAGCCCGGACCGGTCCCCTGCGACGAATACAGGCTCACTTCGCCATCCTCACTAAGGAAAGCGTTGACCAGCATGATGCCCTGCGCCTGGAGTTCATCGGGTTCCGGCGCCTCGGTGGTGATCGAAATCTGCGGTATGACGGCCCAATTCACCACATAACGTTCCGGTGGTCCGTCGTCGTCGGACAGCCGGGCGAGGCGGAAGACCGAGACGGTCTTGCGAACGATGAGCGTGCGCACGACCTCTCCGATTCGCTCGGGGTCTTCCAGCGCGAACATGAACCCGAAGGTGAGTTCGGGCGATGACACGTAGGCGGGCACGAACACCGAGGCTAGCCGATCGAACGAGCCCGCGCAGCCGCCGCGCCGATCCGGTAGCTGCTGGTGCGCCGGTACCGGCTCGGCGGTAATGCCCACGGTGCACGCACGTGACCTCGCCGTAACGGTGCATAACGATTTACCAGCGGCTTTCAGATTTGTACACCATACTATTGCGTCGGTTCGGTGGCCGCGCTTTCCTGAAAGAGTCCCGATTTCTCGGGGCGTCTTCCTCATCGCATCGTCGCGGATTTCCCGGTAACTTTGCCGTGCTGGTGGACTATGGGGGGTGGCGTCCGAGTGCGGGTCTGCGCCGGAGCCGAGGGGTGCCCCTCCCCGAAATCCCCCTCGGCCCTGGCGCATCCAGAATGGAATCGTTATCGCAGGGGTGTACGCACATGCCGACCGAATACGCACGCGTCCGTAACGGAACCGACGAGTTACCCCCGCCTGCCGAGCTATTGCGCGCCTTCCGCGAACCCGATGACCCGAACCGCGACCCGCACAGCGTGCTCACCGCCGCGCGGCAACTGGTCGAATGTCACGAGCGAAGGAGTACGGCGATCGAGGCCGCGCACGCGCCGGACGCACCGGACGGCCGGGTCGCGGCGTGCAGCATGCTGGTCGAGGACATCGACGGCGATCGCGCCGCGCTGGTCGGGCGGATCGACGCCTGGGTGGCCGACCATGTCGAACACCGCGGCGGCGCCTCGCTGCATACCGAGACGCTCGGCGCGGTGATCGATCGACTGGCGGCGAAATGGATTGCGGCACAACGAGCTCTGCGCCGGACACCGCAGCAGCGAACGCGCCCGGTGCAGGTGGACGGGGAAGCCCACCTGCAATGGTGCAGGCTCGCCGAACTGACCGACGGCTATCGGGATCTGATCACCGATGTCACCGAGCACCGGCGCCGGCTGCCGGTGTGGTGATCAGCGGGTCTCGTCGACCCCCGGCTCGACCACCTCGGCGTCGACGAACGGCGCCGCGGGGCCGGCCGCCGGCTTCGGGGCCGGCGCGAGATCATCGTCGAGATCGAGATCCAGATCGCGTCCGGCCTCGGCATCGCGCCGGGCGGCCTCGGCGGCCTCTTTCATCTCGATCGCGTCGGTGAACCACTCACCGATCTCCTTGGTGACCTCCGCGACGGTGCCCGCGATGATGCCGGCGATATTGCCGACATGCTTGGCGCCCGAGGATGTCAATTCTTGAATGAGGTCTTTGTTGCTTTCGAATTTCCCGATCATTCACACGCCCACTTCGCTTGCCTTTCGCTGACGCATCACGATAACACCGGGAGCCGGATCGCTCTTGACCAAGCTCGGCGGCAGCGCGAGCTTGCAAATCTTCAACCACACCGAGCCGATCTGCTTGCTGAACGAGCCCGTGTTGTACGGCAATCCGTACTTTTCACACAATGCGCGGACCTCCGGCGCGATCTCCGGATAACGCGCGGCCGGGATGTCCGGGAACAGGTGATGTTCGATCTGGTGCGACAAATTGCCGGACATGATGTGGAACAGCTTGCCGCCGGTGATGTTGGCCGAGCCGAGCATCTGCCGGATGTACCACTCGCCGCGGGTCTCGTTCTCGGTCTCCTCTTCGGTGAACGTCTGTACGCCGGTGGGGAAATGACCGCAGAAGATGATCGAGTAAGCCCACACGTTGCGGACCAGGTTCGCCGTCGCGTTGCCCGCCAGCGTGCTGAGGAACAGCGGGCCGGTCAGCGCGGGGAACACCACGTAGTCCTTGAGCGCCTGCTTGCCTGCCTTCTTCACCTGACCGAGCACGGTGCGCTTGATGTCGGCCCAGGATCGCTTGCCGCGCACGACATTCTCGACCTCGAGGTCGTGCGCCATCACGCCCCACTCGAACAGCATCATCAGCGCGAAGGCGTAGAGCGGCTGGCCGAGCCGGAAGACGTTCCAGGACTGGCTCTCGTCCATCCGCAGGATGGAGTAGCCGATGTCGCGGTCCTTGTTGTGGATGTTGGTGAAGGTGTGGTGGATGTAGTTGTGCGAGTGCTTCCACTGATCCGCCGGGCAGACCGTATCCCATTCGAAGACACGGGAATTCAGGCCGGGCTCGCGCATCCAGTCGTACTGGCCGTGCATGACGTTGTGGCCGATCTCCATGTTGTCCAGGATCTTCGACACGCTCAGCGCGGCGACCGCGGCCAGCCAGACCGGCGGCAGGAAGCCGAGATACATCAGGCCGCGGCCGGCGATCTCGAAACCGCGCTGCGCCTTGATGATCGAGTAGAGGTATTCGCGGTCGCGATCGCCGAGGTCGGCGACGGTCCTGGCGCGGAGCTCGTCGAGCGCCTTGCCGAGTTCTTCGATCTGGTCCGGGCTCAGCACCAGCGGGCCATTTTCGGTTTCGGTGAGGATTGTCATGTCGAGGAATCCTTTGTTCGTCAGATGTCGATGTCGACGTCGCCCACGGGGGCGTTGATGCAGAGCTGGATGGGCTGATCCGGATCGCTGTCGGTCTCGCCGGTGCGCAGGTTGCGGGTGCAACCGGTGCGGCGAACCGCGGTGCAGGAGAAGCAGATTCCCATCCGGCAGCCGAACTCCGGGCTCAGCCCCGCGGCTTCGGCCTGCTCCAGCAGGGGCGCGCCGTTGTTGTCCGCGGCGATGCCGCTGGCCGAGAAGTTCACCGTGCCGAAGACGTCGTCGGCGTCGACCGGCGTGAGCGAGAGGGTGAATTCCTCGGTGTGCAGCCGATCTTCCAGCTGCTCGGCTTCGAAGATCTTGCGCACCGCGTCCATCAGCGGCTGCGGGCCGCAGACGTAGGTGTGCGCTTCGGCGAACCACGGCGCCACCCGCTCCAGCTCGTCGTAGTCGAAATACCCACTGGACTGCGCGGGCGTTACGTCCACCCACGGGGCGCTCGCATCGATCCGGGCGGTGTCGGGTCGCCACGGGTGCCGCAGTTCGATGCGAAAGTTCTTGTGCCGCTCGGCGATCGCGTCGAGTTCCGCTCGGTGCGGAACCACCTCGGGCGATTTCGCGTAGTGCAGGAAGACGACCTCACCCGGGTAACCCTCGTCGGCCAGCGTGCGCAGCATGGACAGCACCGGCGTGATGCCGCTGCCACCGCTGATCAGCAGCACCCGGTCCGGGCGCTGGTCGGGCAGCGTGAACACGCCCGCAGCCGGTTCCAGATCGACCACCAGGCCCGGCGCGGCGTTGCGGGCCAGGTACTGCGAGACCAGACCGTCGGGGTGCGCCTTGACGGTGAGCTGGATGTGCCTGCTCCGCCCGGACGCCGGATTCACCGGCGAATAGCAGCGGGTGTGCCGGACACCGTTGATCACCACGCCGATCTGGACGTACTGCCCGGCGGCGTGGCCTTTCCATTGCCGGGTGGGGCGCAGGGTGAGCGTCACCGAACCGGGGACCGAGCGATCCACGTGGATGACCTCGGCGCGCATCTCCCGCGCGGTGAGCATGGGGCGCACGAGTTCCAGGTACCGGTCCAGCGGGTGCGGCGAGGTCAGGGTCTGCACCACATTGATGAGATCCACCATTCGTTCTCCGTGCCTCGTGTCGGGTGCCTCTGGTCGAGGGCTGGTCGACTTGTCAGGGCCGCGACGTTGCGTTCCAATTTCAGTGTACGTATGTACACTCAACTAGTGTGACCGATGACCGGGGTCCGGTGTCAACCGGCAAAACATGTGACACGAACTACATCTTGGGATTAATGGAATGGTGAACGGATGTATGCTCACCGTGATGAGCGAGCAGGCAGCAACTCGAGGCGAGCGCAAGGAGCGCACGCGACAGGCCCTACTGGACGGCACCCTGGCACTGGCCGCCGACCGTGGGTTCGCCGCGCTGAGCCTGCGTGAGATCGCGCGCAGCGCCGGCATCGTGCCGACCGCCTTCTACCGGCACTTTGCGTCGCTGGACGACCTCGGCGCGCAGCTGGTCGACGACGGCATCACCGCCCTGCGTCTGGCCCTGCGCGAGGTGCGCCGCAAGCCCGACGCGAGCCTGTCCGACACGGTGCGCTTCGTGTTCGCCCAGGTCGGGCCGAAACGCGAACTCTTCGGCTTCCTCACTCGCGAACGCCACGGCGGTTCGGCCGCGCTGCGCAAGTCCATCGCGCTGGAATTGCAGTTGATCGTCCGCGAACTCGTCGCCGACCTCTCCCGCATCTCCGCGCTGGACTCCTGGTCCCCCGCCGACCTGGAGATCGCCGCCGACCTGCTGGTCTCGACCGTCACCGACGGCATCGTCGCCTACATCTCCGCCCTCCCCCGCGAACAAGACGCCATCATCGACCGCACCGTCCAGCAGATGCGCTTGATCGCGCTGGGCATGGGCGCGTGGTGGCCGCCCAAGGAACGCTGATCCTCAGCGGGCCTCGGGATCGAGGGCCAGCACCGAGCGGCCGCCGTCCACGGGCAATACCGTGCCGTTGACGAAGCTCGCGTCTTCGGAGAGCAGGTAGGCGACGGCCGCGGCCACTTCGCCGGTGGTGGCCACTCGGCCGATGGGATGTAGATCCGCCATCTGCCGCTCGACCCGCGCGGCCGCGGAAGCGTCCAGGCCGGCGAGGAATTCGGTGTAGCGCTCGGTGGCGACGGAGCCGGGAGCTACCGCATTGACTCGAATTCCCTTGGGGCCGTACTCGACCGCGAGCGCGCGAGTGAGTCCTTCGATGGCGGCCTTGGCGGTGCTGTAGGGCAGCGCGCCGGATACCGCCCGTTGTGCCTGGTGTGAGGTGATATTCACGATCGCACCCGGGGTGCCGGCGCGCAGGAAACGGCGGACAGCGGTGGTGCAGCCGACGACGGCGGGCGCGAGGTTGGCAGTGATCAGGTCGACGACGCGTTCGGCGGACTCGGAATGCACTGAGGCATCCCGGAATACGGCCGCGTTGTTCACCCAGCCGGTCAGCGTTCCCGCTTGCTGCGCGAGATCCGCTGCCGCCTCGGCGATGTCGGTCGAGGACGCGTCGCCGGTCAGCGGAATCACCCGCTCCCCCGCCCAGGTCAACGCCGCCGGATCGAGCTCGACCGCCACCACGACACTGTCCACCCCGAGCAGCCGTTCGACAATTCCGCGTCCGATCCCCCGCCCGCCACCGGTCACCACATAGGAAAGTGCCATAGGCCCGATGCTAGACAACCGCGTTCGAGGCAACCGCCGATCGCGGGCAGGGCGGCCGGCGGCGCTGCCTCGTCAGCGACTAACCGAAGACCATTCGGTGGCCGCGGGCGGTGTCCATGTACTCACGGACACGGTGGATCAGTCCGTCGCGGAGTTCGAAGATGAAGCAGTAGTCGTTTTCGTAGTGGTTGCCGTTGACCAGGGTGGCGCTCATCGTCTCCTCGACGATGACCCGGTCGCCTTCGGCGTAGAAGCCACGGAAAGTTAGGGCGACGTTCTCGGCGAACAGCTTCGGGAAGCCGTACGCGATGAAATCGGCAATGGTCGCCCGGCCGATCAGGTAGCTCGGCCCGTCCAGGAAGACGGCGGTGGCGTTGTGCGGTTGCGCGAGCCATTCGGCGTCCTCGCTGAAACATGCCGCGATCTGGTCGAAGTCGTGGGTCGCGAAGGCTTTCCACGCGTTCTGCACGAGGGCTTTGTTGTCCTGAGTCACCTGTTCGACGCTGGCAAACTCCGGCCCGCGAAGCTGGCGGAAATCGGCCGAGGTCACCCGGCGATTGCGATCGTCCGGAAAAGTTCGCCGCGTGTGTCGAGAATCCGATTCCGGCTCCGTCCCAGGTGTATCAGCGGCCACGACCGGCCGCGTGGAGGACGGAGGATCGCCATGGACCGCAACGAGATCGCCGAGGTGCTGAACCGGCCGCTCAGCCAGGAGATGCTGGCCCGCGACCTGACCCGCCTGGCCTACGTCGCCAAGGACGGCACGCCCCGCAACATCCCGATGGCGTTCAGCTGGAACGGAGCGCAGATCGTCATGTGCACGTCGACGAACGCGCCGAAATTGCCTGCCCTGCGGGCAAACCCGATGGTCGCGCTGACCATCGACACCGAGGCGCATCCACCCAAGATCCTGCTGATCCGCGGCCGGGCCGAGCTGGACGTCGTCGACGGCATCCCGGACGAGTACCTCGAAATGAACACCACCTACGAGATGACGCCCGAGCAGCGGGTGCACTGGGAGGCGGAGGTGCGCTCGCTCTATGACGGCATGGTCCGGATCGTGGTGACCCCGGCCTGGGCGAAGCTGATCGACTTCGAATCGACCCTGCCGAGCGCGGTCGAGGAGCTGATCCAGCAGCGCGCGGCGCGACAGCACGCCTGAACCTTCGTTCCCGCAGTAGACCCGGCCAGAATGGGCCGTACACACCACCGAGGAGAACATGATGGCCAAGTACCTGATGCTCAAGCACTACCGCGGCGCGCCCGCCTCGGTCAACGACGTACCGATGGATCAGTGGACGCCGGAAGAGGTTACGGCGCACATCCAGTACATGCGCGATTTCGCCGCCCGGCTCGAGCAGACCGGCGAGTTCGTCGGCGAACAGGCGCTCTCCGCCGAGGGCACGTTCGTCCGCTACGACGGCGAGGGGCGCCCGCCGGTCACCGACGGCCCGTTCGCCGAAACCAAGGATCTGGTCGCCGGCTGGATGGTGATCGACGTCGACTCCTACGAGCGGGCGCTGGAGCTGGCGGCGGAGTTGTCCGCGGCGCCGGGCGCGGGCGGGAAGCCGATCCACGAGTGGCTGGAGCTGCGCCCGGCCTACGGGGCGGCGCCGACGGTCACCGAGTGATGGACGAACTGCTGCTGCGGGAGCTCACCCCCGCGGTGATCGGCGTCCTCGTGCGTCGCGGAGTCGACTTCGCGACCGCCGAGGACGCCGTGCAGGAGGCGCTGATCCAGGCCGCGCTGAGCTGGCCGGACCAGCAGCCGGCCGACCCGAAGGGCTGGCTGGTCACGGTCGCCTGGCGCAAGTTCCTCGACGCGCACCGCTCCGACACGGCGCGTCGCGACCGGGAGCAGCGGATCGACGCCGAGCCGCCACCCGGTCCGGCCGAGCACACCGACGACACGTTGCAGCTCTATTTCCTGTGCGCGCATCCGTCCCTGACCCCGGCGTCAGCGGTCGCGCTGACCCTGCGCGCGGTCGGTGGGCTCACCACGAAACAGATCGCGCAGGCCTACCTGGTGCCCGAGGCGACCATGGCGCAGCGGATCAGCCGGGCCAAGAAGACCGTGGCCGGCGTCCGGTTCGACCAGGCGGGTGATGTCGCCACCGTGCTGCGCGTGCTCTACCTGGTGTTCAACGAGGGCTACTCCGGCGACGTCGACCTCTCCGCCGAGGCGATCCGGCTCACCCGTCAGGTCGCGGCCATGACCAAGCACGAGGAGGTGGCCGGCCTGCTCGCGCTGATGCTGCTGCACCACGCCCGGCGCCCGGCCCGGACCCGCGCCGACGGCAGCCTGGTTCCGCTGGCCGAGCAGGACCGCACGCTGTGGGACACGCGCCTGATCGCCGAGGGCGTCGACATACTGCAGGCCGCGCTCGCCCGCGACCGGCTCGGCGAGTTCCAGGCGCAGGCCGCCATCGCCGCGCTGCACGCCGACGCGCAGCGGGCCGAGGATACCGACTGGGTGCAGATCGTCGAGTGGTACGACGAACTGGTGCGGATCACCGAAAGCCCGGTGGCCCAGCTGAATCGGGCCGTCGCGGTCGGCGAGGCGGACGGCGCGCGAGCCGGCCTGGCCGCCCTGGCCGGGCTCGATCCCGCGCTGCCCCGCTATGCCGCCGTCGAGGCGTACCTGCACGAGCGTGCGGGCGACCCGGCGACCGCGGCTCAGCGCTATGCCGAGGCCGCCAAGGCGGCGAGCAGCCTGCCCGAACGCGATCATCTGACCCGGCAGGCCGCCCGGCTCAACGCGCTACTGCGTGGTTGAGCGGCCTCAGCCGATGCCGATCGACTGCGCAATGAACGGCCAGGAGGTGCGCAGGTCGTCCTCCCAGTAACCCCACGAGTGGGTGCCGACCGGGCGATCGTCGAAGGTGACCGGAATGTTCAACTCGCGCAACCGATTCGTCAGGTTCACCGTGCAGTAGTGGATGGCCGCCTCGATCGGCCCGCCGAAGGCGATCTGCACCGGCAGCGGAATCCGGCCCTCCAGCACTCGCCGGTCGAAGGGGGTGTCGTGCGGTATGCCCGCGAGACCGCTGCCCGAACTCAAATACACCGCGGTCCCACGCAGTCCTTCCGCGTTGACCAGCGGATCGTTGGCCCGCCACAGCGGGTTGCTGGCCGGGCCCCACATGTTCTCCACGCTTTGCCCGCCACCCCAGTTCTCCACGGTGAGCCGGACGAATTCGTGTCCGATGGGGTCGGAGGTCTGCGCGCAACCGCTGTAGGACGCGACGCCGCTCCAGAAACCGGGCTTGGCGATGGCCAGGTTCAGCACCGAGGTGCCGCTCATGGAAACACCCGCCAGCGCGCGAGTTCCGTTGGCGCCCAAGAACTCCTCGATCACCGGTGGCAACTCGTCGTTGAGAAAGGTCTGCCACTTGTTGAATCCGAGCACGGCGTCGGGCCGGATCCAGTCGGTGTAGTAGGAATTGGCGCCACCGAACGGGGTGACGACGTTGACATCTTTTCCGCTCAAGAAGCTCACGGCGTCGGTCTGCACATCCCAGCCGCTCTCGTTCGGGCCGCCGCCGGAGCCGTTGAGCAGATACAGCGTCGGCCGGGGCGTCCCCCGGTCGGCGGGGCGAATGATCTGTAACGGGATCGGCCGGTTCATCGCGGGTGAGAAGACCGTGACCACCTGCTGGCGGTCGTTCACATCCTGTACCGAAACAACGGCGGGCGCCGCGGCCGCGGCGCCCGCCGTCGCAATCAGGCCTGCCGCGGCGACTACCCCGGCCAGAACCCAGCTCAGCGTTGTTGTGCGTGTCGATCGCCGTTGTCTCAAAGTCACCAGAACCTCTCCTCGCAGTCGGCCACTATCCCCGATGACAGCCAGGACACGCCGCACTAGCGGCCGACGCCCTGACTTGGCATCGGAGAGAAATTCGCGTTGCTACGATCACCGGTTTGGTCCGACTCCGATCTTTTTCGATCAGCGCGGTGGCCGGCTCATGTCCCGGTTCATCTGCGGGAGCTCGATGCTGATCGGCAGGCGCAGCTCGGCCAGGTAGATCAGCGCGGCCTGGCGCAGGAACTCGTCGAAGAGCCAGTACGCGTCCGGCGCCAGCGGGACGACCGGGAGCAGGCCCTCACGGACCGCGATGAACGGGCCCCAGCTCACCCGGAGCAGCGGATCCCAGACCGGTTCGCGCGGAATGGCCAGTCCGTCGGCGATCTTGTCGCCGAGCAGGAAACGGGTGAACGCGCCGAGGACCGGTTTGCTCAGCACCGCGAGATCGAGGTTCACGCCGAGCCGCAGCAGCCGGTCGGCCAGCGCCACACCCTCAGGGGTCGGTGCCAGGATCGGGTCGAGGACCTGAGCGGCCTGGGCGTTGGCCTCGGACCACGAGTTGGGGATGTATTCGTCGCGGACGCCGAGCATGTGCGCGCACACCTGCCAGGAGTGCAGGAAGGCCTCGGATTCGGCGACCGGGATCGGCACCTGCCAGGCGGTCAGCTGCTTCATCACCGTGGTGGGCAGGCTGTGCCAGGTGACCATGATGTCGTTCTGGCTGATCGGGATGTCCTCGGCGGCGGAGTTCACCCAGTGCGGGGACTGCGGCAGCAGGTGGCGCACGGCAGCGTGCACCAACCGGGTCTTCACACAGGTCACCACCATTTCGCCGTCCGGCGCATAGGCGTTCGCGGTGCCGATGTCGTAGCCGAGCTTCGCGGTCTTGGAGATGCGGTCCTTGAGGTCCTGGCCGCCCTTGGAGTAGTAGACGGCGCGCGCCTCCTTCGGGATGACGGTGCTCATCATGCCGCTGGCCAGGCCATACAGGACGCCTAGGTAGAGGCCGCGCTTCTTGTTGAACTCGACGGCGGTGCGGAGCTTGCCCTGATCGGTCCACTGCGGGAGCTGACGGGCGTATTCCATGAAATCCCGCAGCTCCGTGGGCAATCCGGCCGGCAGCGGCTGGCCGTTTCTGGTCCACGTGCGGAGCAGGTCGTTCACCCTGGGCACTTCGCCGCGGTCGATCAGGCCGGCGACGAGCGGATCCGCCTCCGCGTCCCACACGGTCAGCGGGTCGACTCCGGACCCGCCGCCGGCCACCGAGCCGTCCGGTGACCAGCTCCACGGCTCCGCCCGAACCGGCGCGGCCATCGCCAGCGCACCGAACGCGCCCAATGCTCCGCCGGCCTTCAACGCGTTGCGTCTGCTGAATCCGTCCATGTCGCTACTCCTCGCTGAGCCAGACACCACCGGGTCGGCGCCGAGCCGGCGAGTAGCGCCGGATCGTGCCCTTCAGCGGAGGAATAGTCATTAACTTAACTCCAGCGACGCGCATGCCGTACCAGCTTTGAGAAATTGCGGCTGATTCTCCCTCAACGCACTGCTTCGACCTGCAATCTATCCCAAAAACTAGACTATTCAGGGGTATTGACGGACTGGTCGAGCGAGCGAGCATGCCGAGACTGCACACCGGGGCCGACTTCCACACCAGCTCACTCATATGAATAACCACCAGTTACTTCATGGACACAGCCGAGCACATCCCAAGCGGGATGTGCTCAGCATGACGTCACGGCGTGGGGAGCTGGTCCCACTGCATCCGCGGGTCTTCATTGGCGAAGCCATCGCGAATGGTGACGTAGGACGTCCCCGCGGCCGACGGGACGCTGAGCCGGCGGGTGTCCAGCGCCGCCTTGTAGACCGTGCTGGCCTTCCCGTCCGGGAAGAAGACGTACTCGAGGGTGAAGTTCTGCTTGTAGTTGCCCGCGTCGCAGTCCCCGAGGAAGGCCAAACCCCAGCCGCCCGCGGCGTTTTCGATGCACTGATGCTTGCCTCGGGTGAGGTCGTGGGTGCTGAACGCGATCGTGTCCGGCCCGGTGGTCGCACGCAGCCACCACTGCCGTCGATCGTTCGCGTTGCACGGCGCGAATCGAGCGGTGCCGCCGATCGCGTTGTGCGGATCGTTCTCGATGGTCATGCACTGACCGTTGCCGCGGTTGTACATGAGCCAGTACGCGAACTCGGCCTGCGCGGGTGCCGCGCCGAACGCGGTGGTGGCGACGGCCGAGACGATCAGGGCCGACGCGGCGGTAAGGGTGGTGATCAAGGACCTCATGTGGGTGCCCCCAGGTTCGAACCGATGGATGAATACGCACCGAGTGTCGAAGGCCGGAGTCTCACCCGAGTTTCACCGCACTCTCACGGAACCAGCTACTGCCTGCGGGAAATCGCATCGAGCCGGACGGGAATAACACTCCCGGGCCCGTGTGTTGGTGTGCGCATGCCGAGACCGTTCACGGAGATCGAACGTCAGGAATTCCTCGCGGGCAAGCACATTGCGGTGTTGTCGGTCGCGGCGACCGATGGGCGGCCGCCCGTGGCGGTCCCGATCTGGTACGACTACTCGCCCGGCGGCGACATCAGGATCAATACCGGTGCGGGGCGGCGCAAGTCCAGGCTCGTGCAGGAGGCCGGCGCGGTGACGATCACCGTTCAGCGCGAAGAGCTGCCGTACCAGTACGTCATCGTCGAGGGCACGGTCGTCGACGCCGCCACTCCCTCGCCGCGGGACGCGCGCGAGGCGATCGCGGTGCGCTACCTCGGACCCGAGGAGGGTCGCGCCTTCGCCGATCGCATGGACGGCACCGCGTCGGTGCTGTTCACCGTGCGTCCCGACCGCTGGATCAGCCAGGACTACAGCCAGATGTAGCCGCCTGTGCGGATACCCCCCGAATACTCGGTGTCGTTGCCCCGCAACGACACCGAGCCTATTTCAGAGGCGAGCGGCCAGGCGGGTGCCCTGATCGATGGCGCGCTTGGCATCCAGCTCGGCGGCGAGTTCGGCGCCGCCGATGAGGTAAAGGTTTACGCCGGCGGCGCGCAACTCGTCCTCCAGGTCGCGGACCGATTCCTGGCCCGCGCAGATGATCACGTTGTCGACCGGGATCAATTGCGGGCGTTGGCGTTTCTCGCCGAAGCTGATGTGCAGGCCATGGTCGTCGATGCGCTCATAGTTGACCCCGCCGATGTGATCGACCCCCTTGGCCTTCAGCGCCGCGCGGTGCACCCAGCCGGTGGTCTTGCCCAGGTCCTTACCGAACGGGGTCGACTTGCGTTGCAGCAGCACCACTTCGCGGGCGGCCGGGGACGGCTTCGGCTTGGTCAGCTGGCCGCGCACCTGTTCGTCTTCGGTGTCGACGCCCCACTCTTCCTTCCACTCGTCGAGCTTCAGCGTGGGATGCCCTTCGACGGTGAGGAATTCGCTCACGTCGTAGCCGATGCCGCCCGCGCCGATGACCGCGACGCGCTTGCCGACCGGGCGCTCCTCGCGCACCAGTTCGGCGTAGGACAGCACCATCGGGTGGTCGATGCCGGGGATGTTCGGGATGCGCGGCTTGACGCCGGTGGCCAGCACCACCTCGTCGTAGCGGCCGGCGATGAGTTCGGCGGCGCTCACCCGCTTGTTCAAATGCACCGTGACGCCGGTAATTTCGAGCTTGCGCCGGTAGTACCGGATCGACTCGTTGAACTCTTCCTTGCCCGGGATGCGACGGGCGATGTCGAACTGGCCGCCGATCTTGTCGTCGGCCTCGAACAGGTCGACGTGATGGCCGCGCTCAGCCAGGTTCACCGCGGCGGACAACCCGGCCGGGCCCGCGCCGACGACCGCGACGCGCTTGGTGCGGCGGGTGGGCAGCAGCTTCAGCTCAGTCTCGTGTCCGGTGCGCGGGTTCAGCAGGCAGGACACGGTCTTGTGCACGAAGGCATGATCCAGGCAGGCCTGGTTGCAGGCGATGCAGGTGTTGATCTCGTCGACCCGATCCTGCTTGGCCTTGTTGACCCACTCGGGATCGGTGAGGAACGGGCGGGCCAGCGAAACCAGTTGCGCGTCACCGCGAGTCAGGATTTCCTCGGCGATCTCCGGCATGTTGATCCGGTTGGACGCGCAGACCGGGATGGTGACCCGCTGGGTGATCTTCGCGGTGAACTCGACGAACGCCGCCCGCGGCACCGAGGTGACGATGGTCGGGACGCGCGCCTCGTGCCAGCCGATGTCGGTGTTCAGGATGTTCGCGCCCGCGGCCTCGAGTTCCTGTGCCAGCGCGACGATCTCGTCGAACGTCTGCCCCTTCTCCACCAGCTCGGCCATGGACAGCCGGAACACGATGATGAAGTCCGGGCCGACCGCGGCGCGGGTCCGGCGCACGATCTCCACCGCGATCCGGCGGCGGTTCTCCGGCGAGCCACCCCACTTGTCGGTGCGCTTGTTCGTGCGCGGCGCGAGGAACTGGTTGATGAAATAGCCTTCACCGCCCATGATCTCGCAACCGTCGTAGCCGGCGAACTGGGCGAGCTTCGCGCAGCGCGCGTAGTCGTCGATGGTCTGCTCGACACCCTTGGCCGAGAGCTTGCGCGGGCGGAACGGATTGATCGGCGCCTTGATCGAGGACGCGGACACGCTGCCGGGCATGTAGGAGTAGCGGCCGGCGTGCAGGATCTGGATGGCGATCTTGCCGCCCTCCTTGTGCACCGCCTTGGTGATCGCCCGGTGCCGGTAGGCCTCGGACTTGTTGGTCAGTTTGGCGCCGAAGGGCAGCAGCCAGCCGGTGCGGTTGGGCGCGTAACCGCCGGTGATGATGAGACCCACACCGCCGCGGGCCCGTTCGGCGAAGTAGGCGGCCAGCTTGTTGGTGTCCCAAGCGCGGTCTTCCAGGCCGGTGTGCATCGACCCCATCACCACGCGATTGCGCAGGGTGGTGAAGCCGAGATCAAGAGGCTCGAATAAATGAGGGTACGAACTCATCGGCGAGTCTCACCTTTCTCCGTTGGTCATTCCGCGCGCGGGGCTGTCGCGGGCGGGTGCAGGGCGTGCAGAACTTCGTCGCACCACTCGACGAACCCCGCCTCCACGCGGACACCCGCGCGCAGGACGAGGTACTGGTGCAGAGCCGTACCGGAGAGCTGATCCGGTGCCGGGAAGTCTCGTTTCTCGATGAGTCGATAGACCTCGAGGCGCTGGGCGTGTTCGTCGCGATGCCGGGCGACCTCGGTGCGCAGCGCGGTGATATCGCCGTACGCGGCGGCGCGGATCTTGACCGCGAGCTCGTTGCGCGGGGTGCCGGTGTCGGACGGTTCGGCGATCCAGCGGGCCAGCTCGGCGCGGCCCGCCGCGCTGACCGCGTACACCTTCTTGTCCGGCCTGCCCTCCTGCGTGACCGACTCGCTGATCAGCCAGCCGGACTCCTCCATCCGCTTGAGCACGCGATAAATCTGCTGGTGGGTCGCGCTCCAGAAGTATCCGATGGACTTGTCGAAGCGGCGGGCCAGCTCATACCCCGAGCCGGCCCGCTCGGTCAGCGAAACCAGCAACGCGTGCTCGAGGGCCATGCGGCAAGAGTAGCCGTGACACCCAGTACTATGCAACTGAGTGCATACCCTGGTTTCGGTGTCGGTGTTGGACCCGTTCCGCGAGGGAAATCACACTAGGCTGCGCGGCATGGGCGAGGTAGACGCGCGGGCGACGGTCGGTCAGGCCGCCGGGCGCGGGCAAGTGGCGGCGTGGGGGTTCTGGGACTGGGGCTCGTCGGCGTTCAACGCGGTGATCCTGACCTTCGTGTTCTCGGTGTACCTGACCGACAAGGTCGGCGACGACCTACCGGGCGGGGTTTCGCCGAGCGCCTGGCTCGGCTGGGCGCTCGGGCTCGCGGGACTGGTGGTCGCGGTGACCGCGCCGGTCAGCGGGCAGCGATTCGACGCGTCCGCGAAACGTAAACGCTCCCTTGCCGTTCTGACCGGGCTCTGCATCGCGTCGATGACGCTGATGTTCTTCGTGCACGACGACTACCACTATCTGTGGCTCGGCCTGTTGCTGCTCGCGTTCGGTTCCGCCTTCTTCGAACTCGCCAGCGTGCCCTACAACGCGATGCTGCGTCAGGTGTCCACCCCGGCGACGGTCGGCCGGGTCTCCGGATTCGGCTGGGCGATGGGCTATTTCGGCGGCATCTTCTTGCTGCTGATCTGCTACTTCGGTTTCATCTCCGGCAGCGGCGACAGTCGCGGGCTGCTCGGCATCCCGACCGACGACGGGCTCAACATCCGCCTCGTCGCCATCGTGGCGGCGGTCTGGTTCGCCGCGTTCGCGCTGCCGGTGTTGTTCGCGGTGCCCGAATTGCCGCGCACCGACGCCGATCCCGGCGCGGCGAGCGCGGGATTCTTCGCCTCCTACCGGGTGCTGTTCCGCGATCTGCGCGAGCTCTGGGTGGCCGACCGGCGCACCGCCGCCTTCCTGATCGCCAGCGCGGTCTTCCGGGACGGACTCGCCGGGGTGTTCACTTTCGGTGCGGTGCTTGCGGTCCGGGTGTACGACATCGCCGACTCCGACGTCCTGCTGTTCGGCATCGCCGCCAATGTGGTTGCGGCACTGGGCGCGATCGTCGCCGGCCGGTTCGACGACCGGGGCGGCCCGAAGATCGTCATCGTGGTCTCGCTGGCCGCGATGATCGTCTGCGGCCTCGCCCTGCTCGCGGTCTCCGGCCCGCTGCTGTTCTGGATCTTCGGCCTGTTGCTGACCGTCTTCGTCGGCCCCGCCCAATCCGCCGCCCGCTCCTTCCTCGCCCGCCTCGCCCCGCCCGGACGCGAGGGCCAGCTCTTCGGCCTCTACACCACCACCGGCCGCGCCGTCTCCTTCCTCGCCCCCACGTTCTTCGGCCTGTTCGTCTGGATCTTCGACAACGACCGCGCCGGCATCATCGGCATCATCCTGGTGCTCGCGGTCGGCCTGCTCGCCCTGCTTCCCGTCCGCTCCCCCGATCCCACCGAGATCGCCGCCATCGACCGGCTCGACTGACCCGCTAGGCTCCCTGGCGTGAGCCTGCCCTCCCCCACTTCCGAGAACCGCGCGGTCGTCACCGGCGCCTCCTCCGGCATCGGCACCGCGCTGGCCGCCGAACTGGCCGCGCGCGGCTATTCGCTGATCCTGGTCGCGCGGCGCGGTGAGGTGCTTACCGAACTGGCGCAGCGATTGACGCTGGCACACGGGATCACCGCGGAGGTGCGGGCGGTGGATCTGTCCGATCGGGCACAGCGCGCGGCGCTGGTCGAGGAGCTGTCGGCGCGCGACATCTCGATTCTGTGCAACAACGCCGGGATCGCCACGTTCGGGGCGGTCGCCGAGCTGGATTTCGCTTATGAGCGCGCGCAGATGGAGCTCAATGCCGTTGCGGTGCACGACCTTACGCTTGCCGTCTTGCCGGGGATGATCGCCAGGCACGCGGGCGGCATCCTGATCAGCGGGTCGGCGGCGGGGAACATGCCGATCCCCAATAACGCCACGTACGCGGCCAGCAAGGCGTTCGCCAATACCTTCTCCGAGTCGTTGCGCGGCGAACTGAAGGACTCGGGCGTCAACGTCACGCTGCTCGCGCCGGGCCCGGTGCGCACCGATGTGCCCGATCCGGCCGACGCGTCGATCGTCGACCGGCTGGTACCCGACTTCATGTGGGTGTCCTCGGAGTACACCGCGAAGGTGTCCATCGACGCGCTGGCCCGCAACAAGATGCGCGTGGTTCCCGGCCTGATCAGCAAGGGCATGAGCGTCGCGGGCCAGTACGGTCCGCGCGCGGTCACCGCGCCGATCGCGGGCAAGTTCTACAAGAAGCTCGGCGGCTAGAGACGCCCGTCACCGCCGGGTCAGGGATCCGTCAAGATCGGGCCTCCGGTCGTCAAGCAGTCGTAAGCTGGACGTTTGCCCAAGAGGAAAGCGGCGTAGTCCTGACAGCGGCCCCGCCTACGGAATAGCGGGGGCGCACACAGGAGACACCGTGACGCTGCTGGAAATCTTCCCGTCGCTGAAGTCGGGGATGCCCCCACGCCTCGACTCGGCCGTATGGCCGCGGGACACGCATTACGACGACGCGGGCCGGATCACGATCGGCGGGGTGGCCCTGGCCGATATCGCGGATCAGTACGGCACTCCGACCTATGTCCTGGACGAGCGCGAGGTCAGGGAGCGCTGCCGGGCCTACCGCAAGGCCTTCCCCGAGGCCGAGATCATCTACGCGGGTAAGGCTTTGATGATCCGCGCGGTCGCCAACTGGGTTTCCCAGGAGGGGCTTTCGGTGGACGTGTGCTCCTCCGGCGAACTGGCCATCGCGCTGGCCGCCGGCGTCGCGCCGCACCGAATCATCATGCACGGCAACGGGAAATCGTTCGACGAGCTGACCGCCGCGATCCAGGCCGGGGTCGGCCGGATCGTGGTCGACTCGCTGGCCGAGATCACGCTGCTGTCGGCGTTGGTCACCGGCTCGCAGAAGGTGCTGCTGCGCCTGTCCCCCGGCATCGACGTGCACGGGCATCCCGCGGTGCGCACCGGGGTCACCGATCAGAAGTTCGGCTTCCCGCTCGGCGGCGACACCGCCGCGGAGGCGGTCGCGCGGATACTGCGCCAGCCGAAGCTGAACCTGGTCGGCTTCCACTGCCACCTCGGCTCGCAGATCAGCGACCCGGACTACTACGGCGAGGCCGTGCGCCGGGTGGTCGCGGAGATGGCGCGGGTCCGGCAGGACCACGGGCACGTGCTCACCGAGCTGGACCTCGGCGGCGGGCACGCGGTCGCCTACCGCACCGGCGACGGCGAGATGAACCTCGGCGACCTGGCCGCCATCATCGAGGACGCCCTCGACGCGGCGTGCGCGCGCCAGCACTTCCCGCGCCCGCAGATCGCGCTGGAGCCGGGCCGGGCGATCGTCGCGCACGCGGGGGTGACGCTGTACCGGGTGCTGTCGGTCAAGCACATCGAGGGCGGCCACACCTACGTCACCGTGGACGGCGGGATGAGCGACAACCCGCGCGTCGCGCTGTACGGCGCGCGCTACAGCGTTGTCGTGGCGAACCGGCACCCGACCTGCGCCAGCATGACCGCGACCGTGGCCGGACGGTTCTGCGAGGCCGGCGACATCCTGGCCACCGACGTGCAACTGCCGGTCGATCTGCGGCCCGGCGAGGTGCTCGCGGTGCCGTGCACCGGCGCGTACCACCACAGCCTGGCCTCGTCCTACAACAGCGTCGGCCGGCCGCCGATCGTGGCCGTGCGGCACGGGCAGTGCCGGGAGCTGGTGCGCCGGGAGACCGTCGCGGATCTGATGTGCCGCGACATCGGCTGGTGAGCTGAACGCCGGGGCCGCGCGGCCCCGGCGTGTCAGTGATCCGTCAAGATCAGCTCGACGGTGGTCAACGTTGCGCTAAGCGGCCTGTCTGCGCTCTGTCGGCAGGCGTAGTTGTTGGTAGGCCCCGCAGGTAGAGAAAGCGGGGAGCGGATCAGGAGAGCACCCGTGACGCTTGTGGACTTCTTCTCGCCGACCCGGCCGGGAACGGCCGGGCAGCTGGATTCCGCGGTCTGGCCCTCCGATGCCAGGTATGACGCCGAGGGCCGGATCGTCGTCGGTGGCGTCGCGCTCACCGATATCGCCGAGACGTACGGCACCGCCGCGCGGGTGCTCGACGAGCGCGAGGTCAGGCAGCGCTGCCGCGCTTATCGCAAGACCTTCCCCGAAGCCGAGATCGCTTACGCGGCAACGGCGTTGCTGGTCGGTGCGGTGGCGGACTGGGTCACCAGGGAAGGGCTCTCGGTCGCGGTGTGCTCGTTCGGCGAGCTGACCGCGGCGCTCGATGCCGGGGTCGAACCGCGGCGAATCATCCTGCACGCCAACGGCGTATCGCGCGAGACGCTGGCGACGGCGGTGGCCCGGCGGGTCGGCCGGATCGTGGTCGGCTCACTCGACGAGATCGAGCTGCTCGCCTCGGTTGTCACTCGGCCGCAGCGGGTGCTGTTGCGGGTGTGCCCCGGTCTCGACTGCGACTCGTCCGCCGAGCCGATCGGGTTCCCGCTCGGCGACCTCAGCACCGCGGCGGTGGCGCAGGTGCTGGACACGCCGATGCTCGAGCTGATCGGGTTCCACTGCCACCTCGGGTCGCAGATCTACAACCCAGACCACTACGGCGAGGCGATCCGGCGGATGGTCGCCGAGCTGGCGCAGGTCCGGCACGACCACGACCGGATTCTCACCGATCTCGATCTCGGCGGCGGGCACGCCATCGCCTACCGCAACGGGGACGCCGAGATGAATCTCGCTGAGCTGTCGGCGATCATCGAGGACGCACTGGACGCGGCGTGCGCCCGGCAGCACTTCCCGCGGCCGAAGGTGGCGCTGGAGCCAGGGCGCGGGATCGTCGCGCGGGCCGGGGTGACGCTGTATCGGGTGCTGTCGGTCAAGCACAGTGACGGCGGGCATGTGTCGGTGGTCATCGACAGTGAGACCCGCACCAGGACAGCGGGTTTCGCGGGTGCGGTGGTCGCGAACCGGCGGGCGACCGGGTCGCTGGTGAGCGCGACCGTCGCGGGACGGGCCGGCGATGTCATCCTCGCCACCGACGCCCGCCTCCCCGCCGACCTGCGCCCCGGCGAGCTACTCGCCGTGCCGTGCACCGGCGCCTACCAGCACGGGACCCCCCCGCACCCGCGTCATCGCCGTGCGCGAGGGGCACTTCGCCCAACTAGTCCGCCGCGAGCCCACCCTGCTCGACCGCGACGCGAGCTGACCCCCCGCCGCACACCTCCCGACCTCCCGCACAGGGAATCGCATGCCATTCCCTGTGCGGGAAATCGAGAGGTGTGCGGCTGTCAGCGCTTCCGCGTGCCGAAGATGCTGCGGCTGATCTCGCGGCCCGCGGCGGTGGCCGCGGACCGCAGGAAGCTCTTGACCGCGGGGTTCTTCATGATGCGCTCGGCGGTGGAGTCCTCCTCCTTCGGCGAGCGGCCCGGGGCCGGGGTGGACTGTGGAGCCTGTTCTGCCGCAGCGACTTTCGCCGCCAGGATCTCGTAGGCCGACTCCCGGTCGACGGTCTGGCCGTACTTGCTGTACAACGAACTCGACAGCGCCCGTGATTTGATCGCGTCGTCGCCGATCGTGTCCATCAGCGACCGCGGCGGCTGAATCCTGGTCCACGCCACCGGAGTCGGCGCGCCCTTCTCCGAAAGTACCGTCACCACCGCCTCGCCCGTGCCGAGCGAGGTGAGCGCCTTCTCCAGGTCGTAGGTGCTGGTCTTCGGGTAGGTGCGCACCGTCTTGGACAGCGCCTTCTGATCGTCCGGGGTGAAGGCGCGCAGCGCGTGCTGGATGCGCGCACCCAGTTGGGACAGCACCTGATTCGGGATGTCGGTGGGCAACTGGGTGCAGAAGAACACGCCGACCCCCTTGGAGCGGATCAGCTTGACCGTCTGCTCCACCTGGTCCAGGAACGCCTTCGACGCGTCCGCGAACAACAGGTGCGCCTCGTCGAAGATGAACACCAGCTTGGGCTTGTCCACGTCGCCCACCTCGGGCAGCGTCTGGAACAAATCCGCGAGCACCCACATCAGGAAGGTGGAGAACATCACCGGCCGCGCCGCCTGCGCGCCCAGCTCGAACAGCGTGATCACGCCCTGCCCGCCCGCGACCCGCACCAGATCGCCCGGATCCAGTTCCGGCTCACCGAAGAACGTGTCGCCGCCGTCCGCCTCCAGGTTCACCAGCGACCGCAGGATGACCCCCGCGGTGGCCGCGGAGACGCCGCCGATGCCCTTCAGGTCCTCCTTGCCCTCGGAGCTGGTGAGGTGCGTGATCACCGCGCGCAGGTCCTTGAGGTCGAGCAAGGCGAGGCCGTTCTTGTCCGCCCAGTGGAAGATCAGGCCGAGCGTGGATTCCTGAGTCTCGTTGAGCCCCAGCACCTTACTGAGCAGCACCGGGCCGAACGAGGTGATGGTCGCGCGGATCGGGACGCCGATGCCGTTGGTGCCGAGCGAGACGAACTCGGTCGGGAAGCCGGTCGGCTTCCAGTCCTCGGCGCCGGTTTCCGCGGCGCGCGCGCTCAGCTTGTCGTTGGCCGCGCCCGGCTGCGACAGGCCGGACAGGTCGCCCTTGATGTCGGCGAGCACCACGGGAACGCCTGCGGCGGAAAGCTGTTCGGCGATGCCCTGCAACGTCTTCGTCTTACCGGTGCCGGTCGCGCCGGCCACCAGGCCGTGCCGGTTCATCGTGCGCATCGGAATGCGCACGCGCGCAGCGGTATCCACCTCGCCGTCGACCACGACGGTGCCCAGCTCCAGCGCCACCCCGTCGAACGCGTACCCGGCGGCGATCTCCTGTGCGGCCGCCGACCCGGCGCCCGCCTTCGCGCCCTCGCCGGCCGCGGCCGTCTTCTGCTCGGCCTTGCTCGCGGCTTCGGCGGCGGCAGCGGCGGTCTCGTCCGCCTTGGCGGCCGCGCTCTCGGCCTTCTGCTTCGCCTTCCCGCTGTCGCCCGCCTCCTGCTCGGCAAGCTCACGTTCGGCAGCCTCAGCGGCAGCGGCCGCCTCCGCAGCCACCTTCGCCGCCTCCTCGGCAGCCTTACGCGCAGCAGCCGCTTTCTCCTGGGGGGTGGTCATCGCACGATCCTCCGTCTGATCAGACTCGAACTGCTTTACGCAGTGTTTGCTGTCGTACCGAAAACGCCTGTGCCGATCTGGAGAAACTGTATCCCCGCAAGTGCCGTTAGCGGGCTCGCCTCCCTTGTACGGCAGTGGGCTTCTCGTCGATTGACTGCGCACCACAGCGTCGTAACCTGCACGCTTACGCAAACAGCCCCACCCCAACCCCCGGTTTCGAGCGAAGCGAGACCGAGCATGATCGTTCGCGGCCCGTCTCGCGTCCGAGTGGCCGCAGCGCATGCGACGAAGTCGCTAGTCGCGGCCGCTCGGACGCGAGACACCCCGGGGCCGCGAACACGCAGCGCCGAAGGCGCTGCAAATCCAACACAGCTAATGTTGCTGCCGTGTCGGATAAATATGTGGTGTGGATGGATTGTGAGATGACGGGCCTGCGCCTGGACAGCGACAAGCTGATCGAGGTGGCCGCGCTCGTCACCGACAGCGATCTCAACATCCTCGGCGAGGGCGTGGACGTCGTCATCCACGCCGACGACGCGGCGCTGGCCGCCATGCCCCAGGTGGTCGTGGACATGCACGCGCGTTCCGGGCTGACCGAGGAAGTGCGCCGCTCCACCGTCACCATGGCCGAGGCCGAGCAGCAGATCCTCGACTACATCAAGCAGTACGTGCCGACCCCGGGCACCGTGCCGCTGGCCGGTAACTCGATCGCCACCGACCGCGGCTTCATCGCCCGCGACATGCCCGCGCTGGACGCCCACCTGCACTACCGGATGATCGACGTCAGCTCGATCAAGGAGCTGTGCCGCCGCTGGTACCCGCGCATCTACTTCGGCCAGCCGGAGAAGGGCCTGGCCCACCGCGCCCTGGCCGACATCAAGGAATCCATCCGCGAGCTGGAGTACTACCGCCGCACCGCGTTCGTCGCGGCGCCCGGCCCGTCCACCACCGAGATCGCCGCGGTGGCCGCCGAGATCAGCGGCGCCGCGACGGCTGCCGAATCGGCCCAGGTCAACGCCTCACCGGAAACCGATTAGGGAGACGACGGGGTGACACGCTAATATCGACGGCGCCGGTGTTCATCCGGTGATGGTGACCGTAGTTCAGTTGGTAGAGCACCAGGTTGTGATCCTGGCTGTCGCGGGTTCGAGTCCCGTCGGTCACCCTGAGGGCCTGGGCCGGAGAGAAATCTCCGGCCCAGGCCTTTTTCGTTGCCTCGCCGCCCACATCACAATGTGAAACATCCTTCTTCCGATTGCGGGACGGATCCCGCGCCCCGTCCGTAGACTGCGGCGCGTGGGCGGTGCCGCTGGAGCATCACCCCGGTTTGACCAGAAAGACACAGGTCGTGATGCGTTCCGCGGTAATCGCAGCTTTCTTCGGCGCCACCCTCATCACCGGAGCTACCGGGACCGCGGCCGCGGGCATCGGGCTGCCCGGCATGCCGGACTCCGGTTCGGCGTCCAGCGGGTCGACCGGCGGGCTCGTCGGCACCGGATCCGGCAGCAAACTGGCGTGCATCGCCACCGGCAGCGCGCTGGCCATCATCGGCGACGCGCACCTGGGCTGCAACATGCTCCCCTGAGCCAAGAAAAACGGGCCACCAGTTCGCACTGGTGGCCCGTTTTACGTTGCGGCTCAACGCGGGTCGGCGTTACCCGCCTTCCACACCGGCCATGGGATGTTCCAGTCGCCCAAACCGTCTACGCCGGAAAGGGTTCCGCCGACGGTGTTCTTGATGATGGTGATGTCGCCGCGCTTCGCGTTCTGATAGACCCACTGCGCGTTCGCGGGACTCAGGTTCAGGCAGCCGTGGCTGGTGTTGCTGTAGCCCTGCTGCCCGACCGACCACGGCG
The DNA here is from genome assembly GCF_042871115.1 of Nocardia sp. NPDC006044. Lineage (NCBI taxonomy): Bacteria > Bacillati > Actinomycetota > Actinomycetes > Mycobacteriales > Nocardiaceae > Nocardia > Nocardia sp. NPDC006044. Next base: position 1,033,000 of record NZ_JBIAID010000003.1, read on the forward strand.
CGGAGTGAAAGAAGATGCCGCTGTAGGAGATTCGGGTCGCGAAGTCGATCGGCGTCTTGTAGCCGTCCGGCGAGTTCACCGGAACGCCGTAGGTCGAGGAGTCCATGATGATCTTCTCGAGCCGGTCGCTGACGATATAGATGCCGTTGTCGGTCGGCGTGCTGTTCTTGCCCATCGAGGTCGGCATGGTCCGGATGACCTGACCGTTCTGCTCGACCGTCACCTGCTTGGTGTTGTCGTCGGCAGTGAAGATCGTCGCGTCGCCGACGGTGAAGAACGACTGGATGTTGTCCTGGCCGAAGAGTCCGTTGCCGAGATCACGGCCATACACGTTCACATTGATCGTGACCTTGGTCCCAGGAGCCCAGAAATTCTCCGGACGCCACCGCACCTCGCGATTGTTCACCCAATAGAACGCTCCCTCGACCGGCGGCTCGGTGGTGATCTTGATCGCATCCTGGGCGGCTCTACGGTCCGGAATGGTCTCGTCGAACTGCACCGCGACCGGCTGGCCGATCCCGACCACCTCGCCCTCGCCGGGCAGCAGATACGGCTTGGTCTGACTGTCCGGGGAGCTGGTAGTGAAGCTCAGCACAGTGGAATTGGCGCCGCCGAGCCCGATCGCGTCGGCCTTGAGCCGATACGGCTTCCCGTAGCCGAGCACCTCGGTGGTCTCCCACGACCGGCCGTCGGCGGCCAGCTTGCCGCCACCCACCGGCTGCCCCTGCGCATTCATCAGGGTGACGTTCGTGAACTTGCCGTCCTCGACCTTGAACGCCAGCGGCACACCCGGCGAGACCCCCATCTCGCCGTCCTTGATCGGGGACAACAGCTTCGGCTTGATCAGCTCGAGCAACGGGTTACGGTCGATCGCGACCGTGGACGTATCCGACGTCTTCGACGACGAGCACCCCGACAACACCAGTCCGGCCACCGCGAACACCACAACTGGTGCGGTGATATGTCGTATCCACCGACGCCGACCTCGACCAACGCTCATCTCAACCCCGTTTCACGTCCCTACAGCCCAACCCGCCGTGCCTGCGGAGCGGTCGAGACCACGTTCGGCCATTCTGCCAGTGCGAGGTGCTCGCACCAACGCAAATACCGCGTCGACACAGGGGTGTTACACGGGATAGATCCGAACTGCCCGGTTCGGCGTTAACACCCCGCCCGAACCACGCATCGCCCCCGGTCAGGGCGCGATTTCACTTCTGCCGCCTCGGCCTGTTAAAGTTTGTCCCGCACCGGAACACGGAGCAAGCGCCATTAGCTCAATTGGCAGAGCAGCTGACTCTTAATCAGCGGGTTCGGGGTTCGAGTCCCTGATGGCGCACCATATGACCGTTACTAGAAACATGGCCCGAATGAACGGCGCAAGCCAGGCCTGTGACATGCTTCACATACTCGCCACCCATCCGGGTGGCGAGTTGCATTTTTGGCAGATGTTGCCGTAACACCGCCTCTGCCACGCCTGCACCTGCGTCTTCGCCGTGGCCTCGCTCCATCGCTGTGTATCCCGCCTGGACTGCGTGCAGTTCCGCGATCACGGGTTGGAACTCATGACCCGTCACCTTCCCCTCGAACACATACAACCGCTTGAAGATCGCCTGGTTCAGCCGCCGCCTGACCTTGTCGCTTGCTCCCTTGTACAGCTGGTAGGGATCGCGCAGCAGTTCCAAGCACGTCGTCAGGTACTCGGCACTCGTGGAGAGGTCCAGCTGCACTTTGCCCAGTTCCGCCTGCAGCTTCTCGCGCTCTCGCTTGATCTCGGTCAGTCGTGTCCGGATCTTCGTCTGGGGCAGCTCGCCGTCGGCAGCAAGCTCGATCAGGTTGGTTTCCTTCGTGTCCAGATCCTTCAGCTGATCCCCAACTGCTTCCTGTTGAGGTTCCCCCGCTTGGCCGGAGAGCGAATTATCTGGTTCCGACCGGAACCTGTTGACGGAAACTGGATTCGAACTCGTCCGGTGATCGCCAGCCGGGCTTCTTCTGGATACGTTGGCTGTTGTACCAACCGTCGATGTAGGCGAACAGGGCGTTCTCGGCCTGGTCGCGGCTGCGCCAGGTCGTGCGATAGACCAGCTCGGTCTTGAGCGTGGAGAAGAAGTTCTCCATCAACGCGTTGTCGTAACTATCGCCCACCGAGCCCATGGATTGAGCAATCCCGTTGTCGGCCAGACGATTAGCGAACTTGATCGCCGTGTAGGTCGAGCCCCTGTCGCTGTGATGGATCAGTTCACCCTCGCCAATATCACGGCTCCAGACCGCGTATTCCAACCCACCGAGCACCCACTCGGTGTCGCAGCGGTCGGAGGTTGTCCATCCCACGATCCGGTTGGAGAACCCATCGCGCACCGCCGCCCACCAAAACGCACCCTGACCACATGGATGCGGGTGGCATCGGCCACCTGCAACCGATTCGGAGCCTCGGCGGTGAAATCACGCTCCACCAGATCCGGCGCCGGCGTCGCCCGCCGATCCTGGCGGGTCGATCCGAATCGCCACTTCCGGCGAAGGAACGCGCCCTGCAACTCGGCGTGACGCATCAATCGCTCCACTCGTTTGCGGCCCACCCGGATTCCGCGTCGCGCCAGCATCGCATGCACCCGCGGTGACCCATAGGTCCCGCCGGAACTGGTGTGAATATCGGCAATCTCGGCCAGCAACTGTTCATCGGCGACCTGCCGCCGCGACGGCCACCGCGCCAGCCAGCCGTAATAGGTCGACGACGCGATCCCCAACACCCGCAATACGAGCTCGACCGGGTGCTGACTGTTCTGTTGGACGAACCGCACAATCACCTCCGGGCCTGGCCGAGCTCCGAGGCGAAATACGCACTCGCAGAACGCAATATCTCGTTCACTCACTCCAACTCTGCGACCTTCTCACAGAGCTCCTTGTTCTCTGCCGCCACGTCAGTGCCCGGTCGGTCATGACGCTCGCCGGCCTCGGCCTCGGCCTGCTGGATCCAGTTCCGTAACGCCTCGTGACACACTCCGAGTTGCTGAGCCAGCTTCCGAACCGTCGGCTTGGGATCGGACTCCCGATACACCCTGACCGCCCACGCCCTCAACTCGTCGGGATACTCCTTGGGTGCTGCCACAATGGACTCCCTCCAGGTCCTATCGGACCATGCTCAGAGCCCTCCGAGAAAGCGGGGGAACCTCAATCGACATTCTGTTCACGGATACGCCTCCGCCACCGCCCGCCCAAGCGGATGAAGCGGAGGCCACGGTGGAGGAGCCCGAATCAGGTCGCCGTCCCCGTGGGCGTCGGGGAGGCCAACAGGCCAACGCAGAACAACCCGACGTCTGAGTATCGCTCCGAATCTGAGCGCCACGGCCGACGGGCAGCAGATCGAGATGAACCCATCCTTCTGCTGTCCGTCCGGCCAGTTCACCCGGTCTATGTGCCAGCGAGGTAATAACTACATCTCATTCTCGGCAGAATCTGTTGATCACGTCCGTATTGAGAGTTAGAACAGAGGTAGTAGAAAGAAATTAACGGAGAATACTTTATGCACAATCATAATCAACAGCGATCTTTTGGATACCAATACCGCGACATACTAGCGTTACTCGATCAGCACGACTACAACGCTACCGTTACGGATACCGGTGGCGGCTGCTTGGCTCTTGTCTTTAAGCCTCTCACTACGAGAACGGTGCTTATCACGGACAAGGACGGTCCACTAGAAGTATGGCGCGCCGACCAAACCGGCTGGGGAGTCGGCGTCTATGACGATCTTGGCGAACAGAGAAGGTATCGGGACACAAGCGACTGCTCAGTAGAGGGCTTGCTGGAGCTGTTGGATGAGGTCAAATAGACTTGAACTGAAAGAGGATATGATAAAAGACAGGAAAGAGTACCCGAGAACCTGACGTCAGGCATGAAAAGTGTCGTTGGCATTGGAAACGATCGAAGTTAAAATAGATCTATATGACAGACGAGCAATTCAATGAACAATTCGCCAAACTCTACGCCTACATGGACAGACGCTTCAGCAAGATCGATGCCGAGCTGGAGAATAAGGCAGAAAAATCTGAAGTCAACGGAATCTACGACAAACTCGACCACATTATTGGCCAGCTTGAAAAGAGGCCACTGAGCGTGCTGCCGTCACAAACCAGCTCGATCGTCACGAACGTTGGCATCATGAGGTGGCCGATCACGTCGGGTTGAAGCTGCAGCACGACGCCTGAAACATGGATGACGGGTCAGACGATAGCCTTGAGACGCTGCACAAGGTGCAAGATCCGGGAGGACGCCATGAACGAGCTTGAGCGCGCTGTGAGCGGTTTTGTCGTCGATGGGTCTACGTCAGACCTTGTCCAACGGTCTGCACGGAATCTAGTGGATGGCCGGAACTCGGCCCAGAAGTTCGGAGCTTAGGGTGGCCGAACTCAGCTTCAATACCCTGCGAACCTGGAACGGCGAACAGAGCCGGGCTTTTGAAGAACTCTCCTACCAGCTACTGAAGGACCAGGTTCCCGTAGGGACACACGCCATCCGAACTGGAAACCCGGACGGTGGGGTTGAATGGTACGCCACACTCCCTGATGGTGCCGAGTGGGGCTGGCAGGCGAAGCACGTTTCAGGAATTGATGCCCTCCTTACCGCGATGACTGATTCCGTTAAGCGAGTTGCCAAAGAGCGCACTGACCTCCGAAAGCTCACATTCGCAATTTCATGGAATTTATCTACCGGCACCAGCGGCGGCGAACGGAAGTCACAGAGACAAAAATATCTGGACAAGGTGAATACTTGGAAGAAGGAAGTGAAAGGGGCTGACAAGATTGAGTTCTGCCTCAAGCAGGAGAGCGACCTCCTAGACGAACTGGCGAAGCCAGAACACCGGGGCCGTCGCTGGTTTTGGTGGGACCAAGTTGTCTTAGGCCCGGATTGGCTAAAAGAGCGGTATCGGGAGCAGGTAGACGCTGCCACCGAGAAGTACCGGCCCGATCTTCAGGTCGACATCCCAATTCAAGATGACCTCCTAGCGCTCGGATTCGATCAGGTCATTCTCGAAACATTTGACCGCATGCGACGTGACATCGCGTCCAACGCAGCGCACATAGATCTGTGGTCCAAGCACGAAGATGAGACCGTGACGTCAATAGTGGACTCGCTGCGCCACACTGCCAGACGTTTAAGGTCTGTCGCCGAGCTACTTGATCTCCAAGCCGGAGGCGACGGCGCCACTTTGGAACCGCTCCTCTCGGAGATAGAGATATTCCGTGCTGATATCATCTGGCTAAATGAGCATCTTCGCCGGGCCGATCAACAATGGCGCGATCTGCCAGGAGAAGAAAAATCGGAGATCAAAAAACCCTCGGAGCTGATAAGCCTTAGAGGTGCCTACAAGCTCCGTACCGCGATAGATGACTTTGACTATTGGCTCGAATCCTCGGTTGGAAAATCCTTCCTCCATCGAACGTACCTATTGACCGGGCAGGCTGGTGCCGGAAAGACGCATCTCCTCCTCGACGCAACTCGACGGGCGCTCGACGCTGACCGACCTGCCGTGTTCCTTGCTGGAGCACAATTTGGTCGAGGTGACCTGTGGATCAGTATCGCTGACCAGCTCGGCCTACCTGCGCATGGATCAGATGTATTGCTCAGTGCGATGGATGCCGCCGGTGAAGCAGCCTCAACAACGGGTCGGCGCTTTGTTGTCTTCATCGACGCGCTGAACGATACGACGCCACCGGACTTTTGGCGTACATCTCTACCTCGCTTGCGAGCCGCGATCACTCGATACCCACACGTGGCCCTAGCCGTAAGCTGTAGGGACACGTACCGGGAAGTCGTTTGCGATAATAGCGAAAGTGCCCGCTATGTCAATCAACAGCACCCCGGCTTTGCCGAGCGGGAAGTAGAAGCAGCGCAGAGGTACTTCGATCATTACCATCTCGAAGCACCGAAGATTCCACTGTTGACGCCTGAATTCACGCTACCGTTGTTCCTACGCCTCTACTGCGAAAGCCTTGCTTCGACTGACTCGCCCCCACCGCCTGCCGGTCACCTAGGTCGCATTGAGATATTCGAACGATACCTCAAGGCTAAAGTCTCGACAGTTGCGCGGCGACTTCGACCAGCCGCCACGTCAGGATATGAACTCAGCTCGGCCAAATCACAGGTGATCCAGGTGCTTGATGCCATCCTCGATGAGCTGTCGCGCGCGGGTCGAGAAGCCATGAGCCTTGCTGTCATTGAGCCAGCTGTTCGCGAAGCCGTACGGACATCGGGCGATGATCCTATTCGCATCCTTGGCTTGCTTCAAGAAGAAGGGGTTCTGACGCGAGAGCAGATGTATTTCAGCGATAGAGGCTTCGAGGAGGGCATTCGAATTGTATTCCAAGCCTTTTCCGACTTCTTGCTACTGAAGCGCCGTGTCTCGCTGTCTGCAGACCCGTTGCACGATATGCACCTTAGAGAATGGCTCGGGAACGAATGCAGCTACGGAATCCGAGAAGCTGCCACCGTCTTTTTTCCAGAGGAATACGGGATTGAGCTGCCGGATCTTTTGGGGCTTGAGCTGAGAACTGAGTCCGATAACGACAATGCGGACGATTATGACGATATTGATTGGAGGATGCGTCGGCTTTACAGCACTTTTGTGGAAACACTGCCATATCGCAAGTCTGACGCAATTACTCAACGTACGATAGATTTGCTGAACGATGCACAACTTTGTGTTACGCGTGCCGAACTTTATCGCGCTTTATTCACCTTGGCGCCGCAACCTGGGAATAGGCTGAATGCGCTCGGATTACATAAGTATCTAACCGACCGGCCTATGCCTGAGCGGGACGGTGACTTTGGAATTGCAACTTACGACGAGCTAATGGATGCTTTTGGTCCCGTTGCTCGCCTCGCTCGCTGGGCGGCGGCTGGCCCGTACGTGACCTACTCGGCCGAAGTTGTCGAACTTGCCGCGATCCCCCTCTGCTGGCTGCTGTCCTCGCCAAATCGGTTTATGCGCGACTGGGTCACGAAGGCACTCACGCAGCTGCTTCAAGGCCATCTGGATGTGATGCGAAAGCTCATTGAGCGTTTCTGGGAGGTCGACGACCCTTATGTTGTACAGCGAGTTATGGCGATTGCCTACGGCTCGCTTCTCCGAAGCAGCACACTTCAAAGGGACCATGCCACCCAATTAGCGGCATCAATTCATCAGCAGGTATTTTCGCCGCCAGTTCGTGCGGATGAGCTCATGCTCGATGCTGCACGTGGGGTTGTCAAATGGGCAGTCTTGAAGGAGCTGTTGCCTGGAAGTTCGTTAGATGCATTACAGCGTCCGCTCGGGATTAAGCTTCCAGACACCGCGCTGACTGAATCTCAAATTAAAGATAGGTACGGCTGGAAGGAAGGCCAACCAGATGACGAGTCTTATTCGCAGATCGTATTCTCTCTCACCGGCCTAAGCGATTTTGGACGCTACGTTGTCGAGCCTGGAGTAGGACATTTTTCCTGCCACAAAATTGGCGAAGAGTATCCTCCGGACCCGCCTCGCGATCCTGTTTTTCAGGAGGACCGTTGGTCGGAATTCAAACAACTGCTTAGTGAAGACCAGGTAACTCGCTTCGCTGATCGGCTCAGCGATCCCAAACGTCTGCACGATGATCTTACTGGCTTGAATTTTATTCTCTCCAGGGAAGAGGACCCGTTAACCGAAGAACAGCGCCGGCTGCTGGATGCCGCGTTCGAATATCCAGCACGCATAGACCACGAGTACCCGGGTGATGAGGCCAAGCGTTGGGTATTGGGCCGCACCATCAGTCTCGGTTGGACACCAAAGCTTTTCGGGGAATTTGACCGTCGGATAGTCAGCCGCGGTCGCGGTCGCGAAGGCCATAAGGCGGAACGCTGGGGTAAGAAGTATCAGTGGATGGCATACCACGAGCTCTTGGCACGTGTGGCAGATAATTATCAGCCCTCGACACAATTCGACAAAAACGCAACCTACGATGGTCTTTACCAGATCGTCGGAGATCGCGAAATAGATCCAAGCCTGCCGCCAATTGATTTTCGAATCTTCAACGACCACGGCGGTAAGGGTGCGACCGCATGGGGTCCGTGTCCTGTACAACTTGTAGGCTGGCCCGCAAAACAGTTGAACTTTGGTCGCTACAAGGGTGATATCTATAGCTTCTTAGACGACGTGGACTCAGAGCCCGCTGCCAAAGACGTCCTCTTCGTTCGGGATGCTGCCGATAAAGAATGGATAGTTCTTGAATGCGAAATAAAGCAAGTCGATCCACTGGCTCACGAGGGCTGGCGTGGTCTGCAGCAAGATTTAGCGATTGACTCATTTTTGATCCGAACCCAGGATGGCCCTTCTTTTTCTAGAGCAGCTGTAGAACTCGGATATCGATCCGTACTCGACGGCATTCGACCGAACTCACATGTGAACTGTTGTTACGTTGCCGAGGTTGGTCGTGCCGAGATACCCTGCGTACACCGTCGAGCGGAACTTGAAGGTGTCGAGTTCGCAAATTTCGACTTCAGAGTTGTTCCAACAACCGAAAGTTACGGCTGGGAAGGCAGTACCTACGACTGTTCCATCGGTGAAACTGCACGGACTTCACTCCCATCAACGTTCTTCCAGCAGACATCGAACCTTCTGTTCGATATAAATGGACCGAGCTGGCTTGATGCTGATCGGTCGCCCATATTCACACACTATCAGCAGGAAGGCTCTTCTAATTACGCTTTTCTGGTTCGCGCCAGCTTCTTGCGTGAATTTCTAGCGAGGCACAATCTTCAACTCGTCACAGTTCACTGGATGGACAGAAGCCAACTCGGCCTTGATGAGGATGATAAAATTTGTCGGCTGGACACCAGTCATATCTCGCGCGTTACGAGCACATTGAATGTTTCCACCACCGAGATGACGCGAGAGGAATATCGAGATGGTGTACGTCGTGGCGGTGAATCTGCGGCCACTTCAACATCGTCAGAAGACGATGCCTGAGTATTGTCTCAACTATGGCGGAGATATCTAACTCTCACCCCGTGATGCGTTGTTTATCCTCCTCGCCACCGCCGCCCGCATCTGCACCCCGCGCCGTAGCAGCGCCAACCGCACCGTGCCGGCATCCGCCCCCAGCTTCGCTCCAACCTGCTTGAGCGTCAGCCGCTCTTCTACGTACAGCTCGACCGCCCGGTCGACTTGGATCTCGCTGAGCCCTTGCTGCCGCATCGTTACGCCGATGCCGCGCAGGTGCCTGCTCACGGTCTGCCGCTGCACCCCGTACTTCTCAGCTAGCTGATACACCGTCATGCCACGCTGATAGTCCCTCGCCAGCTCAGCCTTCTCCGCATCCGACAGCTTGCGAACCCGCGCTCGTAACACGACTTCCGGCCGGTCCACGGCACCATCTACTTCAGCCCGCGCCTCCGCCAACAGGGTCGCAAGCCCCTGAACTGCGGCAACAAGATTGGAGCAGGACCTCAGAAACCGCACAACAAACAGTCCTTGACCTGGCAATACCGGTCGGGGATTCACGGCAATCCATTGCCCGGCATCGGATTTCGCCCACTCCCGCCGGAACAGCCCTTCCCGCAAGCCTGACGGCTGTCGTTCCTGATCGAGTCACCTCCGCGCGGCCCGGCGTCGCCCTGGACCGTGCCCTGTGGTCACACCAGTTCGGATTTGTAGAAGATGCTTGCCAGGCGCGCTTTTTCGACGCCAGAGGCGAAGCCGAAGCACAGCCGGGGCCGCCCCGCGACGATCTGGATGGCCATTCCCTCCGGCTCGCGATAATCCAGCGACTTTCCCGCCTGGGTCAACTCTCGTTGCACCTGCGCTCCCGTCCGTAGATCCACGCAGGTGATGAACGCATTGCCAGGTGCGGGATTGCTGTCGCCATAGGCGTTTCCGGTCAGCAGGTAGAGGTAAGTGCCGAAGGCGGTGTATCCCTGAAAGGTCCCCAGTCCGTCCGGCGAGGCGATATCGAACAGCCGCGTCGCACCGCCCGCCTCGACGTCTTTCAGATCGAATACGGCATACCGGAATCCGCTGCCCTGCGCGTAGCGCATAACCAGCCGATCGGTCGACGGGTCGATCGCACACGTGGTATTCGTTGCCCCGGGCACAAGGGTATATTTCCGCAACTCCCCCGACGAGGCCGTCAACGTCCGCCCGTCGGTGAACTCGAATCGAGCGATCCTGCTCCCGCGCGCACTCCCTTCCGCTCTCACCGCATCGGTCTCGGTCCACAGATAAGCCGAGCCCCCTACCGGCTCGACCCCGATCTGCACCCCATGCCCGAAACCCAGCAAATACATATGTCCCAGCACCACACCCGACGTGGACAACTTCGTCAAACACAAATCCCCCGCAGCGGCCGAACCCGCTCCGTTCCGCACCTGGACGGCGTAGATATGACCGTTCACATTGTCGAAAGCGAAAGATTGCAACACGGTTACGTCATACAACGCCTTACGCCACAGCAACTCACTCGACGGCGCACTCAACTCGAACCGCGGCTCCCCTCCCCCCTCGGCGATCGCACGACCGCCGACGGCCCATGCGGCCGTGACACCGGCCCCGAGCCCCAGAAAACTCCGTCGCGACACCGGCACACGCGAAGTCATCACACCTCCACTCGACAACTGACAACCCGCAGTCTGCCCGGCCGGACACCGCCGTCCCAGCCCCCGCCTCGAATGCCATCCCCTGTTCATTCGACTGTCACCGAGCTATCACCCCACCTCGCCGAACAGTCGCAGTCGCGCCGGGTTCAGTCGATCACACTCGACTACGTCGCCGAGCTCACGGGCGCACACACGCCTCCCCGGCTCCGGCTCTTCGACGTGGCGACTTGCCCCCTGATCTGCCGACCAGCAAGGGTGCGGCACCGTGTGCCGCCAAGGGAAGCAGGGCGGAGCGACCAGAGCAGGCCGCTCCGCCGGCAGCTACCGGTTCACTGCCTACGTCACCACTTGCTCAACCACTGAAACTCACCGCCGCGGACCCAGAATCCCAGATCCTCACCGTCGAGATCCATGGCCTTATAGAAGTACTGGTATCGACCCCCGCCCGGAATCCAGACTTCGCCGGAGTCGGTGACATTGTATTTCCCTTTTACATTCTGGCCGGTCTTTATGCATTCCCCTTTGGCCATCACATCATATTCGACAAAGTTGGGTCCACCGTGACTGTATCGCGTGGTTATATATTCCGATCCACCCTGACCACCCGTCCAGCCAGCCATGGCTCATTGTATCCATCCCTTTTGCATATCTGGATGTGATCGACGATATAACCGGATGGCTCCGCAGTCGCATTCGGAGCCGCATACAGCAAACATATGGATGCGCCTGCAATGGATGTTGCGGTAGCCGCCCACCAGCGATTCCGAAGCGCTACGAGGGACATTGAAAGGTTCCTTTCTCAATTCACGATGTCACGGACGTCGATACCTGCGTGGTTCTGGCCCGCTACTTCGATCGATCACCAGGCGTCGCACCGATCAAACGTTCGAACCAGCGGGCCGCAGCACGACAAATTATTCGTTCCACCCGGCAGCACTGGATGGGTGGCGCGCCGGATCTACTGAAATAAACCGTGCCCGGAACCACCGAAGATTTCCGGCACGAGGTGCTCCGGGTCGTATGGCGCCCAGCCGGGGTGCGGCCGGCGGAGATTCGGGCGTGGGATCGTCTGCACCACCCCTGCCGGCTCGCCCTCCGAGGAAGCCCTCGGGCTCCTGCGCCCGTGCCGTCGAAACCACGATCTGGACGCCCCTTCGCCGATGCCCGATGGTGTGGCAGGTGACCTTCCCCGATCATCTCTGGGCATTGGGCAGCCGGGCAATCATGTCGATCCCCGAGTCCGAAGCAGATGACATCTATGCCCTCTCGTTCTACGTGACCGACCAGGACGATGATCCGCGGCAGCCGATCCTGGCGATCGGCTACGACACCGGCACCCGGTACGAAGACAGAGCCGAAATGGTCTCGAACCCGGCGGAGGCTCGGTGGAATTTCGCCTTCTGGACGCAGAATGAGCTGGTCACGGTCGGCGACTTCGACAGCGATCCGGTGGGGGCCGGCGCTCGCGAGGAGTGGATCAAGGAGCTCGGATACTGGTACGAGACGGCGGATGTGCCGGATGACAACGACGAGTGGGACATGCGATTCCAGCCGCGCGCCGAGCAGATCGAGGGCCATTTCGTCCTGCTCTGCTGCGAGCTGGCCCGGCGCCTGCACGAGACCGGCGTTATCGAACGAACCATCGGCAGGGCAGTGCCGATAATCGTGCACGAACTCGAGTACTACGAGGAGATCGCGCTGCGGACGAAGCTCGCCAATCCGCCCGGCCTCGCCGATGATTTCATCGAATGGGTGCTCAATGGATGAGGTGCTCGCTACACGGTGAATTACATTGGCATAAGCCGTTTTTCGGTCGTCATCGGAGAGCTCGCGCGACACAGACCGAACGTTCGGGGTCGTACCAGGATTCGTCGGCGCAGCGGAATTGATAGGTCGCCATACGTTGCGTCCGGGAACTCATGCACCGATAGAACCCGGCCCGATCCTCGGGATCGGCGTAATACCCCTCGTCCCTGCCCTGACAGAAGTCCGTCCCGGCGCCGGTGGGGACGACGGCGTACTGCCGAGCGGCGATGTCCCGGCCGGAGCCGTCGGGCATATCCACCACAGCCAAGGTGCCGAGCGTGAGCGCCGCGACCCCTAATGGCGGGAGCACCGCCAGCACGGTTCCGGCGGCGAGGACGCCGGTACGACACACCAGGCTGTTCGAGTTCATGAACGGGAGGTCCCTGTCTCCCCGCGGGCGGGGTCGGCGGCTGGTTGCTCCCCTGTATTCGGTCCCGCGCGCCGCCCGGATCGTTTCGGTCACAAACCGCCTGGTCGGGCCGCTGCCGCGGGTGTCTCACGAGCCCCGATCCGGACCAAAATGACACTTGGACAACCGAAACCCGGTTTGTTAGCCGAAAACTTCTGTGACGTGTCGCACATTCGGTTTAGCAGCAAACTCCCTGCGTAGGTAACGGTTCAGCAACGACGCGGGAGGCGATCCAAGATCGCGAGCACCGTTCATTCATGATTCGTTTACCGTCCGTTCACTTAGTGTGACCATTCTGCGATCAGGTCATAAAGCGACCTGGAGTTTGGTAACACCGAGGAGTTTTTCACCCACATTCGGAAAACGACCGCAATGACAGGCCCCGCGCCCGTCGCGGTCGGCGGATCGGATCCGGCAACGGACCCGCTAACCCTAACCTCCGCCGAATGGACGCGCCGAGAGGCCGTTTTTTCTCCGCATCGAGATGCGGAGTCCCGCGCGACATCGCGGCCGGGCTCGCAGTTGAGCGCCCCGGCACCGCACCACTGAACGTCGCGTTCCGGGGACGTGTGTGTCCCCCCACAACAAAAACCCACAAGAGCACATCAGCCCGCACCGGCGAGCGCCCACCGCGCGCCCGCCCTGGATCCGTGCTGCCTGCGCGCCCGGATCGAAACCAGTCCCCGACAAAGGAACCGATTTCGTCATGCCTGACAGACGCTTTTCTTCTCTCCGCCGCTCGACGCTTCGCGAGGGTGTAACTTTCGCCATCGCCGCCGCAGGCGTCGTGGCCGTTGCCGCCTCCTCGGCGGTATCGGTGGCCGACGACAGCGTTCCGTCCCGCATCGCGATGGTGGCCGAGGTGCAGAAGGCCGCCGCGCCCGCCGCCGAGGTGGCCGCTCCGGCGCCCATGCCCGCGCCGCTGCCCTTGCCGCTGCCGATTCCCGCGCCCGAGCCCACGCCCGCCCCGGCCCCCGTGTACCCGGACAACCTGGACGGCTGGATCCGCCAGGCCCTCGACATCATGCAGGCCAACAACATCCCCGGCAGCTACGACGGCATCCACCGCAACGTGATGCGCGAGTCGACCGGGAACCCGCACGCGATCAATCTGTGGGACTCCAACGCCGCCGCCGGCATCCCGTCCAAGGGCCTGCTCCAGGTGATCGACCCGACGTTCCGCTCGTACCACGTCGAGGGCACCTCCTGGGACATCTACGACCCGGTCGCCAACATCGTCGCCGCCTGCAACTACGCCGCACGCACCTACGGCTCGATGGACAACGTCAACAGCGCGTACTGAGCCACGCCCCCACCGACGCCTCCCCGTCTGCCCGCGGGGAGGCGTCGTCGCGTCCGGCCCGCCGTCCGGCTAGGGTCGTTCACCACCGACCTTTGGACTTTCCGCGATGACCGATTACGCGCACAGCGACACGGCGGCCAAGAGCCGCGCCGAGAAGGCCCGGCGCCTCGCCGGCTATGTCTGGCACCTCGGGATCACCGGACCGGAGCTGCTGGCCATGCCCGCGGCGACCCGGCGCAAGCTCGCCAGGGCGGCCGACACCAACCCGCCGAGCACCGAGGAGACCTGGGTGACGGTGGCCGAGCTGCTGACCGAGAAGGACGACTGGGCCGCCCGGAACCCGGAGCATCCGGCGGCGCGGCGCGAGCACACCGACGAGAAGCTGATGTGGGTGAAGCCGCCGATCACGCCGTGGTCGTGATCCGTTCTCGGACAACGACTTCGGACTCGTACCGGCGCATTCGGTAGACTGGCGGCGATGCCCCCTCCGTCAAAGGTGACGTGATGACCGAGCGCAAACCAGCGAATCTGGACTTCGAATCGTGGATCGACAAGCAGATCCGCGAGGCGACCGAGCGCGGTGAATTCCGGAATCTGCCCGGCGCGGGCAAACCCATTCCGCGCGGCAACGACGACGAGAACTGGTGGCTGAAGGGTTATCTCCGGAAAGAAGGGGTGAGTGGCGACGCCTTGTTGCCGCCCTCGCTGCTGCTGCGCCGGGATATCGAGCGGCTGCCGGAGGTCGTGCGCGAGCTGAACTCCGAGCGAGCGGTCCGGGAGACCGTGCGCGAGCTCAACCAGCGGGTGGTCGACTGGCTGCGCCTGCCGCATGGCCCATACGTGCACGTCGCGCCGGTCGATACGGAGGCAGTCGTCACACAGTGGCAGGCCGAGCGAAAGCCAAAGCCCGCACCGGTCCCCCTCACCCCGCCCCCCGAACGACCCACCCGGCGATGGCCCTTCTTCCGCAGACACCGCGCCACCTGACACCATCCGACCGCCGCATCGAGTCGAGTCAAAAGGTCGTTCTCGTATCGAGCCGAGTCAAATGGTCGTAATTGAAGATCAAGTAGCGACCCTTTGACTCGACCCAACTGCCCACAGAATGTGCGCATATCTCGAGGAGACCGGCGGGCGGGGGCACTCGCAGGCATTCCCGGATGCCGCCTGTAACCAGGGACCGCCGCTGACCAAACCTGCTCTGCCCAAAGCGTTTGTAGCGCAAGAGCGGGGAGTCAGGCACCGATGGCGGACTCGGTGGATTCCGCTACTGCGACAACGACTTTCTCGGACAACGTTTGCATCGCGTGTGCCTCCGCGGGGGTGATGCAATCGATGAAAACCTCGCGTACCAGCCGCACGTGATTCGGGGCGGCGCGCTCCAGCAGCCCCCGCCCGGCCGGCGTCAACCGGACCAGCACCCCGCGTGCGTCCTCGGCCACCGGCTGCCGGTCGACCAGCCCGCGCGCGTCCATCCGAGCCAGATGCTTGGACAACCTGCTCTTCTCCCAGCAGACCTCGGCCGCCAGATCCTTGGCCCGCAGGCAGTCTCCCGGCGCGGCCGACAGCGCGACCATCAGCTCGTAATCGGCCGCGGACAGCCCGTCCTTGGTCAGGCCGGCGGCGATCGCCGCGTCCAGCCGCTGCCGCAGGCGGATGTAGGCCGACCAGGTCGCCTGCTCGTCGTCGTTCAGCCAGTCCATGGGAATGAAGTCTACCCATCGTTGGTTGACATGGACACCAAATGCCTGACCTGGAGGTCCAGATGCCCGCCATCACCGTCCCCGACCTGATGATCCTGCCTCGCCTGCCCCAGCCCACCGAGACCATGCGCGAGCGCCCGGTGCGTACCGTGGTCAGCGCGCCGAAACAGCGCGAGGGCGCGGGCTTCGAGGTACGCAGGCCGTTCCCGAGCGTCGACCTGCGCACCGCCGATCCGTTCATCCTGCTCGACCAGATGGGCCCGGTCGCCTACGAACCGCACGAGGCCAAGGGCGCGCCATGGCATCCGCACCGCGGCTTCGAGACCGTCACCTACGTCATGGACGGCGCCATGGTGCACCACGACTCCAACGGCGGCGGCGGGGTGATCGGCGAAGGCGACACGCAATGGATGACCGCGGGCTCCGGCATCCTGCACGACGAACTGCCGACCGAGCAGCTCGTCATGACCGGCGGCTGGTTCCACGGCATCCAGCTGTGGGTGAATCTGCCGCGTGCGCTCAAGTTCGCGGCGCCGCGCTACCAGGATCTGCGCGGCAGCGAACTGACCCTGGTCAGCTCGCACGACGGCGGCGCACTGGTCCGGCTCATCGCCGGCTCGGTCGGCGGCTTCGACGGCCCCGGCTCGACCTACACGCCGATCGCCTACGCCCACGCCTCGATCAGCCCCGGCGGTCAACTGGAAACTCCTTGGCCGCAACACTTCACGGCGATGGCCTACATCCTCTCCGGCAGCGGCACAGCCGGTGCCGAGCGCAGGCCGGTCCAGGAGGGACAGCTGGCGGTTTTCGGCCCCGGCGACGCGATCACGGTGAGTGCCGATGCGCGCCAACACAATCGGAGCGGCGACCTGGAGGTGCTGCTGCTCGGCGGACAGCCGATCCAGGAACCCGTCGTCCAGTACGGGCCATTCGTAATGAATACTCGCGCTGAAATCATCCAGGCCATGGACGACTACCAGGCAGGACGCATGGGAAACATCCCCGCCGAACACTTGGCGGGCCGTCGACTGGGCGAGTGAACAGGGCAAGCCGGGCATCCCCTAATGCCCTAGTTCTCCGGCGATCCGGTTGACAACCGGCCAACGCGTCACGACAGTGGATGCGGCGTCCGGTCGGACGCCCTATCCACCGCAGCAACTATCTAGAGGAATACATGAACGTTCGTCGGCTTACCTTCAGCGCTGCCGTCGCGGGACTGACCCTCCTTGCGGCGCCGACCGCGCTGGCCCAGCCCCCCTCGGGCTCCTCCGGGACCGGCTCGTCGGCCGTCGATACCGGCTCCGCCGCAACCGGTTCCGCCGGTCTTACGCAGACCGGTTCGGCGGGTGGCGCCTTCGCCAACTGTGATGACGCCCGCGCGGCCGGACGGGCTCCGCTCTTTCGCGGAGAGCCGGGCTACGGCCCGCACCTGGATCCGGATGGTGACGGGTTCGCCTGCCCCACGGTCTGATATTCGCGAAACAGAAACACCCGGTGTGCCGAGGCGCACCGGGTGTTCTGCTGTTCGGGGACCGATCAGCGGAAGATCTTGAGCAGCACCAGCCCAACCACCAGGGCGGCCGCGCCGATCAGGCTGTACTTCACCTTGGGCTCGTTCAGCTTCCGCAGCACGATCTGCTTGCTGTCGCTCGCGATCCGCTGTGGATCCGCGCGCACCGCGAGTTCGTCGAGCGTGCTCGCCAGCCGCGTGCGCGCGGCCTCGATCTCCTGCTCGATCCGCTCGGTATCCTTCGCCACGTTCAGGCCTCCTGTGTTTGATGTGCCGCGCCAGGGCTCGAATCGCGGTGCGTGTTCGGCCTTCGCGGGTCACCCTCAGCTCCCGGACGAGTCTATCCGTCCACGCGGAGTCGCCAGGGAGCGCGCGGCGTTCTGTCCATCCGTACAGCGCCGCGGGGTGCTGCGCGGCGCCGGCCTGTCGGTCCGCACAGTGTCGTTCGGTAGGTCCGCGTTCTGTCCGTGCCGTCGGTTACGGTGCAGGACGTGACCGACAACCAACGACTCTCCCCGGGTGATGCCGCCCCCGATTTCACGCTGCCCGACGCCGACGGCAAGGACGTGTCGCTCGCCGACTACCGCGGCCGCAAGGTGATCGTCTACTTCTACCCCGCCGCGAGCACCCCCGGCTGCACCAAAGAGGCCTGCGACTTCCGCGACAACCTCGCCGACCTGGACGGCGCGGGCATCGACGTCATCGGCATCTCCCCGGACAAGCCGGCCAAGCTGGCGAAGTTCCGCGATGCCGAGCAGCTGACCTTCCCGCTGCTGTCGGACCCGGACCGTTCCGTGCTCACCGCGTGGGGCGCGTTCGGCGAGAAGACGATGTACGGCAAGACCGTCACCGGCGTCATCCGCTCCA
Organism: Nocardia sp. NPDC006044; assembly: GCF_042871115.1. NCBI lineage: Bacteria > Bacillati > Actinomycetota > Actinomycetes > Mycobacteriales > Nocardiaceae > Nocardia > Nocardia sp. NPDC006044. The sequence goes on from NZ_JBIAID010000003.1 coordinate 1,051,200, forward strand.
CCTTCCTGGTGGACGAGGCGGGCAAGATCGAGGTCGCCCAGTACAACGTGCGGGCCACCGGCCACGTCGCCAAGCTGCGCCGCGACCTGTCGGTCTAGGGCTGTTCGTAGGACCGGATGAACTGCTCGTATCCGTCGAGCAGCCGGTCCAGGCCGAACCGCAGGTCGGCGTCGTCCCACTCGACGTCGTCGTCCTCGAACGCCTGGGCGGCGAAGGCGCGGGTCAGTGCGGGGAACCGCTGCGGATCGAGTACCTGGCTCAACAAGGCCGGGTACTCGTCGGTCTCCCCGCCGTCGGCCATCTCCTTGGCGACCCGCATCCGGCCGATCATGTACAACGAAACATTCAGTACCAGTTGCAGTTTGATCGACTCGGGGACGGCGGCCTCGGCAAACATGCCCAGCCCCGCGTCCAGCCAGGCCATGTTGCACGGACCCATCGGCGGCGCGGCCAACGGCAGATCCAGGAACCAGGGATGCCTGCGCATCGACGCGGCGATCCCCCACGCCCAGGCCTCGATCCCGGCCCGCCAGCCGACCTGGGCCGGCAGCTCCGGCGGTAACCCGATCGCCCGATCCGACACCAGGGTGAGCAGCGTGTCCTTGCTGTCGACATAGCGGTAGAGCGACATCGTGGTGAAGCCGAGGTGCTTGGCCACCCGGCTCATCGACAGTGCCGTGACCCCCTCGGCGTCGGCCACCTCGATCGCCGCCGCGATCACCTGATCGAGGCTCAGCCCGCGCTTCGGCCCGCGAGTTCCCGGTTCGTCCAGACCCCACATCAGGGCGAAGGACTTCGCCGCCGCCGATGTGCCACTGTCCGCCTCCGGCGTGTCCACCACTGTCGACCTCTCTTCTTCGATCACCTCTTGCCTCGCGCCGAAAACTGTGTACCGTTTAAACAAAGTTTAGCCCATACACAGTTTCGATCCGAGGAACCCCATGACAGTCCCATCCACCCCCGCCGTCAGCATCAGCGGGTTGACCAAAGCCTTCGGCGACCGGACGGTGCTGGCCGGCATCGACCTGGAAGTCGCGGCGGGAACGGTCTTTTCGCTACTCGGCCCGAACGGGGCAGGCAAGACGACCATGGTGCGCATCCTGGCCACGCTGGCCGACGCCGACCGCGGCGAGATCCGGGTGGGCGGCCACGATCTCGCGCGGGAGCCCGGCGCGGTGCGCCGCCTCATCGGCGTCACCGGCCAATACTCGGCGGTGGACGAGATTCTGACCGGTGCGGAAAATCTGCGCCTGATGGGCAGGCTGCTGCACCTGGACAAGCCGGAGAGCGCCCGCCGCACCGCTCGCCTGCTCGCGCAATTCGAACTCACCGAGGCCGGCGACGCCCGCGTCGCGACCTACTCCGGCGGCATGCGCCGACGCCTCGATCTGGCCATGAGCCTGATGGGTGACCCGCGGATCATCTTCCTCGACGAACCGACCACCGGACTCGATCCGCGCAGCCGCCGCGAACTCTGGCAGGTGATCCGGAACCTGGTCGCGGACGGCGTGACGATCTTCCTCACCACGCAATACCTGGAGGAGGCCGACCAGCTCGCCGACCGAATCGCGGTGCTGCACAACGGCAAGATCGTCGCGGCGGGCACGCCGGGCGACCTGAAGCAGCTCGCTCCCGGTGGACACATTCAGCTGCGATTCGCCGATCAGCAGGGGCTGGACGCCGCCGCGCTGGCCGTGCCGGGCGCGGAGATCGACGTCGAGCAACTGACCTTGCTGGTCCCGTCGGACGGCAGCGTCGGCACCATCAGACGGCTGCTGGATCAGTTCGACGATCAGGCGATCACCATCGACCGGCTCGCCATCCACACCCCTGACCTGGATGACGTGTTCTTCGCGCTCACCGGGCATCCCACCACGCAGAAAGCAGCGGCGCTGTGACCACTACCCTCACCAATTCCCGCCTGGCCGTGCGGGATTCGGCCACCATGCTGAGCCGCAACCTGCGCCACACGGTGCGCAGTCCGGACACGATGATCATGTCGATCGTGGTGCCGATCCTGATCCTGTTGATGTTCGTGTACGTGTTCGGCGGCGCGATGAACGTGGGCGGCCAGTATCTCGACTACGTGGTGCCCGGCATCATCCTGCTGTGCGCCGGATTCGGTTCGGCGACCACGGCGGTGAGCTTGGCCACTGATCTGTCCAACGGCATCGTCGACAGATTCCGCACCATGGACATCGCCCGTTCGTCGGTGGTGACCGGGCATGTGGTGGAGAGCCTGCTGCGCAATCTGCTCACCACCACTTTGGTGATCCTGGTGGCCGTCGCGATCGGTTTCCGGCCGGCCGGAGACCCGCTGCGCTGGCTCGCCGCCTACGGCATCATCGCGATGTTCGTCCTCGCGATGTCCTGGCTGGCGGCCGCGTTCGGGCTGCTGGTGAGCAATCCCGAGGCGGCCAACGCGTGCATGTTCTTCTTCATGTTCCTGCCGTACGTGAGCAGCGCGTTCGTGCCGACCGAGTCGATGCCGAGCGCGTTGCACTGGTTCGGCGAGAACCAGCCGGTCACGCCGGTCATCGAGACCATGCGCGGACTGCTCATGGGCACGCCGATCGGCAACAGCGCGCTGCTGGCGGTGCTCTGGTGCGGCGGCATCGCGCTGGCGGGTTATCTCGTCGCGGGTGTGCTGTTCCGGCGCAAGACAAAACACTGACGCGCCATGGGTACCGACGCGCCTTAGGTAAAGGTCCGGCTCCGGAGGGGTAGAGCCGGACCTTTACACCGCAGGTGTTCCGGCTCTAGGTGGGCGTGATCTGCTGAGCGGCCCATTGCAGCATCATGCGGAAGTGGTTGTCCCACCAGTTGTAGGAATCCTCGGTGAAGGCCGCCGGGGGCGGCAGCTCACCGGGGAAGAGCAGCGCGTTGTTCGGGGCGCCGACCTTGTTGGTCGCCGCCGGGATACCCGAACCGGAGAACAACGAGGCCGCGGCGTTCGTCTCGGTCTCGTGTGCGGGTTCGGCGGGCAGCAGCTCCGTCCGCTCCGGCTGGGCGCTCCCCCACCGCTGGACGGAGTACTGCGGCCGGACGTCGGCCGGATCGATGGTGACCACCGATATCTCCGAATCCGGCACCACGACCGGAGTCCGCCGGTCCAGCACCGGGCCCTCGACCCCGCGCGGATCGGGCCGGACCTGATCCAGCTTGCCCGCGACCGAATCGCCCCGGACGATCTTGGCGTCGGCGGTGCTGTGCGCGTCCTTGAGCGCCGCGCCCGGCAACGTCCGCGCCGAACCACCCGCCGCGTACACCCCGCCGACCACCAGGCCGCCCGCGAGCACGCTGGCCGCGGCGAACACCGCGGCGCCGCCACGCACCCGGCGCACCCGCTCCTCGGTCTCGCCGAGGCCGTCCACGTCGGCCATCGCGTACAGCGCGGCACCGGCCGCGGACGCCGCCGCCGAGGTCCTGCACGGGATCACCGGCGCGCCGAAGGCGTCCACCGCCGCGACCACCGCGGGCTTGCCCGCCGCCGAGCCGATCAGCACCACCGCGTCCGGCCGGACCGCCTGCGCCTCGAACTGATCCCAGGCCGCCGTCACCGCGGCGCCCATGGATTCCGCCGTCGCGCCGCCCGCCTGAGCGATCGAGGCGAGAATCCGGCGACGATCGCCGTCGACCAGGGTGAACGCCTGATGCCCCGGCACCACCTCGCAGATCAGCAGGTCTTCGAACTCGTCCAGCCAGGTCATCATCCCGGCCGCGCTGAGGTGCGCCGATTTGGACGACACGAGCGAGGCAGTGTGCCACTGCCCGGACGCCAGCCTGGTGACGATGGCCCGCCGCTCCGCCGCGTCCCGGTAGACGACCGCGGCGCCCGCGATCTCATGGTCATGGCCGAGCTCGGTGGCGAGTTCGTCCATCGCCAGCTCGACCGCTTCGGCCAAGTCCGCCTTGCTGTCGCCTGCCGTTCGTTTCACCCGATGCAGCAGCACGCGCTCGGGTAGCCGGGCGCCGGTGTCGGCGAACGCTACCGCGTGCACGGCGCCACGTTCGGTGGAAACGCCGAGTGTTACCACTGATCGAGCTACCACTGGTCACGCCTTCCTGGTCCTTTCGCGCGATGGAGCCACGCGCGCTCGGTATGTGTTCGGTGCCAGATTCGATCTGGATGGGTAGTGAATCGGACAGAAGATGAACACGCAGAAGCCGTGCGCGTGTCGTGTGCGTGTCCATACCGTTAGCCTGGATACGTGGAAGTACGCGCGGAGGCCAGGTCGAAGCAACGTCTGGACCCTGCGTTGGAGCTGCAGGACGACCCACAGGAGCTCATGCCGCGGCGACGGCCGACGCAGGAACGCAGCAAACGCAAGTTCGACGCGCTCTTACAGGCGTCAAGGGAACTACTCGTAGAAGTGGGTTTCGAGTCGTTCACCTGTGAGGAAGTGGCGGCGCGCGCCGAGGTTCCGATCGGCACGCTCTATCAGTTCTTCGCCAACAAGTACGTCATCGTCTGCGAACTGAATCGGCAAGACCTCGTTGCCGTTTCCCGGGAGCTCGCGGATTTCCACGGCGAGATCCCGTCGCTGGACTGGCTGCGGCACATGAACCAGTTCGTCGACCACATGGCGAACCTGTGGATGACCGACCCGTCCCGGCGCGAGGTCTGGCTCGCCATGCAGTCGACGCCGTCCACGCGGGCGACGGGCGCGATCCACGAGAAGGAGTTCGCCGAGGTCGTCGCGCAGATGCTGCGCCCGCTCACCCCGCGCACCCCGCGGCCGCGGCGCACCATGATGGCCGAGGTGCTGGTGCACGTCGTCTATTCGATGCTGAACTTCTCCGTGCAGGACGAGCAGAGCAACGCCGAGGCGGTGTCGGAGCTCAAGCGCCTGATGGTCGCGTATCTGCTGGTCGCGGAGAAGGAGTCCCGCTCGGCCAGCGGGCGCTAGGCAGCGCACCCTTTGTCGCCTAGCGCAAACAGAGCTACCCTCCAGCAATGGCTGGTCCACCACCACCTGGCGACCGTCGTGCCCTGCTGGCCCGGCTGTTCTCCCACGCCACCGAGCTGACCACCGAGGCGATCGAACGGCTCAGCGCGGAGATCCCCGCCTACGCGCAGCTGGATCGGGCCTCGCTGCTACCGGACGCCATCCGCACCGTGCAGCAGTTGCTGCGCACCCTCGCCGCGGGACGCGAATTGACCGTCAGCGAGTTGGCCGTCTTCACCGCGCTCGGGGAAGACCGTGGCCGCCAGGGGATTCCGGTGACCGAGATGTTCCGCGGCTGGCGGGTGGCGGTGCGGTTCGCGATCGATGAGACCGTCGTCATGGGCCGCCGCCTCGGCATGTCCGACAGCCAGCTGCTGGAACTGACCAACGACATTCTCGCCCTGACCGACACGGCGATCCTGGCGGTGACGCGCGGCCATCTCGACGCCGAATTCCAAGTGACCCTGCACGATCAGCAACACCGCGCCGACCTGGTCCGCGGCATCCTGTTCGGCACGCTCGCCGCGAGCGAGATCCGCCTGCAGGTCGAGCGCTACGGCCTGGATTCCTACCGCGAATACCACGCGATCCGCGTCCGTCCGAGCGCCGAGCTGCCCGCGGACCGGCTGATCCGGCTGCTCGAGCCACCGGCGAGCAACCCGGCCCGCGGCCTGCTCGCGGTCATCGACGGCGACATCGCCGGCATCGTGGACACGCCACCGACCGCGGAGCTCGCGACCGCGGCCGGCCTCGGCCCACCGGCCCGGCTGGATCGGATGGAGCCGTCGTTTCGCCGGGCGACCCGGGCGATGGCGACCGCGGACGCCTTCGAACTCACCGGCGTGCGCGACCTGGCCGGTCTCGGGCTGCTGCCCGCGATCCTGGCCGACACCGAGGTCGGCGACGAACTCGTCCGCCGCTACCTCACCCCGCTCGGCGAAAACGACACCGCCGCGGCGTTGATCGACACCGCCCAGCACTATCTGCGCAACGGACTGCGCGTCGATCACACGGCCAAATCGATGGGCCTGCACACCAATACGGTGCGTTACCGGCTACGCCGCTACCAGGAGCTGGTCGGGATCGATCTCACCGAACCCGACCGCGCCCTGGAAGCCTGGTGGGCGTTGCAGCGCAGCCGGTTACAGCGCACGCACCGAGACTGACTGTCCGCCTTACCCTTCGCGCCCTTCGATCAAATCCACCATCTCACCGGGATCTTCGAGCACCACCATCGCGGCGGCGGTGTCTCCGTCGTGGGTCAACGACAGGTGAACCCTTGCCCTGGGCAGGAATTCGGCGGCGAGGCCGTGCAGCTTGATGCTCGGCCTGCCCCAGGCGTCGTTGACCACTTCGATCAGCGGATACGGATTGTCACCGATCTGCGGGCGGCGAGCGAAACGTGATGAGGCCCAAGCCTTTATCACCGCTTCCTTCGCCGCCCAGCGCACCGCGTAGCTGCGCGCCGGATCGGTTCCCTTGCTCTGACAGTAGCGTCGCTCGCCCGCGGTGAAACTCTCTCTGAGCATGGTGGTTCCGGCGCGTTCGAGCTGTTCGGCGAACTCGGAGATGGTCACCAAGTCCAGGCCGATACCGAGGATCGTCATATGCCGGGAGCCTACGACCTGCTCTGGCGGCCGGTGGGCGAACTGTCCGCAATGTGGCCTGCGCCGCAACCGAAGCCGTCGGCCCGGTACGCGCCGTCCCCACCGAGGCGAGCCTCGGCCGAGAGCAGCACATCCGCTTCCAGCTGCCGCGACTGCTTGGCCGGCGTGCCGTCGCCACCCATGCGCCGATCCGCCGGGCGCTCGTACAGCGGGGCTCCGCCGCACATGGCCTCGGTGAACCGCTGCCGCCCGGCGAGCTGACGCTGCTGCGCCCGCTCCTGGTAGGCCGCGCGGCGCTCCGGGTCGATCGCCTGGATGAACGCCTCCGGATGCACCACCGCGAGCAGCCCGTTGACGTGCCCGAAGCCGAGCGAGGTCAGCAGGCCCGCCTTCAGCGCGAACTTCTCGCCGAAGCGCAGCGGCTCGCGCGCCCACACCAGGTGCGGGTACGCCTGCATCTTCTCGTCGACACAGTCCAGGCTCCGGTTCGGCGGCACCACACCGTTTTCCAGCACCTGGCACAGGCCGATCAGCTGGAACGCGGCCGCGCCGCCCTTGGCGTGCCCGGTCAGGCTCTTCTGCGAGACGACGAACAGCGGGGCCCCGTCGGAGCGGCCGATGGCCGTGGCCAGGCGGGTGTGCAGCTCGGACTCGTTCGGGTCGTTGGCCGCGGTGGACGTGTCGTGCTTGGAGACGACCGCGATGTCGTCCGGGCCGACGCCGAGCTTGCGCAGCTCCGCGGCGAACCGGGACTCGCGCCCGCCGCGCCCCGCACCGAGCGCGCCGAGGCCGGGCGCCGGGATGGAGGTGTGCACGCCGTCGGCGAAGGACTGCGCGAAGGCGAGCACGCCGAGCACCGGCAGGCCCATCTCCACCGCCACGTCACCGCGGGCCAGCAGCACGGTGCCGCCGCCCTGCGATTCCACGAACCCGCCGCGACGGCGGTCGTTGGCGCGGGAGAAGTACCGGTCGCTGATGCCCTTGGCGCTCATGGCCGCCGAGTCGGCGGTCGCCGACATGTCGCCGAAGCCGACGATGCCCTCGATGCCGAGATCGTCGAAGCCGCCGGCCACGACCAGCTCGGCCTTGCCGAGGCGGATCTTGTCGACGCCCTCTTCCACCGATACCGCGGCGGTGGCGCAGGCCGCCACCGGGTGCACCATCGCGCCGTAGCTGCCGACGTAGGACTGCACCACGTGAGCGAGCGCCACATTGGGCAGCGCCTCCTGCAGGATGTCGTTCGGCCGCGACTCGCCGAGCAGGTTGTCGACGTAGAGCGAACGCATGGAGGACATGCCGCCCATGCCGGTGCCCTGGGTGTTGGCCACCAGGCTCGGGTGCACCCAGCTCATCAGTTCCGCCGGGCTGAAGCCTGAGCTGACGAACGCGTCCACCGTGCAGACCACGTTCCAGAGGGCAACGCGGTCAACCGAATTCGCCATCTCCGCGGAGATGCCCCAGATGGTCGGATCCCAGCCGGTCGGGATCTGGCCGCCGACCGTGCGGGACAGCTTGGCCCGGCGCGGCACCCGAATCTCGGTGCCCGCCTTGCGCGTCACCGTCCAGTCGGCCGAGTCCGCCACCGGCACGATGACCGTGTGCTCGGGGTCGGCCGCGTGGAAGGCGCGGGCCTCGGCCTCGCCGCCGACCGTGAAGGTCAGGTCCTGATCGAGGAACACCGACGTCATCAGCGGTGCGCTGTTGTCAATCATCGCGCCGTCGTCACCGTAGCGGCGCACGCCACAGCGCGCGATCACCGCGTCGTGGTACTTGTCCGCCAGCTCGGATTCGGCGACGTAGTCACCGGATTCGGCGTCGTACCAGCCGGGCTTGGGATCGTTCTCCCAGGTGACCAGGCCGGTGGTCCAGGCCAGCTCGAGCACGCCCGCGGCGGAGAGCCGGTCTTCGACCTCCATCTCGAACCGGGTGCGCGCCGAGCCGTACGGGCCGAGCTCGCCGGCCCCGACGATCACCACCATGTCGGCGAGATCGGCGGTGACCGTGCCCCATTCGGGCACCGGCAGCACCGAGGACAGGGTCGGCGGTGCGGGCAGCGCCGAAATCGTCGCCGCCGCTTCCGCTTCCGCCTCGTCCTCGGCGGCGCGTTCGGCCGCCTGCTTGGCCAGTGCGGGCAGATCCAGCTTGGCCCTGGCCAATCCGCCGGTCAGGTCGATCTGCTGCGGGCCGGTCACGGTGACCTGGCGGGCCCGCGAGGTGCACCACTTGAGCAGCTCGTCGGCCATCTCAGCGGTGGACCAGGTGGTCACGCCCGCCGCTTCGACCGCCTCGACCATCGGGTCGTTGTGACCCATCAGTCCGGTGCCGCGCACCCAGCCGATCATCGCGTGCACCAGGGTGACCCGGGTCGACCACGACTTCTCGGCCCGCCACTTGGCGACCACGGCGTCGAGCGCCGCCTTGGACTCGCCGTACGCGCCGTCGCCGCCGAAGAGGCCGCGGTTGGGCGAACCCGGCAGCACCACATGCAGTTTCGCGTCCACGTCGTGGTCGGCGCCGATGGTGGACAGGCCACCGATCAGCCGCTCCACCGACCAGAGCAGCACGCGCATTTCCATTTCCGCGCGGGCGCCCGCGTCGGCCAGGTCGCCGGCCACCCGCGGCGCCGCGAACGGCAGCAGCAGGGTCGGGGTCAGCGCGTCCTTGGTCTTGACCTTCGCCCCACCGGCGTTGTCCACCTGCTCGGTGCCGACCCACTCGATGAGCGCGTCGATGTCCTGGTAGGACGCCATATTCGCGGGCACCACCCAGAGGGCGGCGCCGTGACGGGCGTTGTCCCGGTACAGCTTCCGGTAGAAGCTCAGCCGTTCGTCGTTGAGGCTGGACGTGGTGACCACCACGGTCGCGCCGCCGCCGAGCAGCTGCCCGGTGACCGCCGCCGCGATGGAACCCTTGCTCGCGCCGGTGATCACCGCGATGTCCGCGGACCAGATGCCGCGGTCGTCGGTGCTCAGCGCCGCCTGGCCGATCCGCTCGTAGACCCCGGCCAGCACCGACCGAGCCTCGTGCTTGGCCCGCTCGCGCCACCAGTTGGCCTGCGCGGCAACGGCTTCGCCGGCCCCGAGGTAGCCGTTCACCGGCAGCTCGGCGGTCTCGGCGTCGTTGCCGAGCCACAGCCGGGCCAGATCCTCACGGGCCGTGGCCCACCGGTCGTCGAGCAGGACAGCCTTACGCGGATCGAACGCGGGCGCGACCAAACGCGGCCAGTCCGAACCCAATTCGGCCGAGACCAGGTCGACCAGGGAGTCGTCGGTCGCCTCTGGGGCAGACACCTGCTCGGTCAGGCCGAGCTGCTCGAGCACCACGCGGGCCGCGGTGGCGAGCACGCCGTCCCGGCCGGTGATCTGCTCGGTGAACTCGCCCAGCGCGGCCGCGTCGACGGTGCCACCGCCACCACCACCCGCGGACGGCAGCGAGACCGCGACCCCGCGGCGCGCGGCGACCGCCTGCACGGCGGCGTCGATGGCCGCGTCGACCGAGGCGCCGTCGCCCAGCGCGCCGGAGACCAGCCCGCCGAGGTCGCCGCCGCGGACGCTGGCGCCCTCGCGGGTGCCGAGCGAGACCTCGGCGGTGACGTGGCTGGCCCAGCCGTCGCCGAGTTCCCAGACCTTCTTCACCCGTTCGGCGATCGCGGCCGGGCGCTTGCCGGACGGGCCGAACACCTTGCGCAGGTGGTCACCGATCGAGTCGGACAGCACCGAACCGAACGGCTTGTAGGTGCGGGCGAGCCGCTCGACCGTGACCGACAGCGCGCCCATGTCCGCGTCCGCGGCACCGTCGATGGCGCCGAGCGAGAGCTCGGAGCCGAGGTCGACGAGCAGCTGGTTGCGGCGCGAGGAGACGCCGTCGCACAGGCCCTCGATGGTGTCGACCGGGCCGATCTGGTCCAGCCGCAGCTTGGTCCACAGCGCGATGAGCACGCGGGTGGCGTCGGCGGCGGTGAAGGCGATGTCGTCCGGACGGGGTCCGCCCGAGCTCGCGACCGGTGCGGCGGCGGCCACGGGGGCCGCGGCAGGCGTTGCGGCCGAAGCGGTTTCGACGGCTTCGTCGATCGGCTCGTCGACCGGGGCGGGATCGGTGTCGGTGGAGTAGACGATCCCGGCCTCGCGCTCGAGGTTCAGCACCTCGACCGTCGCGCCGCTGAACGCCGGCAGCTTCAGCGTCTGACTGGCCAGGTTCGCCACGGTGGGCGTTGCGCCCAAACCGATTTCGACGAACCGCTCGACTCCGACGCCGCCGTGCGCGGTGTCGGTGAACAGCAGGTCCTGGGTCTCGATCCAGCGCACCGGGCTGGCGAACTGCCACGCCAGCAGTTCGACCAGCACGATGCGGCACAGCTCGACCGGTCGCGCCGACCAACCCTCGAAGTCGGCGAGGACCGCGGCGAGCGGCTCGGACGGCACCAGATCGGCGATCTCCTGGATGAATTCGCGCTCCAGGGAGAACGTCTTGGGCACCAGGTTCGGGATGTAGCGGCCGATCAGGACCTCCGGGTGCAGGTCCGCGGGCAGCAGCTGCTCGAGCTTGTGCCGGAACTCCGGCACACCCTTGCGCAGCACGGTGGAGTGGAACGGCACGTCGATGCCGGGCACCAGGATGAACGCCCGCTTGCCGCCGAATTCGGCACGGCGGCGGTCGATCTCGGTCTCCAGCGCCTCGAGCCCGGCGACCGTGCCCGCGATGGCGTACTGCGAGCCACGCAGGTTCAGGTTGACCACCTCGAGGAACTCCCCGGTCGCCTCGCCGATGCCGTTGACGAAGTCGATCACCTCGTCGTCGGGCAGTCCGATCTGCGAGGGGCGGATCGCCGCGAGCCGATAGTCGCTGCGGCCCTGGGCATCCCGCGGCACCAGCTCGTGCATCGCGGAACCGCGCTGGAACACCACCTCGAGCACCGCCTCCAGCGGCAGCACCCCGGCGGCCGCGGCGAGCGCGTTGTACTCACCGACCGAGTGCCCGGCCAGCATGGCGCCCTCGACGAAGGCGCCGGCCTCGCGCAGCTCGGCGACCTGGGCGACACCGAGGACCGCCATCGCGACCTGGGTGAACTGGGTCAGGTGCAGCACGCCGTCCGGGTGCCGGTGTTCGACCCCCCGGGCCTTGAGGTAGGTCGGATTATCGCGCACCACAGCGAGAATGGAGAAGCCGAGCGCGTCGCGGGTGTGCTTGTCGGCGCGGTCCCAGATCGCCTTGGCGGCCTTGGAACGGGTCCGCGCGTCCAGGCCCATGCCCTTACGCTGAATGCCCTGGCCGGGGAACGCGTAGACCGTCTTCGGCGCGGCGGTGCGACCGGTCGCGGTCATCACCAGATCGCCCGCGGTCCGGCAGGAGACCTCGACGATCTCCGCGCCCGCGTCGACCGCGATCCGCTCGACGCGCACGTCGATTTCCGCGCCGGGACGGACCATGCCGAGGAAGCGGGTGGTCCACGCGGTCAGGGTGCGGGCCGGGATCGCGCTTTCCGGGTCGATCGCCGAGACCGCGTGCTGCGCGGCGGCCGAAAGCCACATGCCGTGCACGATCGGGCTGCCGAGACCGGCCAGCTTGGCCGCGGAATCGCTGGTGTGGATGGGGTTGTGGTCGCCGGAGACCGCGGCGAACGCGTGCATGCTGCGCGGCGCGACGATGGTCATGTCGCGCCGCCGGCGGCGCGGGGTCTCGGTGGCAGCGTCGGACACTGTGCCCGCGGCCCGCGGCGGATCGGTGAGCTCGCCCGCGCCGTTGCGGCCGCGGATGGCGAACCGCTCGGTGAGGGTGGCGACGGTCGGCATGGACATCCCGGTTTCCGGCCGGTCCAGCATGCCCGTGATGCGCACCCGCACCTCGACCACCCGGCCCAGGTCGGTGTCGAGCGTCTCGCCCGCCTCCGCCCGCACCGCGAGAACGCTTGCGCTGGTGGGCAGTTCGCCGGCCAGCTCGATCTGGTGGTCCAGGTGGACCAGGTCCAGCATGCCCTCGATCACGCTCGCGCCATCCGCCGCGCGCGCCGCGCCCAGCACCGCGAACACGGCGGGCCAGCAGGCGCCGACCAGCACGTCGGGGACGGTGCGGCCGAGCGTGCTGAGCGCCGGCGGCAGACCCGAGCCGGTGACACCGGCGTGGTCGGCGACCAGATCCGGCGACCAGGCGATGTTGAGGTGGGCGATCCTGCCCTTCACCTCGGGCAGCGACTGCCCGGCGGCGACCGCGATCAGGGCGGTCATCGCGGTGTGCGCGTCGGCCTCGGTGACCACCGGGGCGCCGCCGTTGTAGGTGGTGACCGGCACGGTGATGCGGATGCGAACCACGTTGCTGCCCAACAGCGGAACGGTCAGCTCGACATACGCGTTGCCGGCCTCCGGACCGGTGGTCTCGGTCAGCGTGGCACCGCTGGGCGGGTGCACGGCGCCCTTGCCGTCCACCGTCCACTCGGCCACGTCGCCGAGCCGGTACACCGGGTTGACCGTGGTGCGGCCGGACCATTCGATGTCCGGCGCGGCGAGCACCGTGTCGATCGGGCCGGTGGTGACACCGGCGACCCGGCGGGCGTCGATCGCGACCGGCACCACACCGGCGCGAACCAGCGAGTACGCGGTGTCCTGCTCGAACCGGTCGAGCAGTTCGCCGACCGGCTCGTCGACCCGGGTGATACCGGCGACGGACACGGTGCCGGGGATCACGCACACCTGATCGGCGGAGTAGCGCGGATCGTGGGCCTGCCACAGCGAATCCGACCGCCACCAACGGCGCACGTCGCCGTCGACGACCGGCACGAAGTTGACCGGCTTGCCCGGGGTCTTGCACAGCGACACGAAGAACGGGACGTCGGCCGGGTGCAGCACGGTCTGCTCGGCGATTGGGTACTGCGCCTTCAACGCGCACAGCGCGCCGACCGGGTTCTCGAAGGCCGTGTCGTCGGCGAACAGCGTCGGGATCTCACCGCGATCGGCCGGGTGCAGCCGGGATTCGGTGCGGCGCATCATTTCCGCGAACCGATCGCGCCAGGTGATGTCGAGCCACACCGAACGGGTGGCGTCGGCGATCGCGTCACCGATGTCGCTGCCGCAGTCGAAGTCCTTGCGCCGGTCCAGGCCGACCGCGAGCTCGATGTAGCGCTCCAGCCAGTCCAGGTAGGTCATCGAGGCGACATCGCCGAAATACGGCTTGGCCGTGGCGTTCAGCGCGGCGATGATCTCCTCGCGGCGTTCGGCGACCGCGTCGGCGTCACCGGCGACCTCGTCGAGCAGCCGGCCGGTGCGCGAGGCGGCATTGTCGATCTCGTGGATGTCGGCGCCCAATTGGCTACGGCCCGAAGCCATTCCGCCGGACGCAGTGCCCGCGCCGACCCAGTCGGGGGTGCCGGGGGTGTCGACCAGCAGCTGCTTGACCTCGGCCGCGGTGGTCGCCTCCAGCGTCGCCATGGCGGCCGTGCCGACCAGCACGCCGTCCAGCGGCATCACCGGGTAGCCGTGCTGGGCGCTCCACTCGCCGGTCAGGTATTCCGTTGCGCGCTCGGGGGTTCCGATGCCGCCGCCGACGCAGACCACCACGTTCTCGTGGTTGCGCAGTTCGGCGTAGGTCTCCAGCAGCAGGTCGTCCAGGTCTTCCCAGGAGTGGTGCCCGCCGGCCTTGCCGCCCTCGATGTGCATGATCACCGGGTAGTCCGGCACCTCCGCGGCGATCCGCAGCACCGCGCGGATCTGCGCGATCGTGCCCGGCTTGAACGCCACGTGGGAGATGCCGACCTCGGTCAGTTCCTTGATCAGCGCGACGGATTCGTCGAGTTCCGGGATGCCGGCCGTGACGATCACACCGTCGAACGGGGCGCCCGCGGTGCGGGCCTTCTGCACCAGTCGCTTGCCGCCGAGCTGCAGCTTCCACAGGTACGGATCGAGGAACAGTGAGTTGAACTGCACCGCACGCCCCGGCTGCAACAGCGTCTTCAGCTCGGCGACCCGATCGGCGAAGATCTGCTCGGTCACCTGTCCGCCGCCGGCCAGCTCGGCCCAATGCCCCGCGTTCGCCGCCGCGGCAACGATTTTCGCGTCGACGGTCGTCGGTGTCATGCCCGCCAGCAGAATCGGCGAACGCCCGGTCAGCTTGGTGAACGCGGTCTCGACCACGATCCGCCCGTTCGGCAGCCGAACCGGGCGGGGCGCGAACGCCGTCCACGGTGCGGCCGTCGCCGGCGCGGCGCCCGGGGTGAGCAGGCTGCGCTGCCCGGCCCGGGTCGCGGCGGCGACCATGCCGACGCCGGTGCCCTTCAGCGAACCGCCGGTCACCCGGGACAGCAGATCGCCGGGGCCCAGGTCCAGAATCCATTGCGCGCCAGCGGCAACCACGCCGTCGACGATCTCCACCCAGTCGATCGGGTCGACCAGGATCTCCTGCGCGAGCGCGCCGGCCAGCGCCGCGTCCAGCCCGCACTGGTTGGCCCAGGAGCTCACCAGATCCACCGTGTCGGCCAGCGCCGGGTGGTGGAACGCGACGTCGACGAGCACGTCCTCGAAGACCGGCGCGAAGATGGCGCCACCGCGCACCTTGGCTTCGCGTTCGCGCGACTGCTCGTCGTGAATCTGGGCGCAGCGCTGGCGGACTCGCTCCAACTGCGCCGGCGTGCCGGACAGCACCGCGCGCCTGCGCCCGTTGCGGATCGACACCACCGCCGCCGAAGCCGGGTCGATGCCCTCGGCCACCTGGGCCACCACGGCCCGCAACTCCTCGGGATCGACGTTCGACACCGCGACCATCGGCGAGCGCTCGCCCACCGGCATCAGCCCGCGCCGCCGCGCCACCAAACCGGCGGCCGCGCCGATCAATTGCGCTACCGCCAGGATCTCGGCGTCGCGCTGCCCGCCGGCCTCCACCGCGGTCGCCGCCAGCCGGCCCTGCGAGTGGCCCACGATCGCCACCGGCGCGTGTTCGGCCGGATCCAGACCTTGCAACCGCAGCGCGCGCATCGCGGCGATCTGCGAGAGCAGCACGCCCGGCATCGACACCGCGGCCGAACGCAGAATCTGCGCCGACGGGGCCGCGGACACCTCACCCTGGTCGGTGTCGACCAGTTCGTCCTCCAGCATCCACCCGATCGGGTCGAAGCCGACCGGACGGACCACAAGCAGTTGGGCCGCAACGGGTTCCAGCAGCGCTTCCGCCTCGTTGACCAAAGCGGTCAATTCGGGCTCCAGCGCGCTGTCGCGGCCGATCTCTTCCAGTTCGTCGAGCCACTGGGCGCCCTGTCCGCCGAACGCGAGCGCGTAGGGCGTCCCGTTCAGCAGGCGATCCAGCAGTGGCGATCGGGTCCCAGCCCCCTGGGCCGCACCGACCTTCGCGCTCTGTCCGGTACCGGTCTCGGTGCTCTCGTTGATCGTCAAGACGATTCGACTTCCTTCTCCTGGCGACATGCCCTCCGAGACACGCCGCTCCCTCCGGTGCGCAGGTGTTCCTCAGCGTTGGGGCCTGATAACGGCGAGGATAGCCAGAATCATGAGGAAATCCTCACGTTTGCTCGTCGCCCAGAGCGCATACTGCCCAGTATTCGTGTACGTCCGTACCAGAACTATGCCAAACATGACCCTTCCTCATGTTTGAACACGCTGGTCGACCGGGTTACTAACACGTAGGAAACATGAGCGCCCCTCATGTTGACGGTTATCAAATCGTTATAATCCCTGGTAGGGTTACCCACCAGTACGCCACGCCCGCCCGGAGCTTCGCGAACGCGGTCAAGCCCGGTAGAGTTTGCACGGTCGTACCATCACGCGCGAGTGGCGAAATTGGCAGACGCGCCAGATTTAGGTTCTGGTGTCCACGGACGTAGGGGTTCAAGTCCCCTCTCGCGCACGTTTCTCCGACATCTGTGTCGGATGTTCGCCCCGTGTGTTCGAGAGCTCTCGAGCACACGGAGGACGACCAGTGATTACCCCTTCTGAACTGCGCAGATATCTGCCATCTCTGCCACTATCAAGGTCATCGGTGTCGTGCGGGAGGTTTGCTGGGCGGGGGTGCGCATGATCCCCGCGCTGGTGCCGCCGCAAGGTGAGCTTCAAGAGTTGATCAATGGTCCAGTACCTACCGACCGGATTGTCCGGGTAGCTGACGGCGATCTCGTCGTCGGCGTGTCGTCGGTGGGCGATGGTGGCCGAATCGCTGACAAGCATCTACTGTCCGCGCTAGGGTGCCGCCCCTCCGTTCGCCTGGAAGTAGCCGTCACCGAATCCGGGGCGCTGCTGCTGTGGCCGGGCGCGCGCGGCACGGTGATCGTCACCGGTAATGGGCATATCCGGCTGCCGTATCGCCAGCGCCGCCGGGTGAGCCTGTTCCTCGGGGACCGGGCGCTGCTCATCGGGCGGCGCAGCACCGCACGCCTGCTCGTCTATCCCCCGGTCGCGATCGGCGAACTGGTGACGACCGCGCTGCCGATGCTCGCGGCGGTGACCGCGTGAACACCCCTGCACCCGGCGTCGACGCGGAGACACTCGCCGCGGCGAAGCTGCTGCTCGCCCAAATGGGGATCTCCCCAGCCGACCTGGTCGCCGGCACCACGGTGGTGCCGACCTTCGCCGAGGTGATCCCTCAGGTCCGCGCCACCCTGTCTCCGGGCACCCTGCGCACCTACAACGCCGGGCTGACGCGCTTGGAACACACCTGGTCGGATCGCCGCCTCGACGAGCCGACGAAGGCCGATTTCGAGGGGATGGCCCGCGACGTCCAGGCTGGCGCGCGGGTCAATCGCGCCTCACGTGGGGGCACCAGTGCGGTCGAACACTTCATCAGCGCGGCGCGCTGTGTCTACCGCTACGCCGAGGACAAGGGATGGATCCGCCCCGCCGACAACCCTGCCCGCCGCCTGGCCATGCCGAAACGGCGCCCCTCGCACCGCTACGCGATCCCTTCGGCCCGCCTGGCCGAGATCTGCCATGCAGCCGCGACCAGCGGCGACGACCCGGAACTCGACGCGTTGATCCTGCGCCTGCACATCGAGACCGCCTGCCGCCGCAGCGGCGCGCTTGCTCTGCGCCCGCACGACCTCGACCAAGAGCAGTGCCTAATCTATCTCCGGGAAAAAGACGGCGTTGATCGCTGGCAGCCAGTCTCGCCGACGCTGATGCGTTTTCTGGTCGAGCACGCCGCGCAGCGTCACAGCCCGCTGATGGGTCAGCTGCTCCACTACCGCAACGGGCGTGCGATCAGCTCGCGCCGCTACGACCACCTCTGGAATCGCGTCGGGGAGATCCTGCCGTGGGTCGCCGCCCAGGGCATCACGACCCACTGGCTACGCCACACCACGCTGACCTGGGTCGAACGCACCTTCAGCTATGCCGTCGCCTGCGCTTACGCCGGACACCGAGGCAAAGGCCCGGGCGCCACCGCCACCTACGTCAAGTCCCACCTGGCCGAGGTCGCCGCCGCACTGTCGGTGCTCACCGGCGAACCCCACCCGATCCTGTCCGCGCAACTGCCCACCCCGGCCGCGATGAAGGCGCCCGCACGCTGAACGTACCGGAAGGTTCCTCGTGGCCGGCACAACCCTGGAACTCGCCTCGATCGACAGTCCTCACCCGCAGGTGCGCACGCCGCCGCGATCGCGTGCGCACACTGCACGATGCTCGAAGCGCCGGGCAGTTCCATGGAGGCGACGGCACTGCGCGATCACGGGCACATCATGTCGACCGTTGGCGATGTGTCACGCCACGCAACAAACTCCCCCACGTTTCGCCACAACAGCTCCCTCCCCGCGACCCAATTCCGGCGAACCCGTCCACCAGCGGAACAAGTCCCGGGACCGGTACAAAACCTCCACCCGGTGCACCGGTGCCGGGACAGCCGGGCAAACCGCAGCCGGACAAGCCTCAGACACCCGGGCAAAGCAAACCCGTTCCGAACAAACCGGGCCTCGGTAGACACGGCCCCGGATCCGGCGGCGGCTGAACACCTGCTCCATCGCAGGACCTACGCTCGAAGTCACCGGAACGTGCTACCTGAACTGAAGTTCTCGAAAAGGAGTCCCGTGCCGTTCTATCGCATCAATCCCGAAGTACCCGCGGATTTCGGTGATGTCGAGCTCGATGAAAGCTTCGACCCGCCCCGAGTCGTCACAGCGAATTTCGAGTTCTCTGCCCCGATCCGCGAGGGCAGCGAAATGATCAAGTCCTACGGCGGGGCATACGCGGTCACCGAGCCCTTGGCCGAAGCGCTACAGAGCGCAGATCTGACAGGGTATCGGTTCGGGCCGATCACGACCTCTGTCAGTGCGACTCCTTATGTCGAGGACACGACCACTATCCAGATCCCACCATTGCGTGGTTTCGTCGTGACCGGAGAAGCGTTCGTCGACGACTTCGGTATAGCGAGCAAGGGCGGATTGATCGGATCAGAGAAAGCCGCTCGGTTTCTTTTCACTCGCGACCCGGAACTGGAGAAGGTCTCTTTCGAACTCGATGAACGCGGAAAGGTCATCTTCCGACTGCCGTAGTCCGCCAACCGCGCCAGGCCCACTCCCGCTGAATCCGCACCTGGTCTGTGGCCACGAAATACACCACCCTCGCCTGGGTCGAACGCACCTACGGATAGGCCCCCCGCCCGCGCCTACGCCGGACCCAGTTCCCGGACTACCCGCCTTATCCCGAGGACAGCCCAAGGATGTCTATGCCGATGGACGTCGGCATAGACCACGTGCGCATGTGCCTGAGCGACTCACCGCGGAGCACGCCAGCGATCGAAGCGATACTCCAACTCGCCAGCGAGTTCGGTCTGGTCGTCTGGGACCCATAAACCGAAGAGGCCGTTGTGGCTTGAGACTGGAATCTAGTACCGAGCCATCGGACGACACTAGGACGGCGGGTCAGGCGTCTGCATCATGAGCTGGGATTCGGTGTCTTCGAGCCATCGCCGGTACCAGACAGCAAAACTCTGGGTGACCCCGCAACTATCAACTAGGGGCGCAAATCCACCACCATCAGCTCTGTTGTCGCCCCACATCTGCCCCCTTGCCGGCCCACTGACGACAAGCGCCTCACGATACGCGCAGCCCAAGTGGCACAGATAGATCAGTCCGACCGAATGCTCGGGTGCGTCAATGACCTGATAGTAGTTGTCCCAGTACGCTTCCTCGGCCTCCTCGTATGCTTCCGCCGAGTCGAAGTCTTCGTCCTCGGGAGGTCCGGGGAGCCCGTCTGCGGGGTTGAACGCCGTGATGTACGGAAAGGGTTGCGCCAACGTGTTCAGCGCAGTGATTTCCGCGCCGTCACCCTCCCACTGCCATCGGCTCTCCGCATGACGGACAGGAAACAGACCCCAAGCAGGTCCTGCCCCGCCTCGACCGACGGTCAGCAGAAACGACCGATACTCCTCAGGCAGCACTACCCCCACCTGGTCTTCCAGCTCACCCAGCTCCGCAGAGCTCAACGGTTCTTCGAGGAAGAATCGATGTCCGAATCCTGCGGCGCCATGTACCTCATCCGCACCCGGAGCTACGGCCATGCGAGCAATCCGATCTCTCACATCTGACCAGTCGTGTGTCACGGCTGCCCACGCTATCCCCTCGCCCAGTCGCGCCCTTCCCAAGAATGGATGCACACAGGAATGGGGAACAAGCAGGCTCTCGCAGGGGACCGAGCGCCTGCATGCTCGTCGCCTCTCATCTATCACCGCAACCCCAACAGTGGTGTCAAATTTCGCGACCATAAACACCCGCCGCAACGAGCGATGTCGGGATTCGCGATCATTCGTTGCCCAGATTCGCTATCGAAACCGCAACGGCAGCCACCAAGCAGGTCGCGGTGCACGGTAACCGGACTGAACCGAAGAAATGCCATCGTACTCAGAAAGAACCCGCTGGCCACAGCGTGAGACAAACCAGAAGTCCAGGTCAATCAATCGCCAGATGCCACGACTTTCGGGACCCCATACGGGCGCAAATGCGCTTATGCCGATTCTCCTGATGCAACGATGCAACATCGTCCCGAATCATCTGGAGTAAGCCTTGGCATCAGCGCGGCCCCGGCCGAACGCTGGAGACCGGGGCCGCACCCTTCGCTGCGATGTCCATCCGAGCATCACCCGACGGGATCACACGAAGCTGTCCCGAGGTGCGCTTGTGCCGCAGCTGATGTCGTAGACGCCATCATCATGATGGACAGAGTCTCGCCGGATCTCCTCGATCGAGTTCTCGGGGCACTGCGTTGTCGCATCCGACCACCGCGCATCTTCCAGATCGACACCTGTCAGACCGAATTGGCGGAAGTCCACGCCTGGAAGTCGTTCAACATCTGGTCCAAGTAGGTCAGATGACTCGCCACCGTGGTCAGTACTAGGTCCACTGCCCTGCGTTCGATGATTTCCCGTACATGGGGATTCTCATCGACTTGTTCCAGGCTACGCGCTAACACGTCGGACAGTCTCCAATCCAGATTTGCACCTACTGCCACCCAGTCGCATCCCAGATCCATGAGTTCACGACCATTGCCCACGTCAATCCGGTGATCTTTGAACTGGACCCAGCTAATACGTCCGGACGCGTCCTTTAAAGTCATGTCAGCGCGCATCGACGAGACGAACAGACCTCCGTCTGCCTCTTCCGGAGATTCGGTCCCGGCTCAAGGGAAGCGCCAAGACCGCTCCACGGCGGCCGATCCGCTGACACCTCACCGACCGCGGGCCGCCCACTTGTGGGAATGTGCTGATCGCCACGGACTGCGACGATGTGATCATGATCGGTACCAAACGAATTCGGCTCACACCGGTGGCCGAAGGCGGGTCGGTGACGCAGCTCGAGCTGTTCTTCGACCTGGTGCTCGTCTTCGCGTTCACCATGGTCACCGACCTGGCGGCCGAAGAGACCAGCGCGAAGAACATGTTGCGCGCGTTTCTCGTGCTCGCGGTGATGTGGTGGTTGTGGATCGCCTACTCCTGGCTCGGCAATGTGATCCGCGCCGACGAGGGCTTCGCCAGGGTCGCGATGTTCGTCGCGATGGGCGGCGCGTTCTTGGCCGCGCTCAGCATTCCCGAGGCCTTTCATGATCTCGAGGGCGGCTGGAACGGCTCACTGGTCTTCGCCATCGCGTATCTGATCGTGCGGTCGGTGCAGGTTGTCATGTTCTGGCTGGCCAGCGCCGAAGATCCGCAATTGCGCAGTCAAGTACTGCGCTGGGCGGTCGGCTCACTCGCCATCGGCACCACACTGCTGGTGATCGCCACGATGGCCTCGGGCACGACGCAGATCGGGCTGTGGATCGCGGCGATCGCGGGCGACTACCTCTGGACGCTGTTCGCCGGTTCGGACTGGCGCTTGAATTCGGTGACCCATTTCGCCGAGCGGTACGGGCTGATTGTCATTGTGGCGCTCGGGGAATCGATCGTCTCTATCGGCATCGGCGTGGCCGGGCTGCCTATCTCCTGGCCGATCGCCCTCGGCTCGATGCTGGGATTGGCGATCACCGGACTGCTGTGGTGGGCGTACTTCGACGGCGCCGCACTGTCGATGGAACACGAACTACGTCAGGCCGAAGGCGCCGAGCAGATCAAGCTGGCAACCAGGTCGTATACCTTCTGGCATTTCCCGATGATCGTCGGAATCATCGGTCTCTCATTGGGGTTGAAGAAGGTTCTCTACTACGTTAGTGGCGCCTCGCAGCACACGTTGAAGGACGCACTCTACGGAATCCCTTTGTTCGCACTGTACGGCGGCGTCGTGCTGTTTCTGATCGGCTTGATCGGCGCCAACCACTACGCGACACGGACGATCGGCGTGGCCCGAGTGATCACCGTAGCGGTTTTGCTTGCTCTGGTGCCGCTCGCCGCAACGCTACCCGCCCTGGCCTCAATGATCATCCTCTGCGCGACGCTTGGTGCCCTGATCACCTGGGAGACAATCCAATCGGCGCAACCGCGGTATCGCACCACCCCTCGGACAACCGAAACCACGGGCGCTGCCGGGATTACCTAGCCATCCTCGATATGTTCCCATGGCTGATTATCCACAAAAGGCGGTCAGAAATGTCGCGACGAGACCGTCATGAAGCAAGGACGAAACTCACTCGACAGAAGGAGATTCGGATGTCGGTGCCCGAGAAAGAGTTGAGCAACGCCATCTCGCGTGCCACGTCTTTTACCTCGTGCGACGGCGATCGCTTCAACACCGAGAACATGCTCGAAGAAGGTCTTAGGCAAGTCCCTGCGCCCTCCCTGCCACAACGTTGTAATGCGATCCGTCCGCTATTGCGCTCGGTGTCGCGGCGGTACCGGTCCATACAGCACTATTTGACGCCTCGGTTGCGCCAACTGCGGTTTCGTTCGTCGACGAGATCACGCCGATCGACCTGCCCGATA
This sequence comes from Nocardia sp. NPDC006044, assembly GCF_042871115.1. Lineage (NCBI taxonomy): Bacteria > Bacillati > Actinomycetota > Actinomycetes > Mycobacteriales > Nocardiaceae > Nocardia > Nocardia sp. NPDC006044. The sequence goes on from NZ_JBIAID010000003.1 coordinate 1,074,082, forward strand.
TTCGTTTCCTCCAGTGACGCCGTAATCGCCGCGCCTGGGGACCGCCGGCCACTACTCGTCGCGGATCGTCGTCATCTTCGATCACGTATGGGTGCCACTTGCCCGAGCTAGATGAGACGTTGGCGGAGATGACGTGCGCGGCCGGATGATGTTGTACCCGAACTTGATTCGCTGCGATCACCGCTGAGACGACGGTGCACTGATTGCGCGAGGTAAATGCCACTCTTGATCGGATTGCCCGTGGCCTCCTCGAAGGGGTCACAAAACTCAAGGAGACGCTTACCCGCCACATCAGGACCACCAGCCATGTGGTACGCGAATCGGCAGCAGAACTGCGGAACGCGGATCATTCAATCATCGTGTCGGAGAAGCGGCCTCGACGTCCACACGGTTCCGACCACGACCTAATCAACAGTCATCCGCCCGAATCACCTATCCCGACTAGGCGCAAGCCACCCGCCGCATTCGCCCGCACAGTCGCCGGGCGCGAACCGAAGGAGCTCGATCTCACATTGGCCGCACTCGCGGACGACGTCGGCGCACCGACTCGACCTGGTCATGACATCAACGGATTCGTCCGCCTCCGGTCGGACCAACTCGAGGAGTGGGGAATATCGAGTCCCTTGGTCAGGGACGCGCAAACCGGACTGAGGTTCGCCGTATACCGGAACGACTCTGGACACACTGTGCTCGCGTTCGCCGGAACCGATGCCAGCTGGAAAAGCTGGAAAGCGAATATCTACCAGGCAGTGGGACTCGAAGCGCAGCAATACGTCCTCGCCGCCCGGATCGGTAAGCTTGCGAAGAATCAGTTCCACGACAATCTCGTCGTGACTGGACACTCGTTGGGAGGTGGTCTTGCCGCCTTGGCAGCAGTCAAGTCCGGCGCGCCGGCCGTCACGTTTCATGCGGCCGGGTTGTCGGATCAGACGATCTCCAGAATGAATCTGAGCGTGGACGCGGTCCGCGCTCATGCCGACGAACTCTTCCGCAATATCGTCGTCGCAGGGGATCCACTGACCCAATTCTTGGCGAGCCGGACCGGTGCGCGAACATCGGTGGGCGGACTGCTGGGCGGTGCCGTCGGCTCTTCGGTCGGAGCAGTCCTAGGGATGTCGGTCGGGCATGCGGTCGGGACAGCACAAGCGCGGGCGGCGGGCAGGATGCTCGGCGCGGCGATGGCTGGACTCCCGTCAGCAGCCGTCGTAGCAGGAAGTATGGTCCGCATCAGACCGGCACTCGGTCATACTGTGGAATTGCCCGACCCTGCGCCGTTGTCACGCCTGAATCTACGTAGTCGGCTCGAACACCGGATAACGGTTCATCGGATGAAAACTGTGGTTGCCGCGTTGGAGCGATACCAGCCATGGTCCGCGTCCGGCCCAGGTTCACATCAGGAACTAGCGATGTGAGGACACCGGCGTGCTGAAGGACATGGGGTGACAGTGTTTTCAGATCCGTCGGCCGCGCGCGTTGCAGCGGCCGTGGCATGGAATGACGCCGCGGAGGTCCGTCGGCTCATCGCTTACGGCTCCGACGCGAACGCGACAGGCACCGACGGCATCAGCCTGCTGCAGTGGGCGCTGGCGAACCTGAGCAAGGACGCCTTCACCGCACTGCTGGACAACGGCGCCACCACTAGGCATACCGATCAGGACGGAAGAAGTGTGTTGCACTACGCGGCGATGGCCGAGGACATTTGGTACCTCCACGCGCTCCTGACAAATGATGTTGATGTCGATCTCGTCAACCCACTTACCGGGAACACACCACTCATGGACGCGGTACTACATGGTCGCCGAGAACAGCGTCAGCTGCTGCTGGCAGCGGGTGCCGATGCTGACATCGCCGACAACATCGGCGACACTCCCCTGCATTTGGCCGGCGAGATCGACGACTACGACAGCATTTTCGACCTGCTTCGGGCAGGGGCCGACCCAACCCGGAAGAATCGTCAGCAGGCAACGTTCCAACGCTATCTCGCCATGACTCCGTCAAGGCTCCTCGCCGCTGACGCCCGACGCGACCGCGAACAGCTCCGCACCTGGCTGCGGGACCACGGACTCCCCGTCGACGAGGATCTTTGACGAGACACACCGCCGCCGATCCAGGTCCGGTCAGGTATCACCGGCGAGCGAACCCATCGAATTTACGTCTGACAAACAACAGAGATTCCAGTAGTTCGTTCGATCTCGTGTTTTGCCGCCACCTGACCCGAGAGCTGGTTCGGATAGGGAGATTGCCAATACCGGACTACAAACACCGGTATCAAGCGCACTGAGTGCGCGGTGCGCTGGCTCGACCGCCACCGCAATACGGCAACCGACCTCATCGCTATCGCGCTGGCCCGGAGCGGCAAGGATCGGGTGCCCGCCGAGCGTGCACTCGGAACCCTGCGCATCAGGACGATCATACTGACGCGGTTTTGTCTGAACCCGAACTGCGCCAGCAGATCACCGCGATCACCAACCGGGTGGAGGCATTCCATGGGTTCGCCGCCTGGCTGATGTTCGGTGGGAAGCTGATCGGCCACGACGACCCCGACCATCAGGAACGTGTGGTGAAGATCAACGAACTGGTCGCCAACTGCGCAATCTACTCCACGCCCTGGACCGCACCGATTCCGCGAACACGCTTGCGGCCGAAGGACATCCGGTCGATCCCGACGAACTGGCCACCATCACCCCGTACATCATGCGCACGATCCGCCGATTCGGTGGCTGGGTACTCAACCTCTCACCTGATACGAGATGTGTACGAATTCGTCAGCGTGCCGCGCACGACCGGCAGCGAAGCGGTGATGGGATCGGCGCCGAAACCGGCGACCCAGGTGATTTCGTCATCGAAGGCAGCGTCGCCCGCCAGCTCCGCGGCGGCCAGTCTGGCGGGCATCGCGTCGCGGTCGCGCAGCAACTGCCGCTGCCGTGTGGTGGCCGCCAACACCCGTAAGGCCAGCAGCGCGGCGACCGTCTCGAGGTCGCGGACCTCGAGCTCCGAGATGTCCAGGCGTTGCAGCGACGACAGTGTGGCCAACGGGCCGATGTGCACTGGCTCGGTCGCCCCGTGGAGGGTGAGCCCCAGAGGGTCGGGTGGCCCACCAGTGACTCCAGTTCTATGCGCGGCGCGGTGAGGTGCAGCTGTTCCAGCGGAATCGTGTGCGGCACTGGCAATTGCACTGATTCGACACCGCGCACTCGCAGCTCCCGCAGCAGGGGCAGCGCCGCTAGTTCCGCGGCGGCGAACGAGTCACGACCGTCGATCGTGAGCTTCTGCACGGCGATCGCACCGGGAAGCTCCGCGACGGATTCGCCGACGCCGCGCAGGTACGCCTCGTACTGCGGATGGTCTTCGATTTGGGCAGTGTAGTAGTCCAGCACCGGCTCGCCCGCGCGCATTGACTCGACTGTCCGCTGCAGCACTGCGAGAACGGAATCGTCCTGCCGGAAGGCCGCGTACCACCCGCCGGGTTCGAATTTGATCACCTGCCCAACACGCCGATCGGGCCGGGGTCGAGATCGACGGCGGTCACATCGCGGTCGCTGGTGCCGATAATCACCCACTTCGGGCTGCGCGATATTCGACGCACCACGCCGCGGGGCCAGGACGAACACCGTAGTATCGATGCTGGCGAACAGTGAGTCCTTCCAGGCCCCGATAGTGCCGTGGCCGTATTCCAAATCCGCCGTCTCGATTTCGTCGTTGAGGTGGCCTGCGGCGACGCTAGCCAGCGCCACCCGATACAGCGCACGCAGCTCTTCCGGCAGCCGGAAACCGATCCGCGCCTCGGCGGTGGTGATCTCCGCTTCTGTGTTCCCTGTACCCAGCCGCGGTGCGTGGTCCTCTTGCCGAGTGCGCAGCTCGACGTACTCATCAACCAGGTCGGCCTGGTCACGACCAGCTCCGGACTGGTGGGCCGATCATCGGGGGCGGTGTCGGTGAGCAGGACCGGAATGGAATGACCCGGATAGCGGTAAGCCGGGTCGAGGACCACCTGTCGGGCGGACTCCCATTCGCGCACGTAGTAGTGCTGTGACTTGCAGCAATACTGGAATTCGTAGCTATCGCCGGACAGCCGCAGCCGCATCCGAACTGGGTCGTCCGCGTCTACGCCCGATTCAGCACGTACCGCCGCTGATATGACCGTAGTGTCTGGACATACCGGCGCGAGCGCGCCGACCACGTCGCGACACGACATGCCGTAACCACCACTCCTACCGCCGTTGTGTATTTCCAATGTTCCCGCTGTCGCGCCGCTCGCCGCGAACTCTCTTGCCAGCTCTTCGATCTGCTCGATCAATTCAGTCATGTGGCTCATCCATCGTCGTATCGTGTCGCGGCCACCGTAGCTACCCCACCAACAAGGCCGGCCTCCCGGCAATGGGAATCCCGCTGCGATGAACTTCGGCTAGGACGCCCCGGCAGACTTGGAACACTGGCCGGGTCGCGAAAAGCACTATCGCAAAGATCAGCCAGCACCAATCCGACCTAGCAGATAGCGCAGATATCTAGAAAGCTCTGCCCTACCAGCACCGTTGTCGTCGGAATCTACACAAGAAACAATCTAGCCCATTTCGATTATCCATTTAAGATCAGCGCAATAGGCATCGGATTCTATATGATGGGAAGAGATTCTCTGTACGTCAGGTAAAGTCGTGGCATGAGCGCGATCCGCCCAGAAGCCGATGCGGTTGCCCCTTCCGATGGTCGCGATGGGGCGAACTTGCTGCCCCCTTTTGTCTCATGGGAATGGTGTCAGAGGCTTCTCGACTCGAACTCGCCACTCCATCTCGTCGACACGCGTTGGTATTGGGACCGCTCTGGACGAGACGCGTACTTGGAGGGTCACATTCGTGGGGCAGTCTTCGTCGACCTGGACCAGGATTTGACCGGCGACCGATCGGACCGCGACGGACGTCACCCCTTGCCTTCACCGAGCTCCTTTGCCGTTGCGATGAGCAAGGTCGGGATCAGTCGGGATACTCCGACAGTGGCCTACGACGACGCCGGAGGGGTCATCGCCGCACGCCTGGTGTGGATGCTTCGTGCCGCCGGAGCGCTGGCAGCGGTCCTTTCTGGCGGAATCTCCGCGTATCGCGCTCCGCTGACGGACGTCGTCCCACCACCTTCATCCGCGAAATTCGAGCCGCGGGCCTGGCCGAGCGACCGGCTCGCAAGTGCCGATCAGATTCAGACAGAAGGCTGGACACTGCTTGATGCTCGCCCGGGAAATCGGTACCGAGGTGAGGATCCAGAGGTAGATCCGCGGCTCGGTGTTATTCCTCAGGCCGACCCGCGTGCGGGACACATACCCGGGGCAGTCAATCTTCCGTGCCGCAGCCATCTGTCCTCGGATGACCGCATCATCACACCGGACAGGCTCCGAACCTCTTTCGCAACTGTCGGCGTCACACCAGGGACGGACCCGGCGACCGTCGTGCACTACTGCGGCGCTGGCGTGACCGCCTGTCACAACGCCCTCGCGATGGAATACGCAGGCCTGGGGGTCGCTCGCCTGTACCCCGGTAGCTGGAGTGAATGGAGTAGGCGTACCGAACTGCCCATTGCGTAGGCACCACGCTTCCCTCATGGCCGCCGCTGAGGGTCGAGTTATCGGATACATGAAGCGCCTCCGGCCAGCGGGGCCAGATCGATTGCAGGTGTTGAGTGCCGGGATTGCCCGGCTCGGGGTCGACGGTGGCATCCATTTGTCCCAGGCCGCGCCGTAGACACGTCACAACCGATACGCGATCGGACCCGTGCGAGTGAACGGTCGACTTTCTCTACTCTGCCCGCTCAATTGATCCGGGAGCGACAAGGACACGGGACTCGTGCGTAGTTGGGTTCGTGATTTCGTCGGTTAAAGCTTGAGCGTAGGTGCTGTGTGAAAGTTGCGACGTAGCTTCGAACCTGGTGACGGGTTCTGCGATCAATCGGTACTCCAGCCCACCTGCAGATTCGGTTCCGAAGCCTGCGGGTGGCGTCAAGATCGCCCAGTCGAGGTTCTTGGTTGTGCGCAGAGCGGCGAGTTCGCGTACGTGGGCGGTGGCAAATGGTGCCAGCTCGGCCGGAAACAGACTGGGGTCATCTCTGATCAATTCACCGGAATCAAGTAGCAGACTGGCGGTCAGACCGACAGCAACCAACCGTCGACGTTGTCGTCGCCAGCTTTCGTCGATCCCGATGACGATCTTCGCGTAGTAGTCGAGGTCAAAACCATCGAACGTGTCAGGCGGTGCGGTGAACGGAGTGACGGTGAGTACGACGGCGTCGACTGTCTCCAATAGTGCCCCCGAGCTGCTTGGATCCTCAGCGTCGCCTTGGGCCACGCGAAGATTCGGGTGGCTCGGCAACTGCTGCCGGGCAGGATCGCGAAGCACCGCTGTGACCTGAATACTCCGTTGAAGCAAGGCTGCGGTAGCGGCACGGCCGACGCGTCCGCCGGCACCGAAGATAGCGACGTGTTGGGCGGTGTTGCGAGCATTGCCAGACATGGGCCTGACGGTACGCGAGGGGGACCTGGTAACCGCAACGTAACTGCCTAGACTGGACCTATGAGCGGGACCAATACCCCTTTGCCTCCGTTTGATCCGATCTGCCCCATGAGTACTTTTCCCATTCAGATCGGCGGCAAATGGACTGCCATGATCGTGCTGTGCCTTGAATCCGGTCCACAGCGATTCGGCACCCTGCGCCGACACCTACAGCCGATCAGCGCAAAGGTTCTCACGGAGACCTTGTCGACGATGCAACGCGACGGACTCATACGTCGTCATCTAGTCGAAGACGTCGATGGTTGCGGAGTCGAATACGCGCTGACATCGTTAGGCCGCACTATCCTTGGCCTTATCGAGCATGTCCGCCAGTGGACGCGGGAACATCTCAATGAACTACTGCGCTTGAGAGAAATTTTCGACAGCACGAATCAGATCAACTCTGCCAGTTGACGTCTGACGCCAGCCTACGCTTGACCTACATAACACACCTGAGCTTGATGGCCGAAGTTCAGAAATCCTGACCGCAGCTTCAGTTCAAGGTCCCGATCTGCAAACATGGCTCAGGCAGTTAGTTCTGATCCTGATGCCACGCGGCCAAAACGCCGCCACATCCGACGACTTGGCAGGCATACCTTGGGTGCCGGTCCGTGGAGTGGCCGACACCCAAGGTGCCTGATCGCGATGCACAAACCGATGCCACGACGCCCCGACAGGTCTGCTACTCCATCGCGATCATCCAGCCGACCCGGGTGCTTTGACGAAGGGCCCGGTCGGCCGAATCCACAGGATTACCACAGCCCAAATCACAGCTGACACGTCCCTGGCTCAAGGGTATTGCGCTCGTCGCTCCATACGCTTCGACAGTCTTCCCAACCCCAGGAAGAGGACCGACCCTCTAACTGAACACAACCGTCTCACTTAGAGCGCCATACCTACAAAACGCCAGGCCGTAACCGTATGCGCATCCCCGCCGGACGCGCCCTCATTTTTCACCAACCGCAGTAGAAGGGCGCATCCCAACACGTAGTCATGCGTTCACTGGTAGTTGCTAACGCCACAAGAAAGGCAGCGAGTTCCGCACTGTCATCGAGTGCTCGCCCGAGCCGCCGGAGCCAGCAGATCCTGCGTTGCTATGACTACCCGAACGGAGCGTTGGTGTGCCGCGGTTCATCATGGTGGCGCCGATCCCGAAGATCGGCTTTCATGGAGAAGGGAGAATCAGGCGGCACGGCGAGGAGCCGATGCCCGATGCACACGTTTCAGCGACAGTCCGCAACGCCGACGAGCCCCACTCAGCCACTCGCGGTTTCAGCGCCAGGCTCCGCCGACCTTCGACAACTCGGCAGCGCAGGCATTGCGCTGTCGGTGCTCAATGATCGCGCGCGGATTGCCGCACAGCGCATTTTCGACGTCATGGGCTGGCCGTCCGGGACTCCGATCGAGCACGTCATGCTCGACAGGATCCTCGCCATCCGTGCGGCCGAACCTCGAGGTAGCCGTTTCGCCATCGACTCACGCGGTCACATCCGGCTGCCCGCCGCAGTCCAGCGAGCCACCGCCGCCAAGGCCGGGGAGGCCGTGCTGCTCATGGCGTTCCCCGCCCGCGGTGTCGTCGCGGTTGTTCCCCCAGCAGTCCTGTTCGATGCTCTCGCACCTGTCTTGGCTCACCTCAAGGTGCTGCTGTGAGCAGCCACGACCTCGAAGTTGCCCACCAACTCCTGGAGCGTCTCGGCGTTCGGCCTGAAGAGCTTCTGGCCGCCGCCGGCGACCGGGCAGTTCCGACCTTCGGGGAGTTCATACCGCGGGTCAGCGTGACGGTGTCCGACGGAGCCCGGCGAACATACGGCCCCTATTGGCGGCGCCTTGATGGGCTGTGGCACGAGCGCACCCTCGACGAACCGACCGCGGCCGAACTGAACGAGATCGTCCAGCAAACACAGCAGGGAGCACTCACCAAACGCAACAGCCGCGGAGGTCGCTCAGCCGCCGAGCACATGGTCAGTGCGATTCGCTGCCTGTATCAATTCGCAGTGGACGATCGTCATCTATCCGCCTTCAACAACCCGGCGACGAACCTCAAAGTCCCCCGGCGCCTGCCGAGCACCCGTCGAGCGCTCGCTACGAGGCTCCTTGGCGATATTCACCGCGTCGCAGCGACCACAGGCAACGACGAGGACCTCGACCAGCTGATAGTTCGCATTCATATCGAAACCGCGTGCCGCCGCTCGAGCGCATTGGGGATCTGTGGCGATGATCTCGATCCGGAGCAATGCTTGCTGCGCCTGCACGGCAAGGGTGGAACGATTCACTGGCACCCCGTCTCCCCGACGTTGATGAACCAGATGATCACTCATACGGCACGGGGTTCCGATCCCACCGGCCAGCTGTTGCGTTATAGGAACGGTCGCCCGATCACCCATCGCCGCTACGACCATCTGTGGGAGCGAATCGGTCGTTTTCTGCCGTGGGTCGCGATCCAGGGAGTCACCACGCACTGGATCCGCTACACCACTTTGACTTTCGTCGAGCGGAACTTCGGATACGCCGTTGCCCAGCGATTCGGTGCCCACGCCGCACCCTCAGGCCGAGCCGGCGCCACCCTGATCTATGTCCAGGCCACAATCGAGGAAGTGGCCGCAGCAGTGTCCGCGCTGACCAACGAACCCCACCCTCTCGCACCGGAATTCGAGCCCGGAGCGGGTTTGCTCAGCGCCGACTCTCCGTAGCGGATATCGACCAGGCTGAACCCGCTCCCAGTAACGGACGCGACCGAAACCCCGAACCTCACAGCGACACCGAACCTTTCGTACATTGTGCGCTGAACTGACATCTTGCGGCGCCCCGCATGGAGCCGCTGCTCGCCGGAGCCGGGGCCGGGGGTGAGTGCGCGGTTCATTGCTCTGGGCTCGGTACGAGAGTGAGATGGCGCTCGGTGAGGCTCAGGTCAGTACCTCGTTCCCATCGTCGCGCGTAGGTCATGGAGTGTGCCAGCCGCGACTTCATAGACGCGGCGACGCGAGGGACTCGTTGACCGCGTCGGCAGTGTACTTCACTTATCCGCAACAGCTGCCACGTCAGCTTCTCCCACGTGGCGGATGTCCATTCGAAGGCAGGCCTGGGCTGTTCGCCGCTTCGATTCCATCTACTGTGAATCTCGTAGTAGCAGAGTGGATATCAGTCAAAAGGCCATCCTGACCCGTGCTGCCAGGGGTGGGAACGTACGGAGTGGCATCGCTACCTGCGATGCTCAAAAATCCCGGACTGTCGCGCACCACTGCTCGATGGTGCGTGTGATCCACCCCGTTCGCAACTGGAGGAGATCGACCGTGAAGTCATTCACCATCACAGCCGGGATCATCGCCGCAACCCTGACCCTGCTGGCACCTACTAGCCCGGCGGCCACCGATTAGGCCGCAACCATCAACGGATTGGTGTACGAGGACCGGCACGGTGATTTGGATCATTGCATCAAGGTCGGCCCGATGGACATCACCATCGAGAACACCACCAGTCGGCGAACGGCATACGTCTACTCGTCGGATAACTGCACAGGCGATGCTGTAGGCGCAGTAGCCCCCGGTGCGCAGGACACGATCTACGGCACCAGCGTCGAGTTCAAGGGACCCCGGGGCGGCGGCAGTTTCGAGCTTTAGGTCCCAGCGAGTTATCGGGGCGGCTCCGCTACGTGTGTTGGCGGAGCCGCTCCGCTTGATCCAGGACTTCCGGAGACCGTCCTGATCGGCTGCCGATCTATGAGTGCAGGCTGATTACCTCAGCATCGACCCGGGAATCATGATCGCGTCACGCGACAACGCCAACTTAAGCGTGTCGATCAGGTCGACCTCGCGCGCCGCCTCGCGCAGCACACGCAACTCGTCGGCGCGCAGATCGTAGGCGGCGACGATACCCCGCCAGAGCTTGATGCCTCCGGGCCGAAGTCCCTTGGGTGGAGCGGGTTTCGGTGCCATGCGACCTCCAGTGTCTCGCCGCCTCCAGGGCGGCCGGCCAGGGTGAAAGGGTGCGCAGAACGAGTGCGCGTCGGGTGAAGCAGCAGGTCCCACCGGGGTCTAAGGTGTCGCGATGGAGACTGCTGGAAAGTGGCTTGAGCTTGCCGGAACACTTCTGACGATGTACGGCCTCTGGTTCGCTTGGAATCGCAACTCGAATCGAAGAATTCGGACCGCCGTTACCCAGTGGGCGAACTTCATTTTCAACAGGACGCTTCATGCGCTTGCGATCGTGCTTCCGCAATTGCGACGCAATGCCACCATCGTTGTGCCTGTTGCTGACGCGATAGCCGTAGCTGACTCAGCAACGGTTACGGTCCACTCGGTAGTGGACTCAAGTCAGCCGCTGCCCATTCAGGTCGAGCAACTGGCGGGTCAAGTCAAATCACTGGCTAACGACCTCCAGGCCCTTCGCCAGCGCGTCGGACAGAATGCAGTCGCCATGGACGCGCTCACCAGAGAATCCGGAGCGACGGTAGAAGCAGCTGTGGCCGACTTGCGGAAGAGCAGTCGGCTCGAAGCTTTCGCCGACCTGAGCGTCGCTCTCGCAGGCATCCTGATCACGGCCGTCGGGATCGTTGTCGGCATGGTCGCTGATGGACGATTCGCCTGGCTTCCTTAGATAGCCACAGGAAAAACAGGTGCGAGTCGCACGCATGCCCGGAAGTGCTATGCCAACCGCCGTGCGCCGGGCCGGGCGAGGGGTCCCCCCACCCCCTTCGTGCTGCGTCGTGGTATCCGTCCGGGGTGTGGCTCGGGCTCACGGTTGCGGCTCACCTTGGCTCGGCCTGCTGCGGCTTCGGCTTGGGTCTTGGCGTCGTGGCAGGAGTCGCAGAGCACGTGCAGGTTGGTGTCGTCGTCGGTTCCGCCGGCCGCAACGTTGATGATGCGGTCTATCTGCCATCCGCTGCGTCCGCATTGTTGACAGGTTCGTCTGTCGCGCTGTCGAATCCGTGCAGCTTGCTCGCGCGATACACCTCGGTATCGGTCGGGTGCGGTCGACCAGGGAATCAGTACGTCGTGCTGTAGAGCAGCGGTCCGTCGGCACCGATGTGGCAGCTGCTGTCGTTGGTTCAGGCGAGCCGGACCGCGAGGTCGACGGCGTCTCGTGGGTCGGTGCCGCTGGCCGCTGAGGTATGCATGCTGCCGAGTGCGATGTCTCGCCCTGACGTTCGGGGACATCGGATCTCAAGAGGTGGGGGCAGCGCGCAGCAGACTCTCCCCGCGGAAGGTCGGCCGGGGGATTGCGGAACCTTGGGGGTTCGTTGGAGTGCTTTGCCGGGCCAATGGAATCCCCGGCGTTGACGCGCTGCGGCCGTAGCGAGGGCGGATTCGAACCGCGACCTGTGCGTTATGAGCGCACCGAGCTGCTATACCTCGCGTCAACGAAAAAGGACTGCGCCCCGATCTGGGGGGCAGTCCTTCCGCACCCTAAGAGTGCGAGGGGGGACAAGGTCTTGTCAAGCCGACTCTATGGCCTGTGATCAATTCTCTTGCGACATGACCCGCGCCATGGGATTCCTCGCCGCCCTTACAAGGCTGCGGAACTGCGTCGGGGTAAGGACCTTGGTGTGCTGCCGCAGTGCATGGCTTCGGTATGCCTCCACAAACGGCTTGTCCCGGGTCACGCAATACACCTGGGCGAGGGGGTCTTCGTTGGCCACGAATCGACACGTACCGTAAACGAGGCCGTCCTCGTGATCCAGCGGTGGGTTACCGTCCGGACAAGAATTGGAAATGGTGTAGCCATTCGACATTTCCACCAGGCCACCGATCATCCCGGTCAGCAGCGTGTCCGCGTCCTGGCGTTGCCAGCCGAGTATCTCGACTGCCTTCTTGTGGGTCATCACCTGTATGTGGTCGCTCACAACAACCTCGATCGGCTCTCGTCGAGTCATGTTGCCGGACTGGCACACCGCGACCGCCAGCAGCGAGTCTGGATACGACCGCGTGGTTGGGTCTGGTCGAGCAAAGGCCAGACGCGCTGCCGCAGAGTTGAATTTGGCCCAGGTGAACGGCGGACCAGTCAAGCTCGCTACGTCGAGGTAAATGTTGCAGTCGAAGATCACGACATGCCGCTGTACCTCGGTACCGGCAGGTTGCAAGGGGCTATGCCTCCCGGTTGCGGATTCGTACCAGCGGGATGCCGTCGTAGTCGTCGGGGCTCGCGGTCGCGAGATTCGCTCCGCCCCAATGATCGTCGTCGGGTTTGTCCTCGGGCAGGCTCGCCAGAAGCGCGTCGATGTCGACACGTTCGGTGTCCATGACCGGCGCGTGTACGCCGCCTGCGGCCAAATCTGCTGCGGTCCGGCCGCCGAGCATCCGTTCCTGGCGGTAGAACCGGGCCATCGAATCGTTCTTGATCGGTCGACTACGCCGAAGGGCCTGCAACAGGGTGCGGGATTCCTTCCATGGCGTCTCGGTGTGAGTCAGCGCGCTGAGTTCCGAGCCGCTCATCGAGCCGTACTGCACCAAGACCAGATCTACGAGATTTGACGCAATGTCACAGAGTTCGATCCCGTCGAGCTTTTGGTTTTCCGGTTGGCGGGTGCGTACCTCAGCACGAGCGCGCCATACTTCGGGAATGACAGGCCCCATCGGCCAGCCATGAAACTTCTCGGGAAACAGTGGCCTGTCCGTGATGGCCAAGTGCCACGCCTGCACGTAGTACAGGAGCTTTTGCAGCGGCATCTTGTCCAGCCATCGACCACCGTGCCGGGCGATGATCACTGATGCCACTTGATCAGCCAATAGCATAGCGCCACCTCCTCAAAGCCAGTGTAGACATCCGAGATCTCATCAGGGCAGGTCAGTGTTGCACATCCCGGGAAAGTTCACGTAGCAACCCGGCCAGGGTGGCATGAATAGTCATCCCGGACTCTCCGGCCTCTTCCCACGCCTGCGGCCGTTTCGCGGTTTCGACTGCGAGATTGAGCAGCGCGGCCTCGTGCATGCCGAGTTGTGGCGCGAGGCTCGGGCGCTCGACGGCGAGCGCGCACCGCTCGACGGCCGCGGTGGCTGGGTCTCGGTCAGGTGGTTTGAAGTAGGCGGTTGGGACAACGGGCCGGTCCGTGAGCTGTAGGGGATCATCGGGGACCTGCCAGAGATCCAAGCGCGCGTATTGCAGAGCCAGTATCGCCAGCCAAGCGAACCGGGCGGGCCCGAGCGGGTACCCGGGCGTACGCCAAGACGGCCTCCAGGACGCAGTCGGTTTCCGCTTCGGTGAGTTCCCGGAATATGCGGGAGAAGCTGGATGCGCTCGGCATTCGAGCCGAATATGACGTCCAGTCGAACGGCACACACTCGTGGGGGTACTGGGAAGAATCTCTGCGCAATTCATGGCCGACGATTTCAGCTCCCTTGGGAATTTGATATGTCGATGACTGCCGCTGTACGTAGAATACCGTTTGCCGCCACATTGTCCGTCTTGCTGGCCGGTTTCGCCGTCTCCGCGACTGCCGCGCCGGTGTTCAGCGCAGGCGGGGCGCCCTCGGGCGTCAACGATGTCTCGTGTCGACCAACCGCTGCACACCCGAATCCTGTTGTGCTGGTTCATGGTTCTGGCACAAATCTGCAGAATACCTTCGTCGCACTGGGCCCGGCCATACACAACGCGGGATACTGTGTGTTCGCCGCGAATATCGGACGAGCACCGACGCTGATCGACGCGATGCGCGAGGGTTCGGCAGCACCGAGCTTGGGCGCCGCCCTGGCCGGCCACCAGGTCTACGGCGTGCTCGACATCGACGTGATGGCCATCGAATTGGCGCAGGTGGTCGAAAATGTGCGAAAGACCACCGGCGCGGTACAGGTAGCGCTGGTCGGACATTCCATTGGAGGAACCGTGATACGTGAGTATCTACGGGCCACGGGCGCGAGTTCAGCGGCGGCGGTTGTCACACTCGGTACCCCGTACCGTGGTTCCACCTGGGCTGGATTGCGTGCGGAGTACCCAGACTTTGCCGCAGCCGGAATGAGCAACGCATAGATCGCCCAGGGAGTATTCGGAGCCCCAGGCCAGCAACAACTGCCAGGCTCACCATTCTTGGCGGCGCTCAATGCCGACGGCGAGACGTTGCCGGGAGTGCGGTACACGGCAATCGCTTCGCGATCCGACGATGTGATCACTCCGACAGACACGACCCTACTCGCCAGAACCGATGACCGTCACCGGAATTTCTTGTTGCAGGAAGTGTGTCCGGCGGACTCGGCGACGCACAGCACCATGCTGATCGACCATCGGTCTGTGTGTCTGGTGATGAACGCATTGGACGGCGCCGACAACGATGTTTCTTGCGATTGAACCAGGGATTGCAGAGCTGGCTTCTCGCCCCCTGGCGTCGCGGCTGTGCGGAGTTCTAACGATAGTTACACTAACGATCGTTACACCTTTTGCGGCGCCGACATACTGATCGGAAAGTCCGGCTGGAGCACCAAGCTTCGGAGCAGGTTCCGGAGTTCATCCGGTTTAGCACCGAAATCGCCTGCTGCGGTGTAGCTTCCGTAGAGAGTCGAGTCCCACTCACGTCAGTTTAGGAAGCGAATGTCGAGCACCGCGTTGCGCAAGGGCGAAAATATCGCCCTCAACGGAGGGTACGTTTCATTCTCCCTCGCATCGGATCAGACGCCGATTGATGTTTCGGCTCTGCTACTCGGTCCAGACAGGAAGGTGCGCGACGACAGCGACCTAGTGTTCTACAACAACCCGACGCGCCACGGAGTCGAAGTGGACGGCACGACAGTGAAAGTCGACTTCACACGTCTCCCTCGCGACGTTGCCACCGTGGTGGTTGTCGCGAGCATCGATCCATTGAGTCCGGGGACGGTCTTCAGTCGCGCCCCACGGCTGGTCGTCACCCAAAACCCTGGGCCGACAGTCGAATACACCGCACCCGACTTCACTAATCGGGAGACTGTCGTCGTCATCGCCGAGGCCTACCGTCGCAATGATGCGTGGAAGGTGCGGGCGGTGGGCCAGGGCTACGCCTCAGGCTTGGGTGGCTTGGCCACTGACTATGGAGTCGATATCGACAGCGACGACACACCCGGCCATGTACAAGCGAGCGCGCCATCGGATTCGAGGATACCGACCCAGCTCGCGAAAGTCACCGACATCGCGCCCGGGTTGCTGCCGGTGGCGACCGAGGCAAACCATGCTCTGGCGAACGCGGGAATGAGTAGCCGACGCGCTGCAGTGTATTTGGTTCTCGACCACAGCTACGACATGCGAGAACTCTACGAGTCCTTCACCGTTCAAGCGTTTGCTGAGCGAATTCTGGCATTGGCGGCAAACCTCGACGACGACGGCACTGTCCCTGTGGTTTTCTCAGGTCGGCGCGAACCGTTCATCGAGGATCTCAGTCTACAGAACTACCGGGGCAGAATCGGGCAATTGCACACCCAGGTCGACTGGGGGTGGTCGCAAGTCGATGAGGCGATGCGTTGCGTGGTCAATCACTATCAGGAGTCAGGGGCAGTTGATCCCGCACTGGTCATCGTCCAGGTGGGAGACGAACCCGACGATAAAGCGGCAGTACGAACGTTGCTGCAGAACTCGGCAACGCTAGGAGTGTTCTGGATCTTCATCGGGTTCGGCCGCGGGAAAATGGCATTTTACAAGAACCTCAACGCCTCGACCTCCGGTACCTTCCGCAATGTCGCGTTTTACAACACCGGAAAGAATCCAGGCGCAGTCCCAGGTGAGCAGTTCTACACGGAGCTGGTCCGCGGCTTCAGCGCATGGTCTCAAACCTTGGGTTGATTCCGGCCGATTAGACGTGGAGACCGCTAGTGCAGCGGCGGGTGTCCGACAGCTATCCCCGGGCGGGCGCCGCAAAAGTTGTCGTCCGCCGAAGCCGCAGCGAGCGCCGCTGGACGTCACTGAGATGCCCTCCCGTGCACGTGGACTCCACGCCGATTCCGTCGCGCTACTTGTTAACGTTCGAACAAATCTATTCAGCAGCAGAGAAAGTAACTTGCGCTGAGTTCGTTGTTCATCTGGTGCCTGCGCCGGCCGGTCGCGGATCAGCTATTTCCTGGGCGGGCGCGCCGTGGTACTGGGCTGCCCATTTGTGGGACTACGACATCGATGCTGTCTTCTACCCTGATGTCCACGGCACAGGTGCCCCACCGTGCGGGCAGCGCGCCGCATGTGGCGGACGCAACGAGCGGCACCAGCATGCATGATCTGGAGGATTGATCCCATGACCACCGTGGACGTGTTTCGTTCCGAGCCGGGCCAGATCAAAAATATCGTCGTCAGGATCGTGGGGGGCAACATCCGCCTCTCCTACAGCAAGCGTGACATCATCGCGGTTCGCGCCGAAGGTGATACGGCCACCCTCGGAGCCAACGCCGCAGTCCACGGCGATACCCTGCACATCGGGTCATCGTCAACGTTGCGCTACTTCGCTCAGCGTGCTCGAATTGATTTGATCATCGACTGCCCGGAGGAAATCTCCGTCAGCATCAAAGCACTCGGAACGAACCTTGTTGTAGACGGAGGTACCGGCCCCCTGCACGTGGATTGCTTCGCAGGCGCGGTCGAGGGCACCACGTACTCCGACGATGTCCGAGTGAAAATCAAGATCGGATCAAACGACCTCGTTCGCAGACAACGCTGACTCCGAACGACAGGCAGTGAATCCCACGGGCACAATGGATCTCACTCCTAGGAGTGCCTTCGAAGAGCACGGTGTGTAATCGGATCCGCCAGATGTTGCTCGTCTGCCGGATCTACTGCCACTGCAGCGAGTGTCGAGACTTCTGCATGTGCTTTCGATGTACCGAGAGAATATATATTGGCCGCTGTCTTGAACGAATAGACGTCGGTCTCGATTCCCGCCTCCCACAGGTGCTCGGTCATCCCTTCCGCCAACGATTCTCCGTAGCAGATCCCCGACACCGTCGTCAAGCTGTTTCCTTCGAGAGCGTGCAGGTAGTAGCTGTTGGCGGCGAGAACGCGACCGAACGTTGTACCATCCACCACAACGTCAGTTTGCGTTCCGTCGCCAGACTTAGAACGTATATCGACGGTGCCATCGGCATTGCCGTGCGCGAACAGGTAAGTAGGCGGCTGTCCACCGGCGTCCCATGGAGCAGGCCTGACTTCAGCCCAACTGATCCTGTCCCCGTCTGGATGCCGGATGACATCGGGCATTCCGATGCACAAGGAGCTGTCCGATGTTCGAAGCTTGGCACCGGCCCAGTGCTCATAAGCAGCGATATCATCCTCGTGCGAAGTGAACTTCACGCCGATGACCTGTCCGGCCCTGTCGACAAGCGGAAAGCTTTCTACGCTGTCAAGCCCAAAGGAACGAACCGCGCTGGCGCCAGAATCGATGTCGATGCCGACGAACGAATCGACGGACTGGCGCAGTGGCTTATGAGGCCCGTGCTCAGCCATGTTCGTCGTCACGCGGATAACCGCGTTGACCAAGTTGTGGCTTGCTTCCGCAAGAAGCCGTATTGCTTCAGACATCTCATGACCAACATACAGCGATGCCATGGTTGGAAACACTGGGCGCTGCGTCCCCGCGAGTGACCGGGGTCGACTGGCACCATGAGGGTTTGCGCCCCGAAACGGTAGCGCACTTAAACGACGATTGCCCGCATGTCATCCATCCTCGACACGCGCTGATCATCGGCGTCGCAAATGGCAAGCCGACACGGCAACCGGGAATGACTGGCAATCCAGCAAGCCCACGTCTCTTCGGCCGTTCGGGTGCGACGCTCAATCGCCAGCGAATTCACTGCCCTCCCTGTCGCTATCATAGAACATCTCCAACCCGGCCGAACCGAGACCAACACGGTGCAACGAAAAAACTGAAGGACTACTGGCCGGGTAATTCCCATCTCCGTCGCGACCGTTCAGTTCAGGGCGGCGGTCTGCCGTCGAATCGAGGCCATTTCGACGACATGATCGAATAGGCTCGCTACATCAACTCGACGTCACATAAGCTAATAACTTTGAATGGCAATTCGAACTCCGAATACCAACAATACGGCACCCATCACGGCATTGATACTCCGAAGAAATGCCCGCCGCGCAAACAATCTGCGCAGCGCGTTGATTACGTTGGCAAGCAGAAGAAACCACATGAACGCAACAACCGCGCTAACTCCACTCAGCAAAACAATGTCAGTTAAGGCAGGTCGGGCGGGCACGAACTGAGGCAGCAACGCTATGAAGAATACAGCCACCTTCGGATTGAGTAGATTCGTAAATAATCCTTGCCGCAAGGCTGTCTTTACACTAGACCCGCTGGTGCCCGCACTCACGATAGTTTCATTTTTATCTCGCTGAGTCACGGCAAGCGCTCGCACTCCGAGCAGTATGAGATACGCCGCGCCGATGACCTTAACTACTGAAAATACCAACGCCGACGACGCGAGGACGCCCGCAACCCCCAACGCACTTGCTATCGCCCACACGAAGACGCCGAGCGCAATTCCTGTCGCGCAAGCCATCCCGGCTGTCCGGCCAGAGAGTATCGAGCTTCGCACTACCATCACAAAATCCGGTCCTGGCGACATCGCTGCTACCAACGTCAATCCGCCGAGAGCTAGCACATGCGCCGCAGACATCACGTAGCGATCCTAATCGCCCACCTTATCGCGGACTGCTTCCGCATTCCCACTCCTGCGAATATGGAGGTCGCTGCCATCTGACGGATGTGCGGGATCGGCGACCAAGATGCCCAGCCATCACTATGACAACGCACGAACCTCACAGGAAACACCAGATGATGGGTGTCTACCGCTGCCGAGATATCAACTCACTGCCACCAACACGACCGCTCAGAACTCATCGCGCCAACCTGTGGTTGAAGCCCTTGCCATCGCGTCTACAAGAGCAGATCCGCTTCGACACGACCGACGGGATGCCGCAGCGATGCTATGAGCTTGCCGAGGAGGCAGGCGGTTCGACCTCTGGGCTTCCTGCTTATTCGGCTACCATGACCACCCGACACCCCGTCGCCAATCAGTTCTGGAGGAACCTTCTATGGCACGCCAAGTTGTTGTCACCCTTATCGATGACTACGACGGCAAGTCTTCCGCCGAAGAGACCGTCATCTTCGGACTCGACGGAGTGAGCTACGAGATCGATCTGTCCGTCCTCAACGCCAGCACACTGCGGGGCATTTTCGAACACTGGACTCCCCACGCCCGCAAGGTCGGACGCGCACCGCGAGGCAAGGGCGCCAAGCCCCGGCCAGTGTCCACCCGCGAGGACTCGGCCGCCATCCGCGACTGGGCCACGAAGAACGGACACAAAGTATCGACACGAGGGCGAATCTCGGCCGAGATCACCGAGGCATACGCCAAGGCCAACGCATAATCCAAAACCCGGGCGTGCAGACAGTCAGTCATCCGATTCCCTCGGGTCTGTCCAGATAAGGGCTCTGTCGGACTTTCGGTGGTGCCGAATAGTGTTCTATGTCAACAGGATTCGGAGTCGTAGAAGCCGGAAGCCTGCTCGGCCGCACATTTATCGCTTGATCGGTTTGGTCTTGGTGTTGATGCCCTCGATCGGGCCGCTGCTGTAGGGAAGGATCAGTCCGGTAACCGCGGCGTCGTGGTCTTGGTCGAGGCCGACTAAGAAAGGTTGAGTTCGGGTAGTTGTGCCTGGCGGACCTGGTTGATCCAGTAGTCGAGTTCGCTGCCGCGCCGGTTGCTCATCAGTTGTGCGGACTCGTGCGCGAGCCGTGCCAGAGCGGTCATCTGGGGGCAGGTGGCCAGAAGCTCGGGCAGGTGGGCGCGACGCTCGTCGGGCAACTCAGTCGGGCGAGTCATGATCCAGGTGGTGAGCCGCCGGGGTGAGGGCCCGATCCGGTCACTGACGTGACAGCCCTGGTTGAGGTATTTGGAGAGCAGGTTGAGGCTGCTGGTGTAGCCGAGAGCCTTTCAACTCCTCGAACAGGTTGCACAACAGCGACGCCAGGATCGGCCGCGCGGCGGGCGCGCAGGTGATCACGGTATCGGCCAGACAGCGCGATACTGCGGCGGGCGGCGCAGCCGGTCTGGCTCTGGCACTCGGGCGTGACGCTTGACGGTGTTGAGCCCCAGTCCCAGCCGGCGTGCCCGGTCGAGCAGTCCGACGCCGTGGTCGAGCAGGTCGTGAATGGCATGCCAGCGCTCGATCGTGGATTGTTCGCGGGTCAACTGCTGACGTTTGGGTCCATGTTCGGCCCAGCAGGCACTGTAGGCGACGACGGCCTTATCGACGACTCGCCCGAGCCCGTTCCACAGGTGCCAGCGGTCGAGGCCTGCACCGCGGCGGGTAGTGCCCGGCGGGTGCCCTCGGCACAGGCGGTGGAGCCGTCGCGCACGATGATCTCGACGCCGGGGTGCTCGCATAGCCATGCCCGCATCGGGCAACACGCTTGCGGCCCAACCGGATTCCCCTGCCTATACGCAGTTCGGGCATGCACTCTCGGCGCGCCGTAGGTGTCGCGTGAGGCGATGTGGATCGCGGTGATCGCCGCGGTCAGCTCGATGTCAGCCCGCGCCCGCGCCATTCGTAGTACCCCGGCGCTCGACACGCCCAGCACCCGACACGAGAACGTGGCGGGCACGCCGGCCGCGGCGAGTTCGGCGACCACCGCGAACACTATTTTGGGAGCACGTTCTCCCGAGCGAAATATGCTGCAGCCTTGCGTAATACCTCGTTCCCCATTTCTAGGTGAGGTCTCGGGCATTCGGAATAGCGACAAGCAAGTCTGAATAGTGCCGGATCAGTCTGGACTCCGGTCCGGATCATCGCTGGCGCGTCGATTCAGCCGTTCGGGCGAGTGGGTCTGGCCGCCTTCTCCGCAGCGGCCTTCGCTGCCGCGATAGTGCCGCATCGACCCCATTTCAAGGTTTTGGTGTCGCGATGGTGAGTCCGGTTATCGGGGCCGCCCCTGAAACGCGCGGTAGTGCCGAAGAGCGGGCATCGGCTAGTGGCCAGGCGCTTAGTCCGGCGTCATGTGCCGCTCGGCTCGAAATCCTGATACCGCGTCGTTCAGCGGAAGATCGTCACTTGCCACAGCTATGGCGGTGTCCAGGTCGAGGTCGATCTCGGCCATCGGTACTGACTCGCTAGATTACGCTCATGGCTCATACTCGGTGGCATGTCGGCCACAGTCACGAGTCATCGACACGCCCGCCTACCGGGCCTCCGACGTTGTGACCTCGTCGACCCGCGCGGCATTCCATCGGCCGCCTCAGCGTCGCCGGAACACCGAATGTCTTGTACAGCTTAGGAACTCGTGAGTTTGGGCGTGCGCCATTCTGCCGATCGCGAGAGGCACCAGCCCTCGGCATCTACATTAAAGAAGTAATGAATGAAAGAAGTAAAGAATGCTAGCATTCTAACGTTTTGACGCGAGCCGTATCAGATACAGTGCTATACATAGAGCTAGCAAGGCGTTCGTTTGATGAAGTAGGCAAAAACGGACGTTCCTGCATGGTGTCCGCGACACGCCGAACGGAATTCCCGGGTTTATTCCTCATTGCCCCCATCCTCTCTTCATGCCAAATACTTCGAGGGGTAAGCGGGCACGTCGCAAAGCCCGAATGGAGCAACGCGCGACCGCTGCAAACAAAAAGAACCAGGCCGAGGTCCAGCCTGAACTTGTGCCTGATCCACCCCCGCAGCATGAGACTGCCAACGTCGTGCAACTGGAGCGAAACAACAGTTCGCGGCGTGCAGGCCGAGGCGCAGGGGTCTGGCCTGGTTCCCGGTTGGTCATGGACAAATGGCCAGAGATCGTCGGGGCAGATATTTCCCGCGACGCGGTACCAGTCGCCTGCGACAACGGAATCCTGACCATTCGAACTTCAAGTACAGCCTGGGCAGCCCAGCTCCGCCTCCTGTCGAAACAGATCATCGCCAAGATCGAAGCCGTCTGCGGCGACGGAATCGTCTCCCGAATCGAATTCATGGCACCATCTGCACGCCAACCCAAAGCTTCCCCGCCGCCGGTTGTCGAAGGAAGTCGGCGCACCACCGAATGGGAACCATGGCTGGGTGCGCAAAGGTTGTCCGAGAGGATTGCGGGTATTCTGGGGCTGCCCGTCGTGCGTGAGGATGTCTGGGAACTCGTTCACCTCGGCCATCTCGAAGAAGCCGGCGAGTACAAGGGTGCCGCGATGTATTTCATCCGCGACGCCGACAGCCTGTGTGCCGACCAGCGCGACCTCATCGAATTAATTGTCAGTACGCGAGTCGAGTGGGCAACGTCCAGCTACGAGGTACACGACGCGCGCCGCGTTCTGGGTGTCTCGCGCCATGACGAGTTCATTCGGATCACCACCGAACGCGCGATCTGGCCCGGACCAGATGACCGATACGCCAAGGCCGAGATCGATGCCTCGCTGAGGACACCGAACTCCAGACCGAGATCCGCCGAGCAAGGCTGGTGGGGCCAGCCCAGGCGGCTCAGCATCTGCGAATCCGGCGGGTGGACTTCGATCACTGTGTTACCGCCGAGTGGATAGCGCCTGCCCAGCACGTAGCGAAGGACATCGCCGGCACGCGAAAAACCGTCTCCGTGCCGCTGTTTTCCCTCGGTGACGTCGAGGATCTACTCCAGATCCCCTTGGTGGATTGGGATGCCGTGCGGGCCGCACCGCCTGGAGGCACCTCTCCGCTCGCGCAGTTCGCAGCACACCGGGCCAATCGTGCGGTCGCGGTCCGCCGGTTCATCGAACATGCGGCCCGCCGGTATGGCATTGAGTTGGCCGCGGCCTACATGTCGCGCAGCGATCAATGGGTGATCAGGTGGGAGAACGACGTCGACGAAACCCTCGACCAGGATGTCCTGGCCCACGACCTCGCGTCGGACCCGGACGCAGCGGCATTCGTGGACAGCATCGTGCTGGAGACCGGCTCGATCGAAAGCCCCCGATTCACCTGGGGGATTCGGCACCGCGCGACCCCCGCGCCATCACCGCGATCGGACGCCCCGACCTGGGGCGAATTGCGCGCTAAACTCCTTGATCGCCTCGGACGGCCCGGGACCGCGCCGAGCCTCAAATGCCGCGATGCCCACACCTTCGTCGAGAAGCTCGAAGAATGCGGTGTCAAACCAATGCGCCTCGGAAGCGAACAGTCATGGCAAAGCCAGACCAGGATGGGACCTGTCGATCTCGACGTACCCGATGAAATCGCGCTGCTCGCCGGAAAACTCAAAGACAGTGTCGAGCATCGGTTCGCACCCAACCTCACCAAACGCGAGGCCAAAATGCTGCTCGACTACATCGCCGCGACCGAACGCCGCCAACGCGACCCCGGTGACCCTGCCGACCAGGCGGTCTCCTGATGAGCGTGCGGTGACCGCCGGTGGAATACACGAGCGCACACGGATGCCGCAACGGATGGATGGGTCACAAGAACGACCACAATCCGATACCGTGCCTGACCTGCCGCCCATACCTGGTGAAAACCGCACAAGTCAACGACTGCGGCGAGACACAAGAGCCGCTGCGTCGGCACCCCGTCGAGGATGCTTGGATCTATGCCATCGACACCGAGTTCGCCGACGACGTGATCCTGAACCCGCGCGAAGCGCCGATCCCGGTGTCTATGCACGAGACGACCTTGGTCGTCCAAACCGGCTCTCTGCCATGGGCATCCGCCGTACGCACCCGTAGCGAGTCATTGATCGGGCGGATCAACGCAAGGATCGGACAAGACGCAATAACCATGATCACTATCGCCGCGCCGCCAGTCCCACCCGCTGCGGCCTAGCGCTGCGGATACGTCCGCAAGCGGTCGTTGCGCAAACGCCGAGACCCTGGAGGTCTGAGATGGCAGGCGCCGCAAGTTCGGAGTGCTAGCCGGGCGGTGCGGGCCGACGACGGATTGTATAGTCGGCCCGCACCCATCGGAACCGAGGGCGTGCCGGTCGGCTTCGCCGCGTGTCGGCTGAGACCCAATGATCGATCTTTCCGCGGTCAAGGGAACGCTCAACAGCTCCCGACTCGGTCGAGAGCAGCCACAAACGCAATCACAGGAAAAGGCACGCAGACACTGAACACGCGCTTCCTGTGAAGGGCGCGGGCGCGCCTAACCGCAACCGTCGCAGACGACCTGTATTTATCACGACCATGGGAAAGGCGAAGCGCAATCGGCTGAAGCGGTCGACACGAAACGCTGGAGGTACACACTTAGCTTTCGGAGCGGCTCGCGGTCGCAGCCAAATCGAGATGGAAACCGTCGAACAGGCATCCGCGATGGACAAGGCGTGGTTCGAAGCTCACCCGATGCATCGCCATCGGCTTCGCACCGCATTGCCCGACGAGTTCACTGCCGAAATGGGAGAGCGATGCCCGGCCGGCTTTGCCATCGCGGTATCGGTGGAACGGGTTAGCTCGACATTTCGGCTGCGTGATCCACTCGCTATCGTGCCATTGCTGACAGGCTGCCTGCACCTGACCGAAGCTCAACTGGCCGAGGCATGGCGAGCACACGCCGATGAGCGCCGGTCCTGCGGCCAGCCCGTGCTCGTCGCCGACGAGATTCATGCTGCCGCCGCAGCCAACCCCAAAACTGACGGTTCACCTGACCTCGCCGCGGGATATCGCGAAGTGATGATCAAACGAGGACTCACCACAGCGTAGACGGCAATGTCTATCGTCTCGACGACTATCGACGCACTTGTATTGATGGGGCCACTTCGGCCGTGGTCAGCAGCTCGTCTGGCGACGGGCCGGGCGCGCGGCGTGCCGTTGTCCCCGGCGCGATCACCGTGCCAGAGATTGGAAGTTCTGCGCTGCCGGAGGGTGAGGAGTCATGGGCCGGGCCCTTCCGAGGTTGGCGGTCGACAAAGTCTGTATGTACCCATGTACTGGCACGATTCGTGCGGAATTCGCCCGACTCACGCGGAAACCCTCAGATGAGCCGTCCCGGTGGTTCTGGTCGCGAACTTCGACACCACTTTGGTCGCGAATCTCAACACCACCCAAGTTGGTGTTCGTGAATCTCGACAGCGCACCCCGCCGGCGACCAATGCCGAACCGCCATGCGTCGTGGGACCGCCTGTTGCGATGCAGCGGACCCACCCAAAGCCGTAGCCCGTCGAGTGAACATGTTCCAGGTCGGCGATGCCAGGCCTTGGGCGACCATGCCAAACGCCCTGTATTGGCACCCCCATTAGGTCAAGGCCCCGCAGGGGTTTGGGGGTTAGCCTGTTTGTTGGGTCCGGGTTGTGGCTTGTCCGAAGGATCGGTGTGCGGGTTGGAACCGGTCGCGCTGGAGTCAGTAGTCGCCCCCGATTGCCCTCCCGGGCCCGCTAATTCACGACGGCGTTGATCGTCGAGCATGCGGGCGTAGACGACGTTGGACAGTCGCCGCTTGAGCGCGCGTAACGCTTCCATTGATGTCTTACCGCCGGTTCGGCGGTGTCGTAGTAGGCCCGGCCAGCGGTTGGGTGGCGTAGTTGAACGACGGCCATGATGTGCAGGACTCGGTTGATTTTGCGGTTGCCGGCGCGGGAAAGTCGGTGGCGTTGCTGCTCGCCGGAGGACGCGTCTAGTGGGGCGGTTCCGTTCCAGGACGCGAATCGGTCGCGGTTGCCGAAGCGGTGGATGTCTGCGGTGTCGGCCAGAAGCCGTGCGGCGCTGGAGGGTCCGATGCCGTGCAACTGCATCAATGACGAGCCGCGGTCGGTGACGAGTTGGCGCAGTTCTTTGTCCGCGGCCCTGGTCCTGCGGTCGATGGCCTCGAGGTCTTCGATCAATTCCAGCGCCAATCGTTGCTGGATCGTGGTGACCGGGTCGGTCGCGGTGATCGTGGTGAGCAGCTCGCGGGCTTGGTGGGAGGACAGGAATTTCTTGGCGCCGCCGGGAATCAGTTCCAGCAGTATCCGGTGCAGGTGGTTGAGGGTGTCGGTGCGTGCGTGACCGAGCCCGTCACGGCGGTCGGCGAGCATGCCCAACGCGATCAGCTCCGGATCGGTGTCGACGCGGCGCAGATTCGGTGAATGCAGGGCCGCCAGCGCCACCGAGTGCGCTTCGACGGGGTCGGTTTTGCGGCCGTTGCCGGTGGCGAAGACCCGTACATGTGCGGAGAGTTTGGCGGGGACGTCGAGGACGGTTTCCCCGTCGTGGACCAGGCGGTGGGCCAAATGGCGGCCGACACCATTGCAGCCCTCGATCGCCCCGACCCTGTCGGTGAATCGTTGTGCGGTGGCCAGCATTTCGCTGTAGCCGGGGGTGGTGGTGGCGTATCGGCCGGTAGCCAGGACTCGCCCGGCGGGGTCGATGGCTTCGATGGTGGCAGAGCGTTTGTGTGGATCCATTCCGATGATGACGGTCATCGCCGTGGCCTCCCGTTGGTCTGTCAACCTGTGGTGTCCGTGCCGGGAGGGCATTGCTAGTTCGAGCGTGGGGCAGTCCCCTTTCGAGCCACTCCGGCACGGCACCCGGCGGGAGGCAAGCCAATTAGTGAGCCACACCAATTAACGATGGTGGGCAGCCGCTGAGAGAGCACTCCTACCGGGCACCTGGACCAAATCCTGGCCGGAATCTGGTCCTGCCATCAAGTGTCTAACTAGCCGATGACACGAGCACCGACGCCAACTCCGGGTAGTGCAGGCAGTGACCGTAAAAATCGGCACGAATTCCCAAAACCACTGCAAAGCAGTCACTCTCACGAGCCAGAGCACACAGAACAGTCAGGAAGCGGCGACGCTCGCTCTCGGCGCGGCAGAGCGTGAACACCTCTTCCAGTTGGTCGACGACCAGCAACATACGGGTGGACAAGGTGGTTTGTCGTAGCGCGGAGAGTCCGCGCATCGGGTGCGGTCCAGGTGTCATGACCACGTGCGGCCACTGCTGTGCGCCGGGCACGCCGAGGTGACCATGCGCCACAGCAGGCAGCAGTCCGGCTTGCAACAGCGACGACTTCCCTGCTCCGGTCGGCCCGACCACAGCGACCGGGTCGCCTGCAATCAGCGCTGTCCGCAAGCCCGCCAACAGGTTTCGCACCGCATCGTCGCGGCCGAAGAACAGTGCGGCGTCATCGACGGTGAAGGCGTGGAGCCCGCGATACGGGCACGGCAGCTCGGCCACAGGGTCGGCGTCATCGAATCCATCAGGTTCGATCGGCGGTTGGGTTCGCGCAAAGGCCGGATTGGACGCCAATATCAATGCGCCCGCCTGCCCTGTCACGTGATGTCGGGGGCCAGGCACCTGGCGAGCAGACAGAACCCGGTGCAAAAAGCGATACGCACCCTCGAGGGTGAGCTCCGCAGGCTCGGTGGCATCGCCTGCGCGCAGAAACTCGATCAACGCGCCACTGAACTCGGTATAGGTGGCACCAGGGCGGGCGAGTGCATGCTCACTGCGCGACGCAGCCGCCAACACGTAGGTGCCGCCCTGCTTCGCCACATCGAGCGCGGCGACTGCTAGATTCCCGATCGGGCCCAGTGCGCGGCCCGCGAAACAGCAATCGAGTATCACCACGATCGTGCGCGCCCTACTACCCGCGAGCACTTGCTCGACGGCCGTGTACCGCAATGCGCGGTGCAGCCGTTCGCTGTAATGGTCGGTCTCACGAGTAGCCAGGTAGAGCTCGTCGTCCGGGCCCACGATGCCATGGCCCACGTAGTACACAACGAGCACACCCTCGGCCTCGCCGGCGACATCGGAAAGCGCATCACCGAAATCGGACTGAGTCGGATCCAGCAGCGGCCCGGTGACACTCGTCTCGGCGAGCCCGCACTGCTCGGTCAGCGCGGCGCGCACTTCCGCGACCGTCGCCGCGACCGCGGGCACGTCAGGCAGCAGCGACCCGGCCACATGGGTACCGGTGCCAACGATCAGAACACGAGAACCACTCGTGTTCAACCTCATTCGACACCGTCGCCGCGGTGGCGTTCCCTCTCCGTGAGCCAACCGGTTAGTTCACGGACAGACTCGGCATGCTTGTCGTGCACATTGCTGGCCGAGACTTCGCAGGTACTCCCATCGGGCCTGGTGATCTTGACGTTGATGTCGGTGACCCGTCGACGAATCCAGCTGATGAGCACACTCGCGACGGCCGTTGCGACGCCACCGGGCCCCAACGCCACCATCAGCGTTTCCACCGTCGACCCCAGAGTGCCCTCGTCCGGCGCCGCCGCCACCAGGGTGACCCGGCCGTGCAAATCCGGTTCGGACAGCAACCATTGGCGAAGCGAACGAACATCATCGGACACACCGCTAGCAGTGCTGTCACAGAACTCGAGCGTCACGTCCATCGGAAACCTTCCGGCTGTCACCACACGTACTCGTCGAGCCGATGCGCCCAACGAGGGTATCCAAACCCGCGGTGGCCGTCCAACTTTCGGTCATATCGCATCAACCCGGCCAGTGAGCGGTCCGGATCGACGTCGCACGTCCCCCGCGCCAGCGCTGCATCGCGTCAACGGTGCGACTAGCGAGCGAGATCGATTGCGCCGTAGAACATCCGCTCATAGCCGATTATGTGTGTCGTTTGCCCACGTCGAGCGAACGGCAATGGTCGAACATGGCTTGTGCCGTACGACGATCCTGCCGACCGATACCAGGACGGATTCTGACCTCGGTAATCCATAAATTGATAGTCATGAACGCTGATCATTCCCTTCCGAAGCCAAATCCCGCAGGTTGAACTGGATGATCTGCATGACCGCCTCCCCCGATCGGTGCAAGCGGCCGAGGGACGCAGGGCGGCGCAGTCGTGGTCATCCTGTGTCCGGATCGACCGGCCGTGGGTCCTGGCGGGGCTGGGTGATTCCGCGGAGCTGCCAGAGGGTTTCGGGTTGATCTTGAAGTTGGTCGTGCGGCCGTTCGGCGGAGGCGATGAGAAACAACAGGTCGTGCGCGAGCCGGAATTTGATCTGGAGACCGTCTACCTCACCGGAGTCCAGCGCGGCGATGGCTTTCGCCGGGTCGATTGCTGTCGCGGCGTGGTGGAACGCCCAGATCGGTGCGATCGGCAACACACGGTTGCCGAGCTTGACGGCGTCGTGGGCGTGCCGAACAGCACCGGCACTTCCGGTGCTTCCAACTGGCACATTGCTGCCAACTGATACTGGCGCGGGCAGGCCGTACTGGTCCGACGCTCCCTTACGGCACGCAAGCCGCCTTGCTCTGCACGATTCAGTGTGGTAGGAACGAAAAACCTTCTCAGGGAGCCTATTCAATACTCGACCGCGCTGACGCGCCCTGAGAAGGAGGTAACCGGTGAACCGGAACTTCCCACCTAGACCCCGAGTCGATGTCGGGGATGCCACGACGAATCAACCACACCCTCGGATCGTTTTGGCGTCTCACGATGACACTGGTCCTCACTCGAACCCGCAAATCACTCATCTTTTCGGTCATTTGCCCCATCAAGCACGTCCTGCGGAACACGAGTTCAGCAACCCTCCCGACCCGAAGCTTCCCGATCGGCCAAACACCACATCACCCAGGCGATTCCATTGAACAACAGTGAAATGTGGCTCAGCACCGACGAAGTGGCCGCGCGTCTCAAGATTCCCAAGAAGACGCTCGCAGTCTGGGCCTCCACCAAACGAGGTCCCCGCTATGCACGGATAGGCCGCCATCGTCGGTACCGACTCGACGATCTGGTGTTGTGGGAGCAAGAGCAAATCGACAGGGTCGGCTACCCGGAGCCACCTAGCTCGAACGACACAGGCTCTGGCAACCGTCGTCGACCTCCCACTAGGAAACAGGACGGCCACGGCCCGAACCGTTGAGCGCCTGGGCCCCGCAGTGCGTTACTTGTGCCGTGCCAAGTCCGGCGCGAACTGAGCGACCCGCCCGGAGCGGCCGAGTTGGGCAAAGGACCGACACCAGCTCTCGCCAAACCTTCTCCATGCGACACGCTTTCCATCCCAAGTATCGAAGCCTGCTCGCGGCACCCTCCGCACCGAGATGCCGGACACGGCCCCCGTAGCGAACTCAGTGGGTGGTTCACCGATACCTCGGATCCGGGACAACTCAACGCTCCGCAAAGCCACGGTAGGCAACGGACGGTGGCGCACCGCCACCCCTCTTCTCCGGGAGTCCGGCCGCCCCGAACACCGAGGTTACTCACTGCGCCCTCAATCAATCCCCTTGCAAAGGAGGCGCCATGCCACGGGCCGAGATATCGCTCGGCGGACTCGGTAATGTCAGCTGCAAACTCCAGACATCTGGTAGATACAAAGGGAAATATCGGGCCCGAGGAAAATTTCGGCATCCCCACACGGGCCGGGATTATCCACTCGACTTCGTAGCCGAATCAGAAGGTAAGGCCAGAAAGAAGCTTCAGGACGATTATCAGGCGCGGCTGCTGCTCGCCGGAAAGAGCATCTGCACTGGCAGCGGACCCATAACACGGAAGTCTACATTCTCCAGCCTGATCGACGCATGGATCGACGAGAGAGAACTCGAAGTTCAGGAAGGGACACTCGACCGCAGCACATTCGAGGGGTACATCGCTGAAATCAATAGCCCTCAACCTCGATTGAAGAAGGATGGCACACCTGACAGACGCTACATCAGCGACACCATCAAGATCAGGCCTATGTTGGGGGAGCTGCGCAACTGGGAGGTCGACGCCGTCCGCCTCGATCAGCACCTCAAATCCATTCGCGCCGCCGGGTATACCCGCAAGGCAGCGCTACATCACCTGATTCTCAGCGGAATCGTGCAGCTGGGCGTCAAACTGGGCGCGATGCCCATCGATCCGATGAGCGTGGTCCGGAAACGCGGCCGACGGCGACGCGACAAAGCGAAGGCGATGGACAAGGCGACCCGCGACGGTTTACAGACACAGCTCAAGAAATGGCTTGCCGGGGAAGAGATTCCAGGGACTCCCGCTTATACGCATGGCCCGAAGCGGGACCCCGATATTCTGCGTATCGCCGACATACTCTTGGCGTCGGGCTGTCGACCATACGAGGGTCTCGCCTTCCGCAGGTGCGATGTGGTCAAAGATGTCGACAAGTGGAAACTGGTCGTGTGCGGAACAATCAAACGAAAGAAGGGCAAGAACGGTCTCTACCGCCAGAATTGGACTAAGACCGACGCCGGCTACCACGTTGTCGTGCTGCCGGACTGGGCGGTGGACACCTTGAAGGAGATGGGGGCCGACGACTGGAGCGAGGACAACGAGACTCCGATGTTTCCGTCCCGGACAGGCGGGTGGCGCGATCCGCACAACACCGCCCGCACGTGGCGCGCCGCTCGCGGCTCGGTGTACGCGTGGATCACCGCACGGACGATGCGCCGAACGAATTTGACCGCGGTCGCAGAGGAGTACGGAACCGAACAGGCCAGCCGCCAAGGCGGGCACGCGGTGATCAGTACCGGTGCCGACATCACCGACCGCTACCTCGACCGCCCACGGCAAGCCCCCGACTCCACCGCCGCCCTCGACAAGCTCCGCTGAGGCGAACCATGGGTGATGAACAATGGGGGAAACCATGGGGGATCTTCCAAACAAACAAGTCAGGCCCGGCGATTGCCGGGCCTGACTTGGGTAAACAGTGGAGCTAAGGGGACTCGAACCCCTGACCCCCACACTGCCAGTGTGGTGCGCTACCAGCTGCGCCATAGCCCCGAGTGGGTTGCTTTCAGGTTTCCCTGACTGCCTGAACGAAGTTACACCACGGGGGTGGCGGCGGCCAAATCGCGTTGAATCGGGGGTGGCGGCGGGGGGTTGAGCGTCGTAGACTCGAACGCATGTTCGAAGGAAGCGATCTCTCGGTGCTGGACTTTCAGGCCATGAGCGATGAGGGGCTGATCGATGCTCTTCGGACTGCGCATGGGGCGTCGGCGGCGGCGCAGGCGGCGGAGGTGTTCGCGGTACGGGAGTTGTATCGGCGGCATCGGGCGGTGAGTGCGGAGCCCGGGCCGGGTGGGGTGCGGGCGGGTGAGTTCGCGGCGACGGAGGCGGCGGTGGCGTTGCGGGTCGACGAGGGGTCGACGGCCGCGATGATCGATGTCGGGCTGGCGCTGGAGGATTGGCTGCCGCGCACGCGGGCGGAGTTCGCGGCGGGGCGGATCGACCTGGCGAAGGTGCGGGTGATCATCGACAACACGCGTGCGGTGGCCAGGGAGGTGCTCGGCGAGCTGGAACCGAGGTTGCTGGAGACGGCGGAGCGGACGACGCCGGTGCGGCTGCGGCAGGCGGCGCGGCGGTGGGCCGCGCGGCTGGATCCCGCTGGGGCGCAACGGCGGCGGGAGCGGCAGCAGGATGACCGGGACGTCCGGATTCGGGCGATGCAGGACTGCATGGCGGTGTTCGACGGGCTGTTGCCCGCGGCCGGCGCTCAGACGGTGGCGATGCGGCTGCGGGAGATGAGCCTGGAGGTGTGCGCGGCGGACCCGCGGACGATGCCGCAGCGGCGGGCGGACGCGCTGGTGGCGTTGGCGGACGGGTCGGGGCGGTTGCGGTGCGCGTGCGGGCGGGGCGCGCGATGCCCGAAGAAGGAGGCGACGGGCGAGGCCCCGCGGCGGCCGTTGATCCAGATCGGGATCGCGGCGGACGCGTTGCTGGATATGCGGGACGCGCCCGCGTTTCTAGCGGGGTACGGGCCGATCGATGCCGCGTTGGCGCGGATACTCGCGGAACATGCTCGTTTCCAAGTGATTTCGGAACGTTCGGAAAGCGAGCCGGAGGCGCCGCGGTTGGATCGGGAGGTGCGTGCGGTGGACGGGATGTGCCGGTTCCCGGGGTGCACGATACCTGCCGCCGAGTCCGAACCGGATGTCACGAGCACCGGCACAACAGTGTTGTGCACCCGTCACAAACGCTTGAAAACGTTGGCCGACAACAAGAAAGTACCGTGGGACACGTGGCTGGCCGACCCGGACAGGTTGCAGTGGACCTCGCCGGCCGGCGAGATACACACCACGTCCCGCGAGGGTGCCCGATACCTGTTCCCGCATAACGATATCGATCTTCCGATCGGCCAAAATACCAGCACCCCAACAGCTTCGAGAGATTCTCCGGACGACATTGCCTACCCGTTCCGCGGGCACGTGCTGGTCCACCGTCAGCTCTGCCGAATCGCACCGGAGGACGAAATACCGGACGACGCAACAACTCCCGCGGCCAGCCAGGCTTAGGGAACGGGTGGGCCAGGAAAGATGCGGAAACAAGCCCAACCGCACAGACCAACTGGAAACTCGACGCGCGGCGGTCCCGGCCGACTGGGGAAGCAGGACCGCGCCGTCGAACGGGCCGAGCCGCCGGCTGGTGGAGTCGGCGGCTCGTCCGCACGAACCGACGCGCGCGATGCAGGGGGAAATCCGATCGCGCCGTCGAACGGGCCGGGTCGTCGGGTGGTGGATGCGACGGCCCGGCCCTCCCGACCAACCGAATGCTCGGCGCGTGGCTGTCCGGCCGACTGGGGAGGCCGGGACCGCGCCGAGCGGGCCGAGTCTGCGACGGGTTCGTCGGCTCGGCCCCCGGACCAACCGAATGCTCGGCGTCCGCGGTCCCGGGGAACTCCTGGAGTCGGATCGCCCGCGCCGGGCGGGCCGGGCCGCGACCAGGTGGTGGGTCCGGTCCGGCCCCGAGCTCAGGACTTGACGGCGATCCCGCCGACGATGATCTCCTCGACCAGCGTCAGCTTGTCCCGCACGATGCCGTCCGGCCGCCAGTACGACAGCGGTACCAGGCCGGGCTCGACCAGTTCGCATCCGCGGAACAACCGAATGATCTCCTCGCGGGTGCGGAAACGACCGGTGCCGAGGAAGTCGAGGAACGACTTCTCCAGCGCGCGCGACTCGTCACCCGTGTCGAGAAAGTGCGTGATGAACAGGTGACTGCCCACGGGCACGGCATCGAGGTAGCCGTCGACAACGCCCTCGGGGTCCTCGTCGTCGTGCAGGTGATGCAGCATGCCGACCAGCATGATGGCCACCGGCTGGGAGAAGTCGATCATGCTCTGCACATCGGGATGGGCCAGCACGGCCGCTGGGTCACGCAGGTCGGCGGTGATGACGCGCGTCTGACCGTTCTCACCGAGCAGCGCGCGCCCGTGCGCGAGCACGATCGGGTCCTTGTCGACGTAGACGACCTTCGCCTCCGGCTGCAGCGCCTGCGCGACCTGGTGGGTGTTCTCCATGGTGGGGAGCCCGGCGCCGAGGTCGAGGTACTGCTTCAGCCCACCCTCGCCGGCCAGGTACTTGACCCCGCGCCCGAGCACGGCCCGGTTCAATTTGGCCAGTTCATCGACCTCGGGCATGGTTTCGCGCAGATGCTCCAGCACGTGCTCGTCCGACGGGTAGTAGTCCTTACCGCCGAGTAGCGCGTCGTAGACTCTCGAAATACTCGGCTTCGAAACGTCGAACTCGACTGGGGCCGATTCGGAATTCGTCATCGTTCATCCCTTACGCCAACGCGCGATACGCGGACACTCGACCGCTTTTCAAAAGCCTATCCACGCAAGCGGATATCGTGCGGCGCATTCGGCCGATCTGTGTCAAGTCGACATCACGGAGCGAGAACCTGCAGCCAGTCCTCTTTGTTCACATCGATTTTCGTCTTACCGTCGAATACGGCGGGGGTGGCCGCGGAGCCGTTCAGTGCCGCGCCGAGGGCATCGGTCGTTGCGGTCGCGCTGGCGCGCGCACCCTCGACTTTGGCTCCGGTGGAAATGCACTGCAACACCGATTCCGGGGCGCCCGCGACGCGGGCGACCGCGGCGAGTTCGTCGTTGTTCAGGTCCGCGCCGCCTTCGCTTGGGCGTTTGACGGTGAACAGTTCAGTGTGGAACTTCGAATACACCGGACCCGAACCACCTTCGGCCACACACTGATTCGCGGCGACCGCGCGCGTCGAATAGTCCTTGCTGCGCGAACGGGGATCGAGGAAATTGACCAGCCGGTAACGCACCGCGAGCTTGCCCTCGTCGATCTTCTGCGCGATCTCCTGACCGTAGATGCGCTCCATGTTCCCGCAACCGGGGCAGATCGGATCCTCGAAGATATCGATCGTCTTGGGGGCGGCGGGCCGGCCGAGCAGAATCGAACCGTCCGGTTCCAGCAGCACGCGCACGCCGGGATCATGCGCCGCTCCGTACCCGTCATTACGTACGCTCGCCTCGTCGTGCCCGCTGCGGATCGCCAAGATGACGATCACCACGATCAGCGCCAGGGCGACGGCGCCCAACGCGTAGGTGGTCTTGCTGGACATGGGCCGCGGGGTGTAGTTCGAACGCGATTCGCTCACCCCATCACTCTGCCGCAACCGGTGCGGAACCCTGCCGCCAACCCCCGCCAGCTGCGAAATTCCGCACAGTTGGCTGGTTCGATACGCGGTGGGGCCCACCGATCCGCTGCGCACATATTTGCTTCCCGCGCACGAACCCGTTCAGCGATTCGGCACGCGCCAGGCAAAGGTGGCCGCGCCGTGAACCGACGCAGCACACGGCCACGAACCGACGCAGTACACGGCCACGAACCGGCGCAGTACACGGCCACGAACTGACGCAGTACACGGCCACGAACCGGCGCAGTACACGGCCACGAACCGGCGCGGTTCACGGCGACGCGGTGACACCGACGTAGGAAGCTGCCGGTAGTCACGGCGTCCGAAATCGTGTCGCGCGGTTCCGCGAACAATGTGGTGCGACGCGTGCGCCGCTGTCCACCGAAGAAGACGGGGTCTGGCGCCGAAGTTACCGCGCGACCGAGTCGCGGGCCGTGGGTTCGGTGTCCACCTCGGCGGGGTCCCGGCCCGCCGCGCCCCCGTGCGCGACTGGCTTGCGCGCGATCGAATCGCGGGCAGGCGCCTCGGACCGCTCCGGACTCCCGACCTCGGGCACCGAGTGTTCACCGGTGACGGGCTCGGCGATCGGCGGCACCGGACTGTCCGCGGTGGGCGCACCGGCCGCGTCGTTCACCGCGTGCTCGACCTCAGCATCCTGCCCCGCCAGCTGATGATCGGCCCCGTCCGCCCCGCAGAGGTGGTCGCATTCGCCGTCGGCCTTCCGCACCGGCTCTGCTCGCTTACGCAACGGCTCGGGCACCAATGCCCACCCCACCGCCGCGACGGCGAGCAACGCGCCGGTCACCGCGAGCGCGAGACCATACGACGCCTGCTGCGCCAACGCGCCGACCGCGACCGGGCCGAGCACGGTCCCGAGGTCCGCCGCCATCTGGAAGCCGGCGAGCACCGGCCCACCGCGCGCGTTCGGCCCGATGATGTCGGCGACCGCGGCCTGCTGGGTGGGCGTGAACATGCCCGCCCCGAGACCGGCCACGAACGAGGTGGCGAGCAACCACGGCAGCGTGTCGGCGATGCCGAGACCGGCCGTGCCGAGCGCACAGACCAGCGATCCGACGATCAGGAAGGGCTTGCGCCCCCAGCGATCCGAGTATCGGCCGGCGGCGAAGAGCACCGCGATATTGCCCGCCGCGAATACGGTCAGCGCTACCCCGGCCATGCCCGGCGTCTGATGCAGCACCTCGACGACGAGCAGCGGCACCAACGCCATGCGCACTCCGAATATCGCGGCGCCGTTGGCGAAGTTGGACCACAGCACGGCCCGATACTCCGACCGGGCCCACGCCTCGCGGAACGACATCATGCGCAGGCCACCAACGGGTTCCGGCGCGGCCAGCTGCGAATTGCGCAGGGCCAGATACACCGCGACGGTCACCACGAGCAACGCGATCGCGTAGATCACGAACGGCATCCGCAGGCCGAGTCCGGACAGCGCCCCGCCGACCAGCGGCCCGCTGACCGACCCGATCAGGAAGCCGGTCGACCACAGCCCGGACACCCGCCCGCGCGCGGCGGGCGGCGACATGCGGATCACCAGCGCCAGCGAGGACACGGTGAACATGGTCGACCCGATGCCGCCGAGTGATCGCAAAACCATCAGCTGCCAGTAACTTTGGGCGAACGCGCTGGCACCGGTCGACACCGCGACGATCAGCAGGCCGCCGAGATACACCGACCGCTCCCCCAGCCGCTGCACCAACCGACCGCTGACCGGCGCGAACAGCAACCGCATCAGCGCGAACGCGCTCACGATCGCCGAGGCAGCCGCGACCCCGACGCCGAAGCTGCGGGCGAACTGCGGCAGCACCGGCGCGACCAGCCCGAACCCGATGGCGATGACGAACGCGCCGCCGACCAGCACCCAGATCTCGACGGGCAGTGGCTCCGCCCGATCGCTGGACCGGGGCGCCAGGGATCTACTCACCGCCTAGCGCCTGTCCCACCACTTCCTCCGCGGCCGCCTGCACCTGCGCGAGGTGCTCGGGTCCGTGGAACGACTCCGCGTAGATCTTGTATTTGTCCTCGGTGCCGGACGGCCGGGCGGCGAACCAGGCGTTCTCGGTGGTCACCTTGAGCCCGCCCAGCGGCGCGCCGTTGCCCTTCGCCCGGGTGAGCACGGATGTGATGGGCTCACCGGCGATCTCCTTGGTGGTGATCATGTCCGGAGTCAACTTCGCCAGGAGTGCTTTCTGTTCCGTCGTCGCGGCGGCGTCGATCCGCGCGTAGGCCGGACTGCCGTAGCGGCGTTCGAGTTCGACGTAGCGCGCGGACGGGCTCTGGCCGGTGACCGCGGCGATCTCGGCGGCCAGCAGTGCGAGCAGGATGCCGTCCTTGTCGGTGGTCCAGACGGTGCCGTCCATCCGCAGGAAGGACGCGCCCGCGCTCTCCTCACCACCGAAAGCGAGGCTGCCGCTGAACAATCCGGGCACGAAGAACTTGAAGCCGACCGGCACCTCGTGCACGTCGCGGCCGAGCACGCTGACCACCCGATCGATCATCGACGAGGTGACCACCGTCTTGCCGATCTTGGTGAGCGCGTCCCAGCCCATCCGGTTGGCGACCAGGTACTCGATCGCCACCGCGAGGAAGTGGTTCGGGTTCATCAGCCCGCCGTCGGGGGTGACGATGCCGTGCCGGTCCGCGTCGGCGTCGTTGCCGGTGGACAGGTCGTAGTCGTCCTTGATCGCGATCAGCGAGGCCATCGCGTAGCGGGAGGACGGATCCATCCGGATCTTGCCGTCGCTGTCCAGCGTCATGAACCGCCAGGTCGGGTCGACGAACGGGTTGACCACCTCCAGCTCCAGGTCGTAGCGCTGGCCGATCTCTTCCCAGTAGTCGACGCTCGCGCCGCCCATCGGGTCGGCGCCGAGCCGGATGCCCGCGCCGCGAATCGCGTCCAGGTTCAACACATTCGGCAGGTCGGCGATGTAGTGGTCGAGGTAGTCGTAGCGCTGGACGTTGGTTTCCAGCGCGTGTTGCAGCGTGGTCCGCTTGATCTCGGACATGCCGTTGCGCAGCAGCTCGTTGGCGCGCGCGGCGATGGCGTCGGTGGCGGTGTTGTCGGCCGGGCCGCCGTGCGGCGGATTGTATTTGAAGCCACCGTCGCGCGGCGGATTGTGCGACGGGGTGATCACGATGCCGTCGGCCTGGTTCCGGGTGCCGCCCCGATTGTGGCGCAGCACAGCATGACTCAGCGCCGGCGTCGGCGTGTACCGGTCCCGGGCGTCGATCATCGCGGTCACGTCGTTGGCGGCGAGCACCTCGAGCGCGGTGACCATGGCCGGCTCGGACAGCGCGTGCGTGTCCCTGGCCAGGTAGACCGGCCCGGTAATCCCGCGCGTGGCACGGTATTCCACGATCGACTGGGTGATCGCGAGGATGTGGGCCTCGTTGAACGCCGTGTCCAAGCTGGAGCCGCGATGTCCCGACGTGCCGAAAACCACCTGCTGCGCCGGAACCTCCGGATCCGGAATCCGGCTGTAGTACGCCGTGACCAGATGCGCGATGTCTTCCAGGTCGGTGGGACGCGCGAGTCGCCCTGCTCGATCATGGGCCATGCTCGGGTCTCCCTTCCGTATCGGCTGTGCCCTGCTCGTCATCAGGATCATGGGCACAACCACTGTGTCGTCGACGCGGCGACGAAGACCGCGATCAGGCCGGCCGCGACACTGGTTTCCAGCAGCCGGTTGCCCGCACCCGCGCCGATCAATCCACCGAGCAGCGCCGAACCGACAATGCTAACGGTCAGCGCGCCCAGTGGCAGCAGAGAAGCGAAACGTGCTGGTACGACATGGTCTACGCGGTGCGCGACCGCGCCGGACCCGGCGAGCGGCAAGGTCATCGGGCGGCTCCCTGCCACAGTTCCAGTGGCGAGAGCGCGACATTCAAGGTGGTGAACAGCTCCGCGTTCTGTTCGACGAACGCGCGCAGCCGGACCGGTTCGTCGACCAGCATCAGCACCAGCGGCAGATGGTCGGCCAGGTCCAGGACGCGCGTGGTGTGGATCCGGGAGGACGCGCCGTAGCCTTCGATGCCGCGCCACACGCTCGCGCCGGCCAGGCCGGTGTCGCGGGCGCGCTGGACGATCTCCGCGTACAGCGGTGTGTGCCGCCATTTGTCGTCCTCGTCGAGCAGCACCGTCAGTCGCGCCGCGGGTTGCCACTGTCCTGCTTCTCCCACTGCCTGGCCCCCTTCCGTCGTGCCGTTGCCTGCCGAGTGAATCCAGTTGTCCACCCCGACGACGCCACCACCGCTCCCCCGCGGGAGCCGGGCGCTTGGACCGCGGCGCCCGATTCGAGCAGTCTACGAAGCTCGAGCCGGTGTGTGGAAAGGTGGTGAAGCCGCCGAGCACTCCGATACCGAGAACGGGACGCAGCAGTCTGTGGGCTACCCACACCTCGGTGCTCGGAACCATCAGAATCCCGATAGCAAAGCATCCCATGACATTTACCGCGAGCGTCGACCAGGGGACCCTCCGCGCGCACGCCACCCCAGTCATGCTATCGGGTGTACCGGACGGTCCGTTCAGCCGGACCCTGCGGGTCACAGCACTACGAACAGTGTTGTTCATTGACATTGGGCCGAGTTCCGCGTACGAATGGCCTGAAGGTTTGGCCGAAGTTGCCTCCACCCCTCACTCACAAGGTCGGAGCAACGATGGTGGCACAGCGGGCACAACCGAATGCGCACCCGGACACGGCGCAATACTGCCGACCGGGTACCCAGCAAATATCAGGCAGACGGCAGCTAGCCGTCGGCCGTACTCTGCGTCGACTCTCGATCGTGGCCCTCGCGACGGCGGCCGCAGGACTCGGACACCTGGCTCCCGCGGTGGCCGCGCCTATCTATCCGGTGCCTGACGGCGACGGTTTCTATTCCGCGCCACCGGATGTCGCGAACTTCCAGCCGGGCGACGTGATGCGCAGCAGGCAGGTGCCCGCGGCCGGCTTCCCCGGCGCGACCGCCTGGCAGTTGCTCTACCGCTCGACCAATTCGGCCGACGCGCCGATCGCCGCGATGACCACGCTGCTGCTACCGCCGGGTGGCGGGATGAACCGGCCGGTGGTGTCGTATCAGCCGTTCGTCAACTCGCTCGGCATGCAGTGCGCGCCGTCGCACAGCATCTTCAACGGCACCATGCAGGAGGGGCCCGCGCTGAACATGCTGCTGGCCAGGGGCTGGGCGGTCGCGGTCCCCGATCATCTCGGACCGACCAGCGCCTACGGCGCCGCGAAGCTCGGCGGCCGGCTGACCCTGGACGGCATTCGCGCGGTAAAGCGTTTCGGCCCAGCCGATCTCGGTGGTAGCCCGGTCGGCATGGCGGGCTACTCCGGTGGCGGCATGGCGACCGGATTCGCCGCGGCGATGGCGCCCGAGTACGCGCCGGAACTGCCGATCGTCGGCGCGGCCCAGGGTGGCGTCCCGATGAACATCGGCAAACTGGCCCAGGATGTCGGGTTGCAGCGCAGCCCGCTGTTCGGTCTCGGCTTCGCCGCCGCCATCGGGCTCGAGCGGGAGTACCCGGCCGAGTTGCAGATGGACCGGATCCTGAACCCGGCCGGCTACGCCCTGCGCGACCAGATCGCCAACGCCTGCACCAGCCAGATCATCGACGCGGGCGCGAACAAGAGCTTCAGCGATGTGTTCTACGGGGCGATGGACGCCGACCCGACGGTGGTCCGGATCCTGCACGAGAACAGCATCGAGATCTACCCCGGCGTCCCGCGCACTCCGATCTACGAGTGGCACGGCGCCAACGACCAGGTGTCCCCGCAGCTGGTACGGGACGTCGTCGGCCGGTACTGCAGCCAGGGCGTGCGCGTCCAGCTCGACCTGATCCCCGGCGCCGACCACGGCACCGCGATCGCACCGGGCGCGATCAACGCGTTCAACTACCTCGGCGATCGCTTCGCCGGAGCGCCCGCGCCCAGCAACTGCTGAGTCCGAACACAACACAGCGCCCGCATTCGACCTCGAATGCGGGCGCTGTGTTGTTCGAGCGGAACGTCAGTGCGCGAGTACCGGTTCGCCTTCCGACGGCACCGGCACCGTGTTCGGCATGAGGATCGCGGTGATCAGCGCGCCGGCCACGAAGATCGCGGTCGCCCACCAGAAGCTGGTGGTGTAGCTCTCGACCGCGGACTGCGCGACGGTGAGCGGATCCGGCGTGCGGGTCGACAGGTAGTCGGTGGCGGCCGATGCGGCGATGGTGCTGAGCAATGCCGTGCCGATCGAGCCACCGAC
Organism: Nocardia sp. NPDC006044; assembly: GCF_042871115.1. Lineage (NCBI taxonomy): Bacteria > Bacillati > Actinomycetota > Actinomycetes > Mycobacteriales > Nocardiaceae > Nocardia > Nocardia sp. NPDC006044. Next base: position 1,116,066 of record NZ_JBIAID010000003.1, read on the forward strand.
CTGCTGGCTGGTGTTGATCATCGCCGAGGCCACGCCGGCGTCCTCGTGGTGCACCCCGGAGGTCGCACCCTGGAACGCGGTCGACATCGCACCACCGAGGCCGAGGCCGAGCAGGATCAGCGCGGGCAGGATGTGCGAGGCGTACCCGGTCTCCAGGCCGATCTGGGTCAGCCAGGCCATACCGCCGGCGGCGATCAGGAAGCCGCCGGACATGACGACCTTCGGGCCGAGCTTCGGCAGCACGAACGAGGGCACCGTGGTGGACGAGACGACCATGGCCGCGACCATCGGCAGGAACGCCAGGCCGGTCTTGATCGGCGAGTAGCCCATGCTCAGCTGCATGTAGTAGGTGAGGAACAGGAAGATCGCGAACATCCCGATGCCCATGACGAACACGGTCAGGAACGAACCGCCGCGGGTCCGGTCCAGCACGATGCGCAGCGGCAGCAGCGGATTCTTGACCTTGGTCTCCAGGAAGGCGAACACCGCGATCAGCACCGCGCCGCCGATGAGGAAGCTCAGCGTGACCGGGTTGGTCCAGCTGGTCGACTCGGCGTGGGAGAAGCCGTACACGATGCCGAACAGCGCCGCGGTCACCACGACGGTGCCCGGGATGTCGAGCTTGGGCCGATTCTCGGTCACGTGCTTGGCCAGCAGCAGCACCGCACCCACCAGGGCGACGGCGGCGAAGGCCAGGTTGACGAACATCACCCAGCGCCAGTTGGCCCACTCGGTGAGCATGCCGCCGAGCAGCAGGCCGATCGCACCACCGGCACCGGCGACCGCACCGAAGATGCCGAACGCCTTGGCTCGCTCACCCGGTTCGGTGAACGTGACGGTAAGCAGCGACAGCGCGGCCGGAGCCAGCAGCGCGCCGAACACACCCTGGCCGACGCGGGCCGCGACCAGCATCTCGAAGCTGGTGGCTGCGCCGCCGACCGCGGAGGCGCCGGCAAAGCCGATCAGGCCGATGATGAAGGTATTGCGGCGACCGAAGAGGTCACTGAGCCGGCCGCCGAGCAGCAGCAGGCTGCCGAACGCGAGCGCGTAACCGGTGACCACCCACTGCCGGTCGCCGTCGCTGAAGCCGAGGTCGCGCTGCGCGGCGGGCAGGGCGATGTTCACGACGGTCGCGTCCAGCACGACCATGAGCTGCGCCACGCCGAGGACGGCGAGCACCCACCAGCGCAGAGCGTGCGAGCCGCGACGGCCCTGATCCGGTTTCGCGGGGGCGGGTGCCCCACGATCGAACGTGGTAGTCATATGTCCCCTTTGTCTCGAGTATTGATGCGGAGTTGACGCCTCCGGTTACCGTTAGAAGCTACCACCATAACGGAGAGAACGCCTCCGCTTAATCCCGATACTTGATAGGATGTGGGTGTGAATCACGCCACGGCCCTTTCTCCACCCCGGCGCCTGCGTGCCGATGCCGCCCGGAATCAACAGCGGATCATCGCCGCGGCGCGCGAACTCTTCGCCGACCACGGACTGGAGATCACCCTCGACGACGTCGCCGAACGCGCCGGCGTCGGTGTCGGCACCGTCTACCGGCGGTTTGCCAACAAAAAGGAACTGATCACCGAGGTCTTCGAACAGAGCATCACCGAGTTCGCCGAGGCGGCCGAGTCCGCCTACCGGCACGCCGATCCCTGGTTCGGACTCGTCGAGTTCTTCGAATACGCCTGCCGTCACATGGCGAAGAACCGTGGCTTCAGCGAGGTGATGCTCGAACTGGAGGACGACGTCGACCGGTTCGTCGTCGTGCGCGATCGGATCAAGCCGACCGTCACCGGCATCGTCGACCGGGCCCGCGAGGCCGGCGTGCTCGCGCCCGGCATCGAACCCTCCGACTTCTTCGCGCTGATCCACATGGTCGACGGCATCGCCGAGTTCGCCCGGCCGGTCAATCCGGACGTCTGGCAGCGTTATATGGCCATCGTGCTCAACGGCGTGCGCTCCGAGCGCACCCCGCCGCAGCAACTGCTGGTGCCGCCGCTGAACGACACCGAGGTGGAACAGGCGAAGGGCGCGTGCCAGGGACGCAAAAGGTAACAACTGCGTTATAGGTAGGCCAGATCACATAGTGATCCCCTACAGTTGGACACATGACCAACTCGTGGGTGAACTGGGCTGGCGATCAACAGTGCGCACCGGCGACCATCGCCGCCCCGCGCACTGCTGATGAGGTCGCCGAGATTCTCCGCCGGGCCGGCGACGCCGGCCAGATCGTGCGCGTCGCGGGCGCCGGACATTCGTTCACCGACACCGTCCTGACCGACGGCGTCCTGCTCGACCTGGCCGAGCTCAATCGCATCCTGGACGTGGACACCGCCACCGGACGCGTCCGGGTCGAAGCGGGCATCACGCTCAACGCCGCGAGCAATCAGCTGCACGAGCACGGCCTCGCCTTCCCCAATCTGGGCGACATCGACGTCCAGACCGTGGCCGGCGCCACCGCCACCGCCACCCACGGCACCGGGGCCACCCTGCAAAACCTTTCGGCCGCAATGCATTCCATCGAGCTGATGCTCGCCGACGGCAGCCGGGTCGAGCTGAACGCCGAGACCGATCCGGACGGCTGGCGCGCGGCCAGGGTCAGCGTCGGCGCACTCGGCGTGATCACCGCGGTGACGCTGCAACTGGTGCCGTCGTTCGTGCTCGAAGGCATCGAGCGGCCGGTCCCCGTGGCGGACCTGCTGGCCGACCTGGATGCCCACGTCGACAACAACGAGCACTTCGAGTTCTACATGTTCGGCCACAGCCCGCTGGCCATGACCAAGCGCAACAACCCGGTCGAGCTGGTCGAGCAGCCGCGCAGCAAGGCCGCGGACTGGTTCACCGACATCCTGGTCTCCAACTACACCTTCGACGCGCTGTGCAAACTCGCCCGCTGGCAGCCGCGGCTGGTGCCGATGATCCAGCGCGGCGCCGCCTACGCGGGCAGCTACCGCCGTCAGGTCGACCGTTCCTATCGGGTCTTCGCGTCCCCGCGCCTGCTGCGCTTCACCGAGATGGAGTACGCGATCCCGCGCGAGCACGCCGCCGCCGCGATCCGCGACATCAAGCAGGTCGCCACGAACTTCCATACGGCGATGCCGATCGAGGTCCGCTGGGTCGCACCGGACGACGCGTTCCTGTCCCCCGCCACCGGACGCGACACCTGCTATATCGCGGTGCACCAGTACCGCGGCATGGCCTACGAGCCGTACTTCCGCGCCTGCGAAGCGGTGTTCGACAACTACAACGGACGCCCGCACTGGGGCAAGCGGCACTTCCAGACCGCGGACACGTTGCGCGAGCGCTACCCCGACTGGGATCGCTTCGCCGAGGTGCGCCGCCGCTTCGACCCCAAAGGCCGCTTCAGCAACGCTTACCTGAACCGAGTCCTCGGCCCGATCGACTGACCACTCAGGCGAGGATTTCGGCGACCAGACGCGGGACGGCGGTGCCGATCGGTTCGCGGACCAGCTCGGTGGCCAGCGAATCGTACGGTGTCGCTTCGTTGTTGACGATGACTAGGTCCGCGCCGTTCTCCACGGCGACGGCGCACATCGAGGCGGCCGGCTCCACCTGCAGCGAGCTGCCGATCGCCAGGAAGATGGCGCTGGTCTGCGCGGCCAGTGCGGCCTTCAGCATGGTGCGCCGGTCCATCTGCTGACCGAACATGATGGTCGCCGATTTCAGCACGCCGCCACACTGCGGGCACGGCGGGTCCGCCTCGCCCGCCGCGACCCGGTCGAGGGTCGCGGCCATCGTTGTCCGGTAATCACATTCGACGCAGACCACCTCGAACATGTTGCCGTGGATTTCCACCACCCGATCCGGCGGCGAACCGGCCTGCTGATGCAGGCGGTCGATGTTCTGCGTGATGATCGTGACCGCGCGCCCGGCCTGCGACAGCTCGGCCAGCGCGATATGCGCGGCATTCGGCCGCGCCTGCCAGGCGGGGTTGTCCCTGCGGGCCAGCCACGCGCGTTGCCGCAGTTCCGGGTCGGCCAGGTAGTTGTCGTAGGTCGAAAGCAGCTCGGCGATCGGGTCTTTCGTCCACACACCGCGCGGCCCGCGAAAGTCGGGGATGCCGGAATCGGTGGAGATGCCCGCCCCGGTGAGCACTCCGATGCGGCCGTCGCGGCTGCGCCACTCGCTCGTCATGCCATCGAGCCTAGGGCGCGCGGCCGCGTCATCGGGGTTCGATTGACCCTGCGAAAGAGGATGAGAGAATGTTACGCTAATCCTCTCATCGCTTAGGTGTTGATCAAAGGAGATCACGATGACCGTGTCCGCCCTCGAATCCACCAGCGCGCCCACGGCGCGCCGCCCGTTCCAACCGGGCACCCGGCTCTGGGACGAAACCGGCCTGATCACCTTTTCGCTTACCGCCGGTTCCGCCTTCCTGTTACAGACCATGGAACCGAGCATCTCCGCGGTAGTCGACGAGCACTCCACCTTCCGCACCGACCCGATGGGTCGCGCAGTGCGCAGCATCGCGTCGGTGATGATGTGGATCTACGGCGGCGAGGAGGCGCTCGCCGAAGCCGATCGGCTGCGCACCATGCACGCCTCGCTCAACACCACCGACGCGCACGGCATCCGGCACAAGGCGCTCGCCTCCGGACCGTGGGCCTGGGTGCTGCACACCGGGACCTTCGCCTTCGCCGAGAACGCGAAGTACTTCGCCCGCAACCCGCTCTCGCCGGCCGAGAAGGAGGCGGTCTACCAGGAGATGGTGCAGCTGATGCGCAATTTCTCGGTGGCGCCCAAGGAGATTCCGGCCAGCTACCCCGAATTCGAGACCTTCTTCAACGACATGGTGGCGAATCAGCTGGAGGCCACCGGAACCGCGCGCGACTACCTGCGGGTGATCCGGTCGGTCGCGCCGCCGAAGCAACTGCCCCGCGTGTTCGCGCCGATCTGGCGTCGGGCGGTCGCGCCGGTCGGGCGGATGCAGTACTTCGTGACGGTCGGCACCACCCCCGAGGCCGCCAGGGCGAAGCTCGGACTGACCTGGAGCGAGTCCGATGAACGCAAGCTGCGGGCACTGGGCTGGGTGATCGCGCGGGCGGTTCCGCTGCTGCCGGAACGCGTGCGGTACTTCCCGATCGCGTACGAGGCCCGTCGCCTGGAGCGGGACCGCGCACGGTTGCGCAGGATGATCGACTTCCGTCCGATCTGAGCGGTTGCTTCGACGGCGCCGCGGCCCACCATCGGCCGCGGCGCCGTCTTTGTTTGTGTGGCAAGCGTTTTCGACCGTCACACAAACCGACCAGTTCGCAAACAGAATCCGATCGATTCCGCCGGACGCGACACCGGCGCCATCCGCGCCTATCCTATAAAAGGCTGCGTAACAACAACTTTCGAAGCAACCCAAGTGCGGCGAGCCAGCACGGCGAGCGGCGTCGAGGCGGACGAGGGCCTGTCCGCAGTAACGATCTTCGTCGCGCTGGTATACGTATCCCGTACGCTTCGACAGCGTTTCGGCCCCAACACGCCGGATAACCCTTATCTGGCAGCACAGACAACCCCTTGCCTCAGTTCCGCTCACGAAAGGCGCTTCTATGCCGCACAAGCCCAGCGTGCTGTTCATCTGCGTGCACAACGCGGGCAGATCGCAGATGGCCGCCGGGTTTCTCAGCGCGCTCGCGGGCGACCGGATCGAGGTCCGGTCGGCGGGCAGCGCGCCGGCCGACGCGCTCAATCCGGTCGTCGTCGCGGCCATGGCCGAGGTCGGCATCGACATCTCGGACCGCACCCCCAAACCGCTAACGATGGACGCGGTGGGCATCTCCGACGTCGTGGTAACCATGGGCTGCGGCGACGCCTGCCCGTTCTTCCCCGGCATCAGCTACCGCGACTGGGTCCTGCCCGACCCGTCCGGCCAAACCATCGACGTAATCCGCCCCACCCGCAACCGCATCCAAATCCTCGTGGAAAACCTCATCGCCGAACTCGTTCCCGCGCTCGCCCGCTGACCTGTTTCGCACCTCCGCTTCGTTCCGCGCACACCGCCGCATCGCCGGTGCGCAGGGCGAACCGGGTGGGCGAAGGTCCGATTCGTTCAAGACCGGCAGGGGCGCGGGTCGTTACGGTTCGGGTATGACTCCACAACTCGACGTCATCGGCATCGTGGTTTCCGATATGCGCGCCTCGGTCGCGTTCTATCGTCGGCTCGGCCTCGATTTCCCGGCCGGCTCGGAGACCGAGCCGCACGCCGAAGCCGCACTGCCGGGCGGTTTCCGGGTAGCCCTCGACACCGAGGCCACCATCAGGTCGTTCCACGCCGACTGGCAGCCCCCGGCCGGCGCGGGCCGCATCGGACTCGCCTTCCGCTGTGCCGATCCCGCAGAGGTCGACTCGGTCTACGCGGCACTCATCGAAGCCGGTTACCACGGTGAGTTGAAACCGTGGGATGCGTTCTGGGGGCAGCGCTATGCCGTGGTCCACGACCCGGACGGTAACGGCGTCGACCTCTACGCGGCGCTGCCCGCCGACTGAACCGACCATCCGCACAGGTGCGCGTTCAACGCGCCCCCGACGGCTCGCGAACGTCCTCGGCGCGAGACCGAGTCAGTACCTGCCCCAACGGCATTCCGGTGAGGTCGCGCACCTCCCGCGCCAGGTGAGCCTGGTCCGCGAAACCGGTGGCGGCCGCGGTGTCGGCGAACGACATCCCGCGCCGCGCCGCCGCCAGCGCGCGTTGCATGCGCAGCACCCGCGCCAAGGTCTTGGGTCCGTACCCGAACGCGGCCAGCGAACGCCGATGCAACAGCCGCGCATTGAGCCCGGCCGCGGCGGCCGTCGCGCCCACCGACCAGCCCGCGTCCAACGCCGTCACCACCCGGCGCAGCACCGGATCGGGCGGTGCCACCTCTGCGGCTCGCCGCATCGCGATCCGCTCCAGGACCGACACCGGATCGCCGGCCTCGCCGAGTTCCTCGCTCAGCCGCCGCACCGTTGCCGACGACCACACGTCGGCCAGTGCGATCCGCTGATCCCGCAACGCGTCCGCGGGCACCCCGAGCAGCGCGGGCGCCGTCCCGGGAAAGAATCGGATCCCGGCGTACCGCGTCCCGACCGCCGCCGCCGGCCGGAAGGCCCGGGTATCCGGCCCGGCGATCACGAGTTGCCCACCGGCCCACAGCAGATCAATACAGCCGTCCGGCAACACCGGCATTCCGGCGTCCCGTTCGCCCACCGTCCGCGTCCACACGACCGCGCGCTCGAACCGCGACGGCCGCTCCCGGTAGCCGTCACCGCCCGAGGTCTCATCCATATGCCGACGCTACCGTCACCCACCGACACTCTCCAGGGGTTGACCGACCTGGCCCCGGCACCCCCGGGGAACCGCTGCGGCCGACCAACGGCCGGCTCGTCATCGACGGCATCTCGCGTCCATCGATTCGCAAATGTCTCAAAAATAGTGTCTCAAAAATAAGTCTATTTGAGATAGCGATACACCGTAGCCCGGGAAACACCGAGCAGTTGCGCGATGTCCGCGACGCCGCGCTGTTCCACTTCGTGCAGGTGACGCGCCCGTGCGACGAGCTCCGGGGTCATGGCGACGGGACGCCCGCGCTGCCCGGTCGCCGGCGCGGGATCGACGGACAGCAGCCGCCGCACGCCTTCGAGCACCTCGGCCCGCAATTCCTCGACCGGCGCCTCGGCATACAGCACGACCGGATCGCTCAGCCCGGCGATCGCCTGGCTCGCCCGCACCCGTTCGGCAAAGGTCGCGTTCGGCCCGGCGACCAGCAGATTCGCCCGCATCATCGTGTCCCGGAAACGATCGAAAATGCTTCCGGGAGCGGCCAGTGCGAGGTCGTTGACGTTGAGTCGAAGCAGGTAGCGATAGGCGATGAACGTCTCCAGCAACCCGTGGATCACCCGGGGCCGCGCCTCGCACGGATCGGGGTGGCCGGCCTCGGCGACGGTCGACTCCATGGCCGTGAGCAGCGGTTCCGCCAGCCCGGCGAGGATGTCGTACTTGCTCGGATAGTGGTACAGCACGCCGGCCTTGCTGATGCCGAGCTGCTCCGCGATCGCGCGCACCGAGGTGCGGTGATAGCCGTGCGCGGCGAACAAGGCCAGCGCCACCTCGAGGATCCGCGCCTGGGTACTCGACGCCGTTTCGTCACTCACGGCTCGATCCTACCGCTTGACTGACCGTCGGTCAGTCATCTACTTTCAGAACTGACCATCGGTCAGTACCGATCCCGAGGAGGCCACCGTGCCGAACAACTCCCGCGTACTCATCTCCGGCGCAGGCATCGCCGGTCCCGCCCTCGCCTTCTGGCTGGCCCGCAACGGCTTTCAGCCCACGGTCGTCGAGCGGACCCCCGCCCTGCGCGACGGCGGCAACGGCGTCGACATCCGCGGCGACTCCGTGCGCATCGCTACCGAAATGGGCATCCTGCCCGCACTGCGCGAACGGGCGACCGACATCCGCGACCTGGCCTTCGTCGACGCCGCCGGCCGCCGCGTGGCCGGTCTGCCGACCAGCACGTTCAACGCCGACGGCGACATCGAGATCATGCGCGGCGACCTGGCCCGGGTGCTCTACGACGCCACCGCCGAGGACGTCGACTACACGTTCGGTGATTCGATCGCCACCCTCACCGAGCGCCCCGACGGCGTGGACGTCACCTTCGACAGCGGCGGGCAGGCCGAGTTCGACCTGGTGATCGGCGCCGACGGATTGCATTCGCGGGTCCGCGATCTCGCGGTCCGCGCCGAGGCCGACGCGCTGCACCATCTCGGCATCTACTTCGCCACCGCCCGCGTCGACGCCGCGCTCGGCCGCCCGCGTTCGGTGGTCCTCTACAACACGCCGGGCAAGGTCGCCGGCGTCTACCGCTCGGGCAACCACGACCTGGCGACCGCGTTCTTCGCCTTCCGCGAGCCCAGGGTGCTGGACATCGACCATCGCGACCAAGAGGCACAGAAGTCGTTGCTGCGCGGCTACTTCGACAATCCGGCGTGGCAGGTGCCCGCGCTGCTGGACCAGGCGAGCGCCGACGAGGGGTTCTATCTCGACGCGGTCAGCCAGGTCCGGATGCCGACCTGGTCGAACGGCCGGGTCGCCCTGGTCGGCGACGCGGGCTACTGCGCGACGCTGCTGTCCGGTGCGGGCGCCGCCCTCGCGCTGGAGGGAGCGCACCTGCTCGCCGGTGAGCTGGCCGCGGCCGGCGGTGACCACCGGGTCGCGTTCACCCGCTACCAGGACAGGTTGCGCCCCACCGTGCTGAAGCGTCAGCGTTCGGTCCGCGCCAGCAGCGCGATGCTGATTCCCGCCGCGGGCAGCCACATCTGGTTACGCAACAAGCTGACCCGCCTGTCGGTCCTGCAATCCATGGCCGCCCGGTTCTACCGCCCGACTCCGGCCGCGGCCGCGTGACCGACCCGACCCGGCACGGCACGGCACGGCACGGCACGGCACGGCACGGAAGCTCAGCGCGGGGCCGGCATCGGCAGCACCCCACGCGGGACCACACGCACGAACGCGTCGGGATGCGCGGCCGCGATTTTCGAGTCGGGGTCTTTGCAACCGACCGTGACATCGCCGACCGGGGCGGCGGAAAACGTCCACACCGTCATCCAGTCCTTGCCATTCACCGATTCGGTCTTTTTCACATCCGAGGAGCGCAGATCTTCGTTCCGGCCGGAACTGTCGACCACCGTGCAGCGCAGCTCATTTGCCGCCGCTCCCCACTCCGCGGGCACCCGGATATCCATCACCGCATCGGCCGGCACCGCGACTTTTTTGGTCTCGCCGAGCGCGATCCGCACGCCGCCGCCGGTTTCGCTGTCGTCGCCCGCGGCGGGCGTGGTCTCTTCCGAACTGGAGGTCCCCGGATTACTCGACGAGGACGATCCGCTGCTTGCGGACTTGTCGTCGGAACATCCGGACACGACCACCGCGACCAGCGCCGGACCCACCAGCCAGATCAATTTCACAGCTCAAACCCTCTCGTCGCGCCCCACTTACCAGGCGATTGATACGGATCAGCGATCGAACTGCGGGGTGCGCCTCATGACCACGTGCACGCCGCCGACAGACAGAGCATGACAACTTCGGAGTCGAATGGAGACTACACGCGCCCGAAATCGCCGATTTATTCAGTAATTTGCCGGAGTAATGTTGGCTCGTTCGTTGTCACCATTACTCCACGGAGACTCGTCTGATGACTTCACCTGTCGCGTTCAACGCGGTCGAAATTTCCCTGCCGGACGGCACCGCCGACGCCTACTTCGCCCATCCCGCCGATGACGCGGCGCATCCGGGCCTGCTGTTCTATCCGGACGCGCTCGGCCTGCGACCGTGGTTGCGCGAGATGGTGGAAACCATTGCCGGGCACGGATTCGCCGTGCTCGCGCCGAACTTCTTCTACCGCTCCGGCCGCGCCCCGGTGGTGCCGCTGCCCGATTTCAGCGAACCGGACGCGATGGGCGCCTTCTTCACCGCCCTCGCCCCGGTGCGGGAGGCACTCACTCCCGACAAGGCGATGCAGGACGCGCACGGCTATCTGGCGTGGCTCTCCGCCAACGAGTTGGTAACACCCGGCGCGCTGGCGACGACCGGCTACTGCATGGGCGGCCGGCTCGCCCTGCGCACCGCGGCGACCTTCGGCGACCAGATCGCCGCGGCGGCCAGTTTCCACGGCGGCTACCTCGCGGCCGACGACCGCCCGGACAGCCCGCACCACACCGCGGCCGACATCACCGCCGAACTGTTCGTCGCGCACGCCGACCACGACGGATCCATGCCGCCCGAGGACATCACCCGGCTCGAGCAGGCGCTGGACAAGGCGGGCGTGCGGCATACCTCGGTCGTCTATCCGGACGCTCCGCACGGTTTCACCATGCAGGATCTGCCCGCGTATCGCCCGGACGCGTATCAGCGCCACCTGGACGATCTCCTGGCGCTGCTGGGTCGGTCCTTCCGGCCGGAATAAAGGCCCTATCATCCGATGTTCCGCTGGAGTCGGCATCGACTCCCGCCGCGGGATCGCCTTGCGCCCGTCACGCGACCGACCGGACGGTTTCCAGGGGGTCGTTGCCGCTGGAACCGCCGGTTCCGCATAGTGTTGTGAGTAGGCGATCACGGGAGGACCACATGGCGATGCTGTTGTGGATGGCGGAACGTGACAACGGGGCGGAGTATCGGCGTGAGTGACGAACGGGGAACGGCGGCGGCCGCACAGCGCTACTCACCCTTCACCGGGTACCGCCAGGCCGCGCTCACGACCACCTCGTCGACCCGCCCGGTCTTCATCGGCGTCGCGCTGGTCGTCAGCGTGCTGCTGGTGTACGCGGCTCACCCCGCGGCGAAGAACGGCGCCGACCACGCGTGGTTCATGGGGATCGCGGTGGCGGGCGTCTTCGTCGCCCGCGGGCTGCACCTGCGCCGGCCGATCACCTTGGCGCACTTCGCGGTCGCCGTCCTGGTCCTCGCGATCGCCAGCCTCGCCTACCGCGCCGAGCATCCCGGCATCGGTTTCGTGCTGCTCGCCTCCAGCGGATTCATCATGGTGCTGCCGCAATCGAGCCGGCCGCAGCCCGAACAGCTCTATCGGGTAGCCGAATTGGTCGGCCGGACCGAGCTGGACCCGCTGGCGCCGTTCGCCCTGCACTCCGCGAAAACCTACTTCTTCAATGGCGATTCGACCGCGGGCATCGGCTACCGCACCCGCTTCGGCATCGCCGTGGTGGCGGGCGATCCGATCGGCGACCGCGCGGCGTTCCCCGAATTGCTCACGGAGTTCTCCGAATTCGCGATCAACCAGGGCTGGCGGGTCGCGGTGCTCGGCGCCAGCCCCGAACTGGCCGAGCTGTGGCGGCGCCGCGCGCTCGATCATCGCGGGCTGCACGCCGTCCCGATCGGCCGCGACGTGGTGATCGATGTGGACGAGTTCACCATGGTCGGCCGGCACTTCCGTAACCTGCGCCAGGCGGTCAGCCGCACCCGCAACTTCGGCGTCACCACCGAGATCGTGGACGAGTCCGCGCTCACCGACCAGCAGCGCGACGAACTGCTCGCCATCGTCGACTCGTGGGGCCACGGCAGGCAGACCCGCGGCTTCTCCATGATCCTGGACCACCTGCTCGACGGGCGGAACCCGAACATGCTGGTCGTGATGGCCAGGGACGAGCACGGAACGCTGGCCGGCTTCCAGCGCTACGGCGTGTCCAACCGCGGCCGCGAGCTCAGCCTCGACGTGCCGTGGCGGCGCAAGGACGCGCCGAACGGCCTGGACGAGCGGATGATCATCGACCTGGTCGACTACGCCCGCGAGCACGACATCCACCGGATCTCGCTGGCCTTCGCGCCGTTCCCCGAGCTGTTCGCCGACAAGGAGAAGTCGCGCACGGCGAAGCTGATCTATGTCGCTGTGCACCTGGGTGATCCGCTGATCCGGCTGGAATCGCTGTACCGGTTCCTGCGCAAGTTCCACGCGCTGACCGATCAGCGGTTCGTGCTGATCCGCTGGCGCGAGGTGATCATCGCCGCCGCCGCGCTGCTTACCCTGGAGTTCGCCCCGCACCGCCGCGAACACTGAGGAAGCCGATGGAACTGACCCACAGCGATATCAAGGCCGCCGCCGAACGGGTGGCGGGCCGGGTCCGGCCCATCGCCCTCGCACCCGATGACGACGGGCAGCGGTGGTTCGCGCTGGAGTTCCTGCAGCACACCGGCAGCTTCAAAGCCCGAGGCGCACTGAACTTCCTGCTCACGCACCGGGAGAACGGCACGCTGCCGGACGCGGGCGTGACCATCGCCTCCGGCGGCAATGCCGGACTGGCCTGCGCCTGGGCCGCGCGCAGTCAGGGCGTGCGGGCCACGGTATTCCTGCCTGCCACCGCGCCGAAGGTGAAGGTGGACCGGCTGCACTCCTATGGCGCCGAGGTCACGCTGATCGGCACTCAGTATGCCGACGCGCTCGCGGCCAGTCGCGAATTCGCCGCCGCCACCGGCGCTCTGCTCTCCCACGCCTACGACAATCCGCTGATCGCCGCGGGCGCGGGCACGCTGATGACGGAGATCCGAGCGCAACTGCCCGACCTGGACACCGTGGTGGTCGCCGTCGGCGGCGGCGGGTTGTTCGCCGGAATAGCCACCGCCGCACAGCACTACGGTGTCCGGACGGTCGCGGTGGAGCCCACGCGGTGCCGGGCGCTCAACGCGTCGATCGAGGCCGGTGAGCTGGTCGACGTGGACATCGATTCGGTCGCCGCGGACTCCCTCGGCGCCCGCCGGGCCACCGAATTGGCGCTCTACGCCGCACAGAACTACCACGTCACCTCGGTGCTGGTCGACGACGCCGACATCGTCGCCGCCCGCCGGGCCCTCTGGGAGGACCGGCGCGTCGCCGTCGAATACGGTGCCGCCACAGCGCTTGCCGCATTGCGCGGCGGGGCCGGCCCGCCGGCTTTCCGCCCGGAGCCCGGCGAGAAGGTCTGCGTCGTGGTGTGCGGCGCGAATACCGATCCGGCCGATCTCACCACCTGATCCCCGGCGAACGCCATCGAGCGGAGTTACGCTCGTATCCGTCTTCGATCCCGACGGAAGCACTTCCATGGCGCTCGCATCCCGCATGGTTCCTCTCGGCACACCGGCACCGGACTTCACGCTGCCCGATCTGGATCACCGGTCGCATTCGCGCGCCGACTTCGCCGGCGGGCCGGGCCTGCTCGTGGTCTTCGCGTCCAATCACTGCCCGTACGTCAAGCATGTCGAGGCGGCGCTGGGCGAACTCGTCGACTCGCTTTCCATTCCGACGGTGGCCATCTGCTCCAACGACATCGTCAGCTATCCCGACGACGCCCCGATCCGGCTGCGCGACCAAGCCATTCGCGCCGGCTGGACGTTTCCCTACCTGGTCGACGAGTCCCAGGAAGCAGGCCACGCCTTCCAGGCCGCGTGCACTCCGGACTTCTTCCTCTACGACGCGTCCCTCGCCCTCGCCTATCGGGGCGCGTTCGACGAATCGACTCCGGGCAACGGAAAACCGTTGACCGGCAACGACTTGCGCGCCGCGATCGCGGCGGTCCTGGACGGCGAGCCGGTACCCGAGCCGCACCGGCCGAGCATGGGCTGCTCGATCAAATGGCACACGGACTGAATCGGCGCACGACAATCGGTGCAGGCTCGGCGAGAATAAACGCCGGACTCGACCGGCCAACGAAAGGGGTGGGGCGTTGGCAACCATCGTCCTCGTGCACGGAATCGCCCAGGAGCAGGCCGCAGCCGACACCCTGGAGGCGCAATGGCTGCCGGCGCTGGCCGGCGGAGTGCGCAACCATGGCGACGGCGAACTCGCTGATCGCTTGTGGCGCAACGGTTTACCGGGCGAGATCTCGACCAGGATGGCGTTCTACGGCAACCAGTTCCTGGCCGAGGGCGCGCAGGGCACCGCGATCGGCGACCTGGACGAGGAGCAACTCGAACTCATGGAGCAGCTCGCCGAGCAGTGGTTGGCGACCGCGGCCGAGTTCGCGAGCGACCAGCGCGACCGCGCCACTGCCCAGCGGCTGAGCGCCGTGCCACCGCCGGAGGCCAAGGCGCAGGGGGCGAAAGCCGCACTGCGCCCGGCCCTCAACGCGCTGATCCGGCTGCGCTGGTTCGCTCCGACCGGCATCGGACTCGCGGAGAAGTTCGTCGTACGGGCCCTGTCCCAGGTCACCCGCTACTTCACCGATCCGGCCATCCGCGAGTACGCGCAGCAGCAGGTGCTCGCCCACGTCGGCCCGGAGACCAGGCTCATCGTCGCGCACTCGCTCGGCTCGGTGGTCGCCTACGAGGCGCTGCACCGGGTCGACCAGGAGGTGACCCTGCTGACCATGGGCTCGCCGCTCGGCCTGCGCACGGTCATCTACGACCGGCTCCGCCCGAAACCGTCCACCGTGCCCAAATCCGTTGCCGGCTGGCACAACCTGGTCGACCGCGACGACCTGGTCGCCGCCCACCTCGACCTCGCCCCGTACTTCCCGCCGTTCCCCGGTGCGGACATCGCCCCGATCACCGAGGAGCCACTGGACAACGGCGCGAGCCCGCACGACTCCACGAACTACCTGACAAAGGCGATCACCGGCGGCATCGTCGCCAAAGCCCTGGCCACCTAACGATTTCGGCGACCGGCGAAGGCCGCCGCGAACCGAAAGCAGAAAGCCCTGCGCGATCTACTACAGGCCATGGTCGAGGATTGAGTGCTTGAATTAGACATACGTACGCACGTATTGTTTGTTTCATGACCGTGGCAATCCCCACCACCGAAGAAACCGATCCGTTCTGCCTGCCGCCGCTCGAGGCCGCGGCACTGATCTACGACGCCCCCTGGCGTCGATTCGCCGTGATCGGCGACAGCCTGTCCGCCGGCACCGGCGATCCGAGCCCCGGCTACGCCACCCTCGGCTGGAGCGGTCGCGTGGCCGACGTCCTGCGCCGGGTGCACCCCGGCTTCGCGTATCTCAACACCGCGGAGGTCGGTGCCACGACCCCGGAAACCCTTCGGCGCCAATCCGATCGAATGCTGGCGTTCGCGCCCGACCTGCTGCACCTACCGTCCGGCGCGAACGACATCGTTCGCCGCACGCCGGATTTCGGTGAAATCGAACGGGGTATGCGCGACATGTACCGCATGGCGGCGGACACGGGCGCCAGGCTGACCGCCTTCACCCTCGGCAAAGCCTATGTCGTGCCGGTCTTTCCGGATTGGCGCGACCGCGTCCGCCGGGTCAACGACCTGACCCGCCGGCTTGCGGCGGACTTCGACGCCGCGGTGGTCGACATGTGGGACCACCCGCTCAACGAACGCCCGAACCTGTTGAGCGCGGACGGTATTCACTTCGCCACCGCCGGACAGGCGGTCCTCGCCACCGAGTACGTCAAGCGGCTCGCGCACCTGCTCGCCCCCGCGGCGCGGGCCGTCCAGGACGGCCCGCGGTCGGACTACTGATCTTTGGCCAGTGCGGCTTTCGCCGTCTCGTAGTCGCCGGTCGGCGCCGCGTCGTCCTTGGTGTAGACGAGGTGCAGCACGCCGGTGCTGAACGTCTCCGAGGAGAGCAGCCGCAACGGCAGCGTCGAGTCGCTCTCGTCGAACAACCGCAGGCCCTTGCCGACCGTGATCGGATGCACCAGCATATGCAGCTCGTCCAGCAGCCCCGCCCGCAGCAGCTGGCGGACGACGGACACCGACCCGCTCATGCCGATATCGCCGCCGGGCTCGTCCTTCAGCGCGGTCACCGCCTCGACCAGATCACCCTTCAGCACCTCGGAGTTGCGCCAGGGCAGGTCCAGGTCCTGATGCGTGACGACGATCTTGCGGGCGTCGCCCATCGACTTGGCCATGCCCGCGTCCTCGCCGCCCGCGGTTTCCCGGTCCGGCCAGGCCGCCGCGAAACCTTCGTAGGTCACCCGGCCGAGCAGCAGCGTGTCGGCGGTCCCCAGCTGCGCGGAGACCGCCGCACCCATCTCCTCGTTGAAGTACGGGAAGTGCCAGTCCTGCGGGTCGGCGACCACGCCGTCGAGCGCCACGAACATGCCTGCGGTGATTTTCCTCATCGTCCATCTCCTGGATCAGTAGTGCCGGTATTGCCTGATCTGACGGAGCGGTACCCGGAAAATCATCGGTGCCGCGGATCAGACCCGTTCAGCCTCCACCACCCAGATCGGCAGCAGCATCGAACCCTCCGCATCGAATTCGAGCTTCGCCCCGCTGCGATCCATCACCGCTTTGAACTCCGGCGACGGCTTGATCGCGGTCAGCTTGTCGTTGCGCAGCTCGGTCAGGTTCCAGTCCGGCGCGCGGAACGTGGCGCGCAGCTCGTCCTCGCCAATCGAGTACGGGGCATACGTGTCGCTGAAATCGGCTTCGGAGAAACAGAATTGGATCAATCGCGCACCCGGCCGCATCACCCGGACCAGCGCGGCCACGTGCGCTTTGCGCTGTTCCGGGTCGAGGCAATGCGCGAGGGCGCTGCTGACGACGGTGTCGAACCGGCCGTCGTAACCGGTCAGCACGGTCGCGTCCGCGACGGCGAACGACGCGGTGACGCCGCTGTCGGCAGCCTTGGCCCTGGCCTTCTCGATCGCCGTCGGCGCGAAGTCCAAGCCGGTCACCCGGTAACCGAGGCCGGCCAGATAGATCGTGGTATCCCCTGGGCCGCAACCGATGTCGAGCACGTCGCCGGTGATCCGGCCGGCCTGCTCGAACTCGACGAGCAGCGGTTGCGGCCTGCCGATCTCCCACGGCAGCCGGTCCATGACCAGGCCCTCGACGATCGTGCCGCCCTGATAGGCCTGTTCGAAATCAATGCTTGTCGGGTCGATCGCGGGTGTTCCGTCTTTGTCAGTCATCACTAACCTGTCCCTCGCCTCGATGGTGGATCGGGAATTCGACGGATGAAGTCTATCCAGAAACGGAGTAAGTGTCTCCGGTTTGACGTGACATGCTTCCGGCCCGATTCAGCCGCCGACGGCGGACCCGTGGAAGGCCGCGCGGTAGCTGTGCGGGCTGGTGCCGACCACCCGCTTGAACCGGTCCCGAAACGCGGTCGGCGAACCGAAACCGACCTGTCCGGCGATCCGGTCCACCGGGTGCGCGGTGGACTCGAGCAGGTACTGCGCCTGCCGGATCCGCGCGCGCAACAGCCATTGCAGCGGTGTGGTTCCGGTCTGTTCGCGAAAGCGGCGGTTGAGCGTGCGGGTGCTCATCCCGGCCTGCGCGGCGATGTCGTCGAGGGTCAGGTCCTTCGCGAAATTGTCTTGCAGCCAACGGGTTACGGGTTCCAGCACCGACCCGCGCGGGGTCGGCGGCTGGTCGTGCACGATGAATTGCGCCTGTCCCCCTTCACGTTCCAGTGGCACGACGGACAACCGGGCGGCGTCGGCAGCCACGGACGAACCGTGGTCGCGGCGAATCAGGTGCAGGCACAGGTCGATTCCGGCGGCAGCGCCCGCCGAGGTGAGCAGTTGGCCGTTGTCCACGTAGAGCACGTCCGGGTCGACCTCGATGGCCGGATAGCGGGCCGCGAACTCGCCGGCGGCGGCCCAGTGCGTGGTCGCGCGGTGCCCGTCCAGCAGGCCGGTGTCGGCGAGGACGAACGCGCCGACGCAGATCGACGCGATGCGGGTGCCGCGGGCGGCCGCCTGCCGCAGCGCGACCAAGACCTCCTCCGGCACCGGCAGCGTCAGATCGGCGCGCCCGGGCACGATGATCGTGTCCGCGTCGGCCAGCCCGGTCAGGTCGAACGGCGGCTGCAAGGTGAACGCCCCGGCATCCACCGTCGGCGAGACACCGCAGACCCGCACCCGGTATGCGGCCCGGCCGTCGGGCAGCCGCGCCGCGCCGAACACATCGATGGGTGTGGTCAGATCCGACGGGATGACCTTGTCCAGCGCGAGCACGGCCACGACATGCATGACGCCAGGATAGGCGGCCGCCGGATTCAAGCCAAGCCCGTTGAACTGCGCATATGAGGCAGGTCACCAGGCCAGAGCGGTTGGCCAGAATCGACCGGTGTGTGGCAGTTTCGCCTATTTCTCACCGGTCGATCGGCCGCTAGCCTCGCCGCTGTGACGAAGTTTCTGCTGTCGGTCCATGTGCTGGCCGTGATCCTCGCCGTGGGGCCGGTGACGGTCGCGGCGAGCATGTTCCCGCCGACCACCCGCCGGGCCCTGGCCGAGCCCGGCAGCGAACCCGCCGTGCTGAGCACCCTGCATCGCATCTGCCGCGTCTACGCCTACCTCGGGATCCTCGTCCCGGTCTTCGGCGCGCTCACCGCACTCAGCCTCGGCGTGCTCACCGACACCTGGCTCGTCGTCGCGATCGGCCTGACCGCGGCCGCGGCCGGCGTGCTCGCGCTGCTGATCCTGCCCGGCCAGCACAAGATTCTCGCCGACCTGCCCGGCGCGACGCCGACGCTGATCCGCCGACTCGGCATGGACACAGGCATTTTCAACGTGCTGTGGGTCGTGGTCACCGTGCTGATGATCGTCCGGCCCGGTTCGACCACCGGGGCCTGATCACTCCGGGGCGGCCATGTGCCGGATCGTCTCGCCGCCCTTGGCATGGTGCAGCCGGCCGAACTTGCTGTCGAGCAGATGGGCCATGCTGTCGGCCGCACCGCGCACCGCCTCTTCCAGCGATGCCCCGCGATGGGTGGCCGCTACCGGATGCTGTCCGGCAGGCCGGGCCTCCAGCACACACTGTTTGTCTTCCGGCCCGCCCTTGTCGCCGTTCTGGTCGGTCAGGTGGGCCTCGACCCGCGTCAGCTGTTCGCTGAAACGGTCGAGCACCGAGGCGATCTCGGCTTCTGCCCACCGCATCAGGTCCTCGCCGCCGTGGATGCCGCTTCCGGTATTGATCTGGATCTGCACAGCTTTCTCCATTCCGTTAGGTGGCGAACTCCACGAAACCGACACTACCTGCGCGGTCCGCGTGGCCGAGGTCATAGACGGAAGGCCCGGCCCGCGTCGGACCGGGCCTGCACCGCCGCTGTTCAGGCGCGACGGCCCCGATTACGGGCCACGATGCTCAGCGCGATCAGCGGCCCGACCACGGCGATCATCAGCACCGGCGACAGCCATGCCATGGTGTGGATCGGCAGTTGGTAGGCCAGCACGACCCGGATGGTGGCCTCGAACACCAGGCCCGCGCCCCACATCACGGTCAGCACGGTGAAGGCGCGGCGCTTCGCCGGATCGGTGCGGTAGGCGGTCTCGAGTTCGGCGACCCGAGCCGGACCGCCCGCGCTGACCGCCTTGCGCGCCACCAGGTAGGTCAGCGGCTTGCCGATCATGGCGCTGATCAGGAACGCGAGCCCGATCAGCACCGTCGCCGCGGAATCCTTGGCGATCATCATCCGCGGGTCGCCGCTGATCAGCGACGTAACCAGGCCGAAGACGAAGCCGCCCAGGATGATCGCCGACATCAGCTCCAGCCGCCGGGACCGGATCGCCTGCCCGATCACCATCAGCGCCGAGAGCACGGTGCCGGCGAGCAGCCCGGCGAAGTCGCTGTAACCGAGCGCGTGCAGGACGAAGTACGCGCCGACCGGGACGGCGATATCGCGGGCGATCGACGCCACCCAGGTGTACTGCCTGACCGTCGATTCGACCGGCAGGTCGACCTTGCTGTTATCGGATGCGGTGATGCTCATCGGGTGCTCCTCGTCGGCGTATTCTGCGGTGCGCTACGAGAATTGACGCTACGGAGACCGGCGGGCGCGCAGATCTGTCAACCATCACGACTCCGGCATGACACATGTCATGCCGGCTACCGGCCGGCGCCGCGGAGCGGCAGGTGCGCGTCAGTGCCCGCGGTCAATCCCACAGCGCCGCAACTACAGTCTGGTAATCGCACGGCGCGAGGGTCGACCGCCCGGTCGCCAGCAGCCACCGCTCGACCGCGCGATCGCCGTCGGTGCGGAACGTGCGTTCGGCGCCGCGCGCGATCTCGATGACCCCGCGCTGGACCCGCACGGTCTCCTCGTCCGACAGCTGTGCGACGAAACCTTTGTAGGCACTGTCGTTTTCGGCTTCGCTCGGGTTCGCGCGCGGTGCCGCGGCGATCAATCCGTGTAGCTGCGCCTCGTCCCCCGGCGCCAGTAGCCACTTCGGATTGGGCTGGTCGGAATGGATGTCGAGCTCGACCTTGATCATGACCGTCCCCCTGCCGAGAATGCGCCGCGGCCAAGAGCGGCGTACGCCGTCCCGAGCGGAATGTCCGACCTCACTGCCCCTCCTCACGGGCCGCTGAATGGGGTGATGGTAGCCCCGCTCCGCCGCACCCACCACTCGGCGAAACAAATTCTGACCAGGCAATTCCGACTGCCCTGTTCGCTCCTACGATGAGGTGTGCGCAACCACATCGGCCGCCCCGGATTCCTCCGCGAACTGCGGCTCGACTCGAACGCCGTTGACATGGACGAATATCCGTTCAACCTGCCGGCCGTGACCCAGCTCGCGCGTGCCGGCGGCCTCGCGCTGTCGCCGGGCGTCACCTTTCTGGTCGGCGAGAACGGCAGCGGGAAGTCCACTCTCGTGGAGGCGCTGGCGGTCGCCATCGGGATGAATCCGGAGGGCGGTAGCCAGAACTACCGCTTCAGCACCAGGTCCACCGAGTCCGTTCTCGGCAAGCACCTGGTGGTCAAGTGGGGTATCAGCAAGCCGCGCAGCCGATTCTTCCTGCGCGCCGAGTCGTACTACAACGTCGCCACCGAAACCGAGGAGCTCGGACCGGAGCAATTGGCGGTGTTCGGCGGGGTCTCGCCGCACGCACGCTCGCACGGCGAATCGTTCATGGACCTGATGCGGCTGCGATTCTTCCCGAACGGGCTGTACCTGCTGGACGAGCCAGAGGCGGCCCTGTCACCACGCGGCTGCATGACCGTGCTGGCGCTACTGGCGGACCTGACCGCCCAGGGCTGCCAGTTCGTGGTGGCAACCCACTCCCCGATCCTGCTCGCGCTGCCCGGCGCGACCATCTACGAGATCGCCGAGGACGGCGACATCGGCGAGGTCACCTACGACCAGGCGCTACCGGTCCGGCTGACCAGGGATTTCCTCGCTGAACCGGACCGCTATCTGCGCCATCTGGTGGACGAGTAGCCGCGCTCAGCCGCCGAAGACGTTGCAGCCGTAGCCCAGGTGCACACCGTTGCCGACCCGCAGATCGACGCTCGCCACCACGGTGTCATCGGGTGCCTGCACCGCGCTGATCGTGTGCAATCCTTGCGTCGCGGGCACCCAATCCACCAGCGCGACGCCGCCGGACGGTTTCACCAGTGCGAACGGAATCCCGTTGTCGTAGAACACCACCGGCTGCACCACATCGGTCAGCTTCGCTTTCGCCTGATAGGTGCAACCGGTCCCATAATTGGTCGCGGACCCGAAATTGATCCCCGGCGACATTCCGACCTGCGTCACCGTCGCGCCCGCTCCCGGCATGGCACACGCCGCCGCGGCCCCCACCATTCCCGCGACAACCCCGACTCGCATCCAGATGATTCTCTCCGTCATGAATTGGTCCTCAGTCCTGGGCGCCGGAGCACCACGCACCGGCGAGATACCTTGCATCCTCACTCGCCGAACGGCTCGACGTGACACAAACCGCCGAATGTTTCAGATCATGTCGCGGATGTCGTCGGCGATACCGGGCAGTGGCGCCTCCGCACCGATGGAAGCGAACCAGTCCCAGAGTTCGAGTGCGTGGTAGAGGCGATAGAGCGTCGATCGCGCGGGCCAGTCCGCCGGGAGGCAGCCATATCCTTCCGCGAGGGCGGTTCGCTGTACCGGGTCGCGGCGCGCGGAGTAGTAATCGGTCTTGGCCAGATCCAGGAGTGGGTCACCGGCGAGCGCGTTCTCCACGTCGATGAAGCCCGTCATCCTCCAGTTGCCCGCAACGCGTTCGACGAGCACATTTCCTTCGTGAAAGTCGTTGTGGCACAACACCGGATATTCACAGCGACCGAGTAATTCGATCCGTTTCGCTACATAGGCGCCGACACCGGCATGCAGTGCCGGGTCACCACCGAGTTGGTCGAATTCGGCGAGCTTTTTGGTGAACTGCCGCGTCATATACGCGGTGTTATCCGGCTCCGGATCGAGTACTCGCGTTGTCAAATAGCCGTAAGCGTCCTGCCGAATCCGGTGGATCATCGCGAGCGTAGCGCCCAACTGCCGGTAGATGCGGGCGACTTGCGCATGGTCCAGCTCCGCGCTGATCTGTGAAAGCGGCCGTCCCGGCAGCATCGTCATCACGGTGAACGCGTGACCGAGCACGCTGACATCCGGCTCGACCAGCAAGATCGCCGGCACCGGACCGGCCTCGTCGGCGCGTAGCCGGCGGTACACGAAGACCTCTTTTGCCTGCTTCCAGCGCCATTGCTCGGCGTACACCTTCACGATCACCGACTGAGCGGGTTCCGCGCAGCACACCTCATAGACGGAACTCAACTGCCCGCCCGTTCGCGGGCGGACCCCGAGCACCACGACGTCCGGCCACAGCCGGCGGAGGATCTCGGTAGCTTGTTCCAGCCCGACCACACAGCTGACCGTAGACCCGCAGGCCGGCCCGGTCGACCGAGTTTCGCTGCGGCCACGCACCTTTGAGATCCGCCGGAGCCGGTGTGCGGGAGGTCAGGACCCGCTGCGACGCCGCGGCATGGACGGCGGATCACCGGATGCGCCGACACACGGCGCCGACTCGGGCGGGAAAGCGGGTATACGCTCGATTGATGACCAGTTCCGCGCCGTCCGAGCCGATCACCGTCTACTGGCGTTGGGGCTGCCCGTTCTGCCTGCGGCTCGGCGCGCGACTGCGGCTGGCGCGTATTCCGTTCCGCCGGGTCGACATTCGCGACCCGAAGGCGGCGGCCGAGGTGCGGGCGATCACCGGCGGGGACGAGGTCACGCCAACGGTGCTCGCGAACGGACACGAACTGGTGAATCCGAGCCTCGGCGAGATCCGCGCCGCGCTGGCCGGACCGCCCCGGATGGAATAGCGGCGACCATTTCAGACCGCGATCGGTCGGCGAACAATTCGCGCTTCACTAACCTATTCGTTGCCAGGACAGTTCTGGATGGGTGTAATTTCCGGTCATTTCCGATCATTGCGCGCACTTGCGTAAACAGCTCCTGAACTGGCATTTTGCCGAGCCGAACGCCGTGCGCTAACCTTTGCGCGATCCATCGGGTTCCGACGTTCAGGCATGCGGCCGCCGCGCATCGCCTGCCCGTGCAGCCGGCGATTCCGCCCTGCGATCGGGCACCGGACAATGCGATGGACGCTGTTGGAAAAGTTCTCCTAAGCATTGCCCAGAGCCTGCTTCGAACATTTCACACCGGCAGCTTCTGCCGAGAATCCATGACGCGCGGGTAGCTCCTGGCTCGGCCACCGGCGTCGCCGAAACAGCAATGGGAGGTAGCGTTTCTATGCGTACATCGAAGGTCCTGGTCGGCAGCGCGATGGCGATTGCCGCGGCAATGCAGATCGGCGTGGGCGGGACGGCTTCGGCTGCCGAACCAGAGTCGCTCTCCGTCGCCGCCGCAGCTGTCGACGGCAAAGGAAACCTGCTGGTCGACGTCCTTTACACCTGCAACGAAGGGCCTAAGCGCAAAGGGCTGACCGTCGTAGTCGAAGGCGAGGCCACAAAAGACAAGAACGGCAAGGAAACCCCTGGAGTCTCCGGCATGGGCCAGGCGCCGTCCGACGATGAGCCGGGCGAAGCCGCGGACAAGGCACTGAAGTGCGACGGGAGCGAGCAGCGGCGGACGGTCACCGTCATGCCGGACGAGGAGGGCACCAAGTTCCCCAAGCCCGGAAAGGGCACCGTGACGGTGGCGTTCAAGAACGACATCCAGTTCAATACGAAACACAGTGGGTTGCAGTGGATCAGCGAGCCCGTGGACTGCGATGACCCTGCCCATGAGGACGAGTGTGACTAGGACTGACACCGCACCCTGACCGTGCGTCTCGACTCACATGAACGATGACTCCTTGGTCAGGCCGAGCGATTCGTCACCGCCGGTGATGATCGGCTGACAGTTGCCGATACCTATCGCACCGGTGGAATCGGTGACCCGGACCACGGTGTCGCGGATCTGATGTAAGCGGCGGGCGGATTCGTAGGTGGAGCAGTCCTCGATCCGCTCGCCGTCTACGTGCAGTCCGGGTCCGAGCCAAGAACCGTGGTGGCGCCCTTCGAAGCCGAAGTACAGCCCGGCGCCGAGGTGAAAGCCGGTGTCCGACAGGGCTTCCACCTTCAGTACTCGCTCGGCGCCGTCTTCGGATGTCGCGTGGATATCGCCCCCGCGCAATCGCCGATTGTCCGGGTCGAAGGACAGCTCGGGCACCAGGTCCTTCCACTTCTCGAACCGCCCGTCCGGGTGCTCGACCCCGCCCATCACCGTCTTGCTGAAAAACCCGTCCATCTGCACGATTTGGTAGTGCAGGTGCAGTCCGTACCGCGACCCGTCCGGGCGCGTCATCAGGATCGGCGCCCAGATCATCCGGAACGACACCTCCGGCGGCAGATCCATCGACTCCACATCGCCGAGCGGCACCCCGACGTCGTAACGCACACCCCATGAGTGATCCCTGGTCGACACCCAGTCCTGGAACGTGGTCCGCACCCCGTCTATGCTGACCCACCCTGAGGCAGTGCCGATTTGGTGATAGCGCACCAGATCCGACATCACCCGATAGCCGCGCCGCATGTGCGTGCGATCCTCGAGCTGCGCAGGCAATGCCGCGTCGAAGGTCCACTCGAAAGCCACCGGCTGGCAGTCGTTTTCCGCCAGGCTGAAGCGAATCTTCTGTAGCGGCTCTACGATCTCGTACCGAATCGGCCCCACCGACAATGCTTCCGGCGTGGGCATCAGCGTCCGGCTCCCGCGCACCGTCACCTGCTCGACGCCCCGCGAGACCCCCGCGTACCCGTCGAGCACGTTGCGATTCTTGTACTGCCCCAACCCGAATCCCAGCTGCACCGACCCGTCCGGCGCGCAGGCCATCGCGCATACCTTCTCGGTCCACGCCAGGTCACTGGTGCCGACCGTCGCGACGGTATCGACAATCTGGTGGTTAAAGCCTTCGTCAGCGGCCCCGAGCGGCCCAATCGGATTCACACCGCCCGTCGTAACACGCGCCTCGAACCCCCGTCGACCACCCATCCCACCCACCGGTCGCCGCGCGAACGCGGGCGGTGGTCAGCGGCGGCGCAGGCGGGCGCGCGGGACCTGGCCGTCGGCGGCCGGTGGTCCTTGCCGTTGGCTGGCGAGGGCCAGCATGGCCAACCCGGCGTCACGAATCAGCATGTCGAGATCGTCGACCAGTGCGGTGATGGTCTCGCGGACCTGAGGCTGCGCGACGGGGTCGAGGCCATCGAGCACCTGGTGCAGTTGCAGGCCCACGTCGAACAGGTGCCGGACCAGACGATCACTGGCCTCCGCGAATTCCGCACTGCTATCGGGCGTTTCGGGAGACGGGCCGACAGCTCGGTGCGGGAGGCGGACCCGGGTGGAACTGCCGGTGTAGCCGAGCCGAGTGGAATACGGCATGTGGTCCTCCTCAACGAAAACGTGACTCGACGCCACCCCAGAGCCACGCTTCGGGACCCGCGGCGTTGCTTAATTTTACGGATACTCGGGCATTTCTCGCCATCGGTGTCCATGCCCCGAAACCGATCCGCGGCAGGTGGGACAATGGGGACATGCCCGCCCACCGCGCAAGCGAGACGCGTGAGCTGTCGGTAGAGGATTCCTTGGACCTGCTGCACACCGTCCGATTCGGCCGTATCGCGTTCTCGCGGCATGCTTTACCCACGATTCGCCCGGTCCGGCACACCGTCGTGAACGGCCGCATCGTGATCGCCGCCGACCAGGCGATGATCCGTACGCTGCACCGCCAGGTCGTCGCCTACGAGGTCGACACGATCGATCACCACACCAGCCTCGGCCGGTGCGTGATCATCACCGGCATCGCCGACACCGTCACCGACCGGCAGGAACTCGCGCACTACCAGGTCCACCTCCAGTCCGAGCCCACGGACCATCCGCTGATCGTGATCGATCCGGACATCATCACCGGCATCGAATACATCGGCAGCAACGGCGCCTGAGCTAATACGTCGTCCCCCTTCGCCGGATAAACGGGCGTCCACTTCGACCTCGACCAGCCAGCGAGCGGCCATTTGTCTGCCGTGGGCGAACATGGGCCTGATCAGCTCCCCGAGATGTAAGACTCGTCGGCATGGCAGCAGAAGAGGATCGCGTCGTAGTCGATCTCGATGCGCACCGGCGTAGCGAGCCGCGCCGGAGCCGGGCCGAGGCGCCCGAGCACCGCCCGGTCGCGCCGGTCTCCCCGCTGCTGCGTTCTGTCTACGGCGAGGTCCTGCGCGACGAACGCCGAGACCAGGACCGCACGCTGGCCGAGGTCGCGGCTGCGGTCGGCATGTCCAAGCAGTACCTGTCCGAGATCGAGCGGGGGCGCAAGGAAGCGTCCTCGGAGATGCTGCATTCGATCTGCGGAGCGCTGGACCTGCCGGTCGAGTCGCTGCTGTTCCGCGGCGCTCGGCGACTGGGTGCCCTGCGGCAACTGCGCCGCCGCCCGGTCGCCGAGGCACGCCTGCACCTGCTGGCGGCCTAGCCGTCAGCGGTCGCGGGTGAAGATCAGCTCGTCGGCCAGGCCGTACTCCACCGCCTCCCGTGCGGTGAACACCCGATCCCGCGCGGTGTCCTTGCGCAGCTGTTCGAGGCTCTGGCCGGTGTGCTTGCTGAGGATGGCCTCGGTCTGCGCGCGAATCCGCATCACCTCCGCCGCCTGCAACGCCAGATCCGAGATGGTGCCCTGCCCCTGCGCCGACGGCTGATGCAGCAGCACCCGGGAGTGGTTCAGCACAAACCGCCGCCCGGGCGTGCCCGCCGAGAGCAGCACCGCCGCCGCCGATACCGCCTGGCCCATGGCGTAGGTCTCCACCGGCGTCCGCATGAACTGCATGGTGTCGTAGATGGCCAGCATCGCCGTGTTCGAGCCGCCCGGCGAGTTGATGTAGAGGCTGATCTCGCGATCGGGCGACTCCGACTCGAGGTGCAGCAGTTGCGCCATCACGACATTCGCGACGCCGTCGTCGATCTCGGTGCCCAGGAAGATGATTCGGTCGTTGAGCAGCCGGCTGAACACGTCGAAGGAGCGTTCGCCGTTCGGAGTGCGTTCGATGACATGGGGAATCGTGTACTGGGACATGGTCACAACCCCGCTCGGTGTGCGTTGGTGAAGGGCGCGATCTGGGCGAAGCCGGCCGCGATCTCGTCCACGATGCCGTATTCGCGCGCCTGCTCCGGCGTGAACCAGCGGTCGCGGTCGCTGTCGGTGCGGATCTCCTCCAGCGAATGACCGGTCTCCGCGGCGAGAATCTGCTCCGACTGGAGCTTCATGTACTCCAGGTTCTCCGCCTGGATCGCGATGTCCATGGCGGTGCCGCCGATGCCGGCCGACGGCTGATGCATCATGATCCGGCTGTGCGCCAAGCTGATTCGCTTGCCCTTGGTGCCGGAGGCGAGCAGTACCTGCCCCATGCTCGCGGCGAAGCCGACGGCCACGGTGACCACGTCGTTGGGGATCAGCTTCATCGTGTCGTAGATGGCGAGCCCGGCGAGCACGGACCCGCCCGGCGAGTTGATGTAGATGACGATGTCGCGCTTGTTGTCCTCGCTGGCCAGCAGCACCAGTTCGGTGCAGGCCCGCTCGGCCATCGCGTCGTCGACCTCGCCGGTCAGTTGGATGGTCCGATGGCGGAACAATCGATCGGCTAGTTGACCTCGGTAGTCCAGGTGCGATGTTTCGATCATGGGTCAGGTCTATCGCGCGCCGACCGGCGAATGCCCCAGTGTCTGCCGACAGCAGACGCACCGATCGCAGCCGACCCGCCGCACCGGCGCTCAGCGCCCTGAGCGGCGCGGATTCAAGAAGGGGTGCACATCGTCGGTGCCATCTCATAGAGTGCGCGAATGGGTGTTGCGGCGGTGGTGCTACGGGCGGCGCGGGCGGAAGACGCGGCGACGATCGCCGAGATCTGGTACACGGGGTGGGGCGACGCGCATCGGGGGAACGTACCCGATGCCTTGATCGTGGCCCGCACCCGCGAATCCTTCGATACCCGTGCGGTGCAATACATCCCGAACACCACCGTCGCGACGGTGGGCGACGCGATCGCCGGGTTCGTGACGGTGATCGATGACGAGGTGAATCAGGTCTACGTCGCCGCGGACCACCGCGGCGCCGGAATCGCCCCGATTCTGCTCGCCGCCGCGGAATCCCGGGTACGCGACAACGGCCACCGGCGAGCGTGGTTGGCCGTCGTGCCGGGCAACGCGCGCGCCCGGGCGTTCTACGCGAACAACGGCTGGTCCGACGAAGGACCGTTCACGCTCGTCGCGCACGGACCGGCGGGCACCATCGACGTACCGTGTCACCGGTACGTCAAGCAGGTCGGCTAACGCACACCGAGCACGAGTGGGAACTCCGGCTGCCCGCCCAGCAGGAACGCGCCCGCCGTCTGGATCATCTGGTCGTGTGCCATGAGATGCGTTGTCATGGTGCTCATATCGCGCAACCAGACGTCGAGCGGGCTCGGCTTGTACACCGACTCGGTGCCGACCAGCTCGCACAGGCGAGCGATGATATGGCGGCAGGCGCGGTAGGAGTGGGTGCGGGTCAGCAAGGTCTGGATCCGGATGTCCGCCGGAATATCGGCGAACCGGTTCTCGTCCAACGCATCCCACAGCGTGCGCAGGCTGTCGACCACCGCGCCGCGCGCGACGATGTACGCCATCTCGCACTCGCCCAGAATGTATTGCGCCCGATAGTTGTCCGCCCACTTCTGCCCGGTCCCCGCGATGACCTTGCCCTGCGCGAGCTCGCGCACATAGTCCAGAGCGGCCCGCGTTGCGCCGAGCGGGATGCCGGGCATCACCCGGGCCAAGGCCTCGGGTTCGGCGAGTTTGCCGGTGCCGCTTTTGGGTTCGTAGAAGTCGAAGCAGTGATGTTCGGGGATGAAGAGGTCGTCGGTCGCGTAATCGTTGCTGCCGCTGCCGCGCAGACCGGTGCTGTCCCAGGTATCGAACACCTGGACCTGATCGCGGCGCATGCAGAACATCTTCGCGATCGGCGCACCGCCGGCCATCGCCAGGTCCTCGCCGTCGAAGATCATCGCGCCGGCCACCACGAGATCGGCGTGGTCGATCGCGCTGCCCAATTTCCAGCGGCCGGTCAGCCGGTAGCCGCCGTCGGTCCGCACCGCCCGCCCCGCCGGGGCGATCAGCCCGGAGGTGATCAGATCACGCGTCGGGATCAGCTCGGCGAGTGCCTGTTTATCGAGGAACCCGGCGTAGACACCGGTCGCCGCCCCGATCATCGCGCACCATCCGGTGGCGGTGTCCCCGTAGGCCAGCGCCTCGAACACCTCCATCTGCTCCAGCGAGGTCAGTCCGGGCCCCCCGAGCTCAGCACTGAACCCCATCCCATAGATCCCCATGCCCCGCAGCCGCTCGACGATGTCCCGCGGTAGTTGCCGCGCCGCATCGATCTCCTGCCGCCGCGTAGCCAGCTCCGGCGCGAAAGCCCGTGCCGCCGCCAGCAATTCAGTCGCCGTAGTCGATTCTCCGGTCACCATCGCCCCAATCAGGTCCAGCCACAATTGAATTCGCGCTACAGCCGGCACACCAAGGCTAGCTCGGCCACCGGCCCCACGAACCACGTTCCCAGCGAACGGCGCAGATCCATTCGGCCGCAACGTCCTCGCCCGAGTATGGCCAGCCAGCCCCCACCCCGGCCAGGAAACGGACCGCTGACCGAACCGTCGATGTCCTCGATGCTCCGCGCGCCCCTCCTTCGAGCGTAGGTCGAGGCCCGAACGGGTGGGTGGTCCTCTTGCTACCAGGAACTCTGTCCCCTGGCACGGCCCGCTGAACAGCGCGAATGTTGTGCTCATGACAAACAACCTGATCGGCCGCGTCGCGGTCGTCACCGGAGCTTCCAGTGGGATCGGCGCGGCGACCGCGCAGCGGCTCGCGGCCGACGGCGCGAAGGTCGCGCTGCTCGGGCGGCGCAAGGACCGGCTCGAAGAACTGGCCGCGCGGATCGATGGCGAGGTGCTCGCGGTGACCGCCGACGTGGCCGTGCAGCAGTCGGTGCGGGACGCCGCGGCGACCGTGCGGGCGGCGTTCGGTCCGGTCGATCTCGTCGTCGCCAACGCGGGCGTCATGCTCGGGGCTCCGTTCGAGTCGGCGCAGACCGACGAGTGGGAGCAGATGGTCGGCATCAACCTCAACGGATTGTTCTACACCGGAAGGGCTTTCATCGACGACCTGCTCGCCGCGGCGAGCAACGGCGAACGGGCCGACCTGGTGCACGTCGGCTCGGTCGGCGGGCACCTGCCGTTCCCCAACTACGGCGTCTACTGCGCGACCAAGGCCGCGGTCGCGCACCTCACCCGCAACCTGCGCACCGAGTTCGGCCCGCGCGGGGTTCGGGTGAAGACCATCGAACCCGGTTTCGTCAGCACCGAACTCGGCGCGGGCATGCTCGACGAGGACCAGAAAACCGTCCTCGCCGGTTGGCGCAGCGATATCGGAACCCTTGTCGCAGAGGACATCGCGGACGCGATCGCGTATGCGGTCACGGCGCCGAAACAGGTGAACATCGCCGAAATGATCGTCGTGCCAACACCCCAGGGCTGACCCGGGACGAAAAGCCCGCCGGCGCAACGCGCGTCGGCGGGCTTTCGCGATCGGCCGGTTCTACTTCTCGATGCCCTCGAAATCGAACAGGCCGTTCCAGGCCAGCTCGGCCTTCTTGACCTTGTCCGAGCGACCGGCGGCGGCCACGTAGTCGAACATCGGGATGTCGACCATGTCCCTGAGCAGCAACGCCTGCGCCTGGCCGACGATCTTGTAGGACTCCTCCAGCGTCGGCGCCGCCAGCGCGGCATTCAGCAGGGCGTCGAACTCCGGGTTGTCGTAGTTGACGTTGTTCCCCTCGGAGAAGCTGTAGTACTGCGAGGTCAGGAACTGCAACATGGTCGGGTAGTCACCCTGCCAGCCGTAGCGGAACGCCTTGCCGATGGTCTTCGCGTTGATCGCGTCCCGGATGGTCTTGAACGTCGGGTACGGCGTGCCGACGGCCTCGATGCCGAGGGTGTTCTTGATGCTGTTCGCCGTGGCCTCGATCCAGCCCTGGTGGCCACCGTCGGAGTTGTAGGCAATCTCGTAGGTACCCGACCACGGGGAGATGGCGTTGGCCTGGGCCCACACCTTCTTGGCCTCTTCCGGGTTGTACTGCAAGGCCTCCACGCCGGGCAGGTTCTCGTTGAACCCGGGCAGCGTGCGGGCGGTGAAGTCCCGCGCGGGCAGCCGCAGACCGTGGAAGATGTTCTGGCTGATCTGCTCTCGGTTGATCGCCATGGACAGCGCCCGGCGGCGCAGCAGGCCTTCCTGGCCGCCGAAGTGCGGCGCGTTGGTCTGGATGCCGATGGCCGCCTTGTACGCGATCGGCTTGGTGATCGCGCGATCACCGAGATCCTTCTTGTAACTGGCCATCGCGCTGTCCGGAATCACGTCGAGGGTGTCCAGATTGCCCGCCAGCAGATCGGCGTAGGCGGTCTCGAAGGTCTGGTACATCACGAACCGCAGACCCTTGTTCTTGGCCGGGCGCCCACCCTTGTAGTCCGGGTTGGCGACCAGGTCGATCTGCACGTTGTGCTGCCACGCACCGTTTTTCGCGAACTTGTACGGACCGTTGCCGATCGGGTTCTCGCCGAACGCCTTCATGTCCTTGAACGCGGCCTCGGGCAGCGGGTAGAACGGCGCGTAGCCGAGCTCGGTCTCGAAGTCGATGGAAGGCTGCTTCAACGCCACGGTGAAGGTGCGGTCGTCGACCACCTTCAGCCCCGACATCGTCTGCACCTTGGCGTCTTTCGCCTGCACCTCGTCGAAGCCGGCGATCGGCGCGAAGACGTAGCTCTGCAACTGGGCGTTGGTGCCGAGGGCGCCGTAGTTCCAGGCGTCCACGAAGGACTTCGCGGTCACCGGCGAGCCGTCGGAGAACTTCCAGTCCGGCTTGATGGTGATCTTGTAGTTCTTCCGGTCGGTCGTCTCGATCTTCTGCGCAAGCTCGTCGTGCGCGACACCGTTGGCGTCGTAGTACTTCAGCCCCGAGTACAGCCGGTCGACGACGCGGCCGCCCATGTTCTCGTTGGTATTGGTGGGCACCAACGGATTCTGTGGCTCACCGGCGTTGGTCGTGACGACATCGGCATCGCCCCCGTCGTCCGACGAGCATGCGGTCAGCCCCAGGCTTGTGGACATGAGCGCCGCCGCGAGCAGCGCACCAGCTCTTGTGAATCTCACGCGTTCTCCCGATTTCGAGCAGATCATCGGGACACGCAGAGACACGACCCGTGCCCCACCCCGATCACCTTGGAATGTTCTCGGACAGTAACCATTCCGAGACCCGTTGTCATGGGATCCGCCGATGATCGGACCGGCCGCAGGTCACCGCGGCCGGTCGCCCGTTATGTCCGACTCTCCAGGCTCTCCTTGACCTTGGCGATGGCGAAGCCCCAGGCCTGGTCGAAGGTCGGTTTCGGGGGGACGGAGATCTCGTCGGGATTGGTGACCACGTCGAGGAGCACGGGCCTGCGTTCGGCGAAGGCCGCCGCCACCGCCTCGTCCAGATCCTCCGGATCGGTCACCCGCCGGGAGTGCAGGCCCATCGCGGCGGCGACCGCCGATAGGTCCGGGTTGTCCAGCACGGTGCCGAACTCGGGCAGGCCGCCCTCCTCCTGCTCGAGTTTGACCATGCCTAGGCGTCCGTTGTTGAACACCACCAAAGTGACCGGCAGGTCGTAGGTGACCGCGGTGCGCAGGTCGCCCAGCAGCATCATCAGTCCGCCGTCGCCGCAGAACGCGACGACCTGGCGGTCCCGATCGAGGATCTGCGCGCCGAGCGCCTGCGGCATCGCGTTGGCCATCGACCCGAAGTTGTACGAGCCGATCAGGCGGCGCGAGCCACGCAGGCTGAGGAATCGGGACAGCCACACGGTGGACATGCCGGTGTCCGAGGTGAAGATCGCGTCGTCGGCGGCGTGCGTGTTGACCGCGGCGGCCACCGCTTCCGGGCGGATCAGCTGGTCCGGATTATCCAGATGCCGGCGGATCCGGCCGAGGAGCTTGCGGTCGTGCTTGGGTTCGGCCAGGCGCTGCTGGAGCCCGCTCCAGCGCTGATACTCCGTTTGGGCCTTCTTCAGGTGCTTGTCGGACGATTTGGTGTCCAGTTTGAGCAGCAGTTCGCGCAGTGTGGGACCGGTGTGGCCGACCAGCGCGACATCGACCGGAGTGCGGCGACCGATGTGGTCGAGCCGCGAGTCCAGCTGAATGACCGTCTTGCCGGTCGGATACCAGTCGCGATACGGGAAGTCGGTGCCGACCATGAACAGCACGTCGCAGTCCTCGAGCGCCGAATTGGCGGCGGGGTTACCGATCAGGCCGGTCTGCCCGACCGCATACGGATTGTCGTGTTCGAGGCCCTCTTTCGCCTTGATGGTGAGCACCATCGGCGCGGAGAGCTGTTCGGCGAGCCGGAGCACCTCGTCGCGGGCCTCCCGCGCGCCGATGCCGACCAGCAGGGTGACCTTGTCCGCCTTGTTCAGCGTCTCCGCGGCCTGCACGATCTCGGTCGTGCCGGGCACGATCGTGCGGTCGCGGGCGACGAACCGGGGACGGACATCGGTGTCCAGCTTCAGGCCACCGATGTCGCCCGGAATGGTCAGCACGGAGACACCCTGGCGCGAGACCGCCGCGTTCACGGCCTGTTCGAGCAGGCGGGGCATCTGCGCGGCACTGGTGACCGTCGCGGTGAACTCCGAGACGTCCCGGAAGACCGCGTCGTTGTCGACCTCCTGGAAGTACTCGCTGCCCATCTCGGAGGTCGGCACCTGGCCGCAGATGGCCAGCACCGGTGCGTGTGATTTCTTGGCGTCGTAGAGACCGCCCAGCAGATGGATCGAGCCGGGGCCGACGGTGCCCGCGCACACCCCGATGGTGCCGGTGAGCTGGGCTTGCGCGCCGGCCGCATAGGCGGCGACCTCTTCGTGTCGCACGCCGATCCATTCGATTCGATCCTCCCGGCGGATCGCGTCGGTGATCGGGTTGAGCGCGTCGCCGACCACACCCCAGACCTGGGTGACGCCCTCGTCCGCCAGCGCAGTGACGATCATTTCCGCAACCGTGGTCATCCTCGACTCCTCCGCGTCATAGTCGGTTCTGCTGGGCGGCCGCTGTCATCGAGAAACTCGGCGGCCGGTGACCAGGCCGACCAGGAACAACAGGATCACGGCACCGCCGATGCAGGTGAAGAAGCTGAACCAGAGCCCGCCGCCTTCGACGTCCACGCCGAGCAGCTTCAGCAGGAAGCCGCCGAGCAGACCGCCGACAATGCCGACGACGATATTCAACAGAATGCCCTGCTGAGCATCCGTCTTCATGATCTTGCTGGCAATCCACCCGGCAAGGCCGCCGATGATGATCCACCCGATGATCCCGAGTCCCAGCATGATGTCCTCCTGTCCGTTCGCACCCGTCGGAAAGGCGCGCTGCGCCCGTGATACCCGCCGACGCGCGACTCAAGCAGTGCAGCGAGGTTCACCACATCGACACTCGCTGACCGTTTGCCCGGTCGCCCGCCGGGTAGCCGGAAGGAATGACCGACTCCCGTACCCGCGGCAGAGTCCCTACCCCGCCCGCCGATCGGCGAGAAGTCGCCGGTTCCTGTGGCGCTGTCGCGCGAATCCTGGTTGTCGTTCCGGTGCGCAACGAGCAGCGGTTGCTGCCCGCCTGCCTGTCGGCATTGGCGCGAGCGGCGGGGCGAGTCGAGGTTCCGGTTCGGATCCAGCTCGTGCTCGACGCGTGCACCGACGGTTCCGCGGCAGTGGCCCCCTCGAATGTGGCGGTGATGCAGGTCGACGAGCGCAATGTCGGCGCGGCCCGCGCGCTGGGTTTCGCGCACGCGGGCGCGCACTGCGCGGCCGAGACCTGGTTCGCGACAACGGATGCCGACTCGGAGGTCGACGAGCGGTGGTTGCAGCGCCAGCTCGAGTACGCGCGTGCGGGAAACGACGTGGTCGCCGGAATCGTCGGCGTGCGCAGCTGGGCCGATCATGCCGCCGCCACCCGGCGACGGTATGAGCGGGAATACGGCACCGGCGAGGGACACGGCCACGTCCACGGCGCGAACCTCGGCTTCCGGGCCGACGCCTATTGGCGAATCGGCGGCTTCCGGCCGCTGCGCACCGGCGAGGATGTCGATCTGGTGTCCCGGATGGCGGCCGGCGGTGCGCGGATCGCGTGGGCCGGGGACGTCCTCGTCCATACCTCCGCGCGCCGGGTCGGCCGCGCGCCACAGGGGTTCGCTGCGCGTTTGCGGCGACTGGAGAACAGCTATCGCGCCGAGAGTAGGAGTGCCTGATGCCGCCCACCGACATCCTGAGCACCGCTCCCACCGCGACCGCGAGCGCGCTGCGGCGGCTCGCGGAGGCCGGTCGCCTGGAACTGCCCTATCCGGGATCCGGTCGCACGCTCGATCGCTGGCGCTCGCTCGCCGATTTCACCTTCGGCAATGTGGTGATCGGGCGGATGGTGGAGGCGCACGCGGACGCCGCGGCGATTCTGGCGGAGCTCGGCGGCGGGGTGGTCGAGCGCGGTCAGATCTGGGGCGTGTGGGCCGCCGAACCGCCGAAGCCGATGCTACAGGCGCGATTCGAGGCCGGACGGTGGACGCTGGACGGGCGCAAGGCGTGGTGTTCCGGAGCGACGATCTGCACGCACGCACTGGTCACCGCGCGGGCAGGGGACGAGCGCCGGTTGTTCGCCGTCGATCTCGGCCAGTCCTGCGTGCGCGCGGTGCCCGGTACCTGGCATGCCGTGGGCATGGCGGAATCCGACTCCGGTGCGGTGGATTTCACCGATGCGGCCGCCGAACCCATCGGCGGGCCCGGTGCGTATCTGGCGCGACCGGGGTTCTGGCACGGCGCAATCGGCGTCGCCGCCTGCTGGTACGGCGGTGCCTGCGCCGTCGCCCGCACCCTGCACGATCGAGCCACCGACGAACACGCCCTCGCCCATCTCGGCGCGGTCATGAGCGGATTGCACGCCGCCGCACTGTGTTTGGCGGAGGCCGCCGGACAGATCGACGCCGACCCGGGCGACCGGACCGGTGCCGCGCTGCTGCGCGCCAGGACCGTGCGGGCGGTGGTCGAGGACGCGGCGTCGGCGACCATCGATCGGGTCGGGCGCGCCCTCGGGGCCGGACCGCTGTGCGCGGACGCCGAGCACGCGCGCCGCGTCGCCGACCTCACCGTCTATCTCCGCCAGAGTCATGCGGAGCGAGATCTGGCCGATCTTGGCCGTGACTACGCGGAAAAGGAGTTCACATGGTTGCCGAACCGCTGATCGACCTAGCCGCCCGGGGCACGCCGGAGCGCACCTGGACCCGGTGGCGCAACCGGCGACCGGAGTTATCCCTGACGGGCTGGCGGCATTTGATCGTCGTCGCGCCGCATCCCGACGACGAGGTGCTCGGCGTCGGCGGCTTGATCGCGCTCGCCCGCGCGCACGGGCTGCCGGTCACGGTGGTCACGGTGACCGACGGTGAAGCGTCGCACCCGGGCTCCCCCACCTGCTCGCCCGCCGAACTCGCGGATCTGCGCGTGGCGGAATCCCGGCGTGCCGCAGCGGAACTGGGGGTCGAACCGCCGATTCGGCTCGGCATCGAGGACGGCAAGGTGGCCGCCGACGAGGCAGCGGTGACCGAAGCGTTGTCTCGCGTCCTCACCGACTGCGGCCGCGCGGGCGCGTGGTGCGCGACCACTTGGCGGCGCGACGGTCATCCCGATCACGAGGCGGTCGGCCGGGCCGCCGCCGCGGCCTGCGCGGGCACCGCGACCCGGCTACTGGAGTTCCCGGTGTGGATGTGGCACTGGGCAACTCCCGAACATCCGGTGGTTCCGGGCAGCCGCGCCCGAGCGTTGACCCTGCCCAGCACCGCGCTCGACGCCAAGCTGCGGGCCATCTCCCAGTTCCAGAGCCAGATCCTGCCGATGTCGGAGGATCCCGCCGACCAGCCGATCTTGCCGCCGCACGTGCTGGACCGGTTCACCGGCAACACGGAAACGTACTTCGTATGAGCGAAACCGGGCTCGCCACCGACTATTTCGACAACATGTACGCCCGCGATCCCGATCCGTGGGGCTTCACCACCCGCTGGTACGAGCGTCGCAAACGCGCGCTCACCATGGCCGCGCTGCCGAAGGACCGCTATCACAACGCCTTCGAGCCCGGCTGTTCGATCGGCACCCTCTCCGCCGAACTCACCGACCGCTGTGATCGCCTGGTCTGCACCGACATCGCCGCCCAGGCCCTCGACTCGGCCGGCCGGCGCATCGACCGGCTGCCCGAATCCGAGCGCGGCGCAGTCGAATTCCGCCGCTGGGCGCTCGGCGAGCCCTGGCCCGACGAACACTTCGACCTGATCGTGCTCAGCGAGGTCTGCTACTACCTCGACTCGGTCAGCTTGCGCACCGCTCTCACCCACGCCGTCGGCCACCTCGAACCCGGCGGCGCCCTGCTCTGCGTGCACTGGCGGCGCAAGGTCCCCGAATACCCGCTCTCCGGCGACCACGTGCACGCCATCGCCCGCACCACCCGCGGCCTGTCCGCCCTCGCCGGCTACCACGACGAAGACCTCCTCCTCGACGTCTTCATCGCCGGCAACCCCGTCTCCGTCGCCGCGACCGAGCACATCGAGTGATTCAGTCCACTCGGGCAGACCTGATCGCTACGCCATCGCGAAGCGCAGCAGCGCCTGCTTGTCGCCCTGCTTGATCTTGCCCTTGCGGTTCAGCACCTCCAGTTGCCAGGTGGTGCCGGAGCGGAAGGCGCGGGCGACGGCGTTGGCGTTGTCCGCGCCGAGCAGCGACGGCCAGATGTCGGCGACCTGCTGGCTGCTGCCGCCGCTGGCGTCGTAGACCTTGAAGCTGATGTTGTTCGCCTTGTCGAACGAGCTGCCCTTCTTGAAGGCAGCCGCGACGAAGATGATGGCGTCGATACCGCCGGGGACGTCGGCGAAGGTGACATGGACGGTCTCGTCGTCACCGGCCGCGGCGCCGGTCTGCTCGTCGCCGCTGTGCAGGACCGAGCCGTTGCCCAGCGGGTCGAGGGAGTCGAGCCCGGCGAAGCGGACCGGCTCGGCGCCCTGCATGAGGATGGCGATCAGGTCGAGGTCGACGCCTTTCTTCCGGCGTGCCCAGCCGAGTGCCCCGCCGCTGGTCCCCGCCGAAGGATCCCAGCTCACGCCGACACTCAGCTTGGTGACGCCGGCGAGATCCGCGGCGCCGTCTTCTTTCTTGAGCGTGATCATGGGTTCAGATTAGCGGGGGTTCCGTAACTCCAAGCGCCAGAGAGTTTCTCATTCGGGACATCGGCGATGGCCGCGGAGTGTGCCGCGAAACCCATTGATAGCGAATAGCTCTCGCCTGTGGTCAAGCGATGGACGTAGCCTTCGCCAGCAGACGATGCAGCTGCCGCTGCTCGCGCGCGGACAGCCGGCGCAAAGGCAGGTGCCGGGTCATCGCGTCGACCAGTTGCGCACGGTGCGCCGCCCCGGCCGCGGTGAGGGCAACCACTTTCACCCGCTTGTCGTCCGGTCCGGGTAGTCGCTCGACCGTGCCGCGTTTCTCCAGCTTGTCGATGATGAAGGTGACCGTCGACGGGTCGCTGCAGGTGCGCCGGGCCAGTTCGGACATCGACGGCAGCGCGGCCGCCGGGTTGAGGTGCCAGAGCACATTCGCGGAGGGCACGGTGAGATCCAGTTCGCGCAGGACGCTCACCAATGCGGCGTCCAGCTGGTCGGATACCGTGCGGAGCTCGGCGAGCAGGCGATAACCCAGGTCCGCTTCAGGCAGGTCCGCTGTCACGGACCACAGTTTAGCCAGCTACTTGAAGTCTCCTATGAAGTTACTTTGACACTCAAATTTCGGCGAGGTGATTTCGGCTCGCGCATGGTTCGGCCGAGGTTCCCAGATCACCTGCGGCTTCGGCGTGCCGCGGTCCGGGGCCGGCCAATCACCTTGGCCGGCTAGCTATTTACAAACGGGGGCCGGGCGCGGTTCGGTGGGGCATGGGTGATCCGTTGAACGAACAGGACCTCGCGGCGCAGGCGTTGGCATTGGTGAACCAGGCGGCGGGGCCGTACCTGGCGAGTCTGCCCGAACGTCCGGTGCGCGACGCCGCAGCCGAGCCGCTCATCGACGAGCTCGGCGGTCCGCTGCCGGAGCAAGGGGGCGGCGCGCAGGCCGCGATCGAGGAGTTGCTCGCAGTCGGGACACAGGCGTCCGTGCACTCCTCCGGACCGCGTTTCTTCCATCTCGTGGTCGGCGGGTCGACGCCCGCGGCGATGGCCGGAGACTGGGCGACCGCGCTGCTGGATCAAAACGCCGGGCTGTGGGTCACCTCGCCGCTCGCGTCGCGCGTCGAGACCGTGGTGCTCGGGTGGTTGAAGGACCTGTTCGCCCTGCCGCAGGATTTCGGCGGAGTGCTCACGCCCAGCGCCACTTTCGCGAATCTGACCGGGTTGGCGGCGGCGCGCTACTGGTGGGCCGGCCGGCACGGAGTGGACGTGGTCGCCCACGGACTGCTGGGGCTGCCGCGGATGCCGGTGCTGACCAGCGGATACGTTCACGCCAGCACGCGTAAGGCGTTGCAGATCCTCGGCTGCGGGCGAGATACCTTGCGCACCTTCGTCCGGGACGACGCCGGGCGGATCGACCTGGACGCGCTGGAGCGGGCGCTGATCGAACTCGACGGTGCGCCCGCCGTGCTCGTCGGCAACCTCGGCGAGGTGAACACCGGTGATTCCGACCCGATTCAGGAGCTGGCCGATCTGGCCGAGCAGTATCGCGCCTGGCTGCATGTCGACGGCGCGTTCGGCTTGTTCGCGGCGATCTCACCGCGGACCGCGCACCTCGCCCGCGGCGTCGAACGCGCCGATTCGGTCACCGCGGACGGGCACAAATGGCTGAATGTTCCACAGGAGAGCGGGTTTTCGTTCGTCAAGGACAGCTCGATCCTGGGCAAGACGTTCGGCGGCTGGGGCGCCGCCTATCTGCCCACCCTCGATGACGAACAGCTCAGCTACAACATGCACGGTCCCGAATCCTCCCGTCGCGCAAGGGCGTTCCCCATCTGGGCGACCCTGCGCGCATATGGTCGCGCGGGTTACCGGGACATGGTGGAGCGCCACCTCGACGTGGCCGCCCACCTGGGCCGGATCGTCGACGAGGCGCCCGACTTCGAACTACTCGCCCCGGTCCAGTTGTGCGTCACCTGTTTCCGCTACCGCCCGCCCGGCGTTCCGGACTCCGACCTGGACACCCTCAACGCCCGCCTCGGTGCGGCCATCCTCGAAGACGGCCGCGTCTACGTCGGCACCACCACGTATCGAGGCGTGACCGCGCTGCGTCCCACCTTCGTGAACTGGCGCATCACCGAGCCCGAGGCGGACCTGCTCGTCCAGGTCATTCGGGAGATCGGGCCGCGACTCTAAGCCAGGAACTGCAGCGTCGAACGTTCGCCGCGGCGCAACGCCGCGGTGTGCGCGGCAACGTTCACCGCATCGCTCAACGTCTCGCCCGCGGCTAATTTCGCCACCACCCTGGCCTCGGCTTCCTTGGTGACCGTGGCGGCGTCGAGCAACGCCTCGACCCGCTCGGGCTCGACCACGATGATTCCCTCCTCGTCGGCGAGAATCACGTCCCCCGGCGACACTGGAACACCACCGCAGGTCACTGGAATCTGTAGCTCACCGAGCTGAGCAGTAGTCCCTGCCATCGGCGTGATGAACCGGCTATAGATCGGCAACTCACACCCCCGAACATACGAAATATCCCGATACCCCCCATCGATGATGATTCCACCGAGCCGGCGGGCCAGCGCCCCACGCGCGAAAAGCTCTCCGGCAAAGGCGATCTCACGACCACCCCCATCCACAACGATCACATCTCCGGCCGACGCGGACTCGATCGCCCGCAACACCCCGAAAAAGTCGCCCCTGCACTGAACAGTGAACGCGGGCCCCACGATCCGCGCCTCCGCCGACCGCAGCCGGATCCCGCTGTCCAACACCCGGATCGATTTGTCCGCATCACAGATAGCGGTCGTATCAACAGAATTGAACTTCGCGACAACCTCATCAGCCACCATTGGCGCCACCCTCTTCAAGGCTCGGAGTATGCAGTCGCCTCGACCTTACGTCCCAGCCCGGTTCCCGCCCCGGCGCACCGGGACTACAGCGGGTCCTGGATATTGAAGGTGTAGACCTCGCCGTCGTACCAGAACAGTGCCGCCATCGACGCCTCCGGCGGATCCACCCGGCAGTACTCGAGGCCGGTCAGCGGAATCGATTTCTTCCCCAGGCACCGCACCTCCCGCGACTTCGGAATCGGCCCCTTCAACTC
Source organism: Nocardia sp. NPDC006044 (assembly GCF_042871115.1). Lineage (NCBI taxonomy): Bacteria > Bacillati > Actinomycetota > Actinomycetes > Mycobacteriales > Nocardiaceae > Nocardia > Nocardia sp. NPDC006044. The sequence continues at coordinate 1,158,126 of NZ_JBIAID010000003.1, forward strand.
GAATCGTTGGCCGGACACCGCGATTGTGGACGGGCCGTGCCAATACCAATCAGGCTTGCCGAACAACCACCAGTAATAACCGAAGATGACCGAGACCACCAGAACGACAGCGGTCAGCGATACCGCGACCACTTTTCTCCGCCTAGAAGTCATCTCTCATCCTTCACCTGGATACGTCATATGCGCGAACAGATAGTCGATGGGGACGTTCGACGAATCGTACTTCGGCAACCACCATGGTTCGTGCCGGCGATTGCTTGTGTGCATGTCGACGACGTCGCCCCACACCCGGGTTCCGTCGGGCATGGTGATCCAATCCTTGCCGACATAGACGGCGACGTGATCCATGCGCCCATCCGGCGTTTCGCCGTCCCCGTGATCGTAGAAGATCAGGTCGCCCGGCTGGAGCCCCATCTTCGAAGGAAGGTTCGGGTCGGGGGCGGTGTCGACGTTGTCCCGGCGGAAGCCGCCCGACAGTTTCCCCTTCGGGCCGCCCTTCGACCCGTCGTTGGTGAGCAGGAATCGCAATAACGCGGGCGCATATGTCCAGGTTCTGGAATCCTCCCAGTCGCGGCCGAATACATTCTCGTCGTATGCCGAGAACCACGCGTTCGGGTCGTTGTCGTTCGGGTCGTTGAAGGTGTCCCGGGACATGATCTGCGCGAAGCCGCCCGCCGCCAAGACCTGTGAGGCGAAATTCGCGCAGTCGCTCTGCGAATCGGAGTCGTAGAACGGGTATTCAGGGTTCGGGTTCATTACGTACGCTTCGGCATAATCCACGGCGGCCTGCCGCGAGGACGATAAACCGTCACGCACGAAGGTCCGGGTCGGCAGCAATGAACCGAGACCCGTCCTCGACCCACGAGTCAACGGCGCCAGGAACGCGGCGGCACCGGTCAGGAGGAGCAGCGGGATCTGCCCACCGGAACCTTTTCCGCCGGAATCACTTTCACCGACCGGAACGCGCGGTGACGGCGGCACCGAGGACACGGGCGGCGGTTCGGCAGGCACCGACGTGACCGCCGACGGCTGCGGCGTCTCGGCCGCCTGGGGCAACGACTCGTCGGGGACAGATCTCGGTGCCGGAGTCGGTTGCGGTGGGCTCCCGGGTAGCGCGGGCGTCTGTGCGCCCGGTACCGCGACGATCGGGGCGCCGTTGCCGGGCGGTACCGGTGGCGGCGTCAGTGCTCCGGCCTGGCTGCCGTCACTGCTCGGAGGTTGGGCGGGCAGGATCGGTTCCGGTAATGGCGGTGGCGTCGTGGGCGGGCCCGGCGGTGGGGTCGGCGGGAGTGTGGGGGTGTCGACGCAGGGCCAGCCGGGGTGCATCTGCTGCCACTCCGCGCACGGTACCGCGGATGCGGAAGGTGTTGCGAAGGAGGCGAATCCGACGCCGATACCCGCTGCGGTGGCGGCGACCGCGGCCACCGCGAGCCGAGTGGTCTGGCGGTTCATCGGCTGCTCCGACGCGCCTTCACCTGCGCGTAGATGGTGTCGGCGCCCCACCAGGTGAGGCGGCCGGCGATGGACATGTAGAGGAAGAACGCGAGGTAGACCAGGATCGCGCCGTAGTCGTCGGCCCAGCCCGGCATCCGGTCCAGGTGGGCGAACGCGGCGATGAGCAGGAACAGCCCGGCCAGCAACGCGATGGGCGCCAGTGGGGCATTGTTCGGTTCGGCGGCGTTGCGGTCACTGGTCATGACTGTTGTACTCCTTAACGCAGTGCGCTGGTGCGGGTTAGAGCCAGATGGGGTCGCCGTAGGCGGTGGTGGTGTTGTCCGCGGTGGGGGTCGACATGGTCGCGGTGGCGAACGAGCGCAGCGAGACCGGGCCCATGCACGCGTCGACTTTCACCTCGACCTGATCCATGGCGATCGACGCGCGCCCGGATGCCAAGGCCTTCTTGCCGAATTCGACGGTCGCGATCGAGCCGGGTTTCAGGGTGGTCGAAACATTCGGCGAGACCGAGGCATTGACGCCCAGGCTGACGCTGGGCGGGTAGGAGATGTTCAATGAGGCGTTGGGGCCGAAGGACGCTCCCAGACTCGTCGTCAGACCGCTGGAAACGTCTATCTGGCAACCGATTTGGTAGCCGAAGCTGACCACCGCGGCATTGACCGGTTGTTTTCCCTTGCCCGTGACCTCGGCGATCGCCTTCAACGACACGAACCCCTCGCGGGTGAACATCGTCGCGGCCAGGTTCGGGTAGCGGTCCAAGTTTTCCGAGGTCTTGGTGACCGTCAACGTCCAGCCGTCATCGGTATCGACCACCCGCGACTTGTCCGCGACCGCATCGGCCGACGCAATTCCCTGCCCGGAGTACAGCAATCCTGCCGTTATCGAGCTCGTGCACAGCAAAGCAGCGACACCGCCGCGCCTGAACGCAACCCTTCCCATCGAATTCATCCTTGTCACGTCGAGTTCCAGCCCGGAATCAGGCAGAGGTGGCGTTCTCCCCTCCGATAAGGAAAACCTATTCAGCTAACTTTTGGCAACATATAGATGCTGTACAGAAGGGCACGTGACCACGCGTTTACCAACTGGACACCCGATCAGCCCCGGCTGGAGGCGGTGGTCAAGGATTGAACGATCAATTTGTGGCATGCGTCACGGGTCGGCTGTTATCACCCGATACGCCTATGCGTCGAGGTGTCGAACCACCCGGAGACGTTCGGACCGCTGCGGGGCATTGTGCCGAGTCCGAAAAGTTCGGAAACGCTACGCAGTCGTTACGGCGACCATGAGACCGAAGCTCCTGACCAGCCGATGCGGCAACCGTGCCGGTTGTCGTGGAAGGGAGCTGATCAGCGGGGGTTGCCGGCGATCGGGACTCGGGTGCGCCTGGACTGATCCAGAGATGCGCGCGAGTCGGCGCTACGGGCGGCGGATTGCGGTATGACGGAAGGTATTTCGGGTTTCGGAGCGGGGTGGTAGTCGACCAGAGTTGCGGTGCCCCATACATAAGGATCTGCTTGCGGACTGCCGAAAGGTGACCAGGCCAAGCGGGTTTGGCCGGTCTTATCGGTGGTGTCGGAGTCGTAGACCAGGATGTTCATCGCGAACGCCGCGGGGTCGACCGGTGCGGGCAGTTCGTCGAGCGGGATTTTCACCTCGACCGAGTAGCCGCGGTATGGCTCGGAGACGACTGCGGCCACCTGCATTCCGGGCGGCGTCGCGCCCTGATGGTTGTCGGCGTCGCGCTCGGCCGCCGGACCCTGACCTGCGGTGTACGGCAGGATGCCGGTTTTGAACGTTGTCGAGGTGTCGTCGGCGTCGCCGCGGGGATCGATGGCGATCTCGACCGAGTCTGTGCGCCAATGCCTTTTGATGTCGTCGGCGGTCAATTCCGCGCCCTTGCGGTCGTCGGTCACGGTGACCAACACGTACAGGTCATCGTCGTGCCTGGACAGTTTCGCGGTTCCCGTGCAGGTACCGCCGCCCTGCCAAATAGCAAGCGGCAGTTCCGGTCCCGGGTACTCACCTGGTCCTTCGACGCCGTTGAGGGTCGGCGCTGTCGCCACGGCGGGGATTGCGGTTTCCGGCTTCGGTGGATAGTCCGGCTGAGCTCGGTTGGCCAGCCACGGTATTCCGGTTCGGTCGGCCCAATCGGCGAACTCCGCGTACAGCGGTTTCAGTTCGGTTTGCCGCTGCACCGGCACCTCGACGAAGCGTCCTTCGTCCGCCAGAACGGTGAACCAATCGGAGCCGAGCTGCTGCGGGTCCGTCGGCTCGTGCGCCGGCTTAGCGGCGAAACCCTGTGTGAGATATAGCCGAGCCGCGTCACGCTCGACCTGCGCCCAGCTCGTGTTGTGCTCGCGCGACGGAGTGCCGGACCACACGCCGATAACCGGCAACCCCGAACGAGGGTCGGTATGCGGTTGCCCCGGCGCGTCCGGGCCCAGCAGCGTGTCGAAACCGTAGTTCTGCGCGAGCAGCCTAGTGGGATGCCACAGCGCGAGCGCCTCGTCAGCGATCTGCTCGGGAAACGCGTTCGGGTCGCCGGCCAGCCGAAACGCCTCGATCCCGAGCCGCGCCGAAAGCTGATGCCCACCATGCTGATTGAACGGCCGAGGATCCATCACCACCATGGTGTGCGGCGTGGTCCGCCGCACCAACCGCACCAGCCTCGCCAGAGTGTCCCGCTCATCCCAGACCCGCGCGGTCAACGGCGCGGAAAGCGTGTACCAAAAATCCGCCTTATCCAGGTAGTAGATGTTCTCGATCCCCACGAGCCCAGTGGCTTTCCGCTCCTCGCTCTCCCGAACCAACCCCAACGCGGGCCCCTCCTCCACCCCCACAGCATTCCCCCCACCCTCCCCCCGCGTAATCGTCACCACCCCCGTAGTCCACCCCAAATTCTCCCGCCACTGACCAAAGGTAGACAGATTGCTGGACTCATCATCCGGATGCGCCCCAACGAACAACACATCGTTATGCGCCGAATCCCCCGCAGCCCCCTCAGACTCGCCATCCGAAGAACACCCCGCAACCATCCAGGGCGCAACCAACGCCGCCCCAAGCACGACCCGACGACTCACCTTCCCCCCGACCACACCCATTCCCACCTTCCACCGCCTCCCTCGTCGCCCACGTCGAATCACAACACATCGGCAGTCGCCGGTCGCACACACGGCGCTCATCAGCGCGCCGTCCACCGGCACGATGCCTCCCGTTTGCCGATGAACTCCGGTGTTTCAGGGCAGCCGGTCGAGAAACCTGCGGACCGTGGCGGCTTCACCGCTTCCCCTGGTCGGCAGGCGCAGCAGCTCGAAATCGTAGCGGCGGCAGATCTCGTCCTTCAACGCGTCGCGGGCAAGCTGCGCAGGGTTCGCTTCATGAGCGCTGTAGCCATCCACTTCGATGGCGCCCAGGTTAGCGTTGGTGATTCGGTTGTAGACGACGAAGTCGAAGGATGATCGACGCTGAGCGAACGCGCGATGCGGGGCGTCGAGACGATCCAGGCTGCGCGGAAACACGTTTCGCAGCAGAACCTGCCGGTGAATCGCGAGGTGATCATATCGAGGTTCGGCGAGCACCCCCTCCAGCATGGTGAGCGCAATGTCCTCCGAATGCCAGTCGGTTCGTCCCCAGCCGACGTACGGGTGGGTGCGGATCCGCTCCGCATACTCGGTGTACAGCAGGTCGAAGATGGATACCACATCGCTGTCCACGATCGCGCTATCCGGGTCCCGGTACCGGATGTAGCCGATCAGATCCCGCAGATGCCGACTTTTCGGCAACTCGGATGGATGTGTAACCAGGACGAACATCCGCATAGCCCGCGAGACGGCCACATTGATCAATTTGGGATCGTCTGCGAACTGCAACGCGGCCTGGCTGCTGGGGGTGTTGTCGAGAACCGTCGTCATGACGACGGCCTCCTTTTCTCTCCCTTGGAATTTGTGCACGGTATCGGATTCGATCGACTGGATCAGGGCGTCGGTCACCCTGTCGGCCTGACGACGGTAGGGAGTGGTGACCCCGACCTCGTGCGGCGGGATATCGGCGGAAACCCAAGGCAGAACCTCGTTCTGGATCACATCTATCTCGCGCTGATTACTGCGGCCCTTCGACCTCGGATCGTCGTCGCCGTAACCGCGCAGCATGTGATTGCCCGGGGCGGTCCGCACCACCGTCATCGGAGCGAATCCCGGTGTACTACGCGTATACGGAATCAGCTTGCCGCCGTAGAACTTCCGGTTACAGAACTCGATGATGTCCGGATCGCACCGATAGTGTTCGCGCAGCATTACCCGGGGTGCCTGATCGGTGAACCGCTCGATAATGGAGGACAGAACGCTGCGCCGGTAGTCGAAGACCGGGTCGGGTGCAGGTGGACAATCAGCGATGTCCGTCGTGACTGGCGGGAGTTGCTCCAGATCGCCGACCACGATGAGGTTTCGCGCGCAGGCCAGAACCGGGCTTACCGTCACCAGATCCACCTGTGATGCCTCGTCGATGATCAGATAATCGAGGAGAACCGATCGTCCGATGCTGTTCTGGAGCGAGTGACAGGTGCTCAGGATCAACGGATAGTCGTGGATGAACTGCCCGAACTGCTGCTTGTACTCCTGCGTGTACATCGTGCGGGGCAACGAGCCATATCGAGTACACAGCGCGTCTCTGAGCAGCTGCTGCGAAAGCGCCTCCTGCTCGGCAACCAGCGCGGCGAACTTCTTGTTCTCCAGAGTCTTGTTCAGTTGCTGGAGACTCCGGTCGAGTTCAGCAATCCTCTTTTCGTAGTACAGGCGCTGAATGCGCAGCACCACGTCGGTATCGCCGGCATCGACCCCGCGCAGCGCCCGGTATTTGAAGTACCGGTTCATGGTGTCGACCAGTCGACCCCAGCCGGTGTCGCGGATCCACTGCGGATCGGTTTCGGCGATGAAGTCGAGCAGTTTGCCCGCACTGTAGCGGCGCAACAGCGGCAGGTCGCCAGGTACCTCGTTGCGGTCGAAGTATGACTGAAAATGCTGTTGTTCCAGCTGAAAGGCGTGCAACTGCTGGCGTACCTGAGCGCGCCGACGATCCTCTTCCAGCAGTGTGGCCAGGCGGCGATTCACCTTGCTCAGCTCGTCGGCGGTTCCCCTGATGGCGGAGGTACCCGCGCGCAGCAGGGCGTCGACCTCGGCGTTACGTCTCAGCTGGCCGGCGAAGAACTCGTCTCGCTTCTCGCGGCGTCCCAGATTGGCCGCCACCATCCCGAAACCTTCCTTGGTCAGCTTCTCGAAAACGTTGTCGACAGCAGAGTTGCTGAACGACACCACTCCTACCGTCGCGCCAGGGCGGCAGATCACCGAAGCGATGATGTTGAGGATCGTCTGTGTCTTCCCGGTTCCGGGCGGGCCGTCGATCACCGAGATCGGATACCGCAATGCGTTGAGTACCGCCGCACTCTGGCTGATGTTCGTGCGAAACGGGTACACCGGCAGCGGCATCTCGTCGTTCGGCCGAGGTTCGATCGGCGCCCGATCGAGAATCCGGGACAACGCACTTGCGGGGTGAACGAAACTCAGGCTCTGGTGGTTACGGAGCAGGACACCGGAATCACCGGTCAGTCTCTCCGCCACTGTGTGCCAGTACCTCAGCACGTCTCGGGCGCTGGGGCCGGCGGCGGCGTTCGGCAGCACCGCCACCCGATCCGCGCCGTAGACCTTCCATCTGCCATTGCTGGTCAACACATGGCACCAAGATCCGATGTCCGGCGGCCCGGCGAACAGGTACGCCTCGGTGGCGTTCGCGGGAGATCCGTCCACGAACAACACCGCGTGCGCGCCCAACGACACCGGTGCAGAACCCTGAAGAATCGTCACTCGATCCCGCCCAAACGAGTAGGCCCGCGACCCGCTGAACCACACCCGGACCCGAGTCGGCTCTGAGTCGAACCTGGCGACCTCCAGCGTCCTGTCCTGCAGGACCCAGTCCTCCTTTCGCCGGATGATCACCGCAAAACCCCGTGGATCGATCATTGAACCCCCTGACCGTCGATGTCGGCGCAAGCAGCCTACAGCCCGCCAATATCCCCGTCTTCCATTGCGGCACTTTAGTTTTGGGACAATCTACGATGGCCGTATCAGTTGCCAGGTCCACGCTCGATTTCGCTGAAATGCAGACACGGCAGTAAGCGACCACTGGCACACTTCGTGCCATGACCGAGGAATGCCGGGCTTGTAATGGGGAAGGGCAACAACCGTGTTTCGAATGCGGCTTCTCCGGGCAGCAGACCTGCGAGCATTGCGCAGGAGACGGAACCAGGGCGTGCGACGAGTGCGATGGGTACGGAACCGACCCCCTGAATGACGAACGGACGTGCTCGACATGTCGCGGTAGCCGAAAAGAGGACTGTTACACCTGCTATGGCTACGGCATGACGTCATGCACAGAATGTTCGGGAGACTTCGATTGCACCAGTTGCGGCGGCAGCGGATGGACGTGATCGAGCAAAGACGAAGGCCGCCATCCACCTCGGCGAGATCTTCAGCCGAGGTATGGCGTGGATCGACCCTCGAGGTAGTGGGTCAGCCTGAGTCTCTGCGTGTGGTGCATGTCGAGGTTGTCCAGCTCGGCGGGTGCCACAAACCGCAGCTCAGTGGACTCATCGGAGATGGCCAGGTCACCTCCGATGACACGGGCCAGGAAGCACACGTTGAACTGGCGACGGACTTCGCCGTCGCTGTAGGCGATTATGTGGCGGGGCTCGGTGTAAGTGCCTACGAGCCCGGCGATTTCGATGTCGAGGCCGGTCTCTTCCTTGACCTCTCGTACCGCACAGCCAGGGAGACTGTCGGTCATCTCCATGCCGCCGCCGGGCAGCGCCCATAGCCCACTGTCGGCGCGCCGTTGAAGCAGAATTCGGCCTTCGTCGTCGCACACCACGGCGGAAGCCGCGACGACGAGACTGTTCGGCTCTGGTGCGGCGGGGTCATCGTAGAACTCGGTTCGCGCCATCGGCTTAGCCTTCCACCGGTCGGGCCGTCTGCCAGACCGCGTCGAAACTGTCGGTGTAGGTGTCGAACAGGCCACCGTCGAGGGTACGGCGCAGATGCCAAACGGGCGCACCGTACGCATTCACACCCCACGCGTGGGCATTGACCAACATCTCCTCGTCGGCGCGGAAGATGCTGTTATACAGCGTCGTGGCGTGAGTCCGCAGCTCGATACCTGGCGTTGCTTGCAATGCCCGGTAGTGCATCAGGGCGAGACGGCAGCGGGATTCGATGCCGTGCCCGAATTTCTCCTCCATGCCCCGTTGTTGGACGTTGGCGCTGTCGGCGTCACCCACGGCTATCCGTATCGAGCAGCCTTCTTCGGCCCGTTCGATCAACAGATCATTGAGCCGCGGATACGCCTCGTGAAGGAAAACGGCCGCGTAGACCAGAACGTCGATGCGGTCACGCGCTGCCGTGAACAAGTTGACGAACACCGACGGCGGGACATCTGCTCTCTGGTCATACAGGGCAACGAGTTCGGGGCTGACAGCGCGGGCCGTCCGCGCCTGCTGTAGGGCGGGCCACAACGCATTCACATCCTCGCCTAAACACTCAGCAGCTTGGATTGCGGTACGCCGCCGCGGGACTCGGCCGAGGTTCACCCATCGTTCGACCGATTTCGGGTCCACACCCACTGCCTCGGCCAAATCCGCGTGGGTCCATCCTCGCGCCGCCATGGCGGTGCGTAGCCGCTCGTTCGACATAGGACGTTGTACACCAGTCGGGACGTCCCAAAGTGGGAAACGTACGAGGTTCCATCGTCCCAATGATCAACGAGACGCTGTGTGCAGCACGCGACGACGGGCGACCAACCAATCCGGGTCATTGGTCGTCTTCCGCCGCCGCGTAGACACGGTGTCCCCATGTCCCCGGCGGTGGGCGCTCACCAATCGGGCAATCGAAGGGGGCAGGTAATGGACCTTCCCGCGCAACATGACGACGAAGACCTCCAGAAGCTAGCGCTGGCACCGGACGGTGTCGGACCAAGCTATCTTCAGCATTTCGACGGCACATGGTCGATGATCGGCGCAGACGGGTGGGCAGTCACCTCCGACGAATACGCGGAACTCCAGGCAGATGCTCTGTCAGCGATTGCTGCTGTTTCCTGGCCAACGATCGACGTAGAGCCGACCTCGTTACGGGACAACGTGATTCCATGACCGGGCATGAAAAAGGCCCTTCACCTGCATGCAGGTGAAGGGCCCAACGGTGGAGCTGCCGGGAATCGAACCCGGGTCCTCTGCCGTGTCTCCAGGGCTTCTCCGTGTGCAGTTCGCTGTGTCTCTACTTGGATCTCTGGGTCTCGCGAACAAGCTCAGATGACGATCCCAGTCGCTGTTTGATTTTCCGTCCTGGTCCGCGACCGGCCAGGGCGGTAAGTCTCTCTAGCTGATGCCAGGATCCGGGTCGAGAGACGAACCCGGGCTGACAGACTTGCTCTGCTACTTAGGCAGCGAGAGCGAAGTCGCGCTGATTGGAATCGGCGCTTAATTGGTTGCAATGACGCTTACGGTGGTCTCTTGCCTGCACCGACACGCTTCCCCTGAATCTACGTACAAAGTCGAAACCGTTCAGCCCCGTACGTCCCGGCACCTTGCCGGGCTGTTCATGTTAACACCGGCCCCAGCCCGGTTCTTCCCATTATCCGGCGGGTGTCCTCACGCTGCGGCGATGAGCGCGACGGAGACGAGGGCGAGCACCATGCCGACCTGTTGTTGCCGGCCCACCCGCTCGCCGAGCAGCACCATGGCGAGCAGGACGGTGGCGGCGGGGTACAGCGACCCGATGACGCTGACCAGGGACAACAGCGACCCGTGGAAGGCGTGCAGCAGCGCGATGTTGGCGATGACGTCGAGCGCACCGATGTAGCAGGCCAGCCGCAACGGCTCACCGCGCAACCGTTTGAACTGCTTGGCCGACAATGCGGTAACCCACACCACACCGGTGGCGGCGGACCGCTGGGCGAGCAACGGCCACAGGCCGGAGGACGCGGCGGTCTCGTGCAGGAAGACGAACATGAAACCGAAGGCGAGACCGGATCCAACGGTCAGCAGGGCGACCTTCTTGGTGAACCGCAGCTCGCGCCCACCGGTGATCTCCTCGGTGACGGCGTCCGGCGATTCCCGGCTGACCAGCAGCACCGCGACCAACGCGAACGCGATCCCGATGAAGGCGAGCAACCCGGGTCGCTCCCCGATCACCAGCCCGACGAGGATGGGCACACCCGCGACCAGCACCGCGGTCAGCGGCGACACCACGGCCATCGGACCGCTGGCGAGTGCGGCATAGAACCACCACACCGCGACACCGCTGGCCACGCCGGCCGCCAGACCCCAGCCGATCGACGCGGCGTCCGGGGTCCCGTCGACGAACGGCAGGAGCAGCAGCACGAGCAGGACCGAGAACGGATACGAGTAGATGACGACCCGTAGCGCGGTCACCTTTCGGGCAGCGACTCCGCCGTAGAAGTCGCTCACGCCGTAGCCGAGGGCGGCTATCAGCGCCAAGAGGACGGCGGTCAGCGCATGCCTTTGATGCGCCGACCTAGTTCACGGGTGACTTCCCGCTCGGCGTCGCGCTTGGCCAGATCCTGGCGCTTGTCGTAGTCCTGCTTGCCCTTGGCCAGGGCCAGCTCGACCTTGACCTTGCCGTCGGAGAAGTACATGGACAGCGGGACCAGCGTCTGGTTGCCCTCGCGCGACTTGCCGACCAGGCGGTCGATCTCGCGCTTGTGCAGCAACAGTTTCCGGACGCGGCGCGGCGAATGGTTGGTCCAGGTGCCGTGGCTGAACTCCGGGATGTGCAGCCCACGCAGCCACACCTCGCCGTTGTCGACCGTCGCGAACGCGTCCACGAGCGAGGCCTTGCCCTCACGCAGGCTCTTGACCTCGGTACCGACCAGCGCGATCCCGGCCTCATAGACGTCCAGGATCGTGTAGTTGTGCCGCGCCCGGCGGTTGGTCGCGATGACCTTGCGCCCCTGTTCCTTCATAACGATCAACCTTAAGTGACGCGGCAACCGGATTATTCCCAGGTCGAGCGCGGCGCGGGCGGAACTACCCGCCAGGGTGCAGGACGACCCAGAGGGTGAGCAGCGCGATGAAGGCAAGGACGAGTAACACGGTGGAAAACCGGGGCCTGCCCGGGGGCGGGGGCGGACGGTGTCGCAACCACACTCCCTCTACGGTCGGGTCGATCCCCCGGCGGGTGTTCGGCGGCGCGTCCGGCACCTCGGAGCTGGGGGAACTGCCCGACGAGTCCCCATCGTCCGGGCCATCACCGGTTGCCATAGCCAGCACGGTAGCCCGCACGGCCGCGACACGCTGCAATTGCCGCGCGCCGCAACAGAGTTGGTACTCAGGCGAGACGTCGGGCGTAGGCCTGGGTGGCGGCGGCGGTCGCGACGTCGACCGTGAACACGCGCAGGTCGACGGCGGTCGGGGTGAGATCCAACACCATGAAACCGAGCTCGTGGTAGTTCTCGAACAGCGCGGGGTGCCCGGCGCGCGGCGTGACGGCGGGTTCGGCGCCGACGGTCTTGGCCGCGGCGCCGGAGACGATCTGGCGGGTGCCCTTGGATTCGACGGTCGGTTCGAGCACCTGAAGCGAATGGTCGTGCCCGGAGAACAGGAACTGACAGGCGCCCGCGACGTGTTCCTCGACGAATCGTTTGACGTGGATGCCGTTGATCGGCTCGATGGGCAGGCCCTCGTAGTGGCCGGCGTCGCCGTGCGGGCCGTTGTTGAGGTACGGGTGGTGCGTGCAGGCGATCTTCCAGGTGGCGGTGGAACTGGCGATGGCCTGATCGAGCCAGGCGCGCTGCTCGTTCATGAACGGGCCGTCGACCGCCCAGTACGGGGACAGGATCGGCGGGATGTAGGCGGCGAGCGGGTTGAGGTCGAGGACGAAGAACTCGACAACCGGGTTCTGCTCGGGCACCCGCACGGAGTAGTACCGGCTCGGCATCCACCAGCGTGGCGAGTTCGCGTGGTACTCGACCTCGTGGTTGCCGCGCACCAGCCAGCCGCCGTCGCCGGGCAGCACCGAACTCGTGTCGTGGTTGCCGAGCACCATCAACCACGGGAAATCCAGTCCGGTGTTGGGGTTTTCGAACTTCTCGGCGAATTGGGGATCGGTGCCGCTGTTCGGACCGGATTCGTAAATGTTGTCGCCGAGGCCGACGGCGAGCGAGACCGGTTCGCGGCGGTGGAATTCGCGCATGGCGTTGGCGACGGCCCATTGGGTGCGGGTCCCGGTGCCGGCGTCGCCGGTCATCAGCACCCGCAAATTTCGCCCGGCCGGGAAGCCGAACTTGGTGACGCCGGGCGCGACCGGCACCGCCTGCGCGGGCGACAGCCCGATCAGCGACGCGACGCCCGCCGCGCCGGCCAGGAAGCCCCGGCGACCAAAGCTGTTGTCTGGCATGCGATGTCCTCTGCAGTGTCCGGTGTCCCACCCGGCGACCATCTTCGCCCATCGGGCGCGTACTGGCGATGCCGGGTGGGAGCCGGATCGACCGGGGAAACCCTTACTTCGCCGCGGCGGCCGGCTTCTTGTTCCGGTCCAGGCCGAGCGCGTCGGACATGGTGAAGAACAGGTCGGTCTGGTCGGTGAGGCCGACCACGTTGGCCGCGTGCGGGCCGTAGGCGGCGACGCGCAGCTGGGTGCCGGTGTGCTCCTGCGAACCGCCGGCCTCGGCGTTGCCGTAGGAGACGCCCATCTCGGCGCCGTCCTTGGTGACCACCTTGCTGGTCAGCGACTGCGACTTGGTCTCGAGCGGGACGATCTGGCTGCTGTGTGCATGGTCGGCGGTGACGATCACCAGGGTGTTGCCGTCGTTCTTGGCGAATTCGAGTGCGGCTTGCACGGCCTCGTCGAGGTCGACGGTCTCACCGACCTGACCACACGGGTTGGCGTTGTGGTCCTGCTTGTCGATCGAGGCGCCCTCGACCTGCAGGAAGAAGCCGTCCTTGCGCGGCTTGAGCAGGTCGATCGCCTTGCGGGTCATGGTCGCCAGGTCGGGCTGGGTGGCGGCGCGCTCCGGGTTGGGCTTGCAGGTCTGCGCGGGCAGGTTCAGGCCGTTCTGCACGGCGTTGTCGCCGGTCCAGCGGACCGGCATGTTGCCGGGGCTGAACAGGCCGAGGACCGGCGCATCCTGGTCGGCCTTGGTGACGCCGTCGAGGCCGGCCTTGTCCGCGACGATGTTGTAGCCGCGCGCCTTGGCCTGGTCACGCAGGGACTGGCCCTGCCACTGGCCGCCGGCCGCCTTCTGCTCGAAGCTCTTCGAACCGCCGCCGAGGGTGACGTCGGCGCGGGTGTTGAGCAGCTGCTCACTGATGGAGCCGAGCCCGCCCTTCTCCAACGCGTTGGTCGGGCACTTCAGTGCCGTCTCCTCCGGGCCGTAGCACTTGCGTTCGGTGACATGCGCGCCGAGGACGGCCGGGGTGGCGTCCTGGATTTCGGCGGTGGTCACGTTGCCGGTGGCCTTGCCGTTCGCCTTGGCGATCTCCAGCAGGTTCGTCTGCGGGGCACCCTTGAGGTCGACGCCGATGGCCCCGTTGTAGGTCTTGGTGCCGGTCGCCCACGCGCTGCCGCTGGCCGCGGAATCGGTGACGTAATCCGGCTTTCCGGTGTTCTTGTCCAGCGAGTAGTGCGTGTAGGAACCGGTGAGCGGCAGCGCGTCGATGCCCTTGAAGTAGCCGCCCGCACCCTCGGCGACGTTGCGCGCCACAGTGATCTCGGAATCGCCCATGCCGTCACCGATCAGCAGGATGACGTTCTTGGCCTGATTGCCGTTGAGCGAGGCGCGCAGCGCGTCGGTGCGATCGCCGGTAATGCGGCGGGCGCCACCGTTCTCGGTGAGCGTGCCCTTGGCGTTCGGGGTGAGGAGATCGCCGTTGCCCTGCTTCGTGGAATCGGACGAACCGCAGGCGGCCAGGGTCCCGACGAGAACGGCGGCGCCCAGGATGGCGCCCGCGCGGAACCGGCGGGGCATGGAACGCGACGAGACAGGGGACATGAGCGATAACTCCATTGTTCGTAGATACGTCGGTTGGCTGGAGCCTTACGAGGTCTTCTGAACAAAAAGGGCATAGGGGGCAACCGGGCGATTACCGGACGATTTCTCATTCGCATGTTCGCATACGTCGACTTACCCCGCGGCAACTCAATAGCGTTGCCGCGCAGTGAATTTCACCCGGCGAGAGGGGCAAAACCGGCTTTTCGGCCAAGTCGCCGAAAGGTGCAGAATCTCACTCCGCGGCCAAGACCTCCAGGACCCCTTCGCCATACTTGGTCAGCTTGTTCTCGCCGACGCCGCCGACCTTGCCGAGCTCGGCCAGGCTGGTCGGCTTGCGCGCCACGATCTCCCGCAGGGTGGCGTCGTGGAAAACGACGTACGCGGGAACGCCCTGTTCCTTGGCGGTCGCGGCCCGCCACTCGCGCAGCCGCTCGAACAGCGGAACATCGGCGGGCGCCAGATCGGCGGCGGCCGCGGCCTTGCCCGACTTGGCGGTGCGTGCCGGCTTGGTCGGCCGCTCGCGTTCCCGGCGCAACAGCACCTGACGTCCCTCGAAGAGCACCTCGTTGCTCGCCTCGGTGAGGGTGAGCACGCCGTAGTCGCCGTGCACCGCGAGCAGCCCGCCGGCCAGCAATTGCCGCACCACGCCACGCCATTCGATGTCGCGCAGGTCGGTACCGATGCCGAACACGGTCAGCTCATGGTGGTCGTGCTGCAGCACCTTCGGGTTCTTCTTGCCGAGCAGGATCTCGATGATGTGTCCCGCGCCGAAGCTCTGACCGCGCTCGCGTTTGAGCCGCAGCACCGTGGACAGCAGCTTCTGCGCGGGCACGGTGCCGTCCCAGGATTCGGCCGGGGTGAGGCAGGTGTCGCAGTTGCCGCACGGCTGCTGATCGTGCTGGCCGAAGTAGTTGAGCAGCTGCACGCGCCGGCAGGACACCGTCTCGCACAGCGCGAGCATGGCATCCAGGTGCAGCTGTAGTTGCCTGCGGTGGGCGGCGTCGCCCTCCGAGGAGTCGATCATCTTGCGTTGCTGCACAACGTCGTTGAGGCCGTACACCATCCATGCCGTGGAGGGTTGTCCGTCGCGGCCCGCACGGCCGGTCTCCTGGTAGTAGCCCTCCACCGACTTCGGCAGGTCGAGGTGGGCGACGAAGCGCACGTCCGGCTTGTCGATGCCCATGCCGAAGGCGATGGTCGCGACCACCACCAGACCGTCCTCGCGGAGGAACCTGGTCTGGTTCTCCGCGCGAGTGCGGTTGTCCAGCCCCGCGTGATACGGCACCGCGCTGACGCCGTTCTCGGTGAGGAAGGCGGCGGTCTTCTCCACCGAGTTGCGCGACAGGCAGTAGACGATGCCCGCGTCGCCGGGGTGCTCGGTGCGGATGAAGTCCAGCAGCTGCCGATCGGGCTTGTTCTTCGGCTCGATCCGGTACTGGATGTTCGGCCGGTCGAAGCTGGCGATGAAGCGCCGGGCCGCGCCCAGGTCGAGACGCTGCACGATCTCGTCGCTGGTCTTCGCGGTCGCGGTGGCGGTCAACGCGATGCGCGGCACGTCGGGCCAGCGCTCGTGCAGCATGGACAGCGCGAGGTAGTCGGGCCGGAAATCGTGGCCCCACTGCGAGACACAGTGCGCCTCGTCGATGGCGAACAGCCCCACCTTGCCGCGATCGAACAATTGCGCCGTCGACTCCAGCCGCAACCGCTCCGGCGCCAGATACAACAGGTCCAGCTCCCCCGCGACGAACTGTGCCTCGACGGTGCGACGCTCATCCGGGAACTGCGTCGAATTCAGGAAGCCTGCGCGCACACCGAGCGCACTGAGCGCGTCCACCTGGTTCTGCATCAGAGCGATCAGCGGCGAGATCACCACCCCGACCCCAGGCCGCACCAGCGCGGGCACCTGATAGCACAGTGACTTACCGCCGCCGGTGGGCATGAGCACCAGCGCATCACCACCGGCGACCACGTGGTTCACGATCTCGCGCTGATCACCGCGGAAGCTGTCATAACCGAAGACCCGACGTAGAACCTCTTGCGCCGCACCGGATTCGGCGCCCGCGCCGGGATCGGCGTCGGTCGCAGTGGTCGCGAATGCATCGGTGGGAGTCACCCGGCCCATCCTACGAGCGCGCGCTCGCGGCGCTACCGGTACGTCGCCAGAATTCCCAAGTCGGATCTCGAGTGATCCACATGTGGATAAGTCCTGGATCGCCGAACTGGGCCGAGTCTCCTGACCTGCCATTGATCCCGATCGGCCGGAATTCGCCAGCCGACCGGCGCCTGGAGTTGCTGTTAGATTTGCGCGCATGACCACAGGGCTGGGGAGAAATCGAATGGCGCGCAGCGCAATCGGGTTAAGGAGCAAGCGAGTTCGGGCGGCGCTGCTCACCACGGCGGTCGCGGCGGGGATCCTCGCCGGGGCGCCGGCGGCGACGGCGGGCCCCGGACCGGCCATGTGCGCAGACGGCTGGCAGGCGACCACGCTGGTCGAGGGGGTGGGCAATCTGGAGAACCTCGACTCCGACGGCAACGGCGGGTTCTATGTCACCGGCATCATCGACGGTTTTCTCGCGCACGTCGACAGCTCGGGCCGATTCGAGAAGCTGTTGACCGGACTGGATCATCCAGCGGGTGTACGGGTCGCGGGCCCGTATGTCTACTTCTTGACCGGCGACGGGTTGACCGAAGCTCCCGGCACGCTGCAACGGTACGAAAAGGCGACCGGCGCGGTGACGACGCTGCTCACCGGTCTGAACGGCCCCAACGGCCTGCTGCCCCTACCCGAGGGCGATCTGCTATTCACCACGATCGGCACCACGGGAACGCCGACCGGGATCGCCCGCTACCGGCCGTCCACCGGCGAATACACGCGCACCTGGGCCGATCTGCCGCTGTCCAACGGCATCGCCCTGGCCCCCGACGGAAAGTCCGTCTACGCCGACAACCTGACCATGCGGATCTTCCGCATCCCTTTGGATGCGCCGGATCGGCAGGTCGTCGTCACCGGAATCCCGAACCTGATCTCGCTACCGGACGACATGGAAGCCACCCGCGCGGACACCCTGTACGTCGCCGACCACGCGTTCGGCTCGATCAACCAGGTGAACCCCGCGACCGGCGCCGCCTGCGCGATCATCACCGGCCTGATCAAACCGGGCCCGACGCGCAACCCGCCGGACGGGACCACCTCGGTCCGTATCGCCCGCGACGGGGACAGCTGGGCGTTGTACATCACCGGGATGGACGGCACCCTGCGCCGATTACGTCCGCCGGCGGGCATCGACCTGACCCCGGCCACACCGGCACGGTAGAAACGAAGAGTCCCGTCCACATCGCGAGCGTGGCCTCGGACGGGACCTGTGGAAAGGAACCAAGCATGCCGGAATCGGCTCCCATGATCGCGGCCACACCGGACGATGCCGAGGACATCGCCAAGCTGCGCGACCGGCTCGCGCAGTGGATGGTCGATCGCGGCATCGTGCAGTGGGTGCCCGGCGAGTACCCCGCCACGGCGGTCGCCGAGGAGGTGGCGCGCGGCGAGTGGTTCGTCTGGCGCGACGAGTCCCGCACGCTGATCGCCGTGGTGCGGCTGATCTGGCGCGACCCGGAATTCTGGGGCGTCGACGACGCCGAGGCGGGTTACATCCACGGGCTGATGGTCGCCCCCGAATGGCGCGGACACGGACTCGGTGACCGGATCATCCGGTTCTGCGCCGAACAGACCCTGGCCAACGGCATCACCCGGCAGCGTCTCGACTTCGCCACCAACAACTCGGTGCTCCGGAAGTACTACACCGCACAGGGTTTCACCTCCCTCCGCGAGGCCCCGCTCCCACCCCGGTTCCACTCGCACGGCACTACCAACGTGGTGCTGATGGAGAAGATGCTGGCCTGATGACCGCGATGGCCACCAGGTATCTCTATCTCGCCCGGCACGGCGAGGCCACACCGGACGAGAGCACGCTGAGCGAACGCGGTCGCAGCCAGGCCTGGCTGCTCGGTGAGCGGCTGCGGCACAGCCCGCTCACGCAGGTCCACCACGGCCCGCTGCCCAGGGTGACGGAGACGGCGCAGCTGATCGCGGAGCGCTTGGACGGCGTGCCCGTGCGCGCGGCGGAACCGGCCGGCGACTATCTGCCCTACCTGCCCCGGAAGGACGAACTGCCCGCGGAATCCGCGGATGCTCTGCTGGGCTTTCTCGCGCAGTTCCCCGCCGAGCAGCGCGACCACGGACCGCAGCTGGCCCAAGCGGCCGTCGAGCAGTTCACCGGCCCGGTCGAGGCTGATGTACCCCGGCACGAACTGGTCGTCACGCACGCCTTCCTCATCGGCTGGCTGGTACGAGCCGCGCTGGACGCGCCGAAGTGGCGCTGGATGGGATTCAGTCCGGCCAATGCCGCGCTCACCGTGATCCGTTACGCGCCAGGCAGACCCGACTCGGTGCTGTTTTTCAACGACACCGGCCACCTGCCGCCGGACCTGCGCTGGACCGGATTACCGCCCGAGCTCCACATCTGAACGGGGCCGCTCAGGACTGCAGACGCCGCAACGTCTCGTCGTGCAGCAGACCGTTCGTCGCCACCGCGTCGCCACCGTGCGGCCCCGGCTGCCCGTCGAGCGAGGTGAACCGCCCTCCTGCCTCACGCACCAGGACGTCGAGAGCGGCCAGATCCCACAGCGACACTTCGGGTTCGGTGGCGATATCGAGCGCGCCCTCCGCGAGCAAGCAGTAGGTGAAGAAGTCGCCGTACCCACGCACCCGCCACACGTCGTCGGTCAGGGAGAGGAAATTGTCCCGCAGACCACGATCACGCCACCCGGACAAACTGGAGAATCCCAGGCTCGCCGAGCTCAGCTCACCGACCGCGGACACCGAGATCGGTTTCGGCGCTTCGGCATCGAAGCTCGCCCAGGCACCCGACCCCGCCGCCGCCCACCAGCGCCGGGCCAGGGCAGGGGCGCTCACCACACCGACCACCGGCACACCGTCGTCCAGCAGCGCGATCAACGTGGCCCAGATCGGCACGCCGCGGACGAAGTTCTTCGTCCCGTCGATCGGATCGATCACCCACTGGCGCCCGGTGAACTCGGCGTCCCCGCCGAATTCCTCGCCGAGCACCGAATCATCCGGCCGCTGCTCCGAAAGCACCTGCCGAATCGCCTGCTCCACCGCGAGATCGGCATCCGACACCGGCGTCAGATCCGGCTTCGCATCCACCTTCAGATCGAGAGCCCCGAACCGGTCCCGGGTAATGCCGTCGGCCGCATCGGCCAAGCGCAGCGCGAGTTCGAGGTCAGAAGAGTCCACAGCCACGCCCGCACCCTATCGGGTCACCCCGCCACCGGATCCGAGCGGCACGACCAGCAAGACCTTCCGCCCTCGAGCTCGTGAACAGGGCGGAAGGTCGCAGTACCGCGTCACGCCACGGCGGAAGCCGTGCGCGCCGCGACCAAAGCGTCGGCCCACCACTGCAACTGATCGAGCATCGCCAGTGCCGCCGCGGCCGGCTCGTCCGGTTCCCGCAGCCGCCCCTGCTCGTCGAAGAGCAGGTAGTAGCGCGGAAACGAAACGTAGTTACGGACGGTGTGCGCGTTCAGCTCATTGAAGATCTGCCGCAGATGCTCGATGGCCAGCAGACCACCGCTCGCGCCGCTATAACCGACGAAACCGATTGCCTTGGCATCCCATTGGACGAAATGCCAATCGATCGCGGCCTTCAACGCGGCCGGAATGCTGCGGTTGTAATCGGGTGTGACGATCACGAACGCGTCCGCCGCCGCGAGCCGTTCGGTGAGATCGAGCATCCCGTCCGGCCGCACCGGATTCGGGTCCATCGCCGGTGAAACGACGGGCAACGCCAGCGGCAGGTGCGCCTCCGCCAGATCGATGACGTCCACCTCGAACGCCCCGTGTCCCCTGGCGTGCTCGGTGAACCATTCGGCCACCACCGGCCCGAAGCGTCCCTCCCGGACGCTGCCGATGATCACCGCGAGTTTCAATGCAGACATCGAGTTCCTCCCACAGATTTCCGCGACCGCTCCGGCCGCGTTTCCTAATCTGCTGGCCGCCGCGAACACCAGGAAGACCGCCGTGAGAGTGGTAGTGGCAGGGACACCCTCCGGCCGCCATCACTTGTTAGGTTCGAAGGGTGAGCGACAACGAGCTGGGCCTGTTCCTCCGCACCCGGCGCGAGGCGGTCAGCCCGGCTCAGGTCGGCCTGCCCACCGGCCCGCGTCGCCGCACCCCCGGCCTGCGCCGCTCGGAACTGGCCACGTTGGCCGGGGTAAGCGTCGAGTACATCACCCGGCTCGAGCAAGGCCGCGATCGCCGCCCGTCACCGCCGGTGCTGTCCGCGCTCGCCGACGCGTTGCGGCTCTCCGCGAGCGAACGGGTCCACCTGCATCGCCTGACCAAGTCCGCCGATGCCGGCTTCAACTGCATGGGCGGCGCACAGCCGCCGCGCGCGGTGCGCCCCGCCGTCCGCGCCATCCTCGACCACCTGGAACCCGCGCCCGCCGTTGTAGTGAACCGCCTCACCGAGGTGCTGGCCTATACCGACGCCTACCGAAACCTGATGGCGCCGTTCGGCCTCTTCGAGACCACTCCCCCGAACCTGGCCCGCTTCGCCTTCACCGATCCGCGCGCCCGCACGGCCTATCCGGACTGGGATCATCTCGCCGACCACACGGTCGCCACCCTCAAACACGGTCCGTTCCGCAAAGACCCGCACATCGCGGCACTCGCCGACGAACTCACCGTCACCGTCGGCCCCGAATTCACCGACCGGGTCGAGACCGTCCCCAGCCTCCCCGCCGCCACCGGCATCACCCGCCTCACCCACCCCGACGCGGGCCCACTGCGCCTGGCCTACGAGATCCTCGACCTCTCCGCCGACGACGACCAGCACCTGATCGTCCACCTCCCCGCCGACGATGCCACCGCAACTGCCCTCGACAAACTCGCAGGCGTCCGCCCCGGCGCACTCCGCGCGGTCTAGACCCGCCGACATCTCTACTCGCGCCCCGTCGCATGCGGGCCTACCCGTGCCAGCCCCCCCGGACTGATATATCCGGATGCAACGACCTGCACCTGATCGTCCATCTCCCGCATGCGGGATGCCCCCGCAACTGCCAAGCACACACTCGCAGGCCCCACCCCAGCGCGCTCTAGGTGCGCCTGCGTATCTGCTCGAGCCCGTCGCACCGTCTGCTTGAGCCTGTTGCACCGGCCGACACGACGCTTACCCTCCCGACTGGTATCCGGATGCCACGACGACCTGCTCCGATCTCCCTGCGGACGATGGCACCGGAACCGCCCTCGACATGCTGGCCGGTCTCCGACTCGGCGCCCTCCGCGTGGTCTCAGTTCGAGCCCCAACCCCGTGGGCCGCTTCGCCCGAAACCGACTCCGCTTCACGGGCTCAACTCCCGCGCCGCATGTGAAGCTCTCCTGACAAGCGATTGAAGACACCCTTCACAGCACGCAGTCCCCGGCTACATTCGCCCTGCGCAGACGCAATTCCCGCACCCACCGACCCCGCCCACGCGAGCGCCCTCGATCACCGAACGCCGGACGCGACCGCTTCGAGCCCCACTGCCGCCACCCCACCTTCGCGATACCAGTAGGCTTGACCATCGTGCATCCTGACGTTTCCGCTGATCTCGCCGAACTCGACGCCACCCTCAAAACGGTCGAATCGGTCCTCGACATCGAGGAGCTGCGCCGACGCATCGACGAGCTCGAGCACCAAGCCGCAGATCCCGATCTGTGGAATGACCAGGACCACGCTCAGCAGGTGACCAGCGAGCTCTCGCACGCGCAGGGCGAGCTGCGCCGGGTCGAGGAATTGCGGCAGCGCCTCGACGACCTGCCGGTGCTGTACGAACTGGCCGAGGGCGAAGAGGGCGAGTCGCAGCAGGCCGCGCTCGCCGACGCCGACGCCGAACGTGCCGCACTGCACGGCGACGTGGAGGCGCTCGAGGTCCGCACCCTGCTGTCCGGCGAATACGACAAGCGCGACGCGCTGGTCAACATCCGCTCCGGCGCCGGTGGCGTGGACGCCGCCGACTGGGCCGAGATGCTGATGCGCATGTACATCCGCTGGGCCGACCGGCACAAGTACGGCGTCGAGGTCTACGACACCTCCTACGCCGAAGAGGCCGGCATCAAGAGCGCCACCTTCGCGGTGAAGTCGCCCTACGCCTACGGCACGCTGTCGGTGGAGATGGGCACGCACCGCCTGGTCCGGATCAGCCCGTTCGACAACCAGGGCCGCCGCCAGACCTCGTTCGCCGAGGTCGAGGTGCTGCCGGTGGTGGAGACCACCGATCACATCGAGATCCCGGAGGGTGACATCCGGGTCGACGTGTACCGCTCGTCGGGCCCCGGTGGGCAGAGCGTCAACACGACCGACTCGGCGGTGCGGCTGACGCACATCCCGACCGGCATCGTGGTCACCTGCCAGAACGAGAAATCCCAGCTGCAGAACAAGATTTCGGCCATGCGCGTGTTGCAGGCCAAGCTGCTGGAACGCAAGCGGCAGGAGGAGCGCGCCGAGATGGACGCGCTCAAGACCAACGAGGGCGCGTCCTGGGGCAACCAGATGCGCTCCTATGTGCTGCACCCGTACCAGATGGTCAAGGACCTGCGGACGAACTACGAGGTGAACAATCCGTCGGCGGTGCTCGACGGTGACATCGACGGTTTCATCGAGTCCGGGATTCGCTGGCGGATGCGGGAACAGCCGAACTGAACGCTGCGGTTAGCGCGGCCCGCTCGCGCGGAATGGTAGGACGTACGGCGGTAATCTGTCTGGCGTGCGTCCAGTTGGGAGTTCAGTCGAGGTGTTGACCATGTCACTCGCAACGACTTCGGAAACCACGAACTGGCTACGTTCCAACGGGCTCGAGATCGTCCTGTTGATCCTCGGCGCGATGCTGTTCAGCCGGTTCGCCACGTTCCTCCGGGATCGGATCACCCGCAAGATCGACGCCGAATTCCGCGGGGGCGACGCGCTGGTGCGCACCGAGGCGGCCAAGCACCGGCACGCGCTGGCGCAGGTGGTCACCTGGGTGGTGCTGACCATCGTCTACGTGCTGATCGGCATGGAGGTGCTGCGTCGCCTCGGCTTCGCGGTCACCGGGCTGGTCGCCCCGGCCGCGGTGCTCGGCGCCGCGCTCGGTTTCGGCGCGCAGCGCATCGTGCAGGACATCCTGGCCGGATTCTTCCTGATCACCGAACGGCAGTACGGCTTCGGTGACGTAGTTCGCATCGCCGTGACTGGAGCCGCGGAGATGGCGGAGGGTACGGTCGAGGACGTCACGTTGCGGATCACCACACTGCGCAATTCCGACGGTGAAGTGATCACCGTGCCCAACGGCCAGATCGTGAAAGTGACGAATCTGTCGAAGGATTGGGCACGCGCGGCGATCGACGTACCGGTGTCCGCCAGCGCGGACATCACCAGGGTCAACGAGATCCTGCACGAGGTCGGTACAAGGGCGTACGAAGATCCTCGACTCAAACCACTGCTACTCGACGAGCCCACCGTGATGGGCGTCGAGGATCTGACCGTTGACCAGATGAACATCCGGATGGTTGCCCGCACCTTGCCGGGCAAGCAATTCGAAGTCGGACGCGAACTGCGGGTGCGAGTAGCCGCGGCGTTGCGCCGGGAGGGAATCAGTGAGACCACGTAGAACCATCTCGCTCTTGAAGGAATCGGTGCGACCCACCGCGCTCCTGAGGGAATCACGACCACGCCGATCCACCGCGATCCTGATCGCCACCTGGCTCGCGACGTTCGTGCTCTACCTGTTCGTCAAGCCGGATCAACCGTATACGGCGGGCTCCGAGCCGAGCCTGAACACCGTTCCCGCAGCGGTGAATCCGGCAGTAGCGCCACGCTGAGCTCGGTGGACTCGCCGGGCGTCGATGATCGGCAACACGGCGGATACCGGGTTGCTGGTTACACTGGCTCCCCGTGATCACCATGCGGAACGTCACCAAGTCGTATAAGACCTCGACGCGACCCGCGCTGGACAACATCACCGTCGATGTCGACAAGGGCGAGTTCGTCTTCATCATCGGACCGTCCGGCTCGGGCAAGTCCACCTTCATGCGACTGCTGCTGAAAGAGGAGAGCCCCACCGCGGGGCAGATCCAGGTCGCGGACTTCCGGGTGGACAAACTGCCCGGCCGGAGGGTGCCGAAGCTGCGTCAGCGGATGGGGTGTGTGTTCCAGGATTTCCGGTTGCTGCAGCAGAAGTCGGTGCACGACAACGTCGCGTTCGCGCTGGAGGTGATCGGCAAGCGACGCCAGTTCATCGAACGCACCGTGCCCGAGGTGCTCGACATGGTCGGCCTCAGCGGCAAGTCCGATCGACTGCCGTCCGAGCTCTCCGGCGGTGAACAGCAGCGTGTGGCGATCGCCCGCGCCTTCGTGAACCGGCCGCTGGTGCTGCTGGCCGACGAACCGACCGGCAACCTCGATCCGGATACCAGCGGCGACATCATGATGCTGCTGGAGCGGATCAACCGGATCGGCACCACGGTGCTGATGGCCACCCACGACAACCACATCGTCGACGCGATGCGCAGGCGGGTGATCGAACTCGATCGCGGCCGCCTGGTCCGCGACGAGGCGACCGGTGTCTACGGGGTGGATCGCTGATGCGCGCGAGTTTTCTGTTCAGCGAGGTCCTCGCCGGCCTGCGCCGTAATATCACGATGACCATCGCGATGATCCTGACTGTCGCGGTCTCGCTCACCATGCTCGGCGGCGGCCTGCTCGCGGTGCGGATCGCGGACAAGACCGAGCAGTACTTCCTGGATCGGCTGGAGGTGCGGCTGTACCTCACCGAGGACGTCTCGGCCAACGATCCGGACTGTTCCGTCGATCCGTGCAAGGCGCTGATGACCGACCTCAAGGCGACCAAGGACGTCGAATCGGTCCAGTACCTCAGCCGCAACGACGCCGTTCGCGAGGCCAAGGAGAAGACGTTCAAGGATCAGCCGGAGCTGGCCAAGTACGTCAGCGAGACGCCACTGCCCGCGTCGCTGCGGGTGAAGATGAAGAACGCGGAGCTGTATCCGCAGATCTACGAGAAGTTTTATCAGCGGCCCGGTGTCGGCATGGTGCGCAACGACAAGGACATCGTGGACCGATTGGTCAGCCTGTTCGACGGGTTGCGCAATGCGGCGTTCGGTTTGGCCGTGTTGCAGGCGCTGGCGGCGCTCCTGCTGATCGCGAACATGGTGCAGATCGCCGCGTTCACCCGGCGGACCGAGGTCGGCATCATGCGGTTGGTGGGTGCGACGCGCTGGTATACGCAGTTGCCGTTCCTGTTGGAGGCGGTGGTCGCCGCGTTGGCCGGATCGGTGGTCGCGGTGGTCGGGCTGCTGCTCGCGCGGCCGTTGGTGATCGATCGGGCGCTCGGGGATCTGTTCGCCAGCAAGGTCTTTCCGCGGATCACCGGGGACGATATCGCGATGGTCGCGTTGGTGATCGCGCCCGTCGGCATCGTGTTCGCCGCGCTGACCGCGTACGGGACGTTGCGGTACTACGTGCGCGAATAGTGTTGGTGTGTCGACGCGAGCCGGTCCGGAGTTCTGGGCCGGCTCGCGCTGGTTATCGGCCTGGGCGGACAATTTCCGCGCTGCGGCGCGGGATTCCGGTGTCCGGCACCGACGATTGTCCGGCAGGACCGGTCACCGCCCGGCGGGCTCCACCTTTCTGATCGAGGCGCGTTGCACGGCGAGCAGTTCTCGCTGGCGTTCGAGTGCGGCGATCCTGTTGTCCAGGTCGCTTTGCCTGCTCTCGACCACGCCCACGGACTTGTCGCAGGCCTGAATCCACTTGCCGACGTGGCCGGTCGCGCAGGGCAGCAAGCTGCGGATGTCTTCGGTGGACAGGCCCGCGGCCAGCATGTCGCGGATGCGGCCGACCCGTTCCGGCGCGTCCTCGGCATACGAGCGGTAGCCGAGCGAATCACGTTGCGGTTGCAGCAGCCCCTGCTCCTCGTAGTACCGGAGCAAGCGCGTGCTCACCGATGTGCGGCGGGCCAGTTCTCCGATCAGCATATGACCTGCCTCACCCTCGCCTTGCCTTCACACTCATGTGAATTCCTAACTTGGCGGACATGACAGCAATTCCCCTGCGGACCACGGTGCACGGCACCGGACCCGGTCTCGTCCTGGCCCACGGCGCGAGCGGCACCATCGAGACGAACTTCGGCGCCCTCATCCCAGCGCTCGCCGCGACGCACACCGTGGTCGCCTCCGACTATCCGGACAACGACCACCCGCTCACCCTCGACGGTCTGGCCGACGCGCTGGTCGCGGCGGCGGTCGAGGCCGGGGTCGAGACCTTCAGCATTCTGGGCTACTCGCTCGGCTCAGCCGTTGCGATACGTGCCGCGGTACGGCATCCGGAGCGTGTCCGCGGTCTGCTGCTGGCCGCGGGATTTGCCAAGCCGGACAACAGGGCTCGGCTCGCCGTACAGAACTGGCAGGCCCTGATCGACCGTGGGGACACCGCCGGCTTTGCGCGCCTCGGCCTTTCGCTGGCGTTCAGTACCGGCTATCTGAACAGTCTGCCCGCCGAACTCGTCGATGAACTCGTCCGGGCCGGTGCGACATCCATTCCCGGCGGCACGCGGCAGCAAGCCATGCTGGTCGAAACCGTCGACACCACTACCGATTTGGGGGATATCGCCGTGCCGACGCTGGTCGTCAACGCGAGCGAGGACCTGCTGATCGACCCGGCGAACTCGCGGTTCCTCGCCGAGTCCATCTCCGGTGCGGAGTACGCGGAGATCCCCACCGGGCACGTCCTCATGCTGGAACAACCCGACCAGTGGCGTAAAACCATCGAAGACTTCCTCACCCGCCACCAGCTCTGACCCGGAACGGGACATGGCGGTGGCATTCGTCGACTGAATGCGCGGCCATGTCCCGTTCGATGCCGGGCCTGGTCAGCCTAGGTGCTTGGCCTGTGGCCATAGTTCGGACCAGGGGGCGCGGAGGTTTCGGCAGATGAAGAGGGGTTCGCCCTGTTCGTCGTTGTCGATGTCACGGGTGTTGTCGAGGTGGCCTGCGGGTTGGATGTCGGCGAAGAAGCGCGTGAGGTACTCGCGATCCAGACCGACCGTCAGGACTTCGGTGGCGGTGTCGCTCGGCGGCCCCCACCACCAGTAGGAGTTGTGACCGGAGTGGGGTTTCGGCAGGTCGTAGGGTGCGCCGAAGCGTTCGATGGCGCCGGCCTCACCGTAGTTGGCGGTGAGGATGGCGGCGTCGGGACCGAGGCCGGCCCGCACCTGGCCGATCTGGCGGATGAACTCCGGCCAGCCGATCGTTTCGCCCGCGTCGTAGTTGATCCCGAGGACCGGGGAGTCCTTCAGCATCGAGATGGGCAGGACCGGCAGGAACAGTATCGCCGAACTGATCACGTTCGCCGCGACCGCGAAACTTACTGCCGCCCAGCGTATTCGTCGCTGCCCCAGCCACACGGCGAGGGGGACCGCGCCGGCCGCGAGCAGGATCGGATACAGCCCACCCAGGTAGTAGGCCTTCCCGCCGGTCCCCAGGAACAGCACGAAGAGCAGGCCGTAGGCGACAGCGAAGGCACGATATCGGGTATCGCGGGCCAGCCGCCACAGGCCGAACATCCACAGCGGCGCCAACAGCGGTCCGATCAGCCCGAACTGCAAGAGCACGAACATGATCGGCGAATCCGAGGTGCCGGAGGAACCGCCCGCGATCGCGCGGCTCATCTCCCACTGCGGCCACCCGTTGCGGGCCTGCCACACCAGATACGGCGACCAGAGCAGCACCGCGATGCCGATCGCGATCGCAAAGAATCTGGTGGCGAACAGCTTTCGTGGGCCGAATACCAGCAGCGACGCGAGCAGCGCGAGTGCCGGGAAGATCGGCAACAGCTTGTTCTGCAAGCCCACGCCAATTACCAGGCCGATCACCAGCCACCAGCGTTGACCGTTGAGCCACAATGCCTTTGGTCTCGGAGAATCGAACCCATGCGGCCCGGACCGACTTTCGGCCTCGAGGTCTCCTGTCTGGTCGGCTGTCCCGATCGCCCGGATCAGCTTCACCACGACAAGCGACATCACCGACCACGCGGCCAGATCGAACACCGCGGTGCTCAACAAATGCCCGGCCCCCATGAGCACCGCCGCACTGGCCATCGCGGCGGCGGCCAGCGCCTGCGCGCCCCGCCCGCCGCCGAACTCCCGCGCCATCAGCCCGGCGCACACCACCACCAGGGTGGCCGCGAGCACCGCGGGCAGCCGTAGCAGGAATAACGAATCGGGATCGATCGCCGCCATCGCCTTGGCAATGAGCGGCGTTAGCGGGGGCTGATCCGGGTACCCCCACGCGAGGTGGCGACCGGCCGCCAGAAAGTACAACTCGTCGCGGTGATACCCATAGCGGGGCGCACATGCGACCAAGACAACGGCAAAGAGCACCGCGACAATGGGCACCCGTCCAGCCTGGCACAGATACACGGCGTATGCTGCACCTCGACGCGGTTCTTACTCTGGAGTAAGATAGTCTTACTCAGGAGTAAGATAGCCGGGGCCAAGACCTCACCCCACCCACCCGAGAAAACAGGTGATGATGAGCACTCGAGACAGCGCAACGAAGCGAAGTCCAGACACGTCCGCAGTCGGCCTCAGCCACCCCAAGCGGGACTGGATGGGCGCGGCCATGCGGGTGATGACGACCATTACCGGGTCGGAGCTCGCCGAGAAGTACAACCTGCGCAAGCCGATCGAGCGAGTCACCTACGAAGGCACCAAGACCGGTTTCCGCACGCTCGGCGCCGCGACCCGGGCCTTCGCCAAGGTCACCGGTAACGGACAGCCGAAGCGGCTCGCGCCGAACGAGTCGAAGACGAAGGACTTCTTCGACCTCACCCCGAGCGACGAGCAGCAGATGATCGTCGAGACGGTGCGGGAATTCTCCGAGGAGATCCTGCGCCCGGCCGCCTACGACGCCGACGCCGCCGCGCAGGCCCCGCGCGACCTGCTCGAGCGCGCCGCCCAGCTCGGCATCACGCTGATCAACGTCCCCGAGGAGCTCGAGGGTGCGGCCTCCGAGCGTGGCGCGGTCACCAATTCCCTTGTGGCCGAGGCGCTTGCGCACGGCGATATGGGCCTGGCGCTGCCGATCCTCGCGCCGAGCGGGGTCGCGGTCGCGCTGTCGCAGTGGGGCACCGACGCCCAGCAGAAGACCTACCTGCCCGCCTTCACCGGCGAGAACGTGCCGCAGGCCTCCGTGGTGATCAGCGAGCCGCGCGCGCTGTTCGACCCGTTCGCGTTGCAGACCAAGGCCGTTCGCTCGCCGAGCGGCTACCGGATCTCCGGCGTGAAGAGCCTGGTGCCCGCCGCCGCGGATGCCGAGCTGTTCCTCATCGCCGCCGAACTCGACGGCCGCCCTTCGCTTTTCATCGTTCCGTCGGACACCCCCGGCCTGGTGGTCGAGGCCGACCCGAGCATGGGTCTGCGCGCCGCCGGTCTCGGCCGGTTGCTGCTCGACAACGTCGCGGTCGGCGCCGAGGCGATCCTCGGCGACGGTGACGCCAAGCAGCGCGCCGAGGACTACGCCGACGCCGTGCGGCTGGCCCGCCTCGGCTGGGCCTCGCTCGCCGTCGGCACCGGGCAGGCCGTGCTGGACTACGTGATTCCGTACGTGAACGAGCGCGAAGCGTTCGGCGAGCCGATCTCGCATCGGCAGGCGGTCGCCTTCATGGTCGCCAACATCGCGATCGAGCTCGACGGCCTGCGGCTGGTCACCCTGCGCGGCGCCTCGCGCGCGGAGCAGGGTCTGTCCTTCGCCAGGGAGGCCTCGCTGGCCCGGAAGCTGGCCACGGACAAGGGAATGCAGATCGGCCTGGACGGCGTGCAGCTGCTCGGTGGCCACGGCTTCACCAAGGAACACCCGGTCGAGCGCTGGTACCGCGACCTGCGGGGCATCGGCGTCGCCGAAGGTGTCGTGCTCATCTAACCGGCCTGTTTCTTACTTCCCGCGGTGTGAGCGTCAGGCCCGGAGAAGGCCGCGCAGCATAACCACGTAGGGCTAGTGAGCACCGCCATTCCACACAGGAGACCTCCCATGATCAATCTCGAACTCCCCAAGAAGCTGCGGGCCAGCGCCAATCAAGCCCACCAGGTCGCGACCGAGATCTTCCGGCCGATCTCGCGCAAGTACGACCTCGCCGAGCACGAGTACCCGGTCGAGCTGGACACCATGGCCGCCATGGTGGAAGGCCTCGCCGACTCCGGCACCCAGAAGATCGGCGGCGCGGCCGGCGGCCGTGAGGACGACAGCGAGTCGGACGCGCACGCCACCGAACTGCTCGGAAACAGCAACGGCGGCAACATGTCCGCGCTGCTGAACGCCCTGGAGACCTCCTGGGGCGACGTCGGCCTGATGCTGTCCATCCCCTACCAGGGTCTGGGCAACGCGGCCATCGCGGCCGTCGCCACCGACGAGCAGCTGAAGCGGTTCGGCAAGGTGTGGGCCTCGATGGCGATCACCGAGCCGTCCTTCGGTTCCGACTCCGCCGCCGTCACCACCACCGCCGTGCTGGACGGCGACGAGTGGGTGCTCAACGGCGAGAAGATCTTCGTCACCGCCGGTCAGCGCTCCACCCACATCGTGGTGTGGGCGTCGGTGGACAAGAGCCTCGGCCGCGCTGCGATCAAATCGTTCGTCGTGCCGCGCGACGCTCCGGGCCTGTCGGTGGCCCGGCTCGAGCACAAGCTCGGTATCAAGGCCTCCGACACCGCCGTGCTGCTGCTGCAGGACTGCCGGATTCCGAAGGACAACATCCTCGGCAGCCCGGAAGTCAACGTGGAGAAGGGTTTTGCCGGGGTCATGCAGACCTTCGACAACACCCGTCCGCTGGTGGCCGCGATGGCGGTCGGCGTGGCCCGCGCCGCGCTCGAGGAGTTGCGCGCCATCCTGACCGACGCCGGTGTCGAGATCTCCTACGACACCCCGCCGAACAACCAGCACGCCGCAGCCGCCGAATTCCTGCGCATGGAAGCCGATTACGAGGCCGCCTACCTGCTGTCGCTGCGCGCCGCCTGGATGGCCGACAACAAGAAGCCGAACTCGCTCGAGGCTTCGATGTCCAAGGCCAAGGCCGGCCGCACCGGCACCGACGTCTCGCTCAAGGCCGTCGAACTGGCCGGCGCCATCGGCTACTCCCAGCGCACCCTGCTGGAGAAGTGGGGCCGCGACTCGAAGATTCTGGACATCTTCGAAGGCACCCAGCAGATCCAGCAGCTCATCGTGGCCCGCCGGATCCTCGGCAAGACCAGCGCCGAGCTGAAGTAACAAGGTAGACAACGGGAATCCGGTGCGAGTCGGCGTCACGACTCGCACCGGATTTTCTGTTTGCGGGTTCTATGTGGTGGCGAGTAGGAAGTCTTCGCCGGTCGACGGGTGCAGGCCGTCGGTTCGGTTCGCGAAGTAGCGGTCGGCCAGGTCGGTTCCCGAGACATGTTGCGCGTCAGAGAAACCGGCTTCCCGGGCGGCGGCCAGCATTTCCTGTGGGGTGTAGAAGCTGATGAAGGGAGTGCCGGCGGCGCGGGCGCCCTTTTCGGACATTTGGAGGCCGGCGCGGTCTGCTTCGGCGAGGTGGTCGGGTGGCAGCAGGAAGGTCATCGCCACTGTTGATCCGGGGGCGAGCCGAGCCAGCTGGCGCAGGGTGGACGCGTTGGTTTCTTTGGTGAGGTACATGGTTACGCCGGTGGAGGCTACGACCGCGGGGCGGGTGGGATCGAAACCGGCCGCGATGAGCTGATCCCACCAAGGTTCGTTCGCTTCGAAATCGACTGGTACCAAACGTAACCAGTCGGGGATTCCGTAACCGAGGTCGATCAGGCGCTGCCGCTTCCAGGCTTGGGTGGCGGGCTGTTCGATCTCGAAAAGTGTCAGGTGCGAGGCAATCTCGGGCCTGCGCTGAGCAAAGGTATCCAAACCCGCTCCCAAGATGACGTATTGGGTGACGCCGTGGCCCACCTGCTCGACCACCAGATCCTCGACGAAACGGGCGCGCGAGACCATCGATGCCCGAAACCTGCTGGTGCCAACGGGGTCCATGTCCGGACGGCTGCGCCAGTCATCGTCGGGGGCGATGAGTCGCACGCCGATTTCGTCCACCAGAACATGCGGCGGCGGGTCGGCCCGGACATGCATCGCCCGCCACAGAGCGACTCGTACCGCGGTGTTGTCCGGTACCCGCTCATCTGTCATGAGATGTCCTCCTTTCGATCACTTCCCGGCCTGCACGCTCCACAGCCGGCCATCCGGGTCGCGGACGGTCATTTCCCTTGTCCCATAGTGGGTTTCCGCCAGCGGCGTGACCACCTCGACGGCCACGTCGGCGGCAAGCGCGTCCGTATCGGTCGCCTTCAGCACGAGTTGCATTCCGGGCTCCTTGGTCTCGGGGACCTCGGCGATGAAAATGTATGGGCCGTCGCCATTTCGGAGCTGACCAGAACTGTGATCGGTCTCGAATTCCAGTTCGTAGCCCAGCGCCTGGAAGAACTTGGCCGCCTTGCCCCAGTTGTGCGTCTCCAGGAACACGGCCTCAATGCCATTGGTCGTCATCGGGATTCCTTGTCTGTCGAGTGCCGCTATTCGTCGGCGTCGTCGAGGTAGGCGCGCAGCGCCGCGGCGACCAGCGCCGACAGCGAGAGTCCCGACTCGATGGAGTGGTGCTTGACCTGCTTGATCAGCCCGATCGGCAGGTACACGTTGAACTGCTTGATCTCCTCGTCGCCCACGCTAGAATGCTAGCATCCTAGTCAGCTAGAAGCTACGGTTCGTTATCGCCGAGGAAGACACACCACAGGACGCCTGGAACTACCTGCACACAGGCGCGGAGGCTTGGTAAGATCGGACCATCACGAGAGTGATGCCGAGCGGTAGGACCGCTGCTCGAACAGCGGCCCTACCTGGTGGGTATTACCTATGCGCCCGCACTCGGCGGACCGCAACGAGCGCCCCGGCGATCACGGCAGCAATTGTGAAGCTGATGCCGTAATCGACCGGGGCCTTGCTCTTTTTCCGGCGATGTTTCGCCATACCCACCACCTCCTCCCTGGGCGCGATGTGTGGACCATGTCCATCGCCCCTCGGGAGGAAGTGGCACCACAATACCCGGGCCCACCAACAACTTTCGGCCAGATTCGCAAACTAGCGCGAACACCCCTGTTTCACTTTTCGACCCTTCACGCGCCGGTCGATAGTCGGCCGTTACGTCACTGCCAATCTTTTGCCAAAGACACGCAACTCTCCGAGATCCCTTGGCCCGAACGGGACACGTTCAGGCGGATAGTGGACCGGGCAGGAAAACGCTGGCAACGTAATGGCCTGCGAAATTCTTTCGAGCTATACCAGACCTTCGAGGAGCAACTGGATATGGAACGACTGAGCGTGACGCGTCGTCTGGCTACCGTTTTCGCCGCGACCGCGGTGGTAGCGAGTGTTTTCGCGGGTAATGCCGGTGCGGAACCGGCCGCCGTGGATTTGGCCGGGGCCGCGCAGAAGCTGCGGGCGGCGGCCGCGGGGAATCCGGCGGCCGAGCAGGCGGTGGATCGGCTGATGGCCTCCAGGCAGGTAATCAAGGCGGGACGGGTGGCTTTGCCCGCGCAGCCGTTTCAGATTCCGGCGCAGTCGGATATCGGACGCGGTGACGGGCCGGGCGTGTACGGCTCCGGTATCGCACTGGGCCTGGACGGGTTCCGGTTCGGATTCTTCGGCGGGCCGGGCACGATCGCGCCGAATCAGAGTGGCGCGAAACTGGAAGTGCTGTGGATCAATCTTTCCAATGGACGCAGCGGTACCGAGGTGCTCAACGAGCACGTCGACATTCCGGTGGACACCACGATCCGCACCCGGCCGCTCGACACCGGCGGCGGCATGATCGTGGCCGCGGTGTACGGCAGCCTGTGGCACCGCTGGTCGGTGCCGGTGAGCGATGCGAATCCGGACGGGTACCAGTACCAGCTCGGCACGATCTCGGTGCCGTCGTTCGGCGCCGTCTACAACTGATCCACGTCTCGGGCCCCGTGGCACGCGCCACGGGGCCCGAACTGTCTCCGGATCACCCGAATCGACCTCTTGTCTGGAATTACGTAATTCCGTAGTTTCGGTGGCGTGAGTCTGGAAGAGCGGGTTGCGGAACTCGAACGGCGGCTCGACGAATGGGCCGATGAGCGCGCGCACGACAACGCGGCGGCGAACACCGACGACCGGTGGGCGGCGGTCCGCCTGCACGAGGAGTTCGCCGCGGACGACGAGCCGAACGGCGGCGTCCTGTTCGCCGGCTCGGTCCGGCTACCGGCCGGTGAGCACTACGGCTGGCAGGCGACCTTCACCACCGGCGACCTCATCGAGGACGACTGGGCCGAGACGGCGGAATGCCTTGCCGCACTCGGCAATCCGGTGCGATTGCGGCTGCTGCGGGAGATCATGGGCGGCCGCAGGACCGCGGCCGAGCTAGTGGGACTGGAGGGAGTGGGCACCTCCGGACAGGTCTATCACCATCTACGCCAGCTGGCGGCGGTCGGCTGGCTGCACACCGCCGGCCGCGGGCGGTTCGAGGTGCCCGCGGCCCGGGTGGTGCCACTACTCATCGCGCTGGCCAGCGCACGGCGCTGACCGCAGGCTCAGCAGCTATCGCCACCGCAGCTGCACGAGCCGCCGGACTGGCAGCCGCACTGACAGGACGGACCACACTGACAGCCCGCCGGTACCGAAGTCGATCGAACAAGCGTGATGATCATCGTTGACTCAGCTCCATTCTCTGTTCGACTACCCCCTACCGGTATCGAACGCCCCAAGCGCGGCGCTGTCAAATAGCTGCCGGTACGGCCCGCGCGAAACGCCGCGCACCTGCACGCACGGCACAACCGGGGCACGAGACGCGCACTGTGATGTGATGACCGACACGCCGCTGCTACGGTGGTGACCTCAGTTACGCCGTTCGATATCGCTAGGTCGAGTACCGACGCGAACTTGGTGGAGGTGTTCGATATGAAGGTGGCGCACGCGCTGGAGAACCTCAAGGCGCTCGGGGTGCTCAGGTCACGCGGGGTTTCCGATCCGA
The DNA here is from genome assembly GCF_042871115.1 of Nocardia sp. NPDC006044. Taxonomy (NCBI): domain Bacteria; kingdom Bacillati; phylum Actinomycetota; class Actinomycetes; order Mycobacteriales; family Nocardiaceae; genus Nocardia; species Nocardia sp. NPDC006044. The sequence continues at coordinate 1,193,777 of NZ_JBIAID010000003.1, forward strand.
AGAATCCGCTGGAAACCCTTCGGACGCTGAAGGAGTCGCAGATATTCGGCCCGCAGGCCACCCTGATCCGGCACAACGCCCGCATCGCCCCCGACTCCCCCGGCCTGGCCGACGAGCGCGGCGAGCTGACCTACGCCGAGATCGACAAGCAGTCGACCGCGATCGCCCGGGGTTTGCAGGCGGCGGGGATCACCGAGGGCACCGTCGTGGGTGTGCTGGCTCGCGATCACCGGGGCCTGATCCTGTCGATGGTCGCCGCGAGCAAGCTCGGCGTGCGGGTCGCGCTGATGAACACCGGCTTCGCCAAGCCGCAGTTCGCCGAGGTGTGCCAGCGCGAGAAGGTCAAGGCGATGCTGCACGACAGCGAGTTCCTCGGCCTGCTCGACGCGCTGCCCGCCGACCTCCCCCGGTTCCTCACCTGGGTCGACGAGGGCACCGAATTGCCCGAGGGCGCAACGACTCTCGACGAGCTGGCGGCGAACAACTCCACCGCCGAGCTGCCGAAGCCGAGCAAGCCGGGCGGCTTCATCATCCTCACCAGCGGCACCACCGGCCTGCCGAAGGGCGCCACCCGGGTCAAGGTGTCGCCGCTGGCCACCGCGCAGTTCCTGGACCGAGTTCCGTTCCCGTTCAAGGGCGCTCAGGTGATCGTGTCGCCGATCTTCCACAGCACCGGGTTCGGTTCCTGGCTGGTCGGCATGGCGATGAGCAACAAGGTGGTGGTGCGCAGGCGATTCGACGCCGAGGCCACGCTGAAGCTGATCGCCGATCACAAGGCGGAGCTGCTGGTCGCGGTGCCGACGATGCTGCACCGGATGACCGAGCTGGATCCGGAGATCCGCGCCAAGTACGACACCTCCTCGCTGCGGGTCATCCTGCTGGCCGGCTCCGCGCTGTCGCCGGAGCTCACCATCAAGGCCACCAAGGTGTTCGGCCCGGTGCTCTACAACCTGTACGGCTCCACCGAGTGCTCGGTCGCCTCGATCGCCAACCCGGAGGAGCTCGCGCTGGCCCCCGGCACCGTCGGGCGCGCGCCGATCACCTGCGAGGTGCGGCTCTACGACGACAACGACAAGCAGGTCACCGCGGCCAACACGACCGCGCGCATCTTCATCCGCAGCGGCACGCCGTTCGAGGGCTACACCGACGGCAGGCACAAGCAGATCATCGACGGCTACATGTCCAGCGGCGATGTCGGCCATTTCGACGAGCACGGCCTGCTGATGGTCGACGGTCGCGACGACGACATGATCGTCTCCGGCGGCGAGAACGTCTTCCCGCAGGAGGTGGAGAACCTGCTGCTGGAGCGCGAGGACATCTTCGACGCGGCGGTCGTCGGGGTGGACGACGTCGAGTTCGGCAAGCGGCTGCGGGCGTTCGTCGTGCCCGAGCCGGGACACAAGCCCGACGAGGAAGAGATCAAGGCGTACGTCAAGAACAACCTGGCCCGCTACAAGGTGCCGCGCGAGGTGGTCTTCCTCGACGATCTCCCGCGCAACCCGACCGGCAAGTTGCTGCGCAGGGTGCTGGTGGAATACGACGTCCCGGCCTGATCGGCGAGGGAGACGACCCCAACTGGTTACCCATCGGTAGCTGCTGTTGAGATACGTGACACACCGGGTTACAGATGGTTGCTATTGTTAGCGATAGCACTGGATCCCGAAGCTGCGGTCCGCACCACCCACAGGCTCGCACCGGGTGGGACCGCCGGAAGGTTGTTGTCGAATGGTTGTCTCCTTCCCCGCGTTGAGTGGCACTGCCCGTAAGGCCGGCGATCTCGCCCTCGGCGTGAACGTCATGGTCAAGCGGCGGCTGTTCAATCCGCTCCGTCTCGATCACGCCGCGCGTTCGGCGTTCAACGTGGTCAAGTTCGGCCCGTTCGCCGGTGTCGCCATGCACGCCGCCCAGACCAGGCCGGAAGCAGGCGCCATCGTCGACGAACGCGGTGAGCTGACCTTCGGCCAGCTGAACGAGCAGTCGAACGCCTTCGCCCGTGGCCTCGCGGCACACGGCATCAAGCCCGGTGACGTGGTGGCCGTGCTGGCCCGCGACCACCGCGGCATGGTGCTGAGCCTGCTCGCGGCGGGCAAGCTCGGCGTGCGGGCGGTGCTGATGAACACCGGGTTCGCCAAGCCGCAGTTCGCCGACGTCGCCGCGCGCGAGAAGGTGAAGGCGGTGCTGCACGACAGCGAGTTCATCGACCTGATGAGCGCCATTCCCGCCGAGATTCCGCGGGTGCTCACCTGGGTCGACGCGAAGGACGACGTCGACCCGTCGATCGCGACCATCGAGTCGCTGTCCGCGGGCCAGTCCACCGCTCCGCTGCCCGCACCGGCGAAGGCCGGCGGCATGATCATCCTGACCAGCGGCACCACCGGAACGCCCAAGGGCGCGCCCCGCGACAAGGTGAGCCCGTTCGCCTCGGCCCAGTTCGTCGACCGGGTGCCGCTGCCGCACAACGGCACCATGGTGATGGCGGCGCCGATCTTCCACGGCACCGGCCTTTCCCAGTTCACCATCGGCGTGGCCCTGGGCAACCGGGTTGTCTTCCAGCAGCGTCGCTTCGACCCGGAGAAGACCCTCGCGAATATCGTGAAGTACAAGGCCGATTCGCTGGTGGTCGTGCCGACCATGCTCCAGCGCATCCTCGACCTGGACGAAGAGGTGCTGGCCAAGTACGACCCGAGCACCATCAAGGTGATCTTCGCGGCGGGCTCGGCCATCGCGCCGGACGTGGTCACCCGCACGCTCGACTACTTCGGCGACAGCCTCTACAACCTGTACGGCTCCACCGAGTGCGCGGTCATGACCGTCGCCACCCCCGCGGACCTGCGCAAGGCGCCGACCACCGCGGGCAAGGCGCCGGTCGGGATCCGGATCGTGCTGCTCGACGAGAACCGCAAGGCGATCACCCAGCCGGGCGTCACCGGCACCATCTTCGTGGACAACGGCTTCGCGTTCAGCGGATACACCGACGGCCGGACCAAGGAGATCGTGGACGGCATGATGAACAGCGGCGACGTCGGGCACTTCGACGCCGACGGCCTGCTGTTCATCGACGGCCGCGACGACGACATGATCGTCTCCGGCGGCGAGAACGTCTTCCCGCTCGAGGTGGAGAACCTGATCGCCGGGCGCGAGGACATCTTCGAGGCCGCCGTGGTCGGCGTGGACGATCGCGAATTCGGCAAGCGGCTGCGTGCGTTCGTCGTGCCCGGCCCGGATTCCAAGCGCGACCCGCAGGAGATCAAGGACTTCGTCAAGGCGAACCTGGCCCGCTACAAGGTGCCGCGCGAGGTGATCTTCCTCGACGAACTCCCTCGCAACGCCACCGGCAAGCTCCTGCGCAAGCCCCTCATCGAGATGGAGATCGAAGCGAGCTGATCGCACACGCACGCCGCTTGATTCGTCGCACCGGAAATCGCATGCGATTCTCGGTGCGGAAGATCAGGAGGCGTGCGTTTGTGATTTCTGCCGTTCTCCGGGCGTTCTTCACTGGGGAAATTGCGCGCAATTCGTCGGCTACTATCAGCGCGTGAGTATCGAGTTCGGCCGGTCGGTCGCGGGGCACCGCGGCGCTGTCGCGCGGGTGCGCGGCGGTTCGGCCGGGGCGATCTCGGGGGCCGTTTCCGTTGCGGCACACGGCTGGGCGTCCGGGGGCATGGCACTGGACAGCACGACGCTCGCGCTGCTGGTGGCCGCCGCCGCCGTGGTCGGTGCGCTGGTGGCGGGGCTCGCGCCGCTGCGGGACACCTCCGTCGGACTGATCACCGCGCTCGTCGCCGGGCAGCTGCTCGGGCACCTGACCATGGGGTTCGGTTCCGGGCATCTGCATCACGGGGACGCGCAGCTGACGCCGGCGATGCTCGGCGCACACATTATCGCGGCCATCGTCGCCGCCCTTGTCATCCGCGGTACCGAAGCCGCCTACCGGACCGGCACCGCGGCACTCTTCCGGGTATTGCGGTCGTATCGGCCCGCACCTATTCGCGCCGATCCGGCGGCGCTGCGGACCGCCTATCGGGACCGGGCAATTCTGCGTGTTTTCGCCGCGGAATCGCTGCGGACGCGCGGCCCGCCTTTCGCCGTCGCCGGCTGAATTCGCCTCAGCGCTCATCCTGTGCAGCGCGTGTTCCGGTATACGCATCGCGTCACCGGCATCGCCGACGCGTCGACCCTCGTCGTCTCGCCGACTCGACCGTTACGCCGACTTCGTTGTCGCCGTAGGTGATTCCCGACCCGCGTGGTCGATCCATCGATGCCGCCGACGCGCGCCGCGCCCGAGCACATATCCCGACCACTTATTCGGGAACAACACTCTTCCCGAGCCGTAGAAACGAAATGACCGTGAGCACAACAGAAATCATCACCCCCGACGCCGAATCACCCCCGCCGGCGCCGGAACCGGCGCCGACCCCGGCGCGCACCAAACCGACAGCGCGAAATGGTTTGTACGCGTTGGCCATGCGCCTGCATTTCTACGCGGGCATCTTCGTCGCCCCGTTCATTCTCATCGCCGCCGTCACCGGCGCCCTCTACGCCATCTCGCCCACCCTCGAATCGATCGTGTCGCGCGACCTGCTCAGCGTCCCGGCCGGCGATGCGCCGAAACCCCTGTCCGAGCAGGTCAGCGCCGCCGTCGCCACCCAGCCGAAGCTCGCGCTGGCCGCCGTCGCGCCCGCCGCGGGCGCCGAGGACACCACCCGTGTTCTGTTCAACGATCCGTCGCTGGGCGAATCCGAACGCCGCGCCGTCTTCGTCAACCCGTACACCGCCCAGCCGGTCGGCGACTCCGTGGTCTACGGCAGTTCCGGCGCCCTCCCCTTGCGCACCTGGATCGACCGCCTGCATCGCGACCTGCACCTGGGCGAACCCGGCCGTCTCTACAGCGAGCTGGCCGCCTCCTGGCTGTGGGTCATCGCGCTGGCCGGCCTGATCGTCTGGATCCGCCGCGTGCGCTCCCGGCGCAACCGCAACTCCGCACGCTGGCTGTTCGCACCGGACCGCGCGCAGAACGGCCGCGGCCGCACGGTGAACTGGCACGGCTCGGTCGGCATATGGGTGCTGCCGATCATCCTGCTGCTGTCCGCGACCGGCATGACCTGGTCGACCTACGCGGGCGCGAATATCACCGAGCTGCGACAGCAATTGAGCTGGACCACACCGTCGGTCACCACGGCGCTGCCGGGAATCGGCGCACCCGAACATGTTTCGGGCGGCGAACACGACGGTCACGTCATGACACCTGCCACATCGGCGGACCCGAGCATCCGAATCGCCCAGCTCGACCGGGTATACGCGGCCGCCCGCGCCAACGGGGTGGACCAGGCCGCCGAGATCACCATTCCGGCCGAACTGAACAAGGCGGTCACGGTGAAGGAGCGCCGGATGCCCGGCACCTACACGGTCGACGCGGTCGCGGTCGACGGCACCACCGGCGCGATCACCGACCGGCTGGCCTACGCCGACTGGCCGCTGATGGCCAAACTGACCAACTGGGGAATCCAATTCCACATGGGCTTGCTGTTCGGTCTGCTCAACCAGCTGCTGCTGCTCGCCGTCATGATCGGGCTGATCACCGTGCTGGTGCGCGGCTACCTGATGTGGTGGCGCAGGCGGCCGACCCGCCGGACCGGACGCCCCGCACTGGGCCGGGCGCCGAAGCGGGGTGCGCTGCGCCGGATCTCGCCGTGGCTGGTGGTGCCGGTGCTGGGCGCGGCCTTGGTGGTCGGCTGGTTCGTCCCGCTGGTCGGGTTGAGCCTGCTCGCCTTCCTCGCCATCGACGTGCTGGTGGGTCTCAGGGCGAGGCTGCGCACCGCGTAAATCGGCGGGCGGTTCCGCTCCGGATGAGGCGGTCTGGTCACTGGCGCGCTGTGCGGGCAACCAGGCCGTCTCGACCGGAGCGGAACCTCGCGCACCCCGAGTGTGCTTGCGCTGTCGCGGAACTCGGGGTGCGGGTTCGGCGAGCGGAGTGTCAAGTGTCGGCGCATGGCATCTACCTCCATTTCGAATGATGCTGACGTGGTCAGCGGGTGATCAGCTGTAGAGCCTGGCGACGAACGCCTGCATATTGGCGAGCATCCGCTCGACCTTCTGCTCCGGATTCAGATTCTCCCGATACCGATTGCCCAGTGCCGGTGTCTTCTTGCCGCGCGCGTACAGCGAACAGGCGAGATCGGTGCACATGTAGGTGCCGACCGTGTTGCCCTTGCGTCCGGACGGGCCGGCTTTGGCCGCCGTCAGCAGGGATACGCCGGAACCGGTGTGCGTGGTCAGGCAGATCGAGCACATCTGGGCTCGACCCGTGCCGCCGGTCTCGTAGCGCAGTGCGACACCGATGAGTTCATCGTTGTCGTTCGGGACGACCAGGTAGGCCCGGCCGGGCAGCGACGGGTCGCTCCAGCCGAGAAAGTCGAGATCGTCCCAGGGCTGGTCGTCGAGATTCTTCGGCACCGGCAGCTTTTTCGCCTCGGTCTTGGAACAGTTGATGAACGACGACCTGATGTCGCGCTCAGTCACTGGTTTCATTGCGGTGCACTCCATTCCTGATTGTTAGCTGAACAAACCGTATTGACGGTACGGGGCGCGTAGGCGGCGGACAAATGGATTTCGTCCAGGCATACCCGCTGGTCAGAAACTTGTGCCGCGCATCACCCGACAGCGAAAAGCCCCCGCCTGGTACTCCAGGCGGGGGCTGTGCAGGACGACGCTAGTGCTCGGTCGACGGATCTTCCTCGATCTCCGCGGCCGGCGTCTGCTCCGGCAGCGCGATCGGGCGCAGAACGACCCAGGCGATGAAGAGCAGGGAGACCACGCACATCCCCGCTCCGGCCCAGAGATTGATGTTGACGTTGCCGGTTTTGGCCTGATCAGCGGCGGTATTGCTGACCAGTCCGGTAATGACCAGGACCACCCCGTAGCAGCCGAGCAGGGCGCCGACGATGGTGCGAATGTCGAAAAGCATTGCGGCTCCTTATCCGACGATGATGTTGAGGGCGATGACCAGCACCAGCGCGATGCCCGCGAGCAGCACCGGGCGCTGATACCAGGGCAGGGAGGCCTGATCCGGATCGGTGCGCACGTCCTTCGGGGTTTCCGAGTAGACCAGCCCGACGAGTTCGGCGACGGGTTTCGGCGTGGTCACCTGGGTGACGAGCACGCTGACCAGGATGTCGACCACGAACGCGGTGCCCGCGGCCACGAAGCTCGAGCCCTGCCCGGACAGGTGGAACACCTCGGTCTGATGCAGGAAGAAAATCACCACCGCGGAACCGGTTCCGAAGACCAGACCCATCCAGCCCGCGGTCGGCGTCATCCGTTTCCAGAACATGCCGAGGATGAACGTCGCGAACAGCGGCGCGTTGAAGAAGCTGAACAAGGTCTGCAGGTAGTCCATCATGTTGCTGAAGCTCGACGCGATGAAGGCGGTGAAGATCGCCGTCACCGTCGCGCCGACCGTGGCCAGCCGGCCGACGGTCAGGTAGTACCCGTCCGGGCGTTCCTTGCGCACGTACTGCTGCCACAGGTCGTAGCTGAACACCGTGTTGAATGCCGAGATATTGGCCGCCATGCCCGCCATGAACGCGGCGAGCAGGCCGGCGATGCCGACGCCGAGCAGGCCGTTGGGCAGCACGTCCTTCATCAGATACAGCAGCGCCTGGTTGTAGGTGGTGTCGCCGGTGAAGTCCGGATCCGCCACCTTCGCCGCCTTGTACTCGCTCATCTGCGGCACCAGCACCGCGCTGATCATGCCGGGGATGATCACGATCAGCGGGATGAACATCTTCGGGTAGGCGCCGAGGATCGGGGTGCGGCGCGCCGCCGAGATGGAATGCGTCGCCAGCGCGCGCTGCACCTCGACGAAGTTGGTGGTCCAGTAGCCGAACGAGAGCACGAACCCGAGCCCGAACACGATGCCGATCACCGACAGGATGTTGTTGCTGAATCCGCTCAGCTCGTTACCGGGCCACGACTGCAGCTGCGCACTGCCGCCCGGCGACGCGGACACCTTGTCCCGCAGCCCGTCCCAGCCGCCGACCTTGTGCAGGCCGACCAGGGTGAGCGGCAGCAGCGCGGCCACGATGACGAAGAACTGCAGCACCTCGTTGTAGATCGCGGCCGACAGTCCGCCCAGGGTGATGTAGGACAGCACGATCACCGCCGCGACCACCACCGACACCCACAGCGGCCAGCCGAGCAGCACGTTCAGGATGGTGCCGAGCAGGTACAGGTTGACGCCGGCGATCAGCACCTGGGCGAGTGCGAAGCTCAGCGCGTTCACCAGGTGTGCGCCGGTGCCGAAGCGCCTGCGCATGAACTCGGGCACGCTGCGCACCTTGGAGCCGTAGTAGAACGGCATCATCACCACGCCCAGGAACAGCATGGCCGGGATCGCGCCGATCCAGAAGTAGTGGAAGGTCGGGAAGCCGAACTGGGCGCCGTTGGCCGACATGCCCATGATCTCGACCGCGCCGAGGTTCGCGGAGATGAACGCGAGGCCGGTCACCCAGGCGGGCAGCGACCGTCCGGACAGGAAGAAGTCGATGCTGGACGAGACGCGCTGTCTGGCCAGCAGGCCGATGCCCAGTACGAACACGAAGTACAGGGCGACCAGGGCGAAGTCGACCGGCGCCGCGTCCAGCCGCAGCGTCGATGAGGCATCTAGATAGGTCGAGGCCGTCGACCGCGGTTCGGCGGCGAGCAGCGACAGAACGGGTGAATCGGCAAGCGGCACAGCGTCCCTCCTGGCGTGAAACAGGCGTCGAGCGAGATCTTCCGGGGTGCGAGATCGTGCGTCTTCGGGTGGTACTGCGTGGCGCGCGACTCACTCGTCGCCGGCCGAATGGGTGTCGGCCGACACCTACTCTGCGTGATTGTGCCTCACTCGCGGGCCACAATCGGGGACAAAAACCTGGACGGTCGCTCAGTCACGGCGGTGCGCGCCCGCCGCCGGGCCGACGACGAAGGTGCGTGGCTCGGCAAAGCCCGCGTCGGCGAACCGATTCCGCACGGCCGCCACCACCGCATCGGTCTGCGCGCGATCGATGAGCGCGATCACGCTGCCGCCGAATCCGCCGCCGACCATCCGCGCGCCGTGCGCCCCGGCGGCGAGGGCCGCGTCGACGGCGGCATCCAGCGCGGGCGTGGACACCTCGAAATCGTCGCGCAGCGAGGCGTGCCCCGCGGTGAGGATCGGCCCGATCGCGCGCGGATCCGCACCGTCTCGCAATTTTTGAGCAACAGTCACCACTCGCGCGTTCTCGGTCACCACATGGCGAGCCCGGCGCCGCAACACGTCGTCGGAGATCCGATCGAGCGCGTCCACCGAGCCGACATCGCGCAGCGCGGGCACGCCGAGTTCTGCGGCGGCAGCCTCACATTGGGTGCGCCGCTCGGCATACCCGCCGTCGACATGCTCGTGCGGCTGGCCGGTATCGATCACCAGCAGTTCCAGCCCGAATCGAGCCAGATCGAATGGAATCTGTTCGTGCGCAACAGTATTCGCATCCGCTCCGACGCCGCCTTCGGCAAACCGGCGCACATCGAGAAACAGCGCGTGCCCCGCCGTGCACAGGATCGAGGCCGACTGATCCAGCAAACCGGTCGGCGCACCGACGTAATCGTTCTCCGCCGCCCGCGCGAACTCGATCAACTCCCGATCGGTGACGCTGGGCGCGAACAGATCCCGCAGCGCGATCGCCACCGCACAGGACAATGCCGCCGAGGACGAAAGCCCCGCCCCGATCGGCACCGCACCATCCAACTCGAGCTCGACCCCACCGATGTCATGCCCGCGCCGCACGAATTCGGCGACCACACCGAGCGGATACCGCGACCACACCGGAACCCGATCCCGTTGGGCCGCAAGATCAGTCACCCCGACCAGCACCGGCTCGTCCGGCCGCTGCCGCGAGACCACACGCACCTCGGCGTCGGCCCGCACCCCGGCCCGGCACTCCATCACCAGCGGCAGCGCGATCGGCAGGACGAACCCGTCGTTGTAGTCGGTGTGCTCACCGATGATGTTGACCCGCCCCGGCGCAACCCACGTCCGCACTTGCCCTCCAGATCCGTCATGTCCACTGGCCCTGCCACACGTTACGAGACACGCCACGGGAACACTGCTTTCAGCTGGCGGAGGTGCGCGATTCGCGTTCGTGAGGCACAGTCGAATTTGTCGTAACACCGGCCTGCAAATTAGGTCGGGCCTTCTGGAAGAGCACCATGATGCACACCGCCTCGCACAGCGGTCCGGCAGGACCCCGTGGTCGCCTTCCGCCGCGCGTCTCTCCGGCAGGCACCGGCCCGGGTGTACAGGCGATCCGATGAGGTGAGCGCCGCTACCGTGCGCACGCCACCCGGACATCGTCGGCCCGGCCCCGCGCACGATCGAAACCCCGCTTCGATACTCACGCCGACCTGCGCATCGGGGCTCGCCGCGTACGACACGATCCACTGGAGTTTGCCGTAATGAACAACCTGCACCTCACCGTCGAAACCAAGATCCCGGATGACCAGATAGCCATGTTCCACCGCCTTTACGAGGCAACGTTCGGTCCGCTACGCACCAAAACGCTCGTCAAGCAGGTGCTGGAGCACGACGAATTTCGCGCGGAAATGGTCGATCCCAGGGTGGACAAACACGTGGTTTGGAACGATGCCGGGGAACCGATCGGGTTGACCACACTGACCAAGCACCTCGACACAATCTCGTGGATCAGTCCGGAATATCTCACCGCTCGGTTCCCGGAGCACGCCGCACGCGATGCGATCTATTACGTCGGAATCACCCTTGTTGCGCCAAGTGCGCGACAAGGACCCGCATTTCGTGCCATGATCGAATCAGTTGTCCAGGTTCTGGTTGCCGACCGGGCTGCGGTCGGTTGGGACATCTGCTCGTACAACAGCACTCGGCCCTGGTTCACCGATCGCGTGTTGACGATGCTCGGCACAGCGAACCTCGAGGTCTCGGTGGAGGATTCACTCATCTTCTACGGGGCTTGGTTCACCGGGGATGGAGCGACCAAGGGGGGCTGATGACAGTCGCAGAGCGGCAGTCGGAGCGGCGGTACCTGCTCCGAACACGGTGGTACGCGGTGATTCTGGGGGTCAGCGGCGTCATCATCGCACTGCATTTGACGGCCGATTCCGCGCTGCTGTCCTATCTGACCATGACGGCCATCGTGGCCGGCACGCTGGCCATGATCGGCTTCGGCCTGTGGGCATACCGCCCCGCCCATCCGCTTCCCTGGTATCTGCTGTCGGCCTCGGCCGTGCTCTCCGCGACGGGGACCGTGTTACGTGACGCCGACAACGGCCTGAACGACGTGTTCACGTTGCTCGGGTACTTGACCGTCGGCCTCGCCGCCCTGATCTGGTTGCGTCCGCGTCAGGTGCGCGGCAACTATGACCTGCTGCTCGACTCGGGGCTGATCGGGCTCGGCGCGCTCCTCGCGTCGTGGACCTTCCTCATCTCACCGATCCTGCAGTCCCATGACACCCCGCTGAAGATGACGATGGCCGCCACCTATCCGGTGCTCGACGCGCTGTTGCTGACGCTGGTCGCGCATTCGGTGGCCACCTCGACCCGCTCGGAAACCTCGCTGGAGCTGGTACATCTCGGGCTCATCGCGGCATTGCTGGGCGATCTCGCGGACAACCTGACCGCCGCGGGCACCGCGACCATCATGCGCGAGATACAGGTCGCGCCATTACTCGCGGCGTACGCGATCGCCGGTGTCGCGGCGCTGCACCCCACGATGACGAGCCTGGGCTCGCCGCGGCGGATCCATCCACACCACTCCCGGCAGCGGGCCAGCTTCATCGCCGTCTTGTTGATCGTGGCGTCACTGGTACCGGTGGTCGGCTCCTCGCTCGACACCTTGAACCGGATCGTGGTCTCGTCCCTGTTCGCCCTCCTGCTCATCGGGGTGCTGGTGCGCAGTGAGCGGGCTATTGTGCGGAGTTCGCGTAGTGAGCGGCGGGCGCAGTATCAGGCCGATCATGACATGCTGACAGGGTTGTTGAATCGGTCGGCTTTGTTGCGGGCGCTGAATCTGAACAGTGAGCGGTGGGCGGAGCAGCCGTTGTGTTTGCTGTTCATCGACCTCGACGGGTTCAAGATGGTCAACGACAGCTATGGGCATGCGGTCGGGGACGAGTTGATCGCCAATGCCGCCTCGCGGATTCGGCGGGTGGTGCTGCGGGATGACGTGGTTGCCCGGTACGGCGGTGACGAATTCGTGGTGCTGTCCCCGCTCGACCGTCAAGCGGCCGCGACGCTGGCGGAGCGGCTGCTGGGCGCGTTCGTCCGGCCGTTCGAACTGAGCGCGGGCGAGATTCCGATCACCGCGAGCATCGGGATCGCCTGTGGGGCACCGCGCAGCACCGAGTCGACCGTCTACGACCTCATCCGCGACGCGGACTCGGCGATGTACCACGCGAAGGAATACTCGCTCGGCTACGCGTTCCACGACGACGCGCGGCACGCGCCCGATTCCGTGCGGCACATGACGAACGACCCGGCGCGGCACGGCGCGAACGAGTCGGGCCGGCGGATCTGGCGCGCGAGCCCCAGATCCACCAGCACCGCGGTCTGACCTAGTCGACCAGCTCGTCGAGCAGCCGCCGCGCGGCCTCCAGCTCGGCCTGCAGGGCCTGCACCTTGGCCTCCTGGGCTTCCCTGGCCGCGTCGAGGATGCCCGCCACCACATCGGCCACCTCGGGGTGCAGAATCTTGGCGGCCTGCGCCACCGCGGAACTCGGCACCGCGAGCCCGCGCACGGCGCGCTTCTTTCCGCTGACCACGTCGACGGACCATTCGCCGTCGGCGGTGCCGGTCAGCGTGACGGTGACCTCGGGGGTCTTCGCCTTCGGCCGAGCCGGCGCCTTGGCCGCCTTGGCCGGCGTCGCCGCCGGTTTGGCCGCGGGCTTGCTCGCGCCGCCGTCGTGTTCGTCCGATTCCGGGGCGCTCGCAACGGGTTTCGGGACGACCGGTGGCGGCGGGACAGAACTGGGGGTGGTCGGTGTCGCAGCGCTCGTCAAGGTCGACGGCTGGGTCACGGGTGATTCCTTCCTGGTTGTCGACTTCGGCTGGGCAGTGGAAACGGTCGCCGCCCCGCGGGGCGGCTTGGTCAACGTCACTTCTGTCGGAGAAAAGGACAGTACATCCTTCGATCCGGTGGGCCGGACCTGCAGGAAGTCTCCGTCGGCCGGATCACCGAGGGAGATCACCTTCCCCGACCGTCCTTCCGGCACGCCCACCGCGGCGGCGGTGAACCACACCATGGGCGGGCGGCCACCGGCGATATCCGTGGCGATCCGCTGAATCTCGCTGTCCGACAATGGCTTGGGCTTGGTTTTAGGCGACGGCATGGTGACTCCGAGCAATATTCGTGGATGGCTGCGTGCACAGATGATGCCGCACCGCACCGACAGATTTGCAGGCCGCTACGAAATCGAGTCCCAGAACACGATTCCCGCGCGGCCAGCGAATATCGAGCTACGCCCGGTGGACCCGCGAATCGCGGCGCCGATCAACCCGGTTCGGCGGGCGCCTGCAGCGCGGGGAACCAAATATCGGCGAGCACCTCGGCGGCTCGCTCGGCAGACACATTGATGGTGCCCTGGACCGCCCAGCGGGTGAAAAACCGCTCGAGTTGGGCGACCAGCAGTTCTACCCGCAGCCGCGCCTCGTCGGCGCGCTCGGCGGGCCAGCGAGCCAGATAGGACGTCATCGCGTTGGGCAGCGCGAGGATTCCGTTGCGGGCGATCTCGCGGAACTCCGGCTCCAGCGCGGTCGCCTCGTCCCAGGCGGGCAGCAGTTCGCGGTATTCGTGGAACCACTCGATGGCCCGGCCCATCCAGGCGACCAGCTCGTCCCGGGAGCCGGTGTCCAGCACCCGATCCAGATCCTCGTAGAAATGCAGCGCGCTGGGCGCGGTGCTCTGCTCGGCGATCGCGCGCAGCAGCTCGAGCTTGCCGGTGAAGTGCAGATAGAAGGTGGCCCGGCTGCAGCCGACCGCCGCCGCGATGTCGTCGACCCGCACCGCCGCGTAGCCGCGGGTGCTGAACAGCTCCTTGGCGCCGGCCATCAGCCGGGTCCTGGTCTGCTGCTTCTGCTCGTCCCGCAGGCTGCCGCCCGCCGGATTCGGGTTCGTCCGCACCGGTTACCTCGTGTCCGTCGAAAGTTCTGCTGACGTGCGACTTTCGGTGAGCAAGTGTACTACGGCCGACGATCCGCGCCGCCTTCACTAGACAATACGTCATTCACTAGACACACCGTCTAGCCAGTGCTACCTTGTTGCCTACGTCACTCCGGAAGCCGCACGGCTACGGACGGTTTCGGCGCCGGGCGCGCCGCCGCAGGCAGGTGACCGCCCTCCCAGCACGAGGACAAGTGAATTGACTCAACCCACTCTGCCCAGGGTCTGCCTCATCGGCGCGGGCCCCTCCGGGATCACCACCGCGAAACGGCTGCAGGACTTCGATATTCCGTTCGACCTGTTCGAGGCGTCCGACGAGGTCGGCGGTAACTGGTATTTCAAGAATCCCAACGGGATGTCGGCCTGCTACCAGTCGCTGCACATCGATACCAGCAAGTTCCGGCTGGCCTTCGAGGACTATCCGGTGCCGGAAGATTGGCCGGATTTTCCGCACCATTCCCAGCTGTTCCAGTACTTCAAGGATTACGTCGACCATTTCGGTTTCCGGGACAAGATCCGGTTCGGCACGAAAGTCACCGCCGCCGAACGGCAGACCGACGGTCGCTGGCTGGTCACCGCGAGCGACGGCCGCACCCGCGACTACGACGTATTGATCGTCTGCAACGGTCACCACTGGGATCCGAACGTCCCCGACTATCCCGGCGAATTCGACGGCGTGCTGATCCACAGCCACGCCTACAACGATCCGTTCGATCCGGTGGACATGCGCGGAAAAAAGGTCGTGGTGGTCGGCATGGGCAATTCCGGGCTGGACATCGCCTCGGAACTGTCGCAGCGCTTCGTCGCGGAGAAGCTCACCGTTTCCGCGCGGCGCGGTGTGTGGGTGTTGCCGAAATACGTGAACGGCAAGGTCGGGGACAAACAGAGTGTGCCGCCGTGGATTCCGCGCAAGGTGAGCATGAAGCTCAAGCAGCGCTTCGTGCGCAAGTTCCGCGGCGAGATGGAGTTCTACGGGCTGCCCAAGCCCGATCACCTGCCGTTCGAGGCGCATCCGTCGGCCAGCGAGGAATTCCTGCATCGCGCGGGCTGTGGTGACATCGCGTTCAAGCCGGCCATCACGGCGCTGGAGGGGCCGCGCGTGCGCTTCGCCGACGGCAGCACCGAGGAGGTGGACGTGATCGTCTGCGCCACCGGCTATCACATCAGCTTCCCGTTCTTCACCGATCCGAACCTGGTGCCGGATGAGCAGAACCGCTTCCCGCTGTTCAAGCAGATGATGAAGCCGGGCGTGCACAACCTGTTCTTCATGGGCCTGGCGCAGCCGCTGCCGACGCTGGTGAATTTCGCCGAGCAGCAGAGCAAATTGGTCGCCGCCTACCTCACCGGTAAGTACCTGCCGCCGTCCGAATCGGAGATGCACGAGGCGATCCGAACCGCAGAGGCACGCCGGAGCGGGCGCTACTACGACTCGCCGCGGCACACGATCCAGATCGAGTTCGAGCCGTACGTGCGCGATCTGAACCGGGAAATGGCCAGGGGCGCAAAGCGAGCCGCGGCGACGGGTTACGCGCTGCCGGTGCCGGCCGGAAACCTCGAGCGCGCGTGCTGACCACCTCGGGCTTGTGCACCGATCAATTCGCCGGTGTCCGTGCGGAATTGGCGAACCAGCTCGCGGCAGGCGAGGAACTCGGCGCGGCGATCTGCGTAACCGTCGACGGCGAGCCCGTCGTCGACCTCTGGGGCGGGCACCGCGATCTCGGCCGCACCGTGCCGTGGACCGCGGACACCCTGGTCAACGTGTTCTCGATCAGCAAGACGATGACCGCGCTGTGCGCCCTGCTGCTGGTCGATCGCGGCGAGCTGGACCTGCGGCAGCGGGTCGCCCACTACTGGCCGGAGTTCGCGGCGAATGGCAAGGGCGACATCGAGATCCGGCATCTGCTCGGGCACACCTCCGGCGTCTCCGGCTGGGAGCGGCCGATCGAGCTGGCCGACATCTACGACACCGAGGCGGCGGCCGCCCGGCTCGCGGCGCAGCCGCCGTGGTGGGCGCCGGGCACGGCGTCGGGTTATCACGCGCTGAACTACGGGCACCTGGTCGGCGAGGTGATCCGCCGGATCACCGGCCGCGGCCTCGGGCGGTTCTTCGCCGAGGAACTCGCCGGTCCGCTCGACGCGGACTTCCACATCGGCACCGGGCCCGAACACCATCACCGGATCGCGGCGTTGGTCCCGCCGCCGCAGTTGACGTTCGACCTGGCCGCACTCGATCAGGAGAGCATTCTGATCAAGACGCTCACCAGTCCCCTGCTCGATCTGCACGAGGCCAACAGCGCCGCGTGGCGGCAGGCCGAGATCGGCGCGGTGAACGGCCACGGAAACGCTCGCTCGGTGGCGCGGATCCAGTCCCTGGTCTCCAATGGCGGCGTGCTGGGCGGGCGAAGAGTGTTGTCGGAGAAGACGATCGACGCGATCTTCGAACAGCAGTCGGACGGCGCCGATCTGGCCTTGCTGCTGCCGCTACGCTTCGGCATCGGTTACGGGCTCCCCCAGCCGCAGACCGCCCCGGAGGTTCCCGACGGCAAGGTCTGCTGGTGGGCGGGACTGGGCGGCGCCATCGTGGTCAACGACCTGGATCGCCGAATCACCTTCGCCTACACCATGAACAAAATGGCGCCGGGACTGATCGGCTCGCCCCGCGCCGACGCCTACCTGCGTGCGGTCTACACCGCGGTGGGAGTCAACTCCTGATGCGAGCGCTGCAACTCACCGAGCCGGGCGTGCTGGAACTGCGCGAGGTCCCGATCCCCGAGATCGGCCCGACCGACCTGCTGCTGCGCGTCGGCGCGGCCGGGATCTGCCATTCCGACCTGCACGTGCTGCATATCCCGTTCCGCATGCGCGACGAGCCACTCACCCTCGGGCACGAGGTCGCGGGCACCATCGAGGCCGTCGGCACCGCGGTCGACGGCCGGGTGACCGGCGAACGCGGCATCGTCTACCTGTGCTGGTCGTGCGGTGTCTGCCGAGAATGCGTGCGCGGCAACGAGAATGTCTGCCTGGCCGCGGGCCGCACCGCCATGCCGCCGTGCCCCGGGCTCGGCCCGGACGGCGGCATGGCCGAGTGCATCCGCATCCCGGCAAGCTCTTTCGTGCCGATCGGCGACCTCGATTTCGCGCAGGCGGCCCCGCTGGCCGACGCGGCGCTGTCGAGTTATCACGCGATTCGCGGCGCCCGCGAGCATCTGCGACCTGACTCGGTCGCGGTGGTGATCGGCATCGGCGGTCTCGGCCATGTCGCGGTGCAGATCCTCGCG
Organism: Nocardia sp. NPDC006044; assembly: GCF_042871115.1. Classification (NCBI taxonomy): domain Bacteria; kingdom Bacillati; phylum Actinomycetota; class Actinomycetes; order Mycobacteriales; family Nocardiaceae; genus Nocardia; species Nocardia sp. NPDC006044. The sequence continues at coordinate 1,211,259 of NZ_JBIAID010000003.1, forward strand.
GCGACCAGCGCGACCCGGGTGATCGCCGTCGACCTCGGCGCGGACAAGCTCGCACTGGCCGCCCGCTGCGGCGCGGCCGAGGGCCTGCTGGCCGGCCCGGACACCGCGCGCGAGATCCTCGACCGCACCGGCGGCCGCGGCGCCGACGCGGTGTTCGACTTCGTCGGGGTCGACCAGACCGCCACCCTCGCGGTGGAATCGGTGGCGCCCAACGGCGCCTACCGGATGATCGGCCTCGGCGGCGGCGCACCGGAGATCACCGCCGTCCCGGCCGGCGGACCCGGCTGGCCGTGGGGCGCCTCCGTGCGAAAGTCGTACGGCGGCACCAAATCCGACCTGATCGAGTCCGTCGCGCTGGCCCGCTCGGGCAAGCTCACGGTAGCGGTCGAGCGCTACGACCTGGCGGCAGGCCGCGACGCGCTCGACCGTTTGGAGCGTGGCCTGGTGACCGGCCGCGCGGTATTGGTTCCGTAGAAAAGGAAGTGCGCTGGATGACGAAGCCTTTCGACGCGCAGGCGTTCGCCGCGGCGGCGGCCGCCCGGCTGACCGGTCCCGGTGGGCGGTTCGAGATGGTGGTCGAGGACGTGCTCGGCGCACCGGTGCCGGTGTTGCGTCACCGCGGCAAGTCGCTCGGCGAGCTGGTGGCCGCGTCGGCGAGCTGGGGCGAGCGCGACTACCTCGTCACCGAGGACAGCCGGCTCTCGTTCGCCGAGCATGCGACCGCGGTCGGCGCGCTGTCCACGGCACTGCGTGAGCGATACGGCATCGACAAGGGTGACCGGATCGGCATTCTGGCCGCGAACACCCCCGAATGGGTCGTGGCGTTCTGGGCGGCGCAGTGCCTCGGCGCGATCGCGGTGGGCTACAACGCATGGTGGACACCGCGCGAAATCGCCTACGGCGTCGGGCACACCGCTCCCGCCGTGCTGATCGTCGACGCGAAACGCGCGGCGCTGCTGGCGGAGCTGGATATTCGCGTGCCCGTGCTCACCATGGAGCACGACCTGCCCGCGCTGATCGCCGAATACGACGGCCGCACAACGCCGCTCGCCGAGGTGGACGAGGACGATCCGTCGGTCGTCCTGTACACCAGCGGCACCAGCGGACGGCCCAAGGGCGCGGTGCACTCGCACCGAAACGTGCTGGCGGTGATCGGATATCACCGGTTCAACGACGCGCTGGCCGCCGAGTTCAGCGGCGCGGACGAGCCGCCGAGCGGTCGCAGGTTCCTGCTCACCTCTCCGCTGTTCCACATCGCCAGCCTGCACAATCTGGTGGTGCCGCGGCTGGTGACCGGCGACACCTCGGTGCTGTATCAGGGTTCGTTCGACGCGGACCGGGTGCTGCGGCTGATCGAACGCGAACGCATCACCAACTGGGGCGCGATGCCGACCATGGCCACCCGGCTGCTCGAACGGGATCTGTCCGGCTACGACCTGTCGTCGCTGGCCTCGTTCTCGCTCAACTCCGCGCCGTCCTCGGCCGCGCTGCAACACCAGCTGCGCGAACACCTTCCGGTGGCCAAGACCGCATTGGTGACCAGCTACGGCCTCACCGAGTGCAGCACCGCGGCCACCCTGGCCAGTCCCGCCGAACTCGCCGCGTCCCCGGATACCGTGGGACGTCCGGTCATCGGGGTCGCGGTGCAGGTGCGCGACCGCACGGGCAATCCGGTACCCGACGGGACCGAGGGCGAGATCTGCGTGCGCAGTCAGTACGTGATGCTCGGGTACTGGGACGATGAGGCGGCGACCGCCGCCGCGATCACCGCGGACCGCTGGCTGCGCACCGGCGATATCGGCGTGCTCACCGAGGGCAGGCTCCGATTGTCCGGTCGCCGTTCGGATCTCATCCTGCGCGGCGGCGAGAACGTCTACCCCACCGAGGTCGAACAGTGCCTGGAGGAACACCCGGCGGTCCGCGAATGTGCGGTCGTCGGCGTGCCGGACGCCGACCTCGGGCAGCAGGTCGCCGCACTGGTGGTGGTCGAAAACCTCTCGGCGACAACCGAAGCGGAGTTGCGCGCGTTCGCCGCGGAACGGATGGCCTACTACAAGGTGCCTGCCCGCTGGCGGCTCACCACCACCGCGCTGACCCGCAACGCGACCGGCAAGGTCGTACGCACCGGCATCGAGGTGTAGCCACTCCGGCGCGGGAACCGCCGAAGTCCCAGCTCACTGCTCGACAACACCGTAAAATTGCCGTGGATCGGGCGACCTGCTCGCCCGGCCGCTCGCGAGGAGTCACTGTGGACATTTTCGAGCATCAGGGCAGGGCCGTGGCCTTCGATCGCTCCGGTAGCGGCGCGCCGGTGGTTCTGCTGCACAACGCGGGCACCCAGCGCCGCATCTGGGACGACCAGGTGGCGACGCTGCGCCGCGAGCACGAGGTGTTCGCCCTCGACCTGCCCGGTTACGGCGACTCCGAGCAGCCCGCGGACGGCTATCGCCTCGCCGACTACGTGCGCATGCTCGGCGCCTTTCTCGACGCTTACCGGCTCCGCGACGTGGTCCTGGTCGGCAACTGCCTCGGCAGCGCCACCTCGCTGAGCTACACGATGGGGCAGCCGGACCGGGTGCGGGCGCTCGTCCTGATCAACCCGCTGACCTGGGACACCGTCAGCTCCGGGCAGTCGGCGGCGATGGCCTGGGCGGATGCCCGGCTGCCGCTCGCGCCGCTGGCCCGCAGGCTCGCGCTGCCCGGCCGCGCCGTCTCGCTGATCATCGGCAATCAGCTCGGCTCCCGCGGCAAGCGCCTGGGCTTGTGGAACTCCCCGCGCCTGCGCGCGCACTGGTCCGACCGCGGCCGCCTGCACGCCCTGCACGAGCTGGTCCAGGACTTCCCCGCCTACGCCGCGCTGGACCGCTTCGACCCGCCGGCGGAATTTCCGCCGATCTGCACGATCTGGGGCAAGCAGAACCGCATTCTCTCGGCCCGCGCGGGCGCCCGGCTCACGCGGAGCCTGCACGCCCGGACCGCGGTCGAGCTGCCCGACTGCGGCCACCTGCCCATGGTGGAGGATCCGGACCGGGTCACCTCGATCATCACCGAGTTCCTGGCGACGACGGGGCGGACCACCGTCCCGAAGGCCGTCGGCGGTTCCTGACCGTTCGGCTCACAGCGGCGCCGCGGTCGGGTAGAGCTCGCTGAAGCTGTCCGACCGCACACCGCAACCGGCGCACTCGAATTCGACGCCGAGGGTCAGCAACCAGTGGATCCGGGTGTGACACGTATCGCACATGAAGTCGACCCCCTCGGCGTGGCAGCACGGCCGCTTGCGGATGAACCATTCGGCGCGATGCCGGCAGGGCACGGTATCGAAGCGGAAGGTGCAGCCCGGCGCGGCCGGGAGCGGGGCGACGATCGATTCGAAAGTCGTTGCGGCCGTGGTGGAGTTCATCGGCGGTACCTTCCGGCGGGGCATCTCGGTCGAGGACCGGCGGATCGGCTCGGATCCACCACCTGGTGATCGTTCGCCCAATATTTGCCGTTACCGGGTGTAGATTCTGTGTCCGATACGCCCGTTACTCCCCGCCCACCGGGTTTGATGCGACACCTTCCGGGAACCCGGTCGAATAGAGCCGTCGAGGAAAGGGATCCGTCATGTTGTTACGCCGACTTGCCCGCCCGCTGTTGGCCACTGTCTTCGTTGTGGAGGGTGTCGATACGCTGCGGCGCCCGGAGTCACGCGTGAAGGCGGCGACCGAGCTGGTGCAGCGAGGCCAGCGTCAGCTTCCGGAGCAATACGCCGCGAAGTTGCCGAGCGATCCGGGCACCGTGGTCCGGATCAATGCGGGTGCCCAGGTAGCTGGCGGTGTGCTACTCGCCCTCGGGAAGGCGCCGCGCCTGGCCGCGCTGGTCTTGGCCGCGACCGTCGTCCCGGCCACCGTCACCGAGCAGGACTTCTGGAACGAACCGGACCCGGCGCAGAAGGCGATCAAGCGCAACGCGTTCCTCAAGGATCTCGGCCTGCTCGGCGGGCTGATGATCGCCGCAGCCGATACCGAGGGCAAGCCCTCGCTCGGCTGGCGCGGCAAGCGGGCGGCTCGGGACGCCGCGGCGACGGTCACCGCCGCCCTGCCGTTCACCGGCTCGTCGGACGGCGCGACCAGCGCGGTGCTGAAGCGTCGCGCGCACGAAGTCGCCTCGGCGGCAGGCAGTCTCGGCAGCGCCGCGGCGAGCAAGGGCGCTGAGATCGCCGAGACGGTGCAGCACCACGGCCCCGAATGGGCTTCGGCCGCAAAGGAACACGCCGCGCCGCTGGCCGCTGCCGCGAAGGAGCATGCCGCGCCGCTGGCGGAGACCGCCAAGGAGCGCGGCGCGGAACTGGCCGAGGTCGCCAAGCACCGCGGCGCCGAATGGGCCGAACTGGCGCGCGAACGGGGACCGAAGTGGGCCGAGTTCGCCAAGGAGCGCGGCGCTGAGCTGGCCGAACTGGCCAGGGAGCGCGGCGCGGAACTGGCCGACGTGGCCAAGCACCGCGGCGCCGAATGGGCCGAGCTCGCCAAGGAGCGCGGCGCGGAGTTCGCCGAGGTCGCCAAGGAGCGCAGCGCCGAACTGGCGGATACCGCGCGCGAGCGCGGCCCGGAACTCGCCGACACCGCCCGCAAGCGCGGCGGCAAGTTCGCCGACACCGCTCGGCACCGGGTGGAGAAGAAGCTGAACTGAGCCGAAAGCTACGCCGTCTCTTCGTATCCGACGGCGTAGCCGGCCAGCGCGGCGTCCAGCGACCGCACCCTGTGGAAGCTGGGCGCCAGGCCGGTCACCTCCAGCGCGCGGTCGACACAGCGCACCGCGGTGATCAATACCATTCGGCGCCTGGTCTTTTCGGCCTGCGTCTGCGCCTCCACCAGCACCCGCAGCCCGGCGGCGGCCAGGAAGGTGACCGGGGACAGGTCGAGCACGACCATGACGGGTCCGGCGCCGAACAATCGGCACAGTTGGTCACGGAAGCCCGGCGCGGTCCGCAGATCGATCTCGCCGTGGACCAGCATCACGGCGATGTCGTGGCTCGGGCAACACACCGAAATCCGAAGAACGTCAGGGACTTCTAGGACCGACGGGTTCAGAGGTAGGGCAGCGAACCGGTCGTCGTCGTTGAGAGACATATGCCGACTCCTCGGCCTGCCACCACGCGGGACAGACCTGTCTCCCTAGTGAAGCATGGCCGGTCAGCTCTGTACAGCGTGGACGAGTTGGCCCTCGCGGTCCCGGCCCGCCGCGAGTTCGTGTGGACCTTCGGCATGGTCGGGCAGCAGTCCAGTCAGCTCGTCGCCTGTTTGCCCAGCGAGCCCGCGAACAACAGTCCACCGATGACCGCGGCGGGGACGCCGAGCGCGATGGTGCCGATGATCGCGCCGATCGGGGCCGCGGCGGCGCCGGTGACCAGGCAGCCGCCGAGAAATCCGGGAACCGCCAGCACGCCGATCGTCGGGACGGCCGCCGCCGCGCCGACCAGGGCTCCGCCCGCGACACAGCCGATACCGGCGCCGATCGCCGTGCCGATCAGCGTGCCGAGCGCGACCCCGAGACCGGTCACCGTGGCGAAATTCATCACGGCCGTGTTGAAGTCGGTGGACTGTGGGTCGATGGCGATATCGCGCAGCTCGGGCGGCGCGGGCCGGGCGGCGGCCGGATCGGTGCCCGGGGTCAGGGTGGCGGTGTTGCCGTCGATCTTCGCTGTGATCGGCCACACCTTGGCGTCGCGCTGATAGCTGAGCGGCATCGAAACGAGGAGGCGTCCGGTGCGATCGCTGAGCCGGAATTGCCCATCGGCCGCGGTCAGCGTGCCCGAGTCGGTGCTCAGCACCACCGACGTGCCGACCACACCTGCGGTGTAATGAATGTCAGCCGTTTCCGGGTCGGCATGCGCCGTGTTCGCCGAACCGATCAAAGCGGCGATCGTGCACGCGGCCAGGGTCACGAGTGTTGTTCTGCCCATGGGGATCCCTCATCTTCTCGCCTCGGCACAATCCGGGCGCGTGGTCATCAGTACACGGACGGCGCACTGGCGTGAACGAAAGTTGTTGCAGATAAGCAGTATTGGCGAATCAGCCGAGACTGGTCGGGTCGCCGTGGCACGCGGTGGTCGCCACCGCGAGAGGACGCTAGCCCCAGTCGGGTTCGCGGTGCAACCACTGTTCGCCGAGTGTCACTCAGGTCACAACGATCGCGGCGGTGCGGACAAATCACTCGATATTGCCGGGAACTACCGGGCGTAGTGGGCCGACTCAGTGGTTATGCAGCGAACAGCCATGCGGATCAGCCCGCAGGGAGACTTCGGTGTGGTGGTCGAGGACTTCGACCCCACATCGCTCGACGACATCCGCGCGGTCAAGCGTGCCGTGTACCGCGAGCGGATCGCGGTGATCCGGGGCATCGAGCTCGATCCGCACCAATTCGTCGCGCTGGCAAGCGGTTTCGGTGAGCCGGTGCGGTACTACGAGCCGATCTATCACCACCCGGATGTGCCCGAGGTGTTCGTGTCGTCGAATGTGGACACCGGTGAGCAACGGGTCGGCGTGCCGAAGACCGGGAAGTTCTGGCATTCGGACTATCAGTTCATGGCGCGTCCGTTCGATCTGACCTTCACCCACACCAAGGTGGTGCCGACGCACAGCCGGGGCACCTATTTCATCGACCTGGCCCGCGCGTATCAGCAGCTCAGCCCCGAATTGCGGGAATCGGTGGCCGACACGACGGCGACGCACAGCGTCCGGCGCTACTTCAAGATCCGGCCGAGCGATGTCTATCGGCCGATCTCGGAGCTGATCGCCGAGATCGATCGCAAGACGCCGCCGGTGACGCTGCCGACGGTGCACCCGCACCCGCACACGGGCGAGCCGATCGTCTACATCAGCGAGGGCCTGACCGAATCGATCACCGCGGCCGACGGCACCGAGCGGCCCGATCTGCTGCACGAACTACTCACTGCCACAGGTCAACTCGATGACACCCTCGAGCATCCGGCGATCCGGTTGCAGACCTTCGAACGCGGCGACCTGCTCATCTGGGACAACCGCAGCCTGGTGCATCGGGCACTGCACAACTCCACCTGCGAGCCGGCCGTGTCGCATCGGGTCACCGTGTACGACGACGAGGGCATCCCGGCATGACCGGCGTGGAGTTCCCGAACGATCCGCTGCTGCTGGCGCAGGTGCTGCGCTGCTACAAACCGCACTGCCGGTACCTGCGCGCGCTGACGGTTCGCGCGCAGGGCGAACAGGCCACTGCCACCGGCACATTCGAGATTCCCGAGTCCTGCTACATCGACGCGACCGGGCACCTCAATTCGGTGGAGGTGAACATCTGCTACAACCAGATGCTCTATCAGACCATCGCCGTGCTGGTGCGGCACGGCGTCGGGCCGCTGTTCGGCGGTTGGTCCATGGACGACTACTGGCGGCGTCAGCTGCCCGATATCCTGATCACCCGGCTGGACAGCGAGTTTCGGCGGCCGATCGATCCGCGGCGGTTCTACGGCGAGTTCGTCCTCGGCGGCAGCGAGGAACGCACGCGAGTGAGCGACGGCGCGCCGTTCATTTCGCTGGACACGTCGTTCCGCTGCTGGGACGACAACGGCGGGCAGTGCGCGGGTACCGTCCGCTTGGCCATCGTGCACGCGGAGCGACCGCTGGGAGCCGCGCGGTGAGCGCACCCACCGTCACCTCGATGTTGGCCGGGCACGCGCGCGACCGGCCGGACACGCTCGCCATCGCGTGCGCCGGTGTGGGACTCGACTACGCGCGGCTACGCGACGACAGCATCCGGCTGTCCCGCGCGCTGCTGGCCCTCGGCATCGGCCATGGCAGCCGGGTGGCCTATCTGGGCCAGGAATCCGTCTACTACTACGGCCTGTTCTTCGCCTGTGCGCGGCTCGGCGCGGTGCTGGTGCCGATCAACTTCCGGCTGACCGCGCCCGAGGTCGAGCACATCGTGCGCGATTCGGGCAGCGCGCTGGTGCTGGTCGACGCCGATGCCGCCGAGATCGCCCGATCCGCCGCACCGCACGTGCCCGCGGTCCGGCTGGACGGCGACGAGTTCGCCGCCTGGCTGTCCGGGATCGCCGACCCGGATCCGGGCGAACGACCGTCGGGTCGCGACGACGCGGTGATCCAGCTGTACACGAGCGGGACCACCGGGCTGCCCAAAGGCGTGGTGCTGGCCCAGCGCAGCTTCTTCGCCATCGCGGAGGCGCTGGACGAGGCCGGGCTGGATTGGCTCGGCTTCCGCGACGGGGATCGCAACCTCATCGGCATACCGGGCTTTCACGTCGGTGGAATCTGGTGGGCCATGCAGGGTTTCGCGGCGGGGGTGACCAACGTGGCCATGCCCAGGTTCGACAGCAGCACCGCGGTGGCGATCATCGAGGAGGCCCGGATCACCACGATGTGCGTCGTCCCGTCGATGCTGCGGTTGATCCTCGGTGAGCCGCGGGTCACGCCGGAGGCGCTCGGCTCGGTGCGCAAGGTCGTCTATGGCGGATCGCCCATTTCGGCGACGCTGCTGCGGGAAGCGCTGGAGCTCTTCGGCGCCGAGTTCGCGCAGATCTACGGGCTCACCGAGACCGGGAACACCGCGATCTGCCTGCCGCCTGCCGAACACGTGGCGGGGAATCCACGGCTGGCCGCCGCGGGCCGCCCGTATCCCGGTGTGTCCGTGCGGGTCATCGACGCGTCCGGGGCGCAACGGCCGCCCGGGGAGGTCGGGGAGATCTGCTTGCGCTCGCCGGCCGCCATGCTCGGGTATTGGAATCTGCCGGACGCGACGGCCGAAACCCTCGTCGACGGCTGGATTCACACCGGAGACGCCGGATACCTCGACGCCGACGGCTACCTGTATATCCGGGACCGGTTGAAGGACATGATCATCGTCGGCGGCGAGAACATCTATCCCGCCGAGATCGAGAACGCCCTCGCCCGGCATCCGGCCGTGGCGGACACGGCGGTGATCGGGATACCCGATGACGTCCTCGGCGAATCGGTGCACGCGTTCGTCGCGTGCCGGCCGGGCGAGCAGGTCCGGGTGCGCGAGCTGATGACGTTCTGCCGGGAACACCTGGCGTGGTTCAAGATTCCGGTGCGCTTCGAGTTCGTCGAACGCATTCCACGCAATCCGAGCGGCAAGATCCTGCGCTGGCAGCTGCGCGACCGGTTCTGGGCCGAACGGGAGAGACAGGTCAACTGAACGCGATGGAACCACTCACCTACGACACCGTCCGGGCGGATATCGCCGATCTGCTGTATCTGGAGCCGGACGAGCTGGACGACACCGACGACCTGTTCGCCGCGGGGTTGGATTCGGTGCGGTTGATCGGATTGATCGAACGCTGGAAATCTCGCGGCGCCACAACGGCTTTCGTGGATCTGGCGGAGAATCCGACGCTCGCCGCGTGGTGGGCACTGCTCGCGCCGCGGTCCGCGCCGTGAGTTCGGCCCGGCCGCTGACCTCCGCGCAGCTGGGCGTCTGGCTCGGGCAGCAGCTCGACCCGGCCGCCGCGGCCTTCAATATTGCCGAGTACGTGGAGATTTCCGGGCCGGTCGCGGTGGACGTGCTGGTGACGGCCATCCGCGCGGCGGTCGATGAGGCCGCGGCGCTGCAGGTTCGGTTCCTCGAGGACGGGCCGCTGCAGGTTGTGGAGTCGCCCGCGTGGGAGGTCCGGGTGGTGGACGTCTCGGCGGAGCCGGATCCGCTGCGGGCCGCGCTGGACCTGATGGATCGGGATGTCGCGCGGCCGGTGTCGCTGACCGGCGACCTTCTGTTCGCGCACATCGTGTTTCGGGTCGGCGCACGGCGGACGCTCTGGTACCACCGGGTGCATCACATCCTGCTCGACGGCTACGGCATGGCGCTGATCGCCCGCCGGGTTGCCGAACTGTATTCGGCGGCCATCGCCGGAACATCGCCGCCCGCCTATGCCTTCGGGTCCTGGGACGCAGTCGTGGCGGCGGACGCCGCCTATGCCGATTCGGCGGATATCGATCGCGATCGTCGGTTCTGGCTCGACTACCTGCGTGACCGTCCGGCACCGGTGACCCTGTCCGGTGCGACACCGCGCTCGACATCGGTTGCGGGCCGGACACTTCGGGAGTTCACCACCCTGGATGCCGAGACGATCGCGCTACTGCGCGGCGTCGCGGAGACCTCGCGGGCCAACTGGACCGACGTGCTCACCGCCGCGATCGCCGCGTACGTGCACCGGATGACCGGGGCCGACCAGGTGTGTCTTGCGCTGCCGGTCATGCTGCGCACCGGCACGCCCGCGCTGCGGGTGCCCTGCATGACGCTCAACGGCGTGGCGCTGTGGGCCGACTTCGCGGACGATCCGACCCTGCTCGAGCTGACCGGACACGTCGCCCGGCACCTGGTCCGCAGTCGGCGCCATCAGCGCTATCGCAGCGAGCAGGTGCGCCGCGATCTCGGCCTGGTCGGCAGCGATCGCGGCATGTACGGACCGTCGGTCAACATCATGCTGTTCGACTACGACCTGCGCTTCGGCGAGTGTGCCGGCTCGGTGCACAACGTCACCGCGGGCATGATCGACGACCTGGTGTTCAACCTCTACGACCGGCTCGACGGCACCGGGCCCACGCTGTACCTCGACGGGCACCCGGACGCGTATACGGCGGTCGAGTTGGCCGCCCATCTGCGCCGCTTCACCACATTTCTCGGCCGCGTCCTGAACCGGCCGGAGCGGTCGATCGGCGCGGCCGACCTGTTTCTGCCGGGCGAACGCGAGTGGGTGCACGCGCATAGCCGTGGCATCGAGCGCCCTCGATCCGACCGCACCGTGCCCGATCTGCTTGCCGCGCAGGTGGCCCGCACCTCGACGGCGAGCGCGCTCGTTGCCACCGATGCCAGTGGCGCACACCGTGTGCTCACCTATGCCGAACTAGCCGCACGGACAAAAGAACTGAGTGCGGTGCTGACGAAGGCAGGTACCCGTCGCGGCGACGCCGTAGCGGTGCTGCTCCCGCGCACCGGCGACGCGATCGCCGCACTGTTCGCTGTGCTCGCCTGTGGCGCAACATATGTCCCGCTGGATCCCGGACAACCGGCGCCGCGCCTGGCGCTGCTCCTCGGTGGGCTGGCAGACAACGGCGACGTGCCAGAACTCAGCGCCATAGTCACTACAACCGCACTGACCGGGCTGATCCCGGACACACTGCGAGACCGCACAGTTCTGGTCGATGAATTGCCGTCCACCACAACGACATCGGAAGCAATGCTCGACGCCGTCCCCGAGCCGACGAGCGCGGCTCGGTCCGCCCCGAACACCGAGGATCCAGCGAACTCCGCCGTACCCGTGCGCGCACACCCTCCGGTCCGGTTGCACCGCGAGCATCCGGCATGGGTGATTCACACCTCGGGCACTACCGGAATCCCCAAGGCCGTGGTGATTTCACATCGAGCGGTGGTGAATCTGTACCACCACCATCGCGAGAATCTGATCGAGCCCGCGGTGGCGGCACACGGCGGGCGGCGGATGCGCGCGGCGCTGACCGCGTCGATGACGTTCGATACCGCGTGGGAGGGGTTGCTCTGGCTGCTCGCCGGGCACGAGTTGCACTTCGTCGACGACGACTTGCGGCGCGACCCGGCGGGTCTTGTTCGCTACATCCGGAACCAGGGCATCGATTTCCTCGACGTCACACCGACTTTCGCGCGGGAGCTGCTGAACGCGGGCCTGCTCCTCGGTGCCCATCGTCCGGCGGTGATCGCGCTCGGCGGCGAGGCGACCGATCCGGCGCTGTGGAACGCGCTGCGCGCCGAGCCGGGACTCTCGGTCTATAACCTGTACGGCCCCACGGAATGCACGGTCGACGCGACCTGGACGAGCATCGAATCGCATCCCCGGCCGTGCATCGGGGTTCCGGTCACCAATGGCCGCTGCTATGTCCTCGATCGAACCTTGCGGCCGGTGCCGCCGGGGGTCGTGGGCGAACTGTATGTCGGCGGAATACCGGTCGGGCAAGGGTATCTCGGCCAACCGGCGACGACCGCGGCACGGTTCGTGGCGGATCCGCTCGACACGCAGGGATGCCGCCTCTACCGCACCGGCGATCTGGTGCGGTGGCACGCGGACGGTCACCTCGAGTACCTGGGCCGCGACGACAGCCAGATGTCGTTGCGCGGCTACCGGATCGAGGTCGGCGAGGTGGAGGCGGCGCTTGCCGCACACGAACAGGTCAGTGCCGCAGCGGTGCGCGTGCACGCGGAAGTCCTCGTCGCCTATGTCGTCCCGACCCCCGGTGCGGGCGCACCCGAGGCGCAATCCCTACGGGTACACCTGGCCGGACGGCTACCGGACTACATGGTGCCGTCGGTGTACGTCACGCTGGATCGACTGCCGCACACCGCGAACGGAAAGCTGGACCGCGCCGCCCTCCCCGAACCGCCGGACGTCGAGTTCACCGAACGACCCGCCGGCACTCCCACCGAACGCGCGCTGGCCCGGCTCTTCGCCGAGGCTCTAGGGATCGAGTCGATCGGCATCGATGACGACTTCTTCGCCCGCGGTGGGCATTCGCTGCGCGCGGCACGTGTGCTGAACGGCGTCCGAGCGGCCTTCGGAGTCCGGTGGGACCTGCGCGCGATGTTCGACACCCCCACGGTCGCCGGACTGGCCGAACGCCTCGACTCAGGCCGGGACAGCAACGAACCGACGTGGACCGCAGCGGATCTCGAAGCGGACACCCAGCTCGACATCACCATCCGGGCGACGGCCGAAGCACCGGCGACGCCGAAGACGGTGTTGCTCACCGGCGCCACCGGGTTCCTCGGCGCCTTCCTGCTCGCAGCCCTGCTCGAACGCACCGAGGTACACGTGTACTGCCTGATCCGGGCAGACGACGATCGCGCGGCCCTGGGTCGAATCGAATCCGCGTTCGCCCGTTACCGTCTCGACGCACTGATAGCGCACCGGGTGACCACCATCCCCGGCGACCTCGCCCTCCCCCGGTTCGGACTGACCCAGGAGCGCTACCGGCACCTGGCCGACACCGTCGACGCCATCGTCCACAACGGTGCCCGGGTCCATCATTTCGAGCCGTACTCCCGGCTGCGCCCGGCGAATGTCGAAGGCACCGAACGCATCCTGCGTCTCGCGGTCACCGGCACACCGAAGCCGGTCCACTTCGTCTCCTCCATCGACGCCGCCTTCGCCGTCGACGGCAATCCGCCGATCCTCACCGAAGACCGGCGCGTGGCCGCGACGTCGTTGCCGCACAACGGATATGTGGCCAGCAAGTGGGTGGCGGAGGGCCTCGTCCACGCCGCCGCCGACCGCGGCATCCCGGTCACGGTGTACCGCCCCGGCCGCATCGGCGCCGACTCCCGGACCGGAGCCTCCGGCCCAGACGACGCGTTCTGGAGCCTTGTCCGCGCGATGGTCGTGCTCGCGGCCGTCCCGGCGGAGATCTACGCCGCGGGCACCATCGACCTGGTACCGGTGGACTGGGTCGCCGCCGTCATCGCTCACCTGGCCGGCCACCGCCCTGCGGCCCGGACCTTGCACCTGACCAGCCGAGACCCGCTCACCTTCGCCTTCGTCGTCGACGCACTGCGCGATCGCGGCTACCCGGTCGACACCATCCCCGCGCCGATCTGGCACGCCCGCTTGACCGCGATGGCGGATCGCGCGTCGGCGGACAACGACCACTCCTTGACCATCGCCCGCGCCCACACCGCCCATCTGGCCCCCGCCGGCGACGCCGTCGGCTACGGCCGAAGCGCACTCGTCGATTCGGTTATCCCCCAACCGGATTCCGCGATCGCACTCACCGCCGGGATCGACTACCTGATCGACACCCGCTTCCTCCCAGCGCCGCCTGCCATGGCGCACCGATCGAGAAGGCACCCATGCTGATGAAACGCGCGCTGCTCCTGGCACTCGCGGCAAGCACCCTAGCCGTCACCGGCTGCACCACCTCGGTGCCCGACGCGGCCGGCGACAAGCCGATATCCGCTACCGAGAACGTCACCGCATACCCGGTTTCCCTGGAGAATTGCGGCAAGACCTACACGTTCACCGAGGCCCCGAAGCGAGTCGTGGTGATGAACGGCGGGTCCGTCGGCGAGGTCTCCTCGCTCATCGCGCTCGGCGTCGCCGACCGCGTGATCGCCAACGCGCAGTCCTACGGCACCTCCGACGTGCCGGACCGCGCCGCCGCCATCGACGCCCTCCCGACCGGCGGCATCACCCCGAACAACCTCCAGGACATCCCGCGCGAGGCGATGCTGAACCAGCACCCCGACCTGGTGATCTCTACCGGCGGAGGCGGATTCGCCGCCGACCAGGGCTTCGCGACCCGCGACGAACTGGCCGCCGCGGGCGCCAATACCTATGTGCCCCGGGCGAACTGCGGCGTGACCGGCGCCGTCACCGGCACACCGACGATCGAGGACAGTTACGCACTGCTGCGCGACCTCGGCATCATCTTCGACGTGCCGGGCCGGGCCGAGCGCCTCATCGCCGACGCGCGAAAGGCCGTCGCGGAGACGGCGGCCCGGGTCGCCGGGCAGCCGAAGAAGAATGTGCTGCTCGTCTTCCCCGGCATGGGCATGGGCGGCGACTCGGACTTCTCCGCGATCGCGGCGGGCGGCATCTGGAACGACGTGATCGACAAGGCCGGCGGGGTGAACCCGTTCAATCGCGACGACGGCACCACCTTCGTGACGATCAGCAAGGAGCAGCTCGCGGTGACCCCGATCGATGGGCTCGTCGTGATCAACTACCGCAGCCCCGACATCGACGCGGTCGCCAAGCGGATTCTCGCTCAGTTCCCGCAGTGGAACGCCACCAAGACCAACAGCTATGCGGTGCTGGCGGATTCGATCTACCTCGGCCCCAGCAACGACCTCGCCGTGCAGCGCATCGCGAAACTGGTGCACCCCGAGCGGTTCCGATGACCCGCACCGAGACCCGGCCACCGCTGGCGACGACACCACTGCCGATCGCGCTCGCCGTGTCGGCCGCGGTGCTGCTCGCGGTGATGCTGCTGTCGATCGCGGTGGGCTCGGTCACCGTGTCCGCCGCCGACACCGGCCGGGTGATCCTGGCCCATCTGTCCGGCAAGACCGCCGATGTCGGCTTCACCGTGGATCAGATCGTCTGGAACTACCGGCTGCCCCGGGTCGTCCTGGCCGCGCTGTGCGGCTGCGGTCTCGCCGTGGCGGGCGTGATTCTGCAAGCGCTGGTGAACAATCCGCTGGCCGACCCGTACGTGCTCGGGCTGTCCTCCGGTGCGTCGCTCGGCGCGGTGACCGTGGTCGTCACGGCGGGCGGCGTGCTGGGCGGCATCGGGGTGTCGGCCGCCGCCTTCTGCGGTGCGATCGCGACGATCGCGGTGGTGTTCCTGCTCGGGCAGCAGCGCGGCCGGGTGGTGCCGATCCGGTTGGTCCTGGCCGGTGTCGCGGTCGGCTATCTGCTGCTGGCCGCCACGAACTACCTCCAGCTGCGCGCCACGCCGAATGAGCTACGCGCGGTGATGTTCTGGACGATGGGCAGCGTCGCCGGGGCGAGCTGGGATCGCCTCGGCCCGGTCACCGCGGTGGTGCTGGTGACCGTCGCCGTGGTGCTCGCCTTCGGCCGCAGGCTCAATGTGCTCGGCACCGGCGACGAACAGGCCACCGCGCTCGGCGTCGACGTGCGCACGCTGCGGATCGTCCTGCTGGTGCTGGCCTCGCTGCTGACCGGTGCGCTGATCGCGGTGGCCGGCGGAATCGGCTTCGTCGGTTTGATGATTCCGCATCTGGTCCGCCTCGCCTTCGGGCCGGATCACCGGCGGGTGCTGCCGCTGTCCGCGCTGATCGGCGCGGCGTATCTGGTTGCGGTGGACCTGCTTTCACGCACCATCGACGCGCCGAACGAGTTGCCGCTTGGCATCTTCACCGCCGCGTTCGGCGCCCCGTTCTTCCTCTGGCTGCTGCGCCGCAACGGGGGCCTCACATGAGCTGTTCCGCCGAATTGTCCGTCGCCGGAGTGAGTGTCACCTTCGGTGACGCTC
Organism: Nocardia sp. NPDC006044; assembly: GCF_042871115.1. NCBI lineage: Bacteria > Bacillati > Actinomycetota > Actinomycetes > Mycobacteriales > Nocardiaceae > Nocardia > Nocardia sp. NPDC006044. The sequence goes on from NZ_JBIAID010000003.1 coordinate 1,227,266, forward strand.
CCGTGCTCGACAAGGTGACCCTGCACGCACCGCCGGGCACGGTCGTCGGCGTCGTCGGCCCCAACGGCAGCGGCAAGACCACGCTGCTGCGCACCATCTATCGATCGCTGCGACCCACCGGGGGCATCGTCACGATCGATGGGGCCGACATCTCCGGGCTGTCGATCCGCGCCGCGGCCCGCACCACCGCGGCGGTTCTGCAGAACGGTTCCGGTTCAACCGAACTGACGGTCGCCGAGGTGGTCGGGCTCGGCCGCAATCCGCATCACGGACTGTTCAGCCGGGACACCGCGACCGATCGCGATGCCGTCGCGGACGCCATGGACCGCACCGGTGTCACCGGCTATGCCGACCGCGCCATCGGCTCACTGTCCGGCGGTGAACGCCAACGCGTCCTGCTCGCGCGGGCGCTCGCGCAGCGACCGCGCCTGCTGGTGCTCGACGAATTGACCAACCACCTCGACGTGCGGGCCCGCTTCGAACTGCTCGACCTGATCCGCTCGACCGGCATCACCACACTCGCGGTGCTGCACGAGCTCGACCTCGCCGTGCGCTGCTGCGACCGGCTGGTCGTGCTCGATCACGGCAGCGTGGTCGCGGCGGGCGAGGTGCTGGACGTGATGACGCCCGAACTACTCCGGAAGGTGTTCGGCGTACACGCCGGCGCAACCCGGCACGCCGACGGGGTCATCCGATTGCACTACGCCGCAAAGCCTTTGGCAGACATCTGAGCTGCTCAGGCGCGCATGCCGCCGTCGACGCGCAGCACGGTGCCGGTCACGTAGGACGCGCGGTCGCTGAGCAACCATGCGGCCGCCTGGGCGATCTCGTCCGGGTCCGCCGCACGGCGCAGCGGCGTCACCGCGTTGAGCCGCTCGATGACCCCGGGCGAGCCCGCTTCCCAGTCCTGGATCATCTCGGTCAACGTGGTGCCGGGCGCGATCGCGTTCACCCGGATGCCTTCCGGACCGTAGGTGACCGCCGCCGATTCGGTGAGGCTGTTGACCGCCCGCTTCATCGCGCCGTACGCCGGCAGTTCCGGGTTGCCCATCAGGCTGCCGACACTGGAGGTGTTGACGATCGCGCCGGTGCCCGCGGTCGCCCGGATGGCGGCGATCTCGGCGACCATGGCCAGCCACGGGCCCTTGAGGTTCACCGCGTAGACGTAGTCGAAATCCGCCTCCCGCACCCGGTCCATCGGACCGGGCGGAACCCCGGCCGCGCCATTGTTGAAGGCGACGTCGAGCCGGCCGTACCGATCGACGGTGTGGTCGACGGCGGCGCGCACGCCCTCCGGGTCGGCCAGGTCGCACACCGCATAGTCCGCGATACCACCCGCCGCCCTGATCTCTTCGGTCACCGCTTTCAGCTGAGCCTCCGTCCGGGCCGCGAGCACGACCCTGGCCCCTTCCCTGGCGAACAGCCGGGCCGCGGCGGCGCCGATACCCCGTCCGGCACCGGTGACGAAGGCGACCTTGCCGGCCAGGAGGCCGGTGGTGGTGAGTGTGTTGTCCATGGCATCGAGCCTCCGGCCGGACACCGAGCCGAGCCAGGTACCGGCGGTACCTGGCTCGGCTCCGCGGCATTCGCGCACACTGAGGCGGTGGACAGACGAGAACTGGCGGACTTCCTGCGCAGCAGGCGGGAGCGGATCACCCCGGCCGACGTGGGTCTGCCCACCGGGCCGCGCCGCCGCACCCCCGGCCTGCGCCGCGAGGAGGTGGCCCAGCTGGCTTTCATCTCGACCGAGTACTACACGCGCCTGGAACAGGCTCGCGGCCCGCGCCCGTCCCGCGAGGTGCTGAGCGGTCTGGCCCGCGCGCTGCGGATGTCCGACGCCGAACGCGACCACCTGCATCACCTGGCCGGGACACCGCCGGGTCTCCCGGCCGGTCCGTCGCGCGAGGTCCGGCAGAGCATCGTCGACCTGCTGTCCCGGCTGCCGCTGGCCGCCGCGGTCGTGCTGTCCGCGACGTACGAGGTGATCGCCTGGAACGAGCTGGCGGCCGCGCTGATGGAGGACTTCTCCGCGCTGTCGCGACGCGACCGGAACCTGGTGCGGCGAGCCTTCCTCGGGCCGAGCCCACACGGGCGGCGGTTGTACGGGGTGTCCGACGCGGACGCGTTCGCCCGCAGCGCCGCCCAGGAACTGCGCGCCACCGCCGCCCGCTACCCCGGCGATCCCGAGGTGACCGAGCTGATCGCCGAACTCCGCACCGGCAGCGTGGAATTCGCGCGGCTGTGGGACGCGCACGATATCCGGGCCGAGCCGACGCTGTGCAAGATCTTCCAGCATCCGCTGGTCGGCCCGATCGCCGTCAACTGCGATGTGCTCGACATCGCCGACCGGGATCAGCGCGTCGTGATCTACACCGCCGCCCCCGGCTCGCCGTCCGAACAGGCGCTACAGCTGCTGTCGGTGATCGGCACGCAGCGCATGGACGCCACGCCGTGAGCCCTCAGCCGTTGGCGCTGCGCCGTACGCCGAAACGTGTTGCGGCAACCAGGTCTTCGCGGCCGCGGGCGACCCGGGAGCGGACCGTGCCGACCGGGCAACCGCAGACCGCCGCGGCCTCGGCGTAGGACAGCCCCAGCACCTGGGTGAGCACCAGCGCCTCCCGCCGCTCCGGCGCGAGATCGTCCAGCAGCAGGTTCAGTTCGACGATTTCGGTCAGCCCGTCCCGCCGCGGCGCCTGCCGGTCGGCGGCCGCCACCCAGTCGACGCCGTGCGCGATCTTCGGCCGCGCCACCGCCATCCGCACCTGATCGACCACGACTCGGCGGGCGATGGACAGCAGCCAGGTGCGCGCGCTGGCGCGGCCCTCGAAACGTTTGATGCTGCCGAGCGCCCGCAGGTAGGTCTCCTGGGTCAGGTCGTCGGCCCGGCCGACCTCGGTCAGATGGGCGAGCAGCCGCCACACGTCCTTCTGGGTGGCCCGGATGAAACCTTCCAGTGCCCGCCGGTCGCCCCGCGCCGCCGCCAGAGCCAGGCGGGTCGTCTCGTCATCCTCGGCGGGCGTCGGCATGGTGTCGACAATAACCCTCGGCTACCGGTGCGACGGACCGCCCCGGCGGAGGTAACGCAGGTCACCACGGGGTCGCAGTGAGCGGCGCCACCAATAGCGACCGCCGGGAACTTCGAGGTCCGGATGGACGACAATCTGGACGTGGAGTGCAAAGTGTGCCGGACGGCGCTGTCGGCCCGGATCGACGGCGAGCGCGAGACCGTGCCCGCCGCCCGGGTGGACGAGCATCTGGAGCGGTGCGGCGACTGCTGCTCCTGGTACGTCGCCGCGGTGGAGACCTCGAAGCAGTTGCGCGGCACCTCGGCCTACGCGCCGGACCTGACCGACGCGATCTTCGCCGCCGCCGAGCTGGAGCGCCCGCGGCCGTCGCCGCCGGCCAGACTGCGGGCCGCCGGACCGATCGCACGCATCGCGTTGCCCCGGGTCCTGCTCGGCTTGCTCGGCGTCCTGCAATGCGGGTTGGCGCTGGCCCAGTTGGCCGGGCTCGACTTCGGCATGAGCCATCACCACGGCGCCGAGATGACCCGGCATCTGCTCAACGAGAGCACCGCGTGGAGCCTGGCGATCGGCGTCGGATTCCTCTACTGCGCGCTGCGGCCGCACGCGGCGGCCGGGGTGCTGCCGGTACTCGGTGTGCTCGTCGCCGCGTTGAGCGCGTTCGTCGTATCCGATCTGTACTCCGGCGTGGTGCCGATCTCCCGGGTGCTCTCCCACGGCCTGCTGGTCGTCGCCCTGGCCCTGGTCGTTGTCGTCAACCGAACCCGCCGCCCGGAAACCTCCCCGCCGACCGGCGACCGAGTCCCCGTCGACCTGGTCCTGCCACCGGGCGCCCAACTCGGCCGCCGCACCCGCCACCTCCGCTCGACCCAAGACCCCGCCGCCTGAACGGAATTTCATGACCATCGAGCTCGAATCGATCGTTCGAACCGAATCCACTGAACCGAAACGCATCTCGCTGGCCGTCACCGGGATGAGCTGTGCGGCCTGTTCGACGCGGGTGGAGCGCAAGCTCAACAAGATCGACGGGGTGACCGCGTCGGTGAACTATGCCACCGGGGTCGCGACGATCGACGCGGTCGGGGAGATCACCGCCGAGCAGCTGTGCGCCGAGGTCGACGCCACCGGGTTCGGGGCGTCGCCGATGACCGACCGGACCGAGCCGGTCGGGTCGGCGCCCGAGGACGCGGCGGTCCGCGATCTGCTGCGCCGGTTGGTCGTCGCGCTGATGGCGTTCTTCCCGCTGGCCGATCTGTCGGTCATGTTCGCCACCATCCCCAGCACCCGGTTCACCGGCTGGCAGCTGGTCCTCACCGTGCTCGCGCTGCCCGTGGTGGTCTGGTCGGCGGCGCCGTTCCACCGCAAGGCTTTCGCCAATGCGAAGGCCCGCGCGGCGAGCATGGACACGCTGGTCTCGGTCGGCGTGCTCACCGCGACGCTGTGGTCGCTGGACACGATGTTCCTGCACCCCAACCGTTCCGGGCCCGCGCCCGACGGGGTCTGGGCGGCGATCTGGGCGAGCGACGCGATCTACCTCGAGGTGGCGGCGGGGGTCACCGCATTCGTCTTGGCAGGAAGGTATTTCGAGGCGAAGGCGAAGCGGTCGGCGGGCAGCGCGTTGCGCGCGCTCGCCGCGCTCGGCGCCCGCGAGGTCACCGTGCTGACCCGCGACGATCGCGAAATGCGGGTGCCCATCGGCGAACTCGTGGAGGGGCAGCGCTTCGTGGTGCGGCCCGGCGAGACGATCGCGACCGATGGCCTTGTGGTGTCCGGGGAATCGAGCGTCGACGCCAGCGCGATGACCGGTGAATCCATCCCGGTCGACGTGCACGCGGGCCGGTCGGTGATCGGCGGCACCACCGCGCTCACCGGGCGGCTGATCGTGGAAGCCGCTGCGGTAGGGGCGGATACGAAGCTGTCCGGGATGATCCGGCTGGTCGAGCAGGCGCAGACCGGCAAGGCGCGGATGCAGCGGGTCGCCGATCGGGTGTCGGCGGTGTTCGTTCCGTTCGTCTTCCTGATCACCGCCGCGACGTTCGTGACCTGGTTGATCACCGGCTCCGGTGCGGGCCGGGCGGGCGCCGCCGCGCTGGCGGTGCTGGTCGTGGCGTGCCCGTGTGCGCTGGGCCTGGCGATTCCCACCGCGTTGATGGTGGCCTCGGGCCGTGGCGCGCAGCTCGGCATCTTCATCAAGGGCCATCAGACGCTGGAAGCCACGCGGGACGTGGACACCGTGGTGCTGGACAAGACCGGGACGGTCACCAACGGCGCGATGAGCGTGGTCGCGGTGATCGAACACGAGTCGTTCGACACCGCGGCGGTGCTGCGGCTGGCCGGTGCGGTGGAGGCGGCCTCCGAACACGCGGTGGCCGCGGCGATCACCCGGCACGCACGCGACCTGATCGGCACCCTGCCCGCGGTCGAATCCTTCGAAGCCCTACCGGGATTGGGCGCGCGCGGCGTGGTGGACGGCCACCGGGTGCTGGTCGGCCGGTCGCGGCTGTTCGACGATCAGGGCATCGGCATCCCGCCGGAGACCAATCGTGCGGTCCGGCAACAGGAACGGTCCGGGCGCACCGTCGTGCTGGTCGCCGTCGACGGCACGGTCGTCGCGGTGATCGCGGTCGCGGACACGGTCAAGGAGACCGCGGCCGCCGCGATCGCCCGGCTGCACCGGCTCGGCCTGCGGGTCATGATGTTCACCGGCGACAACGCCTACGCGGCGCAGTCGGTGGCCGACGAGATCGGCATCGATGAGGTGGTCGCCGAACTGCTGCCGGAGGGCAAGGTCGAGCTGATCGCCCGCATGCAGGAGCAGGGACGGCGCGTGGTGATGGTCGGCGACGGCATCAACGACGGCGCCGCGCTGGCTACCGCGGACCTCGGCATGGCGATCGGCGCGGGCACCGACGTGGCCATCGCCGCCGCCGACGTCATCCTGGTGCGGGAGGACCTGGGCGCGGTGGCCGACGCCATCGAGCTGGCGCACGCCACGCTGCGCACCATCAAGGGCAACCTGGTGTGGGCGTTCGGCTACAACGTGGTCGCCATTCCGGTCGCCGCACTGGGCTTGCTGAATCCGCTGATCGCCGGCGCGGCAATGGCGTTCTCGTCGTTCTTCGTGGTCTCGAACAGCCTGCGGCTGCGGCGAGTTCGCTTCGACCGCTGACCGGACTCAGCGGCGCGTCCGGGCCAGCTGCTCCAGCATGGCGTTGTAGGCGGCGAGGTCGGAGTCGCCGTAGTCGTCGTCCTTGCGGTCGGTGCGTACCGCGGTGCGCCGGTCTTGGGCCACCCACTGGGTGAGCAGCGCACCGACCACCAGCAGGATGGGGATTTCGCCGGAGACCCAGGCGATTCCGCCGCCGACGCGCTGGTCGGCGAGCAGGTCGATGTTCCAGGGCAGTTGCAGGTTGGTGTAGAACCGCGAGCCGATGACGGTGTTCATCGACATCACCGCGATACCGAAGAAGGCGTGAAAAGGCATGACCGCGAACAGGACTCCGAGCCTGCCGAGGTGCGGCAGCCGGCGCGGGCCGGGGTCGATGCCGATGATGCCCCAGTAGTACAGGTAGCCGACGATCAGGAAGTGCACGTTCATCAGCACGTGCCCCCAGTGGTATCGGATGAGGCTCTCGAACAGCGGCGTGAAATACAGTCCGTAGAGCGAGATCACGAACAACGACAGCGCCGTGGCGGGGTGCGCGATCACCGCGGTCGGTCGCGAATGCAGAACGGACAGCACCCATTCCCGTACACCGTGCACCGCGCCGCGCTTCGCCGCCGGAACGGCGCGCAGCAACAGGGTCACCGGTGCGCCGAGCACCAGCAGCACCGGCACGAACATGTTCAGCGCCATGTGCGTGATCATGTGCATGCTGAACATCGCGAACCCATAGGTGCCGATGCCGGACGAGGTCGCGATCAGCAGCGCGAGGCAACCGCCGATCCACGACAGGGTGCGCCAGCGCGACCAATCGTCGCCCCGCCGCCGCAACCGCAGCACGCCGAGCACGTACAGCACGATCCCGGCCAGGGCGGCGGTGCCGAGCACGATGTCGAAGCGCCACACCGTGATCAGCCGCAGCAGGTTCGGTCGATCGAACAGATCGAAGCCGAGGAACACCTCCTGCGCGGTGAACGTGCGATCGGCGAAGGCCGGGGCGGGCTGGACCGCCATGGCCACGGTCGCGGCGAGCGCGAGCGCGGAAAGCGCTCCCCCGCAAGCGATCAGGAAGGGTGTGCGGGCACCGGGTACCCGGTGCCGCAGCACCGCGCGCATGGTCAGCGCGAGGCCGGCGCCGACGGCGACGACCACCAGCGCGAGCCACCCGTAGCCGGTGGTGAACACCGCCGACCAGGGCAGCAGGATCACCCACAGCACGAACCCGCTGACGGTGGCGCCCGCCACGCAGAGCAGGGCGATCGTCGCGCCCCGACGGGCCGCGGTCTCCGCGTGTGACCCGTTGCGGCGCAGGTGTTCCGCGACGCACCACAGCAGTCCGGGCAGCACCGAGATCGCGAGCTGGAAGAGGATCATCGCCCCGGTGCCGTAGTCGTGATCCGGCCCCTCCCCGGCGTTGCCGACCATCGCGGGCGGCAGCACGCCGATGGCGGCCACCAGCAGCAGAACCACTGCCCCGTTCCAGGACAACAGCATTCGCGCGCCGAGCGTCACCACGGCGGCCAGCACGGCCACCACGATCCACGCCTTCGGCTTCTCGCTGGCGTCGATCAGCGCACCGAGCGCGCCGATGCGGAACAGCCCGGAGAAGGTCAGGCCGCCGACGTTCGCCGCGGTCATCGGGATGAGCGCGAGCGCCGACATAAGCCACACCAGCCCGGCCCGCTCGGCGAGCCGCAGCCCGGAGTAGCCGTCGACGTCGAGGCGGCCACCACCGGCGACGGCGGTACAGCACACCGAGTAGACCAGCGCACCGAGCGCGGTCGCTCCGGCCAGCGCGGCGGCGACACGCAGCAGCACGTAGGCGAGCACATCGGCGAAACCGGGATAGGCGGTGCCGGCGGCGCGATACGGGGCATCGCCCGCTTCGATCACCGACCCGATGACGAGGGCAAGCAGAACCGCCGCCGCGACCAACCAAACCAGGTGGACTGTCGAGCGTTTCCCCTGCACGTTGCCGTCCACCATCCTCGAGAGCGAAGTTTGCACCTGAACCAGGTCTCGCTGATCGGTCGGATACGGCACCGGGAAAGTTCCGGCGTCGCGGCCACTGCGACGCGGGTCACATTCGCACGGGCGGAATCAGATGGTGTTGGCGCTCATCCCGCCGGAGAGGGTCAGGGCCTCGCCGTTGAAATGCCGGCCACGCTCGGACACCAGCATCAGCACCGCGTCGGCGACCTCGTCCGGCGCGATCAGATCGGAATTCGGCGGACCGGCCGCGAACATCGCCGCCACGTCCTCCCTGGTGGGATTCTCCACGTCCGGCAACATCATTCGATACATCGCCGGATTCTGGATCATCGGGGTGTCCACGCCGCCGGGCAGCAGCGCGTTCACCGAGATGCCGTACTCGGCCACCTCCAGCGACAGCGACTTGACCAGTCCGATCACGCCCCACTTCGCCGCCGCGTAGTGGCCGGCGTTGCGCACGCCCATCCGGGCGACGATGGACGAGGTGGCGACGATGCGACCCCAGCGGCGTTCGATCATGTGCGGCACCACCGCGCGGAAGCTGTGGAAGACGCCGCTGAGATTGATGTCGATCATGTCCTGCCACACCTCGTCGTCCATCTCGGCGATCACCGAGTTGGAGGCGATGCCCGCGTTCGCGACCAGGATGTCGATGCGGCCGAAGTCGTCGATGGCGCGCTGGGCCACCGCGTTCATCTCCGTCTGACTGCGCACATCGGCCTCGAGCGGCACACAGCGGCGGCCGGTCTCCTCGACCAGTTTCGCCGTCTCGGCCAGGTCGGATTTCGAACTCATCGGATACGGCACGCTCGCCACCTGCTCGGCGAGATCGCAGATCACGATGTCCGCGCCCGCCGCCGCCAGCGCCACCGCGTGCGCGCGGCCCTGACCTCGGGCGCCGCCGGTGATCACCGCGACCCTGTCGTCGAGATTCCCCATATCGGGCCCCTCACCAGATCGGTATTTGTTCGGCCTAACCCATGCTTGCACGCGGGAATGCCGTGTAGCTGCCGTTTACGTTCGAGTATTCAGAACTACACACGAAACGTTCCGGGCCGATCCAGCGACGAAGGGAGTGCGCAGGCGCGCGTCCCAGCGCGCCCACAATGGTCCCAGGGGGCCAGATGACCGATTGTGAGTACTTCGCCGTGGATCTCGACCAGCTCGTTCGACCTCTCGACCGCACACCGACCGACTACGACGCGACCGTGGCCCGCTCGATCGACAGCCCGCGATTGCGCAGGCTGCTGTACACCGCGGTCGGGCTCTCGCACGACTCGATCGACCTGCTGTCCACCATGAGCGATCGGCTGCGGGCGGTCGAGGGCATGCTCATCCGCGATCCGCTCGATTTCTGACCGGGTTCAGGCGGTCCGGCTGGCAGCCGCGGCCCGGCCGAGCGCGGCCGGTATCCGTTGATAGCCACGGAGATTGACCAGCCCGCGCCGCTCCGGGCGGCCGGTGAGGCGCAGGTCGGGGAACCGCTCGTACAACGTGGACAGCGCGACCAGGCCCTCCATCCTGGCCAGGCTGGCGCCGAGGCAGGAGTGCACGCCGCTGCTGAACGACAGGTGCTCGCGGGCGTTCGCCCTGGTGACATCGAAGGTGCCGGGGTCGGCGAAGACGGCCGGGTCGCGGTTGGCCGCGCCGAGCAGCAGCGAGACCATCTCGCCCCTGGCGATCGGCTGACCGGCGATCTCCGTGTCGCACAACGCCGTTCGCGCGGTCATCTGCACGGGGCTGTCGTAGCGCAGGATCTCCTCGATCGCGCCGGGCCACCGGTCCGGCTCGGCGCGCAGCAGGTCGAGCTGGTCCGGGTGTTGATGCAGAGCCATCATGCCGTTGCCGATGAGGTTGACGGTGGTTTCGAAGCCGGCCCCGGCGACCAGTGCGACGGTCGACTTCAGTTCGGGCATGGTCAGGTTGTCGCTGGCGGCGAGCTTGCTGAGGATGTTGTCGCCGGGGTCGGCCCGCAGCCGGGCGATGTGACCCTCGGCGAAGTCCTCGCTCGCCCGGAGGGCCGCGGTGGCGCGGCGGAACGCGCGCCAGGTGATGCCGACGTCGAGCAGCGGCGCGCCCGCATGGCCCATTTCGAGCATATAGAACTGATCTTCGCTTGGCACGCCGAGGATTTCGCAGATGATCGCGACCGGTAGGCGGCTGGCGAAGTCCTCGATCAGGTCGGCGGCCGGGCGCGTGGCCAGGCCGGTGAGCAGTTCGCCGGTGACCTCGACGATGCGGTCGTGCAGCCGGCCGACCGCGCGCGGGGTGAACTCCTGCGCGACGAGCTTGCGGTATCTGGTGTGTTCCGGCGGGTCGACCATCAGCATCGACGGCGGTTCGACCGGGCTGGCCAGTTTCGGGTCGGTCGCGCGCAGCAGGCGCCGCATCGGGCCGGGGATATCCAGCGTCGCCGGCGGCGATACGCCGAAGTTTTTGTCGCGCAGAATTTTTCGGCAGACCTCGTGATCGGCGGTCACCCAGCTGAGCGTGGTTCGCACGATCGGGCCCCGTTCGCGGATTCGATCGCCGAACGGGTACGGGTTCGCACCGGCCCGATAGCCGGTCAAGATCTCGGCGAACGGATCACCGCGGCGTGCCCGCGTTCTGAGGTAGGTGCGCGGCACGGCGTGCAATATCGCCCAGCGAATCCAGCTCTTCATTTCGGCCCCCGCCTGTGGTCTCGGGTACCTCACGGTACGCATCGAGGGGTCGCGGCGCATCGGCCCGTGGTCGCAGAAGTTCCTGATACGCAGGATGTATCAATCGCACAGGGCGGCGCGGCGGGTTTCTGATCGCAGAAGCCCAGTTGGCGAACGATATTCGGCACGTCAGGGCTAACCTTCGGCAAAGTCGATCTAGGGGTGGCGTGAGACCGCTGTCACATGGTTTGGTTGATGCAGGCCGGGTGGCGCCGGCCTTCAGCTGGACGGCGGTTCGGAAGGTGGCGGCGGCTGTGAGTGTGACGCAGACCGAACAACTTCAGGCGGTACGACCATATCCGCGGCGGATGGGGCCGAAGGGTTCCTACATCTGGAAGATGATCACGACCACCGATCCGAAGGTGCTCGGGATCATGTACCTGGTCACCGCGATGACGTTCTTCTTCATCGGCGGGCTGATGGCCCTGCTGATGCGTGGCGAACTGGCCAGGCCCGGAATGCAGTTCCTGTCCACCGAACAGTTCAATCAGTTGTTCACCATGCACGGCACGCTGATGCTGCTGTTCTACGCGACGCCGATCGTGTTCGGCTTCGCGAATGCCGTGCTGCCCTTGCAGATCGGCGCGCCGGACGTCGCGTTCCCGCGACTCAACGCGTTCAGTTACTGGCTGTATCTGTTCGGCGCGACCATCGCCACCGCCGGCTTCATCACCCCCGGCGGCGCCGCCGACTTCGGCTGGACCGGGTATACGCCGCTCAGCACCTTCGAACACGCCCCCGGCGCGGGCGCCGACCTATGGATCATGGGCCTGATCCTGTCCGGGCTCGGCACCATCCTCGGCGGGGTCAACATGATCACCACGGTCATCTGCCTGCGCGCGCCCGGCATGATCATGTTCCGGATGCCGATCTTCACCTGGAACATCCTGATCACCAGCATCCTTGTGCTGCTTGCGTTTCCGATCCTGACCGCGGCGCTGTTCGCGTTGGCCATCGACCGGCATCTCGGCGCGCACATCTACGACACGGCCAACGGCGGGGTGCTGCTGTGGCAGCACCTGTTCTGGTTCTTCGGGCATCCCGAGGTGTACATCGTCGCGCTGCCGTTCTTCGGCATCGTCACCGAGATCTTCCCGGTGTTCTCCCGCAAGCCGCTGTTCGGGTACAGCGCGCTGGTGTACGCGACCATCTCGATCGGCGCACTGTCGGTGGCGGTGTGGGCGCATCACATGTATGCGACGGGAGCGGTTCTGCTGCCGTTCTTTTCGCTGATGACGTTCCTGATCGCGGTGCCGACCGGGGTGAAGTTCTTCAACTGGATCTTCACCATGTGGCGCGGGCAGCTGACCTTCGAGACGCCGATGCTGTTCTCCCTCGGGTTCCTGACCACCTTCCTGTTCGGTGGTCTCTCGGGCGTCATCCTGGCCAGCCCGCCGCTGGACTTCCACGTCACCGACTCGTATTTCGTTGTGGCGCACTTCCATTACGTGTTGTTCGGGACCATCGTGTTCGCGACGTTCGCCGGGATCTACTTCTGGTTCCCCAAGATGACCGGGCGGATGATGGACGAGCGCCTGGGCAAGTGGCACTTCTGGACGACCTTCGTGGGCTTCCACACCACGTTCCTGGTGCAGCACTGGGTCGGAGCCGAAGGAATGCCGCGACGCTATGCGGACTACCTGCCGAGTGACGGGTTCACCACGCTGAACACGATCTCCACCATCGGCGCGTTCATTCTCGGCGGGTCGATGCTGCCGTTCATCTGGAACGTCTTCAAGAGTTATCGCTACGGGGAGGTCGTCACCGTGGACGATCCGTGGGGTTACGGCAACTCGCTCGAATGGGCCACCACCTGCCCGCCGCCGCGGCACAACTTCTACGAGCTGCCGCGGATCCGGTCCGAGCGGCCGGCGTTCGAGTTGCACTACCCGCACATGGTCGAGCGGATGCGAACCGAGGCGCACGCCGGCTGGGGGTCCGGCCATCGGGCGGCGATGCTGATCGAGGATCGCGCGGTCGCCGAGGAGCGGCAGGCTGCGGTGGACGAGACCACGCCGTCGCTGGAGAAACACACCGGCACCGAGCCCGGCGCCGAATAGTTGTTGCCGAACCGGCAAAGAAGTTTGCCGTTATGGCTGCGACCGGGGCATCGTGGTTTCCATGACCGAGACACATACCCACGGCAATCACACTCCGGCCGGTAGCGGCGATACGGTGGAGTTCTGGGAGAACTTCTACCAGGAGCGGGAACAGGTCTGGTCCGGCTCGCCCAACTTCCTGCTGGTCCGCGAAATGGAGTCGGACCCGGCGGGTACCGCACTCGATCTGGGATGCGCGGAGGGCGCGGACGCGATCTGGCTGGCCGAGCGCGGCTGGAAGGTCACCGCGGTCGACGTCTCCGAGACCGCTCTCGGCCGCGCCAGGGCCCGCGCCGCCGAGCAGGGCATCACCGACATCGACTGGCAGCAGCACAATCTTTACGAGACCTTCCCCACCGGCACCTACGACCTCGTGACGGCCCAATACCTGCACTCCCCCGTCGCCAAGATCGACGAACGCGAAGAGATCCTCCGCCGCGCCGCCGCGGCCGTAGCCCCCGGCGGCCAACTACTCATCGTCGGCCACGCCGAATGGCCCTCGTGGGTCGAAACCCCGCCGCACGACGTCCACTTCCCCACCACCGCCGAAGTCCTCGTCGGCCTGTCCCTCCCCCCGGCCGAATGGACCGTCGAAACCGACGCCCTCGCCGAACGCGACCACACCGGCCCCGAAGGCCAACCCGGCGTCCGCCGAGACAACGTCCTCCGCCTCCGCCGCCACTAACCCTGCGCCACAACCGAATACCACCTGGCCGTGCGATCGTCGCACCCCCGCACGCTCGATCCGCGCGGCCAGCCCCGCAAAGTCGACCGGCCGCGTCGTATCGACTCGAACCACCGGCCCGACGCCGAGCGGTACACCCTGCTCCGGGCGTAGGTGGGGAAACTGATGCCGGGGTGGGAGGGGTCAGTAGAGGATGCTGTAGACGGCGGAGAGGATGAAGCCGTGGTCGCCGGTTTCGCAGTCGACGGTGCCTTGGTAGCCGACGCCGCAGGTGGTGTTGGCGAAGGTTACTTTGTGGCCTTCGGGGAGGATTTTGGCGCCGTTGGGGTGGGTGAAAATGGGGTGGTCGGCGGTGACGAAGTGGGCGGGTTCGATGAGGGACGCGCGGATTTGGTTGGTGCCGGCGGGGGCGTCGAGGGAGACGGCGTCGCAGCCTACGGGGCCGCTGTTCCAGTGGAAGGCGCAGTTGCGGCCGTCGGGGGTGCGGAAATAGAGGCCGCCGCTGTGTTCGGCGTCGGTGGCCAGGTATTCGGTGTAGTCGACCGGGGTCCAGTCATCGAGGCCGCCGGGCTGCGCGGCGGCGGGGCCCGCGCTGAGGGCGACGGCCGCGACGAAGGCCGGTAGTACGAGTGGTCGGGCGCGATTGAACATGATGATCCTCCCTGGTCGGCGTTCTGCGGTCGGTGCAGTGCAGCGTGGACGCGACGCCGGTCAGTGAGACTTTCGCGAGCGTGGACAGCGGTGTTAACCGGGTTGCCGAACCGCGACGCTCGACCGCGGTACACAGCATGATCGACCCATGCGCGCGACAGATCTGATCGGAACCTGGGAGTTGCTCTCCTATCTCGACACCGATGAGCAGGATGTGGTCAGCGAGGGACCACTCGGCAACGCACCGCGCGGGATGCTCATCTACGGCGTAGACGGACACATGTCGGTGAGCATGATGCGCACCGGCGGCGCCGAGCCGCTGTACAAGGGCTACGCGGGGACGTGGCGGATCGCCGATGGGAGGATGGTGCACGGGATCACCGTGTGCACCAATCCCGAATGGGCGGGCACCGAACAGGTGCGCGAGATGACGCTCACCGGCGAAACCTTGACGTTGACCGGGATCGTGCAGGTAGGCGGACGCCCGCTGCGCCGAGCGCTGACCTGGCGACGCATCCCGACGACCGCCTGAGGAGGGCCACGATGACCCGGAACGCACTCGCGGCGCTGCTCGCCCTGACCGTCTTGGGGTCGGTGTCCGTCGGCACCACAACCGCTGCCGCGCAACAGCTTCGGCCCGAACGGTTCGCACTCACCGTTCGTCCCGCCGTCCGCGACACCGGCACCACCTACACCATCGACGGCACCGGCTGGGCGCGCGACGCCACCGTGCACGTCTACGTCGACGGCTGGACCCGGGCGCCGAGTACCCGGAGCTGGGGCCAGGCCTACACCGATGCCCGGGGCAGCTTCCACCTCAGCCGCTTCGAACCGTTCGACCCCGCCGAACAGGGCAAACTCCAACTGTCCGTGGTGGATCCGGACACCGGGCACCGCAGCACCACCCCGATCAGCCCGCGCTGACCTCGTCCAGGCGAAACACCCGGCGTGCGTTGCCGGACAGGAACAGCTCGCGTACCTCGTGGTCCAGCGCCAGATCATCGAGTCCGGCCAGCGCGCGGTCCGGCATGATCATCGGGAAGTTGGTGCCGAACAACACCTTCTGCCGACCGTGCTTGCGCAGATAGGCCACCAGTTCGGGCGGGTACCGGCGGACGGTGTAGGCCGAGGTGTCGATGTAGACATTCGGGTATTTCGTTGCGACCGCGATCATTTCGGTGGTCCACGGGTAGCCGATGTGGCCGCCGACGATGACCAGTTCGGGAAAGTCCAGGGCCACATCGTCGAGGTACGGGATCGGCCGCCCGGTCTCCGAGCTTCGCAGCGGCCCGGTGTGGCCGACCTGGGTGCAGAACGGAATACCGAGTTCGACGCACTCGGCGTAGAGCGGATAGTAGCGCCGGTCGTTGGGCGGCAGACCCCACAGCCACGGCACGACGCGCAACGCCCTCATCCCCAATTCGTCGACCGCACGCCGCAACTCGCGCACCGCGGCCACCGGCTTGCGCAGATCCACCGAGGCGACACCGACGAACCGGCCGCCGGATTCCGCGACGAACGAGGCGACCTCGTCGTTGGAGATCAGCACCCCCTCGGGCCCATACCAGGCGCTGATCATCGCGATATCCACGCCGCCAGCGTCCATCGCGGCCACCGTCGCGGCGACCGGCGGCTGCTCGACCGGCAACGGCGCGCCCCACCGGCGCAGCGAATCGAACATGTCGTGCTCCACCATCCGCACGGTCGGATGCTGCGCCCACGCATCGATGATCGTCATCGCCACTCCCGCTGATCGGCCGGTCAACGCAGCTCACGCTAGCCAGGCCAGCGGCACGGTCCGCCGGGTTTCGGCGAATTCACGCGCGCGATCGAACTCGCCGAAAATTCTTGGGTGACCGGCACACCGAATGGGTACTTGTTCTCTACGCCGGATCGGTGCCGACCGGCTCGAGCCAACTGGCCCGGGTGTCCGCAGCGCAACGGCGCGGTGCGGGCGCCCCAGGCCGGCCCCACGCTCACAGCAGATACCCAGCTCGCTCGCAGCTCGGCCAGCGGTAGTGCCGCGATCATGGGCTCATGATCGGCACATTTCTCGCGCGAAACGGAATCGGTGTCGGTCGGCTGCCATGCCCGCGGCGAGCGAGCCGGACATGAACGCGCGCGCCCGGCTGTCGCGCCGAGTGGCGTCGGTTCCGCTGCGCATCGGACTGGTCATCGCGCTGCTCGTGCTCACCGCGTCGGCGCTCATTGCCTCCGGCGCGGCGGTGACCTCGGCGTTGAGCCAGTCGTTGACCCAGCGCACCGACGAGCAGCTCCTCGATGCGGCCCGCGGCTGGGCACAGCCGCGGCAGATGAAGCAGGTACGGACGAACGACGGTGCACTGCAATGGGTTCCGGCCGATCTGCCCGGCCCGCCGCCGCAGCCCCGATCGATCGCCGAGCAGCCGCGCCGCTTCTTCGAGCTGCACAAGAGCTCGGGCGGTCAGGTGCTCTTCGAGGTGCCCGGCGGCGGAAACGCCTCGGGCATACCGGATCTCAGCGCACTGTCCGGTGACGCGCCGACGACGGTCGGGTCGGCCGACGACTCGTCCCTGCACTGGCGGGTATTGACCACCTCCAACCAATTCGGCTCGACCACCATCGGATTGCCGCTGACCGACAATCAAGAGACGGTCTCGCGCTTGATCTTCTTCGAGATCGCCACCGGCACCGTCGCTTTGGTCGCCCTGGGTGTGGTCGGCTACCTGGTGATCCAGCGCAGCCTGCGGCCGCTGCGCGAGGTGGAGAACACCGCGGCGGCCATCGCGGGCGGCGACCTGCATCGACGAGTTCCGGTGCGAGGCGTGGACACCGAGGTCGATCATCTCGCCCGCTCGTTGAACGAGATGCTCGCCCAGATCCAATACGGCGTCGCGGCGACCGAGGCGTCGGAGGAGGCGGCCCGCCGTTCCGAGGCCAAGATGCGCCGGTTCATCGCCGACGCCAGCCACGAGCTGCGCACACCGCTGACCACGATCCGCGGCTTCGCCGAGCTGTATCGGCAGGGGGCGAGCACCGACGCCGCCATGGTGGTCGGGCGGATCGAGTCCGAGGCCGAACGGATGGGCTTGCTGGTCGAGGACCTGTTGCTGCTGGCGCGTCTGGACGAAAAGCGCCCGCTGGAGCGCAAACCGGTGGATCTGCTGACCTTGGCCGGGGACGTCGTGCACAGCGCGCAGGCCATGGCCGCCCGGCACAAGCAGGCGCCCGCCACACCCGAACGCCGCATCGGCGTCGTGGTGGAACAGGGCGAGGGGACGATGGACGTGATCGGCGACGAGCCGCGTTTGCGTCAGGTGCTCACCAACCTGCTCGGCAACGCCGTCGCCCACACTCCGCCCGAAGCCGCGGTCATCGTGCGGCTCAAGCCTTTTCGAGACGAGGTTCGCGTCGATGTGATCGACTCCGGGCCGGGCCTGCCCCCGGACGCCGCCGCCCGCGTCTTCGAACGCTTCTACCGGACGGACACCTCCAGGACCAGGGCGAGCGGCGGCAGCGGGCTCGGTCTGTCGATCGTGCACGCGCTGGTCGCCGCGCACGGCGGACGGGTCACGGTGCAGAGCACACCGGGCAAAGGGGCCGTCTTCACCGTCGTGCTGCCCCGCGGGGCGACCGTCGACACCGCGATCTGACTGTTGCACAACCGATCCCGGTCGCACGGAGCCCAGTGGTGACCCGGCCGCCCGCACCGGCACGTCCTGCGGTCAGCGCCCGGCAGGCACGAAGATGTCGCCGAGCGGATCGCCGGTCGGCACGGCATCCTCTTCGATGTACCACTCCCAGTGCATCACCCGGCCGAGGATCGGCGCCGGCAGCCGGAGCAGGACCTTGGCGAGCGCGGCGAAGGTGCCCGATCCCTCGACCATCGAGCGGTGCGCGGCGACAGCGGCTTTACGCTGAGCCGCGTACCTGCGCACATCGATACGGTGGGTGATCTCGGAACCCGAACTGTAGAGCGAACCCAGGCCGGCGGGGGCGACGCGGATCCGCAGCAATGCGAGGAAACGCACGATGCGAGCGACATTTTCGCGCGGCATGGTGGCATCGAGTACCCGCGGCACCCCGGCCAGCTCGGCGGCCCGCGTACCGACCTCGTGCACCCGCACGTGATCGCGATGCCCGTAGCCACCGTTGCGGTCGTAGCTCAGTAAGATCTCCGCGTTCTCTTCGCGCAGGATCGCGGCCAGCCGTTCGGCCGCCTCGTCCACGTCCGCCCGGAGGAAACGCACGCGGTCGGGCGGATCCGCGAACAACACGGCACCGTGACCGCTGTCGGCGTAACCGAGATGAGCCACCCTGGCGACACCCAACTCCGCCGCACTCGCCGCCAACTCGGTCAGCCGCAAGGCTTTTCGGCCGTCGAGCGCCGCCATGTGCCCGTCGGTGGCGACGACGATCACCGTCCGATGCCCGGCCGCGGCCGCCGCCGCCAATGTCCCTCCGGTGAGCAGAGTCTCGTCGTCCGGGTGCGCATGAAAAGCCACAACGGTCACCATCGCCCCAGTCTGGCAGCACGCCGCCGAACCGACCAGGTGAGCGTCAGCGCGCCGCGAACCAGTGCGGGACCGGATACCTGCGCGGGACGGGCGTCAGCCGCGCAGGATCAGCAGGAACAGTGCTTTCTGCAGTGTATCGAAGATCCGACCGACGGTGATCACGAAGTCGACGGTGCCCATCATCACGGCCTCTTTCCTGGAGCACGACAAGCCCCGATGCATCGATTCAAGACCCGGCGCCAGGAATTAGGAAGGGCAACGCTTCATCTGCGGCGAAATCGGTGCGCTACATCCCGACGCACTCGATGATCGGCGCGGGATAGTCGGCGGGATCGACGTTTTCGCGCCACGGGGTATGCACCGCTTCGCCGGGAATGTGCGCCAGTTCGGGCAGCCAGCGGCGCACGTATTCGCCCTCCGGGTCGTAGCGCTTGGCCTGGCGCAGCGGGTTGAGCACCCGGTTCGGCCGGGTATCGGTGCCGGTGCCTGCCGCCCACTGCCAGTTGAGCTGGTTGTTGGCCAGATCCGCGTCGACCAGCCAGCGCAGGAAGTGCTCGGCGCCGATCCGCCAGTCCACCCGCAGCGATTTGGCCAGGAAGCTGGCGGCGATCAGCCGGGCGCGCCCCGGCATCCAGCCTTCGGCGAGCAATTGCCGCATGGCCGCGTCGATCACCGGGTAGCCGGTGCGCCCTTCTTTCCAGGCCTCGGCGGCTTGGGGATCGTCGCGCCAGGGGTTCGGCCGGGGCCGATAGTCCGCCCATGCGGCCTCCGGCCGGGCCGCCAGCAGTTGGTGGTGGAAGTCGCGCCAGGCCAGCTGCCGGGCGAAGGCATGACCGCCGGGGGTCGACATGTCGACCCGGCGCACCAGGTCCACCGGCGAGACGCAGCCGAAGTGCAGATACGCGGACAGGTGCGAGGTGGCGTCGGCGGCGAGATCGTCGTTGCGCTCCTCGTACGCCTCGATCGGCCCGGAAAGCCAGTCCCGCAGCACCTTTCGCCCGGTGGTCTCGCCGCCGACCGCGAGCTGCGGCGAGGTCGGGCCTGCGCACAGCTCGTCGGCCTCCGGCAGTGGATCGCTCCTCACCGGCGGCATGGTGAGCTCGCGCGGCTTCCCGAGCGTCTTGCGTTGGTGGGTCTCCGCCCAGCGCCGGAAGTACGGGGTGAAGACGGCGAAATGGTCGCGCCCGGTGGACGGGACGAGTTCCGCCGGATCGGCCGCCGTGATCGTGGATGAATGCACGTGCAACAGGCATCCGCGCTGCTCCAGGCGTTCCCGCAGTGCCCGCTCGCGCCGCTGGGAGTACCTGCTCACATCGGCGGCGATGTGCACGCTGTCGGCATGCACCTCGGCCGCCACCCGCTCGACCTCGGCGACCACGTCGCCGCGCCGCACCACCAACCGGCCGCCGATCGCCCGTAGCTCGTCGTCCAGCTCGCCCAGGGCGGCGGCGAGGAAGCGCGCGCGATTCGGCGCGGCGAAACGACCGGCCGCGATGGCCTCGTCGACGACGAAAAGCGGTACCACCGAGGCGCCTTCGCGATGCGCCGCGGTGAGCACGGGATTGTCGTGCACCCGCAGGTCACGGGTGAACAGGGCGATGGTGACGGTCATCTGCTCCTCTTCGCGGGGTGAGGGGACACCGCCGGCGTCCATGAGGGTGGCGCCACGGCGACGTGGGCGGCTCAATGCCCGGCACCGTAGACGCGACCCTCGCGAACGCCGGGGCAGGGGTCAGAGCGTGCAGAGCGGGGCGATATCCGACCGGCCACCGGTGGTCGGCGAGGTCAGGTATAGGCACGGATCCTGGCCTGCCGCAACGATTTCCGCGCGTACCCGCGACCATTCGGCCGCGTCGAGCATCGGCGCGCGGGCGAGCACGAAGCCGGAGGTGCGGTAAGGATCGGTAACGAGCGCCCACGAGTAGTCCGGGCCGAGGGCGGTCACGATGTAGTTGGTCGGTCCGTCGATTCGGTCCTGCGTCGGCACGCCGGGGAAGCTGACGTGCAGCTGCGCGCCGGTCACCCGGTCGTTGACCGTTGCGGTGCCGGTGATTTCGTTGTTCATGTTCGACCAGGTGGTGCAGGTGTTGCGCACCGACACGTTGCCCTGCGGGTCGAGCGTGTAATTCGCCTGGGTGTCGCGGGCGCAGACGAGGTTGAAGTATTGCGGCACCGCCGCGAGCTGATTCCAGGTACCTAGGTACCGGTTCAGGTCGAGCGAGGACACCGGCGCGGGCGCGGTGATCGGGGTGGGTGCTGCCTGCGCGCTGCCCGGTGCCAGTACGGCTACGGCCGATGCGGCCAGGGCAACCAGCAGGCGAACGGGAAACCGCTTCGTTCGAGATGTCACGCGAACTCCTCGGAAATCGACGATAGTGGCCATCGTAGACGATAACGATGCATGATTGATGCATACCCTCGATTTCCAGGAGGAAACGGTGACACTGCCTTGGCTGCCCCGGCTCGCGGGCGCGCTGACCGCGGGATACGGGGTCACGGTCGCGGCCAGGCCCGCGGTCATGCTCGGACCGTGCGGCTGGTCCGACGAGGATCCGGCCCTGCGCGCGGCCGCCAGGATGGTCGCGCTGCGCGATGTCGCGTCCGGGCTGGCCATGCTGGCGGCGCCGACCACGACCGCGCTGCGGCTGGCCCTCGCCGCCCGGGTCATGGCCGATCTGTCCGATGCCACGGTGCTCGGCCTCGCACTGCGCGGGCGACCACAGCGCGGCAAGGCGATCGCCGTCGCGGCAGGCTGGGGCCTGCTGTGCGGCGCGACCGCGGCCACCACCCGGCCGAACTGATCGCCGTCGCCCGGGCGCCGGACGCCCCGCGCGACGCGCGATCGGCCGGGCATGGTGAAACGGGCGAACCGGAACAGGCAGAATGGGACGATGTCCGCCGGTTCCGCCCCTGTTTCCGACGCGGCCGGCTACACGGTCCGCGCGGTTGCCGAGCGCCTGGGCATCCCCACCGCGACGCTGCGCAGCTGGAACCGCCGCTACAACATCGGCCCGCCGCAGCACCGGCCCGGCAAGCACCGGCTCTACACCGAGGCCGACATCGCACTGCTCGGACGGATGCTGACGTTGATCCAGGACGGCGCGAGCCCGGCGGGCGCGGCGGCCGCGGTGCGCGGACCGGCGCCGCGGCTCGGCGACCGATTCCCGTTGCTCGCCGCGGCTTTCACGCTCGAGACGCGCGCGGTCTCCGACTATCTGGAGGCACACTTCCGTGCCTTCGGCGTGGTGGACACGTGGGATCGGTTGTGCCGCCCCGCGTTCGGCGACATCGTCGCGCGACAAGGCGCGGGCGAGAGCTGTATCGACGTGGAGCATCTGCTGTCCTGGTGCATCACCTCGGTGCTGCATCGCACCAATCCGCCGCCCGACGCGCCCGCACCGCGGCCGGTGGTGCTGGCCTGCACCAGCGGTGAGACGCACGCGCTGCCGCTGGAGGTGTTGCGCGCGGCGCTGGCCGAGCGCGAGGTCGGCGCGCACATGCTCGGCGCGGACGTACCCACCGGCGCGTTGACCGACAGTCTCGGGCGCCACGATCAGCCCGCCGCGGTGATGCTCTGGTCCCAGCAGGAATCGACCGCGCTGAGCTCGGCCGTGCGGGTCTGCCTCGACGCCGGGTCGCGGGTGCTGGTCGGTGGTCCCGGCTGGGATTCGGTGATCCTGCCCGACGCGGCCGAACGCGTCGCGAGCCTGTCGGACGCCGTCGAGCACCTGAGCTGACCGCGCGGATCCACGCCCGATCCGCTTTCTTGCGGCGCGAGCAATCCGCCGCTGCCCCCGAGGCGAAATCCTTCCCGAGGTCGACGACACCCTGACGTCCGGCAGCCCGGCCGGCGCTGCCTACCCGACGGATCGCGCGTTGCCCTTTTCATTAAACGATGCATAATCGACGCACTACCGGAACCGCACGGCGTGTCGGAACGGCGCCGCGGCCCGGTCGCTCGACCGCGGTGGCAAACCGCCGGCCACCCAGCTGCGGGTGACCGGCGACGAGGAGGAACAGAACAGATGGGCGAGCACAGTGCGCTGGGCGCGGACGGGGTCCGGCGGGTCGCGGTGGTCGGCAGCGGCGTGGCCGGGCTGACCGCGGCCTGGGTGCTATCGGGGTCAGCCGAGGTCACGCTCTACGAGGCGGACCGTCGACTCGGCGGTCACGCCGACACCCACCAGGTCGCCGGCCGCGACGGCGGCTCGATCGGCGTCGACACCGGGTTCATCGTGCACAACGACCGCACCTATCCGACGCTGCTGCGGCTGTTCGGCGAGCTGGGCATCGCGACCCAGGAATCGGATATGAGCATGTCGGTGCGCTGCGACGGTTGCGGCCTCGAATACGCGGGCGCCCGCGGGGCCGGCGGATTGTTCGCCACGCCAAGATCATTGGCGCGTGGCCGCTATCTGCGCCTGCTCAGCGAGGTGCCCCGATTCCATCGCCTGGCCCGCGCCGAGCTGACCCATACTGCCGAAACCGGCCGCACCCTGGCGGAATTCGTGTTCGCGTACGGCTTCTCCGACTACTTCGTCACGCATTTCCTCACCCCGCTCGTCGCGGCGGTGTGGTCGTGCGACCCGGACACCGCGTTGCAATACCCGGCGCGGTACCTGTTCACCTTCCTCGACCATCACGGCATGCTGACCGTGTTCGGCTCCCCCACCTGGCGCACCGTGACCGGCGGTTCGGCCACCTACGTCCGCGCGGTGGCCGAGCGACTCGGCACCGTGCGGCCCGGCACCCCGGTGCGGGCGGTGCACCGGCTCCCCGACGGTGTCGCGGTGCGCGATGACGCGGACGAGGTGTCGGTGTTCGATGCCGTGGTCATCGCCACCCACCCGGATCAGGCGTTGCGGATACTCGCCGAGCCGACCGGCGCGGAGGCGGAAATCCTTTCCGCCATGCCGTATTCGGTCAATCACACGGTGCTGCACACCGACGCGTCGGTGCTGCCGCGCGCCGCCAGGGCCCGGGCATCCTGGAACTACCGGCTGCCCTCCTGCACGGCGCGGACGGACCGGGTGCTGGTCAGCTACGACCTGACCCGATTGCAGCGGCTCGGCGACGAGCCGCGCTACCTGGTCACGTTGGGCGATGGGGATCGAGTCGATCCGGGGCTGATCATCGATCGGATGGTCTATCAGCATCCGCGCTACACCCCGAGTTCGGTCGCCGCGCAGCGCAGGCTCGGCGAAATCGGTTGTGCGCGAGTGGTCTTCGCCGGCGCCTACCACGGCTGGGGCTTCCACGAGGACGGCGCGCTGTCCGGGTTGCGCGCCGCCGAACGACTCGGTGCCAGATGGGCGGCCAAACCTGCTGCGACAGTGCGTACATCGTGAACACGACGGCACAGATCGTCCGCACGCGGATCCACCACCTCCGCCTGGCCCCGTTGCGGCACGAGTTCAGCTACCGCAGCTACAGCTGGTTGGTCGATCTGGACGACCTGCCGAAGCTGCCGCGCTGGCTGCGCCCGCTCGCCGGGTTCCGGGCCGCCGATCACCTCGGCGACCCGGACCGCACCCTGCGCGAGAACGTCGACAGCTACCTGGCCGCCCAGGGCATCGACCTGCGCGGCGGTCGCGTCCGGATGCTCGCCAACGCGCGAGTGCTCGGTTACGTGTTCAACCCGCTGACCCTGTTCTGGTGCCGGGACGACACCGGCGACCTGGTCTGCGTCATCGCGGAGGTGCACAACACCTATGGCGGCCGGCACCGCTACCTGGTGCGCACCGACGACCGCGGCGTCGCGACCACCGCGAAGAGCTTTTATGTCTCCCCGTTCAACGAGGTCCGCGGCGAATACCGGATGCGCCTGCCCGAACCCGCCGACCGGCTGCGGGTCGCCATCACCCTCATCGATGACCAGCCGATTTTCGCCGCCTCGATGACCGGCCGTTGCCATTCGGCCACCGTCCGTACCATCCTGCGCGCGACAGTGGCGGTACCCCTTGCCCCACTTGTGGTCTCGGCGCTCATTCGCAGGCACGGCGTGCAGCTCTGGGCGCGCGGCCTGCCTCTCGTTCCCCGCCCGGCCAAGCACTTCGAGGAGTATTCGCGGTGAGTATCCAAACACAGGTCACAGCATCACCCTCGGCGTACTGGCCCGACGTCGAGCGGGTGCCGGCGGGTGCCCGCGCCGCGATCGCCGCGGCGGTGGCGGACCGGCTGTTCCGGCGGGCCGTCCGCACGCTGCCGCTGCGGGTGGAGTATCCGGACGCAACGGTGCTCGGCGCCGGCGCGCAGGACGCGCCGCGGCTGATCCTGCACCGTCCGGCCGACTTCGCCGCCCGGCTCGGGGTGGGCGGGCTGATCGGCTTCGGCGAGTCCTACATGGCGGGTGACTGGTCGGCGCCGGATCCGGCCGCGACGCTCACCGTGTTCGCCGCGCACATCGACACGCTCGTTCCGGCGCCGCTGCGCGCGCTGCGCCGGCTCTACGTCTCGAAGCACCCGGCGGCCGAGCGCAACAGCGAGACGAACAGCCGGAGCAATATCGCCAGGCACTACGACCTGTCGAACAATCTGTTCGAGCTGTTCCTGGACGAGACGCTGACCTATTCCAGCGCGTTGTTCCCGGCCACCGCGCCGCCGCCGCGCTGGGCGGATCTGGCGGCCGCGCAGCAGGCCAAGATCGATCGGATTCTCGACCGCGCAGGTGTGGGCCCGGGCACCCGGTTGCTCGAAATCGGCACCGGCTGGGGCGAACTGGCGTTGCGCGCGGCCGCCCGCGGCGCGCAGGTGCGTTCGGTGACGCTGTCCACGGAGCAGCGCGCGCTCGCGCTGAATCGCATTGCGGCCGCTGGGCTTTCCGATCGCGTCAGCATCGATCTGCTCGACTATCGCCAGGTGCGCGGTGAATTCGACGCGGTGGTCTCGGTGGAGATGATCGAGGCGGTCGGCTACGAGTACCTGGAGACGTTCTTCGAGACCATCGACCGGGTGCTGGCGCCCGGCGGGCGCGCGGTGATCCAGGCGATCACCATGCCGCACCACCGCATGCTGGCCACCCGCCACACCTACACCTGGGTGCAGAAGTACATCTTCCCCGGCGGCTTCCTGCCGTCCACCCGGCTGCTCGCCGACGTGGCCGGGCGGCGCACCGAACTCGTTGTCCGCGAACAACTGTCGATGGGCGAGCACTACGCACACACGCTGCGGCTGTGGCAGCAGCGGTTCAACGCGCGCGCCGACCGGGTCGCGGAACTGGGCTTCGATCCGATCTTCCGGCGAATGTGGCGGCTGTATCTGGCGCACGCCGAGGCCGGATTCCGCTGCGGTTACCTCGATGTACACCAGATCCTGCTCACCCGCTGACCGTCCGGGTCAGCGGCCGGCGCGACCGAGCGGATGACCGCGACCGAGCAGATGACGCAGCGCCGAGGTGAGATCCGGTGTGCGGAACCGATGTCCGGCCTTGTCCAGCACGGCGGGCACGACCCGCTGGCTCGCCGCGGCGAGCTCACGCGCGCCTTGTTCACCGAGCAGCAACGCCGGCCCGAACTCGGGCACCGGGACCAGCGCGGGCCTGCGCAGCACGCCGGCCAGGATATGGGTGTATTCGCTGTTGCGCACGGGTTGCGGGGCAACGGCATTCACCGGACCGGACAGGGCGCCGTCCCACAGCGCGCGATAGTAGATGTCCACCAGGTCGTCGATGCCGATCCAGGACAGCCACTGCTCGCCGTCCCCGATCCGGCCGCCGAGGCCGGTGGCGAACAGCGGCCGCAGCAGGCGCAGGGTGCCGCCGCGCGGCGATTGCACGATGCCGGTGCGGATCTTGACGACTCGGACCCCGGTGGCGGCGTCGGCGGCGGACTCCCACGCGTCGACCACGTCGGCGAGGAAACCGTCACCGCGCGAGGCGTCTTCGAGCAGGCGCTCGTCGCCACGGTCGTAGCCGTAGTAGCCGACGGCGGACGCGCTGACGAAGGTGGGCACTCCGGCGCGGGCGGCCAGCGCCGCGAGCCGCTCGGTCGGCTCGATACGGCTGTCGCGGACGGCCTGTTTGTGTTCGTCGGTGAAGCGGCCGGCGATCGACGCGCCCGCCAGGTGCACCACCGCGTCCACCCCGTCCAGCAGGTTGGGCGCGGGATCGTCCGGGTTCCATTGCCGTTCACCGGATTTCGGTGCGTGCCGGACCAAGGGGACCACGGTGTGCCCGCCGGTGGTCAGGAACGCGGTCAAGGCCGAGCCGACCAGTCCGGATGCCCCGGTCACCGCGATGGTCTTCGCCGTGAAGCCCGCTCGGGCCGCGTCGGCGTGCGCGGCCAGATCGTCGGCGAGCTGGCGATAGCGGTAGTCGAACATCGGGCGCAGCACGAAGCCGGGGACCGGCGTCTCGACCCGGTCCAGCACCCTGGTGTGCGTGTCGTCGACGACCTCGAAGTCGTGGATGTGCCGCCAGCGCAGCAGCAGGCCCGCGGGCGCCGAGGCGAGACCGTCGACGGCGATCCGGTCGACGAATCGTTGCGGCGGGTCGTAGCCGCTCGGATCGTGCTTCGCCACCCAGCGCAAGCCACCCGGCAGGCCGAGCACGGCCTTGCCGTCGGCCAGCGAGGCGGCCTCGGCGAGCACCGACGCGGGCTGCCACGGCGGCGCGAGCCGCGCGAACGCGCCCGGCCGGGTGTGCCACTCGAAGACCTCGGACCGGGGTGCCGCGACGACGCTCGAACACTCGATGCCCATGCCTCGACTCTAGCGAGGTACCGGCCCATTGCAACGTTCATGCATCGTTATTGCTCCGCGATGCGGCTAGACAGGAGAATTGCTCCATGACCGATGCGTCCGGCGCGCCCGGCTTTTTCGACACCCTGCTCGACCGGACGATCGTGCCGGGGTACAGCCGTCTCGGTATCACCCTGCGCCGCCGTGGCTGGCCCGCGGACGACCCGCGGCCGGGCGCCCTGCGCGGACGCACGGCATTGGTGACCGGTTCGAATTCCGGTATCGGCAAGGCGATCGCGGCCGGGTTGGCCGGGCTCGGCGCCGCGGTGGTGCTCGCCGTGCGCGACCGTGCGCGTGGCGAACAGGCCTGCCGGGAGATTCGGGAAGCCGATCCGGCGGCCGAGGTCTCCGTGACGGTCTGCGATGTGTCCGACCCGAGTTCGGTGCGGGCCTGCGCGAACGAACTCACCGATCGGCTACCGAGCCTGGATGTGCTGATCCACAACGCGGGCGTGCTGCCGCCCCGGCGGATCGAGACCGCCGAGGGACACGAGATAACCCTGGCCACGCACGTCCTCGGCCCGCTGCTGCTCACCGAGCGGCTCGTCCCGCTGCTCGACGCCGCCGACGGATCGCGCGTCATCCTGATGTCCTCGGGCGGCATGTACGCGCAGCCGCTGGCCGTCGACGACCCCGAATACCGGCAGGGCCGGTACTCGGGCACCACCGCGTACGCGCGTACCAAACGCATACAGGTCGCATTGACCCCGCTGCTCGCCGAACACTATGCACCGCAGCATATCTCGGTGCACAGCATGCATCCCGGCTGGGCCGACACACCCGGCGTCACCTCGTCGCTGCCCGGCTTCCATCGACTCACGCGGCCGCTGCTACGCACGCCCGAAGAGGGCGCCGACACCGCGATCTGGCTCGCCGCGACCTCGGCCACGCTGCCCTCGGGCCGGTTCTGGGCCGACCGCAAGCCGCGCCCGGAGCACTACCTGCGCCGCACGCACTACACCCCGGACCAGGCCTGGCGGCTCTGGCTGTACTGCCGGGACGCCGCCGGACTCACCGTCGGCTAGGCCGATCGGGCGGCCGCGGCCGCGATCCGGCAATTGAAACTTGTTCTACCATGGGACGAGTCATCGTCGACATCGGAGGATTTGTCATGCCGCTGGAACCCTCGGCCGCCGAGCTGCTGACGGCCGTGCAGGCGTCCCCGCGCGCGGTCGCCGTGCACGACAAATCCGCGTGGGTCGACCTGTTCACCGCCGACGCCGAGGTCAACGACCCGGTGGGCGCCCGCCCGCACGTCGGCCGCACCGCCATCGAAGCCTTCTACGACACCTTCATCGGCCCCAACGGCATCGTCTTCCGGGTCGAGCGGGACATCGTGGCGCCGCCGATCGTGGTGCGCGATCTGACCATCGAGACCACCATGTCGACCGGCGCGCGGGTCTCGGTCCCGATGCATCTGCGCTACCAGCTGACCGAGCAAAACGGCGACTGGAAGATCGCACACCTGGCCGCGCACTGGGAGCTGGGCCCGATGATCGTGCAGCTGTTGCGCACCGGGCCCAGCGGGCTCGGCGCCGCGCTGCGCCTCGGTCCGCAGCTGATCAGCAACCAGGGCTTCGACGGCGCGCTCGGCATGCTGCGCGCGCTCGGCGGCATCGGACGAACCGGCCGCCGGGTGACCTCACGGCTGTTCGCCGCCGCGGGCAGCACGGACATCGTCCGCGTGCGCGGACTGCTCGGCCATTACGCCGTGGTCGAATTGCCGGCCGGCACACCGGTTTCGGTGGAGGAGTTCACCAATCGGGCGCGGAACATGCGCTGGGGCAAGCTGATCGCCGCCGGGCGCACGGTCACCGCGTCGGTCCGGTTCGGCGACACCAGGGGCGTCGCGTTCGTCGAGTTCGCCGAGGGCTCGCCGAACATCTCCACCCTCCGCTTCTTCCTGGACAGCGCCTGAGCGACTGCCGGACAAGGGAATCCGGGCGATGCCGAGCATCGCCCGGATCGCGTTCAGGTGAGCTGGACCGACTTCGTCCGCGGTGCGGGTTCCGGCGCGAGTTCGCGGTGTTCGGTCCAGCCGGGCGGCCCGAAGACGTAGCCGAGGCGGCCGCGCCAGGTGTCGGCGCCGCGGACGTCGCGGACGAGCCCGGCGAGTTCGTGGTAGTTGACCCTCAGCGGATTGCCGGTGCCGATGTTCTTGGTGAGGCCGTAGCGGATGGGTTCGGACTCCGCGGCGAAGCTGCCGAACATGCGGTCCCAGATGATCAGGATGCCGCCGTAGTTGCGGTCGATGTAGGGCTGATTCGAGCCGTGATGGATGCGGTGGTGGGCGGGGGTGTTGAACAGGAACTCGATCGGGCGGCCCAGCGTGCCGACGCGCTGGGTATGGATCGGGAACTGGTAGAGCAGGCCGATGCTCTGCAACAGGAAGATCATCCACACCGGGAAGCCCAGCAAAGCCGCAGGCACCCAAGCGATTCCGCGCAGGACGTTGGCCACCGGATGCACCCAGGGCAGGCGGATCGCGGTGGACAGGTTGAAGTGCTCGCTGGAGTGATGCACGCTGTGCGCGGTCCACAGCAGCCGGACCCGGTGGTCGGCGCGATGCGCCCAGTAGTAGCAGAAATCGGTGACCACCAGGCCGAGCACCCACACCCACCACGACGTCGCGGACAGGTGCAGCGGGGTGATCGCGGCGGCCGCCACCACGGCGGAGAACGGAATCAGGTACTGGGTCAACGGTTTCGCGATCCGGCCGAGGGTAAAGGTCGCGATGTTGGACGCGGTGTCGCGCGCCGATCCGCCGTTCGCCGGCCGGTCCGGATCGCGGCGATACGCGATCCACTCCACCAGCATGAACACCGCGAAGGCGGGCAACGCGTAGGTCAGTAGTTCCACTCGGTCCACGTGATCTCCTCGGATCGTCCGGCGTCGGATTTCGACGCTACGGGCGATGGCCTGCGTAAACATCGCGCCGCCGAGGGATTCAGCGTCCCCCGCGCGGGGGACGCGATCGGGCGCGGCGGCGGGCAGAGTTGTCGGCGGCCCGGTAACCGATCTGGCTAGGATCGCCCGCGACGGCTCCGACAACCCGAAGGCGGTGGCGAACTGTTGGATGTGAGCAGGTCGCTGGCCCGCCAGTCGCTGGTGGTCGCGGCGGTGGCGGCGCTGATCGACGCGGTCGCGATCGGCGTGTGCGGCATCTTCGGCGTCGCACCGTGGTCGACGGTGGCGGTGCTGGCGGGCATCGTGGTCGTCGATCTGGCCTTGGCCGCGCCGCCGCGCACGGCCGGCGCGGTCGCGGTGGCGCAGGTGCTGATCCGGCTGGTGGTCACCGGGCTGCTGCAACGGCACGGCTTCGACGGGCAGTTCGCCGGTGTCGGCCTGCTGGTCGCCGGGTACCGGACCGGCGCGTGGCTGGCCGGCCCGAAATCGGTGCTGACCATGCTCGTGCTGTGCGGCGGAGTCGCGGCGGCACATCTGCTCTCGCGCGATCACGCCGGGCACGACTGGCGGCTGCTGATCGCCTCGACGACGGCGGCGGGCTGCGTGCCGTGGCTGGTCGGCCGGTACACCGCGGCGCGTGGCGCCTACATCGCCGACCTCGAGCAGCGCGAGCGGCTGCGCAGGCAGGAGCAGCAGGTCGCGTTGGAGCGGGCGGTGACCGACGAGCGGGCGGCGATCGCGCGGGACCTGCACGATGTCATCTCCCATCATGTCAGCGCCATCGGCATCCACGCGGGTGCGGCGCGAATGGCCATGGCGGACACCGCGAACGGCGCGGCGACCCGATCGCTGGCGGCGGTGGAGTCGAGCAGCCGGGCCGCGATGGTGGATCTGCGGCGGCAGCTCGATCTACTGCACGGCCGCGACGACGAGGGGCAGCGCCAGCCCGGGCTGGCCGATATCGACGGGCTGGTCGAGCATGTCCGGGCCGCCGGGTTGAATGTCGAAGTGGCCGTGCGTGGTTCGGTGGTCGAGCTGCCGGAGTCGTTGGATGTCACGGTGTATCGGATCGTGCAGGAGATGCTGACCAACGCGCTGCGGCACGGGGACGGCGAGCACGCGCGGCTCGCGGTGGTGTATCAGCCGAACCGGGTGGTGCTGCGGGCGACCAACCCGATTCCGCCGATACCGGCGGTCAGCGACACCGCGGTGCCGCGCGGACTCGGCGGGATCCGGCGCCGCACCGAGCTCTTCGACGGCGAACTCGACTACGGTCCCGATGCGACCGGAACATCCTGGCACACTACGGTTTCCGTGCCGATCGGCGGGTCGTGACCATGCCGATCCGGGTGCTGATCGCCGACGACCACAGCATGTTCCGCTCCGGCCTGCGGGCGGTGCTCGACAGCCAGGCCGATCTGGACTGCGTCGCCGAGGTCAGCGACGGGCGTACGGCCATCGCCGAAACCGCAAGGCTGCGACCGGATGTCGCGATTCTCGATGTGCGCATGCCCAAGCTGGACGGGCTCGCCGCCACCGAGGCCATTGTCGCGGCGGGTGGCACGCACGTCCTGGTGCTCACCACCTATGACAGCGAGGCCAATCTGTATCGCGCGTTGCGGGCCGGCGCGAGCGGGTTCCTGCTGAAGAGCCTGCCGCCGGAAGAACTCGTCGGCGCCATCCGGATCGCGGCGCGCGGCGACGCGCTCATCGATCCGTCGATGACCCGCCGTCTGGCCGCGCGCTTCGCCACCACTCTCGCGCCGCCGCACACCCCGCCCGAGGTCGAGCAGCTCACCGCGCGTGAGCTCGAGGTGTTGCTGCTGCTCGCCGACGCGCGCAGCAATGCCGAGATCGCCGCGCAGCTCGGAGTCGGGGAGGAAACGGTGAAAACCCACGTCTCGCGCGTCCTCGCCAAACTGGGTGTGCGTGACCGCATCCACGCGGTCGTCTACGCCCACCAGCACGGCCTGGTGGCCCGCACGCCGCCCGGATCTCGCTGATCAGCGGCCTGCGGCGCGGACGGGAGGGAACGCGCCACGCCACGCCGAGGTCGCACCGAATCCGGCCGTTCGGACGTACGGTTAACCAGACTGGCTGGTCTTCTTCCATCGATGGAGGGCTTATGCGTAGGGATCGCCCCCGAGTCGTTGTCCTGGTTGCCGCGTGTGCGGCTCTGGTTTTGTCCGGAGCCGGCGGCGCGGATGCTCAGGACGTCAACGGTCGGGCACCCGGCGCTCGTTCGATCGAGAAGCCCGTCACCCACGCGCTGATCCAGCAGGCACGGCAGCGGGCCGCGAGCGCCCGGGATCGCGCCGCAGCCGCCGACCGCGCCACGGCCCCCGGTGCGAAAACCGATCGGAAGGCGAAGGCAGGCAGCCCGCGCGCGGCCATCCACACCGGAATCGACAGCGCGACGAAGGCCGCCGAGGCCGCCTCGACCGCCGCCACCGCCGCACAGGCCGCCGCCGACGCGGCGCGCGCCGCCTTGGCCGCGGTGCTCGCCACCGAGGACGCCACCGACAGCTTCCTCGGGGCCTTCGAGGCCGATCAAGCCGTCCGGGCCGCCGACAAGGCCGCCGCCGCGCCCGAGAATGTCGAACTGGCCAATGCCGCCGCGGCGGCGGAGAACAAGGCGGTCAAGGTGAGCACTCGGCGAACCGACCTGGCCGTCCCGCCGATCACGCAGCGATAAGAACGGGCCGGCGTCGAAACACCGGCCCTTCCTTGATCTTTCGCCGCGCTCCGGACTACGCGCCGGCCTGCGGTTCGGCGACGGTCGACGGATCGATGACGCCGAACGCCTCACCCTGCGGGCCTTGCAGCACGCTCATCCGGCCGAATGGGCTGTCGTGCACCCCCATCAGGACCGTGGCCCCCAACTCGGTGGCCTTGGCGACGGAGGCGTCGGTGTTGTCCACCTGGAACCAGGTCAGCCAGAACGACGGAGCGTCGCCGGGCGTCTTGCTCGCGTCGTTGACGCCGCCGACCGGAGCCCCGTCCTGAGTCAGCGCGAAGGTGGCGTAGACGAAGTTCTGGCCGTCACCGATTTCGGTGTAATGCCAACCGAATACGGCCGAGTAGAACTCCTGTGCCTGCTTGTACCGATCGGTGTGCAGTTCGTTCCAGCAGTACGCGCCGTCCTCGTTGTGGATGCCCGCACCGTTGTGCGCCTTGGCTTCCCACACGCCGAAGATCGCGCCGATCGGGTCCGCGGCGACGCACATGCGACCGACGTCGAGCACGTCGAACGGCGCCATCAGCACCGAACCGCCTGCCGCCGTAACCTTCTCGGCGATCGCGCCGGCGCTGTCCGCGGCGAAGTAGGTGGTCCACACCGAGGGCATGGCCATGCCGTCGGGCTTGGGCCCGATCCCCGCGGCCGGTCTGCCGTGACGTAGCGCCATCAGATAGCCGCCCGCGTCCGGCGGGCTATCCAGGATTTCCCAGCCGAACAGCTCCGCGTAGAACTCCCGGGCCCGCGCGGTGTCGTCGACCTGACTGTCGACCCAGCAGGGCGTTCCCTGCGACCAGCTTCCATCGTGCGTAGGCATATCCGTGGCCTCCTGACCTCGGTGTACTGACGTGCGGCCGGACGCGGCCTGCACGCGGCCAAGTCAACCACCGGGGCCCGCCGGACAGGGCGGAATCGGAGTTCCGGACGGGCACGTTCCGGCAACGGACGGGCAAGCGACACGAACCGGACACACCACGCTGATTTGTTGCCGGAAGGGGGCTTGATCAGGAGTATGGCGGGATGACCACAACATCCGACGTCGGCCGGGAACGGCTACGGCTGGACGAACTTCCGGTTCGTCCCATTCATCGCAAGCTGGTCGCGCTGGTCGGTGCCGGATTGTTCTTCGATCTCTACGAATTGTTCCTCGCCGGGACGATCACCGGGGTGCTGAAGCAGCAGATGCACCTGTCCACGTTTCAGCTCAGCGGGATCCTCGCGTCGGCGTTCGCCGGGCAGTTCCTCGGCGCGCTGGTGATCGGCCGGTTGTCGGATGTGTTCGGGCGGCGGCGCATGTTCATGGTGAATATCGCGTTGTACTCCGGGTTCACCCTGCTCGGCGCGTTCAGCCCGAACGTCGCCTTCCTGATGGCGACGCGATTCCTCGCCGGACTCGGGATCGGCGCCGAGATGACGGTGTCGGACACCTACCTCTCGGAGGTGGTTCCGCCGCAGGTGCGTGGGCGGATGATCGCCATGGCGTACACGATCGGCTTCTGCGCGGTGCCGACCGTCGGGTTCCTGGCCAAATGGCTGGTTCCGTTGCAGCCCTTCGGCATCGACGGCTGGCGCTGGTTGTTCGTGATCGGCGGGCTCGGCGCCGCGGTGGTGGTCGTCGCGCGCCGGGACATGCCCGAATCGCCGCATTGGCTTGCGCGACAGGCGAACAAGACGAAGGGTCTGCCGTTCAGCGCGATCGTCATGCCGCCGTACCGGGCCAGGACGACGCTGTTCTCCGCGGTGATGATCCTGCAGGTGTTCGGCTACTACGGTTTCGGCACCCTGGCGGTACTCGTGTTGGACCGCAAGGGATTCGAGGTGGTCACCTCGCTGAGTTACCTGGCCATCACCTATCTCGGGTACCCGCTGGGGTCGCTGCTGGCGATCCCGTTGATGGAGCGGATCGAACGCAAGTATCTCGTCATGGGGACCGCGACCCTGATGGCGCTGTTCGGCCTGACCTTCGGGTTCGCCACCAGCGTGCCGCTCATCCTGTTGTCGGGCGGGCTGTTCACCATCGCCAGCAATGTCTTCTCCGACGCCATCCACGCGTATCTGCCGGAGTCGTTCCCGACCGCGGTGCGCGGCACTGCGTCCGGCGCGACCTATTCACTGTCCAAGGTGAGCACGGCGCTGCTGCCGTTCCTGCTGTTGCCGCTGCTCGACCGGGCGAACGGGCCGGGGCTGGTGTTCTCGGTGATCACCGTCGCGCTGCTCACCATGGTCACGCTGGTCTGGGTGTGGGGGCCGGTGACCGGCCGGCGTGCGCTGGACGAGGTGTGAGGCTACTGCGCGAGCGTCGGCGCGGAGCGTGACCAGCGGTGGCCGTCCAGTTCTTCGACGATGAATCGAGCGACGTCGAGGACGGGCACTTTCCAACCGCCGCTCGGGGTTTCGCCGTTTTGGACCCGGTAGGCCGCGGTCGGCGGGTCGTCGGTCAGGCGGGTGGGGCGGACGAAGGTCCAGTCCACGGCGGATTCACTGATGATCGATTCCATCAGGCGCATGTCGCCGTAGAGCTCGTTCATCAGGGTTCGGGCGAGGCAGCGGTACCAGAGTGCGTGATTCGGGTCGTCGCGGCGGACGCCGCTGGAGGTGATGACGATCAGGCGGGACACTCCGGTCGATTGCATCGCGGGAACGATCGCGCGGGCGGCGTCGGAGTAGAGGCCGTGCGCGTGGCGGCCGGCTGGGCCGATCGCGCTGATCACCGCGTCGCGTCCCGCGACTACCGCGCGCACACTGTCCGGGTCACGAACGTCCGCGCGGGCCACGGTCAGCCGGTCGGCCGCTGAGAGCTTGGCCGGGTCACGGACCGCGGCGGTGACATCGTGACCGGCGGCCAGCGCCTCGGTCACGATTGCTCGACCCGCCCGTCCGGCCGCACCGAACACGATCACCTTCATGACAACTCCTCTACATGATGGACGATCACCGATCGTAACGATCACTGATCGTTGCGAACGATGCTCGCTCCGAGCACTGTTTGTCAAGCTAGGATTCGGCGCATGCCCGGCTCCCCTCGCCCCAATCCCCGCACCAGTCCCGCGAAGGCTCCGCTGAGCCTCGACGCGATCGTGGCCGCGTCCCTCGACCTGGTCGACGAGCTGGGCTGCGCCGCGGTGAGCATGCGCCGCGTCGCCCAGGTTCTCGATACCGGCTCGGCGTCGCTCTATGTCTACGTGCACGACCGGCGCGAGCTGATGCTGCTGACCCACGACCTGGCCGTGGCCGCGGTCGAGCTGCCTGCCGAAACGGACGGTGACTGGCGCGCCCGCCTGGAACTTCTCGTCGAACGCACCGTCGCCGCCCTGGCCACGCACCGCGACCTCGCCGCCGTCGCGTTCACCGAAGCCCCCACCGGACCACACATCCTGCGACTGGTCGAAGAGATGCTGCGCCTCCTGCGGGTCGGTGGGATCCGCGACGCCGCCTGCGCCTGGGCCGTCGACCTACTGCTCCAATACATCGCCTCGGCCGCCCTGGAGGCCGCCGCACGGGCAGCCACCGACAAACCGGCCGAATCCCTGGCTGACACCGCCACTCGACTCGATGCCACCTACCAGGCCCTACCCGCCGGCGACTACCCCACGATCCGCGAACTCGCCCCGCTGCTGACGGTCGGCGGCACCGCCCGCGAGACCTGGAAGCTACAGGTCATCCTCGACGGCATCCGCACCCGCGACGCCGCCCAGCAACACACCTAGCCACCGCACGCGCGACGCCGACGAGGCCACCTCGCCACCGGCGGCGCGTTCACTCACGACCCCGCATGCCTGCCGAGTCGGCGCACCGTGCGCGACTGAACCAAGATCTGGGCATCGCTCACCCGCCGGCCAGTGGACTGGCAGAGTTGAGGCGAAGTGGACCTCGGCCGAGGCGGTGGGGCGGCGCTAGCGTCGGTTCCATGCCCGAGATTCGTGAAATCAGTGCAGATCGGACCAAGTTGGCGGCGGCGACGCTGCTCGAGTTGCGGCCGCGGTGGGGCACGGTGGACGCGCTGGTCGACTTCGTCGACACCGACCTCCGGCCGCGCGGCTACCGGCTCGCCGGCGTGTTCGCCGGGAGGGGCGACACGGCCGTCTCGGTGCTGGGCTTCCGCGAGGCGTGGCACAGCGCGTGGGGACATCACCTGTACGTGGACGACCTGATCACCGCGTCCACCGCGCGCGGTCACGGTTACGCGGATCTCCTGATGGCGTGGGCGAAGCAGGAGGCGCTGCGGCTGAACTGCGAAGGCGTCCATCTGGATTCCGGTGTCGGCCCCGACCGGGCCGCCGCACACCGCCTCTACATGCGCCACCATCTGCACATTTCCGCTCACCACTTCACAGTGTCGGCAGACGGCCTCTGAACGACCGCTCGACTGCCCACTCGCCTTGGTCGTCGCCGCACTGACAAGCTGAGCAATCGACCGGCGGGAAAAAGAAGAAGGGCCCGGAACTGTGCGTTCCGGGCCCTTCTTCGTTGTAGCGGGGACAGGATTTGAACCTGCGACCTCTGGGTTATGAGCCCAGCGAGCTACCGAGCTGCTCCACCCCGCGTCGGTAAACACAACATTACACACGGGTTCACGCGGACGCCAAATCGCCTGGTCAACGGTCGTATTCATGACCTCGCAGGCAGGCTCGCCCCGGCGTGCGCGGGCAAAAATCGAGGGCGGAGAGCCGGGTCACACCGGCTCGCAGCGACGCCCACCGCGCCATGCGAGCGCGATCTGCCATGTGCATGGGCCAATCACCGTCCGCGGCAACCGGTTAAACGTGATCCGGGTCACAATAACGTGGTGATCTCGAACACATAACCTTGCTATAACAGACCGTCCAGAATGCGTGTCGGCGGCATTTGCGACCTGCGCAAAGGGCCATATTCGGGTTATTCGCATCATGGAATGCGAGTGTTATCAAGACGTGATCTGCCGAGATTTCTTCGTTACCGTGCGTTCACGGCCCGGATCATCCGTGAAGGGCTCGAACTCGAACCGCTCGAATACCGGCGACCCTGCCCCGCGGCTCGAGGATCCCCGACAACCTGGGGGCAGGGACCGGCGGCTTTTTCGCCGAGTTGGTAGGCGCAGGGAGGGAAATGCACTTATGACTGAGAACCGGAAGTTCAACGCTCGCGCCCTCGGCTTTGCCGCTGTTACCGGCGCCCTTGTTGCCGTCCCGTTCGCACTCTCCACCGCGACCGCATCGGCCGCGCCCGCCCACAACTGGGACGGCGTCGCGCAGTGCGAGAGCGGCGGCAACTGGGGGATCGCCACCGGCAACGGCTACTACGGCGGCCTGCAGTTCTCGCAGAGCACCTGGGCGGCCAACGGCGGCCACGGCTCTGCCAACAATGCCAGCAAGGAGGAGCAGATCCGGGTCGCGGAGAACGTGCTCGCCACGCAGGGCCAAGGCGCCTGGCCGGTGTGCGGCCAGTACCTGAAGCCGGGCACCTCCGAGCCGGAGCCGCAGGCCGTGCAGGAGCCGGAGCCGGCTCCCGAGGCCGCCGCACCCGCCCTCCCCGCCGTCCCCGGCAGCCCCAAGGCCCTGGTCGAGCAGGCCAAGTCGCTCGGCAGCGATCTGGCCAAGCAGCACGGCCTGGACGCGCAGTTCCAGCAGATCCTGGACCAGAACGGCGCGCTGATCGAGTCGATCGCCGGCCGCTGAGTCTCGGCCGAGCCCGAATCGGCGCTGCTGTCCCCGAGGGGATAGCAGCGCCGATTCGTTTATGCACACCGCTGTATGGCGATCCGGCCTCCGCACCATCCGGATATAGCCGCGTTTGAATTTGTTTTGCTACCAATGTTTCATACGCTGTGAATAGATCGGCATCGCATTCGAAGCCGGAAAGCCATTTACCGTAACGAAATACGCCGCCATCTTCGTGATGGCGGCGTATTCGTTCGGTTATCGGGTGGTCAGCGCCCGGCGTCCTGGTACGCCTTGACCGCCGCGTCCAGCTCGTCCAGGGCCCGGCCGAAGTCCTGGAAGTTGCCCGTGCGCATGGCATTACGCACGTTTTCGATCTTCTGGTTCAGCGCCGCGGCCGCGGCATCCTTGGCCGCCGACGAACCGGCCGGCGGCGGGGTGCCCGGGTTCGGCGGCGGAGTACCGGTGTTCGGCGGCGGGGTGCTGGTCTCGGCCGGCGGCGTCGGAACCGAACCCGGCCGCGGTCGCGTACCCGAGTCACCACCGAAAGGCGTTGCCAGCGCGCCACTTCCGGGCAGCACCTGATTCAGCGCCTCGGCCAGGGTCGAGGCGTAGCCCACCTTCACGCTGCCCGCGTCGTCCCGATAACTCACCAGCACGCGCAGCAGCTGCGGGAAGGTCGCGGTGTTCGCTCCGGTATTGCGTTCGTTGTAGAACGGCTCCACGTAGAGGATGCCGCCGTCGGCGATCGGCAGGGTCAGCAGGTTGCCGTATTTGATCTTGTTCGAATTGGACAGCAGCGTCTTCTCCCGCGAGACCTCCGGCGCGGTCGTCATGCGGTTCTGCGTCTGCTGCGGGCCGAGCGTCTGAGTATCGGTCGGCAAGCGCAGGATGGTGAATTTGCCGTAGTCGTCCGGATCCGACCGCACCGAGATATAGGCCGACAGGAACTGCCGGTTGTAGCCGACCATCGCGCTGGTCAGATTGAAGACCGGCTTGTTCCCGCCCTTCGGATCGCCCAGCAGCACATAATACGGCGGCTGGTTGGCCGGCGCCCCGCCGTCGATCGTCGGGTCGGCGGCCACCGACCAGAAGGCGTTGTTGGTGAAGAACTCGCGCGGATCGTCGACGTGGTACTTGGTCAACATCTCGCGCTGCACCTTGAACAGGTCTTCCGGGTAACGGAAGTGCGCGCGCAGCTCCGGCGTGATCGCGCTCTCCGGCTCGACCGCCCCGGGGAACACCCCGCGCCAGGCCTTCAGCACCGGATCCTTCGAGTCCACCTCGTACAGCTTCACCGTGCCGTCGTAGGCATCCACGGTGGCCTTGACCGAGTTGCGGATGTAGCTGACCTGCTTGCGCGGCAGCAGCCTGCCGGTCTTCTTGTCGATGCTGTCCTCGACCCCGTCCAGCGAGGTCTTCTGCGCGTACGGGTAGTCGTCCAGGGTCGTGTACGCGTCGACGATCCACTGGATCCGCCCGTTGACCACCGCCGGGTAGGCGTTGCCGTCGGTGGTCAGCCACGGCGCGACCTTCTGCACCCGGTCGCGCGGATCGCGGTTGAAGATGATCTTGGAGTCGTCGCCGATGGCCGAGGAGAACAGGATGTTGCGCTCGGCGTACTTGGCGGCGAAGGCGAGCCGGTTGAACCAGTTGCCGATCGGCACGCCGCCCTTGCCGTCATAGGTGAACTGCGCGGTGTCGGAATCGTATTCGCGCGGCCGCTGGGCCTCCTTCGCGCCGACGATCGCGTAGTCCGGGCTGGCCTGCGAGATCACCTCGCCGAAGTAGATGCGCGGCTGGTCGACCTTGATCCGCTGCTTGTCCGGCGGCGTGAACAGGTCGCTGACCATGAAGATCGGGTAGCCGCTGTCGCTGCTGCCCCCGGTCGCGTTCGGGTCGTCGGTCTGCGGCTTGTTCACCCGGTTCGCGGGCGCGGCGACGAAACCGTTGCCGTGCGTGTAGACCGTGTGCTGGTTGATCCAGTCCTTCTGGTTACCGCTCAGCGCGGCCGGCGAGAGCTCGCGCGCCGCCACGATGTAGTCCTGCACATCGCCGTCGAGGTTGTAGCGGTCGATGTCCAGCGACTCCGGGAAGCCGTAGAAGTTCTTCAGCTGGCGCAGCTGAGTGAAGGTGGGCGACAAGATGTTCGGGTCGAGCAGCCGGGCGTTGCCGATGGTCTGCGCGTCGACCGGAACCTGCAGCGGGCTCTTGTTGCTCTCGCCCTTGTAGTCCTGATACGTGATCTTGTCGTCGGTGATGCCGAACGCCTGCCTGGTGGCGGCGATATTGCGCTGGATGTACTCGCTTTCCTTGTCCGCGGCGTTCGGGCGCACGGAGAACTGCTCGACCACCAGCGGCCACACCGCGCCGACCAGGATGGAGGACAGCACCAGCAGCGCGGCGGCCATGGCGGGCACCCGCAGATCGCGCAGCACGATGCCGGCGAAGAAGGCGAGCGCGCAGATCACCGCGATGGACAGCAGGATCAGCTTGGCCGGCAGCACCGCGTTGATATCGGTGAACGAACCACCGGTGAAGGTGGGCTCCTTACGGCTGCTCATCAGCAACTCGTAGCGGTCGAACCAGTAGGCGATCGCCTTGAGCAGCACGAAAAGCCCGGCGATGACGGCCAACTGGATGCGCGCGGCGCGGGTCAGCGTGCCCTCGCGGCCACTGAGCCGCAGCCCGCCGAAGACGTAGTGCGTCACCAGGCTGGCGAAGAACGCGATGACCACCGCGACGAACAACCAGTTCAGGATCATCCGGTAGAACGGCAACTCGAACGCGTAGAAGCTGACGTCGAGATGGAACTGCGGGTCCTGCTCGCCGAACGAGCTGCTGTTCAGGAA
This sequence comes from Nocardia sp. NPDC006044, assembly GCF_042871115.1. Classification (NCBI taxonomy): domain Bacteria; kingdom Bacillati; phylum Actinomycetota; class Actinomycetes; order Mycobacteriales; family Nocardiaceae; genus Nocardia; species Nocardia sp. NPDC006044. The sequence continues at coordinate 1,268,945 of NZ_JBIAID010000003.1, forward strand.
CAGGTTGACGGTGACCCAATTCGACTGCGCCACCAGGCCGGACAGCAGGCCGAGCAGCACCGGGATACCGACGCCGAACAGCCGAAGCCGACTCATCACGGTGGTGCGGTAGCGCGCGATCGGATCGTTCGGTCCCGCCACCGGCACGAACACCGGCCGCGACCGATAGGCGAGCAGCAACGCCAGCCACACCACCACACCGACGAAAATGGCGACGCCGAGGAACAGCAGGATCCGGGTCCGCAACACCGTGAGATACACGTTGCGGAAACCGACCTCGCCGAACCACAACCAATTGGTGTAGGTGTCGGTCAGTCGTGGACCGAGCAGCAGCAACGCCGCGAGGGCGATCGCCGCCAGCAGCAGTACGCGGCTGCGTCGGGAAAGCGAAGGTAAGCCGGTGGGGGGCCGCATGCCCACGATGCCACTCTCCAAGGTCCGGCGGTACTCGCGCCGATACGTCCGGCCGAGATGCCGCAGTCCGATGTTGCGGGTGGTCCTCTCGGACCGTCCGGCCCCACTCTACGGAATCGGACACCGATGCCATGCCCTGCCTATTGTTCGACGCTCACGAAACTTGCCCGCGATGGTCGGCGGAGTGTGAAGCAGCGGGTTTGTGGATTGCCCGCGCCGTTCGTTTGATTGGATGTTCACCGTGACCCCCGCAGATCTGCACGCCGAACTCGTCCTCGCCCGCTCCGTCCGCGAGGTCGCCGAATTCGTCGACGCCGAAGGGTGGGGCAGACCGCCGCAGATGTTCGCGCTGGTGCCCACCAGCGATCTGATCGCGGCCCAGCCCGAGCTGGTCGACGAGGTCGACGAGGCGGCCGAGCTGACTCCCGTTGCCCAGGAACTGTTTCCGGACGACATCACCGGCGGCTCGGTGGCGCTCGACGACTTCCTCGCAACCACCAGCTGGCCGCCCGCCGTGCAGGGCTGCGTGCTGGTGCAGGAGATCGTGGTGCTGCCGCCGGACGCCGAATCCACCCTGGACGAGGCGCTGGTGCCGCTGCTCGCCGATCACGAGGCGGCCGACGCCGCCGCGCGCGCCGCGGCCGACGCACACCCGGAGCGGCGCGAGGCCCGGCTGTTCGCCGCGGTGCTGCGCGAGGGCGCGTCGCTGTGCCTGCTGCAACTGCGTCCCGAGGAGGACGAGGACGACTTCGGCGACCTGGACCTGCGCACCTACCCGAACCTGGCGCCCAACCTCATCGACGCGCTGCACGCGACGCTGGAGTGGTCCGGGCTCGACTGACCCGCGTCAGCCGCAGCTGACCGGTTCCTTGCCCGCGTTGAGGTCGTTGAGCGATTGCACGGCGCCGGTGAGGTTTTCGACCTTCACCAGGCGCAGGCCTTCGGGCGTGCGCTGCTTGGCCTCGTTGCAGTTGGCGGCGGGGACCATGAAGGTCTCCGCGCCGGCCTCACGCGCGGCCATCATCTTGTACTGGATGCCGCCGATCGGCCCGACCTTGCCGTCCTGATCGATGGTGCCGGTGCCCGCGACGAACTTGCCGCCGTCCAGCTCGCCGGGGGTGAGCTTGTCGATCAACGCGAGGCTGAACATGAGCCCGGCCGACGGGCCGCCGATGTCGGCGAGGTTGAAGTCCACCTGCAACGGCGGGCGCGCGCCCTCCCCCGGCGTCACGCCGAGGTAGCCCTTGTCCTTGTCGTCGGGCCGGGCGCCGAGGGTCACCTGCACGGTCTGCTCGGCGCTCTCCCGGCGCACCTGCAGGGTCAGCTGCGCGCCGGGCGGCTGCGCGGACACGGCCGTCACCACGTCCTTCGGCGCGGCGATCGGCGCACCGTTGATGCTGATGATCTCGTCGCCGGGTTTCAGCGCGTCCTTGGCCGGGCCGTCCTCTGCCACCTTGCGCAGCAGCACCACGGTCGGCATGTTCAGGTAGTGCAGCGAGGCCACCTCGGCGTTGCTCTCGGAATCCTTGAAGTCCTGCTGGTTGGACTTGTCGATCTCGTCCCGCGACACCCCGGGCGGGTAGACCTCGGCACGCGGCACCAGGCCGTGCTTGCCGCTCACCCAGAAGCCGAATGCCTCGAAGATGCTCAGCCCGTCGCGCACCGACACCGTGGTCATGTTCAGGTGGCCGGTGGTCTGATCCACCTCCGCCCCGCGGACGTCGACGACCTCCTTGCCGTCGACCTTGCCGAGCGTGTTGAAGGTGGGGCCGGGGCCGAGTGCGACGAACGGCACAGTGAGCACGGTGCCGAGCGCGCCGAGCACGAGCACCGGGATCAGAGCGGCCACCAGGGTGAGGATCCGACGATTCACCTGGACCACAGTAGTGATGGCCGCCGTGCGCGGACGGCGGAGGCGGACATTCGGCGCTCCCGCGCGTCTCCGATTTCGCGCCGCGCGAACATCAACTGCCTGTACCGCACGCGTAACGTGAAGCATATGAGTGACGTCCCCTTCGGATTTTCGAACCGCGACGACGACGACCGCAAGCGCGGTGACGAGCCGGGCGGTCCCGAGTCGAACAACCCGTTCGGAGTGGGTGGCCCCGGCGGCGGTTTCGATCCGTCCCAGCTCGGCCAGATGCTGACCTCGCTCGGTCAGATGCTCAGCGGCATCGGGCAGCCGGGCTCGGCGCAGTCCGGCCCGGTGAATTACGACGTCGCCAAGCGACTGGCCCGCCAGCAGCTCGGTGCGAGCGTCACCCCGGTGTCGGCGAAGACCGCGAGCGCGGTCACCGATGCCGCGCACCTCGCCGAGCTGTGGCTCGACGGCGCGACCACGTTGCCCGCCGGCGCGAGCAAGACCGTCGCGTGGACCGCCAACGACTGGATCGAAGAGACCCTGTCCACCTGGCAGCGGCTCTGTGACCCGGTGGCCCAGCAGATCTCGGGCATGTGGACCGCGTCGCTGCCCGAGGAGGCCAAGGAGTTCGCGGCGCCGATGGTCGGCATGCTCGGCCAGATGGGCGGGCTCGCCTTCGGTTCGCAGCTCGGTCAGGCGCTCGGCCAGCTGGCCAAGGAGGTGCTGACCTCCACCGATATCGGCCTGCCGCTCGGTCCGTCCGGCACCGCCGCCCTGTTGCCCGCGGCGATCGCGGACTTCAGCGCGGGCCTGGAGCAGCCGGAGAGCGAGATCATGGTGTTCCTCGCGGCCAGGGAGGCCGCGCATCAGCGGCTGTTCGGGCACGTGCCGTGGCTGCGCCAGCAGGTGCTGGCCGCGGTCGAGGACTACGCGCGCGGCATCCGGATGGACTTCTCCGCGCTGGAGGAGGCCGCCCAGGGCATCGATCCGTCGGCGCTGACCGATCCGGGCAAGCTCGAGGAGATCCTGTCCCAGGGCGCGTTCGAGCCGCAGACCACGCCGGAGCAGAAGCAGGCGCTGGAACGACTGGAGACCCTGCTCGCCCTGATCGAGGGCTGGGTGGAGGTCGTGGTCACCGACGCGGTCGGCGATCGGCTGCCCGGCGCGGGTGCGCTGGCCGAGACGCTGCGCCGGCGTCGCGCCACCGGCGGCCCCGCGGAGCAGACCTTCGCGACCCTGGTCGGGCTGGAGCTGCGACCGCGCAAGCTGCGCGAGGCAGCGGCGCTGTGGCGCAGGCTCACCGGCGACGCGGGCATGGAGAAGCGGGACGGCGTCTGGGCGCACCCGGACCTGCTGCCGGACTCCAACGACCTGGACTCCCCCGCCGGCTTCATCGATTCGGTGATCGGCGGCGGCGCCACCGCGTTCGACGATCCGCTGGCGCAGCTGGCGGAGACCGAGGCGCGGGAAAGGGCCGAGCGCGAGCGAGCCGGCCAGGCGGACGACGAGCAGTCCGGGCCCGACCTGGGCAAGGACAGCGGCACGTCCGCCTGATTGTCCTGTTGGTAGCGACGAATCCCTGTGGATAACTACGGGATTCGTCGCTTTTTCACCATTCCGGGTTGCGCATACTGCCGGGCATGACATCCCTGTGCCGTGGTCCGATGCTGCCCCCGCAGCTCACCGTGCTGGTGCGCCCGTCCGGCGTCGTGCAACTCGGCTGGCATCCCGAGACCGCGGTGCTGCTCGACGCCGCCGGCCTGGACGCCGATACCGTGCTCGCCTTCCTGCGCCTGCTGGACGGCACCCAGACCCGGCCCCAGATCGTCTGGCGCGCAGGCGAATGCGGTATCGAGCCGGACCACGCGATGGCGCTGCTCGACCTGCTCGACGAGGCCGGACTGCTCGATCACCCCGACGATCGCAGCGGGCGGATCCGGTCGGTGCGGGTGCACGGACTCGGCCCGCTGTCCGACACGATCGCCACCGGACTGCGCAAACTCGGTGTCCGCCCGAGTCGTTCGCGCGACTACCGGCCGCACGCCGCGCCGGTGTCCGGCTGGCAGGCCGACCTCGTGGTGCTGGCCGACACGATGGTCACCGATCCGCGCCTGATCGAGGACCTGGTGCAGCATCGGGTCGCGCACCTGCCGGTGCGGATCCGCGACGGTCGCGGCGTGATCGGCCCGCTCGTGCTGCCCGGCGCGACCAGCTGCCTGCGCTGCGCCGATCTGCTGCGCGCGGACAACGACGCGGACTGGCCGCATATGGCCGCGCAGTTGCTGGGCCGGGTCGGGCATGCGTCGCCGGCGAAGGTCGCCGCCATCGCCGCCCTCGCGGTCAGCGAGGTGGACGACATCCTGGCGCTGTCCACCCGCCGGTCGCTGGCGACCTTGGACACAACGCTCGAGTTCGATCCGGCGACGCACCGGCTCGGCCGACGGCAGTGGTCACGACACGCGGACTGCGGCTGCCGGCGAATTCCCGCTGGACTCACCGCATGTCGAGCGGACACGCGCACCCCGGCGGCGGCGCGGGACACGTGACCGGGGTCACTCCCGCCGACGGCAGCGATTCAAGATTGCCATGGCTAAGAACCGGCTTCTTCCGCCATGATGGGTATGTGTCTGAGATTGTGCGCCGCCGCTCATCCCGTAACGCCAAGTTGGCCAAGATTCCGCTCGGCATCGCCGGTCGGGCCGCCGTGGGGTTCGGGAAGAAGCTGGCCGGCGGCGACAAGTCCGAGATCAACGCACAGCTGAATCAAAAGGCCGCTGAGCAGCTGTTCACCGTGCTCGGCGAGCTCAAGGGCGGCGCGATGAAGTTCGGGCAGGCGCTCAGCGTGATGGAGGCCGCGGTCCCCGAGGAGTTCGGCGAGCACTACCGCGAGGCGCTGACCAAGTTGCAGGCCGCCGCGCCGCCGATGCCGGCCGAGACCGTGCATCGGGTGCTGGACCAGCAGCTCGGCACCCAGTGGCGGCAACGGTTCCAGGAGTTCGACGACACACCGGCCGCGTCGGCCAGCATCGGCCAGGTACACAAGGCGGTGTGGTCGGACGGGCGCACGGTCGCGGTGAAGGTGCAGTATCCCGGCGCGGACGAGGCGTTGCGCGCCGATCTCAAGACGCTGAACCGGATGACCGGGCTGCTCGCGTCGGTCATCCCGGGCGCCGATGTGAAGCCGATCCTCGCCGAGATCACCGAGCGCACCGAGGAGGAACTGGACTACCGCAACGAGGCGGCCAACCAGCGCGCCTTCGCCAAGGGTTTCGACGGGCACCAGGAAATCGTGGTGCCCAAGGTGGTGGCCAGCGCACCGAAGGTGATCGTCACCGAATGGCTGGACGGCACCGCGGTGTCCTCGATCATCAAGGCCGGCGCCGAAGACCCCGAGGGCACCCGCGATCTGCGGAACCGGGTCGCGGGCCTGATGGGCCGCTTCCACTTCTCCTCCCCCGAGACCGTCGGCCTGCTGCACGCCGACCCGCACCCCGGCAATTTCATGATGCTGCCCGACGGCAAGCTCGCCGTCATCGACTTCGGCGCCTGCGCGCCCCTGCCGAACGGTTTCCCCGTGGTACTCGGCCGGATGCTCGCACTCGCGGTCGAGGAACGGTTCGAGGAACTCACCGAGTTGATGTACGACAACGGCTGGGTCATCCCCGGGCGCACGGTCACACACCAGGAGATCGCCGACTATCTGCGTCCGTTCACCGATCCGATCAAGTCCGACTCGTTCCACTTCACCCGCCGGTGGATGCAGCGGGTCGCGGGCAAGGCCTCCGACATCTCCAGCCAGGAGATGAAAACCGCGCGCGCCCTGCAACTCCCGGCGGAATACGTGATGATCTTCCGGGTGCTCGGCGGCTCCGTCGGCATCCTCGCCCAGCTCGACGCCGAGCTCCCGTTCATGGAATTGGTCCGCACCTGGATGCCGGGCTTCCGCGAGGAGCACACCGCCAGCTGATCGGCGCCCTTTTCTGACCGAGCCGCGTGCCGCCAATTGCGCAGGGCGCAGTGATCGGTCGACTAGCCTCGGCTCAGGTCGGCTCCGCTCCGTCTACGAAGGGTGATGGCCATGTCGTGCACCGGTCGGGTTGTCGGTGTTTCGATCAGTGCGGCGGTTGCGTTCGGGGTATCGATGGCCGCGCCCGTCGGTGCGACCGCCGGGGCGGATGGGCAGTCGGTGGTGTCGCTATCGGTGGGGCCGGGGGTATCGGTCGAGGTGGCGGACAAGCGGACCGTCAGCCTGATCTGCGCGCCCACGGTCGGCGGGACGCATCCGAAAGCCGAGGAAGCCTGCAAGAGCCTGGTGGCGGCGGACGGCAATATCCGGGCGCTGGCCGATTTCACCGTGCCGCCGCTCTGTTCGGACGAATTCGATCCGGTGATCGCGACCATCGACGGCGTGTGGCGCGGCAAGCCGATCTCCGATCACGGCTTCTTCTCCAATGTTTGCGTGTTGCGGGCCACGACGGTGTCGGTGTTCGACTTCTGACGCCGGCGGGTGGCGAACACGAGGTGCACGACCACGCCGACGACGGCGGTCATCGTCACTCCGCTGCCGAGCAGCAGGCGCAGATCCGTGGGAAATCCGCGGTAGATGCCGGGGATGAGGATCGGCAGCAGGCCTGCGGTCAAAGCCGCTGTGGCAGTGAGCAGTACGGGGTCGGAAGTGAGGTCCGCCTCGCGGAACATGCCGAGCCCGGCGGTGATGATCATGGCGAAGGTAATCGCCGCGGTGCCGCCGATGACCGGGCCTGGAAGGGAATTCACCAGCCGGCCGATCGGGGCGAGGAACGCGGCGACGATCAGCAGCGCGCCGGTGAGGGCGGTGACATAGCGGCTGCGGATGTTGGTGAGGCGGATCAGGCCGATGTTCTCGCCGCTGGTCACCATCGTCGGACCGCCGAAAAGTCCGGACAGCAGCGAGGTTACGGCGTCCCCGCGAATGGTGCGGCCCACGGTGACCGGGGTGTCGATCCGCTTGCCGACGATCTTCGCGTTGAGCACGGTTTGGCCGGTGGCCTCCGCCATCGAACCGATACTGAACACCAGCAACGGAATTGCCGCGAGCAGATCGAAATGCGGCGTGCCGAACAGGAAGAGGTCGGGCGTTTGGCCCAGCGCAGAACCCGATTGCAGGTGGAACTGCCCCAGGCTCGCCGCGACCGCGCTGCCGACCGCCATGCCGAGCAGCACGGACAACCGGCGCCAGCCGGTCGGCAGCACCCGGTAGGCGAGCACCGTCGCCGCAATGGTGATGGCGGCCAGGGCAACCGAACGCACCGGAGCCGGATCGTCGGGCGTGGTGATCAGATTGCCCGCGACCTTCACCAGGTTGATCCCGATGACCACGATCATGGCGGCGATGACCACGGCGGGCAGGCGCGTGACCAGCCGCCGCGCCAGCGGCACCAGCACGGTCCCGGCCAGCGCGGTGATGATCACGGCCCCGCTCGCGGTGGCCGGATCCGATTCCTGCGCGATCTGGATGAACAGCACGACGGCCGCGCCGCCGGGCAGCATGACGAACGGCAGACCGGCGCCGAGCCCGAGCCGCCCGCTGGATTGCAGAATCGTCCCGATGCCGCTGAAAAGTAGAGTGGCGCAGAGCAATGCCCGCGACTGCGCGTCGTCCAGGTGCAGACTGCGGCTGATCAGCAAGACCGAGGTGATCGGCGTCGCGACCATCACGATCAGGTGTTGCACCGCCGAGGCGAGGGCGCGACCGGGCGGCGGGACCTCGTCGACCGGATGCACTGTCGAGCTATCGATCACAGCCACGGAACGTCCTGGTAGCGATAGGCACGGAAGATCGCGTTGGAGATGCCTGGAAAGACCTGCGCGGTATCGGAATCCGGATACTCGGTGAACGACGGCACCACGTACTCCCAGCAGATCCGGTGCGCCGGAGTCACTTCGAAGATGCGGCCGAACGCGGCCTCGGTGATCAGCGTGTTGCCGTTGGGCAGCCGCTGCGCGCCGCCCATGAACGGAGTGAAGAACGCCTCGCGCGGCGAATCCTGGTAGCTCCAGGCGATTTCGCCGGTGGCCCGGTCGATTTCGACGATCCGGCTGTAGGTGACCGATTCGCCGGTGCGGAAGGTGCCGTTGTCGAACAGCAGGATATTGCCGTCGCCGACCGGCGTCGCGTGGTGCTGCTGCGCGACCGTCGAACGGTCGGCGAGGGTGGTGACCGCGCCGGTCCGTCGATCGATGGTGATCACCGCCGACACACTGCGCAGGCTCGCGACAATGGTGTCGTCGTCGAGCGGATGCACGCTGTTGATCAGCGGCCAGTGTTCGCGCCAGTAATGCGGTTGCAGCGCAAAGTCTTTCGGGTCCAGGTGCGCGGCGGCACGCCACTCCCAGAGCAGGCTGCCGTCCGGCGCGACCTCCCGGACAACGTCCGACCAGACGATCCCGCCGGCCTCGGTACCGGGCACCCCGCCCTGAATGCGCGCGGCGGCCGCACCGGTCAACGGCTCGACGCCGGTGTAGAGGATGCGCCCGTCGTCGTAATGATGCGCGTCGTGATGCTGGAAGTCGTCGCGGTGCTCCGACAGCAGCGCCCCGTCCTGGTCATAGCGCCCCATCGATCCCCCGCTGTATTTGCGCCACATCGCGAACAGCGGGGGCCGGGCCAGCGTCGCGCCGTTGTAGGCGAGCGATCCGTCGGCGAGCAGCCGCGCGTGCCGGCCCGGCCGGTACGGCAGATGCCAGCGGTGCACCACCTCGCCCGCGAGGTCGACCAACTCGACGAGCCCGCGCCCGGCCAACGGCGCGTACAGCGTGTATCCGGGCGACGCCGCCGCCGCGTCGATACCGATCAGCCCGGTACCCCGGCGCTTGAGGGTGTTCTGCTCCACCGATCCTCCTGAATATTCAGCTCCACTGAATATTCAGTACGCTAGAAGGCCCTGGAAGCATTGCGATCACCGTGATGTAAACACGAGAATTCAGAGCCTCGCGGCTGAGAAGGTGCTGAAGCAACAAGAGAGGTATTGGTTAGGTGCATCAGAACGGAAGCGACGACCAGGCGCGCTGGCCCGGGCTCGGCAACGTCGTGCACGACCGCAGGCGTGCGGCGCGACTGACGCTGGCCCAGCTGGCCGCGAAGACCGAATTGTCGCAGTCGTTTCTGAGCCAACTGGAAAACGGGCGGACCAACACCAGCCTGCGCTCCCTGCAACGCATCGCCGACGCGCTCAGCACCACGGCGACCGAACTCCTGGCGGCGGCCGACAGCACGCCCGGCTCGGTGATCGTGCGGGCCGGCGAGGGAGTGCTCGAACAGGCCGAGCGAAACAGCGATGGTTCGGTGCGCTCGCTGGTCCACGGACCGCGGGATCTACGCGCGCTCGAGTTCACCGGTGGAACCGAGCGGAGCGAGCGCGAATTCACGCATCAGAACGATGAATTGATCTACGTGGTCTCCGGGACCATCACGGTCGCCGCCAACGGTGAGCAGGTGACGTTGTCCACCGGAGACTCCTACTACTGCCCGTCGGGCGTGCGCCACCGCTGGTGGGCGCACGCCGACGACACCAGAACTCTATTGCTCGCCGTTGCCGACGGGCTGACGGTCCGCCGGGCACCCCACGGGCCACGACGAACCTGATACTTCTTGCACGACAACGCAAACGAGCCGCTCACCGGGCGACGGCGAGCGGTTCGTCTGCTTTCTCGTTCGTTGGCTCGGCCCGTGTCAGGACCAACCGAATCGAGCACATCGACCGGAGGGAGGGAAGTCATACCTGCGGCGTGAGTCAGCCCCAGCTTCATGCCGGGACCGCGACCTTGCGCGGACGTCCGCGCGGGCGCTTACGGGCGATGACGACCCCCTGATCGAAGATCTCGCCACCCCAGACACCCCACGGCTCACGCCGATCCATGGCCGCGGTCAAGCAGCCCTTCCGGATGGGGCAGCTGGCGCACAGCGCCTTGGCCTGCTCCAACTGGTTGGGGCTCTCGGCGAACCAGAGATCGGGATCTCCGGCTCGACAAGGCACGGACTTGTTGCCCTCCCGGGTCCGAGTGGTCGGCGCCACGGTTCCGCATGTCACGTCAGTAGTGGCCTGAGGCCATTCCTGGGCGGTGAACACGTCGTTCTCCTTCAGCTCGTTGCAGCGGTTCGTTGTGTTGTCCGCGAAACCGGGGCCGGCTGGCTGAAGGGCCGAAAAGACTGGCCACGGTTTCGCGTCGTGCGATCCGTGGCCAGGAGGTCTGGGAGGGAAGTTCCCTACCTAGGTATTCGACATCTCTGTCGAGTCCTGATCACGATCGCTTGGTGTGCGGGACGGAGGCGTGTTGCCTGCAGGTCCGCCGGCTCATAACCGGCTGCTGCGGCGACGTTGACGTCTGCCGTATCGACGACAGACGGGTGCCAGCCACCCGCACTGGGCTTGTCCGTAATGACGGTGCACATCGGGGCATGCGCGGGCGCGTGCTGCGCTTGCGTGCCGTACACACCGATTTCGGACAGACCGATCCCCTGCAAGGCGAGGATCCCCCGGGAGGCCGACATGGGTGAATTCACCGCAACGTCGATCGCATTGAAGAATTTGATGTTCACGTCTGCCTCCCTCCTAACTCGTTGTGTGTGTGTGTTTGAACTCTGCGCGCCGGGATAACCTCCCGGTGCGTAAAACCCACCATAGGCAAGTTCGCCGGGTGGTACAACCTATTTTCTACCTGCGGTTTTGGGGTCTTGCGCGCAACCGCGAAGCGATGATCGCGAGCACCTCGCCGCCGTACTGTTCGAGCTTCTTCTGCCCGATGCCCGCGATGGACCCCAGCGCGGCGTCGTCACCTGGGAGTTGTTCGGCGATCGCGGTCAACGTGGTGTCGGTGAAGACCACGAATTCGCGCACCCGCAGCGCCTCCGCCTTCTCCGCGCGCCACTCCTGCAACGCGGCCAGAAGTTCGGCATCGAGCTCTGCCGGGCAACGACGACAGCGGCCAAGCATAGTCGCATAGGTACCGATCAGTGGCTTCGCACACACTCGGCAGGTCGGACGCATGCCTTTCGCCTCGACGACCGGCGTCGCGATCCTGGACGCGGGCGAATCGTCGGGGACGAGCCCGTTGAGGAACCGGGACCGGCGGCGGGTGCGGCGCTTGCCCTCGGCCCGGGCCAGCGCCCAGGACAGTTGGAGATGCTCGCGCGCTCGCGTCACGCCGACGTAGAGCAGCCGCCGCTCCTCCTCCAGCTTCGCCTCGTCGCCGACCGAGCCGTCGTCGGCCAGCACGTGCTGGATCGGCAGCGTGCCGTCGGCCACACCGACCAGGAACACCGCGTCCCATTCCAAACCCTTGGCGGCATGCAGCGAGGCGAGCGTGACGCCCTGCACGGTCGGTGGATGCCGCGCCTCGGTGCGGGCGGCCAGTTCGCGCAGCAGGCCGGGCAGGTCGAGTTTGTCGTCGTGCGCGACCAGGTCTTCGGTCAGCGTGACCAGCGCGACGAGCGAGGCCCATTTCTCCCTGGCCTGCGCGCCGGCCGGTTCCTCCTTGGTCAGCCCGACCGGAGCCAGAACCGCGCGAACGAGGGTCACCAGGGCGGCGCCGCTGCGAGCCGCGTCGGGCAGGTCGTCCCGGGACGCGGCCTGACGCAAGGCCGACACGGCCTGCCTGACCTCGGCGCGCGCGAAGAAACCCTCGCCGCCACGCACCTGATAGGGAATGCCCCGCTCGGTCAGTGCCTGCTCGTAACTCTCGGACTGGGCGTTGATCCGATAGAGCACGGCGATCTCGGCGGCCGGCGTGCCCGACTCGATCAGCCGCTGGATCGACTTGGCCACCGCGGCCGCCTCGGCGGGGCCGTCGTCGTATTCGGCGAACACCGGCTCCGGCCCGTCCGGCCGCTGGCCGATCAGCTGCAACCGGGTGCCCGCGATGCGGCCGCGCGCCACCCCGATCACCCGATTGGCCAGCGAGACCACCTGCGGGGTCGAGCGATAGTCGCGTTCCAGCCGGATCACCGTGGCGTCCGGAAAGCGGCGGGAGAAGTCGAGCAGGTAGCCGGGGGTCGCCCCGGTGAACGAGTAGATCGTCTGGTTGGCGTCGCCGACCACGGTCAGGTCGTCGCGCTCGCCGAGCCAGGCGTCGAGCACGCGCTGCTGCAACGGCGTGACGTCCTGGTACTCGTCGACCACGAAGCTGCGGTAGCGGCCGCGGAACTCGTCGGCCACCGCCGGATAGTCCTCCAGTGCCGCGGCGGTGTGCAGCAACAGGTCGTCGAAGTCGAGCAGCAGGCCGTCCGGGGTGGCCTTGAGTTTCTCGTAGCCCGCGTACACCTCGGCCACCCGCAGCGCGTCGTACGGCGTCTCGCGATGCTGCTTGGCCACCGCCGCCGGATAGTCCTCGGGGGCGATGAGCGAGGCCTTCGCCCATTCGATTTCGCTGAGCAGGTCGCGCACGCTGTCGGTGGCAGAGGAGAGCCCGGCCCGGTTCGCCGCCTGCGCGACGATCGGGAACTTGCCGTCGATCAACCGCCACGGCACGTCGCCGACGACCTGCGGCCAGAAGTATTTGAGCTGCCGCAGCGCGGCCGCGTGGAAGGTGCGCGCCTGCACCTGGGTCGCGTCGCCGCCCAGACCGAGCGCGCGCAACCGGTTGCGCAGCTCCCCCGCGGCCCGCGCGGTGAAGGTGACCGCGAGCACCTGGTCGGCCTTCACGTGCCCGGTGGACACCAGATGCGCGATCCGATGGGTGATCGTCCTGGTCTTGCCGGTGCCCGCCCCCGCGAGTACACACACCGGACCCCGTGGCGCGCGCACGGCGGCGGCCTGCTCGGGGTCGAGCGAATCCAGCTCGAGGCCGGCCGGTCGGTGTGTACTGGTTGACGACACGGCACCCATCATGACAGTGCCCGCCGACAACTCTCGCCGCGCGCGCAATACTGTCCCCTCGTGGCACACGACACGCCGTCAACCGACGCTAGACCCGCCGACCGGCACGCGACCTGGATGGAGTTGTTCTTCGACCTCGTCGCGGTGGCGGGCATCGGCCAGCTCACCCACCTGCTGCACCGCGGCCCCTCGCTCGGCGACTTCGCCCTCTATATCCTGCTCTACCTGGCTTTTTGGACGGTCTGGGCGTGCATGATGCTGTACGGCAACATCGCCCGCGACCACACCAGGATCTATTTGATGCTCGGCGCGATGCTCGGCCTCGGCGTGATGGCCGCCGCGGTGGCCGGGATCCCGGACCGGCACGCGACCACCTTCGCCGCGGTCTATGTGCTGGTGCGCATGGTCGCCGCGCAGGTCTGGGGGCGCGGCAGGCTGGTGGTCGATTGGCCGATCGCCCAGCTGTCCCTCGGCGTGCTGCCGTGGATCGTCTCGCTCTGGGTGCCCGAGCCGGGGAAGTACTACCTGTGGGCGCTCGGCCTGGTCATCGATCTGTGGCTGATGTTCGCGGTGAGCGGCGACAAGATGATGATCGGCGCGCAGGAGGCGGTGAATCGCCGGATCCGGGGCTCGCGCCGGTTCAAGGGCGTCGAACCGCCGAAAGTCATGGCACTGCACGCGGATTCGGCGCATCTCGGGGAGCGGCTCGGGCTGTATGTGATCATCGTGCTCGGCGAGGGGGTCATCGCGGTGATCACCGCGGTGGGCGGGGTGGTGTGGCATCCGAAGGTGCTCGCCCTCGGGTTCGGCGCGTTCGTCGTGCTGGCGAGCCTGTGGGCGTTGACCCTGATGTACGGCTTCGTGCCGCGCCTGATGACCGGCGACGACCCGGACGGCGCGCTGCCGCGGCAATACGTGATGGCGATGCACTGCTGGGTCACCGCCGCGATCGCCACCATCACGGCGGGCCTCGGCCTGGCCGTCGAGCACGCGGAGGGGCACGTGTCCACCGGCATCGGCTGGGCGCTCGGCGGCGGCGCCGCGGCGTATTTCGTCATCACCGGACTCGGCGGCGCGCGCAGCGCGGCGGGCTGGCGCTGGCTGCTGTCCTGGCCGTTGCCGTGCGCGGTGCTCGCGGTGGCGCTGGGCGCCGCCGGTCCGTTCATCGGCGCGCTCGGGCTCGTGTACGGCGTTGTCGCCCTGTGTGTCTGGGCCCTGCTGTGCCAGACGCACGCCGCAGGCCAGTGGGGCGCCGGGTCGGGTCCCGCTCGGCCGCGCCGGAAGCCGTGGCCGCAGCACGGCCTCGGGATCGACGAAATGCTATAGCCGCCGCAGGCTGCGCAGGTCGGTAGCGAACTGCTCGGCCCGCACGCCGAGCGGTCCGAAGAACTCGCGATCGCAGGCCTCGACCGCGACCACCGCCCGATTCGCCAGCGCCGCACCGGCTTCGGTGGGCACCAGCGATTTCGCCCGCCGGTCACTCGGGTGATCGCGCCGCTCGACCAGGCCTTTCTGTTCGAGCGCGCGCACCACCTGCGAGGTCATCATCGGATCGGTGGCGGCCTGCGCGGCCAGGTCGCGCTGCATCACCGGGTCGCCGGCCACCGTGAGGTAGGTCAGCGAGGCGAGCAGCACGAACTGCACGTGGGTCAGATCGAACGGGGCGAGCGCCGCGCGCTGCGCCGCCTGCCACCGATTGGTCACCTGCCAGAGCAGCAGCCCGGGACTCTCGTCGGCCTGCTCGAATTCGGTGTGTAGCCCTTCATTGCTCATCGGCCTCCCTCACTCGCCCGACATCGCTCGCGCGATCACCGCATGGTCGTGTGCGGTGAGTTCTATCAGGCCGCGCCGCAATACCATTCCCCAGTTCGGTGAGCTGGTCGGATCGGCTCACCGCGCAGGTCGTCGCCCGCGGTCTGCTTCGCGTCGGTCCGATAACCGACCGCCCGGCGTCGGCGCCCGGTCAAGCCGGCACCCCCTCGGCGACCGTGATCAGCGCGTCCAGGTCGGGACGCACCGACTTGGCGAGGTCGCCGCCCATGATCTTGGTCCAGAGCCAGCGCAATGGGCCGTCGATCGAAACGGTGACGGTGATCGTCGTGCGGCCGTCGGCCGCGGCGATCCGGTGATCGAAGGTCAGCCGAGCTCCGATGAGCTTGGACACATCGACGAATTGAGTGTCGTCGAGCCGCTCTACGACGAACGGCACCTTCGGTCCGCCCTTCGGCTTCAGGACCCCGGTCGCACCCTGCACGAACGGACCGTCGAGCCGGACCCATTCGGTGTCGTTGTTCCACTCCGGCCAGGTGGCCATGTCCGCCCACTTGGCGAAGAAGACGGCGGGAGCGGCGGTCGAGGTGGCCTGCGCGGTGGCGATGATCGTCATGCAATTAGTATGCGCGCTTACTAAAAGCAGCGCAAGCGGTGCCGAAAATGACTTGACTGGAACACCCACGGCCTGCTCGACGTTGCACAATCCGTGACTGACGCGACGCCCGACCTGACGATGTACTCGACCACCTGGTGCGGCTACTGCCGCAGGCTGAAGAAGCAGCTGGACGAGTCCGGTATCAGCTATATCGAAATCGACATCGAACAAGATCCGGCATCGGCCGAGTTCGTCGGCAGCGTGAACGGCGGCAACCACGTGGTGCCGACCGTGAAGTTCGCCGACGGCTCCACCGCGACCAATCCGACTTTGGTGGCCGTCAAGCAGGCCCTCGCCGCCCTGGCCTGATCACCGACCGAATCCGCGCGGGCAACTCCGGCCCGCGCTGATTTCTCGTGCGCTCAGTCGAGCGCGGCCCAGGATTCCATGATGGTGCGGGCGATCGAGATCGATCCCGGCAGCAACAGCCGCGCGCCGGTCCCCTGCGCCGACCAGTCGCCCGCCGACAACGCCTCGCGGACCTCCGCGCGGGTGAACCAGTGCGCCTCGGCGATCTCGCCGTCGGAGAAGACCAGCGGCTGCGCCGGATCACCGACCGCGGAGAACCCGAGCATCAGCGAGCGCGGGAACGGCCACGGCTGGCTGCCGAGATAACTGATGTCCCGGACATCGACGCCGACCTCCTCCTTCACCTCGCGCTCGACACAGCGCTCCAGCGACTCGCCCGCCTCGACGAACCCGGCGAGCAGCGAGAACAATGTCTCCGGCCAGGTGTGCTGACGGGCGAGCAGCACCCGGTCGCCGCCGTCGTGGATCAGGCAGATGACCGCGGGATCGATCCGCGGGAACTCCTCGTAACCGCCCTCGGTCGTGCGCGACCAACCCGCCTTGCTCGACGTGGTCGCCGTGCCGTCCGCGCTGTTGAATCCGGCCTTGTCGTGCCAGTTCAGCAGGGCGACCGCGGTGGAGAGCACGCCGGCGGTGAGATCGTCGACCGTGTTCGACATGCCGCGCAGGTCGGTCAGCGCGCCCTGGATGTCCCGGTCACGCACCGCCCACAGGTGCACGCCGCCGTCGATGCCGAGGAACACCGCCTCGGGGCTCGGCTCGGGCGACAACTCGATCGCCTTGTCCAGCACGAGCGCGCCTTCTTCGAATCTGACCTGGCCGCGGGCGTTCACCCGGAGCAGCTTGGCCTCGCTCCACCCCTCCCGTAGGGCCTGCGCGTCGCCGCGCGTCTCCTCGGCGCGATCGAGCACGGAACGGGACAGCAGGGGAACACCATTGAGCTGAAAGACCGGCACCCGTCGAGACTATCGCGCCGGTCGTCCGGGTCCCCGCACGCGGGCTTACTTGGCCGCGCGGCGGATGTAGAGCAGCTTGTCCCCCGCCTCGAGCGAATCCACCTCCGGCTCGCCGACCCGGGCCAGCACGCCATTGCGCACCACACCGAGCACGATGTCGCCGAGGTGCCGCGGCGAGCCGCCGATCTCCGACGACTCCACCTCGCGCTCGGCGATCGCGAACCCCTCCTCCGGGGTGAGCAGATCTTCCATCATCTCGACCACCGACGGCGTGGTCGTCGCGATGCCGAGCAGCCGGCCCGCCGTCTCCGAGGACACCACCACCGAGTCGGCGCCGGACTGGCGGACCAGGTGGGTGTTCTCCGCCTCGCGGATCGAGACCACGATCTTGGCGCTCTTGGTCAGCTCGCGGGCGGTCAGGGTGACCAGCACCGCGGTGTCGTCCCGGTTGGTCGCGACCACCACCGAGGCCGCGTTCTGCACGCCGGCCAGCCGCTGCACGTCGGACTGGGTCGCCGAACCGTGCACCGTCACCAGGCCCGAGTTCGCGGCGGCCTCCAGCGCGACCATGTCGGTGTCCACCACCACGATGTCGGCGGGCTGCACGTTGTCGCCGAGCATGGCGTCGATCGCCGTGCGGCCCTTCGTGCCGTAACCGACGACCACGGTGTGATTGCGCACGCTGTGCCTCCATCGCTGAATCTTGAACGCCTGCCGGGACCGTTCCGTCAGCACGCCGAGGGTGGTACCGACCAGAACGATGAGGAAGAGGATGCGCAGCGGGGTGATGATGACGATGTTCACCAGCCGCGCCTCGGCCGTCACCGGAGCGATATCGCCGTAACCGGTGGTGGACAGCGACACCGTCGCGTAATAGAACGCGTCCAGGAAGCCGAGCGGGTCACCCGCGTTGTCGTGGTAACCGTCCCGGCCGACGTAGACCACCAGGGCCGCGGCGAACAGCAGCCCGATCGCGAACAGCACCCGGCGCGCGAGCGAAATCCACGGGCTGGTCTGCACTTCCGGAATGCGCAGCACCCCGACCAGCGCGAAATGCGGGCGATTCGACAACCCCAGCGAGCGCGCGCGATCACCGAACATGAGACGCACCCGCCCTGCTATACCTCGCGTCGGATGTCTCCGGCACTGCTTGTCCCTCCGGCACAGCAAGGGAGCCTACCCGCTGCCCGCGCTACCGCCCGGCCTCGACGCGAACACCCGGCGGATGCAAAGGTGCCTCATGGCAGAAAACGCACTCGCCCCCGATCGCACCTCCGCGCGCAGGCCGGCCCTGGCCCTGGCCGCCCTGCTGTTCCCCATGGGGGTGCTGCATTTCGTGATGCCGAAACCCTTCGACGCGATCGTGCCCAAGGCGCTCCCCGGTGAACCGCGCAACTACACCTACGCCTCGGGCGTGGCCGAGCTCGGCGTCGCCGCGGCGCTGGTGATCCCGCGCACCCGGAGCCTCGGCGGGCGGCTGGCCGCGCTGCTGTTCATCGCGGTCCTCCCGGCGAACGTGCAGATGACCGCCGACGCGCTGGGCAACAAGAAGGCGTCGCAGGTGTTCAAGGTCGGCACCGTGCTGCGGCTGCCGTTGCAGGTCCCGCTGATCAGGCAGGCGCTGAAGGTGAGCCGGCTGGCGCGGCATTCCGGATGAGTTCGGCGAGTTCGGCCGGCCCGGCCAGGTCGGCGGGCGCGATGGTGCGCCCGGTGCGCACGTAGTGGAAAGCGGCGCCGATGCGTTCGAGCATCTCCTGCTCGGGCCTACCTTCCCTGGACGCCATCAGCCGGGCCCAGGCCAGCCGATAGACGGCCAGCTGCATGGCGACCGCGGGCTCCTCCGCGGGGGTCGGCTCGGCGCCGGTCTTCCAGTCGACCACGATCCAGCCGCCGCCCGGCTCGGCGAACACCGCGTCCATCCGGCCGCGAATCACGGTGCCCGCCAACGACGTTTCGAACGGCACCTCTACATCGAGCGGGCTGCGGTTGGCCCAGGACGAATTGAGGAAGGCGTTCTGCATCGCGGTCAGTTCGTCGTCGGCGCTCGCGTCGGCGGCGGTGGTGTCGGCCGCGCCGGGGAGTTCGTCGAGGCCGAGCAGCCGGGTCGAACCGAACCAGCGCTGCACCCAGGCGTGGAACGCGGTGCCGCGGCGGGCCAGCGGGCTCGGCGGGAACGGGAGCGGACGGCGCAGGCGCGCAGCGAGTTTCGCCGGATCGGCGCGCATCTCGACCAGCGCGGTCGCGGCGATCTGGCCGGGGAGTTCGACCTCCTCGGCGGCGGCCTGTTCGGATTCGAATTCGGCGAGTAGGGCGTCGACGTCGGCGGCCCAGCCGTCCGGGTCGTCGGGGTCGACGGGCGGGGTGAGCGGGTCGATCTCGGCGAATTCCGCTGCGGCGAAGGCGATGTCTTCGTCGGAGACGAACTCGTGCAGGGGGTCGGGCGGGATGTCGGTGAAGTGCGCGAGGGTGGCGGGCGTCGGATCGTGCGGGGCGGCGTCCAGTGGATCCGGTGGCACATCGTCGAATTCGGCCGGCGGCTCGAAGGCGTCGTCCGGCGGTTCGAAGTCCGGCGGCTCGAGGGCCAGGGGGGCATCGAAAAGGCCCTCGGGTTCCTGGGCAGGCGCGGCGTCCGGTTGCGCTTTCCCTCGGGCTGCCTTGGCGGCTCGCGGTTCGGGGGGTTGCGCGCGCAGTTCGGCCAGCGCGGCGCGGACCAGCGCGGCACCCTGTTCGATGGGATCGCGGCGGTTGCCGAGGGGGTCGCGGGGCCATTCGGCGGTGGCGGGGTTGTCGGTGAACGGATTCACCGCGTCCGGCTCCGGCGGGTCGTCCCAGCGGGGGACGTCGATCACGCCGTTGGCGGGGCTGTCGGCGGCTTCGCCGGCCTGCTTCAGTTCGAGCAGGAAGTCGGAGGGGCCCTTGGGCGAGGTGCCGGTTTCCGCCCAGTGGTGTGCCGAAACCAGCAGCACGCGTTCGGTTCTGGTGAGGGCGACGTAGAACAGGCGGCGCTCCTCGTCGATGCGGCGACGCTCCAGGGCCTCCTTGTGCGCCTTGATCGCGCGTTCCAGGTCGGCGCGGTCGTACAGGTCGGTGAGGTCGAGCACGGGGACGCCCTCGGCGGAGTCGTCCTGTTGCCGGTCGCCGCGCAGCTTGGTCGGGAGTTCGGCGAGGGCCCCGAGCCAGGTCCCCGACGCCGTGCCGGAGGGGAACACGCCGCGCACCACGTGCGGCACCGCGACGATCTCCCATTCCAAGCCCTTCGCCGCATGCACGGTCAGCACCTGCACCCGATCCTTGGCGACCTCGACTTCGCCTGGCTCCAAACCGTTTTCGACCGATTCGGCGGCGGCGAGGAAGGACAGCAGCCCGCTGAGCGCCGCGCCGGAGTCGGCGGCGTAGCCGGCCACCACCTCGGCGAAGGCGTCCAGGTGCTCGCGGCCCGCGCCGGTGCCCGACATGGCGCGGCGAGCCTGGGTCTCGACGCCGACGCCGATGGTGCGCTCTACGTCGGCGACCAGTTCGGTCAGCAACTGGCCGCTGCGCTCGCGCAGGGCGGCCAACTCCCTGCCCAGTGCCTCGATTCGGGCGAAGCCCGACTCCGAATACAGTTCGCGCGGACCGGGATCGGCGATCGCGTCGGCCAGGCCCGCCTGTTCGGCGGGCTCCGGCGCCACCTCGCGCAGCGCCGCGGCGAGCGTGCTCCCGTCGGTGATCTCCGGTGCGTCACCGCTGGTGAAGCGGCTGATCGACAGGGTGCGGGCGCGCCGGGCTAGCGCCGCGATGTCGGCCACGCCGATGCGCCAGCGGGCGCCGGTGAGCACGCGCATCGCCGCGCTGCCCGAGCCCGGCTCGGCGATCAGCCGCAGGGTGGCGACGATATCGGCGACCTCGGGCGTGGCCAGCAGGCCGCCGAGTCCGACGATTTCGACCGGCAGCCCTTGCGCGCGCAGGGCTTCCGCGAGCGGCGAGGCATCGGCGTTGCGCCGGACCAGCACGGCCGAGGTCGGCGGCGGCTCGCCCGCGGCGCGGCGGGCCGCCCATTCCTCGGCGATCCGGACGGCCAGCCAGTCGCGCTCCTCGGCGACGGTCTCGGTCAGCGCCAGCGCGACCACGCCCGGCCCCGCGTTCGGCTTCGCGCGCAAGGCGTCGACCGTCACGCCGCCGCCTTCCATGGCCTTGCGGCGCAGCGGGTCCGCGACCGAATTCGCCAGCGCCAGGGCCTCGGGCGGATTGCGCCAGCTGGTCAGCAGCGGCAGCGTCGGCGCGGGAACGCCGGGCGCGGCGGGGAAGTCGGTGGCGAAGCGGGGCAGGTTCGCCGCGGACGCGCCGCGCCAGCCGTAGATCGATTGCATCGGATCGCCGACCGCGGTCACCGCCAATCGCTGGCGGCTGCGCGATTCGGATTCCGCCGCAACGGCATTCGCGTGCTCGGCGGTCCGCTTCCTCCCCGAGCGCCGGCGGCCGGATTCCTCGTTCGCCGGTCTGACGTACCGCGGCTCCGGCGTCGGGACCGCCGCTGCCGGCCGTCCACCGGCTGCCCGCTCATCGGGCGATCCCTGTGCTGACGATTCAACGCCCGCCGACTCCCGCGCAGGTTCTACCGACCCCGCGCGGGGAACCGAATCAGCCTCGGGCGCACCGCCGAACAACGCGGCCAGCAGGACCCGTTGCGCGTGGCCGGTGTCCTGATACTCGTCGAGCAGGACCAGGCGGAAGCGGGCGCGTTCGGCGGCGGCGACCTCGGGATGTTCGGCGGCCAGGCGCGCGGCCAGCGACATCTGCGCGCCGAAATCCAAAGCGCCACGGCGGCGTAACGCGTCGGCCAGTTGCTGCACGAGCGGCAGCAGGGCGATGCGTTCGCGCTGTACCTGGAGGATGCCGAGCAGGGTTTGACTCGGCCCGCCGCGCTGGCGCGGGCCGGGCGGCAGGGTGTGCACCAGCTTTTCCAGATCGGTGTGCGCCTCGGCCAGCTGTTCGGGCTCGACCAGATGCTCGGCGAGCTGGCCGGACAGGGCGAGGATCGCCTCGGTGACCGAGACCGGGGTGCGGTCGGTGTCCAGGTCGCCGTCCCAGGTGCGCACCACCTGGTGGGCGAGCTGCCAGAGCTGGGTCTGGGTGAGCAGCGTCGCCGAGGGTTCCACGGGCAGCAGCAGGCCGTGCTCGGTGAGCAGCCTGCCCGCGTACGAGTGGTAGGTGCTGATCTCCGGCTCGGCGCCGGACAGCTGGGCGCGCAGC
Organism: Nocardia sp. NPDC006044; assembly: GCF_042871115.1. Lineage (NCBI taxonomy): Bacteria > Bacillati > Actinomycetota > Actinomycetes > Mycobacteriales > Nocardiaceae > Nocardia > Nocardia sp. NPDC006044. The sequence goes on from NZ_JBIAID010000003.1 coordinate 1,290,998, forward strand.
TGACCGGACGGGTCGAGTTCGCGCAGCAGCGGCGCGCCGGCCAACCGGGCCAGCCGGGTGCGGATGCGAGCGGTCAACTGCTGCGCGGCTTTTCGGGTGAAGGTCAGCCCGAGCACCTCGTCGGGCAGCACGAGTCGATTGGCCACCATCCACACCACGCGGGCGGCCATCGTCTCGGTCTTGCCCGCACCCGCACCCGCGACGACCAGCGTCGGGCCGGGGGGTGCGGCGATCACCGCCGCCTGTTCGTCGGTTGGCGGCGGCAGGCCGAGCGCCTCGGCCAGCTGATGCGGGGTTACCCGGGCGGCGGTCACGGTTGTGCCTCGTCGATGCCGGACGCGGGCCCGCCGGGCGGGCTCGGGCGCGCACGACTCGCACGGTGCCGACCCACCGACGAATGCACCGCACCATCGATCGCCCGCTCGGGTATGACTCCGCAGCACAGGCATTCGGGTCCGCAGATCGGCAACGGCACGCGGAAACGCTTGTCGCTCACGACACCGCCTCGCTGACGCCCGGCTCAGGCACGCGGTCTTCGCGGCCGGCTCGCTGACGCTCGCTCACTCGTCGGTCACCTGCCTGCCGGTGTCCTGAACGGGGCAGCTGCCGGAGACCGGGCAGTGCCGGCAGCCGTCGTTGCGCATGGCGAGGTAGCTGGGGCCCTGGGTAGCGGCGGCCGCGTCGTGAATGGTGTTGCGCCACTTGTCGAGAGCTTCGGGGTCCAGCGGCGGTTGCATGCGCTGGGTCGCGCCCTCCTTGGCGCTCGGCTTGGCGACGTACACCAGGCGAGCGCCGCCGGGTTCGCCGAGTTCACCCGGGCCCGAGGAGTGTTCGCCGCCGTCGGATCGAACCGCGCCCGATCCATCGTCTTCCGGTTCGGGTCCGTCGTCGTCCGCGTCCGGCTCGTCCGCGTCCGGCCGATCGTCGCCCGGCGCGGCCGCGTCCAGCGCACCCATCGCCGCCGCCACCTGATACGTCGCCAGCTGGGCGTGATCGACCGCCGCCTGCTTGGTCACCGGCGACTTCCCGGTCTTCACATCCACGATCACGAAGCGGCCCAGCGCGTCCCGCTCCAGCCGGTCCACCCGGCCGCGAATCCGCACGGCCCGTTCGTCTTCCGTGCGCGGCGGCAGCACGCAGTCGACCGGCACCTCGACCCCGGCCTGGGTGAGCTCGCCGCGGGTGTTGCGCACCCAGGCCATGAACGTTTCCAGCATGGCCTCGGTGCGGCGCAGCTCCTGCCGGGAATGCCAGCCGGTCCCTGGATCGACCGACTGCCAGGCCTTGTCCAGCGCCGCCCGCACCTGAGCCTCGGGCACCTGCCCGGCCAGCGCCTGCACCAGCGTGTGCACCAGGTTGCCCTTGACCGCGTGCGGGTTGTCGCCGTCGGTGCCGCCGTGGCGTTCCAGCGCCCAGCGCAGCGGGCAGGTGCGCAGCAGCTCCACGGTGGACGGCGAGAGGCCGACCGCGCTGTCGTCCTCCTCCCACAGCGTCCGTTGCGAGCTCAATTCCGCTGTGCCGTACCAGTCGTCGGGATGTGTGCCGGGCACGCCGGCCCTGGCCAGCCGCGCCAGCTGGTGCGCGGCGCGTTGCCTGCGGTCCGGGTCGGACTCGGGATCGCAGACGGCGCCGCGCAATTCGGCCACCAGCGAATGCATCACCAGCGCACGACCAGGATCGGCGATCGGCAACGCACCGGGTTCACCGTCCTCATCGTGCCCGAGCAGTTCGGCGAGGAACCGGGAGGGCACGAGATCCCGTTCGCCCGACACCGATTCCACCGCGGTGACCAGCAGTGAACGCCGAGCCCGGCTGCACGCGACGAGCAGCAGCCTGCGCTCCTCCGCGAGAATCGGCGCCGCGCGGCTCACCTGCTCGCCGCCGTCGATGACGCCGGCGGTCAAGTCCACCAGGTCCTCGGTGTTCAGCAGCGTGCCGCGCGCCCGCGGGTTCGGCCAAATCCCTTCCTGCACAGCGGCGACCGCGACGACATCCCATTCCCGGCCCGCGGCGGCGTGCGCGCTGAGCAGCGCGACGGCCTCCTTGGGCGCGGTGCGCGGCGCCGAACTGTTCGGAATCTCCTGCTGGGTCAGGTATTCCACGAAGCCTTCGATGCTCGCGCGCGGCAGGCGATCCACATACCCCGCGGCGGCATCGAACAATCCCACGGCCGCATCCAGGTCGCGGTCGGCCTGCATGCCGACCGCGCCGCCGCGTTCGGACTGCCCGACCCAGCGTCGCTCCAGCCGCGACGCGGTCCACAGCGCCCAGAGCACGTCCTCAAGGCCCGCCCCGCGCCGCCGCGCCTTGCGGGCCCGTTCCAAGGCGTCGAGTACTCGGCGCAAGGGCGCCGCTTCGACATCGGTCAGCCGATCCAGCAGGCGCGAATCCCCGGCCCCGATCAGCAGATCGCGCAGGACTTCCGCCGAGGATTGATCGATGCCGTGCCGCAGTTCTACGGACTCACCCGTGTCTTCGGAACCGTCAGCGGCCTTCGCGGAATCGGCCGCACCCGGTTCGGCGCCGACGGCATCGGGCTCCCCCGCCGGGCGGCCGAGATCGGCCGAGTCGCCGGTCTCCTCGGCATCCTGGCCACTCTGCTCGGCCGCACTGCCCCGCCATTCCGAGTCCTCCGGCCGCCATTCCGGTTCCACGCCGTACCAATCGGCGTCGTCGGCCGCCCGCTCGAGACTTTCGATGGACGGCTCGGGCAGCCCCGAACTCCGTTCCGAACTCTCGACGGCTTGATCGGGCTCCGCCGCGACCCGCTCGGCATACTCGCCCTCCGGAACCTCCCGGCCCGATCGCGCCCGGCTCCGCTCGGACTCCAGCACGCTGCGCCGCACGCCGCGCCGCAACCGCCGCAGCGTGATCTGATCCGCGCCGCCGAGCGGTCCCGCGAGCAAGTCCAGCGCGTCCTCCGGCTCGAATGCCGTCCCCTTCTCGCCGGCCAGCAGCGCCCGCAGGGACAGCAGCATCCAGGCCGCACCCCGCCGCCGCGCCAGCGGCGTATCCAGCGCCGGCTGCTGCACCGGCACCCCCGCCGCCAGCAGGGCCCGCCGCAGCGGCGGCAACGACAGCGGCACCGAACGAACGATCACCGCCATCCGCGACCACGGCACGCCCCCGGTCAGATGCGCCCGGCGCAAGTGGTCGGCAATGAGCGCCGCCTCCTTGGCCGGGGTGGCCAGCACCCGCACCCGTACCTCGGTGCCGTCGTCCACCGGTTGATCGGCCCGCTTGGGCAACGAAAAGCGTTGCGGCGCACTGCCGGGCAACTTGGCCGCGACCCTGGCGACCGCCAGTTGCACCGGTCCGCCAGCCCGGTGGTTGTCCCGCAACACGATTCGCTGCCCGTCCGGCGCGGGCAGGTCGGCGACGAACCTGGCGTCCGCGCCGCGGAAGGCGAAGACGCCCTGATCGGGATCGCCGGCGATCACCGTGGTGTGCGCGCTGTGCCCGATCGCCCGGACCAGGATCGCGGCCTGCGGATCGAGATGCTGCGCGTCATCGACCAGCAGGTACCGAATCCGCGCCCGCTCGGCGGCGAGCAATTCGGCGTCACCGGCCAGCGCGTCCAGCGCGGCCCCGATCAACTCGGCGGCATCGAGCGCGGGCGCGGTCGCCTCCGGCGCCTCCACACCCACCGACCAGCGCAGCAGCATCGTCTGCTCGTACCGCACCGCGAACTTGCCCGCCGCCACCCACTCCGGTTTACCGTGCTCGCGACCGAGGTGCACCAGATCCTCCGGTCCGAGCCCGCGTTCGGTGGCGCGCAGCATCAGATCACGCAACTGTTCGGCGAACCCGCCGAGCGCCAGCGCGGGTTGCAGGCGTTCCGGCCACAGCGCGTCCGCGCCCGCGGCGATGTCGGTCAGGTCGCCGCGCAGCATTTCGCGAAGCACCGCATCCTGCTCGGCACCGGTCAGCAAACGCGGCGGCGGGTTGCCGTGCGCGGTCGCGTGCCTGCGCAGCACCGAGAAGGCGTAGGAATGCAGGGTGCGGACCAGCGGTTCCCTGGTCGCGCCGGGCACGCCGCCCTCGGCGTCTGGTCCGGCAGGAGGCGAAGCCGACGGGGTGGGTGAACTTCCGGGGACGGCAGGAGGCGAAGCCGACGGGGTGGGTGAGCTGAGCCGGGCGGTGATGGCATCTCTGACGGCGCCGGCCGCCTGCTTCGAATGGGCAAGGACCAGCACGGATTCGGGATCGTCGCCCGCCGCGATGCGCTCGGCGGCGAGATCGACGAGCAGGGCCGTCTTGCCCGTGCCTGGTCCGCCGAGCACCTGCCAGGGCCGCCAGCCCGGGCGCGTCGGCCCCGCCGCGGCCGCGGCGTCGAACAGCGCGCGAACGTCGGCGCCCCAGCCGCGCGGCCGGGGCGCCGCCACGTTCCGGCGAACAAGTCGCACCGCGCTATCCGATCGCACCACGCGGGCTATTGCAACAGACACGACCGACACGCCGACGGCCCCCTCGCGCGACTCGCCCGGCACGGCTTGCGCGAACCGGTCAGAATGGACCGGTGTCTGCTCTGAATGTCTATCGATTCGGTCCCGCCACCGGACCGGCGGTGCTGGTCCTGCACGGCGTGACCGGCCACGGCAAACGCTGGGAAGACCTGGCGGCCAACCATCTCCCCGATGTCCGGATCATCGCACCTGACCTGCGCGGACACGGACGGTCGAGCACCTTGCCGCCGTGGACCTTCGAGGCCGTCGTCGACGACCTGATCGAATTGCTCACCGCCGAGACCACCGAACCGGTGACCGTGGCCGGGCACTCGTTCGGCGGCGCGTGTGCGTTGTATCTCGCCCGGCGCCGCCCGGACCTGGTCCGGCAGCTGGTGCTGCTGGATCCGGCGCTCGGGCTCGAGCCGGATCTGGTCGGCGAGGTCGCCGATTCGCTGCTGGCCGAGCCGGACTACGAATCCGTCGCCCGGGCACGCGAAGACAAGCTCGGCTCGGCCTGGGCCGAGGTGGCGCCGGAGATCCTGGAGGCCGAGCTCGCCGAGCATCTGGTGCCGACCGCGCAGGGCCGCTTCGCCTGGCGGATGAGCCTGGCCGCGATTACCTCGTACTGGGGTCAGCTGGCCCGTCCGTTCGTGCTGCCGCCGCAGGATCTGCCGACGGTGCTCGTGCAGGCGATGAAGGTGCAGCCGCCGTTCGTCACCCCGGCGTTCCGGGCCGCGCTCGCCGAGCACCTCGGCGAGCGCCTCACCGTGCACGAATGGGACTGCGATCACATGATCCCGCAGGCCCTTCCGGCCGAAACCGCCGCGCTGCTGCGATCGGTACTCTGACCCGGTGCCGACCACAGACGATCAGGTCGAGCGGGTCCGGGCCCTCGTCGCGTCGATCCCGCCCGGCAAGGTGGCGACCTACGGCGACATCGCCGCGGCCGCCGGACTGTCCACCCCGCGGACGGTCGGGTGGATCATGCGCACCGACGCGGCCGACCTGCCGTGGCACCGGGTGATCGGCGCGGGCGGCAAACCGGCCGCGCACCTGGCCGACCGGCAGCTGCGGCTGCTCGCGACCGAGGGCGTGCCGATCGACGACGGCCGAGTGAACCTGCGCGCGGCACGTTTTCCGTTTCCGTAAACAAAGCACCCGGCGGCCGCGCGGCGGTTACCGTGGAAACATGTCCACCCGCCTGGCGTGTGTCGTGTTCGATGCAGACCGGCCGCGGTTCATCGCGGACTTCTGGGCCGAGCTGCTCGGTTGGGGCGTGACCATCGATCGCCCCGAGGAAGTAGACGTGGCGGCGCCCGATCCCGACGGCGCCGAGGTCGCCCTCGCGTTCCTGCCTGCCGTGCGAGCCAAGCACGGCAAGAACCGCATTCACCTCGATCTGGCCAGCCGTTCGATCGACCATCAACGGGTGCAGGTGGACCGCGCGCTGTCGCTCGGTGCCCGCCGCGTCGACATCGGGCAGGGCGCGGTGCCGTGGGTGGTACTGGCCGATCCCGAGGGCAACGAGTTCTGTGTGCTGGAGCCGCGGGAGGAATACGTGGACACCGGCGCGGTCGCGGCCATCGTGATGGACACCCGAGATCCGCTGCGGCTGGCCGAATTCTGGGCCGCCGCGTCCGGCTGGCCGGTCACGCACGGCGGCGAGCAGGTGGCCGGGCTGCGCTCGGCGACCGGGCTCGGCTCGTGGCTGGAGTTCGTCCGCACGCCCGAGGTGAAATCGGGCCGCAATCTGCTGCGGCTGAATCTGGCCTCGTTCGGCGAGCAGTCCGTCGAGCTGGACCGGCTGCGCGCGGCCGGTGCCACGTCGATCGGTCGCGACGGCGTGCACCCGGCGACGAGCCTGGCCCTGGCCGATCCGGAGACCAACGAGTTCTGCCTGCTCCGGCCGGTACGCGACTGCTCCACCGTCTAGCCCAGGCCGCGCGCGGCGTTCGGGAAAGCGAATGCTCGACGCCGCCTCCCGGGTTCGCGGCGGCGACGAATTAGCATGTCCGCCATGGTGTACCTAGCTCGAGGTCGCGCTCGGTGACCGCTGCCGACGCGATCGTGCTCGCCGGCGGGCGGGCCAGCCGGATGGGCGGCGTGGACAAGCCCGCGATCGTCATCGGTGGCCGCTCCATGCTCGACGTCGCCCTGGCCGCCGTCGCCACGTGTGCGCACACGGTCGTGGTCGGGCCGCATCGGCCCGAGCTGGCGTCGGAGATCAAACAGACCCGGGAGGTGCCGCCGGGCGCCGGGCCGGTGGCGGCGATCGGGGCCGGCCTGGACACTCTCGGTTCAACGGCGCCGCTGGTGGTGGTGCTCGCGGCCGATCTGCCATTCCTGTCACCCTGGTCGATCACCGAATTGATCAGGCACACCTGCGAATCCGGTGCCGACGCGGTGTTCGCCGCAGACGAGTCCGGGCGACCGCAGTATCTGATCGGGGTGTGGCGGCGCACGGCACTGCTTGCCGCGCTCGGTCGGCTGGATTCGCTGGTCAATCAGCCGATGAAGGCGCTCATCCCGGCCGATTCGGCGATCATCGCGCTGCCCGGGATCGCCGACTGCGACACCGAGGAAGAGGTGCGCGTGGCCCGCGCGTCGATCGCGGGACCGGCACCAGCGCTCTCGCTCGACGAGGCACGGAAAGCGCTGCGGGACAATCTTTCCCGACTCACCGCCTACGAGGCCGACCTGCGTTCGGTGCGCGGCGCGGCGCTCGCGGCGCCGTTGACGGCCGGCGGGCCACTACCGCGCTTCGATGTTTCCGCGATGGACGGTTACGCGGTGGCGGGGGCGGGACCGTGGCGGTTGCGCCGCGATATCGGTTTCGCCGGAGGCCACCGGCCGGTCGGGCTGCTGCCCGGCGAGGCCGTGCGCATCGCCACCGGCGCGCACGTGCCGGACGGCACCACCGGTGTGCTGCGCGACGAATTCGCCGAGGTGGCAGCCGATGACCGCCTGCATCGACTGCCGGACGCCCCGATCCGGGACGATGTCCGCCGCCGCGGCGAGGACCGGCAGCCCGGTGATCTCGTTGCGCCGCAAGGGACTCCGGTCACCGCCGCACTGATCTCGGCGGCCGCGAGCGTCGAGGTCACCGCGGCGCCGGTGCGCGGTCCGGTCCGGGCCAGGATCGTGATGACCGGCGACGAGATCCGCGGCGACGGCCCGCTGCACGCGGGACAGACCCGGGACTCGATCGGGCCGATCATGCCGGAACTGTTGTCCTGGTGCGGAATTCACACCGCCGACCGGGTGCACCTGCGCGATACCCCGAACGGATTCGACGAAGTGCTCGCCGAGGCGCCCGGGTGCGACCTGCTGGTGATCGTCGGCGCGACCGGCAGTGGCGCGGCCGATCAGCTACGCGCCGCGGTCGGCCGCGCCCAGGCCAGAGTCCTGGTGCACCGGCTACGACTACGACCGGGCGGCTCCACCCTGGTCGCCGAACTAGCCACCGGCACTACGGTTCTCGGCCTGCCCGGCAACCCGTTCGCCGCAGTGGCCACGCTGCTGGCGCTGGCCCCCGCACTCGTCGCGGGCCGCACCGGCGCACCCGCCCGCCGCCCGCTGCTCGGCCCGCTGCACAACGCCGCCGAGATCTCCGGCCCGGTCGCCCGCGTCGTCCCCGCCCGCTTCGCCCCGCAAGGCGGCTGGCTGGGCGACCCGAACATCCGCACCGCGCACCTCGGCGGCTTGGTCGACCGAGACGGGCTGGTCATCGTCCCCGCCGAGGCCGCCGACGGCGCGTCCGTCGAGTTCCTGCCGCTGCCCAGGTAGAAACCCATTTGCCCCATGGCTACCGCTCGGCAACAATCGGCGGCATGGGACGCAGCTATGAGGATCTGGTGGCCGAGGCCGACGCGGTCTCCGTGGCCGGTTGGGATTTCGGCTGGCTCGACGGGCGGGCCAGCGAGCAGCGCCCCTCCTGGGGGTATCAGCGCGTGCTGGGCGAGCGGCTGGGGAAAGTCGCTGCGGCGCTGGACATTCAGACCGGCGGCGGCGAGGTGCTGGCCGGTGCCGGGAACCTGCCGCCGCTGATGGTGGCGACCGAGTCGTGGCCGCCGAACATCGACAAGGCGACTCAGCTGCTGCATCCCCTGGGCGTGGCGCTGGTCGCCGATCCCGACGAACCGCCGTTACCCTTCGGGGACAATGCCTTTGATCTGGTGAGCAGCAGGCACCCGGTCACCGTGTGGTGGTCCGAGATCGCCCGGGTATTGCGGCCGTCCGGCACCTATCTGGCGCAACACGTCGGCGATGCAAGTGTTTTCGAACTCGTCGAGTATTTCATCGGCGCGCAAACGGAGGAAATTCGTAAGCGCCGCAATCCGGATGACGATCGGGCCGCGGCAATAGCCGCCGGACTCGAAATCGTCGATCTGCGATACGAACGTTTGCGGGTCGAGTTCGGCGATATCGGCGCGGTCGTGTACTTCCTGCGGAAGGTGCCGTGGATGGTCCCTGACTTCACCGTGGAGCGGTATCGGGACAAGCTCCGGGCGATGCATGACGAGATCGAAGCGCAGGGTCCATTCGTCGCCCACTCGACCAGATTTCTCATCGAAGCACGCAAGCCTTAACCGGCCCATATCGGTTCTACCTGCGGAAATAACTCGGATCGCCGGTGTGACAGCCTTTTTTCACTTTTCCTTCCGGAATTGATCGATGCTCGCTATCGTGAGTGTCGTTAGGCGAATATCAATCCCCGGAAAGGACCGAGTGGAGATGGCTGAAAAGTCGAAGAAAACGCCTAAGAAAATGCCGAGGCAGATGGATCGGCAGCAGCAACAGCAGCGCCAGGATCAAAACCAGAACCAGGGCATGAACCGCCCAGGCGCCCCCTCGGACGGCCAGCGCATGCCGAACCAGCGCCAGTCGGACGACGATCGGCGTAACGCCGATCAGCGCCGGATGGGCCACAACTAACTGATCTGCACCGCGAGCCGCCGTTTCACAGTCGAACCGGCGGCCGCGGTTGTGGGCGGTGCGTCTCGTTCCGCGCACCGTGCGCCAAACGCTGGTGAGCCGAGCGACGTCCGGCGTTTACTGAAACAATGCCTGTTCCCTCCCATGCGCGCGGTTACGAGTCGTTTGCCGGCACCATCGGCCGCACCACCGCCGATTCGACCCCCGAGTGGACCTACCCGCCGACCGCGCCGGCCGGCGCACCGAACATCATCGTGGTGCTGGTCGATGACATGGGATACAGCGACATCGGGCCGTTCGGCTCCGAGATCGACACACCGACCCTGGACCGCCTTGCCGCGCGCGGCGTTCGGCTGACCAACTATCACACCACCCCGCTGTGCTCGCCGTCGCGGGCCGCGCTGCTGACCGGAATCAACTCCCACCGTGCGGGTTTCGGCTTCGTCGCCAACGCCGACCCCGGATATCCCGGTCTGCGCCTGGAACTCGCCGACGATGTGCTGACGCTGCCGGAGATCCTGCGCGCCAACGGTTACGCGACCTATGCCGTCGGCAAGTGGCATCTGGTCCGGGATGCCACGATGAACCCTGCGGCGCACCGGGATTCGTGGCCGACCCAGCGTGGTTTCGACCGCTACTACGGCTCGCTGGAGGGCCTCAACTCCTTCTACTATCCGAATCAGCTGGTGTCGGACAGCTCCGTGGTGGACGTCGAGGAGTACCCGGAGGGCTACTACCTCACCGACGACCTGACCGACAAGGCGATCTCCTACATCAAGGATCTGCGCGCGCACGACGCGGCCAAGCCGTTCTTCCTCTACTTCGCGCACGTCGCCATGCACGGCCCGTTGCAGGCCAAGCCGGACGACCTGGCGAAGTATCGCGGCCGCTACGCCGAGGGCTGGGACAAGCTGCGGCAGAACAGGTTCGCCGCGCAGCTCGCGCAGGGCCTGTTCCCGCCGGGCACCGAGCAGAAGCCGCGTAACACCGAGCCGGGGTACGAGGCGGCGGAATGGGATTCGCTCACCGACGCGCAGCAGCGCCGGTTCGCCCGGTACATGGAGGTGTACGCGGGCATGGTCGACAGCATCGACCAGAGCCTCGGCCGGATCCTCGACACCCTCGAACAGCTCGGCGAGCTGGACGACACCATCGTGGTGTTCACCTCCGACAACGGTGGCACCGCCGAGGGCGGACCGGAGGGAACCCGCACCTACTTCGCCGAATTCGCGCACATCGATGACCCGGACTGGGTCGGCGACGTCCCGCTCGACGAGGAGTTGATCGGCACCGCACAGCTCGGCGTGCACTACCCGCGCGGGTGGGGGCAAGCGTCGAACACGCCGTTCCGCTTCTACAAGGGACAGACCTTCGCCGGCGGTGTGCGGGTGCCGTTGCTGGTCTCCTGGCCGAAAGGCCTGCCGCGCAACGGCGATGACAACGGCATTCGCCACGAGTACGCCTACGTCACCGATCTCGCGCCGACATTGCTGGAGCTGGCCGGGCTACAGCGGCCGAGTGTGCGTAACGGCCTGCCGGCCAAGGACTTCGACGGGGTCTCGGCCGCCGGGCTGCTGCGTGACCCGCACGCGCGCACGGCGCACACCGAGCAGTATTCCGAGATGACCGGACACCGCGGCTTCTATCGCGACGGCTGGAAGCTGTTGTCCCTGCACGAGGCCGGCGCCGACGTGGACGCGCCGCACTGGCAGCTGTTCGATGTGCGCGCCGATCCGACCGAACTGCACGACCTTTCGGCGCAGTTCCCGGACAAGGCCGCCGAGCTGGCCGCCGCCTGGGACGAATCCGCCTGGGCGAATACCGTTTTCCCGCTGCTCACCCGGCAGGACCTGGCCCGCAGACGACCGGAGGAGCGGCGGTTCAGCGAGCCGCTGCGGCTGCTGCCCGGCACGCCCACGCTGGAGCGCTACCGCTCGCAACGGCTGATCGCCTACCGGGACTTCACCATCACCGCGGAACTGCACAACTATCTACCGGGCGACGAGGGAGTCCTTGTCGCACATGGTGATCCGCTCGGCGGCTATCTGCTGTACATCGAGGACGGCTGGCTCACGTTCGGCGTGAACAGCTACGGCAGATACGACTCGGTGTCCGTCGGCCCGCTCGCGCCCGGCGTCCGGCGGATCTCGGTGATCGCGACAGTACGTCCGCGCCTGCGCTGGGATTTCGGCATCGAGGTGGACGGCGCGCGTGTCGCCGAACTCCGCGATCAGGTGCAGCTGGTCGGCATGTCGCCGTGGACCGGCATCTCCGTCGGGGTCGACGCTCGCGGGCCGGTCTCGTGGCACCTGCGGGAGCGGCGCGGCGTCTTCCGCTACTCCGGCACGTTGCGCGCGATCACCTACTCCCCCGGCCCGATCCGGGTGCCTGCGGGCACCATCGAGGCGGTGGAGCGGGAGGCGGAATTCGTTGCGGAATAGGCGGATACACCCTTACCTCCGAGGTAATTGTCCGGCCGCGGCCCGCGGCCTACGTTCGGATCGGCGTCGCGCATCGGCGACGCCGCCGAACGAGGGAACCGCTCATGTCCGCCTATGGCTTCGCCCACCTGCGCGTCCGCAGGCCGCACGCCGACATCCTGGAGTACCTGGAGCGCATCCAGGACACCCTGGATCCGTTCCACGGCCGCTTCGTCATCCACGGTCCGCCCGCCGAGCTCGTGGAGGGCGACTGGCCGGGCAGCATGGTGCTGCTCGAATTCCCCGATCTGGACACCGCGCGAGCCTGGTATCGCTCCCCGGCCTATCAGGCGATCATCCGGCTGCGTACCGACCACATCGACGGCGATCTGCTGCTGATCGAGGGCGTCGGGCCCGATTACGACCCGCGCGTACGGGCCGCGAAGTTGCGCGACCGGTCCGCCGCCGGGTAGCCGCGGCCTTCGACCGACTTTCTCCGGGCTGCTCCCGTCCGATACCGTTGACCAGGCACAACACGGCTCCACGCGATAAAGGATGCGCCTGATGGACGACAGTTCCCTGATCTGGGACGACGGTGCGCTGGTCACCATCGACCAGCGCGGGCTGCCGCACGAGGTCCGCGAACTGCGGCTCGGCACGGTCGACGAGGTCATCGACGCCATCCGGGTGCTGGCCATCCGCGGCGCGCCGGCCATCGGCATCGCGGGGGCGTTCGGCGTGGTCATCGCCACCACCGCGCACACGGTGGACGGCGTGGTCGATGAGGTTCGGGTGCAGGCCGACGCCGATCGTCTCGCCGCGGCCCGGCCGACCGCGGTGAATCTCGCCTGGGCGGTGCGGCGGGTGCGGGCCAAGGTCGCGCAGGGCGCCGAAGCGGTGCTCGCCGAGACCCTGGACATGCTGGCCGAGGACGGCCGGGTGAACCGGGCCGCCGCCACGCACGCCGCCGATCTGGTGCAGCGGCTGTGCCCGGACCGGCCGCTGCGGGTGCTCACCCACTGCAACACCGGACGGCTCGCGACGAGTGCGTTCGGCACCGCGATCGGCGCGTTGCGGGTGCTGTCCGAGCGGGGCGCGATCGAGAACGTCCTGGTCGACGAGACCAGGCCGCTGCTGCAAGGCGCGCGGCTGACCACCTGGGAGCTGGCCGAGGCGGGCATCCCGCATCGGCTGACCATCGATTCCGCGGCGGCCTGGGCGATGGCGACCGGGCAGGTCGACTGCGTGCTGGTCGGCGCGGACCGGGTGACCGCGAACGGCGATGTGGCGAACAAGATCGGCACCTACGCGCTGGCGCTGGCGGCGCGCCAGCACGGCATTCCGTTCATCGTGGTGGCGCCGGAGTCGACCCGCGATCCGCACATGGCGACCGGGCGCGACATCGTGGTGGAGGAGCGCGCGGCCGCCGAGGTGATCGGATTCGGCGGTGTCGCAACGGCTCCCGCCGGGACCGAGGTGTTCAACCCGGCCTTCGACGTGACGCCGGGCGATCTGGTGACCGCGGTCGTCACCGAGCTAGGGGTGGTGCACGCTTCGGCGGAGGCCCGACCGGATCCGCTGCCCGGCAAGGTGATTGCCGACATCGCGCGCGGCCTGTATCAGCGCGGGTGGATGCCGGGCACCGCCGGCAATATCTCGGTCCGTACCGGCGACACCGCGCTGATCACCGGCAGTGGTCTGTCCAAAGGTGAACTGACCGAACACGATATGGTGACCGTCCTGGTGGCGGACTCGACACCGGCGGCAGGCAGCCGGAAACCCTCGGCGGAGACCACGATTCACACCGCGGCGTACCGGACCACGACCGCGCGGGCGGTGGTGCACATCCATCCGCCGTTCGCGACCGCGCTGGCGACCCGATTCGGTGCGCCCGACGCGGTGCGCACCCTGCGCATCACCGGCTACGAGCTGATCAAGGGGCTGGGCGGGCCGGATCCCGCGGTCATCGATATCCCGGTCTTCCCCAATTGGGCGGACGTGCCGCGCATCGGCGCCGACATCGAGCACTACCTGGCCGAACGCCCTGCCGCGCCGCCGATCCTGTTCATCACCGGGCACGGGATCACCGCGTGGGGGGACAATATTTCCCAGGCGCGCGATCGCGCCGAATGCCTGGAGGCCCTGTGCGAGCTGGTATCCCGCACCGGGCGGCTGAACGCCTTCGGCGCGCGCGACGAGACCCTCGAGATTGGACTGACATGACCCTGCTTCAGGTGATGGCCGCCGACAACGCGGCCGACGTGCGCGTGCGGACCACCGACGACGCGGTGATCGGCACCGAATTGGCCAAGCACGGCATCACTTTCGGCCGCTGGCCGGTGGTGGACAACGCCGCCGCCGTCGCCTCCGACGAGCTGCTCGCGCACTACAGCGACCAGGTGGCCGAGCTGAACGAGTCCGGGCGCTACAAGCACATCGATATCGCCCGCATCCATCCCGACGACGCCGACCCGGAGTGGCCCAAGACCGCCGAGGGCGCGCGGGCGAAGTTCCTCAACGAGCACCGGCACGCCGAGGATGAGGTGCGCTACTTCGCCGCCGGGCGCGGCTGCTTCTACCTGCATCTCGGGCACGAGGTGCTGGCCGTCGTCTGCGAGGGCGGCGATCTGCTCTCGGTGCCCGCGGGCACCCTGCACTGGTTCGACATGGGCAGCAGGCCCGACTTTATCGCGATCCGGTTCTTCGAGGAAGAGGACGGCTGGGTGGGCGATTTCAGCGGTGACCGGATCAGCGAGGCGTTCCCGACCCTCGACGAATTGCTCACCAGCTCGTGATCACCACGATCGTCCTCGACATCGAAGGGACCACTAGCCCGACCAGTTCGGTGCGGGAGGACCTGTATGGCTATACGCGGGAACGGCTTCCGGCGTGGCTGGCCGAAAACCGCACGGGCGCGGCGGATCCCATCATCGCCGCGGTGCGGGCGCAGGCCGGGCGGCCCGGGGCCGACACCGGCGAGGTCGCGGAGATCCTGCGCGAGTGGCTCGATACCGATGTCAAAGCGGAGTCGCTGAAGACGGCGCAGGGGCTGATCTGTGCGGAGGGCTTCCGCAACGGTGCGCTGCACGGGGAGTTCTTCGCCGATGTGCCGCCCGCGCTGCGGGCCTGGCACGCGGATGGGCTTGCGCTGTACGTGTATTCGTCGGGATCGGTGCGGAACCAGCAGGATTGGTTCGCGTTCGCCCGGGGCGGCGAATTGGCCTCGCTGATCAGCGGGCATTTCGATCTGTCCACGGCGGGCGGCAAGCGGGAGCCGTCGTCGTACGAGAAGATCGCGAGTGCGATCGGGGTGGCCGGGGAGCGCATTCTGTTCCTGTCCGATCATCCGGACGAGGTCGACGCCGCGGTCGCGGCGGGGTGGCAGGCCATCGGGCTCGCCCGGCCGGGTGAGCCCAATCCGCCACGGCCACCGCATCGTTGGGTCGATACGTTCGCCGATATAGATCCCGCGGCGCTGTAAGGGGTCAGCTCAGCGACTCGACCACCTTGGTGATCCGCCGGGCGCGCGTCTCCGCGCGCTTGGCTTCGATGACCGACGTGACGTGTTCGCGTCGCCGCGAATAGGACAGTTCGCCGAAGGCGGCTAACCGGCCGGCGGTGCGCAACGCGACCGCCAGATCGTCGGGGACCTCGACGGTTCGTTCGGCGTCGTCGCGCGCGACGGTCACCACGACCCGGTCGCCCGGCTGCTTATTCAGCTCGGTGCGGATCGCTTTCAGCACGCCGAGGCAGGGACCGGACCCCATGTCCGCGATGGAGCCGCGGTACTCGACGCCGTCGAAGGCCGCGGCGACCGGGATGCGGCCGCCGCCGCCCAGCGCCGCGACCACCTCGCCCGGCACGACGACGTACGCGCCGCCGCCCGCGCCGGACTCGATGGTCGCTTCGAATTGCTGCATGGGACCGACCCTAGCGCGGTCAGGCGTTGTCGTAGGCGTCCTGGAGGGTCTTGATGTCCAGCTTGGACATGCCGCGCAATGCGGTGCCGACCGCAATGGTCTTGGCCGGATCGTCGCTGCCCATCAGTGTCGGCAGGGCCGCGGGCACGATCTGCCAGGCCAGCCCGAACCGGTCGGTCAGCCACCCACACGGCCCGCCCGCGCCCCCACCGTCGGTCAGGGCCTCCCACAGCCGATCGATCTCCTCCTGCGTCTCGACCACGACCTGCAACGAGGCCGAGTCGGTCAGCGCATGCCCCGGCCCACCATTCATCAGCGTGACCGCGTGCCCGTCGAGATCGAGCGAAACAACGAACGCCGCCCCGTCCGAGTTGCGGGAGATATCGGTAACCCGCGAGTTGGGCACCACCCCCGTGTACAGGGTGGCCGCTTCCTCGGCCGCGTTGTCGAACCAGAAGAAAGTATTGACGGACATGATGTGCTCCTTACCAACGGTGTGACGTGCTGTCACCCCCTGGTCGGACCCACCCACCCCACTTCGACCTATCTCACCGAATTTCCCAAAACTTTTTTCCGACGGTCCAACTAAACCTGATCGCCGGTGAAGACCTCGGAGACGCTGGTCGCGGTCGCCGAACGACGAAGCCATGCACGCAGCACGTCCTGGTCATCGCACGACGTGATGCGAAGGTGGGCGTCAGGCGGAACAGAGATCGATCGCGCATCGAGGATGTCGAGAATGCTCTTGGCGAAAGCCTTGGTTTCGCCCTCGGCCAGGCCTTCAGCCAAGCCCTCGGTCCGGCCCTCCTCGCGCAGGCGCTGCGAGGTCTCCGAGCGGAAGAACGACAGGTCGATCGACATCAGGTGCCTCCAAGTTTCGGCGGCCGGGCTGGTGCCCAGGCCGAGTTCGGTGAGTTCGGCGAAGACGTGGGCGTCCTCTTCATCGATCTCTCGCAATGCGGCGGCCAGCGACTTCAGTATCGCATCAATACAGGGGTCTTTGGCATGCGTCATCGCGGAGAGAACGGCCAGTGGGACGTCGGCGGCCGCCTCAGCCGGATCGGTGATCACGGGCACGTTGTCCGGACCGAGGACGAGCGGGGACATGGACAGGCTGCCGGCCCAGAACGACGGGCCGAGCTGGACAATCCGGGAGGCCCACTCCGCGGTCGCGCGGTCATGGCAGACGACCAGCAGCACCACGGGGATGCGGTATTTCGCATGGGCGTGGGCCAGGTAATAGGCCCACGCCGACGGCTTGTCCGGGTCGCACTCACCTTGCGCCTCGACGAGCAGCAGAAATCTGCCCGTCGGCACGGTGAACCGTAATAGGGTGTCCACTCGGCGCTCCAGTGGTCTGATCTCTGTGAGATCCGTGGGTAGCAGAGCTACCTCGCTGGGGTCACCCAAGGGGACATCCAACGCGTGGAACGCGCGCGCGAACATCTCGGGGGCGTGCTGAAAGATCCGGTGCAAAGCTTCGTGCTGGGAACCGACCATGCGGCCGAAGATACCTCGAGATTCGAAAATACGTTCGAGTCACAATATCGGTGCGGAACCGGCTAGGCGCAGGGTGGGGCGGGGGCGTCTTGGAAGAGGGGTTTGGGGGTGGGTGGGGCGTAGACGACGTCGAGGACGAGGGGGTCGGGGCCTAGGTTGCGGCCGATGTGGACGTTCCAGTCGCCTTCGGGTTCGTAGATGAAATCGCCGGTGTGGAAGACGGGGGCTACGCAGTCGGGGCCGGGGTGGGTGAGGGTGCCGGCGCGGATGATGCCGAAGACCGGGCCGTCGTGGTAGTGCCAGCCGGTGGAACCGCCTGGGGCGATGGTGATTTCGCGGACCACGAGGTCGGTGCCCGCGACGAACGGGAGGAGTCCGGCGGGGATCTGGGCTTGGGCGAGGGTGACGGCGGTGATGTCCGTACCGGGGGTCGCGTCGGCGGGGATGCGCACGCAGAGGGCGGCGCCGAGCATGATCGCGACGGCGGTTCCGCGGGTGAATGGCGTCATCGCGGGAGCATATCGGGACGGGGCGGAGACGGGAACCGGCGAACTTCACCAGGCCGGGCCGTCGTGACGGCAGAGTTCACCGACTGTTCGTCCGCGGCCCGCAGTGTCGAGTTGCCGTGCGGGCGCGACCGGCGCAGCATCGGTCGGTATGGCGTCGAATCCGCTGAATCCCGCAGGCGACATTCCGGAAACCGGAATCCCGGGCGGGCGCTCCGCCGAGATGACCATGGCCGAGCAGCACGAATGGCATCGCGACTATCTACGCCGGCATTCGGTGTCGCGCCGCAATATCCTGCGCGGTGCGGCGGCGGCCGCGGCCGTGGCGGCGGTCGGCACGTCGCCGTTCGGTAAACGCGCCTACGCCGAGGAGGCGCAGCTCGCCGTCGGCGGCCGCCACGTCGGCTTCGGCCCGGACTCGACCAGCCAGCTCCGCTTCGCGGCGCAACTGTCCAGGCAGCCCGCGGGCACCAAGGTGTTCCTCGACCACGGCCCGACCCCCGCGCTCGGCGCGACGGTGGAGGCCGAGGTGCGCAACCTGCTGACCCAGCTGCCGACCAGCGACGGCGGAGTGCTTGCGGCAGAACAGTTCTACGCGCACGCACCGGTGGACGGGCTGCCCGGCCGGGTGCCGCACTTCTACCGCTGGCGCACCGCCGACGGGTTCACCGGCGACATCCGCGCGGCCGCCACCGCGATGCCCACCGCGCGCGCCGCGATCGTGCCGTTCCGGTTCACCATGATGGGTGATCAGGGCACCGACGAAACTCCGGCGCTGCCTTCGGGTGTCGCGCCCGGCGACTACGACGACAAGTACTACAAGGCGGACAACGACCCGAACGCACCGCACGCGACCAACGTGCTGCGCCAAATCGCCGCGGCCAGACCGGATTTCCACATCCTGGCCGGCGACATCGCCTACGCCGATCCGTCCGGCGCGGGCAAGCCGGCCCAATTCGTCGCGCACGGCGGGAAGCTCCCGGCGGGCTTCGACAAGTTCAACCCGTACGTGTGGGACGTCTACTTCGGCGCCATCGAGGCGAGCGCCGCGCAGACGCCGTGGATGTTCGCCACCGGCAACCACGACATGGAGGCGACCTACGGCGCCCTCGGTTACGGCGGGCACGCGGCGCGGCTCGATTTCCCCGGCAACGGCCCGGCCGGCTGTCCGTCGGCGTATTCGTTCACCTACGGCAATGTCGCGGTGCTCTCGCTCGACGCCAACGACGTCTCCTACGAGATCCGCGCCAACACCGGGTATTCCGGTGGGGCGCAGACGAGTTGGGTGGAGCGCACGCTGGCCGCCTACCGGGCCGACCCCGGCATCGACTTCCTGGTCTGCTTCTTCCACCACTGCGCCTATTCGACGACCGACGCGCACGCGAGCGACGGCGGCGTGCGGGATGCGTGGGTAGCGCTGTTCGACCGCTATCAGGTGGATCTGGTGCTCCAAGGGCACAATCACGTGTTCGAACGCACCGACCCGATCCGCGGCAACGCCGCGACGAAGGTGGCCGGGGACAATTCGGTGGTCTATCCGGAGACCGACGGCACGGTCTACTACACCGTCGGCGGCGGCGGCCGGCCCCGCTACGACTTCCAGCCGGGTTCGCGGGAGTCCTACCGCGGCAACGAGTTACCGGACACCACCGTGCCCAACAGCTACGTCTGGGGCACCGGCGGACACAAGCAGGACGAAGCGGCCCCGTGGTCGCGGGTGCGATTCCGCAACTACTCGTTCCTGCGCGTCGACGTCCGCCCCGGCATCTTCGCCAGCGAAATGGACGTGACCGCCGTGGACGAGTACGGCCGCGAGTTCGACCGCGTCACCTACCGCAGGCAGGTTCGCGGCTGACCCGCGCGGGCTACTTCTTCTTTTTCGGCGGCAGCGACCGCGCGTAGCCGACGCCGCGGTCGACCCATTCGCGCAGCACCGCGTCGTCGTCGGCCGCCTCGGGGGTGACCCGCAGCCAACCGGTGACATCGCGGCCGCCCATCACCATGGACTCCACGAAGTCGAACTCGAGCAGCTCGTCGCTGTCCTTCGGATCGACCCGGACCAGCAGCCCACCCTGTCCGCTGGCGGCCACGGCCATATTGCCGCCGATCAGGAAGGCGAGCCCGCCGAACATCTTCCGCTCGGACAGCTCCGGCCCGGGTTTGATGTGCAGCCGGATGCGGTCGGCCAGTTCCTCGTCATACGCCATGACGGAATTGTCGCCCCCGGCACCGACATTTTCCGCGGCGAGCGGCCTCAGGCGCCGATCGCGGCGGCGAACAGCGGCCAGGACTGATGCACGTCGTCCTGCCAGTAGGTCCAGGCGTGCGTACCCGCCGGGCGCAGGTTCGCGGTGACCGGGATGCCGAGCTCGTGCAGCCGGTCCACGAACGGCCGGGTGCAGCTGCCGACGAACGTCTCCATCGCCCCGCCGACCAGCACCCGGTCGGCCAGCCGGGCCGGGTTGCCATCGATGCCCTGATCGGCGATGTTGTCGTGCTCGCCCGGCGCGCCGGTCCCGGACGAGACGTACAGGGTCAGCCCGCGCAGCCGTTCGGCCTGCACCATCGGGTCGTTCGCGGCCCAGGCCGGATTGTCCGGCGCGCCCCACATGTTCGCCGGGTTCGCGCCGAACACGCCCAGCTGGGACGCGACCAGGGCCTGCGCCACCGGATCGCTGGTGCGCGGGCAGCCGCTGTAGGCGCCGACCGCCTGATAGAGACCGGGCGCGCCGGCCGCGAGGTTCAACGCCGAGGTGGCCGACATGGACAGTCCCGCAATGGCATTGCGCCCCGTCGTGCCGAATCTGGCCGCCAGCAGCGGCGGCAGTTCCTTGGTCAGGAAGGTCGTCCACTGGTTGCGGCCGAGCACCGGATCGTCGCGCAGCCAGTCGGTGTAGTAGCTGGCGCGGCCGCCCATCGGCACGATCACGTTGACGTTCTTGTCCGCGAAGAACTCCGCGACATCGGTGCGCCGGGTCCACGGCCCGCCGTCCTCGCCGCCGTCCACCGCGTTGAGCAGATACAGCGCGGGCGCGCCGGCGCCGGGATGCGACATCCACAGCGTGATCGGCTTGTTCATGGCCGCCGAGTGCACGACGACCTCCATTTCGCGCCCGCCGAGCGGCCGCACATCCAGGATGCGCGAATCGGGA
This sequence comes from Nocardia sp. NPDC006044, assembly GCF_042871115.1. NCBI lineage: Bacteria > Bacillati > Actinomycetota > Actinomycetes > Mycobacteriales > Nocardiaceae > Nocardia > Nocardia sp. NPDC006044. The sequence goes on from NZ_JBIAID010000003.1 coordinate 1,311,879, forward strand.
TCGGCGGCGGCCGTGGCGGCCGGGAGGAGCGCGGCGGCAACCGCGAGGAGTGGAACCAGGCATCGCATCAGCCGGCGCATGGCGTCGAGTATCCATCAGCGGCGCCGGGACACCCGGCATTCAGCGGGCGTGTTCGCCTAACGAATGAACGCGCAGGTCGGTGATGGCATCGTCGGTGACGTCGGTCATGCGCAGTCGCTCAGCTATCGACCAGCGCAGACGGCGCGGAAGGTCGGGCGCGACCTGCGTCAGGTACGCGTACAGCCATTCGGTGCGCCCGATCAGGAACGGGAAGTCGGTATTCATCATCTTCCGGATCACCAGCATCGGCAGCGGGGCGTCGAGCGGCCGGAAGTCCTTGTTCCACAGGCCGGATACGCCGCAGCCGGGATAGAACTGGCCGAGCATCAGACCCTCTTCCACCACCGCGGTCTTACGGGCCAGGTGCACGGCGTCGATCAGTTCGTAGCAGGTCAGGCCGGGAAAGACGGTGATGGAGGCCAGCATTCGGGCGTCGGCGTCGGTGCGCAGGCCGCGGTAGATCTCGAAGGCGTCGTCCAGCGCGGCGGTCATGGACTCGACGGTCAGGTCGTCGCCGCCCGGCACCACGGACACCCACAGGCTGTGGTGGGTGATCGTATGGCGGACGAAGGGACACACCGGCCCGTCGCGGCCCAACTGCGGATGTGGGTGGACCAGGTAGTCGCCGACGTAACGAATCAGGTTGGCGGCGAGCGGATTCTGCCGCGACCACGCCCCAGGATCGTCGTAGACGTTGCACCACTCGAATCCGGTGCGGGTACCGACGTGCCCGCGGGCAGCCGAGGAGGTCACGGTGCGGTCCGGGCCGGGACTGCGATGAGCTCGAGGTGCCTGGCCAGCAGCGGGCCGATCACGGCGACGACGGCCGGGTTGGTCAGCTGGGCGTGCGTGGCGGCGACCCGGTGCTCGATGAGGTCGCCGGTGACGAAGGGACGCCACAGGTCCGCGCCGAAGAGCTCGGTCATGCCGCGGGTGGCCGAAAAGTACAGCAGGTCACCGTCGAAGACGCCGGGGCGGTAGTTGTGCGAGAGGGCGACACCGTCGACGTAGCCGCGATGCAGGCGTTCGAGTTGAGCCGCCGCGAGTCCGGTGCCGAATGACGCACCCGCGCGGGCCAATTCGGCGGCGGCCTCGGCGGCGGTCAGCTCGGGCCGGGTGTCGGCGTCGACCGGTTCGTCACCGAGCAAGTGGGTCAACAGGTCTCGCATGCGCGGCACCGGCGGCGGGTCGGCCCCGTCGGGGAAGACGATGCTGTCCAGCATGGCCAGCGCGGCGACCGAGGCGCCGCGGGCGCGCAGCCGGACCGCGATCGCGTGCGCGATCTGACCGCCGAGGGACCAGCCGAGCAGGTGGTACGGGCCGTCGGGTTGGACGCGAGTCATCGCCGCCACGTAGCTGTCCGCGAGGTCGTCGATCGTGCTGATCGCGCCGGCCGGACCGGTGAGGCCCGGCGCTTGCAGGCCGTACACCGGGCGGTCGGTGATGTACTGGGCCAGACCGGCATAGCACCAGGACAGCGGTACGGCCGAGTGGACGCAGAACAGGGGTGGGCGAGATCCGTTGCGGCGCAGGGTGAGCAGGACGCCGAGGGCGTCGTCGTCGGCGCCGTCCGCGCCCGCGTAGCCGGCGAGGCGATCGGCCAGTGCCGCGACCGTAGGCGTCGTGTAGAGCCAGCGCACCGTCACCGGAAGGTCCGTCGCGGCGGCCAGCTCGGCCGAGACCGATACGCCCAGTAGGGAATTCCCGCCCAGCTCGAAGAAGTCGTCGTCCAGGCCGACGCGCGATTGTCCGGTGGCCGCGCCGATGTGCTGGGCGACCAGCCGCTGTAACGCGGTCTCGGGAGCGCGATAGGGCCGCGGCGTGAGCACCGGAGCGGGCAGGGCGGCGCGATCGAGCTTGCCGTTGCCGGACACCGGTAGTCGCTCGAGTTCGATCAGGGCCGACGGGACCAGCGACGCGGGCAGCGTGTCCCGCAGCCTGTGCATCGTGGCGGTGGCATCGAACCGAATCCCCGGTGCCGCCACCACATAACCGACCAGGCGGGCCTCCGGCTGCCCGGCATCGGCGACGGTGACCACCGCGTGCGCGATCCCCGGCTCCGCGAGCAGGGCCGACTCGACCTCCGCCGGTTCGATGCGCCGTCCGCGCACTTCGACCTGCCCGTCGGACCGGCCGAGGAATTCGAACGCGCCGTCCGGGCCCGCGCTGACCAGATCACCGGTGCGATAGAGCCGTTGCCCGATGCCGAACGGATCGGCGATGAACCGGACGGCGGTGCCCGCCGGGTTACGAAGGTAGCCGTCCGCGACACCGACGCCGCCCAGGTACAGCTCTCCCCGCGCACCGGGCGGAACCTGCACGAGCCGCGAATCGAACACCACCGCAAGCACTCCCGGCAGTGCCGCGCCGATCGTGACCGGCTCCTCGGGTGCCATCGCCGCGGTTTGGGTTGCCATGACGGTGGTTTCGGTCGGCCCGTAGCCGTTGAACAGGCGGACGTGCGGCGCCCATGCGCGCACCAGTTCCGCCGGGCAGGCCTCACCGCCCACCACGACGGCGCGCAGGCTGGGCAGCTCGGTGGGTTGCAGAGTGGCGAGAACGGCCGGGGTGGTGAGGAAGTGCGTGCCGCCGGTGTCGGCGATCAGCCGGGACAGCGCGGCCCCCGCGACCGCCGACGCCGGCTCGACCACCAGGCGGGCGCCCGCCGCGAAGCACGCGAGGAGTTCGAGCAGGTGCGCGTCGAAGGACGGGGCATGCGCGTGCAGTACGACCGAATCCCGTTCGACCCCATAATGTTCGGTGATGTAGTCGGTCAGCGAGCCGAGCCCGCGGTGGGTGACCAGCACACCCTTCGGCACCCCGGTGGTGCCCGATGTGTAGATCAGGTACACCGGATGGTCCGGCCGCAACGACCTCGGCCGTTCCGCGTCGCCGATCGGGGTGCTCGCTCGACGATCGGCCTCCGCCAGCGTCCGGGCATCGTCGAGGGTCAGCCAATGAATGCCGCGCCTGGCCGAACCCTTGCGACCGCCGACCGCACCATCGGGCCGCGGAATCGGCCGCTGCGCGCCGTCTCCAGCGGGGATCGGTTCGCTCTCCTGGGCCACGAAGGCCGTGTCACACGGCAGGCCGTCGCGTACCGCGGTGACCGTAAGTCCCTGTCGTGCTCCGGAATCCGCGATCACCCCGGCGATCCGATCGACCGGGTCGTTCGGATCGACCGGCACGAAGCACGCTCCGGACTTGGCGACCGCCCACAGCGCGAGCACCGATTCGAGCGAGCGCGCGATGGCGACCACGACGAACTCGCCGGGCCGGGCGCCGCCGGCCATCAGTTCGCGGGCCCAGCGCGAGGACGCTTCGTCCAGCTCGCGGTAGGTCATGGTGCGAGTGCCGTCCTGCACCGCGACGCCATCCGGAATCAGGCCCGCGCGGAGCAGATCGGGCAGCACCCGGATCGGACCCGCCGGGGCCGCCGCTACCGGAGCCGGTGGGGTGAGGTCCAAAGCCGGTATCGGGCAGTCGGATTCGGCGGCGAGGAAGCGGGCGAAGTAGTCGAGGAACATGCGGTGGTGCCAGGCGAGCAGGTCGGGCCGGTAGCGGGCCGGATTGGCGTGGAAGTCGATGCTGATCGAGCGTTCGTCGGGACCGGCCTGGTAGCCGTTGATCAGGAGGTCCTCGACCGGGCCGAGGGACAGCAGGCGCACCCGGCCGGTCAGTGCGCCGAGACCGAACGGCTCGGTGAAACCGAGGACGTTGACCACCGGCCCGAAGCCCCCGCGGACCACGTGCTGCCGGCCGCGATCGTGCTGCATGTCCTCGTAGCGGTAGCGCTGATGGCGCAGCGCGCCGATCACCCGGGAGCGCACCTGGGCGATGACCGTGCCGACGGTGCCGGTGTCGAAGCCGTTCAGCCGCAATGGCACTACGTTCGACATGGAACCGGCCGAGCGGCGCAGGGCCGCCGTGGGGCGCGCGGTGACCGGCAGGGTGAGCGTGACTTCCCGGCGGCCGGTCATCCGGGCCAGGTAGCAGGCGAAGGCGGTGACGGCCAGTTCCGGGAAGGTCGCGCCGTGGCGGGCGCGGGCGGCGGCTACCAGTTCGGCGGTCGCGGCGTCCAGCGTCGCGGTGACCCGATGCGGTTGGGGGCACGGTGCGGCGGGACGCCCGGCCAGGCCGAGCGGTTCGGGCAAGGTCTCGAGTTGGTCGTGCCAGTAGGCGCGGTCGGCCGCGGCGCGATCCGAATCCCGGTATCGGCGTTCGTCTTCCAGCAGCTCCGGCACGGACAGGGGCCGGATCGCCTTCGATCGGGGCTCGTCCGGCCTCGTCACCGAATCATGCTTTGCCGCAATGGTATTCACGGCCGCGCCGGCCAGGGTCTGGGTCGAACCCGATGTCGCGGTGCCGGAATCGGGGTCCGCCGAGCGCCACAACACCCGCGCGGCCGGACGGCGACGACCGCTGCCGGACTCGCGGGCGACGCGTATGGACGAGGGATCCGAGCCGTCCGGCGTCGACGGGCCGAGCCCTTGTCCCGCAACGATTTCCGCGCGGTACAGCTCACCCGTGCGACGGAGTACCGCCGCGGCCCCCACGCCGTCGACCACGATGTGATGGCTGCGCAGGTACAGCAGATGATGATCCGGCGCTGTCCGGAACACCGTCGCCACGGTGAGATCGTCGGCGAGCGGATCGAGCGGTGCGTTGTAGTCGCGCTCCATCTGCTCCTGCGCCGCGGCGACCGGGTCCGTCCGATCGGTCACATCCACGACCCGCATCGACAGCTCGGCGGTGGCGTCGACATACTGCTGTGGATAGCCGTCGACCAGGCGGAATCGCAGGTTCGGGGATTGGAGTTCACGGGCCGCGCGGCGGGCGCAGCGCGACATCAGGGCGACGTCGAGCGGACCGGACAGATCCAGATACATCGCGACCGTGATCGGCACCGCCGGCTGCAATTGCTGGGCCACCCACCAGCGCAGCTGTGCCGTCGACAGTGGGTACACCGACTGTGCCGAGGCGTCCGTCCGGTCGATCGACACCGGGTCGTCGGCTCCGGTCAACACGCCTCCCTCGGATTCGGAAGCCACCGCTTGATCATCCATCGGCAAACTTACGGCATCCGCACTCGAACGCGCCGTAATTCCAGCACGATCGGCGCGTGCCAGGGCTGCCGGCAACACATACGCGGGAGGCGGAGTCATTCCGCACCGTTCAGCTACGCGCCCCAGACCACTCCGGGCATCTCCCACGCTACCCCGATCGCCGTGAGCTCGGCGGGCCGTCCCGTACCGCACGCCGGCTCAATGCACCGCGCCTTGATCAGCCGCCTTGCAGTGCGCAGGGAACACCGAGCCGCATACACGCACGGACGCATACACGCACGGACGCACGGACGCACGGACGCACGGACGCACGGACGCACGGACGCACGGACGCACGGACGCACGGACGCACGGACGCAACAGAAGACCTTGCTGATCGCCGCCGAACCGGTCAGACGACGCGTGCCCGCACCAGATCCCGCGCGGCGGCGCGATAACGGTCGGCGATCAGCCGGACCACCGCGGGGTGCACACCGATAGGTTCGGCAACCCCATCGGCACCCGCCTCGTGCAGGCGTTGGTGAAACAGACCGTGCGCCAGCAGATACGACGCGACGAAGACCCGTTCGGAACCGGAATCACGCAGTTCCGCAACAACTTCCGGCACCCGAGGCGTACCGGTGGCGATATAGGCCAAACGCACCGGCGCACCGAGCCGCTCGGTGAGCAGGCCGGCGGCTCGGCGAACATCCTGGCGAGCACGGGGATCCGAGGAGCCGGCCGCCGCGAACACGACCGCATCACCCGGACGCCAGCCCGCGGCGCGCAGCCGCATGGTCATGATCCGGGCCAACGCCGGGTCCGGGCCCATCGCCGGAGTCACCGCCACCGCCGGATGCGCGCTCTGCGCCACTTCTCGCGGAACGTCCTGATACACGTGATACCCGGAGGCGAGGAACGCCGGAACCACCACGGCGGGAACGGATTCCCCCGAAGCATCGACCAGATCGCGCAATACCTCGCCGGGCGACGGACCGAGCACATCGACGAACGCGGTCCGCACCGCCGCACCCGCCCCGGGCAGCTCGGCATCGCGCCCCGAAACCGCGACGCCGAGCTCCCTGGCCACCGCCTCGGCCAGCGCGGCGATCATCTGGACCCCACGGTTGCTCCTGGTGCCGTGCGCCACCAGCACTAGCGCGGGGTCGATCATGGCGTCCTCGAGGTCTGCACGTACCGCGTCGGCATGACCGCGCCGGACGCCGCCAACTCCGGTCGCGGGTTGTTGTCGATGCATTCGGCCGCGTCCAGCGCCAGCCGGTAGCCGCGCTTGACCACGGTCTGAATCGCCTTCGGCGCACCGAGCCCGGCGCGCAGCCGGGCGATCGCCGTCTCCACGGCATGCGTGTCGTCACCGCCACCGGGCAACGCGGCCAGGAGGTTCTCCCTGGAGACGACCCGGCCGGGCTGACGCGCCAGCGACCGCATCAACGCCATCGGCGCGGGTGCGAGCTGACGCACCGTACCGTCGACCACGACGCAGCCGCCGCGCACGCTGAGCGTGTGTCCCGCGGCATAGATCCGATTGGCCCGCCGCGGCAGTTCCTCGGCCACATGCCGGGCCAGCGCACCGAGCCGGGCCCGGGCCGGCATCGTCGTCGCCACGCCGAGTTCTTCCAGCGGCGCGGCGGTGATCGGGCCGACGCACGCGGCGAGCACTCGCCCGCGCAACGCGTGCAGCACACCGTCGAGCAGCCCGGTTTCCTTGGCCCGCATCAGCATCGACGCCACGGCGGGCGCGCTGGTGAAGGTCACACAGTCCAGGTTCGACGTCACGATGGCCTCGATCAGCTGGTCCATCGGACCCTGATCCTCCGGCGGCACCCACCGGTACACCGGCACCGGCACGACATCCGCACCGGCACAACGCAATACCTCGCAGAAGTCGGGCACCGGCTCCCACTCGGTGGTGGCGCCGTGCAGCTGCACCGCGATCCGCACGCCCTCCACACCCTCGGCGAGCAGGTGATCGAGCACCTCGGCCGAGGACTCGGACGCGGGCGACCATTCCTCGCGCAATTCGGCAGCGCGGATGGCGCCCTTGGCCTTCGGTCCACGCGCCAGCATCCGGGTGGCGCCCAGTGTCGCGCGCAGGTCCTCCGCGACGCCCCAGCCTTCGGCCGCCTCCATCCAGCCGCGGAAGCCGATCCCGGTGGTGGCCACCGTGATTCGCGGCGGATCGAGGATGAGCTGACGGGTCACCCGCTCCAGCTCGGTGTCGTCGGCCAGCGGGATGATCCGGATGGCCGGGGCGGACACGATGTCGGCGCCCCGCCGTTGCAGCAGCGTGGCGAACTCGTCGGCCCGCCTGGCCGCCGTGAGGCCGATGGTGAAACCGGCAAGGCAGGGGCCTGCGTCGATGGTTGTCATGCGGTTTACCCGTCCGAGGAGGCGAGTCCGGAATTCACCGGCTCGTTGGAGATCGACACGATGCCGTCGGCTACGCGGACCGCGTACACCGGCAGCAGCGCCGATTCGTCGTCCAGGCAGCGCCCGTCGACCAGGGAGAACGCCTGCTTCAGCAGGGGCGAGGCGACGACCGGGGTGCCGCCGCGGTCACCGACGATGCCGCGCGACATGACCGCGGCGCGGCCGATCGGGTCGATATTGCCCACGGCGTAGAGCATGCCGTCGGCCAGCAGGAACAGGGCGGCCTGGCGCCCCCCTCTGAGCAGCACCGCGACGCCGCGGCCGGGAATCAGGTAGTCGAGCCGGCACGCCTGGGTCCAGCCGGTGGCGGTAACTGCGGCGATGCCGGGGGTATCGATCACGGTCATGGGTGTCATCCTCCAAACGCCTTACTCATTGGTACAGGCGCCCTGTTTCTGTGCGGTTAAGCCGTCATTTCCCGTGCGTGGCGGTGCCGGTTCCCGCGCCCACAGGCAGGTCCGGCATCCCGAGCAGGACCGGCACCTTGCGTTCCCCGGTGTCGTCGAACGCGATGGTGGGATCGGTCTCCTCGGGGGCGTTGACGAAGGAGACGAAGCGCGACAGCTTCTCCTCGTCCTCGAGCACGGCGGCCCATTCGTCGCGGTAGCCGGCGACATGCTGGGCCATGGCCGCCTCCAGTTCGGCGGCGATGCCGAGGCTGTCCTCGCAGACGACCTGCCGGAGGTAATCGATGCCGCCTTCGAGGGCCTCCTGCCACGGCGCGGTGCGCTGCAACCGGTCGGCGGTGCGGACATAGAACATCAGGTACCGGTCGATGTATTTGATCAGCGTCTCGTCGTCGAGGTCGCCGGCCAGCAGCACCGCGTGCTTCGGGGTGAGGCCGCCGTTGCCGCCGACGTAGAGGTTCCAGCCGTGTTCGGTGGCGATCACGCCGACGTCCTTGCCCCGCGCCTCGGCGCATTCACGGGCACAGCCGGACACGGCCAGCTTCAGCTTGTGCGGGGAACGCAGTCCGCGGTAACGCTTTTCGAGCAGCACCGCCATGCCGACCGAATCCTGCTGACCGTAGCGGCACCAGGTGGAGCCGACGCAGCTCTTCACCGTGCGCAGCGACTTGCCGTAAGCGTGTCCGGATTCCATGCCGACGTCGACCAGGCGCTGCCAGATCCGCGGCAGCTGTTCCACCCGCGCGCCGAACAGGTCGATCCGCTGGCCGCCGGTGACCTTCACGTAGAGGTCGAATTCCTTGGCGATCTGGCCGATGGTGATGAGCTGGTCGGGGGTGACCTCGCCGCCGGGCATCCGGGGCACCACCGAGTAGGTGCCGTTCTTCTGCAGGTTGGCCAGGAAGTGGTCGTTGGTGTCCTGGAGCGCGGCCTGTTCGCCGTCGAGAATGTGCTCACTCGAGGTCGAGGCGAGGATGGAGGCGACCGTCGGCTTGCAGATATCGCAGCCGGTTCCCTTGCCGTACTTGGTGATCAGGCCGGAGAAGGTGCGGATGCCGGTGACCTGGACGATCTGGAACAGCTCGGCACGGGACTGGCCGAAGTGCTCGCACAGGGCCTTGGACATCTCCACGCCGGACTGTTCCAGCAGCTTCTTGAGCATGGGAACGCAACCGCCGCAGGATGTTCCGGCGGAGGTGCAGCTCTTGAGGCCGGGGACGTCGCACGCTCCCTCGGCGATGGCCCCGCAGATCGCGCCCTTGGAAACGTTGTTGCAGGAACAGATCTGGGCGTCGTCGGGCAGCGCGTCGGCGCCCAGTTCCGCGCCCGCGGGCGAGATCAGCGCGGCGGGCTCGGCCGGCAGCGGACGGCCGACCAGCGGGCGCAGCGCGGCGTAGGCGGTGGCGTCGCCGACCAGGATGCCGCCGAGCAGGATCCGCGCGTCGTCGGAGACAACGAGTTTCGCGTAGGTGCCCTTGGCCGCGTCGTGCAGCACCACCGACAGCGCGCCCTCGGTGACGCCGTGCGCGTCGCCGAAGCTGGCCACGTCGACGCCCATCAGTTTGAGCTTGGTCGACATGTCCGCGCCGGGGAATTCGCCCGCGCCGCCGAGCAATCGGTCGGCGACGATCTCCGCGGTGGTGTAGCCCGGGGCGACCAGGCCGTAGCAGGTGCCCTCGACCGCGGCGCATTCGCCGATGGCCCAGATGCTCGGATCCGAGGTCTGCAGGCCGAGATCGGTGATGACGCCGCCGCGCGGGCCGACCTCGAGTCCGCTGTCGCGGGCGATCTGGTCGCGCGGGCGCACGCCGGCGGAGAAGACCACGAGCGAGGCGTCGATCACCGAGTCGTCGGACAGGCTGACCCGGATGCCGTTGCCGGCCGCGTCGATCGAGGCGGTGCCGACACCGGTGTGCACGACCAGGCCGAGCTCGGTGACCAGGCGTTCCAGGATCGCGCCGCCGCCCTCGTCCACCTGGGCGGGCATCAGCCGCTGGTTGTACTCGACGACGTGCGGGGTGAGACCGAGCAGCCGGAGCGCGTTCGCGGCTTCGAGGCCGAGCAGGCCGCCACCGACAACCACGCCGACCGCTCCCGGCCCGGCGGCCGCCGCGGCCGCCCGGATGCCGTCCAGATCGTCGATGGTGCGGTAGACGAAGCACTCCGGGCGGTCATGCCCCGGAACCGGCGGCACGAACGGGTACGAGCCCGTGGCGAGCACCAGCGCGTCGTAGGCGATGGTGTCGCCGGCCGACGTGGTGACCTTGCGGGCGTCCCGGTCGATCGACTCGGCGCGCTGGCCGAGCCGCAGCTCGACCAGCGCGTCGCCGGCGTACTCGTTGCCGGGCAGCGCCAGCGCGGCGGCGTCCCAGGCGCCCACGTACGCAGACAGGCCGACGCGGTCGTAGGCGGGCAGTCGCTCCTCGCTCAGCACCACCACCTGCCACTGCCCCGCCTCGTCCCGCGACCGCAGCGCCTCCACGAAACGGTGCCCGACCATGCCGTGGCCCACGACCACGGCGGTCTTGCGCGAGGCAGGTGCGACTGGTTGATTCGTCGGGGTGCTCAAGAAGGGCCTCCAATGATCCGGTTGGCCCCACGGTAGGAAACAGGTATTGCCGCCATGCTGCGCGCGATGACCGCAGCGTCAACGGTTGCTCACGGGTCGGCGAATGCCTACGTGAGCACGACGCCGTGTCGCGCGCACGCGGTGAGCTGCGTCACCGGAATGATGGACGCCGCCGCACCGCCGCGCAACTCGAACGGTGAGGTCGGTCAGTTCCAGGTGTCTTCGAGCATGCGCGGCTTGCACGCCTGCCACGCGCCGGCGAGCAGGACCAGGACCGCCACCCCGAGCAGGATGAACGGGGCGAGCCAGCCGTCGGTGGCCGAGTGCAGGACACCGAACAGCAGCGGGCCGACGCAGGCGACCGCGTAGCCGACGCCCTGGGTGAAGCCGGAGAGCGCGGCCGAGCCGCCGGGGGTGTTGGTGCGCAGGTTGATCAGGGTCAGCGCCATCGGGAAGGTGCTGGGGCCGAGGCCGAGCAGCACGACCCAGAGGATGGGCGCGCTCATCGGCGCGACCAGCAGGCCGACGAACGAGGCGACGAAGAAGGCCGCGCAGCCGACTACGACGAGGAACGGATTACGGAATCGGGTGACGACCGTAGGCGCACTCAACGCCGCGACCAGGCCGACCACCGCGAACAGACCCAGCATCGACCCGCCGAAGCCGGCGCTCGCTCCGGCATCGCTGAGGATCTTCGGCAGCCAGGTGAACATCGCGTAGGTGATCAAGGACGTCATGCCGAACATGCCGGCCATGCCCCAGGCCACGGGCGAACGCCAGACCCGGCCGGCCCGCGGCGCGTCGGTGGGCAGCGCGGTGGTGTCGTTGACGTCGCGACCGCGCCGGTCGCGCAGCACGCCGAGCCACGGCAGCACCGCGGCGAAACCGAGCACCGACCACAGGCCGAGGGAGATCCGCCAGCCGTGCGCGTCCGCGATCGGCACCGCGATGAACGCGGGCACCACGGTGCCGAGCTGCACCATCATGATGTAGAGCGAGCTGACAACCGCGAGCCGATCGGCGAAGTAGCGCTTCACCAGCGGCGGGATCACCACGTTGCCGATGCCCATGCCGGCCAGGGCCAGGGCGGAGAAGACGAGGAGTTCGCCGGTGCCGGACAGCAGCACCCGGACGAGCTGACCGAGACCGGCCATCAGCATGGCGACCAGCGCGGTGCGCTCGAGGCCGAGGCGGCGCACGAGCACCGGGGTGAGCAGGCCGGACACCGCGAACATCGCGGTCGGGATCATGCCGAAGACGCCGACGACCGCGGTGCCGTAGCCCACGTCGTCGCCGATCCGTTCGGCCAGCGGGCTGAACGCGGTGACCGCGACGCGGAGGGTGAGCGCGGACATAACGATGGCGGCGAGAACGAGCAGACGACCCTCCGTCAGCGCGCGCCGACGCCGCTCGACCTGCGGTGATTCCTGCTCGGTCGAGGTTTTCTGGAGGGTTGCAGTCACCGAGAAATCATAGGATGACCGGATGATAGGAGGCAACGATTTGTGATGAGCGGTACTCTATGCAAGTGCAACCAGTCCGGCGCACCAGCCTCATAGCCCAGGTCACCGAGCAGCTGCGTGCCGAAATCCGTTCCAGCCGTTGGCCCATCGGCTCCCGCATCCCCACCGAACCGGAGCTGACCGAGCTCACCGGAACCGGTCGAAACACCGTGCGCGAGGCCGTCCAGGCGCTCGTGCACGCGGGGATGCTGGAGCGACGTCAAGGTTCGGGAACCTATGTGATCGCCTCCTCCGATCTCGGCGGCACGCTCGGCAAGTACTTCGCCGACGCCGAAGAACGCGATGTCCTCGAACTACGCCTCGCGCTCGACACCACGGCCGCCGCGCTGGCCGCGCGGCGCCGCGACGACGGCGATATCGCGAACCTACTCCAGCTGCTCAGCGAGCGGGACAAGGCCTACAACGACGACAACCCGACCGCGATCGAGTCCGACGTCGAGTTGCACCGCGCCATCGTGGTGGCCAGCCACAACGCCGTCTACCTCGAGTTCTACGACTCGCTGCTGCCGATCATCGAGCAGGTGATCCGGGCCAGGACGCTGAAATCCGACGATTCCTTCCCCGAGGAACACGCCGAGCTGGTGCACGCCGTGATCGATGGCGATCCCCAGCGCGCCGCCGAGGCGGCCCGCTGCTTCCTCAACACCCTGATCGCCGAATACCCGGACGTGCGCTGATCGTTCGCCCGGCACGGACGCCGGGTGAGCGACTCTCACCAGGCGTCCGTCGCGTATGTGAGTCGGAATTGCCTCGAACGTCACGCGAAGCCACGGTGCCGCAACAACCGGCCCCTACGTTGTGAAACGACCGTAGCTAGGCAACTCGACTCCGCCGGCGGCGCCAGTGCCGCAATGAGGGCCGGTCGAGTGCGAACGAGAGGACGCCGATGACTGCCATCGCAGCCGCAACCGGCACCGAGTCGGACACCGCGACTGACGCTCCATCGGACACCCCGGCCTTCCAGTACCAGGCCCGGGGACGCTGGCTCGAGCAGTGGGAGCCGGACAACCAGAAGTTCTGGGAATCCGGCGGCGCACGGACCGCCAAGAAGAACCTGATCTTCTCGGTGTTCGCCGAGAACCTCGGCTTCAGCATCTGGGTCATCTGGGGCACCGTGGTCACCAGCATGGGCGCCGCGGGTTTCGGCTTCCTGGCCGGCCTCGGCAAGGGCGACCCGACCGCGGTGAGCAACGCGCTGCTGCTGTCGTCGACCCCGACCCTGGTCGGTGCGGCCCTGCGCATTCCGTACACCTTCGCCATCCCGAAGTTCGGCGGGCGGGCGTTCACCGCGTTCAGCGCGGCAATGCTGCTGATCCCGACGCTCGGGCTGGTGTACTTCATCAACCAGCCGGGCACGCCCATGTGGGTGTTCATGATCCTGGCCGCGCTGGCCGGGGTCGGCGGCGGCAACTTCTCCTCGTCGATGTCGAACATCAACTTCTTCTTCCCCGAGGGCAAGAAGGGCGCGGCGCTCGGCATCAACGCGGCCGGCGGCAATCTCGGTGTGGCACAGACCCAATTGGTGCTGCCGCTGCTGATCACGCTCGGCACCCATCTCACGGCCAAGGACGCGGCCGGCTACCGGTTCGGCATCACGCTCTCGGTCCTGGTGTGGGTGCCGTTCATCCTGCTGGCGCTGTTCGGCGCGCTGCGCTACATGGACAGCATCGCGACGGCCAAGTCCGACGGCAAGTCCTACCGGCTGGCGCTGACCAATCAGCACACCTGGGTGATGGCGCTGCTGTACGTCGGCACGTTCGGCTCGTTCATCGGGTTCTCCTTCGCCTTCCCGACGCTGATCAAGGCCAATTTCCCCAGCCTGGCGAGCATCGGCTGGATCAGCACCATCGGTAACCTCGCCTTCCTCGGCGCGTTCGTCGGCTCGTTCAGCCGTCCGTTCGGCGGGTGGGTGTCGGACAAGATCGGCGGGGCGAAGATCACCCTGTGCGTGTTCGGCGGCATGGCCCTCTCGGTGTGCCTGATCATGGCCGCGCTGGAGCTGAAAAACTTTCCGCTGTACCTGATCTCGTTCCTGGTGCTGTTCGTGATGACCGGCATCGGCAACGGCTCGACCTACCGGATGATCCCGACCATCTTCAGCGCGATCTCCAAGAAGTACGCCGCCGAGCACGGCCTGGACCTCAGCGAGTCGACCGCCTCGGCACGGCGGCAAGCCGGCGCGGCGATCGGCGTGATCGGCGCGGTGGGCGCCTCGGGCGGCTGGGTGCTGCAGCAGGCGCTGCGGCTGTCCAACACGCACTATCACACGATGGCACCGGCCTTTTGGGGTTACGCGGTGGCGTTCCTGCTGATGGGCGGGGTGACCTGGTGGTTCTACCTGCGGTCCTCGTTCGCCGTGCAGCGGGTGCCGTCGCTGGCCTACGCCAAGGTGTAACCGGCACAACATATATCGCCCGTCGGCCGTCGGAAGTCGCTGATCCACAGGACTTTCGGCGGCCGATCCGTGGTGCGGGCTAGAGCATGAGGCGGACCATGTCCGCGGTGCGTGCCAGACCGGGGAACGCCTCCGGCGTCGAGCGCGGATGCAGCGCATGCACCGCGAGCCGGAACATGACCGCGCGCAACAACATCTGCGGCCACTCCGGCAGATCCCGCCACCGTTCCAGCAGTCCGTCATCGGCGCCGCCCCAGGCCAGCGCGTCCACCACGATCACCCCGGCCGCCCACGGCGCGGGCCGCCAGTACGGCGTGATGTCGGTGAGACCGGGGGTGAACGTCCCGGCGAACAGCACCGTGCCGAAGAGGTCGCCGTGCACCAGCTGGGCGGGCGTCCGCACCGGCTTGCGCAGGGTGGCCAGCTGGCCGATGAGTTCCATGCTGCGCTGTCCGTCGGGTGAATCCGCCGAGGGCAGCGTGCCGCCCGCGCGCAGGCTGCGCAGCGGCACCGCCTCCCAGGCGGCGCGGTCGGCGGCGACGAACACGTCCACGTCGACCCACGGCGCCACCGGCGGCTGCACCAGGAATCGGGGCCGCTCGAGGTGGGTCGTCGCCTGATGCAGGCGCAGCGACACCGAAACCACCTCGTCGTGGCGAGGTTCCGGGATCCCTTCCAGATAGGTGTCGGCCCGCCAGCCGGAGACCACATAGCGGCCGTCGGTCGCGCGCACCGGCCGGGCCAGCCGCAACCCGTCCACCTTCAACGTCTCGCGCACCTTGGCCGACCACGCCGCCCGCGCGTGATCGGCGACCGGACTGAGCACCACGTCCCCGAACCGCCAGCCACCTTCCCAGTCGCCCAAGGTAACCGGCGAAACCTCACGCAGACCGAACGTGGCACGCACGTGCTCGGGAGGTTCCACAGAAGTCACGGCCGTACCGTACCGCCGACAACGCCGCAGTACAGCACGCCGCGCCGAACCGCAACCCCCGCCCACCACGGACCGAAGAGCGCCCCCGCACAGCGGAGGCGACCTTCAGTCCACGCGGACCGAGTGAGCTTCGGTTGGCCCGACAGGTGCGGGGCGCCCCGGGTCGATCAGTAGACCGGGAGGGTGGGATCGATTTGGCGGGCCCAGGCGATGACACCGCCCTGAAGATGGGTGGCGTCGGAGAAACCCGCCCGCTTGAGCGCGGCCAAGGCCTCCGCCGAGCGCACACCGGTCTTGCAGTGCAGCACGATCGGGCGATTCTGCGGCAGCTCGGACAGCGCCTCGCCGGACAGGATGCGATCCTTCGGGATGAGTTTCGCGCCCTCGATGTGCACGATGTCCCACTCCACCGGCTCGCGCACGTCGATCAGCTCGATCTCCTTGCCCGCGTCCAGCAGATCCTTCAGCTCGCGCGCGGTGACGGTCGAGTCGGCCGCGGCGGCCTGCCCCTCCTCGGACACCACCCCGCAGAACGCCTCGTAGTCGATCAGCTCGGTGATCGGCTGACGCTCCGGGTCGCGGCGCAGCTTGATCGTGCGGTAGTTCATGTCCAGTGCGTCGTAGACCATCAGGCGGCCGAGCAGCGGCTCACCGATGCCGGTGATCAGCTTGATCGCCTCGGTCACCATCACCGAACCGATGGACGCGCAGAGCACGCCGAGCACGCCGCCCTCGGCGCAGGAGGGCACCATGCCCGGCGGCGGGGCCTCCGGGTAGAGGTCGCGGTAGTTGAGGCCGCGCCCGTTCGGCGCGTCTTCCCAGAAGACCGAGACCTGGCCCTCGAAGCGGTAGATCGAGCCCCACACGTACGGCTTGTGCGCCAGCACCGCGGCGTCGTTGACCAGGTAGCGGGTGGCGAAGTTGTCGGTGCCGTCGACGATCAGGTCGTACTCGGCGAACAGCTCGACCGCGTTGTCCGGCTCCAGCCGGAGCTTGTGCAGCCGCACATCGATGCCGGAGTTGATCTCCAGGATGGAGTCGCGCGCGCTGTCGGCCTTCGGGCGGCCGATATCGGACTCGCCGTGGATGATCTGGCGCTGCAGGTTGGAGGCGTCCACCTCGTCGAACTCGACGATGCCGAGCGTGCCGACGCCCGCGGCGGCCAGGTACAGCAGCGCCGGAGAGCCGAGCCCGCCCGCGCCGATCACCAGGACCTTGGCGTTCTTCAATCGCTTCTGCCCGTCCACGCCCAGGTCGGGAATGATCAGGTGGCGGCTGTAGCGGGCGACCTCGTCCTTGGTCAGCTCCGCGGCCGGCTCGACCAGCGGCGGCAGGGACTCAGTTGATGACACGTCCAGGACTCCTCGCATCGAATGGGTCGATCTCGTTGTGCAACACCCGAGACCAGACCGTTCTTCCCGAGTTCGATAAGCGGCGTTCGTGGGCCCTACGTGGTGACGCAAGCTGCCTCCTCCGGGCCTGACACGCACGCCGCAGCCTATCGTCGCGCACCCGATGTCACGTCAACCGCGGGGGTACGGCCAGGGGTTGAACCGGCAGCGCTTGCCGTCCATCGGGACCACGCCGTCCGGCTCGAGCGTGGCGATGTCGTTGTTCTTGGTGCCGAAGGTCTGCTGCATCATCACCGGGGCCAGGCCGCCGTCGGTCTCGCACGGCTGGTGCTGGTGGTAGCCGATGGCGTGCCCGACCTCGTGATTGATCTGGTACTGCCGGTAGGAGCCGATGTCGCCCTCGAACGCGATCGCGCCGCGCACCCAGCGGACCTCGGAGAGCACCACCCGGCCGAGATCGGCGTTGTAACAGGAAGAGTCGATGGGGATCTCGAAACCGCAGGCCTTGCGGCTGGATTCGCGCGAGGTGAGCGACACCCGGAAGTCGGTGTCGCCCTGGTCGACTCGGCGGAAACCGAACTTCTGGTCGTGCGTCCAGCTCTTCGGGTTGGCGAGGGTGGACTCGATCAGCTTCGCCACCGACTCGTCGCCGCCGAGCGCCGAGGTGTCCACGCCGTCTTCGACCTCCACGGTGTACTTGAACACCGAGTCGGTGCCCGCGCCCACCTGCGCGGTCGTGCCGGGCACCACATGCCAACTGCCCGTACCCGTTTCGGCGAAGCTGCCGCCCTGCGGGAGTGCGCCGGACGGCAGGTCGGTGGGAAAGTGGCCGTCGCCGGTCGGTCCGCCGATGATGCCGTTGTTCGCCGCGCGCGGACTCAGATGCCCGAGGCCGGGCACACCGCCCACCGTGGTCGCCGGATCGGAGCCGCGAACCGCGTCGACGATCACCAGCACGGTGACCGCGAAGAGCACCGGCAGGGCGTAGGCGCGCCAACCATAGGTGGAGACGAATCGTCCTAGGGCGCTTTGTTTTTTGGCGCTGCGCTCCGGACGGTCCCGGGTTCGGCCCTCGGTCGCGGCGGTGGGATCCCAGCTGGCGCGCAATGGTTGATGCGAACGGTCCCCCGGCCCGTAGAGGCCGAGCGGATCGTAGATCTCCACGCCGTTGCGATCACGTCGCGGCGCGGTCGAATCCGGCTTTGCTTCCTGGCCTGACCTTGCCACGGGTTCCGACCCTACGGAACCGGGCGCGCCGGGGCCAGCACGGCGGCGCGAATCGCGCCCACCGCCGGACGTAACCGGCGGATCGGCATGCCGCTGCCCGGGTCGGTCGGCGCGGAAAGTCACGAACACCAGGTTCTCACAGGGCCGGGGCGGCCCCGTCGGGCACGCCACATCCGGCGTCGGGTGCGACATTTCTCACCGCGTTCCACCAGTTCCCCGGGGCCGGTCTGCGGGCAGCGGGCAACCGAGTATCGTTCTTGGGATACCCGGTGCTTACCCCTTGCCGGGGAATCAACTGGGAGAGCCGAAATGACTGACCTCGTGGACCGGATGGCGTCCCGTAGATCGTCGTCCGAGCCCGCCAAACGCGGCACCCGGCTACCGCGTGACGAGCGTCGTCTGCAGCTACTCGCGGCAGCCAGCGAAGTCTTCGTGCAGCGCGGTTATCACGCGGCCGGCATGGACGAGATCTCGCAGTGCGCCGGCGTGAGCAAGCCGGTGCTGTACCAGCACTTCACCAGCAAGCTGGAGCTGTATCTGGCGGTGCTGCAGAACTACGTGGACATGCTGGTGTCCAGCGTGCGGCAGGCGCTGCGGTCGACCACCGACAACCGGCAGCGCGTGCGCGCGGCCGTGCAGGCGTACTTCGATTTCGTGGACAACGAGATGCAGGGCTTCCGGCTCGTCTTCGAATCCGACCTGACCAGCGAACCGCAGGTGCAGCGCCGGGTCGAGCAGGCCACCGAGGCCTGTGTGGACGCGGTCTTCGACGTGGTGGCCCATGACTCCGGCCTGGACCCGTACCGGGCCCGGATCCTCGCGGTCGGCCTGGTCGGCGCGAGCCAATTCACCGCGCGCTACTGGCTGGAGGCCGACCGGCCCATCCCGAAGGAAGAGGCGATCGATACGACCGTCTCCCTCGCCTGGGGCGGTCTGTCCCGCGTGCCGCTGCACCCGATCGACTGAGTTCGAACAAGAGCGAGCCCCTGCATCCCACGGTTGCAGGGGCTCGTTGCTGTCGGCCGTGGCCGAAAATCACACGGTGGCGAAGCCGACCCGGCCGCTGGTCACGGTGCCGATCTCGACGTAGGCGACCTTCGAGGCCTGGATCAGGAACTTGCGACCCTTGTCGTCGGTCAAGGACACGACGCCGCCGCTGCCGTTCAGCGCACCGGACACCAGCGCCTCGACCTCTTCCGGGGTCTGCGAGCTGTTGATCAAAAGCTCGCGCGGGCTATCCGAAATACCGATCTTGACCTCCACGGCCAACCTCCGAACGTAAGAGTCCTGTGCTGTCGATCCCAGGCTAGTGCAGCGCAACACCGTCCAGTCAGACGCCCGCCTGCGCCCTCAGCGAACAGGCAGACATGACGGCGCCCCGCACACCGTTGTGCGGGGCCGCGGGCCGTGGTGGGTCTTACTTGGGCTCGACGAGCTGGATTTCCAGTTCGATGTTGACCTTGTCGCTCAGCATGCCGGGCAGCGGGCCGCCGACGCCGAAGTCGGTGCGCTTGATCGTGCCGGTGGCGGAGAATCCCGCGTGCCGGTCGCCGGTCGCGCCGAACTCCTGCACGCCACCCCACTCGACGTCCAGCGTGACCGGCTTGGTGATGCCGCCGATCGTGGCCTCGCCCTCGACCTCGAAGCTCTCCGCGATCTGCACCGGCTCGGTGGCGCGGAAGGTCAGCGTCGGACGGTTCGCGGCGTCGAGGAAGTCGGCGGTGCGGATGTGCGCGTCCCGGTCGGGGTTGCCGGTGTCGAACGACTCGAGGTGGATGGTCGCGCCGAGGGTGGCGGCGCCGGACTCGTCGACCACGAATTCGGTCTCGAACTTGGTGAATCCGCCACGCACCTTGGAGATGCCGAGGTGGCGAATGGTGAAGGCCACCGACGAATGCGCGGTGTCCAGGGTCCAGGCGCCGGGCTTGAGCGTCTGGGCGGTCGTGGTGGACTCAGAGGAAGTTGTCATGTCGTCCACCTTTGCCGGACCACGGTCCGTTAACCAGACCGCCGTTATCCTGGACCTGACAGGGCGAGGCTAAGCCTCCTAGGACACGGCACGATGGATCCCATGGCTCGGAACGGTTTCGCGGAATTCCTCATCGCAAGGCGCGCTGAATTGCGCCCCGGTGACGTCGGCATGCCCGAAGGCAGGCGGCGCCGGACCCCAGGATTACGCCGCGAAGAGGTCGCCGTCCGCGCGGGGGTGAGCGCGGACTATCTGGCCCGGCTCGAACAGGGCCGGGACAACAATCCCTCGGTGGCGGTGATCGACGCCCTGGCCGACGCGCTGCTGCTGCGCGGCAACGAGCGCCACCATTTCAGCATGCTGGCGCTGGCCTCCGGCAACGAATCACAGTGCCCCGGCAGCGAATCCGCCGAGGAGAAGATCGCCGACACGATCGAGTCGATCCTGCGCGCGTTGCAGCCCACCCCCGCCTTCGTGGTCGGCCGCCGGCTCAACGTCCTCGGCTGGAACGCGGCCTGGGCGGACTTCGTCGCACCGCTCGGCCTGCTCGACACCGAGGGCCAGCCGAACCTGGCCTGGTACACGTTCCACGATCCGGCGGCGCGCGAGGCGCTGCGGAACTGGTCCGAGGCGGCGGACATGTTCACCGCCGCGCTGTCGCGCGCCAAGCTGCGCTGGCCGGGCGACAGCTCACTGCTGGAAACGATCGAGGCGCTGCGCCGCCACCCGGATTTCGCGGCCCGCTGGAAACCGCACCATGTCGGGGCGCGCGTATCCGGGATGCTGCACATCGACCATCCGCTGCACGGCTCGGTGCGGGTTCCGTTCGAGACGCTCGAGGCCGATCGCGATCAGAGCATCATCGTGTGGCTCACCGACCAGGCCCCGGCGCAGACCCACGGCCTGCGACTGGTCCGGCCGACGGCCGTCAACGAGTGAGTCTCAGATTCCGAGCTTCGCCATCCGCTCGGCGTGGCTGGCCTGCATGCGCTCGAACAGCGCGGCGATGCCGTTGAGGTCGCCCGCGGCGCCGAGCACCAGCTCGGTCAGCTCGTCGCGCTGCGCCATGACGTACTGGGCCTGGGTGATGGCCTCGCCGAGCAGGCGCCGGCCCCACAGGGTGAGCCGATCGCGTTCGGAGCGGCTGGTCGCGACCGCGCGCCGCACCTCCTCGACGACGAACTCGGAGTGGCTGGTCTCGGCGAGCACGTCGCGGACCACCTCGGCGACCTCGGGCGGCAGCGCGCCGGCGATCTCGTTGTAGAAGTCCGCGGCGATGCCGTCGCCGACGTAGAACTTCACCATCGACTCGAGCCAGGTCGAGGGGTCGGTGGACGCGTGGTAGGCGTCCAGCGCGCGCACGAACGGGGCCATCGCGTCGAAGATGTCCACGCCGCGCTCGGCCAGCGCCGCCTCCAGCGCGTTGAAGTGGCCCATCTCGGCCGAGGCCATCTTGGCCACCGCAACCTTGCCGCGCAGCGAGGGCGACAGCTTGGCTTCCTCGGCCAGCCGGTAGAACGCGGAGATCTCACCGTAGGCGAGCACCGCGAACAGATCTATGACGCCGGGATGGTCGGCGGAGACGGAATCGGTCGACGAAACACCCAGCGCGGCAGGTGACTGTGCTCCCATGGCCCCAGCCTAGTACTCGAAAACCGGCGCGCCGCCGAGGAGCGGAAGTTGTCCGGAATTCAGGCGTGCTCCGCGAGGAACTTGTCCAGATACGACCATGTCGTATCCCGGGCGTCCGGCCCGGTGAGGATGCCGAGGTGGCTGCCGGGGGCGGTTTCGTAGCGGACCGAGGCGGCACCGGTGAGCGTCCGGGTGCCCGCCTCGACGGCGGCGGCCGCGGTGATCACGTCGGTGGGACCGCCGACCAGCAGCACGGGCGCGCTCACCTGAGCCAGCTCGACGCGCCGCCGGCCGAGGTGCACGACGCCACGGCCGATGTCGTTGTTCAGGATCAGCCGGCCCCACAGCTGGTTGTAGAAGCGGCCGGGGTAGCCGGGCATCTCGGCCATGAAGCGGTCGATGGTTTCCATCCGGGCCAGCGTCTCGGTGCGCGCGATATTGCTCGCGACGAACCACGGACGGGTCAGCTCGCGATCCCAGGAGGTGACCCGGTACGCGAATCTGGTCAGCGGCGCGGGCACGCCGCCCGCGGCACGGATGAGGGTCGAGGTGCCGATCCCGCCGGTCAGCTTGGCGACCGAGCGCAGCTGCGGGATGCCGGTCATCTTGTCGTAGTCCAGCGGGGCGCCGACCGCGGTGATGGAGCGGATCGGCAGCTCGGCATGCGCGGCCGCGGTGAGCAGGGCGAGCGTGCCGCCGATCGACCAGCCGACCAGATCGACCGGCTTGCCGTCCCGGTCGGCCGAGGTGCGCAGCACCGCCTCGGGCAGGATCTCGTCGATCCAGTCCTCGAAACCCATCCGCCGGTCGCCGAAGGCGATCTCGCCGTAGTCGACCACGTACGGCGAACGACCGGTCTCCAGCAGGAAGCCGGCCAGGCTCTGATCGGGTCGCAGATCGAAGCAACTGGCGGGCGCGGCCAGCGGCGGCACCAGCAGCACCGCGGAATCCGTTGCGGCCGAGGCCGTTGCGGTGACACCGGCGCGCTGCTCGAAGCGACGCAGCTGCCGGTGCGGTTCGTCCCACAGCACCG
The DNA here is from genome assembly GCF_042871115.1 of Nocardia sp. NPDC006044. Classification (NCBI taxonomy): domain Bacteria; kingdom Bacillati; phylum Actinomycetota; class Actinomycetes; order Mycobacteriales; family Nocardiaceae; genus Nocardia; species Nocardia sp. NPDC006044. The sequence goes on from NZ_JBIAID010000003.1 coordinate 1,334,497, forward strand.
TCGACGGGGTGGGGTCAGGTGCCTCGACGCCCGGACCGAAGGTCAACGCCCACGCGTTGCGGGCGGCGGTCGTGACGGTGTCCGCGATATTCACCCCGAGAATGTCTCACATCTCGGTACCGGCGGTAACAGGCAAGTCCGATTTCGCGGCTAGCGCTTGCCCATCGCGAGCGGATTCGCCCGCGGCACGATAGCGGCGTGTACCCGGTCGGCCAGCGGCGCGAGCGAAGTACGCAGCTCGGTGACGGAGTCGGCGGACAGCACCGCCAGCGCGCCGTTCCAGGCCGCGTCGTCCGTGCTCGCCTCGACCCGGCCGAGCAACTCGGCGCCGCTGCCGGTCAAGGCCGGGCTGACCGGCTCCCCCTCGACCACTCCCCTGGCCCGCAGTTCGTCGAACGCGTCCGCCCACTCGCGTTCGGCGACCCCGCGCGCCGCGCGCAGCACCGATTCCGACGCCTTGCCCGCCGCCGCCTGCATGACCATCGCCTGCCGCCCGGTCAGGCCGTGCGCCACCAGGGCCGCCACGTGCCCGTCACCGCGATGCTCGCGCAACGCGGTGGTCAGCTGCCACAGGGCGCCCACCGGGTCCGCGGCCAGCGGCAGCGCCGCGTTCGCCGCGAACAGCGGCCTACCGGTCGGATCCGCCTGTTCCAGCACCGGCGCGAGCAACGAGACCGCGCGGGCGCATTCCGCCTCACCGGCCCCGAACCCGCGTAGTAGTGCCGTGGATAGGTCCAGCCGGACCTCGAGACACTGCTCCGGCGTGGCCCGCGACCAGGCCCCGGGCAGCGCCTTGCGCACCATTTCCGGATGAAATCCGGCGAAGACCGCCTCCACTGTGGCGGGGGTCACCGCGCCGAGCGGCGCGGCCCGAAATGCGAAGTAAGTTTGCCAGTAACCGCGCAGTCCGATCGCGACTCCTGCCTCCTTGACACCGGCCCCGAAATAGACCACGTCGTGTAGTGGTTCGAGAGTCGTCCAGATTTGCCGCGCGGGATGAATTGCCATGTCGCGCAGCGTACGTCGGGGAACGGCGGCACGAGGGCGGAGTTCGATTTCCGAATATGCGCCGACGGCAATTCGAGCCGCGCACAATATCACGCTACAATCGCACCGGACAACGAAAAGATTCACTCGCTCGAGTTGCCGGATCTGTGCGTGCACCGCCCCGCGGTACCGGCCGATCGGCATAACGGGCAGAGGTTTCGTCGTCCAGGAAAATGTGCGCGCACCAGCTCCGCATCACCAGTGCGCCGCGCCGATGTCTCCCGAGGTAGCCGCCCAGTCGCAGCACCCGAAGACATCTCGAGCGTGGCCGGGTGAGTATCACAGGCGGAGACGTGGTCGTCGCGGGCCGGCCGGTCCGCCCCACCTCGTGCGCGCGGGACGCGATTACGAGGAAGGCACGAACCTGAGCAAGATCACTGTCGAACAGGAACCCGGGGTGGCGGAGACGCTGTTGACCGCCGAACTGGACGCAACACATACCGCACCCACATTTGCCGAATTGGGCGTACGCGACGAAATCGTCCGCGCGCTCGACGAGATCGGCATCGAACGTACTTTCGCCATTCAGGAACTCACCCTGCCGTTGGCGCTCGCCGGTGAAGATCTCATCGGACAGGCCCGCACCGGCATGGGTAAGACCTTCGGTTTCGGCGTGCCGCTGCTGCACCGCATCGCCACCGCCGACACCGGCACCACGCCGCTGGACGGCACCCCGCGGGCCCTGGTCATCGTGCCGACCCGCGAGCTGTGCATCCAGGTGACCTCCGACCTGGAGAACGCGAGCAAGTACCTGACCAACCACCAGGGCCCGCTGAAGGTCGCCTCGATCTACGGTGGCCGCCCCTACGAGTCGCAGATCGCCGCGCTGCGCACCGGCGTCGACGTGGTCGTCGGCACCCCGGGCCGGCTGCTGGACCTCGCGAACCAGAACCACCTGATCCTCGGCAAGGTCGGCGTGCTGGTGCTGGACGAGGCCGACGAGATGCTCGACCTCGGCTTCCTGCCGGACATCGAGCGCATCCTGACCATGGTTCCGGACAAGCGCCAGACCATGCTGTTCTCGGCGACCATGCCGGGCCCGATCATCACCCTGGCCCGCACGTTCCTGAGCCGCCCGACGCACATCCGGGCCGAGGAAGCGCACGAGACGGCCGTGCACGATCGCACCGCGCAGTTCGTCTACCGGGCGCACGCGCTGGACAAGGCCGAGCTGGTCGCCAAGATCCTGCAGGCCGAGGGCCGCGGCGCGACGATGATCTTCACCCGGACCAAGCGCACCGCGCAGAAGGTGGCCGACGACCTGGCCGAGCGCGGCTTCTCGGTCGGTGCCGTGCACGGTGACCTCGGGCAGATCGCCAGGGAGAAGGCGCTCAACAAGTTCCGCAAGGGCGGCATCGACGTGCTGGTCGCGACCGACGTCGCGGCGCGTGGCATCGACATCGACGACATCACCCACGTGATCAACTACCAGTGCCCCGAGGACGAGAAGACCTACGTCCACCGGATCGGCCGCACCGGCCGGGCCGGACGCACCGGTATCGCGGTGACCCTGATCGACTGGGACGAGCTGGGCCGCTGGGCCGCCATCGACAAGGCGCTCGGCCTCGGCATCGCCGAGCCGGTGGAGACCTACTCGCGCTCGCCGCACCTGTTCGCCGAACTCGGTATCCCCGAGGGCGTCACCGGCACGGTCCGCAAGGCCAAGCCGGAGCGCGACGAGGACGCGGTCGTGGTGGAGCGCCCGGCGCGCGCCCCGCGCAAGCGCAACCGCAAGCGGACCGTGCGCGGTCAGCCGATCGACGAGACCAACGGCAACGCGAGCGAGGGCGCCGAGAATTCGGCGAGCGGCACGCACCCGGCCGAGGACGCGCCGGCCGACGAGAACGGCGAGCAGCCGGCCCGTCGCCGCCGCCGTCGGCGCAAGCCCGCGGGCGACGGCGAGAACGGTACGGACAACGGCGCCGAGGCCACCACCGAGGCCGCGAACGACACCGAGAACGGTGCCGCGGAGTCGGGTGATCAGCCCGCGCGCCGACGGCGCCGGCGGCGTAAGCCCGCCGGTGACAACGCGAACGAAGACAGTGGTAGCGCGGTAGAGCCCGCCACGGCTTCGGTCTGACCCACCGGATCCGCTACTCTCGCAACCGTGCTCGCACCCGAGCGGCGAACGCGCGCCGACGTCATCTCCGCTGCCGCGATCGCCGTACTCGTGGTGATCGCGGCGGTGGTGGTGTGGGTACGTGGCGATGCGCACGGCACCGAGTCGGTGACCGCCAGCTCGCCCGTGCCGACCCCCGTCGCCGCCGACCAGCTGCCGACCACGCTGCGCGAGCTGTGGCACGCGCCGGACTCGGCCAGTGGCCGGGCCCTGACCTCCGCGGGCGTCGCGGTCACCGGTGACGAGGGCACGGTCACCGGCCACGATCCGCGCACCGGCCAGGGCCTCTGGCATTACCGGCGCGACATGCCGCTCTGCGGGATCGAAGGCCAGTTCAGCACCGTGGTCGCGGTGTACCGCGACGAACGCGGTTGCAGCCAGGCCACGCTGCTGGCCGGCGAGAACGGCGCCCGGCGCACCGCGCGCAGCAGCTACATGGACGAGTCCGTGCGGCTGTCCGTCGACGGCACCTACGTGCTGGCGCAAGGCCCGAAGCGACTGGAGATGTGGCGCTCGGATCTGGTGCGCACCATCGAGTACGGGTTCGTCGACGCGCCGGTGAACGTGAAAACCCAACCGCGCAAAGGCTGCACGCTGCTGTCCGCGGGTTCCAGCCCGTCCCGGCTCGGCGTGCTGGAACGATGCCCCGAGGACGCCGCCGACCGGTTGACCATGCTGAACCCCGCGCCCAAGGACAACACGGTGCCCGAGGAATTCGGCTCGCACGTGCTGACCGGCGCCGGATCGGACTCTCCTGACGCGCGGGTTCTCGCGGTGTCGGACAACCGGATCGTGCTCTACCTGCCCGGCGCACCCGCCACGGCCGGCGTGGAGGCCGCGGCGCCGCGCCTGGCCGTCTTCGACGCGACCGGCAATCCGATTGTGGTGCACCAGCTTTCGGCACCGCTCAGCGACAAGACGACGACCACCCGAATCGGTTCGGCCTACCTGGTTTTCACCGGCAACAGCGTGATCGCGTTGAACGGCAGCACCTTCGACCCGATCTGGACCGCCGCGGGCGCGCTCGGCGCGCCCGCCATGATGGCGGGCAGGCTGCTCATGCCGACCGCGGGCGCGATCGCCGCCCTCGATCCTGCCACCGGCGCCGAGGTCGGCCGCATCCCGGTCGAGCGCCCCGGCTACACCGGCGCGCCCATCTCCCTCGCGGTGCTCGGCACCACCGTGCTCGAACAGCGCGGCACCGAGCTCTACGCCCTCGGTTGACCCTGGACCAGCCGCGCCGACCGGGGGTAAGACCGGCCGGGCGGTCCGGTCCGGCACGGGTGAACCATGATGGATCCATGTCCGTACTCGATGACGCCCGACTAGTGCTGCTACGCCACGGCGAGACCAGCTGGTCGACGCAGCGCCGCCACACCGGTCGCACCGACCTGCCGCTCACCGCGCACGGGGAGGATCAGGCCAGGGCCGCGGGTCCGCTGCTGACCGCGCTGAAGCTGCGTGATCCGCTGGTGTTCGTCAGTCCGCGCCGGCGCGCGGCGCAGACCGCGGAACTGGCCGGGCTCACCGACGTCACCGTCGACGACGACCTGGCCGAATGGGACTACGGCGACTACGAGGGCCTGACCACCCCGCAGATCCGCGAGACCGCGCCGGACTGGACCATCTGGACCGGCGCCGTACCGGGCGGCGAGTCCGCGGACGCGGTGCGGGCCAGGGCCGATCGGGTGCTCGACGCGGTGGCCCCGCTGCTGCCCGAGCGGGATATAGTGCTCGTCGGGCACGGACACTTCTCCCGGGCATTGATCGCCCGCTGGGCCGAATTCGAGCTGCGGGAGGGCCGCCGGTTCGCCATGTCGACCGGCGCGCTGTCCGTGCTCGGCTTCGAACACGACGTGCGAACCATCCTGGCGCACAACCTGGTTCCGACCGCCAATGGAGTGACACTGTGACTGCACAACTACGCCGCGCCGTCCCCGCCGACGTGCCCGGACTGGTCGGCCTCGTGCACGACCTCGCCGCCTACGAGCGGGCCAGCGACGAATGCACGGTCACCACAGCGCAATTGGACACCGCGCTGTTCGGTCCCGAGCCGAAGGTCTTCGCGCACGTGGTCGAGGAGGACGGCGACCTGGTCGGCTGCGCGATCTGGTTCCTGAACTTCTCCACCTGGAACGGCGTGCACGGCATCTACCTGGAGGACCTCTACGTCAAGCCGGAAACGCGTGGCAAGGGCTACGGCAAGGCGTTGCTCGCCACGCTGGCCAAGGAGGCCGTGGACAACGGCTACAGCCGGCTCGACTGGGCGGTGCTGACCTGGAACAAACCCTCCATCGATTTCTACGAATCCCTGGGCGCCGCAGCGCAGGACGAGTGGGTCGGCTACCGCCTCACCGGCGAACCGCTCGGCAAGCTGGCCAAGGAAGCGCAGTGACTCACCGACGATGACCTGGCTCGCCCCGATCGATGAGCACGCCTGGCCGACCACGCCCGAAGCGGCCATGGCGGTCCAGGACGAATTACGACCGAAGGTCGAAACCATCGGGACAACATCGGGATTCGACACCGTCGCGGGCATCGACTGCGCCTACTCCGAGACCGGCGCGGTCGCCGCGGCCGTCGTGGTGCTGAACGCGACCACCTTGAAAACCGTCGATTCCGCTGTCGCACACGGCACTACGGAGTTCCCCTACTCCCCCGGCCTGCTCGCGTTCCGCGAATTACCCACGACCATGCGGGTATTGGCGCAACTCGCCGCCGCACCCGGCCTACTGGTCTGCGACGCACAGGGTTTGGCCCATCCCCGGCGCTTCGGCTTCGCCTGCCATCTGGGCGTGCTCACCGGCCTGCCGACGATCGGCGTCGCCAAATCCGGCTGGGGCGACTACCTCGAACCGGCTCCCGAACGCGGCGCCCGCACCGACATCACCATCGACGGCGAGGTCGTCGGCGCGGCCCTGCGCACCAGAACCGGGGTGAAGCCCGTCTTCGTCTCGATCGGCCACCGCATCGACTTGGACACCGCGTGCGCCCAGGTCCTCGCGCTCACGCCGAACTACCGGCTCCCGGAAACCACCAGGCGCGCCGACTCGCTGTGCCGCACCGCACTCGCCGGTCGGCCGTCAACGGGGCCGGACAGCCGATCAAGTCCCGTTGATCAAGATTTCTCCGGCTCGATCGCGTAATCCGCGGCCATCCAGCGCGTCGACGCCGGGGCGAACAGCAGCACCAGCGTCGCGATGACCACCGCCCCGAGCAGCGTGCCGAACACCGGCTGATGCGAATCGGTGAGCAACGACCAGGTGACCGGCAACAGCAGCAACTGCGCGATCACCGCGATCGCGCGCCCCCAGCGCTTGCCCAGCAGCAGGCCGATGCCCGCGGCCAGCACCGCCCCGCCGAGGATGCCGAACCACGCGGCCGTGCCGTATCCGCTGGTCTTGGACTGATCGTGGCCGAGCAACCCGCGCACGATCAGAACCAGCGCGACGATCACCGCGACCGCGCCCTCCAGCGTCACCAGCCCGCCTGCGCCGCGCACCGTCCTCGGCACGCCACCGGAAACGTCACCCTTGCTCTCAGCCACCCGCCAAGCCTACGACCCGCCGTAGTCGACGTCGCCGCGACCGTTGCGGTTCAGCGGCTTTTCGGACCGGCACCGGCGGCGATTAGGCTGCGGGACGTGCGGACGCTGCTGATCGTGAATCCGAATGCCACCTCGACCACTCCGGCGACTCGGGACCTGCTGGCGCACGCGTTGGAGAGCCGCACCCAGCTGACCGTCGCGCACACCCAGCACCGCGGCCACGCCGCCGAACTGGCCCAGTGGGCGGCCACCAACGAGATGGATCTGATCGTCGTGCACGGCGGCGACGGGACGGTCAACGAGACCATCAACGGCTTCCTGCCGCTGCCCGAACTCAACGACGGACAGGCCTGGCTGCCCCGGCTCGGCGTGATCCCCGGCGGCTCGGCGAACGTCTTCGCGCGGGCGCTCGGTATCTCCCCGGATCCGGTCACCGCTACGAACCAGCTCATCGACCTGCTGACCCTGGACCGGGACCGCCGGATCGGCCTCGGCCTCGCCGACGACCGGTGGTTCACCTTCAGCGCCGGCGTCGGCCTGGACGCGGACGTCTGCGAGGCGATCGACGAGAGCCGCGCCCGCGGCAAGACCGCGACCCCGGCCCGCTACCTGCGCACGACCGTGCGGCAGTTCTTCCGGGCCAAGCGCAAGGAGCCGAGCGTCCGGATCGAGGTCCCCGGGCACGAAACCATCGACGGCGTGCATTACGCCTTCGTAACGAACACGACCCCCTGGACCTACCTGGACAGCACCCCGGTGCACACCAACCCCGGCACCAGGTTCGAGGACGGACTCGGCGTGTTTGCCGTGCGTTCCATGGCGGTACTGCCTACACTGCTGCTTGCCAGGCAGCTCTTGGCAGTCGAAGGAAACCCCAAGTCTCGCAATTTGTTTCGCGAAGACAACGTTCCTTCCGTGCGCGTCGAGACGAAGGAACCCATCGGTCTGCAAATCGATGGCGACTTTATCGGGAAGCGCAACGTGGTGGATTTCACGGCCGTGCCCGCCGTCCTGGATGTCGTGGCGCCGCGACCAGAGTGATGCACGAAACGCACGAAAAACATCGTGGTAGTGCTGCGAAAACTGGGTAGAGCGAGTACAAAGGACCGGGCAGGTTCCCCTGACGGGGGCCGATAGAGCGTGAGCTTCCCCACGGTGCACCAGATACCTATTGACATCTACGGTGTTCGTGAAAGCATTCACAAGCAACCGTGCGGAAACATTCGAGTCGCACAAGTGAACGATCCACAAACCGTCGGCGCCATTTGCGGCGCCCAGCAAAGGAGCAGAGGAATGGACTGGCGCCACAAGGCCATCTGTCGCGACGAGGACCCCGAACTGTTTTTCCCGGTGGGTAACAGTGGTCCTGCGCTCGCGCAGATTGCCGATGCCAAGCTGGTCTGCGCTCGCTGCCCCGTTACCGCTGACTGCCTGTCCTGGGCCCTGAAGTCCGGACAGGATGCCGGCGTGTGGGGCGGTATGAGTGAAGACGAGCGCCGGGCGCTCAAGCGTCGCAACGCACGCACGCGCACCCGCACCGTCGTCTAGCAGACGATCGGATTTACCGGACCATTCAGCCCCCGGTCCGGTAATCGCATTTAAGCCCGGCACCCCCGAGGTGCCGGGCTCTCTTGTGCCTCAACGCATATAACGAAACGACTTACTCAACGACCCGAGCGCCGGCCCAACGGAACTCGCAGTACCGCATCGGTACCGATGTCGGCGCCCGGATGCAGCCCGATCGAACCGCCGAGTTCGGCGGTCACCAGGGTCCGCACGATTTGCAGGCCGAGGCGGTCGGAGGATTCCAGGCTGAAACCGGTGGGCAGGCCGCGGCCGTCATCGCTGATGATCACGTCGAGCCAGCGCGCCGAACGCTCGGAACGGATTGTCACCGTGCCGTTCTCGCCGGAATCGAAGGCGTGCTCGATCGCGTTCTGCACCAGTTCGGTGAGCACCATCACCAGCGGCGTCGCGCGTTCGGCGGAGAAGACGCCGAGCGAACCGGCCCGGCGGACCTTGATCCGCGCGGTGTGCACGGTGGCCACGTCGGCCATGATCGGCAGCAGCCGGTCCACCACCTCGTCCAGGTCGACCTCTTCGTCCACCGACATCGACAGCATCTCGTGCACCGAGGCAATCGAGGTGACCCGGCGCACCGACTCGGTGAGCGCGACCTGCGCCTCCTCGTTCTCGGTGCGGCGCGCCTGCAACCGCAGCAGCGCGGCGACGGTCTGCAGGTTGTTCTTCACCCGGTGGTGGATCTCCCGGATGGTGGCGTCCTTACTGAGCAGCGCCCGGTCCCGGCGTTTGACCTCGGTGACATCGCGCACAAGCACTGCGGCACCGGCCAATTCACCGTGCGGGCGCAGCACCAGGGTGCGCAGCAGCACGGTCGCGCCGCGCGCCTCCACCTCCATCCGCCGCCCGGTGCGCCCGGCCAGCGCGGCCTGGATGTCGCCGACCACCTCCTGCGCGTCGAACGGATCGGTGATCAGCGAGCGGGTCAGCACCGCGAGATCCTGGCCGGCGAGATCGGCCTGCAAGCCCATCCGGTGATAGGCGGACAGCGCGTTCGGGCTGGCGTAGACGACGATGCCCTGGGTGTCGAGGCGGATGAACCCGTCACCGGCGCGCGGGCTGGAGTGCGTGGCCGCGCGGTCCTCGGTGGTCGGGAAGGTGCCGTCGGCGATCATCTGGCACAGATCGTCGGCGCAGGCGACATAAGCGATTTCGAGGGTGCTGCGCACCCGGGAGCGCTGCACGTCGGTGTCTCGGCTCAGCACCGCGATCACGTCGTCGCCACAGCGCACCGGGATGGCCTCGCGCACCGCGTGCACCGGGGTCGGGTGATAGACGCCGGCGGTTTCCACGTCGCGATCGGCGCGCACGATCTTGCCGGACATCAACGCCTCGAACACCTGCGGATGGTCGGCCTGCAAGGCAAGGGTGCCGACCAGGTCCTCGTGATGCACGGTGGAGGCCGTGGTCGGACGGCATTGCGCGACACACACGATGTCCGCCCCCGCGGCGATCGGACCGGCGCCGACCCAGAGCTGCAGGTCGGCGAAGGACAGATCGGCCAGCAGTTGCCAATCACCCACCACGCGCTGCAGATGGTCCACGGCGACGCCGGGTAGGTCGGTGTGTTCGGCTAATAGCTCGCTCAGCGTCGCCATGAAGATCTACCGCTATTCGCTTCTAGGAGATGACCGCGATGAGATGGCCGGCCTTGATGGCGTCGCCCGCTTTGACGCCGATCGAGGTCACGGTGCCGCCGACCTCGGCGAGCACCGGGATCTCCATCTTCATCGACTCGAGGATCACCAGGGTGTCACCCTCCTTGACCGTGTCGCCCTCTTTCACCACGACCTGGAAGACGACCGAAACCAGCTCGGCGAGCACTTCCTCAGCCATCTGACACCCCATTCGTTCGGTTGGTACGCCGCAGCTCAGTCGGCGAGTCCGAGCGGTCGGGCCGGCCGGTCCGCATCCGCTGAAGGTATAGCCAACCACACGTGAAAGAATGGCCTTCAATCAGAAGGGAGACTACTCATGGGCAAGCGCGGACGTAAGAAGCGTAGTCGCAAGGGCAACGCGGCCAACCACGGCAAGCGGCCGAACTCCTGAGCGAAAGCTCGGCTGAAAAACGCAGAGCGGCACGCACTTCCGCAGGGAAGGCGTGCCGCTCAGTTGTTTGCGAGGTGGCCTAGGAGTCGGCGGAGTCGACCTTGGTCTCCACCACGGTCACCGTCCGGCGAATCTCGAAGGTCAGTCGCTCGCGCAGCGCGTCCGGCGCGCGGTCGCCGCCGCACTTGCGGCTCAGCAGACCCTTGATCTTCTCCTCGATGCCGTAGGCCTCGATGCACGGCGAGCAATGATCCATGTGGTGCTGCAACCGAGCACGGGTCTCGTCATTGCACTCACCATCGAGCATCAGCCAGATATCGGTGAGTACGGCCGTGCAGTCGAGGTCCATATCGGGGTCCCGCTCCGCATTCACTGCTTGACCTCCTGGCGTTCCCCCGACCGATTGAATCCACGTTCGCGCGCCACATCGGCGAGCAAACCCTTGAGCTGCTTGCGACCACGGTGCAGCCGGGACATCACGGTACCGATGGGGGTGCCCATGATGTCGGCGATTTCCTTATATGGAAATCCTTCGACATCGGCGTAATACACGGCCATCCGGAATTCCTCCGGAAGCTCCTGCAACGCGGCCTTGATGTCGTCGTCGGGAAGTGCATCCAGTGCCTCGACCTCGGCCGAACGCAGACCCTGCGAGGTGTGCTCGGCGGTTGCCGCGAGCTGCCAGTCGGTGATCTCGTCGGTCGGGTACTGCGCGGGCTGGCGCTGCTTCTTGCGATAGGAGTTGATGTAGGTGTTGGTCAGGATCCGGTAGAGCCAGGCCCGCAGGTTGGTGCCCTCCTTGAAGGACTTGAATCCCTGAAACGCCTTGACGTAGGTCTCTTGCACCAGGTCCTCGGCGTCGGCCGGGTTCCTGGTCATCCGCAGCGCCGCACCGTAGAGCTGGTCGAGCAGCGGGAGCGCGTCGCGCTCGAACCGCTGGGCCAGCTCGGTTTCGTCGACCGCGGCACCGACTCCGTCGGTCACCACGTGATCGTCGCTCGTCACACCTGTCCCTTCGATCGCCGTACCTGCCAAATCTACCGGTACTGGCACATCGAAAGAGAATCCGGCATCCGTCGGTGACGCCTTCGTCCAGATCGGACGTTCGTCGAGCAGCACTGGCACCGACATCTCCTTCACGTCATTTACTGGGCTGATCAGTGGCTACGGCCGGGAATCGCGTCCCGTCCGTGCGCTGTGTATTCGCTTCCAACATGCGGGACACGTCCTCTGTTCCCGCGGCGAAACGCCAGCCGGGCAAATTCCGTTGCGGGCCGAGTGGGTGTCGTCGTTAAGGTCGTCGGCATGGCAGGAGCCTCGACACCGGCGATCCGGACGCTCACCCAGGCCGGTGTGGCCCATCGGGTGCACGCCTACACCCACGATCCGCGCGCCGATTCCTACGGCGCCGAGGCGGTGGACGCGCTGGCCGCCGAGCTGGGGCTGACCGCGGCGCAGATCTTCAAGACGCTGGTGCTCGAGCTGTCGAACGGATCGCTGGCCGTCGCGGTGCTGCCGGTGCCGAATACGTTGTCGCTCAAGGCCGCGGCGGCCGCGCTCGGCGTGCCGAAGGCGAGCATGGCGGACAAGGCGAAGGCCGAACGGACCACCGGCTACGTGCTCGGCGGCATCTCCCCGCTCGGTCAGCGCAAACTGCTGCCGACCGTGGTGGACGATTCGGCGCTGAACTGGGACCGCGTGCTGTGCAGCGCCGGGCGGCGCGGGCTGGAGATCGACCTGGCGCCCGCCGACCTGATCCGGCTGACCGCGGCGGTGACCGCCACTGTGAGGACCTGACAATCCACTTGATTCGGGACAATCTGTGCGTCAATGGACGGGCCAGATTCGTCCGACTCGAGGATGTGATGCGAAATGCCCGCGCACCAGCGTGTACGCACCGTGATCGTCGCCCTGCTCGGAACCTTCGCCGTCGCCCTCGGCGCGGTCGCGGTAGCCGCCCCGACGGCGGTGGCCGCGCCGATCGTGACCCAGGTCGACTTCCCGTTCGACGGCCTCGGCACCGACGACGCCCCGAGCACGCCGAGTGCGCCGAAGGCGGACGACAAGGGAAAGAAGGCCGAGAATCTCGGCGGCGCCGTCACCAACAAGGTGATCGACCTGGTCACCGGCATCGTCAAGTGCGGGCTGAACATCGCCAGCCCGGCCGTGAAGTGCTCGCTCTGAGGTAGTTCCGCGGAGCCGGGCGGTCAGAGCAGACTGATCTGCCCGGCTTCTTCGTCCTCGGACACCTGGTCGAGCAGTTCCGGCCCGTTGTTCTTCACGCTGTTGACCAGCGACGGCACCGGCCGCGCCACGATGCCCGCGATCGCCGCCTCGCTCGGCGTCTCCAGCAGTTCCGCAGGCGCCGGGTTGTCCGGGTCCAGCCACGCGTCCCAGTGCTCCTGTGGCATCGGCAGCGGCATCCGATCGTGGATGCGGGTCAGGTCGCCGACCGCGTCGGTGGTCAGGATGGTGCAGGACAGCAGCGGGTCGCTGTGCTCCAGCGACTTGTCCCGCCAGACCGACCACAGGCCGGCCATGTACAGCCGGGAGCCGTCGGCCTGCGACATGAAGAACGGCTTCTTGACCGCCTTGCCCTTGGCGTCCGGGTCCGGCTCGACCACCCACTCGTACCAGCCGTCCATCGGGATCAGGCAGCGCCGGTATTCCACCGCGTCGCGAAACGACGGGGTGGTGGCGGCCTTGTCGGCGCGCGCGTTGAACAGCGGCTTGCCCTTCACCGGCACGCCCGGTTCGGCGGCCTTGGTCCACAACGGGATCAGCCCCCAGCGCATCCGGCGCAGGCGCAGCCTCGGGTCGTCGTCCTTGTGGCCGTGCTCGTGCCGCTCCACCACGGTCAGGATCTGGGTGGTCGGGGCGACGTTGTAGTTGGTGAAAGTGCCCGAGCCCGGGGTTGATTCGGTTTCATCGAGCGCATCCAGTTCGGCCGCCAGCCGACCCGGATCCGTCGTGGTCGCATATCGTCCGCACATATCTCGATACTTCCACCTGCCACCGACATTCTCATGGACAATTGATCCATAGCTGGTGACCAGTTGAGAGTTTTGACCTACCATTCTCTCAGAGGATGGGTGGTCCGTGCCCGTCCGCTGACGCATGCGCACCGACCGGCCACCGCCAGGAGTATCCGGGATCGACGTCGTCCCGAACCCCATCGGCAAGAGGAGAAGCTCACCGTGACATCCACCGACACCAAACCTGCCGACCACGACACGGCGCTCACGTCGGTCAATCCCGCCACGGGCGAGGTGATCGGCACCCATCCGATCGCGGACGACGCGGCGGTGCGCGCGGCGGTGGCCAAGGCCCGCACGGCCGCCGCAACCTGGGGCGCGTTGAGCTACGACGAGCGCAAGACGCACCTGCTGCGCTGGTCGAGCCAGTTGGTCAAGGATTCCGACGAGTTCTGCAAGCTGATCCACGACGAGAACGGCAAGCCGCTCGACGACGCCTTCCTGGAACTGATGCTCGCGCTCGAGCACATCGCCTGGGCGGCCAAGAACGCCAAGAAGGTGCTCGCGCCCAAGAAGGTCTCCCCCGGCGCGTTCATGTCCAACTTCGCCGCCCGGGTCGAACAGCGCCCGCTCGGCGTGGTCGGCGTGATCGGCCCGTGGAACTATCCGGTCTACACCCCGAACGGCTCCATCGGCTACGCGCTCGCCGCCGGCAACACCGTCGTGTTCAAGCCCAGCGAGTTCTCCACCAGCATCGGCAATTTCCTCGCCGACGCGTTCGCCAAGGCCAACCCGGACCTGCCCGAGGGCGTGTTCATCACCGTCAACGGCTACGGCGCCACCGGCGCGGCCCTGGTCAAGGCGGGCGTCGACAAGCTCGCGTTCACCGGCTCCACCGCGACCGGCAAGCGGATCATGGCCGCCGCCGCCGAGAACCTCACCCCGGTGCTGCTCGAATGCGGCGGCAAGGACGCGGTGATCGTCGCGGGTGACGCGGACGTGCGGGCCGCCGCGGACGCGGTCGCCTGGGGCGCCACCGCGAACAGCGGCCAGACCTGTGCGGGCGTCGAGCGGGTCTACGTCGACCGGTCGGTGCGCGACGAGTTCGTCGCCGAGGTGAAGAAGATCCTGGAGAAGGTCGGCCCCGGCTCGGGCGCCGAGGCCGCCTACGGCCCGATGACCATGCCCAGCCAGGTCGACATCGTGCGCAGGCACATCGAGTCCGCGCTGAAGAACGGCGGCACCGCGGTGCTCGGTGGCCCGGAATCGGTGAAGGCGCCGTTCATCGAGCCGGTCGTGCTGGTCGACGTGGACGAGAAGTCCGAGGCGGTGCAGGAGGAGACGTTCGGCCCGACCGTCACCATCCGCACCGTCGACGGCGTGGACGAGGCGGTCGAGCTGGCCAACAGTTCCAAGTACGGGCTGTCCTCGGCGGTGTACTCGAAGAAGAACGGCCTGGAGATCGCGCGCCGGCTGCACGTCGGGGCCACCTCGGTGAACTCGGTGCTCGCCTTCGCCGCCATTCCCGGCCTGCCGTTCGGCGGCGTCGGCGATTCCGGCATCGGCCGCATCCACGGCGAGCCGGGCCTGCGCGAATTCGCTCGCCCGCACTCGATCGCGGTGCAGCGCTTCGCGATTCCCGGCATGGCTCTGCTCAGCTACTCGCGCACCCAGTCCACGATGAAGCTGCTGCGCAAACTGGTCCCGTTCATCCACGGACGGCACAAGTAAGGAATTCGGTTGCGCGAGAAGCCCGTAGTAGTCGAGCTGGAAACTCGGCGTCCCCGCCGAATCGACCACCACGGAGCGAGCCCGACGAGCGACCCGTTCGCGGCCGTCTCGCGGCCGAGCGGTCGAAGCGCATGCGCCGAAGGCGCGAGTCTCGACCGCTCGGACGCGAGACTAAGGGGCCGCGAACCACGCCGCGGCCACGCGGCCAATTAAGCTAGCCTCGTGAGTTTCTGGCCAGCGCCCCATGTCGATGTCCCTGTGCACGCGACCGTGACCCTGCCTGGATCGAAGTCGATCACGAACCGGGCATTGATTCTGGCCGCACTGGCCGACGGTCCGTCGACGCTGTCCGGCGCGTTGCGCAGTCGCGACACCAATCTGATGATCGCCGCACTGCGCGCGCTCGGCACAAGTATCGAGGGCGAGGCCGACACGCTGACCGTCACCCCGGCCCCGCTGCGCGGCGGCACGGTCGACTGCGGGCTCGCGGGCACCGTGATGCGCTTCCTGCCGTCGGTGGCCGCGCTGGCCGACGGCGACGTGGCGTTCGACGGTGACGCGCAGGCCCGAGTCCGCCCGCTGAGCACCATCTTGGACGCGCTGCGCACCCTCGGCGCCGACATCGACGGCGACGCGCTGCCGTTCACCGTGCACGGCACGGGCGCGCTGCGCGGCGGCACGGTGACCATCGACGCCTCCGGGTCGTCGCAGTTCGTGTCCGGCCTGCTGCTCTCGGCGGCCCGGTTCGACGAGGGCCTGGTCGTGCATCACGACGGCAAGGCGCTGCCCTCGATGCCGCACATCGAGATGACCGTGGAGATGCTGCGCCGGGCCGACGTGCAGGTGCAGGCGCCCGAGCACAGCCGGCTGGCGCAGACCTGGCAGGTCGCGCCCGGCCCGATCCGTGCGGTGGACTGGGAGGTCGAGCCGGACCTGTCCAACGCGACGCCGTTCCTGGCCGCCGCCGCGGTCACCGGCGGCGAGGTCCGGATCCCGCACTGGCCGCGGCTCACCACTCAGCCCGGCGACGTGATCCGGGAGATCCTGGTCCGGATGGGCGCCGAGGCGCGCGTCTTCGACGGCGTGCTGACCGTGCACGGCCCCGATCGCCTGGCCGGCATCGATATCGACCTGCACGACGTCGGCGAGCTGACCCCGACGGTCGCGGCCCTGGCCGCGCTCGCCGATTCCCCGTCGCACCTGCGCGGCATCGCGCATCTGCGCGGGCACGAGACCGACCGGCTGGCCGCGCTGTCCACCGAGATCAACCGGCTCGGCGGCAAGGTCACCGAGACCGAGGACGGCCTGGAGATCGAGCCCGTCGAATTGCACGGTGGCCGTTGGCATTCCTACGCCGATCACCGAATGGCAACGGCCGGAGCGATTCTCGGCCTGCGGGTGCCGGACATCGAGATCGAGGACATCGGCACCACGGCCAAGACGCTGCCGAATTTCGTTGCGCTGTGGGAGCACATGCTCGATCCGTCGCTCTCCGATCAAGGGGCGGTGCACTGAGAAAGCGCGAGTACGACGAATCCGACGTCCGGGTCCGCCCGGGCAAGAGTTCGCGTCCGCGCACGAAAACCCGTCCGCAGCACAGTGATGCGGAATCCGCCATGGTGGTGTCGGTGGACCGCGGCCGCTGGGGTTGCGTGCTCGGCGACGATCCGGACCGGCACATCGTCGCCATGCGCGCCAGGGAGCTCGGCCGCACCCCGATCGTGGTCGGCGATCAGGTAGACGTGGTCGGCGATCTGTCCGGCCGGCCCGACTCGCTGGCCCGCATCGTGCGGGTCGCCGAACGCCGAACGGTGTTGCGGCGCACCGCCGATGACACCGATCCGTTCGAGCGGATCGTGGTCGGCAACGCCGAGCAGCTGTTCATGGTGGTCGCGCTCGCCGACCCGCCGCCGCGGACCGGATTCGTCGAGCGCTGCATGGTCGCCGCCTATGCCGGCGGCCTGCGTCCGGTGCTGTGCCTGACCAAGCACGATCTGGACGCCGAGTCCGACTTCGCTTCCGCCTTCGAGGATCTCGACCTCACCATCGTCTACGGCGGCGTCGACGATCCGCTCGAACCGGTCCTCGACCTGCTCACCGGGCGGCTCACCGCGTTCATCGGACATTCCGGTGTCGGCAAGTCGACCTTGGTGAATCGTCTTGTGCCGGACGCCTATCGGGCGGTCGGCGAGGTGTCCGGGGTCGGCAAGGGCAAACACACCTCCACCCAATCCGTGGCGCTACCGCTGCCCGGCGGCGGATGGGTCATCGATACGCCGGGCATCCGGTCCTTCGGTCTGGCGCACATCACCCCCGACGACGTGGTGGCCGCGTTCAGTGACCTCGCCGCCGCCATCGAGGACTGTCCGCGCGGCTGCACGCATCTCGGCCCGCCCGCCGACCCGGAGTGCGCGCTGGACAAACTGCCGGGCAAGCAACGCCGGGTGGCCGCCATCCGCCTGTTGCTCACCGCGCTGAACGCCAACGAGCACTGGCAGAACAACAGCGGCCCGCGACCGGTCGAGTAGCCGGGCAGAGCACAGCTGGGGACTTTCCCCAACGAAGATCACTCAGCCGGGTAACGCCGCGCTGGACCGTTCCTGCCCATCCGGCTGGCCGGGCGCGAACGGCCATTCCTCGAACCAGGTGCAGCGGCCGTCGTCGTCGAAGCGCAGCACCCAGAGGTCGCGCCAGCGGGCCGGTTGGTCGGGGTATTCGACCTCGGCCCGGACCACGGCGGTGAGCCCGTCCACCGCAACGACTTCCGGCTCCACGGTGAACGACTCGTCCGGGCCGTCCCGTCCGGTCTCCCAGAACTTCGCCAGCGCCGGTAGACCCGTGAGCGGTTCCGCCCAGGGCGAGACCTGATATCCGATTTCGGGGGCGAAGAGGTCGCCTAACTTATCGGTGCCCGGCGATCGCCAGGCCCGTTCGTATTCGCCGACCCACGCCTCAACTGTGCTGCGGTCCACGACGGGCCAAACTACGCCTGTTCGCTCCCCTACGGGCCAGTTCCAGCCCAAAGACGCCCGGAACGCGAAAGCGCCCAGGGAGCGGAGTCCCTGGGCGCTTCGGCGGTCAGTGCCGGCGGCGCGGCTTCGGCGCGCGCTTCGGCTTCTCCTGCGCGCGGGCGGCCTCGCGGCGCTCGCGGCGGGTGGTGCCGTCGCCGTACTCCTCGGCGTCGCTGTGCACCTCGCGATGCCCGCCCTCGTCCGGACCCGAGTAGCTCAGGCCACGCCGGGCGGTGTCGTCGATTCCCTTGGCGCGCAACGCCGCCGGGGCGACGCCGGTGCCGTTGGGCAGGGGCGCCTCGTCGGTGGGCAGCGGGCGCGGGGCGGCCATCGCACCGACCGGCGAACGCAGGCCCTGATCGACCGAGACGCCCTCGGGCTGCGGCTGCTGCACCTCGACCTGGAGGTTGAACAGGAAGCCGACCGACTCCTCCTTCAGGCCCTCGAGCATGGCCGAGAACATGTCGAAGCCCTCACGCTGGTACTCGACCAGCGGGTCGCGCTGCGCCATCGCCCGCAGGCCGATGCCCTCCTTGAGGTAGTCCATCTCGTAGAGGTGCTCGCGCCACTTGCGGTCGAGCACCGAAAGCAGCACCTGCCGTTCGAGATTGCGCATGCTGCCCTCGCCGGCCAGCCCGTCGATCTCGGCCTCGCGCCGCTCGTAGGCCTCGTGCGCGTCGTCCAGCAGCGCCTCGAGCAGTTCGTCGCGGCTCAGGTCGCCGGCCTCACCGACCGAGGTCTCACCGGTCAGCTCCTTGTAGTTGAGCTTCACCGGGTACAGCGTCTTGAGCGCCGTCCACAGCTTGTCCAGATCCCAGTCCTCGACGTAGCCCTCGGCGGTCGCGCCGTTGACGTAGGCGGTGACCACGTCGGTGATCATGCTCTGGACCTGGCCCTCCATGTCCTCGCCGCGCAGGATCCGGTTGCGCTCGCCGTAGATGATGGTGCGCTGCTGGTTCATCACCTCGTCGTACTTGAGCACGTTCTTGCGGATCTCGAAGTTCTGCTGCTCGACCTGGGTCTGCGCGCTCTTGATCGCCTTGGAGACCATCTTGGCCTCGATCGGCACGTCGTCGGGCAGGTTGAGCCGGGTCATGATCGCCTCGAGCGCGGCGCCGTTGAACCGGCGCATCAGCTCGTCGCCCAGCGACAGGTAGAACCGCGACTCGCCGGGGTCACCCTGACGGCCGGAACGACCACGCAGCTGGTTGTCGATGCGCCGCGACTCGTGCCGCTCGGTGCCGAGCACGTAGAGCCCGCCCGCCTCGCGCACGATCTCCGCGTCCGCCGAGGTCTGCGCCTTGACCTGCTCCAGCGTCGGCAGCCAGGCCTGCTGGTAGGCGTCCGGCGTCTCGACCGGGTCCAGGCCCTCGCGGCGCAGGATGAGGTCGGCGATGATGTCCGGGTTGCCGCCGAGCACGACGTCGGTGCCGCGACCGG
This sequence comes from Nocardia sp. NPDC006044, assembly GCF_042871115.1. Lineage (NCBI taxonomy): Bacteria > Bacillati > Actinomycetota > Actinomycetes > Mycobacteriales > Nocardiaceae > Nocardia > Nocardia sp. NPDC006044. The sequence goes on from NZ_JBIAID010000003.1 coordinate 1,353,997, forward strand.
CCATGTTGGTCGCCACGGTCACCGCGCCCGGCCGGCCGGCCTCGGCGATGATCTCGGCTTCCTTCTCGTGGAACTTCGCGTTCAGCACGGTGTGCGCGATGCCGCGCTTGGTGAACTGCTTGGACAGGTACTCCGAGCGCTCGACGCTGGTGGTACCGATCAGCACCGGCTGGTCGCGCTGGTGCCGCTCGGTGACGTCGTCTACCACGGCCGCGAACTTGGCCTCTTCGGTCTTGTAGATCAGGTCGGACTGGTCCGCGCGGATCATCGGCCGGTTCGTCGGGATCGGGACCACGCCGAGGTTGTAGATCTGGTGCAGCTCGGCCGCCTCGGTCTCGGCGGTACCGGTCATGCCGGACAGCTTGTCGTAGAGGCGGAAGTAGTTCTGCAGGGTGATCGTGGCCAGGGTCTGGTTCTCCGGCTGGATCTCCACCCCTTCCTTGGCCTCGATCGCCTGGTGCATGCCCTCGTTGTAGCGGCGGCCGACCAGAATGCGGCCGGTGAACTCGTCGACGATGATGACCTCGCCGTCGCGGACGATGTAGTCCTTGTCGCGCGAGTACAGCTCCTTGGCCTTGATCGCGTTGTTCACGTAGCTGACCAGCGGCGAGTTGGCGGCCTCGTAGAGGTTGTCGATGCCGAGCTGATCCTCGATGAACTCGACGCCGGCCTCGTGCACGCCGATGGTGCGCTTCTTGATGTCGACCTCGTAGTGCAGGTCCTTCTTCAGCAGCGGTGCGATGCGCGCGAATTCGGCATACCACTTGCTGGACGCGTCGGCCGGGCCGGAGATGATCAGCGGGGTCCGCGCCTCGTCGATCAGGATGGAGTCGACCTCGTCGACCACGGCGAAGTTGTGCCCGCGCTGGACCAGATCGTCGAGCGAGTGCGTCATGTTGTCGCGCAGGTAGTCGAAGCCGAACTCGTTGTTCGTGCCGTAGGTGATGTCGGCGCCGTAGGCCACCCGCCGCTGCGCGGGCGTCATGCCGCCGAGGATCGCGCCGACCTCGAGCCCGAGGAAGCGGTGCACGCGGCCCATCCACTCGGAGTCGCGCTTGGCCAGGTAGTCGTTGGTGGTGACGATGTGCACGCCGTCGCCGCTGATCGCGTTGAGGTAGGCGGGCAGCACCGAGGTGAGCGTCTTGCCCTCACCGGTCTTCATCTCGGCGATGTTGCCGGTGTGCAGCGCCGCGCCGCCCATGATCTGCACCTTGTAGTGCTTCTGGTTCAGCACTCGCCAGGACGCCTCGCGCGCGACCGCGAAGGCCTCGGCCATCAGCGCGCCGAGCGGATCCGCGTGACCGTCCTCGACCATGTCCGAGTAGCGCTCGCGGAACTCGTCGGTCTTGCCGCGCAGCTCGTCGTCGGTGAGTAGCTCGTACTCCGACTCGAGGTCGAGAACCTGATCGGCGAAGTTGGCGAGCCGCTTGACCATGCGACCCTCACCAATCCGTAGCAACCTCGTCAGTGTCAGCGCAGGCACGGGTCTCGTCAGTCCTCTGGTCGGTGTGTCATTTCGTGTCGTCGGCGCCGGGCCGAGGGGTGGGCGTACGGCCGGCGTGCGGGGTTCGCGCTCCGAGTGCGGAATCCGCTGCACGGCTCATGGTAATGCGGTACCCCGCCGGGTCGTCCGCCCTGGTACTCACAGTACGCGGAACGCGCTCAGCTGCCAGCCCGTGCGGTGCAGCACAACGCACGCGGCGAGCGCGAACACCCGATTCCCGCGCTGATAACTGCCGTAGACCTCGGCCGTGTTCGGCCCGGTCAGCTCGACCCCGAGCTTGGTCAGCAGGGCCGGGCCGAGGCCGTGCCCTGGCGGCGCGCAGCGGAGCGTCTCGATGGCGGCCAGCACCGAGGGCGTCACCAGCCGGCGCAGCTGGACCACCGGGCGCCGGCCGTCCAGCACCTCCAGTACGAGGCGCAGCGAACTTTCGGCGAATCTAGTTGCGGCGGAACCCGTTTCACCATCGGTACCGTACGATGGAGGGCGTCCGTCGTGCCGGGCGCGCCGCTGTGCCGCCTGACCGGCCGGCCCGCTACGTGCTGGCATGCGACGGCAGGGCAGCGCGGCTCGTGGCGACAACGCATCCGTCCGCGCACGGCCCGGCCGATCGCCGTCCAGCGGCGGCTCGATGTGCGGAACGGGCGAAAGCGATGGTCGTCGGCTGTGCATCCGGTCTCCCCCTGTGATCGAATCGAGTTCCCCGTGCTCGAGTCGAACAGCATGCCACGACCGCCGGAACGGGTAAAGGGGAACGCCGATTTCACCGGATACGCCACAGCGGAGCAGCCGAATCCTTGTGGCGACAGCACAATAGGCGGGAGGCGGCATCGAAAAAGGAGCACCGGGCAGCGTGATCACGAGACTGACGCCGCAGGACGCGTCGTTCTATCGACTCGAGCCGAGCAGCAATCCGATCCACATCGGCTCCCTCGCGATCCTCCGCAATATCGAGCCGGGCAGCGCCGCCGCCGACCCGGTGCTCGATTACGACCGGCTGGTCGACCTGGTGGACGCCCGGCTCTCGCTGGTCCCCCGCTATCGGCGCAAGGTGCGCGAGATCCCGTTCGCCCTCGGCCGCCCGGTGTGGGTGGAGGACAGCCAGTTCGACGTCACCTATCACATCCGCCGCTCCGCGCTGCCGACGCCGGGCACCGACGAGCAACTGCACGACCTGGTGGCCCGGCTGGCCTCCCGGCCGCTGGATCAGACCCGGCCGCTGTGGGAGATGTATCTGATCGAGGGCCTGTCCGACGGCCGCTGCGCGGTCTTCACCAAGACCCATTCGGCGCTGGTCGATGGGGACACCGCGCTCGAGATCGGCCACGTCATCCTGGACAACGGCCCGTCGCCGCGCGAACTCGCCGACGACGCGTGGCTCGCGCCCCGCGAACCCAACGAGGCCGAGCTGCTCGTCGGCGCGCTGACCCACCTGGCCGCCCAGCCGCGCGAGGCCATCGAGGTAGCACGGCGGGCGAGCGGGCAAGCCTTCGCGGCGATCGGCGCCGCGGGCCGGGCGATGGACTCGGTGGTCGCCGCGGTGCGCGCCGCGACGACCGGCGCGCCGGACAGTCCCCTTAACGCGCGCACCTCGCGCAACCGCCGCTTCGACACGGTGCGCACCGAGCTGGAGGACTATCGCCGGATCCGCAAGCGCTTCGACTGCTCGATCAACGACGTCATCCTCGCGGTGGTCACCGGCGCGCTGCGCAACTGGCTGCTCTCCCGCGGCGAGGGGTTGACCGAATCGACCACGCTGCGCGCCGTGGTGCCGATGTCGGTGTATATCGAAGGGGCGGACGGGGATCAGCTGAAACCGGCCGGCGAGGTGTCCTCGTTCCTGATCGATCTGCCGGTCGGCGAGCCCAATCCGGTGATGCGGCTCTCGCACATCGCGCACGCCACCGAGGCCAACGGCAGGCAGCGGCGCGGGGTCCGCGCGCGCACGCTGGTACATCTGGCCGGGTTCGCTCCGGCGAGCCTGCATGCCATGAGCGTGCGTGCGGCGAGTACCTTCGCAGAACACACTTTCAATCTGGTGATCACCAACGCACCGGGTCCGCAGACCCCGATGTTCATCGGCGGCGCGCGGATGCTGGAGATGTATCCGGTGTCGCCGCTGCTGCGTAATCAGGCCTCGAGTATCGGGATCACGTCCTATGACGGACGCGTTTTCTACGGACTCAATGCCGACCGCGACGCGATGGCCGACATCGGCGTGCTGGCCGCGTCGGTGCGCGATTCCATGGAGGAGATGCTCGGTGCCTGCGTCTGATCAGGAAAAAATGCGGGTCTACATCCCCGCCACGGTGCCGATGCTGCGCGAGCTCGTCACCAACCGGGCGCTGGGCCCGATCGGCGGCACCGCGTTCGCGGTGACCCCGGCGCTGCGCGAGGCGTACGCCTCCGGCGACGACGAGGAGCTGGCCGAGGTGGCGATGGGCGAGGCCGCCCGCGCCTCGCTGCGCCTGCTCGCCGCCGAACGCGACGACGCCGACGACTCGGCCGACGCCGCCGAGCCGACGGCGACGGGACGGCCGGTCTACCGGCGCGCGGTGATCGCCGCGGACGTGACCGGCGCCAAGCTGCGCCCCGACCTCGACGACGCCGTGGTCAAGCTGACCGGGCCGATCACCTACGACCAGATCGGCTGCGTGCATGTCGACCTGGCCGAGGCCGAGCCCGAGGTGGCCAAGGCGGTCGACGTGGTGGACGCGGCCGACCTCGGCGACACCGACGCCGAGTTCGTGCTCGGCGACGCCGAGGATCACCAGCTGGCCTGGTATGCCGCGCAGGAACTGCCGTTCCTGCTCGAACTGCTCTGACGTTCCCTTATCGCCCGGACGTGGTGACGGACCGTCGCCCGCCCGGGATGATAAGGGTGACGGCCACGACACGTCAGCTAACCTACGATGCCGTAACCTGGCTGTTGCGTGGGGCAGCGCATCCGACGAACAGGAAGACGAACGGCAGCGATGAGCTCGAAAAATGGGGGATTCTCCGTGCGGGGCGTGCGGGAGTGGCTGGAGGCGCCGGCCGCCTCGGTCGCCGAACGCGGCGGCCGGTTGAACGTGCTGCGCGGGGCCGTGGCCCGGGTCACCACCCCGCTGCTGCCGGACGACTATCTGCACCTGGCCAATCCGCTGTGGTCGGCCCGCGAGCTGCGCGGCCGCATCGTCGACGTGCGCAAGGAGACCGCGGACTCGGCCACCCTGGTGATCAAGCCGGGCTGGGGTTTCGACTTCAAATACGAGCCGGGGCAATACATCGGCATCGGCGTGCTGATCGACGGCCGCTGGCACTGGCGCTCCTATTCGCTGACCTGCCCGCCGAACTGGTCGGACCCGGAGGCGGGCGGCAAGCGGGTCATCTCGATCGCGGTGAAGGCGATGCCGGAGGGCTTTCTGTCCAGTCACCTGGTCAGCGGCGTCCCGGTCGGCACGGTGGTGCGGCTGGCCGCGCCGCAGGGCGGTTTCGTGCTGCCCTCCCCGCCGCCGGAGAAGGTGCTGTTCCTGACCGCGGGCAGCGGCATCACCCCGGTGCTGGCGATGCTGCGCTCGATGGACCGGCGCGACATGGTCACCGATGTGCAGCACCTGCATTCCGCGCGCACCGCCGAGGACGTGATGTTCGGCGCCGAGCTGCGCGATCTGCACGACCGGCACCCGAGTTTCACCTCGCACCTGAACCTGACCGGCGAGCACGGCAAGTTCGCGCTGGCCGGGCTGGACGCGAAGTTCCCCGACTGGCGGGAGCGCCAGACCTGGGCCTGTGGCCCGGCCGCGATGCTGGACGAGATCGAGCACCATTGGCGCGACGCGGGCATCGCTGACCGACTGCACGTCGAGCGGTTCGAGATCGAGCGGAGCGCGGTCGGCGAGGGCGGCACGGTCACCTTCGGCAAGACCGGGCGCACCGCCGAGATCGACGGCGCGACCAGCCTGCTCGAGGCGGGCGAGGCGGTGGGCGTGCAGATGCCGTTCGGCTGCCGGATGGGCATCTGCCAGACCTGTGTCGTGACCCTGAGTTCCGGGCACGTGCGCGATCTGCGCAACGGCGACGAGCATCGCGAGGGCGACAAGGTGCAGACCTGTATCTCCGCCGCGGCGGGCGACTGCACCCTGGACGTCTGAGCGGCACCGAGCCTCGGGCCGGAACGCCGCCGACGTTCTTTGGGTACCCTCAAATCAAATTGAGCAGCGAAAGGACACCCGGTGGCAATCACCGATATTCAGGCGTTCGCCCACCTGACTGCGGCAGACATCGAAACACTGGGGCAGGAACTCGATTCGATCCGGCGCTCGGTGGAGCAGTCGCGCGGCGAACGTGACGCGAAATACATCCGGCGCACCATCGCCGCGCAGCGCGCACTCGAGGTGGCCGGTCGCGCGGTCCTGTTCGGCAGCCGCAACCGGTGGGCCTGGCTCACCGGCACGGCGATGCTGTCGGTCGCCAAGATCGTCGAGAACATGGAGCTCGGGCACAACATCAGCCATGGGCAGTGGGACTGGATGAACGATCCGGAGATCCACTCCAGCACCTGGGAGTGGGATCAGACCGGACCCTCGTCGCAGTGGCGGCGCGCGCACAATTACTCCCACCACACCTATACCAACGTGCTCGGCAAGGACGAGGATCTCGGGTTCGGCATCCTGCGGATGACCCGCGACGAGGCCTGGCGTCCGTTGCACCTGATCCAGCCGCTGGCGAACCTGCTGCTCGCGGCGACCTTCGAGTGGGGCATCGCGATCCACGACTGGAGTATCGAGAAGGAGCTGTCCGGTACTCCGCGCAAAGAGCTGATGTCCGAGCCGAATCGCGAGTTCGGCCGCAAGATCGTCCGTCAGGTGGCTAAGGACTTCCTGTTCTATCCGGCGCTCACCGGCCCCGCGTTCATGTCCACATTGAAGGCGAACGCCACCGCCAACCTGGTGCGCAACCTGTGGGCCTACGCGGTGATCTTCTGCGGTCACTTCCCGGACGGCGCCGAGAAGTTCACCATCGAGCAGCTGGAAGGCGAGACCAGCGGCGAGTGGTACCTGCGGCAGATGCTCGGCAGTGCCAATTTCAAGGCCGGGCCGGCCATGGCGTTCATGAGCGGCAACCTCTGCTACCAGATCGAGCACCACCTGTTCCCCGACCTGCCGAGCAACCGGTACTCCGAGGTCGCGGTGCGGGTGCGCGAGCTGTGCGACAAGTACGACCTGCCCTACACCACCGGCTCGCTCGGCAAGCAGTACCTGCTCGCCTTCCGCACCATCCACAAGCTCGCGCTGCCGGACCGGTTCTTGAAGGCCACCGCGGACAACGCGCCGGAGACCTCCTCGGAGCGCAAGTTCGCCGGCATCACGCTGCCCTCGCTGCCGAGTTCGGACACCGCGAGCTGGCTCGGCGTCGACCCGGAGACCGGGCAGCGGCGCGGGCTGCGCTCGGCGATGCGCGAGGCCAAGGTGGTGCTCAAGGAGAAGGCGCGGCAGGAGAAGGAAGTGCTGCGCGAGGCCAAGCGCGCCCTGCGCGAGAAGGCCGAGCACGAAAAGGAAGCGCTGCGCGAGGCCACCGTGGCGTTGCAGGAGCGGGCCCGCACCGAGCAGGCCTCGTTGCGCCGCAAGGCCATTCGCCAGCGGGCCTCGTTCCGCACCCGCCGCCGGCGCTGAGCCGAAGGCCGGTACTCCTGCGAGTACCGGCCCTGACGGTCTCCACCACAGGCCGCTACGAGTTGCGGACGACCGCTCGGCGGAGCAAGATGAGCCCGGACACGGACAGGGTTCGTCACGCCGGAATACCGTGCGGGAGAAGGCTTTACGCCGTAACGTCGATGTGCGCGGCCTAGCATCGAATGATCGTGAACGCAATGGGAGATTTGCCATATCCGCGTTCAGGTTCACGCAACCTACGGTCTCGTAACTTACGGTACTGTAACCGCCATGGCGATCTCGGATGTCAAGGAATACGCACATCTCACCGAGGCCGACGTGGAAGCACTCGGCGCGGAATTCGACGCGATCCGGCGGGATATCGAAGCCTCGCGCGGTGCGCGCGACGCGCGATACATCCGCAACGTGATCCGTCTGCAACGCGCACTCGAGATCAGCGGCCGCGGCGTGCTGTTCGCCAGCTTCTTACCGCCGGCCTGGCTGGCCGGCGTCGCCCTGCTCGGCACCGCCAAGATCATCGAGAACATGGAGATCGGGCACAACGCCATGCACGGGCAGTGGGACTGGATGAACGATCCGGAGATCCACTCCAGCACCTGGGAATGGGACAACGCGGGCGCGGCCAAGCACTGGAAGCACACGCACAACTACCTGCACCACAAGTACACCAACGTGCTCGGCATGGACGACGACATCGGCTACGGCCTGCTGCGCGTCACCCGGGACCAGCGGTGGAAGCCGTTCAACCTGGGCAACCCGGTGTACAACCTGGTGCTGCAACTGCTGTTCGAGTACGGCGTCGCGATCCAGCACATGGAGCTGGGCAAACTGGCCGCGGGCCGGTTCAAGCCGGGCACCCCGGAGCGCGCCGACTTCGAGCGCAAGCGCACCGAGGCGCTCACCAAGATGGGCAAGCAGGTGGTCAAGGACTACGTGATCTTCCCCGCGCTCACCGGCCCCGCCTTCTTCTCCACGCTGACCGCCAACCTCGCCGCGAACGCGATCCGCAACGTGTGGTCCAACGCGGTCATCTTCTGCGGGCACTTCCCCGACGGCGCGGAGAAGTTCACCAAGGCCGACATCGATAACGAGACCAAGGGCGAGTGGTACCTGCGGCAGATGCTCGGCAGTGCCAACATCTCCGGCGGCCCGATCACCCACTTCATGACCGGCAACCTCAGCCACCAGATCGAGCACCACCTGTTCCCCGATCTGCCGAGCAACCGGTACGCCGAGATCGCCGTGCGGGTCCGCGAACTCGCCGAGAAGTACGACCTGCCCTACACCACCGGCTCGCTGCCGGTGCAGTACTTCAAGGCCTGGCGCACCATCCTCAAGCTGTCGCTGCCGAACAAGTACCTGCGCGACACCGCCGACGACGCCCCCGAAACCGCCTCGGAGCGCAAGTTCGGCGGCGCCACCACCCCGGTGATCGACCCGGAGACCGGTAAGCGCCGCGGCCTGCGCACCGCCTTGGCCGAGGGACGCAAGCGGTTCAGCCGGCGCCCCGCCCCGGTCGAACGCGAACTGCAACTGACGAAATAAGGCAGTCGGCCTGGTTTCGCCGATCCGAACCGCTCCGGAATGTGCGCCCTACTCGTTTCGAATAGGGCGCACATTTCGCTGAAACATGGCACTGCCGAATAACTCTCGCGATTTTGACAGATTCGACCGCGCGGCTTCCTGATAGTTTCGAAACGGCTCCGGCGATACGGGAGAACCGGGCCGTGGAATCGGGAGGGATTCACCATGTTTCGCAAAGTCTTCTATGCCTGTGCCGTCGCGGCGACCATCGGCCTCGGCGCGACCGGGGTGGCGTCGGCCTACGACGGGCAGGTCTATTCCGGCCCGGACGCCGATTGGGACTGCGCCAGGCAGCTGGAAAAGGACCTGGTGAACACCCCCGGCCTGCTGAGCGGTACCTGCGATCCCGACGGCAACGGCAACGTCGTCGAGCACTACGGGCAGTGGCGGCGCTGATCGTCTGACCGATGCGGGCGGCAGCACATGCCGCCCGCATCGCCGTGTTCCGGGCCGCGGGTCGCGCCCGGCGCCCGGCTGGTTGACTGGGCCGCATGTGTGCTGCTGAGCTGAGCGTTTACGAGGCAATCCGGACCCGGCGGGACGTGCGGGCCGAGTTCACCGGGGAACCGGTGGACGACGCGACGCTGTGGCGGCTGCTCGAGGCGGCGCACCGGGCACCGAGTGTCGGCAATTCGCAGCCATGGGACTTCGTCGTGGTGCGAGACCCGGCGACACTGCGCAAGTTCGCCGATCACGTGGCGGACAAACGGGTCGAATTCCGGGCCGGACTGCCGCCGGAACGCGCGGCCACCTTCGAGCCGATCAAGATCGAGGGCATTCTGGAGAGCGGCACCGGCATCGTGGTCAGCTACGACCACGGCCGCGGCGGGCCGCAGGTGCTCGGCCGCGCCACCGTGCCCGAAACCGGCGTCTATTCCGCTGTTCTCGCGATCCAGAACCTCTGGCTGGCCGCCACCGCCGAGGGCGTCGGCGTCGGCTGGGTGTCCTTCTACGACCCCGAATTCCTCACCGACCTCGTCGGCCTGCCCGAGGGGATCCGGCCGATCGCCTGGCTGTGCGTCGGGCCGGTGCACGAATTCCAGGCGGTCCCCGACCTGGAGCGCTTCGGCTGGCGCTCCGGTCGCCCGCTGCACGACGCCGTGCACCACGAGACCTACCGCGTGTAACGCACACTTCCCGAACTCCCGCAGGCGTTTTCGCTGTGCGGGAGATCACCGGGTGCGTCGCCGAAACGTGAGGATTCACAGACCCGGCGATTGGGTACGCCACAGACGAATCCATCTCGGACAATGGATTCTTCTCGCGCGCTCGGTTTTTCAGCTTCAGGAGGTTTTGCCATGGCCAACGTCGATGCCGTCCGGTTGTCGAATGAGCTCGGCATCGACCTCGCGTCCGCCATGCTGCGCCTGCGCCGCGAGGCCCGCCCCGGCGAGACCAACCACGACACCTGCCTGCGCATCATCGCCGACGAAGGCGGCCGCAAACCCCACCCCACCCGCCGCCCCCTCACCGGCTACGCCATCCGCCCCACCGCCGACGGCACAATCCCGGTAATCCCCCCCGAGCGCCGCCGCTGACTCCCCCCACCCATCACGCCCCACCACCCCACCCCGCGCACGCCCTTCGCTAGCCGACCCATGCGCGGCCAGCCAACAAATGCGCAGCGAGCCAACGAATGCGCAGCGCGGCCGCTTCCCCACCCGCCCACCTTCCGCGCAGGTCTCATCCCGCCGCGCACGTTCGCTAACCAATCCGAGCGCGGCAAGCCAACGAATGCGCAACGCGGCGGACCAACGCACAGCGCGGCCGCTAACCCACCCGCGCACGTTTCATTCCGCCGCGCACGGAATCGCCAACAGATTCGTGCGCAGCGAGCCAACGAATGCGCAGCGCAGCCACTAACCGCAGACCCGCACACACGCCGCGCAGGTCTTCACCTGCCCGCTAACCGATTCGTACGCAGCACGCCAACAAATACGCAGCGCAGCCGCTGCTTCCGACCCGGCACCTCCCGCGCAGGACTCATCCCACCGCGCACATGTTCACTAGCCGATTCGGGCGCAGCCAGCCAACAAATGCGCAGCGCGGCGGCTGCTTCCGACCCGGCACCTCCCGCGCAGGACTCATCCCACCGCGCACATGTTCGCTAACCGATTCGGGCGCAGCCAGCCAACAAATGCGCGGCGAGCCGACGAATGCGCAGCGGCCGCTGACCCATGACCCGCGCAGGTTTCGTTGCGCCGCGCACAAAATCGCTGGCCGATCCGTGCGCGGCAGGTCTACTCGTGCGCGGCGGGCGAGCGGCGAGGGTTAGATACGTTCCAGGACTGCGGAGGCGCCTATGCCGCCGGCTGCGCAGATGCCTAGTAGGGCGGCGTTCTTGCCGGTTCGGGCTAGTTCGTTGGCCATTGTGGTGACCATGCGGGCGCCGGTGGCGCCGAAGGGGTGGCCCAGGGACACCGAGCCGCCGTGGACGTTGAGTGTGTCGATGTCGACCTCGCCGACCGCGGTGTCCCGATCTAGCCGGGTCTTGGCCCAGTCGGTGCTGCCGAGCGCGGCCAGGACGGACAGCGTCTGCGCCGCGAATGCCTCGTGGATATCGACGAGATCGATGTCGCTCAACGACATTCCGGCCTTGTCCAGCGCCCGCGGCATGGAGATCGCCGGGCCGATCAGTACCTGATCCGTCGGATCGACGCTGACATAGCTCCACGACCGGAACGCGGCCAGCGGCCGGTACCCGAGTTCGAGGGCCTTCTCCTCGCTCATCAACAGCACCGCGGCGGCGCCGTCGGTGAGCGGGCTGGCATTGCCGGCCGTCACGGTGCCGTTTTCGGCGAACACCGGCTTCAGTTTCGACAGTTTTTCGATGCTGGTGTCCCCGCGCACCAGTCCGTCGCGCGCGATCTCGGTGCCCTCGGGCGTACGCACCCGCAAGACCTCGTCGTCGAATCGCCCCGACTCGATGGCCGCCGCGGCGCGATGGTGTGACCGCGCGGCGAACTCGTCCTGATCGGCCCGGCTGACCCCGTGGATCCGGGCCATCTTCTCCGCCGACTCCCCCATCACCTCGCCGGTGGTCCGTTCGGCGATCTTCGGCCGGCTCGGCAGCAGATCGGTGAACGGCGCGAGCTGGGTGAGCGCGGACAGATAGTCTTTCGGCTTCGGCTTGCCCAGGGCCAGCGGCGCGGCCGCGTGCACCACCTTCTGCGGCAGCTTGACCTCGGCGTTGGAGGTCGAATCGCTACCGCCGGCGATCATGATGTCGTATTCGCCACGCTCGATCGCAGCCGCGGCGGAGGTCACCGCCTGCAAGCCGGACGCGCAGGCGCGGGTCACCGTGTAACCCTCGCAACCCGGGTCCAATCGCAGGTCGAGGGCGATCTCCCGGGCGATGTTCGGCGCCGCGCTGGGCAGGATGACCCCGCCCCAGACAATCGCCTGCACCTGGGCGCCGGGCAGCCCGGTCCGCTCGAGCACGCCGCGGACGGCGGCATCGGCGAGCGCGATGGAGTCCATGCGCGTGTATCCGGTGAACGCACGCACGAACGGCGTGCGCGCACCGGACACGATCACGGCACGGCGAGCAGCCTTGGTGGCCATGCGATTTCCTTTCGAGAGATCTATGACCACCAAACTTACTCCATAGTAAGTTCACCGTCGACCCCCTTCGCCGACGGTGATTCCGTGCGCAGCGGCGATCCCCTCCACCGTCGCTGGTTCCGGCCTGCCACGCGCCGTTGCGCAACAGACCGGAGGCGCCCGTCCCGACGAACGCCCCTGCTCGTCTCGGAACGCTCCGCAAGGCCGATGTCGTAGCGACTCGGCGCATCAGAACAGTAGCAATATTGCTACTGATTTTTCAAACACTTTCTATCGATTTGCCTTTGGCCCTGGTCGCGCCTACCCTTGAGTGCACTATGCATAGCCCTTCGGAGCTGTCGCGGCGCCAGAAGAGATTCGGCCGAATCATCAAGGAACGCCGGGACGAGCTCGGACTCACGCAGTTACAGATCGGCGACCTCGGGGGTCCTTCGGCACCGACGATTCGCAAGATCGAGGACGGCGACGCGGCGATCAGCACCACCACGCTGAACAAACTCGACGCGCCGCTGCGCTGGCTGCCGGGCAGTGCCGCGCGGACCTACGCGGGCGGCACGCCCGCCGTCGCCGACGAACTCGGGCCGGTCGCCCGCCACCCCGGCGAGTCCGTCGTCGCCGGACCCGATTCGATCCGCTTCGAGATCGCCGACCTCACCGGCCTGCTCGCCACCGCGGGCCGGCTCAACGACGCGGTGGAGCAGGGCCGCGCGACCGACCCTCAATTGACCTCCGCGATCGACGAACTCAACCGCGTGGTCTCCAAACTCTCGGCGCGCTACGCGACCGCGATGCTGGAACGCAACGGCGGTCCCGGCCGCGTACTACACCCCCTCGTCGAAATGGCCTTCGCGCACCTGCTCGAGGTGCCCGCCGAAGCCAGCGAGGGCACCGAACTGCAGGAACGGCGATACCGGCGCTGGCTGGCCGGACGATCGGAGGACGTGGATGCTGCGACAGAAGGTCAGTTCCGGGCACGGTGGCTGGCTGCCAACCTGGCCACGACCGCGAGTCGAAACGGTGGGCACTGAGGTGACGGAGATGACGAACGGCGCGCCGGCCGACGGAGCGCTCACGCTGAGCCACAAGATCAATCGGCTGTTCGCGGTGGTGCACCCGCGCTCGGCCCCGGAGCGCAGCAACGCGACCGTCGCGGCGCAGGCCGGCGACTACCTGCGCCGGACCGTCCCCGCGAGTCGGCTGGAACGACTACGCCGGGGCGACTTCGACAGCGAAACCGCCTCCGCCGCAGTCGAACCCGACCTGCTGGCGGCAATCGCCCAGAGCTTCGGCGTGGCCGCGGACTACCTCACCACCACCGGCCCCGCGGCCGCGGCCATCGACCGCGAACTCGAACTGCTCGCGACCATGCGCGATGCCAACGTTTCCAGCATCGCACTGCGCGGCTCCAACGTCGACCAGTCGATCCTCGCGCGCATCATCGAGAGCACGGATGGTCCCGTACCGCCGAGTCGGTAATATCGCTACCTACATGGGGGCACCGAGCTTGCTGTAGGAGATTCGATCGCATGGCCATGCAGGCCCAGTTCCGGAACCTGACCCGGGACGTACCGATACCGCACCCGTGGGATCTGTCGAGCTACCTCGATGATGTCGCGCGGTACCGCGGCCGGGACATCAGCCTGCTGCCGATCGATACCGCGCTGCTCGCGGGCACCGGCTGCGGCACCGGCAGCGGACTGTGGATCGCCAAGCAGGACAGCGACGTCATCGTCTACGGCGCGGACACCACCGAGTGGCACGCCGAGCACATCATCGTGCACGAGCTCGGCCACATGCTGCTCGGTCACGGCCCGGAACAGCCGACCGACGGCGAACCCGGCCAGGCCACCCCGACGGTGGCCGCCGTCGCCGAACTGCTGCCGTCGATCTCGCCCGAATCCATCGCCCATGTGCTCGGCCGCACCGACTACGGCACCACCCGCGAACGCGACGCCGAGACCTTCGCCGACATGGTCATGCTGCACGCCATGCGGCCGCCGCGCCGAGACTCCTTGCTCCACCGGACGTTCTTCCGCGACCGCCGTCGGTGAACTCACCCGTTCCCGCGATCTTCGCGGTACCGGTAATCGTCTTCGTCGTCGCCGTGGCGATCGGGCAGTTCGCGCTGCTCCACCGCACCACCATCGATCGCCTGCTCAATCGCTCGCTGGCCGTACCCGAAATCGTGCTCCCCGCAAGCGATTCGGTCACATCGGACGCGCGCCTGCTGCGTATGACGGTCGAGATCCGCGACGCCCTGATGCACCTGCACCGTTACCTGCCCGCCGACCGGACGAGGCGCGGCCCACCAAGCAACGAGCGCTAGGCCGGGCAGTTGAAACAGGCCATCACGGCCAAGCGCACCGGAGCCGCCCCGGCCGCGGCACCATGCGAGGCCGATGGGTTCGACGCGCCGTCGAACGACATCGACGCCGACATCCGCCGCCTCCTCGACCTCGCGCGGGCCTGGAATAGCGAAACTCGCAAGGCCACAACGAGCCTGGGGTAATCGTGGCGAGGCCGAGTCATCGGCGGCGGATGGATCTGCAAACCGAGGCGGATCTCCGGGCACCCAACTCGAGCGTTGACTGCCCGGAGTGGTGGATAGGGTGCGAACCCTGGACTATGCGAGCCGGATAAGGCCGTAGTCGAAGGCGTGCCGACGATAGACAACCGACGGTCGGTCGGTCTCTCGGTCTTGGAAGAGGAAGAAGTCGTGGCCGACGAGTTCCATCTGGTAGAGGGCGTCGTCGACGGACATCGGGGTCGCGGTGTGCACCTTGGTGCGAACGATATGGCCGGGCCCGGCCGCGTAGTCCGAGTTCTCCGGCAGGTCGTCGGTGCGACGGCGGGACTCGCCGTCGGGGTGGTCGTGCGCGGCGGAAGCGCCGTTTCCGTTCGGCTGGACGAACAGCGAGTCGTCCACCAGATCGGCGGTCGCCTGGGCGACGGAGACCGGGGTCTTGTCCCCGTAGTGCACCTTGCGGCGGTCCTTGGTGCGGCGCAGGCGGCTTTCCAGCTTCGCCGTCACCGACTCCAGCGCGGCGTAGAAACTGTCGGCGCAGGCCTCGGCCCGCACGATCGGGCCCTTGCCGCGCGCGGTGATCTCCACCCGCTGACAACTCTTGCGCTGCCGACGATTTCGTTCGTGGAACAGCTCGACGTCGAAAATGAAAATGGACGGATCGAAGCGTTCGAGCCGGGAGAGTTTCTCCGCGACATAGATTCGAAAGTGATCCGGAACTTCGACATTGCGACCCTTGACCACGACGTCCGCGCGGGGCGTCCTGGTGCGGTCCGCAACGGATTGTTCGGTCACGTCCAAGGTGCTGTCATCCAACACCGAAGGATCGGCGTCTTGCACTGAAGGTCGTGAAGAAGTCGTCACGCGTACCTCCCGAATATGGCCGCACAGACAACGCTCGTGCGGCGGGAATGAGCCGTGCCGATAGACGATCTCTCGGCACATGATGTCCGAGGCGCCACCTCCAAACTCCCGGTTCGGGTGTGTGTTCGCGACGCTAGTACGACATCGGGGAGTGCGCCAGTGTTCACGCAAATTTCCCGGAGTCAAGCAGCACAGGTAACCAGTACCGCGCGTGTCGGCAGGCCGATCCGAGCCAGTGCGCGCACCGACTCGCGCGCGGTGGCACCGGTGGTCAGCACATCGTCGACCAGCACTACCTCGGCGTTTGCCGGAATCTGCGGTATGGCCGCGTGACCGGGTAGTGTGGTGACCCGGCCGTGCAGATTGTGAGCCCGCTCACCGGGTGTCAAGCCCACCGAATCCCGCACAGCCCACCACACTCGGAGCACGGATACCATCTGGCTATCGGGCAGCCAACTCGCGGCTACCCGCGCTGTGCGCAACACCGGATCGCCGCCTCGCCGGCGCGCGGCGACCGTGCGGCTCGGGGCGGGAATGAGCACCAGCGGCCGATCCCCCGCCCGCAAGCGCGCCAGGCCGCGGGCCAGCGCGAGCCCGAGCGGCTCGGCCAGATCCCGCCGGCCCCGCTCCTTGGCGGCCAGCACCGCCCGCCGCCCCGGCCCCGCGTACGGTCCGAGCGCCCAGCACGGCACCCCCGGATCGGTCCGCGGCCACACCCGGATCGGTGGGCCGGCGAGCGCCGCCGCACAGTCGGCGCACCAGCCGACCCCCGCCATCCGGCAGCCCGCACAGGACGCGGGCAGGATCAGATCCAGTAGGGTCCGCATCGCCCGAGTGTCCCCCCACCCACCGACAACCGACCCCGATCTGCCACAGCCGCACGCCTTTTGACAAACGCACGCGTGTCAGCGCGGCGAGCCGGGGTGCGGGAAGTCAGAAGTGGTGCGGCTGTCAGCCGGGCAGCACCGGGACGGCGTTCGCGCCCAGACCGGGCACCTCCCGCCAGTACGGCTCGCCACCGTCCGGATTGCTGGTCAGCTCCAGCACCGCACGCGAATCGGCCGCGTACTGGTGTTCCGGGTTGGCACTGACCTGCCGCACCGGCGCGGTCAGGTTCCGGCTGGTCTGCGGGGTCGGCTGCGAACCGTCGATGGACACGGTGCCGACCGGGTCGACGTTGCCCTCCCTGGAGATGATCAACCGGTCGCTGCCGAACCAGGACAACGACACCGCGGCGGCGCTCGAGTTGACCCCGACGGGCAGCGGTGAAGCCAGCGCGAATCCGCCGCCCGGCTTCGGAATGACTACCGCGACATAGACTTTCCCGTCGGCGATCAAGGCAGCCCGCACCCCCGTGCGGGAGATCCGCAGCTCGGTGATGGGTGCCCGGAAGGCCGCCCCGGAGCCCGCGGAGGTGAGCGCCGAGGTGTCCACGTCCTGCACCGAGACGGTGTTGGTGGACCGGTCGTTGACCGCGCGGATCACCCGTTCGCCATCGATCACCGCCCACGCGGCGGTGCCGTCGATGTTCCAGGACGGCCGGGTGATGGAGTTGCCCGCGGCGACCGGGATCGCGTTACCGCCGTAGGTGCCGATCATCAAGGTGCGCGCCGGGTCCGGCGCGGGCCGCCCGGTGTCCGCGACACCGGCGACCAGCTGACTGTCCGGCGACAGCGCCGCGGACAGCAGGTTGTTCACCGTGCCGAAGTAGCCCGGCGCCGGGGTGATCGGCGCGTTGTTCTCCGGAACCTGCACCAGCGCGCCGCCGCGCAGCGCGTGCAGCCCGACCTGGCTGTTCCCCAGCGTCGGCTGGCTGTACTGCTGCACATCCGAGACCGCCCAGCCGCTGCCGGTGAACCGGTCGTCGAACGGTTTCCCGTCCGCCAGCAGCACATACGGCCCGAGGATGTCCGCGCCGGCCAGGGTGAGCACCACCTGCGCGGCGAGCAGCTCGCGATCGTGCGGATTGAGCGCCGAGGCGCCGGCGAAGTCGATCTTCACCCCGCCGAGCCCGACGCCGACCTCGTCCGGATCGCCGTTGGCCTTGGTGACGGGGCCGCGCAGGGTGATCGGCGCGGCCAGCTCGTTGCGCAGCACCGGGGCCAGCGCGGGCTGGGTGCCCTCGCCGAGCATCGCCAGCAGCCGCTGGGTCAGCTGGGCCTTGGGCACGGCGGCCCAGCGCAGGTCGGGCACCACCACGCTGCTGGTCGGGTCGACGAAGTAGAGCGCGTATCGCCGGTACATCTTGCCGAACGCGATGGCGTCCATGACGACACCGTCGGGCAGCTCGTCGATGCGCCACTCGTCGTTGACCTTGGTCATCTCGATCTTGTTTTCCAGCGGCGGATCGGCCGAGGCCCGGTACGCGCCGTTGCTGTCCAGGTCGGCGATCTTGCGCGCCCGGATCCGATAGGTCGCCTTGTCGCCGGTGCGCGACTCGCGCAAGGTATCCGGCTTCTCCACGATCGTGGTGCCCGCGGAGTCGTCCCACTGCGCCGCGGCCGACGGGGTCATGTACTGGCGGGCCGCCAGGTGCCGGTTGGCCGGGTCGGCGGTCGCCAGCAGGAAGTCGCGCAGCAGCAGATCGGGGTCGCGCCCCTGGGTGGGCGGCGGCGGGCCCTCGGAGGTGGGCTCGCGGTTGATCGTGCCGAGCGCCTGCGGCGCCGAGGATTCCGGCAGGCTCGCACACCCGGACAGCACGACCAATGCCGCGAGGGCCGCCGCGCCGAACGCGAACAGCCGCTGCGTCCGCGCAGAACCGACTCGCATTCTCATGACGGTACGTCCCCTGATTCGTTCACCGTGCCTGCCCCCGCCGATGACTGCGCCGCGCCCGGCGCCGGCTGCGCGACGGCGGTCGAGCCGTTCCCGGCCGACGGCGCCGTGGCGCCGTCGACGGAGGTCGTACTCGATTCCGGCTCAACCGAATTCGGCACCAGCTCCAGTTCGGCCTGCCGCACCACGACCTGTTTGCGCACGGGCTCCAGGGACAGCGGGCTCGCGCCGAGCTTCTTGCCGCGCACCAGCGGCAGGGTCAGCCGGAAGCTCGCGCCGACGCCGACCTCGCCCCAGGCTTCCAGCCTGCCCTCGTGCAGGTTCGCGTCCTCGACGCTGATCGACAGCCCGAGCCCGGTGCCGCCGGAGCGGCGCATCCGGGACGGATCCGAGCGCCAGAACCGGTTGAAGACCAGCTTCTCCTCGCCGGGGCGCAGGCCGACGCCCTGGTCGCGCACCACCACCGAGACCGCGTTCGCGTCCACGTCACCGCGCATCCGGATCAGCACCGGCTTGCCCTCGCTGTGATCGATGGCGTTGGCCAGCAGATTGCGCAGCACCCGCTCGACCCGGCGCGGATCCACCTCGGCGACCAGCGGCTCCTCCGGCAGGTCGATGACCACCTCGACCCCGGCATCCTTGGCCAGGTGGCGCACCGTGGAGATGGCCGCCCGCGCGCACATCCGCACGTCCAGCGATTCGACCTGCAATTCGGCCACGCCCGCGTCGTGGCGGCTGATCTCGAGCAGATCGTTGAGCAGGCCCTCGAATCGGTCCAGCTCGTTGACCAGCAATTCGGCGCTGCGGGCCAGCGCGGGATCCAGATCGTCGCTGCTGCCGTGGATCAGATCCGCCGCCATCCGCACCGTGGTCAACGGCGTGCGCAGTTCGTGGCTGACGTCAGAGGTGAAGCGGCGCTGCAGGTTTCCGAATTCCTCCAGCTGGGTGATCTGGTTGGACAGGCTCTCGGCCATCTCGTTGAACGCCTGCGCCAGCCGCGCCATGTCGTCCTCGCCGCGCACCAGCATGCGTTCTTTCAGCCTGCCGTCGGCGAAGCGACCGGCGATCCGCGCCGCCGACCGGATCGGCAGCACCACCTGCCTGGTCACCAGCGCGGTGATCGCGGCCAGCAGAACCAGCAGCACGATGCCGCCGATCAGCATGGTGCCGCGGATCAGCGACAGGCTGCGGGCCTCGGTGGCCAGCGGGAAGATGAGATAGATCTCCAGCGTGGGGATTTCGGTGCTCGGGCTGCCGATGATCAACGCCGGACCGCGATAGCCGCTGGAGTCCGAGACGGTGGTGAACTGGCGGCTGACCTGTCCGCGCCGGACGAAATTGCGCAGCTCGTTGGGCACGTCCTGAATCGGGCCGGCCGCGACCTCCTGCTGGTTCGGGCCCACCATCGCGAGCACCACGTCGTAGCTGCCGGCCACGCCGGTCTGCGGGCCGCCGTCGCTGGACAGCGCGTTGCGCGCCGGCGTCAGCTGGTTACCCGTATCGTGCGTGCCGACCAGCTGGCTGTGCACCGCGTTGCGGGCGCGGCCCATCTCCTCGACCGCCGCGTTGATCTTGGTGTCCAACATCCGGTTGGTGATCTGATCGGTCAGCACCACGCCGAGGATCGTGATCACGATCAACGACAGGGTGATCGTCGAGACGGCCACGCGCAGTTGCAGCGAGCGCTGCCACAGATGACCGAGCAGTGTGCCCAGTTCGGTGAACCGGGCACCCATCGCCGCCAGCCGCCGCTCCAGTTGGTTTCTGGAGCGATCGGTCACGACCGAGCCTCGTCGGCGCTCGATGCCTCCGTCCGCACGAGCGCGGCCGCGCCTGGCTCACCGCGACGGATCACGGCGGTCCGGCCTTGTAGCCGACGCCGCGGACGGTCAGCACGATCTCCGGATTCTCCGGATCCTTCTCGACCTTGGCGCGCAGCCGCTGCACGTGCACGTTCACCAGCCGGGTGTCGGCGGCGTGCCGGTAGCCCCAGACCTGTTCGAGCAGCACCTCGCGGGTGAACACCTGACGCGGCTTACGGGCAAGCGCCACAAGCAGATCGAACTCCAGCGGGGTCAGCGAGATCTGCGCGCCGCCGCGAGTCACCTTGTGCGCGGGCACATCGATCACGATGTCGGCGATGGACAACAGCTCGGCCGGCTCGTCCTCGGTGCGGCGCAACCGGGCGCGCACCCTGGCGACGAGTTCCTTCGGCTTGAACGGCTTGACGATGTAATCGTCGGCACCGGACTCGAGTCCGAGCACCACGTCGACCGTGTCGGTCTTCGCGGTGAGCATCACGATCGGTACCCCGGAATCGGCGCGCAGCACCCGGCATACGTCGATGCCGTTCATGCCGGGCAGCATCAGGTCCAGCAACACCAGATCGGGGCGGATCTCGCGAACCGCCGCCAGGGCCTGTGTGCCGTCGCCGACCACATGCGGGTCGAACCCTTCCCCGCGCAAGACGATCGTGAGCATCTCCGCGAGTGCCATATCGTCGTCGACGACCAGAATCTTCGGCTTCATAATTACTATGTTGTCATCTCCCAGGCCAGGATCGGGCTGCCACGCCAACACTGGTGTGAACCCGCCGCACATCTAACCCTAATGGGTAATCAAATCGGCCAATCGCCCAGCCAGCGTGGCTGGATCGTCACCTGATCGGAATGTCCACCACGGCCCATACCAGTTCCGTTGAGCGAGCTCACGGTACACCGCGAGGGTGCGATGCTGCAGCGCCGCGTCACGTTCGTAGGCATCCAGGGCCCGAGTGTGGTCCAGCTCACCTCGCCGGCGGGCCCGTTCGGCCGCGAGTTCCGGTGAGACATCGAGCAATACCTGTAATGCGGGAGTGGGCAGGTCGAACCGGCCGTACTCCAATTCGCCTATCCAGCTGACGATCTTGCCGTCCGCGGACTGTTCCAGCCGGGCCGCGTTGTAGGCGGCGTTGGACGCGACGTAGCGGTCGAGCAGCACAATGTCGTTGTCCGCCAACGACTTCGTCAGTTCGTCGCGCGCGTCCGCCCGATCCAGCGCGAACAACAGCGCCATCGCGTTGACCGATGCCGCGAGATCGCCGTGCGCGCCATGCAGCGCCTCCGCCGCCAGATCGGCATGCACCGACCGTCCGTACCGCGGAAACGCCACCGACTCGATTCGCTTTCCCGCCGCCCGCAATCGACCGCTGACCTCCTCGGTCAACGTCCGCTTGCCAGCGCCGTCCAGCCCCTCGATCACCACCAGCACGCCCATGCCGAGCAGGCTACCCGCGCCCCCGAACCGGCCGAAGGCGCCCTCCGTCCCGTCTCCCGGGATGAAGGGCGCCTTCGGTCGCTAGCAAATTCGACCGAAGGGCGTCTTCGGCCGGGTGGGATCAGTAGCGGTAGTGCTCGGGCTTGTACGGGCCGTCGACGTCGACGCCGATGTACTCGGCCTGGTCCTTGGTGAGCTTGGTGAGTTCGCCGCCGAGCGCCTCGACGTGGATCTTCGCCACCTTCTCGTCGAGATGCTTGGGGAGACGGTAGACCTCGTTGTCGTATTCGTCCGGCTTGGTCCACAGTTCGATCTGCGCGATCACCTGGTTGGAGAAGCTGTTGGACATGACGAACGAGGGGTGACCGGTGGCGTTGCCCAGGTTCAGCAGCCGGCCCTCGGACAGCACGATGATCGACTTGCCGGACTCCTTGAACGTCCACTCGTCGACCTGCGGCTTGATGTTGATCCGGGTGGCGCCGGAGCGCTCCAGGCCGGCCATGTCGATCTCGTTGTCGAAGTGACCGATGTTGCCGAGGATCGCGTGATCCTTCATCGCCTTCATGTGGTCGAGGGTGATGATGTCCTTGTTGCCGGTGGAGGTGATGACGATGTCGGCGTCGGCGATCGCGCTCTCCACGGTGACCACGTCGTAACCGTCCATCAGCGCCTGCAGCGCGTTGATCGGGTCGATCTCGGTGACCTGCACCCGGGCGCCCTGTCCGCCAAGGGATTCCGCGCATCCCTTGCCGACGTCACCGTAGCCGCAGATCAGCACCTTCTTGCCGCCGATGAGCACGTCGGTGCCGCGGTTGATGCCGTCGATCAGCGAGTGGCGGGTGCCGTACTTGTTGTCGAACTTCGACTTGGTGACCGAGTCGTTGACGTTGATCGCCGGGAACACCAGCTCGCCCGCGGCGGCGAACTGGTACAGCCGCAGCACGCCGGTGGTGGTCTCCTCGGTGACGCCCTGCACCGAATCGGCGATGACGCTCCACTTGCCCCGGTCCGACTCGAAGCGCTCGCGCAGCAGGTTCAGGAACACCTTGTACTCGGCCGAGTGGCTCTCGTCCTCCGGCGGAACCACGCCGGCCTTCTCGAACTGCGCGCCGCGCAGCACCAGCATGGTGGCGTCACCGCCGTCGTCGAGGATCATGTTGGCCGGCTCGTCCGGCCAGGTGAGCATCTGCTCGGCGGCCCACCAGTACTCCTCCAGGGTCTCGCCCTTCCAGGCGAAGACCGGGGTGCCCTTGGGCTCGTCGACGGTGCCGTTCGGCCCGACCACGATGGCGGCCGCGGCGTGGTCCTGGGTGGAGAAGATGTTGCAGGAGGCCCAGCGGACCTGCGCGCCGAGCGCGACCAGGGTCTCGATCAGCACCGCGGTCTGCACGGTCATGTGCAGCGAACCGGAGATCCGCGCGCCCTGCAGCGGCAGCACCTCGGCGTATTCGCGGCGCAGCGCCATCAAGCCGGGCATCTCGTGCTCGGCGAGCCGGATCTCCTTGCGGCCGAATTCGGCCAGCGCCAGATCTGCCACCTTGAAGTCGATGCCATTGCGGACATCGACGGTGAGTTCAGTTCGGGCGGGAAGTTCTGAGGTCGTCATAGCCTCTATCTGCCTCTCCTGGAAAGGTCGGTACCAACACGCAAGGTTAGTCGCTGGCGTGGCGGGTGGGTACACTGTACTCATCCTTGCTAGCTTGGCGCGATGCCGAACCTCCGCGCCCTCGTCACGACCGCTGTCGCCGGCTCGCTAGTGCTCGGCCTCGGCGCCGCCTGCGACAGCCGATCCGACTCGTCACCGGCTACCCCGCCGCGAACGGTGGAGCTGCAAGCCCACCGCGGCGGCCGCGGTCTCACCGCCGAGGAGTCGCTCGCCGGTTTCGCCAAGGCGATCGAACTCGGCGTCAGCACACTCGAATTGGACATCGTGCTCACCCAGGACAAGATGCCGATGATCTGGCACGACCCGACCGTGCTCGGCACCAAGTGCGCGGACACCGCGCCGGTCACGCCGGACGATCCGCAGTTCCCCTACGTGGGCAAGCTGATGCACGACCTGACCTACGCGCAGACCCAGACCCTGGACTGCGGCAAGGCGCTCGCCGACTTCCCGGGCCAGCAGGCGGTGCCCGGCAACCGGATAGCCACGCTGCCCGCGCTGTTCGATCTGGTGAAGACCTACCGCGGCGCGCACCTGCGCTACAACATCGAAACAAAAGTGGAGGCCGAACATCCCGAGCAGTCCGCCACGCCGCAGGAGTTCGTCGACGTCATCCTGAGCACGGTCGCCGCGGCGGGCGAGACCGGCAATGTCGACATCCAGAGTTTCGACTGGCGTTCACTTCCGCTGGTGCGCAAGGCTAGTCCGACGATCCCGCTGGTCGCGCTCTACGACGACACCACCTTCGTCGCCGGCTCGAAGTGGCTCGGCCCGATCCGCTACGAGGACTTCGCGAACGATCCGCTCGGCGCGGTGAAGGCGCTCGGCGCGAACGCCGCCTCACCCGGCTACTCGGTTCCCTACGGCCGCAAGGCCGGTGAATCCGGCTTCGCGCTGGTGGCGGACAAGACCTACGTCGAGCGCGCGCACGAACTCGACCTGAAGGTGATCCCGTGGACGGTGAACGACAAGGCCACCATCGCCGCGCAGATCGATACCGGCGTGGACGGCGTGATCACCGACTACCCCGACCGCATGCGGGAGGTGCTGCAGGAGAAGGGATTACCCCTGCCTCCCGCCTACCGCCGCTGAGCCGGGGTAGCCGGTCGGCTACGCGGCGCCGGACTCCGGCACGTCGGACTCCGCCGGGTTCGGCTGCGCCGGACCGCCCTCGGCCGAATTCGCCTGGGCCGCACCGTTGATCGTGGCGACGGTGCCGTACTGCTCCAGCAGGCGGCGACGCTTGCGCGGATGGATGTTCGCCTTGGTGACGTCGCCGTCGTAATGCTCGAGCACCCGGTGGTCCATGATCGCCCGCCACAGCGGCGGCACGGCCGCGAACAGGATCATCGTCGCGTACCCGGCGGGCAGCTGCGGCGCCTGCATCGAGCTGCGCAGGGTCTGATACCTGCGGCCGGGATTGGCGTGATGGTCACTGTGCCGCTGCAGATGGAACAGGAAGATGTTGGTCACCAACCGATCGCTGTTCCAGCTGTCGCGCGGCGAGCAGCGCGCGTAGTTCCCGTTCGGGCGCTTGGCCCGCAGCAGGCCGTAGTGCTCGATGAAGTTCACCGTCTCCAGCAGCGACGCGCCGATCACCGCCTGCAGGATCAGCCACGGCAGGATGCCGACGCCGAAGAGCGCCATCATCGTGCCGAACAGCAGCACGCTCATCGACCACGCCTGCAGGATGTGGTTGTGCACGCTGAACCAGCGCAGGCCCTTGCGTTCCAGCCGCACCTTCTCCAGCTGGATGGCCGAGCGGAAGCTGCCGAACACGCTGCGCGGCAGGAACTCCCACAGCGTCTCACCGAGCCGCCCGCTGGCCGGGTCCTCCGGAGTCGCCACCCGGACGTGATGCCCGCGGTTGTGCTCTACGAAGAAATGCCCATAGAACGACTGCGCCAGCGCGACCTTGGCCAGCCAGCGCTCCGCGTGCTCGACCCGATGCCCGAGCTCGTGCGCCGCGTTGATGCCGATGCCGCTGACGAAGCCGAGAGTGGCTGCCAGGCCAAGCTTGTCGACGATGCTCAGCTCGTGACCCGCCCACATGGCGCAGGCGATCAACAGGCCGATCAGTTGAACAGGAAGGAAAAGATAAGTGCACCACCGGTAGTACCGGTCGTTGCTCAGCAACTCGTAATCCTCATCGCGCGGGTTGGTGCCGTCCTCGCCGACAACCCAGTCCAGGACCGGGATGACGATCAACACGATGATCGGACCGATCCACCAGAACACCTTTGCGCCCGTTTGCAACACAAGTTGCGAGGGCAAGAGTGCGCTCAGTGGAGCGATCAAGCCGAAAACCCATAAGTGTCGTTTGGGATCAGAAGATACCGCCGGTTTGCCAACCGTTTGCACGTTTGCCCCGCTAAATAGGAACCCTAACTCCGATGTACGAGAATAGTTCCAGACTGTACGGCCGTTTCGCAGATCTTGACGGCCGAAACGTGATGAGGGTTACATCCATGGCAGTTGGTTTTTAAGCGGGCTCACAGACGCTTGAAGCCATAGCTTACTTGGTGCAAACAGACTGGGGTTCTTCAGGGTTCGATCAGTGATCGATCCGGGCCGCCAGAATCGCTTCCACGTACGGACTCAGCAACGCACTCAACTCACCCGGCGCATCGCGCGCCGGATCCGGCGGCGTCGGGATGTAGCTCATCGCGATGCGAACGAGCGCGTGCGCGATGACATCCGATTCGGCCGCGGTCGCCGCGACCCAGCTGTGCTGGAATGCCAGCGACAACCGCCGGGTCGCTTGGTCGAGCAACGGTCCAGCATCGAGGGTGATGAGCCGCAGCAGATCCAATTTCACCTCGCCGGCGAGCAGTGATTGCACCAGCGGGTCGGCGGCGGCGTCGACGAAGAAATTCGTCATGCCCTCACGGAAGGCCGCGCGGACATCACCGACATTGCCAGTGATGGCCGCGTCGACGTGATCGACCAGATCGTCGGCCAGGCGCAGCGAATACGCCTGCGCCAGGCCACTGCGGGAACCGAACTCGTTGTAGAGGGTCTGTCTGCTCACGCCGGCCCTGGCCGCCACATCACCGAGGGTGATCTTGGACCAGTCCCGTTCGGTGAGCAGTTCGCGCATCGCCCCGAGGACGGAGGCGCGCAGGAGTTCACGCGCCGCCTCCTGATAGGGGATGCGGGTTCCGGAGCGCGGCATACCGGCGACCCTGTCACGGGTGGTTCCCGCAGTCAAAACCTCACGACCGTTCGATTTCGACCATGTAGAAGTCCGCCTTCGCCGCGCCGCAGTCCGGGCAGGTCCAGTCCTCCGGGATATCGTCCCAGCGGGTACCCGGCTCGATCCCGTCCTCCGGCCAGCCCTTGGCCTCGTCGTATTCGAAGCCGCACTGAATGCACTGAAAAAGTTTGTAGTCATTCATTTGACCGCTCCCATCGGTTCGAAATCGATCTTTTCCCGCACGCCGCAGTCCGGGCAGCACCAGTCGTCCGGAATAGTCGCCCACGGCGTTCCCGGGCGAAATCCTTCGTGCGGCGCGCCTTTCGCCTCGTCGTAAACGTAATCGCAGACGGGGCAGCGATAGCGATTCATGCCCGCACCTCGCCGGTCGCGGCGCCGCCCTGGTAGCGGGCAATCACCTTGTCCCGCTTGGCCGGGTGGATGTTCGCGAGCGTGATGTCCCCGTGATAGTGCGCGAGCACCCGCTTGTCCATCACCCGGCGCCACAGCGGCGGGAAGTAGGCGAGCAGGATCATGCTGGCGTAGCCGCTGGGCAGGTTCGGCGCGCCGTCCCAACTGCGCAGCGTCTGGTAGCGCCGGGTCGGGTAGGCGTGGTGATCGCTGTGCCGCTGCAGGTGGTACAGGAAGATGTTGGTCACGATGTGGTCGCTGTTCCAGCTGTGCACCGGGGCAGGCCGCTCGTAGCGCCCGGACGCCGTGCGTTGCCGGACCAGGCCGTAGTGCTCCAGATAATTGACCGCCTCGAGCAGGCTGAAGCCGATCACCGCTTGCAGCACCAGATACGGCAGCAGGGCGATGCCGAAGATCGCGACCAGCACCGCGTACAGGACCGCCGACATGAACCACGCGCTCAGCACCTCGTTCTTCGGGCTCCACCATTTCTTGTCCAACCGCGCCAGCCGCGTCTTCTCCAAGCGCAGCGACGACGTCAGGCTCCCCCACACGGTGCGCGGCCAGAAGGCCCAGAAGCTTTCGCCGACACGGGAACTCGCCGGATCCTCGGGGGTCGCGACGCGCACGTGATGGCCGCGATTGTGCTCGATATAGAAATGCCCGTAGAACGATTGGGCCAGCGCGATCCGGGACAGCCAGCGCTCCAGCCGGACCTTCTTGTGCCCCAATTCATGTGCGGTGTTGATACCGATGCCGCCGAGCATGCCGACGGTGATCGCCAGGCCGATCTTGTCCACCAGGTGCAGGCCGTTGTCGAAACCGAGCCAGCTCACCTGATCCGCGGTGATCAAATAGCAGGCCATGACCAGCGACGCGTATTGGAACGGCAGATACAGGTAGGTGAGATAGCGGTAGTACCTGTCCTGCTCCAGGTACTCCATCACCTCGTCCGGCGGATTGTCGCCGTCCGGCCCGAAGAATATGTCCGCCAACGGAATCAGCAGATACACCAGGATCGGACCGAGCCAGAACGGCACCTGCGCCAATCTATGCCAGCCAATGGCATTGAGCGCCAGTATAAGTGGGATACCGATCGTGAAAAGACCGGTGGGAGCGAACAATCCCCACAGCCACATGTAGCGCTTGCGATCGCGCCAGTCCGGGGTCGCCACCGGTTTCGCGGACGTGTCGGCGTCGGTCGACATCGTTGTCTCCAATCCAAAAGCGGCACGTCACGTGTGACGTGCGTTACCTCTGAGATGGACGATAGAGATCGATTTGTCGTTTGTCTATACAAATCATCTGATTTGTAAAGTAACGTGGGCGTGCAGACTGAAACACCCCGGTCAGCGCGGTGGCCGACCGGGGTGTGGACTGTTCAGGGGTGTTAGCGCAGCAGCACGTCCGCGTTCGCCGGCAACGCGCCGACCGGCCACCAGCGCAGATCGGTGGACTCCGCGCTGCGCACCGGAACCGCGTCCGCGGGTGCGGTGATCCGGAACAGCAGATCGAGATGCCTGGTCGGCAGGCCGAGCGAGCAAGTGATCGGATGCGCCTGCGCCCCATACAGTTCCGGCTCCAGCCGCAGCCCGGCGATGCCCGACTCCTCGGTGGCCTCGCGCAGCGCGGCGCCGGCCACCGTGTCGTCGCTCTCCTCGCAGTGGCCGCCGAGCTGGATCCAGCTGCCGACCCGCGGGTGCAGGGTCAGCAGCACCTCACGTCCGTCGTGCGAGAACACCACTGCCGAGGCGGTGATATGCCCCGGCACATGCTCGCGCAGGCATCCGCGCGGCGCCGACCCGAGGAACGCGAGCATGGCCTGGCGCAGCGATTGGTCCGAACCCGCGGCCGGAGACCAGGATTCGAGCAACGCCGTCGCCGACGCGTGCAGCGAATCAGCGGTCACAGTTCGACCAGTCCGAAGCCGGGAGCGGGCGTCGGCCGCGGCGTGAGTTGCTCGAGCGGATGACCGACGGCAATGGCGCCCAACGGGTTCCAGTCCTCGTCGAGGCCGAGCACGGCGCGGGTGACGTCCGGCGCGAAGATGGTGGAGCCGATCCAGCAGCTGCCGAGCCCCTCGGTCGCCAGCGCGACCAGCAGGCCCTGCACCGCCGCGCCGACCGCGACGGTGAACATGGTGCGCTCGTTCGCCCGCCGCCGCTCGTCCGGGTAGTCGTGCGCGCCGTCCGGCACGCAGAACGGGATGATCACCTCGGGGGCGTCGAAAAGGATTCGGCCACGGGCGATCCGGCGTTCGATCCGATCGGCGGGCAGTCCGTCGGCGGTGAGATCGGCGCGCCACTTCTCGGTCATCGCCGCCAGCAGTCGCGCGCGCAGGCCCGGTTCGCGCAGCCACACGAATCGCACCGGACGGGTGTGGTGCGGCGCCGGCGCGGTCAAGGCCACCGCGACCGCGGCCCGCACCCGTTCGGGATCGACCGGCTCGTCCGCGAACTGGCGGATCGAGCGGCGCAACAGCACCGCCTCGCGCCGCCCCTGCTCGATCGCCTCGGCGGTGCCGAGCCAGAACAGGTCGTCGGTGCCGCCGCGCAGCAGATCGACGGCGCTGGAGCCGTCGTCGGTGATCGGCAGCCCGCGCACCACCGCGACCGGTACGCCGCCGAGCTTGCCCTTCACCAGATCCGCCGCCGCGGCCAGCTCGTCCGCGATCGCCACCTGGGTGACGTGCAGCTCGTTGCCCTGCCCGTCGATCGCGCCCGCGTAGTCGTGCAGCACGCGCAGGCCCGAGGCGCCGATCGCGGTGTCGGTCTGGCCGTTTCGCCAGGCCCGGCCCATGGTGTCGGTGACGACCACGGCGACCCGCACGCCGAGCCGCTCGGCCAGCGCCGAGCGCAGGGCCTTCGCGCTGGCGTCCGGATCGGCGGGCAGCAGCACCAATTCGCCCTGCTCGACGTTGGAGCCGTCGATGCCGGACGCGGCCTGCACGATGCCCAGCTTGTTCTCGGTGATCAGGGTGCGGCCCTTGCGCGCGAGCACCCGCACGGCCTCCTGCTCGACCAGGGCGCGGCGCATCGTGTCGCGCTCCTCCGGGTCCAGCGGCGCCTCGACGATGCGGCCCTCGACCTTGGCCACGATCTTGCTCGTCACCACGAGCACGTCGCCGTCGGCCAGCCAGGGCGCCTGCGCGGCGATGTGCTGGGCGAGGTCGTCGCCGGGCCGGAACTCCGGCAGGCCGGTGATCGGCAGGATGCGCAGCTCGCCTGCCGCGTGATCGATGGTCATTACGGCTTCACTCCCGCGAGGTCCAGGGCCTCCCGCACCATCTCGGCGGTGGTCGGCGGATCGGTCATGAGCAGCGGGACGCTGCGTACCTCGACACCGGGCACGTCGGCGGTGTCGGTGGTGTGGATCAGCCAGCCGTCCAGGATTCCGGTGGCGGAGCGGGCGCCGTAGTAACGGCCGATCGCCTCGGCGGTCGTCTCGACGCCGATCACCGACAGACATTCGTCGGCCATGCCGCGCAGAGGTTTACCGTCGATCACACCGGATATACCGATTACTTTGGCCTCGGTGGTGCGCAATGCGCCGCGGATTCCAGGCACAGCCAGGATGGCGCCGATACTCACCACAGGGTTCGAAGGAGCGAGCAAGACCACATCCGCAGACTCTATGATCTCGGTCACATTCGGGGCTGGTTTGGCGTCCTCTGCCCCAATTGTGGCGAATCCATGGGTCTCGATGTTCGCGCGGTAGCGAACCCACCACTCCTGAAAATGGATCGCGCGACGTTCGCCAGGGTTGTCCGGGTCGCTCACAACGACATGTGTTTCACACCGATCGTCGGTTGCCGGGATCAGTTTCACGCCGGGCTGCCACCGGTTGCAGAGCGCCTCGGTCACCGCGGACAGCGGGTACCCGGCACGTAGCATTTCGCTCCGGATCAAGTGCGTGGCGAGGTCGCGATCGCCGAGCCCGAACCAGTCCGGTTGCGCCCCGTACTTCGCCAGCTCGTCTTTCGCGTGCCAGGTCTCGCCGGGCCTGCCCCAGCCGCGCTCGGTATCGATGCCGCCACCCAGGGTGTACATGCAGGTATCAAGGTCAGGACAGATCCGGAGGCCGTGCATCCAGACGTCGTCGCCGACGTTCACGATCGCGGAGACGTCGGCATCGGGCAGCAGTTCCCGGACGCCCTGGAGGAAGCGAGCGCCGCCGACACCCCCGACCAGGACGGCAATCCGTGGCCCGCCGACGGGTTCGGTGTCCGCTTGAAGGGAAGTCACATCCGCACAGCCTATGCGCTGCCGGACCGGGCGATGTTCGGGCCATAGTTGCTGGTCATTTGCCCTACTCCGACTCAAGATCATCTTCGAAAGCGTTCGCGGATAGTAACGGAATAGCGACGGCCGCTTGACCATCGACACGTCCGGCGTGTCTAATCACAGTCATGTCATTTCGGGTTCGCGCGAGAGTGCAAGGCGCGAACGGCTTTTCGAACAGATGTTCGCATCGGGATGACGAGCTCGGGGACGTCCGCGGGACAACGTCGCGGGGTATGGCCGTCGGTAAGCGTGTTGGTCCGACGGATCGAATCATTCTGCGCTAACACACAGTGAGGAGGCGGAGCGATGGCCAACGAGATGGTCTCGCCGACCGATTCCACAGCAGGCGCAGCACGTGGCGTCTGCGCAGAAAACGGCTGGATAGAACGCGAGGGGGGTGACGAAGTCTTGACGCCTGGGCTCAGCACGGGTGACGAGAACTCGACGCCCCGGCTCAGCCTGGTCGTCACGGGCTTCGACGAGATGTTCGAATCCATCGAAGAGCAGTGGCAAGAGCGCGCCCTGTGCGCGCAGACCGATCCGGAGGCGTTCTTCCCAGAGAAGGGCGGCTCGACTCGCGAGGCGAAACGGATCTGCATGGGCTGCGAGGTTCGCGACGAGTGCCTGGAGTACGCACTCGCCCACGATGAGCGCTTCGGCATCTGGGGTGGCCTCTCCGAACGAGAGCGCCGCCGGCTCAAGCGCGGCATCGGCTAGCAGACTTGGGTTGACCCCCGAGTTACCCGCACCCGCGAGAAGTCGCCACGGCGACAACGATTCTCGCGAACACACGGGTAGCTCCGGGGGTACGCCCGGCCCCCTGTCCCGGGTCCGCCGACCGACTGGGGCAGCACTGGGTGCGCAGGCACCGGAGGGGCTGACTAGGTTTTAACCTATGGCACGTTCCCGTAATCGTCGTCCGCCGACCGCCCGGTCGGTGATCCGCCGTGGTCGCGGAGTGCGTGGGCCGATGTTGCCGCCCACGGTGCCTGCCTGGCGCACCAGAGGGCAGAAGTTCGACCGGCTGGTGCTGGAAGCGTTCGCACCGCTGGACACCCGCTGGCACGACCGCCTCACCAAGCTCGACATCGCGGTCGACGATGTGCCGAAAATCCGTCCGCTGCATCCCGATTCGGTCACCTGGCCGGACGAGGTGGTGGCCGACGGCCCGGTGCCGCTGTCCCGGCTGATCCCGGCCGGCGTGGACCGGCACGGCACCGCCACCCGCGCCCGGGTGGTGCTGTTCCGCAAGCCGCTGGAGCTGCGCGCCAGCGACCCCGACGACCTGGTCGACCTGCTGCGCGAGGTGCTGGTCCAGCAGATCGCCACCTATCTCGGCGTGGATCCGGACATCATCGACCCGGAACCCGAATAGAGATCACACCGAGCCACACGCACTTCGGTAACGAATGTTGTTGCGAGCAGCGATAACTGATTACCGACACCGAGTGCGCGGCCCGCAGACCGCACACTCACCCGACCTTCGGCCGAACGCCTGGCCGAGGCCCCTTCGCTCGCCCGCGACAGTCGCCGCGTGGCGGGAGTTTTTGCCCGAATCCTGAGCGTGTCTATCCACATCGGCACGCCAGGAGGGTTACTCTCATCGGCGTGATCCCCATGCGTCGTTGTTGCCGACCAGGTTGCAAGAATCCGGCCGTCGCGACGCTCACCTATGTGTACTCGGACTCGACCGCCGTGGTCGGACCCCTCGCGACCGTCGCCGAACCGCACTCCTGGGATCTCTGTGAAACGCACGGCTCGCGCATCACCGCCCCGAAGGGCTGGGAGATGGTTCGCCACGAGGGTGGATTCTCCTCCAGCACACCGGATGACGACGATCTGACCGCGCTGGCCGAGGCGGTCCGGGAGGCCGGGCTGCGCCGCCGCCCGCCGGAACAAGATCAACGCGGCTACCGCGACTACGCGCCGCCGCCGCAGCGCACCGCCCGCACCGGGCGCCGGGGACATCTGCGGGTACTCCCCGACCCGCCGTCCTGAACAAACCAGGACCGGGTCAAACCGTTGCCGCGCAACCATTAGGGTGGTGGGCATGACAGTCGCCCGCTCTGCCGAATTCGTAAACGCGGTGATCAAGGCTTACGACGTTCGCGGGGTGGTCGGTGAACAACTCGACGCCGAATTCGTCAGGGACATCGGCGCATCGTTCGCCCGGCTGATGCGCGCCGAGGGCGCCATGCGGGCCGTCATCGGACACGACATGCGCGAGTCCTCCCCCGAGCTGTCCGCCGCGTTCGCCGACGGCGTGCTGGCGCAGGGCCTCGACGTGGTGCACATCGGGCTCGCGTCCACCGATCAGCTGTACTTCGCCTCCGGCAGCCTGGACTGCCCCGGCGCCATGTTCACCGCGAGCCACAACCCGGCCCGCTACAACGGCATCAAGATGTGCCGCGCCAAAGCCATTCCGGTAGGCCAGGACACGGGCCTGGCGACGATCAAAAGCGAGATCGTCGAGGGCGTCCCCGGCTACGACGGGCCGCACGGCACCGCCTCCAGCGTCGATCTGCTCGCCGACTACGCGGCGTTCCTGCGCAACCTGGTCGACATCGCCGGGGTCCGCCCGCTGACCATCGCGGTGGACGCGGGCAACGGCATGGGCGGGCACACCGTGCCCGCCGTGTTCGACGCGTTGCCGCAGGTGACCATCGTGCCGCTGTACTTCGAGCTGGACGGCTCGTTCCCGAACCACGAGGCCAACCCGCTCGACCCGAAGAACCTGGTCGATCTGCAGGACCTGGTGGTCAAGTCCGGCGCCGATATCGGACTCGCGTTCGACGGCGACGCCGACCGCTGCTTCGTGGTGGACGAGAAGGGCGACCCGGTGTCCCCGTCGACCATCACCGCGCTGGTCGCCGAGCGGGAACTGGTCAAGGAGCCGGGCGCGGTCATCATCCACAACCTGATCACCTCGCACGCGGTGCCCGAGCTGGTCACCGCGCTCGGCGGCACCCCGGTACGCACCCGGGTCGGCCACTCGTTCATCAAGCAGCAGATGGCCTCCACCGGCGCGGTGTTCGGCGGCGAGCACTCCGCGCACTATTACTTCCGCGACTTCTGGGGCGCCGACTCCGGCATGCTCGCGGCGCTGCACGTGCTGGCCGCGCTCGGCGAGCAGGACCGGCCGGTGTCCGAGCTGATGGCGGCCTACGAAACATATGCGGCCTCCGGCGAGATCAACTCCACCGTGCCGGACGCGAAGGAGCGGACGATGGCTGTGGTGGAGGCCTTCGGGGATCGGACGATCTCGGTGGATAGGCTGGACGGCGTGACCGTCCAGCTGGCCGACGACGCCTGGTTCAACCTGCGCGCCTCGAATACCGAACCGCTGCTCCGGCTGAACGTCGAAGCCAGATCGCCGGAAGAAGTAGACGCACTCGTAACAGAGATTCTGAGCATCGTCCGCTCCTGACTGGGATAGTGGAATCACGAGGGATGGAATCACATGCTCAGGATTCGGCGGAGGGCTGGGAGGACGTAGTCGGCTCGGCCCGATGCGGAGATTCTGAGCATCGTCCGCTCCTGACTGGAATAGTGGAATCACAGGCCTTGGATTCGCCCGACTCGGACCCGGCATGGCAGCTGACTCGGGAACGAGCGAGGGCGGAAACGACTCAGCGCGATGAGGGGAGGTGGGACGCCCGATGATCGCTGGAACACCGGTTCTCGACCTCGACGATGCCGCTTCGCTGGAGGCGGCCGATACCGGCGGCGCCCTGCGCTCGGCCGCCTCGGGCGGCGCTCAGGTCCGTGCCACCGCGGCGGCCGTCGGTGAGGACGCGCTCGCGCGCCTGAACGGACTGCGACCGCGCAGTCTCGTACTCGTCTCCGGCTCCGGCCGCGCCGCGCGCGCCGCGAGCCTGCTGGTCGCCGCGCTCGGCGACCGGGCCGGCCTGCCGGTCGTGCCCGTCTCCGCCTTGCCGCCCTGGGTCGGCCCGCTCGACGTCGTCCTGGTCGCCGGTGACGATGCCGGCGATCCGCGCCTGACCGACGCGGTGGACCGGGCGCTGCGCCGCGGCGCCGAGGTCGTCGTCGCGGCACCCATCGAGGGACCGATGCGCGCCGTCGCGGCCGGGCGGGCGGCCGTGCTGGCCCCGCGGGTTCAGGTGCTCGATCACAACCGGCTGCTGCGCTTCCTGGCCGCGGGCATCGCCGTGCTGCGGGCGATCGACCCGTCCCGCAGCGGCACCCTGGTGCCCGACCTCACCGACCTGGCCGACCTGCTCGACGCCGAGGCGTTGCGCGCCGGTCCGACCAACGAGGTCTTCCGCAATCCGGCCAAGACCCTCGCCTCCCGCATGCATCAGCGCGGGGTCGTGCTGGCCGGCGACTCCCCCGCCGCGGCCGAGCTGGCCGAGCACGGCGCCGAGGTGCTGTTGCAGTCGGCCGGGCGGGTCGCCACCGCGGTGGATCTCGCCGAGGCGGTCGCCGCCAGATCTCGAATGGTCGAGGCCGCAGGCGAATCCGCGCCCGGCTTCGATCCGATGTTCCACGACGAAGAGCTCGACGGGCCGGTGCAGGTGGAACGCATCCGGGTGTTCGTGCTCAGCGCCGACGCCGACCAGTCGGTCGCGCGCCGCCGGATCGCCGTGTTCGGCGGCACCGGGTCCAGCCTGGTCGACGCCGACCTGGTGAACGCCGAACTCGACCTGCTGCACACCGGGCTGATCGATCCGTCCGTACCCGCCCCGCCGCAGCCCGAGGAACCGGTTCCCGGTTCCGGCGGTGAACTCGAACAGCTCGCCGTGCTCGCGGTGCGACTGGAAATGGCCGCCGCCTACCTACGGCTGATCGGAACCCGCGGCACCGCGACCGACAGCCAAGGGCAGTTCGGGGGAAGCTACTAGTGCACGAACTCGTTGGTGCGCTGCGTTCGTATGCCTGGGGCTCGCGCACCGCGCTCGCTCAGCTGTGCGGCAGGCCCGTCCCGTCCGCCCATCCGGAGGCCGAACTGTGGTTCGGCGCGCATCCCGCCGATCCCGCGCACGTGCTGATCGACGGCGACTCGCGCTCGCTGCTCGATTTCGTCGCCGACGACCCGCAGCGCGAATTGGGCCCGGCCGCCGGGGAATTCGGCGGCAAGCTGCCGTTCCTGCTGAAGATCCTGGCCGCCGAGGAGCCGCTGTCGCTGCAGGCGCATCCGAGTTCCGCGCAGGCGCGGGCCGGCTTCGACGGGGAGAACCGCGCCAAGGTCCCGCTGGACTCGCCGATGCGCAACTACCGCGACGACAACCACAAGCCGGAGCTGGTGGTGGCGCTGGATCGGTTCGAGGCGCTGGCCGGCTTCCGCGACCCGCACCGCACCGTCGAACTGCTGCGCGCGTTGCAGGTGGACGGGCTCGCGTCGTTCGCCGACCTGCTTGCCGCACAACCGGATTCCGACGGCCTGCGCACCCTGTTCACCACCTGGATCACGCTGCCCCAGCCGGTGCTCGCCACGCTGCTGCCGGAGGTGCTCGACGGCTGCGTGCGGTACCTGTCCGGAAAAGGCAAGCGCGAGTTCACCCCCGAGGCACGCACCACGCTCGAACTCGCCGAGGCCTACCCCGGCGACGCCGGCGTGCTCGCCGCGCTGCTGCTGAACCGGCTGACCCTGGAACCGGGCCAGGGCCTGTTCCTCGCGGCCGGCAACCTGCACGCCTACCTGCGCGGACTCGGCGTGGAGATCATGGCCAACTCGGACAACGTGCTGCGCGGCGGCCTCACCCCCAAACACGTCGACGTGCCGGAACTGCTGCGGGTGCTCGACTTCGAGCCGATCAACCTGCCCGTCGTGCTGCCCGAACCGGCCGGCGACGGCTCGGTCCGCTACCGCACCCCCGCACCGGAATTCGAACTGCGCCGCTTCGACCTCACCGAGGGCTCGGCCCAGGTGCCGCTCACCGCCGCGGGTCCAGGCATCGTGCTGTGCACGTCGGGATCGGTGCGGCTCTCGCAGGGCGAGTCCGAACTGACCCTGGAACGCGGTGCCGCGGCGTGGATCTCGGCCGCCGACAGCGACATTCGCGCCCGCGCGCTGGACGGCCCGGCTCAGCTGTTCTGCGCCTGCGTCGGAAAGGTCTGATTCCGGCGCACGGTCGCGGATCGCGATGATCGGCCGGGCATCGGGTACTTCGCACACCGGCACACGCTAAGTTAGCCAAGATCGGGCAATTCGGAGAGAGGACGTCCAGGCATGTCGGCTGGTGGTGGCAAGAAGGCGATTCTCGCCGCGTTGTCGGCGAACGCGGGGATCGCCGTGGCGAAGTTCGCCGGTGCGCTGATCACCGGTTCCGGGTCGATGCTCGCCGAGGCGGTGCACTCGGTCGCCGACACCGGCAACCAGGCGCTGCTGCTGCTCGGCCAGCGCCGCGCGGCGCAGGAGGCCGACGCGCTGCACCCGTTCGGCTACGCGCGCAATCGCTACTTCTACTCGTTCATCGTGGCGCTGGTGCTGTTCACCCTGGGCTCCGGATACGCGCTCTACGAGGGCGTGCACAAGATCCAGCATCCCGAGGAGCTGAGTTCGCCGATCGTGGCGATCGTCATCCTGCTCATCGCGATCGCGCTGGAGTCCTACAGCTTCATGACCGCCATGCGGGAATCCGCGCCGCTCAAGGGCGACGCGAGCTGGTGGCGGTTCATCCGTAACTCGCGCAGCCCGGAACTGCCGGTGGTGCTGCTCGAGGACACCGGCGCGCTGATCGGCCTGGTGTTCGCGTTCGCCGGTGTCGGGCTGACCATGCTCACCGGCGACGCGGTGTGGGACGGTGTCGGCACCATGGCCATCGGCGTCCTGCTCGGCATCATCGCCATCGTGCTGATCATCGAGATGCAGAGCCTGCTCATCGGCGAGGGCGCGACCCCGGCCGAGGATCGGCTCATCCGGGAGAACCTGGTCGACGGCGATCGGATCGATCGGGTGATCCACCTGAAGACCCAATACCTCGGTCCCGAAGAGCTTTTGGTGGCGGCCAAGATCGGCGCGGTGCCCGGGCTCGACGTCGCTCAGCTCGCCACGGCCATCGACGACGCGGAGGCGCGCGTGCGCGCCGCGGTGCCCGCGGCGCGGGTCATGTACCTCGAACCGGATCTCTACCGGACCGAGGTCGCCACCGCACCGGATCCGTCCAGCCGCTAGCGCTTCCGGAGCAACTCCAGCGGGTCGGTGCCGATGCCGAAGCGCCGGCGCAGCACGTGCCGGGCGGCGTGCAGGCCGGACATGCCGTGCACGCCGGGGCCGGGCGGAGTGGACGAGGAGCACAGGTACACGCCGGGAAGCGGTGTGGCGTAAGGGTTCCAGCGGGCGGTCGGACGGAAGGCGAACTGGCGCAGGGTCATCGCGCCGGCCGAGATGTCGCCGCCGATGTAATTGGCATTGTGCGACGGCATTTCGGCCGCGGTGTAGACGTGCTTGGCCAGGATGAGGTCGCGGAAGCCCGGTGCGAACCGTTCGACCTGGGTGATGACCGCCTCGCTGACATCGCGGGTGGAGCCGTTCGGCACGTGCGCGTACGTGTAGAAGGTGTGCTTGCCCTCGGGCGCCCTGGTCGGGTCGACGACACCGGGCTGGATGGACAGCACATAGGGCCGTTGCGCGTGCTGCCCCGCGGCGACCGCGCGTTCGGCGGTCATCGCCTCGGCACGGGTGCCGATCAGATGCAGGGTTCCGGCCCGGTCCAGCCCCTCGGCCTGCCACGGCACCGGACCGTCCAGCGCGAAGTCGACCTTGCACGCCGCGCCGCCGTAGCGGAAACCCCTGAGCCGCTCCGCGTATCGATCCGGGAGCCGATGGCCGGCGATGCGCAGCAGTTCCGCGGGCGCGAGATCGAGCACGACCGCGCGGGCGTCGTCGAACTGCCCGAGTGAATCGACGCGGTGGCCGGTGTGCACCCGGCCGCCGAGGCGTTCGAGTTCGGCGATGAGCGCGTTCGGGATCGCCTGACTGCCGCCCTTGGGAATCACCCAACCACCGGCGTGCGCCAACGTGGCGAGCAGCAGGCCCGCACCCGCGGCCGGGATGCGCCGCGGCGGGGTGATCGCGTGGGTGGCCACACCGGTCAGCAGCGCGGGCGCGGCATCGCCGTGAAACCTGGTGTTCCACAACGGCGATCCCTGCTCCAGGGTCCGCAGCCCGAACCGCACCGCGGTGACCAGGTCCTTGGGCGGGCGGCGCAGATCCGACATCGCGAGATCGACGACCGCCTCCCAGTGCGGCACCAGCGGTCCGAACAGCGAACGCCACGCGGCGCCGTCGCGACCGAGGCCCGCGACCGTTCGCTCCAGATCGTGCCAGGCCACGCCGGCCGTGCCGCCGTCCATCGGATGCGCGTAGGAGGCCTCGGGCGTGAGCAGCTCGACGCCGTGCGCCGCCAGATCGAACGCGCGAAAGAACGGGGACGCCAGCGCCATCGGATGCGCGCCGGCACACACGTCGTGCTGAAATCCGGGCAGCGTCAATTCCGCCGTGCGCGACCCACCTCCCGCACCGAACTCGGCCTCGTACACCTCCACCGAGAGTCCGGCCTTGGCCAGGATCACCGCGGCGGCCAGACCATTCGGCCCGGAACCGACGACCACAACATCAGGCATGTCCCCACGCTACCGATCCGGCTTCGGCCGCAACCGAAATGCGCGTCCGATCACAGCGGCCGCGCTACGCGGAGTCCGCGCCGACCGCGGCGAGCCATTCGGCGACGAGGATCTCCAGGCGCCGCTCGCGCAGATCCGGCCGGAGCCGGCCGCCGCGGTCGAGGGTCGCCAGGCCGTGCATGGCGCTCCAGGCCACCTCGGTGCGGGCCCCGAGGTCCGCCTCGTCGACGAACGGGCGGAACAGAGCCTCCAGTTCGGCGAAGGCGTCGATCAACGGCTGCGGCGCGTCCAGGCCGAAGACGAGGTCGACGTTCATCACGAACATCGCCTCGTAGCGGGCCGGGTTGGCGGCGGCGAAATCGAGGTAGGCGCGGGTGACGCGATACAGGGCGTCGGCCGGACCGGTCGCCTCCGCATGGGCTCGGCGCATCACGGCGGTCAAGTCGGTGATGCCTTGCAGGGCCACCGCCGTCACGATGGCCGATTTGCCCTCGAAGTGGCTGTACAACACCGGCTGGCTGTACTCGATGCGCTCGGCCAGCTTGCGCACGGTGACCGCCTCCCAGCCCTGCGCCTCCGCCAGTTCCCGCGCGGTGTCGATGATCTGCTGGTGGCGTTCGGCGCGTTCGCGCTCCTTGCGGGTCTGGGGGCTCATGACCGAAATACTAGCAGTGCTAGACAAGCTATCGAAGCTCCGTTATGGTTGCTCGTGAACCTAGCGACGCTAGAAAACAAGGCAAGACCGCACCAAGGAGCAGCATCATGACCACCTCACGCATCGCCACCGCCCTCTCCCTCGCCGGCGCGGCATTCATCCTCTACATCGGCATCAGCTACCTGTTCACCCCCGACACCATCGCGCCCGGCTTCGGCCTGCCCGCGTGGCCGGACGGTGACGCCGCCGCGTTCATGAACCTGAAGGGCGTGCGCGACACCGTCTTCGGCGTGCTGATCCTAGTCCTGCTCGCCGCGAAGCAGCGCTACGCGCTCGGCATCGCCACCCTCGTCATCGCCCTGGTCCCGGTCGGCGACATGCTCACCGTGCTCAGCTGGAGCGGCTCCACCGCCGCCGCCTTCGGCATCCACGGCCTCACCGCCGGCCTGGTCTTCCTCACCGGCGCGCTGCTGCTGCTGCGCGAACACCAGGTGGCAGCCAAGCCCGCTCCGGTCCACGCCTGATCCCCGATCCCCCGTCCGGTACCGGCATCCCGCCGGTACCGGACATTCCTGTTTCCGAACCCGTTCCCCCAGAAGCCATCCCGTGACCCGCAACACACCGCGATGAATTTCCCGCCACACCCCCGTCAACACCATCGAACGCACGACGACCCAGGAGACCACCATGCCGACCAAGCCCCACGGCCCCGCGTCCTACTTCCCGTCTATCGAGGCCAAATACGGCCGCCCCATCGATGACTGGAAGTCCGCGATGCGCGACTCCGGCCTGACCTCCCACAAAGCCCTCGTCGAATGGCTCAAAACCGAACACAACCTCGGCCACGGCCACGCCACCGCCCTCACCCAACACCACCTCAACCCCGAAAAGTGGGCATCCTGACCCCGGGCATGGCGAAGGGCCCGCAGATCCTGCGGGCCCTTCGTGTTTCACCGAGCAGTTAGGCCGAGACCAGGTCCTTGGTGTCGGGGTTCTGCTGCGGGGGCGCGCCGTGGTCGTTATCGACCATGGTTTGTTCGTCGAAGGGGAGTTTGCGGTCGAGGACCTCTCGGGTGCGGTCGGTATCGATGGTCTTGGTCCAGGTGCCGATGAGCACGGTGGCGACGGCATTGCCGGAGAAGTTGGTGAGCGCGCGGGCCTCGGACATGAAGCGGTCGATACCGACGATCAGGCCGACGCCGTCGAGCAATTCGGGGCGATGGCTCTCCAGGCCGCCGGCCAGCGTGGCCAGCCCGGCGCCGGTGACCCCGGCCGCGCCCTTGGACGCCACGATCATGAACAGCAGCAGGCCGATCTGCTCGCCGATGTTGAGCGGTTTGCCCATCGCGTCCGCGATGAACAAAGACGCCATTGTCAGGTAAATTGCAGTGCCGTCCAGATTGAACGAATAACCGGTCGGCACAACCACACCTACGGTCGTCCGCTCGACGCCCATGTGCTCCATCTTCGCGATCAACCGAGGCAACGCCGACTCGGACGACGAGGTCGCGAGGATCAGCAGATATTCGCGGGCCAGGTAGCGGACCAGTTTCAGCACCGACACCCGAGCAACGAGCCACATCATCACCCCGAGCACGCCGAACACGAAGATCAAGCAAGTCAGGTAGAACGCGATCATCAACGTTGCCAGTTTCAGCACGGCGTCCAGACCACTCTTACCGACCAGATTGGCGATCGCGC
The DNA here is from genome assembly GCF_042871115.1 of Nocardia sp. NPDC006044. Classification (NCBI taxonomy): domain Bacteria; kingdom Bacillati; phylum Actinomycetota; class Actinomycetes; order Mycobacteriales; family Nocardiaceae; genus Nocardia; species Nocardia sp. NPDC006044. Next base: position 1,396,213 of record NZ_JBIAID010000003.1, read on the forward strand.
CGAACGCACCGATCGGCGCCAGCCACAGAATCATCACCAGCACGCGGAACACGAGCTTTTGCAGCAACGCGACGCCACGAATGATCGGCTCGCCGGATTTGCCCATGGCCTGTACCGCGAACCCGACCAGCAGCGCGATGAACAGCGCCTGCAACGTGCTGCCCGACGTCAACGAGGACAGCATGGTCGTCGGGACGATGCTGTTGAAGAAGTCCCAGGTGCCGCCCGCATTGTGCGCTGCCTTCGTGAGCGGCTCGACTGCCTTGGCATTCGCGCCGACATTCAACCCGGTGCCTGGCGAGATCACATTGCCGACCACCAGGCCGATGATGAGCGCAACCGTCGACATCACCATGAAGTACGCAATGGTCAACCCACCGACCTTGCCCACGGTGGCCGCCGACCGGATCGAACCGATGCCGAGCACGATGGTGCAGAAGATGACCGGCGCGATCATCATCTTGATCAGGTTGACGAAGATGGTGCCGAGCGGAGCGACCGATACCCCGAACCCCGGCGCGAGCCAGCCCACCAGAATCCCCGCGATGACCGCGACGATCACCGCCAGATACAGCCAGTGGGTGCGGTCACGCTTGCGTGCGGGTGCTTCGGGTGTTGCTTCGCTCATGCGAGTTGATGTCCTCCGAGGTGGTGCCGACGTGAGGTGCCTCACGCCCTCCAGGCAGAATGATGGCGTTCCGGGTGACGCCGGTCACGGTTTGGTGCATTACGTTCAGCGGAGGAAGGCAGCCAGTGAGACGCGGTCGGCTATCCCTGGCCGGTCAGGCCTTCGCGCTACAGCTGATCGTGTTGACCCTGATGATCGCTGTCGGCGCGGTCCTCGCGGTGCTCGACGCGCGCCATCACAGCGACGTGACGACCACCCGGGAAGTGCGAGATGTCGCGGTGAGCGTCGCTGAGGCGCGCTCCACGCTGAGCGCCGTCTACACCACCGATCCCACGGCCCTGCTGCAACCGGTGACCGAGCGCATCCGCGAGGCGACCGGCATGGACTTCATCGTCGTCATGGCGCCGGACCGCACCCGATACACGCACACCAACCCGGACATGATCGGCAAGCCGTTCAGCGGCAACATCGACCGCGCGCTGGCCGGGGAGACGTTCACCGAGACCTTCACCGGCACGCTCGGCCCGTCCATCCGCGCGGTGACGCCGGTCTACGACGGCGGGCGGGTGGTCGCGCTGGTGTCCGCCGGGGTGACCCGCGCCAAGATCGGCGACCAGGTCGCGACTCAGCTGCCGTTGATCCTCGGTGTCGCCGCGGCGGGTCTGGTGGTCTCGGGCAGCGGGTCGTTCCTGCTGAGTCGCCGGCTGCGCAGGCAGACGCACGGGCTCGCGCCGGACGAGTTGCGCGTCATGTACGAACAGCACGACGCGGTGCTGCACTCGATCCACGAGGGACTCGTGGTGTTCAACATGGCCGGCGAGCGCGCCGAGGTGGTCAACGACGAGGCGCGCAGGCTGCTCGAACTGCCCGACGGCGAGGTGCGCCGCGGCGACCTGCCGACCTCCATGCAGCAGATGAGCTGGGGCGTGGTCCGCGACGAGATGCACGTGACCGGCGACCGGATCCTGCTGATCAATCAGGACATCGTCACCTGGGAGGGACGGCCGATCGGCACCGTCATGACCATCCGCGACCACACCGAATTGCGCGCGGTGATGGGCGAACTCGACTCGGTGCGCAGTTTCGCCGAGTCGCTGCACGCGCAGGCGCACGAATCGGCCAACCGGCTGCACACCGTGGTCACCATGGTCGAATTGGGCCGCTACCAAGCGGCAGTGGACTTCGCCACCTCCGAACTCCAACTCTCCCAGGCCCTTATCGATAGGCTGCTGGACGCGGTCGGGTCGCCCGCGCTGGCCGCGCTGCTGCTCGGCAAGGTGAATCAGGCGGCCGAACGCAGTATCGAGTTGACCATCACCGAGGAGACCGCGCTGGACTCCATCGAGCCGCTGTCTCCGCAGGAGACGGTCACGCTGGTCGGCAACCTGATCGACAATGCCATCGACGCCGCCGCGGAAAGCCCGTCGGGCTGGGTGGAGGTGACCGTGCGGCACGCCGATCAGGTGACCGGGGAGGCCGCCGAAGCTGGTTCGCCGGAACACCATTCGGCGTTGTACGTGCGCGTCGCGGACAGCGGTCCCGGCATGTCGGAGGAGACCTTCGCGCGGGCGTCGCAGCGCGGTTATTCGACCAAGGCCGACCATCACGGCCTCGGCTTGGCACTGGTCCACCGCCTGGTGGCCCGGCACGGGGGGACCATTCGTACCGAACTAGATCCGGAAAGCGCGGTAACCGTGACGATTCCGCGAAAGGACGCACAGTGATCCGAGTGCTGATCGTCGAGGACGAGCCGCTCATCGCCGAGGCACACCGCGCCTATGTGGACCGCATCGAGGGCTTCACGCCCGTCGGGGTGGCGCACACCGGTCGCGAGGCAATGCGCGCGGCCGCCGACGCCGCGGCCGAGAATACGCCGATCGACCTGGTGCTCATGGATATCGGACTACCCGATGCGAGCGGCCTCGATGTCGCCGCGGCGCTGACCGGGCTCGCTCCCCGGCCAGATGTCATCGCCATCACTTCGGCCCGCGACCTCGCCATGGTGCGGACCGCGGTCTCGCACGGCGTTGTCCTCTATCTCTTGAAGCCGTTCACCTTCGCCGCGTTCCGGGACAAGCTCGACCGCTATCGCGAGTTCCGCACCGCCCTGCCCGCAGGCGAAACGGCGGTCTCCCAGCACGACATCGATCGCGCGCTCAGCGCGCTGCGCACCCCCGACCAGCGCGCCACCACCCCCAAAGGCGTTGCGCCGCAAACCCTGGACGAGATCTCCCGCACCGTCCGGGCCGCACCGGAAGGCATCACGGCCGCGGACACCGCGACCACCATCGGTGTTTCCCGGATCACGGCCTGGCGCTACCTGGAGAAGCTGGCCGACGACGGATTGGTCACCCGCCGTTCGGATTACGGCCGCGCGGGCCGCCCCAAGACCCGCTACGTCTGGAAAACCAAGGCGTGACCGGAGTCTTCGCGCAGACCGGGCGAAAGCGAGCCTGCGCGAAGACCTTTCGATCGAGCTAGGCGGGCAGGTGGCCGTAGCCGAAGATGTTGATGAAGTAGTTGCCCGGAATCAATTGATTCATCGCATGCCACTGCCCCGACGGATCACGCTGGTAGTAGCTGACCCCGAAACCCGCGTCGTAGCACACGATGTCGCCGGTGCCGAACGGACTCCAGTAGGTGCTCGCGTCCGGGCGACCGAATTCGAACGGCCCCTTGAACAGGTGGCTGCACGGGGTGATGCTCGGCTCGTAGACCGACGGCGCGGCCGCGACGCTCGGCGCGAAACCGACCGCACCGAGGCCGACCGCTCCGGCGAATACCGCCGCGACCAGTACCCGCGGGAAAGACTTCCGCATAAAGGTTCTCCTCGACCATTTCCAGTTGGCAACAGTGAGCACACGTAGCGATCCCGCGACAGAGCCCCGGGACCCTGCGCAGCACCCTGCCAGAAGGACCGCTACGCCGACACTGTTTTCCGGCCGTCAGACGTCGGTGGAGAACCTGATTCCGCCATCCGGGATCTCCACCCCGGGCCAGACGCGTGCGCCGCGTAGTAGTTCGCAGCGGGCACCGACCTGCGCACCGTCACCGATGACGCCGTCGCGCACCAGGGCCCGCGGCCCGATCCGCGCGCCGAACCCGACGATCGAGCGCTCGACGGTGGCACCGGCTTCGATCACCGCACCGTCGAAGATCACCGCGCCGTCCAGCCGGGCGCCCGCGCCGACCTCGGCGCCGCGGCCGATCACCGTGCCGCCGATCAGCAGCGCACCCGGCGCGACACCCGCACCGGGATGCACCAGCGATTCGCCGCGCTGTCCGGGCAGCGCCGGGGAGGGCGCGATGCCGCGCACCAGGTCGGCGGACCCGCGCACGAAGTCCTCGGGTGTGCCCATGTCCCGCCAGTAGGACGAGTCGACGTGCCCCTGCACCCGGGCGCCTTCGGCGAGCAGCGTGGGGAACACCTCGCGTTCCACCGAGACCGGACGCCCGGACGGGATCTTCTCGATGTATTCGCGCCGGAAGACGTAGCAGCCCGCGTTGATCTGATCGGTCGGCGGATCCTGCGTCTTCTCCAGGAACGCGGTGACCCGGCCGTTCTCGTCGGTCGGCACGCAGCCGAAGGCGCGCGGATCGCTCACCCGGACCAGGTGCAAGGTCACGTCGGCGTTGGTCGACTCGTGCGTATCGAGGATCGCGCCGAGGTCGGTGCCGCCGAGCACGTCGCCGTTGAACACCATCACGGTGTCGGCGCGCAGCTTGGGCAGCACGTTGCGGATGCCGCCGCCGGTGCCGAGCGGCTCGGTCTCGGTCACGTACTCCAGTTCCAGGCCCAGCTCGGACCCGTCACCGAAGTGCTCCTCGAACACCTCCGCCTTGAACGAGGTGCCCAGCACGACGTGCGTGATCCCGGCGTCGGCGATGCGGGCCAGCAGGTGCGTGAGGAACGGCAGCCCGGCCGTCGGCAGCATCGGCTTGGGTGCCGAAAGGGTCAGCGGACGCAGTCGTGTGCCCTGCCCACCCACCAGGATCACGGCGTCGGTGCCTGCATTTCCTGCCATTCAAGGTCCCCTGTTCACAGTGGATCGAATTGTCGCTCGCGCGCCGAACGGCACGCGGCCCGCGCCGGTACCCGCCGGGCCCGAATGCGGGCCCGTTGCCCATTGTCGCTCAGCCGCGTGCCTGATGACCCGCTTCTTGCGCCTGTTGGCGCAGCGCAGATCGAACCGCAATCCGGGAGCGCACCGCAAGTCCGGCCCGCAGCGCCAGCCGCAACGGCAGCTGCCACCAGTGCGGATGCCGGTCGGCCTGGAATCGGTAGGCGCTCGCGTGGTGCGCGGGCAGCATCACCTCGGGGTGCCGGCCGGCCGCGTGCCCCTTGGCGTGGGTGACCTCCGACGACGGCACGAACACGTTGTGCCAGCCTGCCTTACCCATCCGGTCGCCGAAGTCGACGTCCTCCATGTACATGAAGTAGCGCGAATCGAAGCCGTCGATCGAGTCGAACGCCGCGCGCCGCACCAGCAGGCAGGAACCGGACAGCCAGCCGACCACCCGCTCGGAGATCTGCTCGTTCTCCTGGCGGTAGCGGCGGGTCCAGGGGTTCGTCTTCCACACCGAGCCGAGGATCGCGTGACCCGCGCCGTCGAGCAGGCCGGGCACCCGACGGGCCGAAGGGTAGACGCTGCCGTCCGGTTCCAGCACCAGCGGGCCGAGCGCCCCGGCCCGCGGCCAGCGCTTCGCGGCCTCGAGCAGCCGATCGATGGAATCGGTGCCCCAGCGGATGTCCGGATTGGCGATCACCACGAACTCGATGTCCGGGTCGATCTCGGCGACCGCCCGGTTGATCGCGCCGCCGTAGCCGATATTGCCGCCGGTGCGCAGCAGCCGCACGTGCGAATTCGCCTCGGCGATCAGCTCCGGCACCCCGTCGGTCGACCCGTTGTCGGCGAGAATCACCTGCGGTTTCTCGGTGGTGGCGTCAGCCAGCGTGGTGATGAAGTGCTCGAGGTGCTCGCCCGGTGAATAGGTCACCGTGACGACGGCCAGGCCCGCGGAAGCCGAATCGGAATCGCTCACGGCCGCACAGCCTAGTCGGACAACCGCGCCAGCGCGTCCCCCAGTGCCACCTGCCATTGCCGCAGCGGAGTCAACCCCGCGTCATCCCAGGCACGGTGCGACAACACCGAATATGCCGGTCGCCGTGCGGGTCTCGGAAATGCGGACGAGTCACACGGCCGCACCCGCTCCGGGTCGGCGCCGGCTCCTTCGAATACCGCGCGCGCGAATTCGAACCAGGTGGCCTGTCCGGCGTTCGTCGCGTGCAGCAGTCGCGGAGCATCCGGACGACCCGCGAGTTCGAGCAGGGCGGCCGCGAGGTCCGCCGCATAGGTGGGGGCGCCGAGCTGGTCATCGACCACGTTCACGGTGTCGCGTTCCCGCTCCAGCCGCAGCATGGTGGCGACGAAATCGCTTCCGCGCCCGGCATATACCCATGCGGTGCGCACCACGTGCGACTGCGGCGCGAGCTTCAGCACGGCCTGCTCGCCGGCCAGCTTGGACTGCCCGTAGACGCTGACCGGACCGGTCGGGTCGCCGGTCTCGTACGGGCGATCGTGCACGCCCGCGAACACATAGTCGGTGGACAGATGAATAAGCCTGGCCCCCACCCGGGCACACGCCGCGGCCAGCACGGCGGGTCCGGTCTCGTTGCCGGCGAAGGCCGCGGCCACCTCGGACTCGGCCAGGTCGACCGCGGTGAAGGCGGCGCAGTTGATCACCACCGCGCCCGGTTCGATCGCCGCGGCCACCGCGTCCGCGTCGGTGATATCGAGGTCGCGGCGGCCGAACCCGCGGGCCCGCGGAGCGAGGCGGAGCAATTCCTGCCCGAGCTGACCGCCCGCACCGGTCACGAGCAGACGCGCGGGGTGGGCGGCCGACGTTGTCGAAGCTGTCACAGGGTCGAGTCTGGCACGCCGCCACACCTGCGATTTGCGGGTGGCCGGGCCGCGATTCGTTAGCCTTCAGTCAGTGGCTCTCGCCCGGCGCCCGCCGCTGCGCGGGGTTTGCCGAATCGGTGCGGGGATATGAGAAAGGTGGGGTGGTCACTCAGACCGTGCTGTCGAAAGAGGCCCCGAGCTTGTCGAAAGGATGTCGAGTTGTCGAGAGGACACAAAGTAGCTGCGGCGCAGGAGGTTCCGGGTGACCCGGCCGCGCCGCGCTGAATCGCTGCTACCAGCAGGGGGTCCGGTGCGCGGATTCGCCGCGATCCTCGCCGTCGTGGTGCTCGTCATCACCGGCTTCGCCTGGCACAGCGTCGACAGCCTGATCTCCAATATCGAACGCATCGGCGGCCTCGGCCTCGGCGGCGGCCGCGACGGCGCGGTGGACATCCTGCTGGTCGGCGTCGACAGCCGCACCGACGCGCACGGCAACCCGCTTTCCGACCGGGAACGCGCGCTGTTGCACGCGGGCGACGAGGTCGGCACCAACACCGACACCATCGTGCTGATCCGGGTGCCGAACGACGGCCGTTCCGCGACCGCGATCTCCATCCCCCGCGACTCCTACGTCGACATTCCCGACCTGGGCAAGGGCAAGATCAACTCGGCGTACGGCGCGACCAAGGAGACCCAGCGGCTGAAGCTGATCAATCAGGGCGTGCCGGAGGCCGACGCGGACAAGCAATCCACCCAGGCGGGTCGCCAGGCGCTGATCAAGTCGGTGGGCAACCTGACCGGCATCAGCGTCGACCATTACGCCGAGGTGAGCCTGCTCGGCTTCGTGCTGCTCACCGACGCGGTGGGCGGGGTCGAGGTGTGCCTGAACAACGCGGTGGACGAGTGGATGTCCGGCGCCGACTTCCCGGCCGGCCGCCAGCGCCTCGACGGTCCGTCCGCCTTGAGCTTCGTGCGCCAGCGCCACAATCTGCCGCGCGGTGATCTCGATCGCATCGTGCGCCAGCAGGTGTTCATGGCCCAGCTGGTCGGACAGGTGCTCAACGCGAAGACGCTCAGCAACCCGGGGCGGATGAAGCAGCTCAGCGACGCGGTCGGACGCACGGTGGTGCTCGACGACGACTGGGACGTGCTCGCGTTTCTGCAACAGCTGCAAGACCTTTCGGGCGGCCAGGTGAAGTTCGAGACCATCCCGGTCACCGACCTGAACTACATGACCACCAGCGGCGAATCGGTGGTGCGGGTCGATCCCAAGGCGGTGAAGGACTACGTCGGCTCGCTGGTCGGCGGGAAGGCCGCCGAATCGGACGAACCGGCGCTGGATCCGGCCACGGTGACCGTCAGCGTGTACAACGCCAGCGGGGTCGGCGGGCTGGCCGGTCAGGTCGCGCAGGCGTTGAGCGGCAAGGGTTTCCGCGAGGGCGTGGTCGGCAATTACACCGGCGGCAGCGTCACCGGCAGCCGGGTGCTCGCGGCGAACACCGCCGACGCCAAAGCCAAGGCGGTGGCCAAGGCGCTCGGCGGGCTGCCGGTGCTGGCGGATACGACGCTGTCGCCGGATTCGGTGAGCGTGGTGCTGGCGAGCGACTATTCTGGTCCGGGCTCGTCGGCCGGGGGGATGTTCGACTTCTCCGGAACGTCGAGCGCGACCGCGACACCAGTCCCGCCCGCCCCACCGATCGACGCAGGCCAGAACGGACCGAAATGCGTGAACTAGACCATGCGTGACCTCGACCAGGCGCTCACCCTCACCGAGCAGGTGCTCGATCCGATTCTCGCGCGCGAGCCGGCGAATCCGCGCGTCACCTATTACGACGACGCCACCGGCGCCCGGATCGAGCTGTCCGGGCTGACCCTGGCCAACTGGGCGGCCAAGACCGCCAACCTGATCCGCGACGAGTTCGGCCTCAGCCCCGGCGCCCGGATCGCGGTGCTGCTGCCCGCGCACTGGCAGACCGCCGCGGTGCTGCTCGGCTGCTGGTGGGCGGGCACCGAGGTGGTGCTGCGCCCCGACCAGGACGCCGAACTCGCCCTGGTGACCCCCGACCGGATCGACGACGCCGACGGCATCGCCGAGGTCGCGGCGCTGTCCCTGGACGCGATGGGCGCACCGGTGCGTGACCTGCCGGTCGGCGTGTCCGACTTCGCCACCTCCGTGCGCGTGCACGGCGATCAGTTCCTGCCCGGCGGCGCGGGCGCGGCGCTGGACGGCATGCCGGTCGCGGAGGTGTTCGCCGAGGCGAAGAAATCCGCCATGCGGCAAGGGTTTTCCGAGAGCGACCGGGTGCTGTCGAGCACCCCGTGGGACACCCCCGCCGAACTGATCGACGGCTTCGTCGCGATCCTCGCCGCCGGCGCCTCCCTGGTCCAGGTCGTCAACCCCGACCCGGCCCAGCGCGAGCGCCGCATCGAAACCGAGCGCGTCACCGCACAGCGCTCCTGACGCATACCCGCTGATTTCCCGCAGACCTGTTCGCCGGCGATTCGGTCTGCGGGAAATCGAGGCGTGTGCGGCAATCTCGTCCGCCGTCGTCGCGGGGGGCAGTAGGTTTGAGTGGGGTTGTCCTACCACGGTATAGGCGGAAGTCCGACTAGGGGACGTTCCACATTTTGGCCGGATTCCGTACGGTTGCCATATCGCACAACGACGGAGTTGGTGAATGATGATGCCGCAGTATTGGTTCCGCTGGTTGTCCGTTCAAGGCGTGCCCCGGCTCGTGCTGCGCCTGCAGGCGCGCCGCGGTGAGCCGTTCGCCGAACTGATGGGCGGGCCCACCGGACTCGCCGATCCCTATCCGCTCATCGAACGGCTACGCGGCGAGGGCAGGCTGATCCGCACCTCCATCGCGTGGGCCACCTTCGACCACGAACTGTGCCGATCCATCCTGCGCGACAACCGATTCGGCGTGCACAGCACCGACGGCTTCGCGGTCCCGGAGGCGATCCGGCAGCTCACCAAGAAGTACTTCCCGCTGCCGCCGAACCCGGTCGAACCGCCGTCGATGCTGGTGATCGACCCGCCGAAGCACACAAGGATGCGCAAGCCGGTCGCCGCCGCGTTCACCCCGCGCGCCATCGCCAGGCTGCGCGACCGGGTCGAAACGGTCACCGCCGAACTCCTCGACGCGCTGCCTTCCGGCGGCTCGGCCGATCTGATCAGCGCCTTCGCCGCGCAGGTCCCGATCGCGATCATCTCCGAGATGCTCGGCTTCCCGGACGAGGAGAAGCAGCGGTTCCTGAACTGGGGCGACCAGGTGACCCCGCTGCTCGATGTCGGCATCTCCTGGCGCACCCACCGGCGCGCGCTGAGGGCCATGGAGGTGATGAACGACTACTTCGACGAGCACATCGCGCGCCTGCGCCGCTCCCCCGGCGACGACATCTTCAGCGCCCTGGTCACCGCGGGCGAGCTGAGCATGTTCGAGCTCAAGGCCTCCGCGAGCCTGCTGATGGGCGCGGGCTTCGAGACCACGGTGAACCTGATCGGCAACGGTGTGGTGCAGCTGATCGACCACCCCGAACAGCTCGCGCGGCTGCGCGCCGAACCCGAGCTCTGGCCCAACGCCGTCGAGGAGATCCTGCGGTTCGACTCGCCGGTGCAGACGACCGCGCGAAGCGTGCTGTGCGACCTGGAGATCGACGGTGTCGAACTGCGTGCGGGCGACACGGTGGTGCTGTCGCTGGCCGGCGCCAACCGCGACCCCGCGGTGTTCCCCGAACCGGACCGTTTCGATGTGGGGCGTGCGAATGCCAAGGAGCACCTGTCCTTCAGCAACGGCATCCACGTCTGCCTCGGCGCCAGCCTGGCGCGGATGGAGGGCGTCTACGCGTTGCAGTCGCTGTTCGACCGCTTCCCCGACCTGCAACTCGACGGCACGCCGGAGCGCCGGAAGTTGTTCACGCTGCACGGATACGAGCGGCTGCCGGTCCAGCTCGGCCGCCGCGCGCTCGCTCCCGAACCGACGACCGTCTAACTGAAGCCGACGGCCTGCTCACCCCAGGCGGTGTGCAGGTCGGCGTCGGGGTCGTCGACGACCCGGTCGGCGGTGTCGATCAGCAAGGTCGTCCGGGTCGACGGACGGTACGGCGGCCAATGTTTCGAGCCGTCGAGCGCGGCGGGCACGCCGTGGGTGGCAAAAGCCAACCAGCGCCGCATCATTCGGCCCGACACCTCCATCGCCACCTTGCGCCCGCCGAGCCAGAACGTCGGATCGTGGTTGAACGAGCCGAAATTGCCGAACACATAAGGCAATTCGGTGGCATGCCCGGCCCCGACCCGGGCCGCCCGCAGCATCGGCGTCGCGTGGTCGAAGCGATACTTCCAGGTCGGCGAGTGCTGTGCGTGCGCGTCGGCCACCCAGTGCGCGGGCATCCGGAACGCGGCGTCACCGGACATCGCCAGCGCGCCCCTGGTCTTGTCCAGATCCGGGTAGGCGGAGGTGATTTCGGCGATCCGCTCGTGCGACAGCTCCGGGTGACTGGCCGCCACATCGTTGAGCATCGCGTTCACCGCGTCCGGCGTCACCGGCATGATCGGCGAGCGGAACACCCGGAACAGCGACGCCTCGTCCTTGTTCGCGCCGATCATCAGCGGCACCCGATGCGAGCGCCCGTGCTGGAACCGCTCGATCGGATAGGTCGGCAGCAGGTCCCCGTCCACCACCGGCGCGGCCGCCAGCCGCCCCGGCTCCTTCAACGGGATCTCGTCCAACAGGATGCCCGCGACCTCGACGATCTTCTCGATCGGCCAGTCCAGCAGTTCGACGGCCCGTTCCGGCGACAGTTCCAGCAGCTCGAGGAAGCGGCGGGCGACCGAGGCGGCCCGCTCCTGACCGAACACCGTGGTGGCCGGCGGGCTCTGCGCGATGGCCTTGTGGAACAGCCCGGCCGCGCGCGGCGAGGTCATCAGCGCGGTCACGCAACCCGCGCCGGAGGATTCGCCGAACAGGGTGACATTGCCGGGGTCGCCACCGAACGCGGCGATGTTGTCGCGCACCCATTCCAGCGCGGCGATCTGGTCGTGCAGCCCGAGATTCGGGGTGAACGGCCCGGGCAGCGAGGACAGATCCAGGAAACCGAACGCGCCGAGGCGATAGTTCACCGTGACCACGACGACGTCACCGGACTCGGCCAGCTTGCGGCCGTCGTAGATGCCCTGCGCCGCGGTGCCGAGGCAGTAGGCGCCGCCATGCAACCAGACCATGACCGGGCGCGGCTCACCGGTTTCGAAGGTGTGCACCATGTCGCCGACGTCGCGCCGGGGCGACCAGACGTTCAACCACAGGCAGTCTTCGCCCATCCGCAGATCGGAGTCGACGGGCACCATGTTGCCCATGGTCTGCGGTGCGATGTCGCCGAAGACGGCGCAATCTCTGGTTCCGGTCCATTCGGGCGCGGGCAACGGCGGCAGGAAGCGGTTTCCCCCACTCGGCGCCGCCGCATAGGGAATGCTGCGCCATACTGCGACCGGGCCATCCCAGCGACCGCGGACATCGCCCGAGGTAGTGGTGGCTATCGGCGCGGCGCCGACCACATCCCAACCCGGTTCGGCTTCGAACTGAGCGCTCATGGCTTCGCACCTCCTGCCAGGGACCCATCGGTGTGCTGCCGGTTTGCTCCAGCGGGCCCCGCACCTCGTGATCTCTTCATCGAGAGTACGTCCACGCTGACCACCTGGGAACGCGACGCACCATTATGAGACCTTGGCGGTACGCTTGACCGATGCCGAGTTACAGCTATCGGTGCCGCAGTTGCGGGGACACTTTCGAGATGAACCGCCCGATGGCGGAGTCGTCGGATCCGGCGTCCTGCCCGAGCGGCCATGCCGACACAGTCAAGCTGCTGACCACGTTTGCCACGGTCAGCCGGGGTAGCGCGGCACCGGCTCCGAGTCCGGCGGCCCGTCCCGCCGGTGGCGGCTGCTGTGGCGGAGGTTGCTGCAGCTAGGCAAGGCCCTGCCGCGGCCGCGGGTGCGCCGGGCGGTTCAGTCGCGCCGATCGGCGTGGCCGAGATCACGGTCCGGCGCGACCCGATCGCGCACCCGTTGTTTCAGCACCGCGATATCGGGAAAACCGCCGTCCGCCTTGCGTTCCCACACCTGCTCGCCGTCCACGGTGATCCGGAAAACGCCGCCCGTGCCCGGAATCAGCGCCACCTCACCGAGTTCGGTGGCGAAGGTGCTCAGCAGTTCCTGCGCCATCCAGCTCGCACGCAGCAACCAGCGGCACTGCGTGCAGTACTCGATCGCGACACGGGACATAGTGGCCGAGGGTACTCAGGCTTCGACTTCGCCGTCGAGGTAGACCCAGGCCCCGTCGGCGCGCAGGAACCGGCTGACCTCGTGCAGCGAACCGCGGGCGCCGTCGGCCCGGTAGTGCGCGACGAACTCGACCAGGCCGGTCTCGTCGAACAGTCCGCCGTCCGCGGTGCGCAGGATCTCCAGGAACAACCACCGCTGACCCGGGTCGAGTTCCAGCGTCGCCGGCCTGGTCCGCGGATGCCACGATCCACGGAGATAGTCGGTGTCCCCGACCGCGAAAGCCGTGTAGCGCGAACGCATCAACGCCTCGGCGGTCGCCGCCGCCCGCTTTCCGCTCAGCACCGGCCCGCAGCAATCGTCGAAGGCCTCGCCCCGGCCACACGGACACATCCGCGTCCCACTCATACGTCGATTGTTGCGCGCCGCTCGCAACAAAGATCACGCCGGGTCGCTCGAGCGGTTCAGCGGGCTTCGACGGCCGCCAGCGCACCGGCGATCGCGACCGTCTGTTCACGCCAGCGTCGCAGGTCGGTGACGCTCGGCGCGAGTTCGTAGTCGTGGTGATGCGCGGCCCGGGACAACGCGGCCCACAGCGCGGCGACCTGCGCCGCCACGTCGGGTCCGGCGAAGGTGCGCAGCGCGATCAGCTGGGCGCGCATCGGGCAGCGCATCAGCGCGGGCGCCAGCCGGGCCCACAGCTCATCGACCGACTGCTCCAAGGCAATTCGCAGGATCCACGCGGTGGCGCGGGACCACAGTCCGCCCGCGTCGGTCACCGAGCCGGCCAGCAGGCGATCGACCGTGTCGAGCCGCTCGGACACCGACGGCCGCGGCCGCTTCGGGCCCTTTCCCGGTCCGCGCTTCGACCGCTGCCCGCCACCGTTGCCACCGTTCGGACCGCGCCGCGGCCCGCGTCGCTCGCTCATGGGCGCCCCGTCAGCGCGCGAGCCATGCGACGAATCTTTCGGTCTCCGTGATCAATTCGCGCATGCCGCGGCCGATCGGCACGTGCGCGCCCGCCGTCGCGTCCCGCAGCGCCTCGACCACCCACTTCCCTTCGCGCGCGGCCAGATGCTTGTTGAGATCGTCCACCTTGCCGCCCACACCCATCACCGCGAGAGCCACCTTCGCCCTGGTGGATTGGGCGGCATCGATGTGCCGCTCCACCTCGCGGTGGTTCATGCCGCCGGCGAGCAGGGTGCGCCTGGCTCGGCCCAGGCTCGCGGCCTCGACGGCGGACCGGCAGCAGGTGGCGACGAGCTCGTCGGCGATGGCCTGCGGCAGCTGCGGCGTGCGGACCAGTGCGCGTGCGTCGTCCAGGTAGCGGCGGACCGGATCGCTGGACACCCGCACCTCCACCACCGACCGGTCCCGGCGCTGCACCTCGAGCACGGTGGCGTCGAGCTGCATCCGGCGCACCGCCTCGGCGAGCCGCTCGTCGTGGGTGAAGACGACCACCTGCCGGGTCCACGCGACCGCGGCGAGCACCCTGGCCAGGCCGTCGACCTTGGCCGGGTCCATCGCCTGCACCGGGTCGTCGATCATGACGAAGCGGAACGGACTCTCCTCGACCGTGGCGCGCGGCAGGAACAGCGACAGCCCGAGCGCGTGTAACTCGCCCTGGCTCATCACGCCGAGCGCGGCACCGTCCACGTCGTCGACGGTGACGTCCAGGAGCACTCGGCGGGCGGTTCCGGCGTTGCCCTGCAACGTGATCGAGCCGAGCTCCACGTTGCTCTGCTGACGCAGGGTCTGCCAGACCCAGCGCGCGGTGGTCTCCAGCGGAGTCATGCGTTCGCCGCGCAGACCGGCGGTCGCGGACTTGAGCCAGTCCTCGGCCTTCTTGACCGTGCGCAGTTCGGCCGCGTGCGCGGCGACGTCGCGCGCGCCTTCCAGCCAGCTGACGATGCGCGGGACCAGCGGCGTCCACACCTCGTCGAGGCGGTCCAGTTCTTTGCGCGTGCCCTGCTGCACCAGGTCGAGTTCGTCGACCAGTCGCGCGTGGGCGCCGCGCAACCGGTCCGGCAGGTCGGCGGTGTAGTCCGCGGAGGTGAGCGCGGCCCAGTCGGCCCAGGCGCGGCGGACCGCGGAGGTGTCGACCGAGGGCGGGTTGCGCGGGTCGAAATCCAGTTCCGGCGGAACGAGATCCGGCAGCGAGCGGGCCGCGCGCAGCGCCTCGCCGAGTTCGGTGCGCGCGGTGGTGAGCGCGTCGACCCGGGCGGCGAGCTCGGCGATCGAGTCGTCCGCCGCGTGCGCCCACTCGTCGTCCAGGTCGCCGCGACCGCAGACCGGGCACGGGCAGGTACCGACGGCCTTGTGGTGGTCGCGGGCCCGGCGCAGCAACTCCAGCACCCGCCAGTCCGCCTCGGCGTCGGCCGTGGTGCCGCGGGCCAAGGCCGTGCCGCAGTCCGCGAGCCGGGCGGCCACCTGCGCCACTTCCGCCGCGGTGGGCAGGGTGAGCCGGACGATCGCGCGCAGACCCGCGGGACCGCCCGGATCGTCGAAGGTGCCCGACACCTCGCGCCCGACCGCGGCGAGGTCCGGCTGGGCGGGACGCAGCAGGCCGTTCACCCGGACGGCGCGGTCGTCGGCCACCGTCTCGAGCGCGTCCAGGAGTTCGAGGCGTTCCTGGCGGGAATCCCGCACGGCGCGTTCCAGTTCCAGGCGGCGCATCCGAATTCGCTCCTGCGCCAAGGTCAATTCGTCCAGACCGAGCAGCTGGTGCAGCGCGTCGAACAGGTCGCTCGGTTTGCCGTCGACCAGCGCGCCCAGCTCGCTGTAGGACAGGAACGGGCGGTAGAGCTCCAGCCGGCCCGCCCAGCGGTCCAGGTCGAATTCCGTTGGGGCGCTGGGCGGATGCTGTTCGGTCCAGGTCGCGTCGGGCAGGTCCGCGTCGGCCGCCCACTCCTTGCTGATGGTCAGTTGCGGCTTGCCGCCCGTGGTGAGCAGCTCCACCTCGATGCGGGCGGTGCCGCCGTCGTGCAGGTTGCGCCAGCCTTCCCGCCAGGCCGCGGATCGACCGTCCCAGCGGCGATTTCCGCCGGTGAACACCAGTTCGGCGGCCTCGGCGAAGCTGGATTTGCCGCTGCCGTTGCGGCCGACGACCAGGGTGAGTCCGGGCCCGGGCGGCAGTTGCAGTTCGGCCTGCGGACCGATGCCGCGGAAGCCGCGCACCCGGATGGCGCGCAGGAAGATCCCGCTGTCGTCGAATTCGGTTGCCCGATCATCGGTCTCGGTGCCGCCGAGGGCACGCAGGACGGTGCGGGCGACCGAGGGCGTCACCGAGGGATCCGCGGCGAGCCGACGCGTCACCACCTCGGTCAATCGCGGCACCGGGTCTGCGTCGGGACGCATTTTGGTCGGACCCCCTCCACCACCGAGCCGCTACACGTCCTCCGACCTCGTGCGCGGCGCCACTGTCGAAGCTCTGCGAAACGCTACCCGATCGCGCCGCATTCGCCCACCGGAGGCAATCGTCCGGTGGCCAGCGAATCTGCCCGCGGGGATGGATATGGCCATCGAAACGGCTGGGGCCGCGCCTCGATGTCCACCCCTCGCCAGCCCCGGCGGGCAGCTCGATGGTGTATCACCCGATTTGGATGGTTCGGTCGAGCCGAACAGGACAGAATGCCAGAGAACAACACTGTACGCAAGAGGTTTTCAGCGGTGAAAACCGGCACGGCGCAGTAATTTCCGTGCGAAACACACCGGCCGGATCGGCACTTGTCGGTGGCCTGCGGTAGAAATCCGGTCAACCGACGAACGGGGGAAGACATGACGCGCTGGAGCGAGGACCAGGTCACGGCGCTCGCGCCGGACGCGAGCTCGCTGTCGGCGGCGCGGAAACTGGCGAGTCGCTGGCGCGGCGCAGGCCGGCACGACATCGCGCTGTGGGGACTGTGCCAGGGCAGCGGCGCCAAGCCGTATCAGACGATCATCGATCTGTCCGGGCCCGCGTACAAGTGCTCCTGTCCGAGCCGCAAATTCCCGTGCAAGCACGCCTTGTCGCTGTTGCTCGAGTGGTCCGCGGGCCGGGTCGAGGACGCGCCGGCGATCGTCGACTTCGCCGCGAGCTGGATCGGCGGCCGGATCGCCAAGGCCGCTAAACCTACGGCCGAGGCCGGCGCGCGCACCTCGAATCCGGCCACCGCGGAACAGCGGCGGGTCCGGGTCACCGCGGGGCTGGCCGAACTCGACGTCTGGCTCGGCGACCAGGTGCGCACCGGCCTGGCGCAGGCCGATCGCTCGTACCGGGCGTTCGAGGCGATCGCCGCGCGGATGGTCGACGCGCAGGCTCCCGGCGTCGCGGCTGCCCTGCGGCAGTTGCCCACCGCCGTGGTGACCCGCCCGGACTGGCCGGACGTGGTGCTGCGCGAATACGCGCGGCTGCACCTGCTCGTCGCCGCGCATCGCCGGCTGGACGAGCTGCCGCCCGAACTGGGCGCCAGCGTCCGCGCGCACGTCGGTTATCCGAATCCGGCCGAATCCGTGCGCACCGAGCCGGCGGTGCGCGACCGGTGGATGGTGCTCGGCCTGCGGATCACCGAGGACGAGCGCCTCTACACCCGGCGAACCTGGTTGTACGGCAGGCAATCTCGGCGCTGGGCCGTGGTCGTCGACCACTCGTTCGGATCGCCGGGCTTCCCCGCGGACGTGCCGCCGCTCGGCCTGCTCGCCGACGCGGACCTGCACTACTACCCCGGCGCCGCGCCGCTGCGCGCGCTGTGGGGTGAACGCCACGGCGCGCCGGAGCCGTTCACCACGTTGCCGGCCGATCCGGACCGGCCCGGCACGATCGCCGCCGCGCTCGCCGATCACGCGGCGGCGCTCGGCGCCGATCCATGGCTGCGCGGGTGGCCGGTGCTGCTCGCCGACGTGGTCCCGGCGCACACCGAAAGCGGTTGGTACATCGCCGAATCCGACGGCACCGCGCTGCCGGTGGCGCCCACCGAGCAGCCGTGGCGACTGCTCGGCGTGTCCGGCGGGCATCCGGTGACCGTCGCCGCCGAATGGACCGGCGAGGGCCTGGTCCCGGTCTCGGTATTCACCGCCGGCGAGGTGATCGACCTGGCCCGGCTCGACCCGGTCGGCCGGAGCGCGCCGACTGCCCGAGCGGCACAGCCGGGCGGCGCGGCCGATCTCACCTCCGTCGCGCTGCTCGGCACCGCCCGCCGACCACCGGACCTCAGCGGCCTCGCCGCGCCGATTGCCGAGGCGGCCGACCGGCTACCGGCCGATCCGGCGCTGCGGCTGCTCGAATCCGCCGCGCTCCACGACGTTTTCGCGCGCGGCGGGGTACCGCCGGCCAGCGCGACCGCCCCCGAACCCGCCGAGGACGACCCCCGGCGGCTGCTGCCGCGGGTCGCCGCCGGTCGCCTCGCCCGGATGTTGCAGGAGAAGTCGCCGTTCCTGCCCGAATGGTTCACCGCGGCAACGCCGTACGACTATCGCGCGCCGGACGCGCTGTGCGGGCAACTGCTCGACCAGGCGAAGAGCAACGCCGAGCTGCGCGAGCCGCTGCTGCGCCTGGCCGGTGTCCGCGGCCGCTGGCTGGCGAGCCGGCATCCGGAATGGCGAAACCTGGTGCGCCGGCAGCCTGCCGCGGCACCCACCGAGGACGCCTGGCAGTTCGGTCAGCCGCCCGAGCGCCGGGCGTGGCTGGCCGAGCTACGCCGCCGGGATGCCGACGCGGCGCGCGAAACGCTCGCCGCGGCCTGGTCGAAGGAATCGGGTCCGTTGAAGGCGGAGCTGCTCGCCGTGCTCGCCGCCGGGATTTCGCGGGCGGACGAACCACTGCTGGAAGCCGGGCTGGACGATCGTCGCTCCGACGTCCGGCGGACCGCCGCCGGTCTGCTGACCCTGCTGCCGGATTCGGCGTTCGCGCACCGCATGACGCGGCGGGCCGGCCAGTGGCTGCGCGTCGAACACCGGCTGTTGCACACCGAACTCGTTGTCGCACTGCCCGATACGCTGGATCCGCCCGCGCAGCGCGACGGCATCACCGACCGCAGCGTGGAGTTCACCTATCGGTGGGGCGGCGCCCCCGACGTCACCGCCGGCCGGCTGCGCCAGTTGGTCGCGGCGACACCGCTCGACCACTGGGCGACCGTGCTCGGCGCGCCCGACAAGGCGGTCAAGGCCACCATCGACGACCGCTTCCGTCAGCCGGTGTTCGACGGCTGGGTGGATGCCGCGCTGGCCCAGCACGATTCGGTGTGGGCCCGGGCGCTGTTCGACGCGGGCGTGCCGACCGACGTCGCCATGCTGCGCAGGCGCGAGCTGTTCGCGCTGCTGCCGCAGGCCGACCGCACCCGCCACCTGCTCGGCCTGGACGGCTCCTGGCTCTCCGAGATCGAGGCGCTGCTGCCCGCGATGGGCCATCCGTGGCCGGAACCCTTGGCGCAGCACCTGATTCTACTGCTGTTCGAACGTGCCCGCGCCGCCGCCCGCCGACCCGAGGCACACGGCAACACCCCCAACGCGCACCGCTCGCTGCTGGCCGCGGCGTCGGTGCACCTACCCCTCACCGCCGCGAGCGCCGCCACCGTGGTGGCCCGCCGGTGCGGCGATCCCACCTGGGAACGAGCCTTCGATCAGCTCGCCCACGACCTCAACCACCGCTCGATGATGCTCGAGGAGTTGCAGTGACCACTACCGACGTGACGCCCGACCTGCTGCGTCCGCACGCCGAACAGGCCTACGCCGACGAACTGTCCGCCCTCGCGAGCGCCGACGAACGCCCGCGCCCGCCGTCTTGGCGGCTCTCCCCGTGGGCGGTGGTCACCTACCTGCTCGGCGGCACCCTCGACGACGGCACCGTGATCAGCCCGAAGTACGTCGGCCCGCGCCGCCTCATGGAGGTCGCGGTCGCGACCCTCGCCACCGACCGCGCGCTGCTGCTGCTCGGCGTCCCCGGCACGGCCAAAACCTGGGTTTCGGAACATCTCTCGGCCGCCATCTGCGGGGAATCGACGCTGCTCGTGCAGGGCACGTCGGGGACGGCGGAGGAGGCGATCCGGTACGGCTGGAACTACGCGCGGCTGCTCGCCGAGGGGCCGAGCGAGGGCGCGCTGGTGCCGTCGCCGGTGATGACCGCGATGCGCGCGGGTTCGATCGCCAGGGTCGAGGAACTCACCCGCATACCGTCCGACGTGCAGGACGCGCTGATCACCGTGCTGTCGGAGAAGACGCTGCCGGTGCCCGAACTCGGCACAGAAGTGCAGGCGGCCAAGGGCTTCAACGTCATCGCCACCGCCAACGACCGCGACCGCGGGGTGAACGAGCTGTCCTCCGCGCTGCGCCGCCGGTTCAACACCGTGGTGCTGCCGCTGCCCGCCACCGAGGACGAGGAGGTCGCCATCGTCAGCCGCCGGGTCGAACAGCTCGGCGCCTCGCTGGAACTGCCGAAGGTGCCCGCCGCGGCCGAGGAGGTGCGCCGGGTGGTGCGGGTCTTCCGCGAATTGCGTTCCGGCATCACGGCCGACGGCCGCACCAAGCTCAAGTCGCCCTCGGGCACCCTGTCCACCGCCGAGGCCATCTCGGTGATCACCAATGGGATCGCGCTGTCCGTCCACTTCGGCGACGGCATGCTGCGGGCCGGCGACATCGCCGGTGCGGTGCTCGGTTCGGTGATCAAGGATCCGGTCGCCGACGCCGTCGTGTGGACCGAATACCTGGAAGCCGTTGTCCGCGAACGGCCGGAGTGGTCCGACTTCTACCGGGCTTGCCGCGAGATCTCCGGTTGACGGCGGGACCACCAGGTAGAGGAGAAGGGGGTGACACCATGACACGAGCACAGAACGGCTCGGGCGCGCAAACCCGCGTGTTCGGCATCCGCCATCACGGGCCGGGCTCCGCGCGCTCACTTCGGTTGGCGCTGGAGGCCTTTCAGCCCGACACCATTTTGATCGAGGGACCCGCGGACGCCGATCCGCTGGTCGGGTACGTCGCGGCCGAAGGGATGGCGCCGCCGGTAGCCCTGCTCGCCTATGTGCCGGATACACCGGCGAAGGCGGCGTTCTGGCCGTACGCCGTGTTCTCGCCCGAGTGGCAGGCGCTGCGGTACGCCACCGAACACGATGTGCCCGTGCGGTTCTGCGATCTGCCCGCCACCATGGTGCTCGCCGCCGAGGAGGAGCCGGGCGACCGGTTCGACCCGCTGATCGAGCTCGCCGCGGCGGGCGGCTACGACGATGCCGAGCGCTGGTGGGACGCGGTCGTCGAATCCGCCCCCGACGCCACCGCTTTCGACGCGATCACCGAGGCGATGGGCGCGCTGCGCGAATCCGCCGAGCTGATCGCCGCCGAGCCCGAGCCGCTCGGCGCAACGCTGGACGACGACGGCACGGCGATCGAGGACCAGCTCGACGCCATCCATATCGACGCGCACACGCTGCGGCGCGAGGCGTACATGCGGCAGACGATGCGCAAGGCGCTCAAGGACGGCGCGGTCCGCCTCGCCGTGGTCTGCGGGGCCTGGCACGCGCCCGCGCTCGCGGGCAAGCTCGGACCCGCGGCCGCGGATACCCGGCTGCTGAAGGGACTTCCGAAGACGAAGGCCACGCTGACCTGGGTGCCGTGGACGCATTCGCGGCTGTCCACGATCTCCGGCTACGGCGCGGGCATCACCTCCCCCGGCTGGTATCACCACCTGTTCACCGAGACCGAGCGGCCGATCGTCCGCTGGCTCACCAAGGTGGCCGGTGTGCTGCGCGCGCACGATCTGCCGGTCTCCAGCGCGCACATCATCGAGGCGGTCCGGCTCGCCGACACCCTCGCCGCTATGCGCGATCGCCCGTTGGCCGGGTTGTCCGAGGTCACCGAGGCCACCCGCGCGGTGATGTGCGCGGGCGACGAGACCATGCTGCGGCTGGTGGTGAACGAACTCGTCGTCGGCGAGGCCCTCGGCACGGTCCCCGAGGGCACCCCGACCGTCCCGCTCGACGCCGACCTGCGGGCCCGGATCCGCACGCTGCGGATGAAGCAGGAGGCGCTGTCCCGGGTCCTCGATCTCGACCTGCGCAAGGAACGCGAGGTAGAGCGTTCGCGCCTGCTGCACCGGC
Organism: Nocardia sp. NPDC006044; assembly: GCF_042871115.1. NCBI lineage: Bacteria > Bacillati > Actinomycetota > Actinomycetes > Mycobacteriales > Nocardiaceae > Nocardia > Nocardia sp. NPDC006044. The sequence goes on from NZ_JBIAID010000003.1 coordinate 1,418,083, forward strand.
TGCGCGTGCTCGACATCCCGTGGGGCACGCTCACCACCAGCGAGGTGCGCAGCACCGGCACCTTCCGGGAGACCTGGACGCTGGAATGGCGCCCGGAGTACGCGATCTCGATCATCGAGGCGTCCCGCTGGGGCACCACCATCGGCACCGCCGCCGAGGCGAAGATCCTGGACACCGCGAGCCGCGCGGACAGCACCGTCGGCGACCTGTCGGCCGCGTTGGAGGTCGCACTGCTGGCCGATCTCGGCGGCGCCACCGACGGACTGATCACCCGGCTGGAATCGGCGGCCGCGCTGGACCACGACATCACCCACCTGCTCGCCGCCCTGCCCGGCCTCGTCCGGACGCTCCGCTACGGCGATGTCCGCGGCACCGACACCAAGGCCCTGGCCCACGTCGCCGACGGCCTGCTGGTGCGGATCTGCGCCGGCCTACCCGGCGCCGTCACCGGCCTGGACACCGACGCGGCCACCGAGTTCCGCACCCTGCTCGACGCCGCCCACACCGCCATCAGCACCCGCGACGACGGCTGGGCCACCGGCGAATGGCTCGGCGCGCTGGGCAAACTCGCCGATCGCGACGACGTGCACGGCGCGCTCGTCGGCCGGGCCGTGCGGGTGCTCGCCGACGCTGGCATCATCGACGAAACCGATTCCGCCCGAAGGCTTTCCGCCGCCTTGTCGGTCGGCAACACCGCCGCCGCGAAGGCCGCCTGGATCGACGGATTCGTCGGCGGGCGCGGGCTGCTGCTCGTGCACGATCGGGAGTTGTTGCGCCTCATCGACGATTGGCTGGGCGCGCTGCACGAAGACCAGTTCGTCGAGACGCTCCCCTTGCTGCGCCGGACATTCGGTGCCTTCGAGTCGGGCGAGCGGCGCGCGATCGGCCGCGCGGTGCGCGACAACGGCGCCGTCGCCACCCGAGCCGCCGACGAGGGCGGCGGTTTCGACCTCACCCGCGGCAGTATCGCCCTGCGGACCGCCGCGGCCATCTTAGGAGTTCCGGTATGAACGCGGTCGATGAAACACAGGCGCGGCGTTGGCGTTTGGTGCTCGGCTCCGCCGCCGAGGAGGGGCTCGGCGGACTCGGCGACGGCGACGACGTCGCGATGGATCGCGCGCTGTCCGCGCTGTACAACAGCGACGAACGAAGCTCGGGCAAACGCTCCGGCGGACTCGAGGGCTCCGCACCCCGGGTGGCCCGCTGGCTCGGCGACATCCGCAACTACTTCCCCTCGACCGTCGTCGAGGTGATGCAGCGCGACGCGGTCCAGCGGCTCAACCTCACCCAGCTGCTGCTGGAGCCGGAGTTGCTCGAGGCGGTCGAGCCCGACGTGCACCTGGTCGGCACCCTGCTGAGCCTGAACCGGGTGATGCCGGAAACCACCAAGGCGACCGCGCGGATGGTGGTGCAGAAGGTGGTGCGCGAGATCGAGCAGCGCATCGCCGCGCAGACCGTCGCGGCCGTCTCCGGTGCGTTGAACCGGGCCGCGCGCGTCGCCCGCCCGCGGCTGCGCGATATCGACTGGGATCGCACCATCCGCAAGAATCTGGCCAACTATCTGCCCGAGCATCGCACCGTCGTGCCCGAGCGGCTGGTCGGTTACGGCCGCAAAGCCCAAGCGGTGCAACGCGATGTGGTGCTGGCCATCGACCAATCCGGCTCGATGGCGGCCAGCGTCGTCTACGCGTCCGTCTTCGGCGCCGTGCTCGCCTCCATGCGCTCGCTGAAGACCTCGCTGGTCGTCTTCGACACCGAGATCGTCGATCTCACCGACAAACTCGACGATCCGGTCGAGGTTCTCTTCGGCACCCAGCTCGGCGGCGGCACCGACATCAACCGCGCCATCGCCTACTCGCAGACCCTCGTCACCCGTCCCACCGATTCCCTCTTCGTGCTCATCTCCGACCTGTACGAAGGCGGTGTGCGCGACGAGATGCTGCGCCGGATCAACGCCATGAAGGAATCCGGCGTCCAGGTCGTCGTCCTGCTCGCCCTGTCGGACGAGGGCGCCCCCGCCTTCGACCACGACAACGCCGCCGCCCTGGCCGCCCTCGGCGTCCCCGCCTTCGCCTGCACCCCTGACAAATTCCCCGACCTGCTCGCCGTCGCCCTCGACCGCGGCGACCTGCAAGCCTGGGCGAACTCCACCACAAGTCACCACTGAGAATGCTGGTCATGTATTCTTCTATGTACATCACCAACATCGAAACCGGGGTACGCCATGACGGTGACACAGATCGATCTGGACGACGACGCGCTCGCTCAGACCATGACACTGTCTGGCGTCCGAACCAAAAAAGAGGCGGTCAACTTGGCCCTCCGCTTCTACGCCGAACAGCAGGAACGCGCTGCCCTGGTGCGCGAGCACTTCGAGCGCGCCCGCACCTGGGGTGCGGTGGCGGACGCCGAGCAACGCCATCTCGCCGAGAAAGCAGCTCACGATCGGTGATCTACCTACTGGACACCTCCGGGCTGGTCCGCCTGCTCACCGATCCGGCCATCCAGGCCGCCTGGGAGCAAGCCATCGTCGCGCAGACAATCGGATCCTGTTACGCACAGCGCTCCGAGTTCCTCTACAGCGCCCGTGACGCGTCGGAATTCGACGAGATCAACGAGATGTTCGCGCGTATCTATCCGGATGTATCGGTGCCGAAGCAGGCAGGCACATGGATCAATGCCGCGCAGTACCGCATGTCACGACAAGGCCAGCACCGCAGCGCCTCGGCCGTGGATCTGATCATCGCGGCAACGGCCGCCCATCACGGCCTGACCGTACTGCACGACGACAACGACTTCCGCACCCTCGCCAAGCACGCAACCGACCTGACCGAGCACAACATTCGTAATTTCTGAACGTCCCCATCACCCCGACAGGCTGGAGATGGCCGATCAATTGCAGTGCGATGCCGAGCAGGGTGGAGAGCGTGGTGAGGAATTCCATACAAGTCACCACCCAAATTTACAATGTACTCGTCATTCATACTATAAATATTGAGTCTGTTGTATCGACAGCTCGCAATGTAGGATGGAAGCATGAGTTCGGCACATGCCAAGGTGACCGGAAATGGTCAGATCTCGCTCCCCGCGGATCTACGCCGTCGGTGGGGCGCTTCTTCGGTACTCGTCATCGACCGGGGCGACTACGCGATCGTCCGGCCCATGCCGGACGATCCGATCAGTGCGCTGATGGGCGCCCATGCAGGCCCGGGACCGGACAGCGAGGAGGCTCGCGCAGCCGAACGAGCCGCCGAACCGACGAGCAGGCCGCGATGACCGTCCTCGACGCCTACGCGGTTATCGCGTACTTCCGCGCCGAGCCATCGGCCCGCGAAGTCGCGAACCTACTCGTAGAGCCCAGCGTTCTGTCCACCGCGAACGCCGCGGAAGTGATGGATCAACTCGCCCGCGTCTATGGGCGACATCCGGACGACATCGAGGCGGACATCGCCCTGCTCTCCACGATCGGCATGCGATTAGCTCCCGTGACCGCCCAACTAGGAGTGCTCGCGGGGCGTTTACGCACTCAGCACTACCATCGCGAACGCATGGCCGTAAGCCTGGCGGACTGCGTCGCTGCGGCCACCGCGCTGTCCGAGCAGCTTCCGCTGGCAACGGCGGACCCGGCACTCGCCGCAGTGGTGCGATCGGAAGGCGGCAAGGTCTATCCGCTTCCAGACAGCAAGGGCCGGCTGCCCTGAGCTGAACCCCATCACCCCGACAGGCTGGAGATGGCCGAGACCAGGTTGATCAACTGCAGTGCGATGCCGAGCAGGGTGGAGAGCGTGGTGAGGAATTCCATCGGGCTCCTATCTGAACGGGCGAACCGGACAGCTCAGGAGATCCTACGACAGGGGATGCGGCGGTGAGCCTGGTTCGACCGACCGGCGCACGGCATGTTTTCAGCTGGTCACGAGGGGTTTCGCAGCCACCGGGCCCATGACGCCCCAGGCGGTGGCGGCAGTCGGAACCAGCTTCGGATGCAGCAGTGCCGACACAGCCAGCAAACCGATCGCAACGATGACATCCAGCCAGTAGTGGTTGCCGGTACCGACGACGACCAGCGTGGTCAGCACCGGATGCGCCAAAACCAGCCAGCGCCATCGCGTGCGGGTCGCGGCGACCACGGCGAAGGCGAGCAGCAGCGCCCAGCCGACGTGCAACGAGGGCATGGCGGCGAATTGGTTGGACAGACCGCCGGATTCGGCCGAGCCGTACACGGATTGGCCGTGTACGGCGGCGAGATCGACGAAACCGTATTCCGGCAGCATGCGCGGCGGCGCGAGCGGCACCAGGACGTGCACGACGAGCGCGGCGGCGGTCAACGCCACCATCAGGTTTCGCGTCCATCGATAGTGTTCGGGCCGGAACACCCACAACCACAGCAGGACCGCCACCGCGACGGTGAAATGCGCGGTGGCGTAATAGAAGTTGGCCGGCACCGCGAAGGAGTCGTGCCGCACGAAGACCGACTGCAACGTCGTCTCCTCGGGCAGCCAGAGCCGATCCTCGAGCCCGAGCAGCCCACGGGCATTGCCGAACGCTCGCACAGTGTCGTCCGCGGTCACCATCCGGCCGACCCGATAACCGACATAGAGCACGGTGATCAGCACCAACTGCCCGATCGCCTCGCGACCGCGGCCGTGCACCGCCGCCCGCACCCGCTCGACCATCCCGCCCGGCGCGACCTCGAATCCGGCACCTGGTCCGCCAAGACCCACAGCCACCATTGCCCGCGGCCTCCTTCCCCGTCGAACCAGGCCGATCCCGGCAATTAAGCGGAGTTATATCCTCCGTTTAACCTAGCATCATCTCCCGGCCGACTTCCGCACGGTGTGATGGGACAGACACAACGGAATCCCGCACCATCCCGGACCTGCTGCGGGACAGTCGATTCCGCACAGCGGAACGGCGGGCCCCGACGAATCGAGGCCCGCCGGACAGCGATGCGCCTACAGGTCGGCGATGGCCGCCAAGGGTGGGGTGCGGGCAGCCCGGACCGCGGGCCAGAGCGCGGCCAGCACCCCGACCACGGCCGAACTCACCAGCACGAGCACCAGCTGCGACCACGGGATGGCGATCTGATCGAGCCCCAGATCGCGCAAGGTCCGCAGGAAGCCCACCCCTAGCCCCAACCCGAGCAGCATGCCGATGATGGCCCCGAAGACCGCGATCAACATGGACTCCAGATAGATGGTGCGCCGCACTTGAGCGCGTTGCATCCCGACCGCACGCAGCATGCCGATCTCGCGCCGCCGCTCCACCACCGACAGCGCCAGCGTGTTGACGATGCCGAGGATCGCGATCACCACCGCCAGCGCGAGCAGGCCGTAGAGGATGGCGAGCAGCGTGTTGATCTGTTTGCCCTGCGCGCCTTTGAATTCCTCGCGGTCCTGCACCTGGACCACGGGGAAAGGCTCGACCGCCTTCTCCAGATCGGCCCGCATCGCGGTCAGATTCGCGCCGGGCGCGGCGGTGACCAGCACGACGACATTGCTCTGGAAGTTGACCGGCACCACCTCCTTGTAGACCACCGGCGACACCACGAGCGCGCCGAGCAGCGGGGTCTTGCGATAGATGCCGGCGACGGTCAGCGGGACCTTCTTGCCGTCGAAACTGGTCGGCGATACCTCCTGGCCGACCTTCCAGCCGCGCTTGTTCGCCTCGTCCTCGGACACCAGGATGTCCCGGTCGCCGAGGGTCGCTGAGCCACGCAGTATTTCGTAGTTCAGCGCTTGATCGAGCCGGCCGTCCGGCGAGGTGCCGCCGACCTGATCGTCCCCGATCTTGAAGCCGACGCCACGCAGCCCGACCACATCGGCGACACCGGGCACCGACTTGCGCACCGCCTCGGCGGCACCGAACGGAACCCCGACGAATTGCTGGGTGGCCAGCACGTATTCGGACCGCACCCCCTTGTCCACCAGCACCCCGACACTGGCCTTCGCCGAGGCGCCGAGCATGCCGATCGCGGTCACCAGCATCAATCCGAGGGTGAGCGCGAACGCCGTTGCGGCCGTGCGGCGTGGGTTGCGCGCGGCATTGTTGCGGGCCATCCGCCCGATCGGCCCGAACGGACGAGTCAGCACCCCGAGCCCGCCGACCACCGGACGCGAAAGCGCGGGCGCGGCAAGCAATACCGCGAGAATCAGCGCCAGCGCGCCGATCCCGACGGTCAACGCCGCGTTCCCGCCGGTCGATTGAGCGCCCACATAGACGAGCGCCGCGCCCGCCACCGCGAGCACCGCCCCGACCAGCGTCCGGATCCGCAATGAATCACCGGCGGAAGCGAATTCCTCCCGCATCGCCTGGACCGGCGGAATCTTCGCCGCCCGGCGGGCAGGCGCGTAGGCGCTCAGCACCGTCACGAAAAGACCGACGAGCAACCCGACCGCGATGGTGCGCGGCAACACCGTCATCGACCCGGTCGGCAACCCGAGATCGAACGCGTTGAGCACTGCGGACAGGCCGAACGCCAGCCCGATGCCGCCGGCCAACCCCAGTGCGCTGCCGACCAATCCGATGACGAACGCCTCCGCCACCACCGATCGCCCGACCTGCTGCCTGCTCGCCCCGACCGCGCGCAGCAGCGCGAGTTCGCGCAGCCGCTGCGCGACGATCATCGAAAAGGTGTTGTAGATGATGAACGTCCCGACGATCAGCGCGATGGCGCCGAACGCGAGCAGGAAGTAGTTGATGAAGTTGAGCGCGTTGGACACGTCCTTCTTCAGGTCCGCGCGCACCTGATCGCCGTTTTGCACCTTGTAGTTCGGCAGGTCCTTGATCAGATTGTCGCGCAACTGATCACCGGGTATCCCGGTGGCCGCGACATCGACGTAAGCCACGTGCAGCCCGTCGGTGAACAGCTTGCGCGCCTGAGCGTCGTCGAACAGCACGCCGATGAATCCACCGGTGTCCGAGGGCACCTGGTAGATGCCGGTGAGGGTCACATCGATCGGATCGCCCTGCGACGGGATCATCAGCTTGGTGTGATCGCCGATCTTCAACCCGGCCCGCTCGGCGCCGCCCGTATTCAGCGCGATCTCACCGCTTTTCGCCGGCGGCACGCCCTGGACGAATTTGTTCGGCTCGGCGACCGCGCGCTCCGGCGGCAGATAGGACTGCCCGAAGGTGGGCGCGCCACCGGTCTGGATCGCCTTCTTCCCGTCCGGCGTCAGCAGCACCAGGACGCCGTTCACGCTCGGCGCGATCGTGCGTACTCCGGGATACTTCTGTAGTTCGTCGACGATGTTGTTCGGAACCCCTTGCGCCTGCCGCTCTTTGGGACTCACCCTGACGTCGACGCCCTTCGCCTGACCGGCGAAGATTCCGTCGAACGTGCGCTGCAACGTATCGGTGAACACGAACGAACCCGCGATGAACGCGGTGCCGAGCACCACCGAGAGCAGCGTCAGGGCGAGACGCACCTTGTGCGCGGCCAGGTTACGCAGCGCGACCTTCCGCATCGGACTGCCACTCATCAGGCTTGCTCCAGCGCCTTCATCCGGTCGAGCACGGTATCCGAGGTCGGATCACGCATTTCGTTCACGATCTTGCCGTCGGCCAGGAAGATCACCCGGTCGGCGAACCCGGCGGCGTGCGGCTCGTGGGTGACGATCACCACGGTCTGCCCGAACTCGTCGACCGCGGCGCGCAGGATGGACAGCACCTCTTCGGAGGCCTTCGAGTCCAGGTTGCCGGTCGGCTCGTCGCCGAAGATGATCTCCGGCTTGCCCGCGAGCGCCCGCGCGCAGGCGACTCGCTGCTGCTGTCCGCCGGACAGCTCGCTCGGTCGATGGGTGAGCCGGTCATTGAGGCCGAGGCGCTTCAGCACCGTGTCCAACCAGGCCTGATCCGGTTTGCGCCCGGCGATGTCCAGCGGCAGCGTGATGTTCTCCAGTGCGGTCAGGGTCGGCACCAGGTTGAACGCCTGGAAGACGAACCCGATCCGGTCACGCCGCAACCGGGTCATCTGCTTGTCGGACAGGCCCGCCAGATCGGTATCACCGATCCGGACGGTGCCGGTGCTCGCGCTGTCCAGCCCGGCCAGGCAGTGCACCAGCGTCGACTTGCCGGAGCCCGACGGCCCCATGATCGCCGTGAATTCCCCCTTCGCGAACTCGGCCGACACCCCGTCCAGGGCCCGGACCTGCGTATCTCCCGACCCGTAGACCTTGACCAGGTCGATCGCACGGGCCGCGACATCGGTCGGTACCGCCAGGTCGGCGGTGTCGGAACCCAAAGCTTGCGAAGTCATGCACACCAGTCTTACCGCGTTCGGGCCGGTGCGCCATCAGGGAATGCCCCGACTCGTCAGGTATCGATGCGCGCGACCAGGTTACGTGGTAGCGGGTTCGGTGTGTAACTGGTCGACCAGGCCGGCCAGCGACTTGGCCAATCGGGCATTGCCCGTGGCCAGCGCGTCCAGGCCGCTGGCGCCGACGGCGCGGTTCATCGCCTGGAAGGCGAGTGACCCGCGACGGGTCGGGAAGACCAGCACCCGGCGGCGATCGGTGTCGTCGACCTTGCGGTGCACCAGGTTGTCCGCGATCATCCCGTCGATCAGCCGGGTCAGGTTGGCGCCGGTGAGCAGGGTGGCCTCCGCAAGGTGCGACATCGGGTAACCGCCGCCGTCCACCACCGCCGCCAGGGCGTGCCAGCGCACGACGGAGTTCTCGCCGAGGCTGGCTGCGATGGCCCGGTCGAGTTCCTGCGACGCCCTGCGCACCAGCCGGGCCAATTCTTCCAGCGCGGCGGGGTCGGTGCTATGGTCCACGGCAGTACTATATCCAACCCCGTATGGTTAATATTCAAATGGAAATATACGGTGGTGATTCCGTTGTCGCGCTACGGTTTCCGTCGCTCCACCGTGGACATCGCGCTGGTGGTGCCGCGCAGTGGATCCGCGGGCATGTTCGGGCCCTCCTGTGAGGCCTGTGCGGCATTGGCCGTCGCGGATATCAATGCCGCAGGCGGAATTCTCGATCGGACCGTCCGGCTCCACCCGGTGGACGCGGGTGCGCCGCTGCCCGTGCTCGCCGCGACGATCGACCGGATGGTCAGCACCGGCGCGATCGACGGCGTGGTCGGCTGGCATCTGTCCAACGCGCGCAAGGTGATTACCCCGCACACCGCGGGCCGGGTGCCCTACGTCTACACCACGTTCTACGAGGGTGGCGAGGACTCCGACGGCGTCTACATGGTGGGCGAGACACCGGAGCAACAACTGTTTCCCGCGCTGCGCTGGCTGCGCGCCGAGCGCGGCATCCGCCGCTGGTGCGTGGTCGGCAACGACTACGTGTGGCCGCGGGAAACCGCAAGAGCCGCTATGGAATTCGCGGCGACCACGGATATCGAGGTGGTCGGTCAGACCTTCGTCCCGCTCGGCGGACGCGACTTCCGGCAGGCCCTGGAACTGATCCATCGCTCGCCGGCACAGGGCGTCCTGCTGTTCATGGTCGGCGCCGACTGCGCCGCGTTCAACCGCGCCTTCGCCGAGGCCGGTCTCGACGATGACAGGCTGCGGCTGAGCATGATGATCGGCGAGGATGTGCTGTACGCGGGCGGCGCGGACAGCACGCGCGGATTGTTCACCGCCAGTGGCTATTTCGAAAGCGTGGTGTCGTCCGCGGGGATGGATTTCGGCGCGCGGTATCTGCGCGAGTTCGGCCCGGCCGCGCCCGCGCTGAACAACATCGGCGAATCCTGCTACGAGGGACTGCTGTTGTTCGCCTCGCTCGCCGAGTCCGCCCGCAGCCTCGACCTGCGGGCGATCGAACGGCACGCGCCGCGGGTCAGCTACGGCGGCCCGCGCGGCGAGGTGCGGGTGCGCGGCGCGCACACCACCCAGCCGGTCTATCTGGCCGACGCCGACCTGCTCGAATTCAGCGTGCGCGCCGAACTCGACTCCTGAGTCCGTAACACGAACTTCACCTTGCGGTTTCGCTGCGGCGACCTGCCTGCCTTTGTATCGTCGTCATACGAAACATATTCAAATGAAAATAATGAGGTTCCCGTGCCCCTCTACTGGTTCCACTGCCGCGCCTGCGGCGGCTTCGATCTCAGCTTCGCGATGGCCGACGTGCCTGCCGCCGCGCCGTGCCCGGACTGCGCGTCGAGCAGCAAGCGGCAGTTCGGCGTCGCGGCGCTGATCCGGCCTGGATCGGCGGCCACCCGGCTGATCGACGCGACCGAGCGCACGGCCGCCGAGCCTCCGGTCGTTTCCGCACCGCCGCGCAAGGCCGTGCCGGTGACGCGAAACCCATTGCACCGCAAGCTTCCCCGCCCCTGATACCGAAGGACACACGATGCCCGAGTTACTGTTCCCCCTCGATTCCGGCAAGCGGTTCACCGAGCAGAAGTACGTCGGCCACAATCGGTGGCATCCCGACATCCCGGCCGCGGTGACGGTCAAGCCCGGCGCCGAGTTCCGGGTGCACGTGCGCGAGTGGTTCGACGGCGCCATCCACAACGACGACTCCGCCGAGGACGTGCTGAACGCGCCGCTCAGCACGGTGCACTGCCTGTCCGGTCCGTTCGCGATCGAGGGCGCGCAGCCCGGCGACCTGCTCATCGTCGACATTCTCGACATCGGGCCCATTCCGCAAGAGGACTCCGGCCCACTGGCCGGACAGGGCTGGGGCTACACCGGCATCTTCGCCACCGACAACGGCGGCGGCTTCCTCACCGAGCACTTCCCCGACGCGTACAAGGCGATCTGGGACTTCAGCGGGCAGACCACCACCTCGCGCCACATTCCCGGCGTGAAGTTCACCGGGATGACCCACCCCGGGCTGATGGGTACCGCGCCGTCGGCCGCGCTCCTGTCGAAGTGGAACGCGCGCGAAGAGGCGCTGATCGCGACCGACCCGCACCGGGTGCCGCCGCTCGCGCTGCCGCCGGAGCCGCGCGACGCCATCCTCGGCTCGTTGTCCGGGGTCGAGTTCGACCGGGTCGCCGCCGATGCCGCGCGCACCGCGCCGCCGCGGGAGAACGGCGGCAATCAGGACATCAAGAACTTCACCAGGGGCAGCCGGGTGTTCTATCCGGTATTCGTGGACGGCGCGCATCTCTCGGTCGGCGACCTGCATTTCTCCCAGGGCGACGGCGAGATCACTTTCTGCGGCGCGATCGAGATGGGCGGATTCATCGACCTGCGCGTCGATCTCATCAAGAACGGCATGGAGCTCTACGGCGTCGCCGAGAACGCCATCTTCATGCCCGGCAACTCCGGCCCCAATTACTCCGAATACCTGGCCTTTTCGGGCACCTCGGTGACTCTGGACGGCGAACAGCGCTACCTCGACTCGCAACTGTCCTTCGAACGCGCCTGCCTGCACGCCATCGACTACCTCACCAAGTTCGGCTACACCCCCGAACAGGCCTACCTCCTGCTCGGCGCCGCCCCCATCGAGGGCCGTTTCTCCGGCGTAGTAGACATCCCCAATTCCTGTGCCACCGTCTACATCCCCACCGCCATCTTCGATTTCCCCATCACCCCCACCGCCGCCGGCCCCACCCGGATCGACCCCGGCCCCGGCGCTCCGCGCGCCACCCGCTGAGACCACTTCGCCCTCGGATTGCTGAAACGTTGCGCGTGCTGCGCGACCCGTGCCGGCAATCCGAGGGCCGGTGATATTCGACCTGCGCATTAGTGGTCAACCGTCAAGTTATCCAATACGACCCGGCGTGCAACGGGCGGTGGTTCAATCGGGGTGCGTGTGCTCTGGAGTAGCTGTTGGTGGCGAAAGGAGTTTCATGAGGCCGACGGTTGCGGAACGGATCCGCCTGCGGGTCGAGAGATTTCATTCGGAAAGGGTTGCCGGGCACTGGGGCGGGCGGCATATCCTGCACGGCCGTGCGCCTGCGTTCGGCGATATCGTGCTCAGCAACAACGACTATCTGGCGCTGGCCGCCGATCCGCGGATCACGCACGCGATCAGAACGGCGCTACGGGCGGCGTACTCGCCGAGATTCTCCTCGGGCGCCTATCTGCCCGGTGATCATCCACAGGTCGCACTGGAACGCGCCTTCGCCGACCATCTGCGCGCCCCCGCCGGGATTCTCTGTCAATCCGGATGGGATGCGAAAGTCGGGCTGCTGCAATCGATCGCCGACCCGGGAACACCGGTCTATATCGATCAATTCGCGCATATGTCGTTCTGGCATGGCGCGAAAGCGGCTGGTGCGCAGATATATTCGTTCCGGCACAATTTTCCCGGCCACCTGCGCGAACAGATCCGCGCGCACGGGCCGGGCATCATCGCGGTGGACGCGATCTACGGCACCAATGGCAGCCGCTGCCCGCTGACCCAGATCTGTGACGCCGCCGACGAAACCGACAGCGTGCTCGTCGTCGACGAATCACACGCGCTGGGTACCGACGGCCCGGCCGGCGCGGGAATGGTGGCGGCGCTCGGGCTCACCGAACGGGTGCCGTACCGAATTGCCAGCCTGGCCAAGGCCTTCGGCGCTCGTGCCGGGTTCATCGGCGCGAACAGCATCGATTTCGTCGACTACTTCAAAATGGAATCTCATCCCGCGGTGTTCTCCGCCACGCTGCTGCCGTACGAAATCGCCGGTCTCGCGGCAACACTCGAAGTGATCCGGCTGGACAATTGGCGGCGGCAGCGACTACGCGAGCTGTCCACCATGGTGCGCCGGGCGCTGACCACGCTCGAATTCGACCTGGAGGGCTCGGCCAGTCACATCGTCGCGCTCCAGGGCGGACCCGACGCACGCGCGGCGGCCATGCGCGACTTCCTCGAGGCGCGCGGCATTTTCGGCGCCCTGCTGTGCCCACCGGCCACCGCCCGCAACCACTGCCTCGTCCGCTTCGGCCTGCACGCCGGTCTCGCCGACCAGCACATCGACCGAATCATCGGCGCCTGCAACGAAATCCGCACTCACTTCGGCGCGACCCCGCCCGTCGAGCCGCAGCCACGACCCGCGAAACACGCGCTGCCGACCCACGCGGCGAGCGGCGCATGACGGCGGCCAGCGCCGAAATGTGCCGCTCGACCGAGCGCGGGAACCTGTGCCGGCTCCCGCGCCCGGCATCGAACTAGCCGGTGGTCAGGACGGTGCCTGCGCCGACGGTCCGCCCACCCTCGCGGATGGCGAAACCGAGCCCCGGCTCCACCGGGGTCGGACGACCCAGTTCGACGGTCAGATCGACCGTGTCACCGGGTGCCGCTATCCGCGTGTCGCCGGGCAACGTCACGTCGCCGACCACGTCCCCCGTGCGGATGTAGAACTGCGGCCGGTAGCCGGTGGCGATCGGCGTGCGCCGCCCGCCTTCCGCGGTGCCGAGCAGGTAGACCCGAGCGGTGAACCTGCTGTGCACGGCAATGCTGCCGGGCTCGGCGACCACCTGACCGCGCCGGACCTGACCGCGCTGGATGCCGCGCAGCAACAGCGCGACGTTGTCCCCCGCCTCCGCGAATTCCATGGTGCGCCCGAAGGTTTCGACTCCGGTGACCACCGAACTCAGCTCGTCGTCCAGACCGAGCAGAGCCACCCGATCACCGAGCCGGACCCGCCCGCGCTCCACCGCGCCGGTGACCACGGTGCCTCGGCCGGTGATGGTGAGGACGTTCTCCACCGGCAGCAGGAACGGCGCGTCGGTATAGCGCACGGGTGTCGGCACGTGCGTGTCGATCGCGTCCAGCAACTCGATCAACGCGGCGGTCCACCGCTCGTCGCCCTCCAGCGCACGCAGGCCCGATACCCGGACTACCGGGAGTTCGGCGCCCGGGTACCCCTGGGCGGTCAGGAGTTCGCGAACCTCCAGCTCGATCAGGTCGAGCAGCTCCGGGTCACCCGCGTCGGCCTTGTTCAGGGCGACGACGACGTGCTCGACGCCGACCTGCCGGGCCAGCAGCACGTGCTCCGCGGTCTGGGGCATGACGCCGTCCTGCGCGGAGACCACCAGGATCGCGCCGTCCAGCTGGGACGCGCCGGTGATCATGTTCTTCACGAAGTCGGCGTGACCCGGCATGTCGATATGCGCGTAATGCCTTGTCACCGTCTCGTATTCGACGTGCGCGATATTGATGGTGATGCCGCGCTGCGCCTCTTCCGGGGCGCGGTCGATCCGGTCGAACGGCACGTAGCTGCCGCCGCCCCGCTCGGCGAGCACCTTGGTGATCGCCGCGGTGAGCGTGGTCTTGCCGTGGTCGACATGGCCCATGGTGCCGATGTTGAGGTGCGGCTTGGTGCGGACATAGGTCTGCTTGGACATGTTTCTTCCTGGTTTGCCTGGCGGGCACTGGCGAATGTGCCCGACGGTGTCGAGCGGGACCTCAGCGACGGGGCGACCTTCCCCGTCCGAGGTCCCGGGACATCCCGGGGAAGGTCAGCTTCGGGCTCCGTCGAGCTGCGCGGCAACTGCTGCCGAGGCGGCCAGGACAGCGGCCATCGCGCCCGCGAATGCGGACGTTGCGGCGATGGCGTAGCTGAACATGTCGGGAATGGTAAGGGGCGAGATCACCGCGGCGCGATGCATTTTCCGTACGGCGCGGACGCCGGTGGGCGGTGGCGGGCGATCGTTCTTCCCCGGAAACCAGAAATCCGACCCCGCGTTGCTCGGGATCGGACGGTGTAGCGGTGTGTCAGCCGAGGCGCTCGGGGTCGTGGAACGCCGAGCGCCTCGATTCGCGGACTACTTGGAGCTGCTGCCCGCGAGCAGCGCCTTCAGGAACGCGTCGATCGCCGCGCCGGAGCCCTCGGCGGAACCGGTGCCCGAGCCGGTGAGCGGCGGCGCCGCGACGGTGCCGTTCGCGGAACCGGTGTACGGCGGCTTGAAGGTTTCGATGGAACCGGTGCCCGAACCGGTCAACGGCGGCGCCGCCACGGTGCCGGGGTTCGCCGAACCGGTGTACGGCGGCTTGAACGTTTCGATCGAACCGGTACCCGAACCGGTCAACGGCGGCGCGGCAACGGTGCCGTTCGCGGAACCGGTGTACGGCGGAGTCTGGGTGGCGGCGGAACCGGTCCCCGAACCGGTCAGCGGCGGCGCGGCCACCGCGAGGCCCGAGCCGGCCACCGCGATGGAGGTGGCAGCGAGCGCCACGAAACCGAACGTACGGATCTTCTTCAAAGACTTTCCCTTCAGAGAACAGCGGCCGGCACTCCCTCGGTATCGGCCCGCTACAGATATCACGGTAAGGGAACATCCAGGTGCGCTCTCTTGAACGCACGACTAACAACCCGGTAACCAGGAATTTGCGCAGGCCGCGGCATCGTATCGGTGAAACGGCGCAAGCCTGTGTCGCACAACGAGTCCCGATCAGCCGATGGCTTTCTTCCGTTCACCGGTTTTCAACGATGGCGAATCGATGGCTAACTTGTGATATGGACCACATAATTTTGTTCGTGCTGAACTAAACTCCTGGTCAATGACGTCAACCACACCGCACGTCGCTTGGAATTATTAGCCGGGCACAGGATTCACGATCAGCCGACCGAAAACCACACAGCGCCATTGCCTACTCGCCGATTTTTCTATCACGACCGTCGTCGGACCGCTGGCTGAATATTTACCCAGCAGCCCGCGCGCTAACCCACTCGAATGCCTCAGCTTTGGACCGGGCGCCCTCCGCCGCGCGCGATCGATTCGCCTCGCCGAGCTCGGTGAGCAGGTCTTCGGACAGATCGACCAGCGCGGCGAGCGTGGCCGGGGTGAACCACTCGGGCCGCGTCGCGAACAGGATGTCCTCGCTGGAGGTGTTTCCGCTGGCGCCGGGCGCGAACGGGCAACCACCGAGCCCACCGAGCGCACCGTCGACCATGGCGGCGCCCGACCGGATGGCGGCCAGGGTGTTGGCCACCCCCATCCCCCAGGTGTCGTGACCGTGAAAGACGATGCGCCGCTGCGGGGTTCGCGTGCGGACGGCGGTGACCAGCGCGGCCACCTGCTCCGGATATGCCTGGCCGAGGGTGTCGGCAATGACGATGTCGCCGGCCCCCGCGGTGCGCGGATCGTCGGCGATGGCGACGACCCGCTCCGGATCGACCGGGCCGTCGAACGGACAGGTGAAGCTGGTGGCCAGGCACAGCTGAATCGAGCCGCCCACCGCCGCGGCGTGCCCGATCGCCTCCGGCATGGCGGCGACGCTGTCCTCGGTGGTGCGGCCGATATTGGCCTTGTTGTGCGCGTCGGAGACCGAGAAGCAGTACTGGAAGTTGCGCACCCCCGCCGCGGCCGCCTTCTGCACGTGCCGCGGCGTGGCCACCCACACCCAACAGCGTTGCAGCTCTTCGGGACTCAGCGCGGCGATGAGTTCCATGGTGTTCGCCATCGGCGGCACCAGATCGGGCCTGGCCATCGAACCGATCTCCAGCGCCGGTACGCCGAGCGCGAGCAGGCGGCGGACGATGTCCACCTTGCGCTCGACCGGCAGCACTTTTCCGGTGAGCTGCAAGCCATCTCGCAACGTGACGTCGCGCAGCAGCGCCGTGGTCACCGCTCGTCCCGCTCCTGCCGCGGCGCGCACATCACGCCACCCCACGGCTTTTCGTGGACGCCGGCCGGATTCGGATGCACCGTCGGCCGGGTGAACCCCGGTGACCGGATGTCCCGTGGACCGCGCCCTGGCGGGCGCCTGCGGTCTTGTCTCATTTCGCCTCCAAGGCGTCGATCTCGCTGTCGCTCATGCCGAGTAGCCCGGACAACACTTCCCGCGTGTGCTCACCTAGATCCGGGCCGATATTACGAATGGGCAGGGACTGCTCGCCGATCACCGGAACGATACCGGGGAACCCGACCGTTTTCGGTGCCGCCGCACCGACATCCACCGAGAATGGCTGAATCATATTGCGCGCCTTGTACTGTTCGTCGGCGACGATGTCGGCCGCGGTGTAGATGGGACCGCACGGGATGCCCGCGGCCTCGAGAATCTTCAACGCCTCGGCGCGGGTGTGCTGAATCGTCCACTCGGCGATGGCCCGATCGAGGCGGTCGTGCTGGCGCCAGCGGCCCGCGTTGTCGTGCAGTTCCGGGTCGGCGGCCAGGTCGGGACGGCCGATCACCTGCATGTAGCGCTGGAAGATGGCGTCGCCGTTGCCGCCGATGATGATGCTGACGCCGTCGCTGCACGGGTAGGCGTTGCTCGGGGCGATGCCCTCGACGAGGCCGCCGACCCGGCCGCGGTTTATGCCATAGGCGAGATAGTCCGGGACCAGCGATTCCATCACCGACAGAATCGTCTCGTTGAGCGCGACATCGATGATGCGCTCGCGCAACGGAATCGGCGTCTCGCCCGGCTTGCGTTCGCGTTGGAACAGCGCCATCACCGTGCCGAACGCGGCATAGACACCCGCGATCGAGTCACCGATGGATACGCCGGTGCGCACCGGCGGTCGATCCGGCTCGCCCATCAGTTCGCGCAGGCCGCCGACCGCCTCGGCGACCGCCGCGAAACCGGGCCGCGACGCGTGCGGGCCGGTCTGCCCGTAACCGGAGATCCTGGTGATCACCAGGTCCGGGTTCGCCTCGTTGAGCACCTCCGGGCCGAGTCCCCACTTCTCCAGCATCCCGGGGCGGAAGTTCTCCAGCAGCACATCGCACCGGCGGACCAGGTCGAGCACGACGGCCCGGCCCGCCTCGCTGCGCAGATCCAGCGTGATCGACTTCTTGTTCCGATTGACCGTGCGATACAGCATCGAGGTGTCGCCACCGTAGAGCCGCCAGTTGCGCAACTCGTCGCCTGCCTTCGGGCGCTCCACCTTGATGACCTCGGCGCCGAAGTCACCGAGGATGCGCCCGGCGGTCGGCGCGGCAATGTAATTGCCCAGCTCCAGGACGCGAACACCGTCCAACGGCCGAATACTCATCGCAACAGTGTCTCAGGGGCCCGAGTGGCGGCGCACGACGACACCTCGCTGCGACCGAACAAGATCATGCGCCCGCGCCGTCGCGCATGATCGTCGCCCGCGGATTCGGCCCGCCGTATCCGGCATCGGCGAGCCGGATCAGGAGGCAAGCAGCTGGGTCTCCTCGACGATCGAGTAGTGCTCGGCATTGCCGGCGATGCTGCGGCTCGCGGTGCCGTCGACGCCGACCGGGATGTCGCCGGCCAACGTGATCCGGGTCAGCTTGCGCGGCTGGTCGTCGTAGTCGTCGATGGCGTAGTGCTGGGTGGCGCGGTTGTCCCAGATCGCCACGTCGCCCGGCGCCCAGTTCCAGCGGGCGGTGTTCTCCAACCGGGTCACCCGGTCCTGGAACAGCCGGAACAGGGTCTGCGATTCGGTGCTGGACAGGCCGACGAAGTGCTTCACGAAATGGCCGAGCAGCAGTGCCCGCTCGCCCGTCTCCGGATGCACCCGCACCACCGGGTGCTCGGTCTCGTAGTAGCTGGACTCGAACTCTGCGCGGTAGGCCTGGGTGTTCGGGCGCAGCGGTTCCACGTTGCGGGCCGCGTAGTCGTAGACATTGGTGTGCACGGCGCGCAGGTTCTCCGCGAGCAGTTTCAGCGAGGCAGGCAGCGACTCGTACGCGGCCACGGTCGAGGCCCACGTGGTCGATCCGCCATAGGTCGGCAGGTGCACCGCGCGCAGGATCGACGCCTTCGGAATCCGGTCGACGAACGTGACATCGGTGTGCCAGCTGTTCGCGCGCCCGTGCTCGGAGTCGATCGCCAGGCTCTTGACCCCGTGCGAGGTGACCGTCGGGTGCGGCGTCGTCGGGCTGCCGAGCAACTGCGCGAACTCGTACTGCCCGTCCTCCGTCAGCTGATCCTGCCCCCGGAAGAAGATCACCTTGTGCTCCGCCAGCGCCCGCCGGATCACCTCGACCGTCGCCGCGTCCAAATCCCCGCCGAGCCGAACATTGTCGACCCGCGCGCCGATCCGCGCGCCGAGCTTGATCACCGAGGCAGAGCTTGGTGCGTGTGCGATCGTCATGAGATCACCTTCGCTGTAGAGAACCCGATTAATGCTCCCCGAGCACACCACCGAATCCCCCACCCCCACCAGGTTTTTCGTCGCCCTGATCCCAACCAACCCGCCCCGGCACTCAACAAATCCGCACTCTCCCCGGCCCCCTCCAGGACCCCATCCTCAATGCGAATCCCGAAAGCAGCACAGCTCTGGCACCACCGAACGGCACAGCCGGTGGACAACATCTACACGCCCGCAAGGATGCCGCTCGCCTCGCGGACCCGTGGGCAGTCCCCGGATGCCATGCGGATCCCTCAACCCACCCTTTTCCTCGCGATCCGCACCAAGGACCGGGTTCTGAAGCAGGGCAGCTCCGGAGAAGGAGTGCAGAACGAGGCGGCGGGTCATGCACGCACATTCACCGCAGCCGGTCGAGGCGCCATAACAAACCCCGCCGCCCCGCAGACCAAGCGACAGATAGGGCCGACCTCCCACACCCGCTTCACCTTCCGCATACCCCTCAACCCGGCAACAGGTATGCGAAGAACGAAGCAGCTGTGCGAACAACCCGTGGCAACACCACCACAGCAGACGGACACGATGGAACCCGAGGTTGCGCGCCCTTATCGCGGATGTAGACCGGTACTGGCAGACGACGCGCCCAGCACCACTTCAGGAAAAACCCGCGCAGGTCTTCAGCTTTCGAGCACCAGGCCAGCTTTTTAAAGAATTCCGTGACGCAACCACAGCCAGATGACCACGCCGGAACCCGACGCCGCCCATCCTGACATGCACCTAAAGCCGGGTACGGCAGGCGACGTGCCCAGCACTACTGCAGTGAAAACCAGGGTAGGCCTTCAGCTTCACTGGGCAAGTACACACGGGACGAGCCGGGAGGTCCGCACGGGGTAGGTGCACATCCCTCAGGGTGCGGCAGTGTCCCCGTTTCGGTGCGGTGGGTTCAGAGACGTCCCGGGCGACCGGTCTGCGGGGTTTGGGGCCTGGCACAGGGGATGCCCGGATAGTGCTGAGCACGTCAGGTGGGGTCCCCGGCCTTCTCTCCCGCAGCTTGGGTCGGCGGAGGTGAGAGTTGTCGGCGTGGGGACTGGCTGTGGTGCTATTCTCGAGATCTTTCTTCATCGAGTCGAGTCAAAAGGTTGTTGGCCTGTTGAGTCGAGTCAAAAGGTCGCTTTGGGAGATCAACTCGCGACCTTT
>NZ_JBIAID010000004.1:0-429757 GCF_042871115.1 Nocardia sp. NPDC006044
GCCCGGTCCCATTCCGAACCCGGAAGCTAAGCCTGCCAGCGCCGATGGTACTGCACTCGACAGGGTGTGGGAGAGTAGGACACCGCCGGAACATCCTTCACGATAGGGGACCCAGATTCTGGGTCCCCTATCGTCGTTTCAGCACCTTGCGTGCCGAAACGACGTCGCTCGCGACTGCTTGCCGGTCGCTCGAAACGATCAGCCGTGTCAGGCCCCCACCAGGACACGTGATTGAATTTGTGGGGCCCCGACCATTCTTGCGGACCTCAGAAAGGGATCACCGTGTCGGAACAGAACGACGACCGGAAGTCCTCCCCGCGCGGCGAGGGATCCGACCGCCCGGCCCAGGGCAGCGGTGGCACCGCAGGCGACTCCGCCAAGAACCGCCCCGACCGCGAAGGCGGCCAGCGCGGCGGCTTCAAACGAAGCAACAATTCCGGTGATCGCGGCGACTCCGCCGGCCGCAGCGGATTCAACCAGCGCGGCGATTCCGCCCAGCGCGGTAATTCGAGCGACCGACCCGGCTCCAGCGACCGCGGCGGATACCAGCGCCGTGAGGGCTCCGGTGATCGCGGAGGCTTCAACCGCGGTGGCGATTCGAGCTCGCGCGGCAACACCGGCGAGCGCTCCGGCCTCAACCGCCGTGGCGACGCCAGCGCGTCAGGCAACTCCAGCCGTGGCGGCGACTCGGACAGCCGCGGCGGTTTCAATCGCAGCGGTGGTTCCGGCGACCGCGGCGGTTTCAATCGTGGCAGCGACTCGGGCAACCGTGGCGGTTTCAATCGCAGCGGTAGTTCGGGTGAACGCGGTGGTTTCAACCGCAGTGGCGATCCGGGCAATCGCAGTGGGTTCAGCCGCAGCGGTGACTCCAGTGGCCGAGGCAGCTTTGACCGCGACAGCGGACCCGGTGATCGTGGCGGTTTCAGTCGCGGTGGTTCCGGCGACCGCAGTGGTTCCAATCGTGGCAGCGACTCCGGTGATCGTGGCGGCTTCAACCGCAGCGGCGGTTCGGGTGAACGCGGTGGTTTCAACCGCGGCGGCGATTCCGGTGATCGTGGTGGTTTCAACCGCGGCGGCGATTCCAACGATCGCGGCAGCTCTAATCAGGACGGCGATCGCGGTGGCTATAGCCGGGGTGGTTCCGGTGATCGTGGCGGCTTCAATCGCGGCAATGACGCTGGCGATCGCGGCGGTTTCAAGCGCGGTGGCGACTTCGGCGGGCGCAGCGATTCCGGCCAGCGTGGCGGTTCCAGTGACCGTGGTGGATACAACCGCAGCAATGACTTTGGTGACCGCGGTGGTTTCAACCGTGGCGGTACCTCTGGCGATCGTGGTGGTTTCAACCGTGGTGGCGACTCCGGTGGGCGCGGCGATTCCAGTGATCGTGGGGGCTTCAACCGTGGCGGTGGCTCCGGTGGCCGGAGCGATGCGGGTGATCGCGGCGGTTTCAAGCGTGGCGGCGATTCCGGCGGCCGTGGTGGGTTCGACCGCAACGATTCGCGGAGTAACGGCCCGGATGATCGGCGTCGCGGTGGCGAAGGTGCGCGCACCGGTGCCGGCGGCGATCGCTCGCAGGATCGGCGTCCGCCGCGTCCCGAAGAGCCCGATCTTCCCGATGACGTGCAGCCGGCCGACTTGGATCCCGCTGTCCGCCGCGACCTGCTGAGCCTGGACAAGTCGAACGCGGAGGCCGTGGCCCGTCACCTCGTGATGGCCGTCAAGCTGATCGAGGACGACCCACGCCTGGCCCTCGCGCACGCTCGCGCGGCCCGGCAACGCGCGGGCCGCATTGCCGTGGTCCGCGAAACCGCGGGTGTTACCGCCTATCACGCGGGTGAATGGGCCGAGGCCCTCTCCGAGCTGCGCACCGCCCGCCGCATGTCCGGCGGCTCCGGCCTGCTCGCTGTCATGGCCGACTGCGAACGCGGCCTCGGCCGCCCCGAACGCGCCATCGAACTGGGCCGCAGTGACGAGGCCCGCGCCCTCACCGGCGACGAAGCCACCGAACTGCGCATCGTCGTCGCCGGCGCCCGCATGGACCTCGGCGAATACGACCAGGCCGTGGTCACCTTGCAAACCTCCGAACTCGACCCCTCTCGCACCGGCTCGGCCGCCGCCCGCCTCTTCTACGCCTACGCCGACGCCCTCGTCGCCGCCGGCCGCACCGAAGAGGGCCTCACCTGGTTCCTCAACGCGGCCTCCGCCGACCTGGACGGCGAAACCGACGCAGAAGAACGCGCCGAAGAACTAACCGGCGGCCCCCACCCCGCCGACGACCTAGAGCTGTAGCCCAGCAGACAACACCGGTCAGCAAGCCCGCCACCGAGCCATGCCCTGCCGAACTGCAAGGATGAGCCCTGACCGGGTCGACCCATCCGGTCGCCCCGCCTCGGACGGACCGCGCTAGCGAATCCGAGCAGCCGAGCGGGACGTGGTGGCGACGGAATCGGCGTGCGAATGTCGCTATGTCCCACTGGATGAATTACATCGCGTTGAATGGACGCAGATGGGTCCTTGGTGAGTCGTCTCGTGCGGTCGTCCCGCTGCTCGCTGGACTGCGCTGGCGCATCCGATCGTTCGGACGGGACATGACGGCGGACGAGGAGGCGTTTCGAACGGGGCGTGGTGGCGGCGGAATTGGCAGGTGAATGTCGCTATGTCCTGCTGGATGACTTGCATCGCGTTGACCGGACGCAGGTGGGTCCTTGGTGAGTCGTCTCGTGCGGTCGTCGCGCTGTTCGCTGGACTGCGCCGGCGCATCCGATCGTTCGGACGGGACATGACGGCGGCCGAGGAGGCGTTTCGAACGGGACGCGGTGGCAGCGGAATTGCAGGTGAATGTCGCTACGTCCTGCTGGATTAACTGCGCAGCATGCAGTCCGGGACGTGGGCGGGTCCTTGGTGGGTCGCGCCGATACTTCCAGTCGACGACGCGGCTTCGAAGGATTCGCCGAAAAGTTCGCTGTCCCCGGCGATCTCACCGAGATGCCCTACCGCAGTCCGGCTGACGGCATCGCCAACCCGGTCGGCGAACGGGTCATCGCGATGTGCACCGGTGAACTACCTGGTCCTGATCCCGGTCATCGCCCCCGCCACTATGAATCCGAGCCACCGCCATGCCCCACTCGCCAACCTGTATCGCGTTGAACGGGACATGACGGCGCTCGAATCGGTGTGTCGTCGTCACCATGTCCCGTTCGATGAACTGTGTTGCGTTGAACGGGACATGATGGCGGCGGAATTGGCGTGTTGCTGTCGCTATGTCCCGGTGGAGGAACTGGATCGCGTCGAGCGGGACATGGATGGGCCAAGTAAGGGCTTATGTGATCGTCCGACTGTTCGATGCACTTCGCTGGGAAATTTAGTAGTCGAGCGGGTGAGGTTGCCCCGTATTCCCGGACGGGTTGGGTGTGTTGGCGGATCCACGCTGCCCGGTGCATATAGACGCACACCTTCCGACGTCCGAGCGTGGATGACGGCGGACTACGTCACCGAGTGCATACAGGCCGACATCATCGTCCACATCATCTGGGATCCGTGCGCGTGTCGTGACGGCAAGGCCCTCTGAGATCGATTCGGCGAGGGCGATAACGCGGTGTCTGGATACCAGACGATGTGCGCGCGTTGGCAACTCGTCGTGACCGGGTGGGGTTTCCTGCGGTCGTCCCGCTGGCCAGTTTCCGGTTGCGACTCACGCGCCTCAGTCCACGGTATGCAACCGCAGACGCATGCCTGCTGACGAACGCATGCGTGTTGCGGCGGCGAGTCTGTGTGCGGGAGGTCAGAAGGTTTGCGGCTGTTGGCTATTGGGGTGCGACGACAACAGCATGTCGAGTTGGGTGTCGTCCGCATGCTCGGGTGATGGCTAATCCAGGTCCGCAGATATCGGCGGCGGGGCGGTCGTTGCGGGTCAGTTGCATGGCGCGGATCTCGAGGGCTCGAATAAGCTGCCAACCAGCCTTGACGTGCCAAATTTCGGCGGTCATCCTGGTCGGCTCAGGTGTCGCATACCGATTGGGGTGTTTTGCGTGTCGGCGCCGTTCTCGCACGCCGCCCAGCGAGGCCGCCACCACGTACGCCCTCGACTACCAGTGGAAATCCGTCAAGACCCAAAAAACGTGCTGTCCAGTTCGTCGAATTGCGGGTTCACTCAGCGGGATTCGTTGTGCCCGTTGAACTCTTCGGCGGAACGCGCAACTAGCCTTGCAGGGACCACGTAGGGTTCTTGTGGCGCGAAATCGCCAGGGGTGTGCCGGCTTCGGCCGGTTGCCCGGGGTCGCGATGCGGGTCAGCGATACGTCACGGGACTGTCTGATTTCAAGGAGATGCAGGATGAGTAGTGTTCGGGCCACTGTATTCGTCGGCTTGGCCGCCGCGGCGCTGACCGCGATGGGCGCCGCTTCGGCGAGCGCGGAGCCGACCAACTACGGCCAGGAGGCCAAGAAGGCCTGCGAGCAGGCCGGCCTCGAGTACACCGAAAGCATCAATCTGCCGGGTGGTGTGAGCGCGAAGGCGACCTGCCACAGGGCCGGCGAGGACGTCGTGCAGTTCGTCCCGATGCCGAAGGACACGGACTGCTCGGTCCCCGGCATCATGTCGCCGAAGTACGGAAAGGCCGACGGCGAAGGCAACTGCGTCACCAACTGAGGCAAATCGAGCGGGGCATGACCGCGGTAGATCGTGAGATACCGCACCGTCATGTCCCGCTCGTCGTTTCGGGACCAGCGAAACGCCAGATGCCGTTCGCTGCGGGGCAAGTGAGCGATCGACGCCCTGCGTTTCTTGTCGCCCTCCTGGCGTAGGGTTCGGATGTCTCGGACCGGCCGAGGGCAACCTTCTCGGGTGCGGTTCCGGACGTCCGGCGGATACGTAATTCGGCTCCGGCCGATCGGTGACACGGAGAGTGGTGTGGAGCGGCTACGAGATCGCTACGAGGCCTTGCTGCTGGATCTGGACGGCACCCTGTACCGCGGGCACGCGGTGATCGAGGGTGCGCCGGCGGCGCTGGCCGACGACGGATCCGCGCAGCGGCTGATGTACGTCACGAACAACGCGAGCCGGGGACCGGAGACGGTCGCCGCACACCTCACCGAACTCGGCTTCCGCGCGAGCACCGATGAGGTGGTGACAAGCGCCCAGGCGGCTGCCCGCCTGCTCGCCGAACGACTCGCGCCGGGCGCCGACGTACTCATCATCGGCACCGACGACCTGGCCGCCGAGGTGACCGCGGTGGGCCTGCACCCGATCCGCCGCTTCGCCGACACCCCGCCCGCCGCAGTCGTCCAAGGACATTCACCACAAACCTGCTGGGCCGACCTCGCCGAGGCGGCCTACGCTTTGCGGGCCGACGCACTGTGGGTCGCCGCCAACACCGACAAGACCCTGCCGAACGAACGCGGCCTCGCCCCCGGCAACGGCTCGATGGTCGCCGCCTTGCGCGCCGCGTCCGAACGCGAACCGCTCGTCGCGGGCAAGCCCTACGCGCCCCTGCTCGAGGACGCCCTAGTGCGCGCCGGGACCCGCAGTGCCCTGGTGGTCGGCGACCGCCTGGACACCGATATCGAGGGCGCCAACACCGTCGGCCTCGAATCCCTGCTGGTCCTGACCGGCGTCAGCACCCTCGACGAGCTGAAGGACGCGTCGGCCGAGTCCATCCCCACCTACGTCGCCGACTCCCTCGACGCGCTCAACTACCCCCCGATTCCCGCCGAATCGGACACCGACCCGGGCGACCTCGCCGCGGACCTGGCCGACCGGTTGCGGCGCAACCCGGGACGAGCCGTGACGGTACGCGCGTCTGGTTCGGAAATCCGATAGCGTTGACGTCACGATGACTACTCCCATGCCCCGCCCCACCGGCCCCGGTCTGCCCGGCGCGAACGGACCCCGCCCGGGTCCCCCGCTGCCCGGTCAGCATCTGCCTGGCGGTCCAGGGCGTCCGGAGCCGGCCGACCCGGAGCGCATCCGCAGCGAGATCGACGGCCTGCTCACCGAACTCGCCACGCGCACCAGCTGGCCGGGCTCGCCGACCGAGGGCGCCGAGTCGGGCACCGACATCACCCGCCGCGCGCGCATCCTGGAACAGGCGCACGACGTGCTCGTGCAGGCACTGGCCACGGTGGACAAGATCTGAGGTGGCCAGACGCGCGCGCGTGGACGCCGAACTGGTTCGCCGCGGATTGGCGAGGTCGCGGGAACACGCGGTCGAGCTGATCGGCGCCGGTCGGGTCCTGATAGCTGGGACGGTGGCGGTGAAACCCGCGACCGCCGTCGAAGCCGGCACCCCGCTGCTGGTCCGTGAGCAGCCCGACGAGGTCTCCTGGGCCTCGCGCGGTGCGCACAAACTCCTCGGCGCGCTGGCGACCTTCGAGCCCGCCGGGCTCAGCGTCGCGGGCAAACGCTGCCTCGACGCGGGCGCCTCGACCGGTGGCTTCACCGACGTGCTGCTTTCCCGCGGGGCCGACGAGGTGGTCGCGGTGGACGTCGGCTACGGCCAGCTCATCTGGCGATTGCAGAACGACGACCGGGTGCGCGTCGTCGACCGCACCAACGTGCGCGGCATCACCACCGAAACCATCGGCGGCACCGTCGAATTGGTTGTCGGCGACCTGTCGTTCATCTCCCTCGGCCTGGTGCTGCCCGCGCTGGCCGCCTGCACTGCGCCGGGCGGCGACCTGCTGCCGATGGTGAAACCGCAGTTCGAGGTCGGCAAGGACCGTGTCGGTGCCGGTGGCGTGGTGCGTGATCCGGCGCTGCGCGCCGAGGCTGTCCGCGACGTCACCACCGCTGCCGCCGCGCTCGGCCTGCGCACCGAGGCGGTGGTGGCGAGCCCGTTGCCGGGCCCGTCGGGCAATGTCGAATACTTCGTGTGGCTGCGCAAGGACGGGCAGCTGGAAGACGACGGTGAGCGAGTCGCCGCTCTCGTCGAGCGTGCGGTCGAGGAGGGTCCACAGTGAACGCGCCGATCAGGTCGGATGGCCGGGAGATCCTGCTGGTGGCGCATCCGGGCCGGGCGGAGATCATCGAGACCGCCCATCGGGTGGCGAAGATCTTCGCGGACGCGGGCATCTGCCTGCGGGTGCTGGCCGACGAGGCCGTCGATACCCGGTTCGAGGCCGCGGCGGGCGGTTACCCGGTGCGGGTGGTCGAGCACGGTCCCGACGCCGCGATCGGCTGCGAGATGGTGCTGGTGCTGGGTGGTGACGGAACGTTCCTGCGCGCCGCCGAACTCGCCCGCCCGGCCGAGGTGCCGGTGCTGGGAATCAACCTGGGCCGCATCGGTTTTCTGACCGAGGCCGAGGCCGAGAACCTGGATGACGCGCTGGCCCACGTGGTCCGCGGCGACTACCGCATCGAACAGCGGATGACCATCGACTTCACCGTGCGCGTCGACGACGAGATCGTGCAGACCGGCTGGGCGCTGAACGAGGGCAGCATCGAAAACGCCTCGCGCACCGGCGTGCTGGAGCTGGTGCTGGAGGTGGATGGGCGGCCGGTGTCGTCGTTCGGCTGCGACGGCATCCTGATCTCCACTCCGACCGGTTCGACCGCGTACGCGTTTTCCGCGGGCGGGCCGGTGGTGTGGCCGGAACTCGAAGCGCTGCTGGTGGTTCCGAGCAACGCGCACGCGCTGTTCGCGCGGCCGCTGGTGACCAGCCCGGCGTCGCGGATCGCGGTGGAATGCGTGGCCACCGGACACGATGCGATAGTTTTCCTGGATGGCAGGCGCAGCATCGACCTACCGCGTGGCGGCCGCTTGGAGGCGGTCCGCGGAGCACAACCGGTGCGCTGGGTGCGGCTGGATTCCGCGCCGTTCGCGGACCGGATGGTGCGCAAGTTCCAATTGCCCGTGACAGGCTGGCGTGGCCGACGGCGGTCGGCGGAGCCGGCGGGGAGGGTGAACTCCGGGGGGACGGCAGCCGGCGGAGCCGGCGGGGAGGGTGGACTCAGTGCTGACAGAGATCAGGATTGATGGTCTCGGCGTTATTTCGACGGCCACGGCGCAATTCCACGAGGGTCTCACAGTTCTCACCGGTGAGACCGGCGCGGGCAAGACCATGGTGGTCACCAGCCTGCACCTGCTGAGTGGTGCGCGGGCCGACCCGGGCCGGGTCCGGCTCGGCGCCGCGCGCGCGGTGGTGGAGGGCCGGTTCACCGTCGACGACGTGAACGACGCGGCCCGCGCCGAAGTGGCGCAGGTGCTGGAATCGGCTGCGGCCGAACAGGATGACGACGGCAGCATCATCGCCATCCGTACCGTCGGTAGCGACGGCCGCTCCCGCGCGCATCTCGGCGGCCGCGGCGTACCCGCCTCGGTGCTGGCCGATTTCACCGCGTCGCTGCTCACTGTGCACGGCCAGAATGACCAGCTGCGGTTGCAGCGTCCCGAACAGCAACTGTCCGCGCTCGACCAGTTCGCCGCCGATACCGTCGGTCCGCTGTTGCGCAAATACACTGTGCAGCGCCGTTCTTGGCTGGACGCGCGTACCGAACTGCTCGAACGGACCGCGCGCAGCAGGGAATTGGCGCAGGAGGCGGACCGGCTCCAGCATTCGCTGGCCGAAATCGACGCCATCGCACCGGAGCCCGGCGAGGACGTGCGCATCGTCGACGAGGTGCGCAGGCTCAGCGATCTCGATTCGCTGCGCGAGGGCGCGACGACCGCCCACGACGCGCTCGCCGGTCCCGTCGACTCGCCCGAAGAGGGTTCCGGCGCACTGGAATTGCTCGGTGCCGCGCTCGCTCGCATCGATGCGGCCGACGATCCCGCGCTCACCGCGCTCGGTCCGCGGCTCGGTGAGGCGATCGCGGTGGTGGTCGACCTGACCACCGAGCTCAGCGGTTATCTTTCGGATCTGCCGTCGGATCCCGGTGCGCTCGACTCGCTGCTCACCCGCCAAGCCGAACTCAAGTCGCTGACCCGTAAGTACGCGCCCGATATCGACGGGGTGATCGCGTGGGCCGACGAGGCCCGCGCCAAGCTCGGTTCGCTCGATGTGTCCGAGGAGACCCTGGCGGCGCTGGCGGCCGAGGTCGATATCGCGGCCGAGCGGGTCCGGGAGGCGGCACGCAAGCTGAGTGCCGCGCGCAAGAAGGCGGCGGGCAAGCTCGGGTCCGCGGTGAGCGCCGAATTGGGCGGACTGGCCATGGGAAAAGCGAAGCTCGAGGTCGAGGTCCGGCCGATGCCCGCGGGCCCGCAGGACTCCGCGCCGCTGACCGTCGACGGCAAAGAAGTGCACGCCGGATCGTCCGGCATCGACGAGGTGGAGTTCCGGTTGTCCGCGCATTCCGGTGCGCAGTCGCTGCCGTTGAGCAAGAGCGCGTCCGGCGGTGAGCTGTCCCGGGTGATGCTCGCCCTCGAGGTCGTGCTGGCCAGTTCCGATCACGGCGCGACCATGGTGTTCGACGAGGTCGACGCCGGCGTCGGCGGCCGCGCGGCGGTCGAGATCGGCCGCAGGCTCGCCCGCCTCGCCCGCACCCACCAGGTCATCGTGGTCACCCACCTGCCCCAGGTCGCCGCCTTTGCCGACACCCACCTGGTGGTGGACAAGTCCGACGACGGCAAGGGCAAGGTCAACAGCGGCGTCCACGCCCTGACCAAAGACGAACGCGTCATCGAATTGGCCCGCATGCTGGCCGGTTTGGACGACACCGAAACCGGCCGAGCCCACGCGGAGGAACTCCTGGACCTCGCCCGCGCCGAAAAGTCCGGGGCAACCGTCTAACCCACACCCGCACGCCTTTTGACATCCGCACGCGGGTCAGTGCGGCGTGTTCGGGTGCGGGAGGTCAGAAGGGGTGCGGCTGTGGGTGAGTTAGCGGACGGCTTTTTGGGCTGCCTTGATGAACTGGGTGATCAGGTTTTTGAGGCCGAACTCCAGGACCTTGGCGGGGACGGGGAGGCTGGGGTCGGATTCCATGGTGTAGGAGACCAGGGTGCCGTTGGGGGCGTCGGTGAAGGTCACCACGCCGATGTGGCGTTTCACCGGGGCGCCCTTGACGACCTTGTATTCCATTCGCTCGCCGGGCACCAGCTTGGTGATCTCCTCGGTGATGCCGACCGGGCCGACGCCGAGGAGGTGCTGGGCGCCGACTCCTTCGCGCTCGGTCAGCCCGGGCTTGGTCAGCTTGACGTTGATCGGGAGGTACGGGCTGATGCTCTCGCGGTCGGCGAAGAGCCGGTACACCACCTCACGCGGTGCGGCGATGACGGCGTCGACGGTCGTGCTGGCCATGGGGTCTCCTCTTCGAGTTACCTGTGACGGGCAGCATATAGGTACTACCTCGGGGTGCCGTGTGTCGATGTAACCGGTGTCACAGACAGTCGGTCCGATGCATCGAAGGCGCGTGCCGTCAGTCGCGTTCTTGGCCGAGGCTGATGCCGCGGGTGGCGAGCCAGGGGAGCGGGTCGATGCGGTCGGTGCCGTTGAGCCAGACCTCGAAGTGGCAGTGCGGCCCGGTGGTTTCGCCGCGGTTGCCGACGGTGGCGATCTCGTCACCGGCCATCACACGCTGGCCGATGCTGACCAGCGAGGTGTTGATGTGGCCGTACACGGTGACCGTGCCGTCGTCCCCGAGCAGCCGCACCCACATGCCGAACCCGGCCGCCGGTCCCGAGCTGATCACCGTGCCGTCCTCGACCGCGACGATCGGGGTGCCGATGGGTGCGGCGATGTCCACGCCCGGATGCAGTGCGCCCCAGCGCATTCCGTACCCGGAGGTGAAGGTGCCGGTGGTGAACTTCATGAACAGCGGCCGCAGCTTCGCCTGTGCCTCCGCCGTCATCTCCTCGGCGACCTTGCTGCCGTTGCTGAGGATGTCGCTGAACTGACCGAGGTCGACCGGCCCCTCTTCGAGCAGCCCCGGCTCGGTGGCGGCCGGTTCCGTCGGCATTGCCTGCGCCTGGCCGAGCGCCATCGGCGCCACATTCTCCACGGGCGCCTTGTCGGTGGTGGTCATCAAGTTCTGCCCCGCCGCGACCAGCGCACCGGCGGCAACCGCGACGATCGCCGCGCGACCTTTCAGCGAGGCAGGCGGCGGCGGCATCCGGTGCTTGCCGCCACGGCGCTTGGATTGCGCTGGACGAGCGGCCGGCACCGGCCGCGGAACCGCCACGGTTCGCGGGTCAGAATGCGGCCACCGGTCATCTGGCTCGTCCCACTGATTCACCGCGGCCCGTTGGCCAGCTGCGGCCTCCTGGTCCACTGCGTCCCACTGACCCCTTGCGGCTACCTGGCCTGCTGCCGCCCACTGATCCGACGTGTCCCACTGATCTGCTGCGACCCCCTGGTCCGTCGCAGCCCACTGATCTTCGGCTGCCCACTGGTCCTCGGTCGACCAGGGCGCATCCAAAGTAGGCCACGAGTCGGCCTGACGCGATTGGTAGCTGTTACGTTGCTGTAGTTTGCCCGAATCGCGTGAATCTATCCCGAATCGTCGATCGGCACCGACCGGCCAGTGTCTGCTCATCGCACCGACCGCATTTGTCGGCATTGTCCGGAAGCTGCACATATCGGAGAAATGTCTGGTCTTCGGCGCAAAAGCCCGATCTCCCTGGCTATTTCGAGGCGCATCACGCAGTCGTCCTTCGTCACTTCACGTCGAGATGTCGTCGGGGCTGGTCGACGGTAACGAAACGATAGCGGTACTGCTCGTTAGACGCGCGAAGTAAACCCGGACATGTGATCGGCACCACATGGTGTCGCACTGCAACGAGTTCTTCCGCGTGTCGTTAGTCGTGTCACTGTTATCACAGTGACGTATGTGGTAGGTGGTACGGCGCGCCTCCACCAACGGTTGAGGGTTTGGGGGCAGCATCGGGGCCATGAAGATGCTGGCGTTGTTGTCGAGGAACACCGAAACGCTGCCCGGCCTCTCCGGGATAGCCCGGGTGGATCGCAACACCCGGCGTCTGCTGAAACGGGTCGGACCAGGCGATGTCGTCGTGCTCGACGAGATGGACCTGGACCGGCTCACCGCGGACCGGCTGGTCGAGGCGGGGGTGGTCGCGGTGATCAACACCTCGCCGTCGATCTCCGGCCGCTATCCCAACCTGGGCCCGGAAGTGCTGGTGGCGAACAACATTCTGCTGCTGGACACGGTGAGCTCGGACGCGTTCAGCAAGATCAAGGACGGCATCAAGGTCCGCATCGACGAGGGTGTCGTCTACGCCGACAAGGTGATCAAGAAGGAACCCGAGGTCCTGGTCAAGGGCATCGAACTGACCGATTCCGATATCGCCGAGCGGATGATCGAGGCGCGCAACGGCCTCGCCGATCATTTGGAGGCCTTCGCCGGCAACACCATCGAGTTCATCCGCACCGAGAGCGCGCTGCTGATCGACGGCATCGGCGTGCCGGAGCTGGAACTGTCGATGAAGCACCGGCACGTGATCGTCGTCGCCGACGGACCGGACCACGCCGAAGACCTGAAGCGGCTCAAGCCGTTCGTCAAGGAGTACGTGCCGATCATGGTCGGCGTCGGCCGCGGCGCGGACACCCTGATGAAGCAGGGCTACCGCCCCGACCTGATCGTCGGCGACCCGGACGAGATCACCTCCGCCACCTTGAAATGCGGCGCCGAGGTGATCCTGCCCGCCGACACCGACGGCCACGCGAAGGGCCTGGAACGCATCCAGGACCTCGGCATCGGCGCGACCACCTTCCCGTCCACCGGCTCGCCCGCCGACCTGGCGCTGCTGCTGGCGCACCACCACGGCGCGTCGCTGATCGTCACCGCGGGCGCGGCCGCCACCCTCGACGACTTCTTCGATCGCAGCCGCCGCGAGAGCAACCCCGCGACCTTCCTGACCCGGCTCAAGCTCGGCACCAAGCTGATGGACGCGAAGGCGGTGGCCACGCTGTACCGCAATCGGGTGTCCGGCATCGGCATCGCGCTGGTGGTGCTGGCCGCGCTGATCGCGGTGATCGTGGTGCTGCTCGCCTCCAACACCGGCACCGACGCCCTCGCCTGGGCCGCCGACACCTGGGACCGGTTCGCGCTGTGGGCGCAGAGCCTGGTCGGCGCAGGCGACAAATGACCAAGGGAGAACGATGATCTCGTTACGCCAGCACGCCGTCTCGATCGTGGCGATCTTCCTGGCCCTCGCCATCGGCGTGGTGCTCGGCTCGCAAACGCTGGCCGCGGATCTGCTGTCGGGATTGCGTGCGGACAAGTCGGATCTGCGTCAGCAGGTCGACACCGTCTCCGATCAGAACCGCAGGCTCACCGATCAGTTGAACTCGGCCGACCGGTTCATCGCGGGCAACGCGGGCCGCCTCCTCGGCGGCACCCTGGCCGATCGCACCGTCGCGGTGTTCACCACCCCGGACGCCGACCCCGCCGACATCGAGGGCGTGACCAAGTCGCTGGAGACCTCCGGCGCCACCATCACCGGCCGGATCGCGCTCACCGACGCGTTCGTCGACGCCACCGAGGGCGACCGGATGCGCACCACGGTCACCAACGTCATCCCGGCCGGCATCCAATTGCGCACCGGCGCAGTCGATCAGGGCAGCATGGCCGGCGACCTGCTCGGCACCGTCATGCTGCTCGATCCGGCCAACGGGCAAACCCGCGGCACCCCGCAGGAGCTGGGCCTCGTGCTGGAGACCCTGCGCGGCGGCGGCTTCCTCGCCTACGGCGACACCCCGGTGCGCCCGGCCCAGTCCGCGGTCGTGATCACCGGCAACGGCGCCAAGTCCGGCGAGAACAGCCAGGGCGCGAACATCGCCCGCTTCGCCGGTGCACTGCGCGGTCGCGGCGCGGGCGTCGTGCTCGCCGGCCGCTCCGGCGCGGCGGAGAACCCGGGACCGCTGGCCATCGTCCGCTCCGACGGCGCCCTCGCCACCTCGGTCAGCACCGTCGACAACCTGGACCGGGAAATCGGCAGGGTAACCACCGTCCTCGCGCTGAGCGAGCAGCTCAACGGCGGCACCGGCCGATACGGCACCGGCGAGAAAGCGACCTCCCTCACATTGGCATCCGCGTCGCGCTAGAAACCGTTTCGGCCAACTG
Source organism: Nocardia sp. NPDC006044 (assembly GCF_042871115.1). NCBI lineage: Bacteria > Bacillati > Actinomycetota > Actinomycetes > Mycobacteriales > Nocardiaceae > Nocardia > Nocardia sp. NPDC006044. The sequence continues at coordinate 14,017 of NZ_JBIAID010000004.1, forward strand.
GCAGCAAACGTGCGTGGCGTTAGAACTGGACGCCTGATCCGTGTTACCGTGAAGACCCGTGGGTCATACACGGAATCAGGCGCGAACGGCCACGAAGCACATCTTCGTCAGCGGTGGAGTCGCCTCCTCATTGGGTAAAGGTCTTACCGCCTCCAGCCTCGGTCAGCTGTTGACGGCGCGTGGACTGCGCGTCACGATGCAGAAACTCGACCCGTATCTGAACGTCGATCCCGGCACGATGAACCCCTTCCAGCATGGAGAGGTCTTCGTGACGGAGGACGGGGCCGAGACCGATCTGGATGTCGGTCACTACGAGCGGTTCCTGGACAGGGACCTGACCCGGGACGCGAATGTCACGACCGGGCAAATCTATTCGACAGTCATCGCCAAGGAACGTCGCGGCGAATACCTCGGCGACACCGTGCAGGTCATCCCGCACATCACCGACGAGATCAAGAACCGGGTCCTCGCCATGAGCGCGCCGGACGCCGACGATCAGACCCCCGACGTGGTCATCACCGAGATCGGCGGCACCGTCGGCGATATCGAGTCGCAGCCGTTCCTCGAGGCGGCCCGGCAGATCCGGCACGACGTGGGCCGGGAGAACGTCTTCTTCCTGCACGTCTCGCTGGTGCCCTACCTCGCCCCCTCCGGCGAACTCAAGACCAAACCGACCCAGCACTCGGTGGCGATGCTGCGCAGCATCGGCATCCAGCCCGACGCGCTGATCCTGCGCTGTGACCGGGACGTGCCGCAGGCGCTGAAGAGCAAGATCGCGCTGATGTGCGACGTCGACGTGGATGCCTGCATCTCCACCCCGGACGCGCCGTCGATCTACGACATCCCGCGCGTGCTGCATCGCGAGGCCCTCGACGCCTACGTGGTGCGCAAGCTCGGGCTGCCGTTCCGCGACGTGGACTGGACCGTGTGGGGCGACCTGCTCGACCGGGTGCACTCGCCGCGCGAGACGGTCGAGGTCGCGCTGGTCGGCAAGTATGTCGACCTGCCCGACGCCTACCTGTCGGTCACCGAGGCGCTGCGCGCGGGCGGATTCGCCTCCCGCGCAAAGGTGCTCATTCGCTGGGTGCCCTCGGACGAGTGTGAGACCCCGGCCGGCGCGCAGGCCGCGCTGCGAGACGTGGACGCGGTCCTGATCCCCGGCGGCTTCGGCATCCGCGGCATCGAGGGCAAGGTGGGTGCGATCCGCTATGCCCGCGCCCGCGGCATTCCGCTGCTCGGGCTGTGCCTCGGCTTGCAGTGCGTGGTCATCGAGGCGGCGCGTTCGGTCGGCCTGACCGAGGCCAACTCGGCCGAATTCGAGCCGGACACACCGCATCCGGTGATCTCCACGATGGCCGATCAGGAACAGGCCGTCGCGGGCGAGGCCGATCTGGGCGGCACCATGCGGCTCGGCGCGTACCCGGCCATCCTGGCGAAGGGTTCGGTCGTCGCGCAGGCCTACGGCAGCGAGCAGGTCTCCGAACGGCACCGGCACCGCTTCGAGGTGAACAACGCCTACCGTGACCGGATCGCCAAGAGCGGACTGAAGTTCAGCGGCACCTCGCCGGACGGGCACCTGGTCGAGTTCGTCGAACTGCCCGCCGACGTGCACCCGTTCTTCGTCGCCACGCAGGCGCATCCGGAGCTCAAGAGCCGCCCGACCCGCCCGCACCCGCTGTTCGCGGCGCTCGTCGCGGCGGCGCTGAAATACAAGCTCGCCGAGCGCCTTCCGGTGGACATCCCGGACGAGGAATTCGCGAGCGCGGCGGATCAGGCCTAAGGCGATGACGCAGGACGGTGGCAGCGCCGGAAAGGGCAGCCACGATTTCGAGACCGTGTCCAGCGAGACCGTCTACAGCGGTGCCATTCTGGCGCTGCGGCTCGACCAGGTGCGCATGCCCGGCGGCAAGGTCGCCGAGCGTGAGGTGATCGAGCATCACGGCGCGGTCGCCGTCGCGGCGATCGATGACGACGACAACGTGGTGCTGATCAACCAGTACCGGCATCCGATCGGCAGGCGGCTGCTCGAGCTGCCCGCCGGCCTGCTCGACCTGCCCGGCGAGGACCCGCTCGTCGCGGCGCGGCGCGAGCTGGCCGAGGAGACCGGGCTGGCCGCGCGGGAGTGGGCGGTGCTGGTGGATGTGGCGCTCTCGCCGGGCTTCACCGACGAGGCGCTGCGGGTCTACTGCGCGCGCGGGCTCTACGAAACCGACCAGCCGGAGCCGGAGAACGAGGAAGCCGACCTGGAGATCGTCCGGATGCCGGTCGATCAGGCGGTGCGCGCGGCGCTGGCCGGGGAGATCGTCAACGCGACCGCGGTGGCCGGTGTCCTCGCGCTGGCCGCGGCCCGCGCGGGTAATACCGAGCTACGTCCCGCGGACGCGCCGTGGCCCGGTCAGCCGACGGCGTTCCTGCGCCGCAAGGCCGCCGCGAAGTCGACGGACTGACGGGGACCGCCGGTGCTCGCGCGGGAATTGGACGCCTACCTCGACCATCTCGCGGTCGAGCGCGGCGCCGCGCGCAACACCCTCGGCGCGTACCGGCGTGACCTCGGGCGGTATCTCGACTTCCTGGTCGGGCGCGGCATCACCGCGCTCGACCAGGTCGCCGAGGCCGACGTGGCCGAGTTCACCATGGCGCTGCGGGCCGGCGGCGCCGAATTCCCGCCGCTGGCCGCCAGTTCGGTGGCTCGCGCGCTGATCGCGGTGCGCGGGCTGCACCGTTTCGCCGCGGCCGAGGGGATGACCACCACCGATGTCGCGCACGCGGTGAAACCGCCCGCACCCGGCCGCAGGCTGCCCAAGGCGCTGCCCTACGACCAGGTGCTGAAGTTGCTGGAGGCCGCGGGCGGCGGTTCGGTCAGCGATCCCGATGCCGCGCCCGGCGCCGACGGCGGTCCGCGCGGGCTGCGCGATCGCGCGCTGCTGGAACTGCTCTACTCCACGGGCGCACGGATTTCCGAGATGGTCGGCCTCGACGTCGACGACATCGACACCGACGAACGCGCCGTCGTGCTGCACGGCAAGGGCGGCAAGCAGCGCATGGTGCCGATCGGCAGACCGGCGCTGGCCTCGGTCGACGCGTATCTGGTGCGGGGGAGGCCGAAGCTCGCCGCGAGCGGAAAAGGAAACGCGGGCGCGCTGTTCCTCAATGCCCGCGGCGGTCGGTTGTCGCGCCAAAGTGCCTGGCAGGTCCTGCAAACCGCCGCCGAACGCGCGGGCATCGGCGCGACCGTCTCGCCGCACACGCTGCGGCACTCGTTCGCCACGCACCTGCTCGACGGCGGCGCGGATGTCCGCGTGGTCCAAGAACTCCTGGGCCACGCCTCGGTGACCACCACCCAGATCTACACCCTGGTCACCGTCAACACCCTGCGCGAGGTCTGGGCCACCGCCCACCCCCGAGCCCGCTGAACCCTCAACAACAACCAGAGACCAAGCGACAGATAGGTCCGGCTTCGCACACCTCCTCCATCCTGCGCATATCGCTCAGCACCCCACCCGATTTGCGAAGGAACAAGCAAGTCTGCGAAGAAATCTCGACAACGCAACCACAGCCAGGTGGCCACGCTGGGAGCCGATGTGTGCGACGCGAGGTGGGTTGAATGCCAAAGTCTTTCATCGTCCAGGAAGCCGAGGTCGAAGCGGTGGAGCTGCCGGGCGGCGGGTCCTTCCGGCTGCTCGAGGACAGTCAGAACTCCGCGGGGCTGTTCGGCGCGAACCGACTGGTCCTCGCCGCGGGCGCGAATGGCACTCGGCCGCATCACCACACGCGGTCGACGGAGATCTTCTACATCCTCGACGGCACCATGGAATTTCTGGTCGACGGCGAATTGAGCGCGGTGCGCAAGGGCGGTCTGGTCGTCGTCCCGCCCGGCACCGTGCACGCGTTCGGCGCGTCCGCCGACGGTCCGGCGGAGTTCCTGGCCGTGCTGACCCCGGGTATCGTGCGGTTCGAATATTTCCGGCAGCTCGGCCGGATCGCCCGCGGGGAGGCGGAATGGGACAGCATGGACGAGTTGCACGACCGCTTCGACGTGCATTTCGACGGTGACCCGGAGTGGCGCTGAGCAATACACGGTAGCGTCGTGCTGTTCGAGGCACGGCGTGGTGCTGCGAACACGCCGCGCGCGTCGCGGCACTTGCACCCTCGCACGCGGTAGCGTCTATCGGGAGTCGGACCGTACGAAAGCGAGGGTCGGGCCTGATCGGCCTCGCTACGCTCGGCGAGGCAACGGGCAGGAACGTATAAGGAGCAGCGGATCGTGACATCAGCCGAAGCGGCAGAGCCGCCGATGGGTGCTGGGGCGGAGCCGCGCACGGGACAGCGCACGGGTCCGTACTCGGAAGCCGCGGCCGAAACCCTGTGGGGCACCGGAGCCGAACCAGTCCCGGAGGACGCGGCGCTCGGACCGACCGGACGCCCCCTGCGCCTCGTGCCGGACCCGCCGCCGCTGGAACGCCACGGCGACGCCCTCATCGTCGCCATGTGCAACCAGAAGGGCGGCGTCGGCAAGACGACCTCCACCATCAACCTCGGTGCCTCGCTGGCCGAATACGGACGCAAGGTGCTGCTGGTCGACCTCGACCCGCAGGGCGCGCTGTCCGCCGGATTGGGTGTGGCGCACCACGATCTCGACCTCACCGTGCACGACCTGCTGGTCGGTTCGAAGGGTTCGATCGATGACGTGCTGATGCAGACGCGGGTCGAGAACATGGACCTGCTGCCCAGCAACATCGACCTGTCGGCCGCGGAAATCCAGCTGGTCAACGAGGTCGGTCGCGAGCATTCGCTCGGCCGCGCACTGCATTCCATCCGCGATCGATACGACTACATCATCATCGACTGTCAGCCGTCGCTCGGTCTGCTCACCGTCAACGCGCTGGCCTGCGCCGACGGCGTGATCATTCCGATGGAATGCGAATACTTCTCGCTGCGCGGGCTCGCGCTGCTGAACGACACCGTGGAGAAGGTGCGCGATCGGCTGAACCCGCGACTGAGCCTCTACGGCATCGTGGTCACCATGTTCGACGCGCGACTACTCCATTCGCGTCAGGTCATGGCCCGCGTCGTCGAGGTGTTCGGCGACCTGGTCTACGACGCCGCGATCTCGCGCACCGTCCGGTTCCCCGACGCCAGCGTGGCCGGCGAGCCGATCACCACCTGGGCGCCGAAATCCAGTGGCGCCGAAGCATATCGGGCGATGGCGCGGGAAGTCATCCACCGGTCGGGCCGGTGATCGGCGGCACCGACGCCGCGCCATCCGCTACCACCCACCCGACCGGCCAAGGGGTCGCGCACAGCGACGACCACCCGTCGGGCGACCTCTTGGAGCGGGCCTCGGCGCGCACCGGCGACCCGTCATCGCCGGACCTGAGTGCAACACCCGCCCCCGCCGTACCCGATGATGACGACATGCCCACCGACGCACCCACCGCCGACCCCGACCTGCTGTCGGAGTCGATCGCGGATGCATCCGGTGGCGATGACGCGGCTGGTAGCGATGACGCGGCCGACGCCGATAATGCGGCCGACATGAGCGATACGGCTGCCGCAGCCCAAGCGGCGGTCGCGGACATGGCCGGCGATGCGGTCGGCCGAAATGTTGCAGTCAGCGCGGATGATGCGGTGGTCGTGGACGGTGCGGCTCGCGCGGGCGATGCCGGCGCTGCGGGCGATGCGGCTGGTGGCGATGCTGTAGCGGGCTCAGATGATGTGGCGGTCGTGAACCGGGTGGCGGGGTCGGGGGATGCGGGTGGGTCGGGCGACTCCGAGGATGGTGCTGCGGACGGGAAGAAGTCTGGGTTTCATCTGCGGCTGAGCAACTTTCAGGGGCCGTTCGATCTGCTGCTGACGCTGATCAGTTCGCGCAAGCTGGACGTCACCGAGGTGGCGTTGCACCAGGTCACCGACGAATTCATTGCTTACACCAAGGCGTTGACCGCCGCGTTGTCCGATGACACCGCGGCGGTTACCTTGCGTGCGGACAAGATCCTCGATCAGACCACCGAATTCCTGGTTGTCGCAGCCACCCTGCTCGATCTCAAGGCGGCGCGGTTGCTGCCGTCGGGGGAGATGACCGACGCCGAGGATCTCGAGCTGCTGGAGGCGCGCGACCTGCTGTTCGCGCGGCTGCTGCAATACCGGGCGTTCAAACAGGTGGCCGAGCTGTTCGGCGAGCTGGAGGCCGTCGCGCTGCGGCGATACCCGCGTGCGGTCGGCCTGGAGGAGTGCTTCGCCGGCCTGCTGCCCGAGGTTACGCTGGGAGTAGACGCGCACGAGTTCGCCGCGATCGCCGCCGCGGCGTTCCGCCCGCGCCCGGTGCCCAGGGTCGGCCTCGACCATCTGCACTCGCACGCCATCTCGGTCGCCGAACAGGCCGCGCTCGTGCTCGAACGGCTGAAGGCGGCGGGCAAGGGTGCCTGGACCACCTTCAGCCAGCTGGTCGAGGACTGCGACGCCCCGATCGAGATCGTCGCCCGCTTCCTGGCCCTGCTCGAGCTCTACCGCGGCAAGACGATCGAGTTCGACCAGCCCGACCCGCTCGGCCAACTGTCCATCAGCTGGATCGGCGACGATGTCCCCGAAGCCGAGCAGGACCTGAACATCGAGGAGGACTACGGGTGAACGACTCCGCGGACACCGAGGTCGCGAACGCAACTGACCTCCCCGCCGACGCCCCCGAAACCGCCGCCCCCGCCGCGCCGAATTCGGGAAACCCCACCGCGCGCGAAACCAGCACCGCCGCGCCGGAGCCCGCCGACTCACCCGCAGCTGACGACACTCGGACCACCGACGTCACCACCTCACCCTCCCGAGCAACGGCAGCGGACCACCGAACGTCAGCGACCCCCGCCGGGCCTTCAGCCGCGGACACCGCAACCCCCGAGTCGAACGCCGTGCCCACAGTCACCGACGAGGAGGCATTTTCTGCCTCGGGCGGCGTGACGGCGGTTGTCGGCAATGAGACTTCCGCCCGCGCGGCTGAAGCGACTTCGGGCGCGAACAACGCAACCCTCAATACGACCTCAGTTGAGAAGACTGCGGCTCCGGAAACCAACGCTCCCAACTCGACCACCACCGACGAGGCGACGTCCGCGGATCTCGCCGACGCGACCACAGGTGCCGACGAGGAGGCATTCTCCGGCGCGGACGGCGTGACGGCGGTCGTCGGCAATGGGACCTCCGCACGCCGGCGGACCGCAATCAAGGTCGCTGACAGTGCGGGCTCCTCCGGCGGAGACACCGCGACGACGGTTCCAGGAGGCGGGACGTCCTCGGGCAAAGACGCCGCGATCACCGTCGCCGGCGATGGGGCGCCCTCGAGTGCGGACGCCGCGACGGCCGTCGTCGGGAATGCCACTTCCACCGGTGCGGACGGCGCGAATTCGGACGCGAACAACACAACGCCCGATGCCGACAACGCGACCTCACCCTCCGACAACGCGACCTCAGCGGCAAAGGCCGGGACTCCGGAAACCAACGCTCCCAACCCGACCACCTACGACGCGACACCAGTCGCCAACAACACAGTGGCGGACTTCACCCCGGAGCATCTGGACGACGCCGAATTCCGGTCTGCGTTGGAGGCGATGTTGCTCGTCGTGGACGCTCCGGCCCCGGTAGAGCAGCTGGCGGCGGCGTTGGACGACACCACCGAGCGGGTGGACGAGGTGTTGCGGGAGATGCGGGCCGAGCTGTCCGCGCGGGGGAGCGGGATCGATCTGCGTTTCGTCGGGGACGGCTGGCGCTTCTATACTCGCAGCGAGTACGCACCATATGTCGAGCGGGTGCTGCTCGATGGCGCCCGCACCAAATTGACGCGGGCGGCGTTGGAAACTCTGGCGGTGGTGGCATACCGTCAGCCGGTGACCCGGACCAGGGTCAGCGCGGTGCGCGGCGTGAACGTCGATGGGGTGATGCGCACGCTGCTGGCCAGGGGCCTGCTCGCCGAGGCAGGCGTCGACCCGGAAACCAACGGGACGACGTATTGCACGACCGAGCTGTTCCTGGAACGGATCGGACTCGCGTCGCTGACCGATTTGCCGCCGCTGGCGCCCTTGCTCCCGGGCGTCGACCTGATCGATGAGATCAACGAGAGCCTGGAAACGGACCCCCGTTACACCAGGTTGAAAAAACCCGCCGAGGCCGACTTGGACCTCGGCAGCGAGGATTGACAGGACAAAATGAATACTTCCGCTCGCCGAGATGGCACACCGGATCGCAGGAAACGAAGTGACGAGCAGCGTCCCGTGCGCGGGGCCGCTCGAAGGGGGACAGAACGCGGCGCCGCGCGGGGCGAGGGCGGCTACCGCGGCGCAGCGCCGTCGGGCGGCGCCCGCGGAAACGCGCAGGGCGGCAACGCTTATCGCGGCCGCAGCGAGGGCGGCAACTACCGCGACCGCGCCGAAGGCGGCAGCCCGCGCGGCGGATCCGATCGCGGCGCGCAGGGTAGCTCCTACCGTGAGCGTTCCGAGGGCGGCAACGCCTACCGCGGCCGCAGCGAAGGCGGCTCGTCCCAGAGCGGCTACCGCGGCTCGCGCGACAGCAACTCGCAGAGCGGTTACCGCGGCAACTCTTCGCAGGGTGGCAGCGCATACCGCGGCCGCGGCGAGGGCGGTTACCGCGGCGACGCGCAGGGCGGCACCGGCTACCGCGCTCGCAGCGAGGCCGGTTCCGGTGACAACGCTTATCGCGGCCGTTACGAAGGCAACAGCTCGCGCGGCGAAACCGGCTCGGCCGGCAACGCCTACCGCAATCGCAGCGAGGCCGGTTCCGGTGGCAACGCCTACCGCGGCCGTAACGAAGGCGGCTCCGGCCAGGGCAACGCCCAGTCCGGCAACTCCTACCGCGCCGCCGCGCAGCCCGGCACCAGGTCGACCGGCAGCATCCCGCAGCGCCGCGCCGCCCAGTCCGCGCCGACCGGCAAGAAGAAGAGCACCAAGCCGCAGAAGCAAACCCAGTCGAACCCGCTGCTGAACAACGCCAAGCCCGCCAAGCGTCAGCATGTCGAGCCGGTCGCCTCCGAGGGCCACGAGAAGATGCCGTGGGGCGAGGGCGAACGCTTGCAGAAGGTCCTCGCCAAGGCGGGTGTGGCCTCGCGTCGCGCCGCCGAGGAGATGATCGCGCAGGGCCGGGTCGAGGTCGACGGCGCCATCGTGGTCGAGCAGGGTCTGCGGATCGACCCGGAACGCGCCGTGGTGCGGGTCGACGGCACCCGGGTGATGGTGCGCTCGGAACTGGTGCATGTCGTGCTGAACAAGCCGAAGGGCTGGCAGTCCACCATGTCCGACGATCTCGGCCGCCCCTGCGTCGGTGACATCGTCGCCGAGCGCATCGCGGCCGGCCAGCGGCTCTTCCATGTCGGCCGCCTGGACGCCGACACCGAGGGCCTGCTGCTGCTCACCAACGACGGCGACCTCGCGCACCGCCTGATGCACCCGTCCTACGAGGTCTCCAAGACCTATCTGGCGACGGTGAACGGCGAGGTGCACAAGGGCATCGGCAAGCAGCTCAGGGACGGCATCGAGCTCGAGGACGGCCCGGCGAAGGTTGACAGCTTCCAGGTGCTGGAGATCAACGAGGGACGATCCCTGGTGAAACTGGTGTTGCACGAAGGGCGTAAGCACATCGTGCGCCGGTTGCTCGACGCGGTCGGCCATCCGGTGTCCCGGCTGGTGCGCACGAATATCGGTCCGGTCGCACTCGGCGACCAGCGCCCCGGCACGCTGCGTGTGCTCGGTCGCGGTGAAATCGGCAAACTCTACGAGGCGGTGTCGTTGTGATGGGTGTGGAGATTCCGGTCGAGGCGCCCCGGCAGCTGTCGGGGACCAGTCCGCTCGTCGTGGCCATGGACGGCCCGTCCGGCACCGGTAAATCCAGCGTCTCGCGCCGCCTCGCCACCCGGCTCGGTGCCCACTACCTGGACACCGGCGCGATGTACCGGGTCGCCACGCTGCGCGTGCTGCGGGCAGGCATCGAGCTGTCCGACGCCGCCGCCATCGGCGCGGCGGTCAAGGAGCTGCCGCTGTCCATCGGCACCGATCCGCGCCGCGAGGTGATCGAGCTCGACGGCGAGGACGTGTCCGCGGAGATCCGCGGCGACGCCGTCACCAAGGCGGTCTCCGCGGTCTCCGCGGTGTCCGAGGTGCGCGACCTGCTCGTCGCGCTGCAACGCGAAATCGCCACGGCCGCACAGCGGATCGTGGTCGAGGGGCGCGACATCGGCACCGTCGTGCTGACCGACGCGGACGCCAAGATCTACCTGACCGCCTCGGCCGAGGCCCGCGCGCACCGGCGCAACCAGCAGAACATCGCCGAAGGCCGCGGCGACGACTACGAGGCCGTGCTCGCCGACGTGCAGCGACGCGACAACCTCGATTCCACCCGCAAGGTGTCCCCACTGCGTCCGGCCGACGACGCCGTGCTGGTCGACACCAGCGACCTGAACATGGATGAGGTCATCGACGAGCTGTATCGCGTTGTCGCGCAGCAGATTTCGGCGACCAGGACGGGAGGTCCGCAGTGACTGAAGACGTGATGGCCGGCGACGGCATCTGGAGCGACGAAACCGATTGGGAGCTCACCGATCTCGACGGCGAGTTCGCCGATGAAGATGTTCTGGCCATGCCGACGGTGGCGGTCGTCGGCCGCCCGAATGTCGGCAAGTCGACCCTGGTGAACCGCATTCTGGGCCGGCGCGAGGCGGTCGTCGAGGACATCCCCGGCGTCACCCGCGACCGGATTTCCTACGAGGCCAACTGGTCCGGGCGCCGCTTCCTGGTGCAGGACACCGGCGGCTGGGAGCCCGACGCCAAGGGCCTGCAACAGTCGGTGGCCAGGCAGGCCGAGGTGGCCATGCAGACCGCCGACGCGATCCTGCTCGTGGTCGACGCCGTCGTCGGCGCCACCGCGACCGACGAGGCCGCGGTGAAGAAGCTGCGCCGCTCCGAGATCCCGGTGATCCTGGTGGCCAACAAGGTCGACGATCAGAAGATCGAATCCGAGGCGGCCGCGCTGTGGTCGCTGGGTCTCGGCGAGCCGCGGATGGTCAGCGCGGCGCACGGTCGCGGCACCGGCGACCTGCTCGACGACGTGCTCGCCGTGCTGCCGGAAACCCCGCGCGAGGGCACCGGCGGCGCGGGCCCGCGCCGCGTCGCGCTGGTCGGCAAGCCCAACGTCGGCAAGTCCAGCCTGTTGAACAAGCTGGCCGACGACGAGCGCTCGGTCGTGCACGACGTCGCGGGCACCACCGTCGATCCGGTCGACTCGCTGGTCGAGCTCGGCGGCAAGATCTGGAAGTTCGTCGACACCGCCGGCCTGCGCCGCAAGGTCTCGCACGCGAACGGCACCGAGTTCTACGCCTCGCTGCGCACCAAGGCGGCGTTGGAGGCCTCCGAGGTCGCGATCATGCTGATCGACGCGTCCGAGCCGATCACCGAACAGGACCTGCGGGTGATCAGCATGGTCGCCGACTCCGGTCGCGCGCTCGTGCTCGCCTTCAACAAGTGGGACCTGGTCGACGAGGACCGCCGCCTGCAACTCGACCGCGAGGTGGACCGCGACCTGGCCCGCGTCCCGTGGGCGCAGCGGGTGAACATTTCCGCGCACACCGGCCGCGCGGTGCAGAAGCTGGTGCCCGCCATGGAAACCGCGCTCGAGTCCTGGGACAAGCGCGTCTCCACCGGTCGCCTGAACACCTGGCTCAAGGAGGTCGTCGCGGCCACCCCGCCGCCGATGCGTGGCGGGCGCCTGCCGCGCATCCTGTTCGCCACCCAGGCGACCACCCGCCCGCCGACGTTCGTCCTGTTCACCACGGGCTTCCTCGAGGCGGGCTACCGCCGCTTCCTGGAGCGCAGGCTGCGCGAGGAGTTCAACTTCGACGGCTCCCCGGTCCGCATCTCGGTCCGCGTCCGGGAGAAGCGCGAACGCACCGGCAAGAAGCGCTGACCGAAGCCGGCCAGCTCCGCTCGCGAGCCACCGCTCAGGCTGCCTACCGGTGGAGATGCCCCCGCCGGGCGCCTGTGTCCGACCGCCGAAAGGTGTGAGATGCGCGACGCGCTGACCGTGCCGACGCGCGAGCGGGGGAGGTGACCTGGCATTATCCGTCCATGGTCATTCCCAGCGTGCTGCCGGAACGTCCGACCGCCGGAACCCCGTTCGAGACGGGGTGGCCGGTACGTCTCGCCGACACCGACGGCGACCAGCGCCTTCGGCTCGACGCCATCGCCCGCTACCTGCAAGACATCGGGTTCGAACATCTCGACGCCGTCGAGGACGGCGACAACCACCGGGGCTGGGTGGTGCGCCGGACGGTGATGGATGTGCTCAAGCCGATCCAGTTCGGCGAGCGGGTCATCCTGCGCCGCTGGTGCTCCGGCCTGTCCACCCGCTGGTGCAATATGCGGGTGCAGATCAGCGGCAGCGCGGGCGGTCTGGTCGAGACCGAGGCCTTCCTGATCCACTTCGGCACCGAATCCGGCCTGCCCGCCCGGATGAGCGACCGCTTCATGGAGCCGATGCTGGCCGCCACCACCGAACACCGGCTGCGCTGGAAGGCCGCGCTCACCGACCCGGCGCCCGCGGCCGGCGCGGACGGGGTGACCGTGCGCCCGTTCCCGCTGCGCATCACCGATATCGACATGCTGGACCACGTCAACAACTCGGTCTACCTCAGCGGCGTCGAGGAGGTCCTGGCCGATCACGACGACCTGAAGTCCGGCCCGCATCGCGCGATCATCGAGTACGTGAAGCCGCTGAAGTCCGGCGACGACGTCGACTTGGCCGCCTTCCGCACCGGCTCGGCCCTCGACATCTGGTTCACCGTCTCCGGCGAAACCCACGCCGTCACCCGCGTCGTCCCCCTCTGAGTTCCGTCGCTCGGGCCTTCGACCAGGGAGGCCCGAGCCATCCGGGAAATAGGGGCGAGCAATTGGGGCGGTAGCAACGTAGGGGACCCCCGGTTGCGGCTAGCCCGCCTGACCTCCCAGCTCTGCGACGGTGGCGTGCGCGCCCTTGGCGTACAACGAATCCAGGACAGCGAGGTAGGCGCTGACGAACCGTGGTTCGTCGATCAGATCGCCGAAAACCGAACGCGCGCTGAGGAACGCGGTGCGGTCGTCGCGCTGCCGACGGGCCAGCGGGACCAGCTGGTCCCGCAGCGGATCCACGATGTCGATCGCCTCGCCCTGCTCGTCGATCCCCTCGGCATATCGCGCCCAGCTCGCGACAATCGCGGCGGCGCAAGTGATCTCACCACCGGCCGCGAGCCGCTGCCGGATCACCGGCAGCACCCACTTCGGTATCCGATCGGAGGACTCCGCGCACAACCGCGCCAGCGTGTCGCCGATCGACGGATTGGAGAACCGTTCGATCAGTGTGCGCTTGTACGCGCCGAGGTCGACTCCGGGCACCGGCAGCAGGGTCGGCGTCGCCTCGATGTCCATGTACCGCAACAGGAATCGCTGGAATGCCGGATCCTGTGCCGCGTCGTGCACCAGCCGATATCCGCTGAGGTAGCCGAAATAGGCCAGCGCCTGGTGACTCGCGTTCAGCAGCCGCAGCTTCATCAACTCGTAGGGCGCGACATCATCGACCAGCTGGACGCCGACCGAGCCGTAGTCCGGCCGCCCGAGCGTGAACGAATCCTCCAGTACCCATTGGGTGAACGGCTCCGTCACCACCGGCCACCGATCCGCCACCCCGAACCGACGGGCCAGCTCGTCCGCGGCCCCGGGCGGAGTGACCGGCGTGATCCGGTCCACCATCGAGTTCGGGAACCGCACCTCCCGCGCCACCCACTCGCCGAGTTCGGGGTCGCGTAACCGCGCGAACGCGCTGAATGTCGCCCGCGCGACATGCCCGTTTCCCTCGATGTTGTCGCACGACATCACCGTGAACGGCGCGATCCCGCGCGCCCTGCGCCGGGCCAGCCCCTCGACGATCAGCCCGAAGATGGTGGCGGGCACCGCGTTCGGCGCGAGATCGGCCCGGATGTCCGCGGCGTCGGTGTCGAACTCGCCCGTGGTCGCGGAGAAGTGATACCCGCCCTCGGTGACGGTGAGCGAGACGATCCGGGTGGCCGGGTCGGCGAGCTTGGCCAGCACCACCTCGGGATCGTCCGGGGCGTAAAGGTATTCGACGATCGAGCCGATCACCCGGGTGGTCCAGCTGCCGTCCGGCGCCAGGACCGACAGCGTGTACAGCCCGTCCTGTGCCGCCAGCGCGTCCCGCATCCGGCGATCGGCCGGCAGCACGCCGACCCCGCAGATGCCCCACTCCCGGGCGCCGCCGGCCTCCAGTAGCCGGTCGACATACATCGCCTGATGTGCGCGATGAAACCCGCCGACGCCGAAATGCACTATGCCGGTGGTGATTCCCGCCCGGTCATAGGTCGGCACGGCGATCGCCGAGTCGAGGTCGCGCAGCGTCGCGGCCCGCAACGGCGTGCTTGTGTCCCAAGTCATAACTACCCCACCACTGTTGTGTGCGTCACATCTCGGATGGTACTCTCTGTGAGCAGTAGCTCACATGCTGAGCATATGTTCAGCCTCGATGAGGAGGCCGTGTGGCCACCGTCCCTTCCCGCCCGGGTACGCCCGACGACGTCCGGCTCGCGCTCCGCGCCGCGCAGCTCTATCACCTGGAAGGCGCGACTCAGGCCGAAATCGCGGCCAAACTCGGTGTTTCCCGGCCCACCGCGGGCAGGCTCATCGCCAGGGCTCGCGCACAAGGCTTGGTGCGCATCGAGATCAGCGTTCCCGACGAACTGCGCGACGCCGTGCACACCGACCTGGAGAGCGACCTCGAGCGCGCCTTCGGGCTCACCGAGGTCGTGGTGCTCCGCGACGTCCCCGACGGCTCGCCCTCGGGCCTGCTGCCGCTGGCCCGCGCCGCGGTCGGCGTCCTCGCCCGTCGGCTGCAACCCCAGTCCACGCTCGGATTCACCTGGGGCCCAGAGACAATCGCCGTCGCGCACGAGCTGCGCACCAAATCCGCGCGCTGCGCCACCGTCGTTCAGCTCGACGGATCGATGACTTCGGTCGACTATCAGACCGGCGTCGATTACACCCTCGGCCGCTGCGCCACCGTGCTCCAGGCCACCCCGGTCCGCCTGAACGCCCCGCTCTACGCCGACGCCGCGACCGTGACCGCGCTGGAACAGGATTCGCTGCTCGGCCATCCGATGGCGCTGGGCCGCAACGCCGACGTGATGATGTTCGGCGTCGGCACCGTGTCCACGGCGACCACCCTGTTCGAGGGCAGTTACCTCGACGGCGCCATCCTCGACGAGCTGCGCGGTCTCGGCGCGGTCGGCGAGATCGGCGGCCGCTTCTTCCGTGCCGACGGCGCCGACGTCCCCGGATCGCTTGCCGCACGCACGGTTTCGGTCGGCCTCGACGCCATCCGGGCCTGCCCGGCCACGCTGCTGATCGCCGGCGGCGCGGTCAAACACGAGGCGACCCTCGCGGTGCTGCGCGGCGGCCTGGCCAAGATTCTCGTCACCGACCTCGAATGCGCGCGGTGGCTGCTGGAACAGAAGGAGGGCGCGGCCGATGAGCAGGCATAGCCCATGGCGGAGAAACACACTGGCGCTGGCCGTGTCGACGGTCCTGGCGACGGCGGGCTGCGCGGGCGCGGGCTCGTTCACCGCCGGCGGCGGGGACACGGTCACCATCGCCATGGTGTCGAACTCGCAGATGCAGGACGCGATCGCGCTGTCCGGTGAGTTCGAACGCGAAAACCCCGGCACCAAGCTGAAATTCGTGTCGCTGTCGGAGAACGAGGCGCGGGCCAAGATCACCGCCTCGGTCGCCACCCACGGCGGCGAGTTCGACGTGGTGATGATCAGCAACTACGAGACCCCGCAGTGGGCCGCGAACGGCTGGCTGACCGATCTTTCCGGCTACGCCCGCAACACCCCCGGTTACGACGAGCAGGATTTCATTCCGTCGCTGCGGAAGTCGCTGTCCTATCAGGGCAATATGTACTCGGTGCCGTTCTACGGCGAGTCCTCGTTCCTGATGTACCGCAAGGACCTGTTCGAACAGGCCGGGCTCACCATGCCCGCGGAACCGACCTGGGACCAGGTCGCCGACGCCGCCGCCAAACTCGACGACCCGGACCACGGCCGCTCCGGCATCTGCCTGCGCGGCAAGCCCGGCTGGGGCGAGGCACTGGCCCCGCTCAACACCGTGATCAACACCTTCGGCGGCCGCTGGTTCGACGAGAACTGGCACGCTCAGCTCAACAGCCCCGAAGTCGTTCGGGCCGTGGAGTTCTACATCGACCTGGTCCGTACGCACGGCGAGCCGGGCGCGGCCACCAGCGGTTTCGGTGAATGCGCCACGCAGCTGTCCCAGGGCAACACCGCGATGTGGTACGACGCCACCTCGGCCGTCGGCGTGCTGGAAGACCCGGCCGCCAGCAAGGTGGTCGGCAAGATCGGCTACGCGCTCGCCCCGATCCAGCAGAAGCCGAACTCCGGCTGGCTCTACACCTGGTCCCTCGGCATCCCGAAGACCAGCGACAAGCCCGACGCCGCATGGAAATTCGTCTCCTGGATGACCAGCAAGGCCTACATCGAGCGGGTCGGCCAGAAGCTCGGCTGGTCCCATGTCCCACCGGGCAGCCGGCTGTCGACCTACCAGATACCGGAATACAAAGAGGCCGCGAAAGCATATGGGCCGCTGACCTTGTCGGCGATGGAGGGGGTCGATCCCGAACACCCGGGGGTGCGGCCGGTGCCCTACACCGGCATCCAGTTCATCACCATCCCGGAGTTCCAGGACCTCGGCACCCGGGTGAGTCAGCAGATCAGCGCCGCGATCGCCGGCCGGATCAGCGTCCGGGCCGCGCTGGACCAGGCCCAGCAGTACGCCGAGGTGGTCGGCCGGTCGTATCGAGAGGGCCAGTAACCATGTCCGAAACCACTACCGCCCCGCCGCCTTCGGCGGAAAAGCCGGTCACGCCACCGCCGCTCGTCTCCCGCCGCGATCACATCTCGCGCGCCGAA
Source organism: Nocardia sp. NPDC006044 (assembly GCF_042871115.1). NCBI lineage: Bacteria > Bacillati > Actinomycetota > Actinomycetes > Mycobacteriales > Nocardiaceae > Nocardia > Nocardia sp. NPDC006044. Next base: position 31,031 of record NZ_JBIAID010000004.1, read on the forward strand.
GGCTGGCGCCGGCGCGGCCCGCTGCTGCCCGCGCTGATCTTCATGCTCGTGGTCACCCAGGTGCCGTTCGTCTTCACGCTGTACTACTCGACGCAGTCGTGGAACCTGGTGCGCCCCGGTTCCCGGCACTTCAACGGCTTGCAGAACTACGCGGATGTGTTCCGGGACAGCCAGTTCCGTGAGGTCGCGCTGAACACGGTGATCATGATCGTCGGCACCGTGATCATCTCGGTGATCCTCGGCCTGCTGCTCGCGCTCCTGCTCGACCGCGCGTTCTTCGGCCGTGGCGTCGTGCGCACCCTGCTGATCACCCCGTTCCTGGTGACTCCCGTTGCGGCCGCGCTCATTTGGAAGACCACCATGCTCGACCCGGTCTTCGGCCTGGTCAACTTCGTGCTGAAACCGTTCGGCGTCGGCCAGATCGACTGGGTGAGCAAATATCCGCTACCGGCGGTCATGGCCGACCTGGTCTGGCAGTGGACCCCGTTCATGATGCTGCTGATCCTGGCCGGGTTGCAGTCCATGCCGCGCGACATCGTCGAGGCCGCGAAGGTCGACGGCGCGAACTCCTTCGCCGTCTTCCGCGAACTCACGCTGCCGCACCTGCGCCGATTCATCGAGCTCGGCGCGGTGCTCGGCGCCATCTACCTGGTCAACACCTTCGACGCGGTCTACATGATGACCTCCGGCGGCCCCGGCATCGCCAGCTCGAACCTGCCCTTCTACATCTATCAGCGCGCGTTCCTCGGCTTCGACATCGGCCAGGCCGCCGCGATGGGCGTCGTCACCGTGATCGCCACCACCGTGGTGGCCACCCTGGCGTTGCGCCTGCTGTTCAAGTCCTTCACCGGAAAAGAGGAAGCAGCATGACTGCGCACACCCTCGACCAGAAGCCCGCCGTCAGCGCCGAGCAGCCGGCCGCAAAGGTGCGCAGGCGGCGCAGCAAGGCGGGGTTGTTCTGGAGCGCCCTGGCCTGGGTGGTCGGCATCGGCTTCTTCTTCCCGGTGCTGTGGATGGTGCTCACCGCCTTCAAACAGGAGGGCGACGCCTACACCGACCCGCCGAAGCTGTTCTTCACCCCGACCCTCGACCAGTTCGCCGCGGTCCTGGACAGCGGCATCGGTACCACGCTGCTCAATTCCACCTTCGCCACCGCGATGTCGACGATCCTGGTGCTCGTCCTCGGTCTGCCCGCGGCGTTCGCGCTGTCGCTGCGCCCGGTCCGCCGGACCCAGGACGCGCTTTTCTTCTTCATCGGCACCAAGATGCTGCCGGTGGTCGCGGCGATCGTCCCGCTGTACGTGATCGTCGGCGATATCGGCCTGCTCGACAACATCTGGGCGCTGGTCGTCCTCTACACCGCGATGAATCTGCCGATCGCGGTCTGGATGATGCGCTCGTTCTTCCTCGAGGTGCCCAGCGAACTGCTGGAGGCGGCCAGCATGGACGGCGCGAGCACCTGGACGGCGGTGCGCGAGGTGATCCTGCCGCTGGTCTCGCCCGGCATCGCCGCGACCGCGCTGATCTGCGTCATCTTCTCCTGGAACGAATTCTTCTTCGCGGTGAACCTGACCGCCGTGCAGGCCCAGACCATTCCGGTGTTCCTGGTCGGCTTCATCACGGGGGAGGGCCTGTACTGGGCCAGGTTGTCCGCCGCCGCGGTGCTCACCGCGCTGCCCGTTGTCCTGGCCGGGTGGATCGCGCAGAACAAGCTGGTGCGCGGTCTTTCGTTCGGCGCCATCAAGTAAGGAAAAACCATGGCCACCATTCGTTACGACTCGGCTTCCTGCGTCTACCCCGGTGCGCAAACCCTGGCGGTCGACTCGCTCGACCTGGACATCGCCGACGGCGAGTTCATCGTGCTGGTCGGGCCTTCCGGCTCCGGCAAGTCCACCGCGCTGCGCATGCTCGCCGGCCTGGAGGAGATCGACGCGGGCTCGATCCGCATCGACGGCGCCGACATGGTCGGCGTCCCGTCCAAGGACCGCGACATCGCCATGGTCTTCCAGAACTACGCGCTCTACCCGAACAAGACCGTCGGGGAGAACATGGGTTTCGCGCTCAAGATGCTCAAAGTGCCGCTGGCGGAACGCAAACGCCGCGTCGCCGAGGCCGCCGAACTGCTCGGCCTCACCCCGTACCTGGATCGCAAACCGGCGAAACTGTCCGGCGGGCAGCGGCAACGGGTCGCGATGGGCCGCGCGATCGTGCGCGAGCCGCGGGTGTTCTGCATGGACGAGCCGCTGAGCAACCTCGACGCCAAGCTGCGCGTGCAGACCCGCACCCAGATCGCCGCGCTGCAACGGCGGCTCGGCACGACCACCGTCTACGTCACCCACGACCAGGTCGAGGCCATGACCATGGGCGACCGGGTCGCGGTGTTGCGCGATGGCAGGCTACAACAGTTCAGCACCCCCGCCGAGCTCTACGATCGCCCCGCCACCGCGTTCGTGGCCGGCTTCATCGGCTCACCGTCGATGAACCTGTGCACCGTGCCGCTGGTCTCCGGCGGCGTCGAGATCGCCGGCACCACACTGGAATTGCCGCGCGAGCAGATGACCCGGCTGGCCGCGGCGAACCTGGACGAGGTAACCGTCGGCATCCGCCCCGAGCAACTCGAACTGCGCAGGGACGGCACCGGTTTCGCGGTCACCGTGGAGCTGATCGAGGAGCTGGGCAGCGAATCCTACGTCTACGCACGGCCTTCCACGAAGGTCGCCGGGCTGGACGGCGAATCGTTCCTGTTCGTATCCCGCTCGGCGATCCGGGCACCGGCCGCACTGGCCGAATCGGTCAGCCTGACCGTGACCGACGCCGCCGCGGTGCACCTGTTCCACCCGGTAACCGGCGAACGGATCACCGAATAGGCGTGCCGATACGTGAACAATGCGTTATCACTTCGTGTGCGGACAAATGCACGGTGGGCTACTAACGTTCCCTAGCGGAGCGGCCGCATCCCCGCCGCTGTATGGACAACCGCACCGGAGGCATGCGTGACCGTCGACTCCCCAGCGATCGGTAGAACCGCCCTGCACAACGTTCGCGTCTTCGACGGCCACGGCCTGACCGAGCCGACGACGGTGGTGATCGACGGGGCGGTGATCGGCGCCGACGCCGAGGGTGCCGACCGGGTCGACGGTCAGGGCGCGATCCTGCTACCCGGTCTCATCGACGCCCACGTCCACCTAGCCGGGCCGGAATCGCTCGACCAGCTCGCCGCGCACGGCGTGACCACGGCGCTGGACATGACCACCTTCCCGCCGGAGAAGCTCGCGGCACTGCGTAACCGGCCCGGTACCACCGACATTCGCAGCGCGGGCACGCCGATCATCGGCGCGGACGGCATGCACGCCCGCCTTCCCGGCCTGGCCGAGCACGCGGTCATCCGCGGTCCCGAGCAGGCCGAGGCGATGGTCGCCGAGCGTGCCGCGGCCGGGTCGGACTACATCAAGCTCGTGCTGGAGGCGCCCGGAGAAGGTGGCCCGGACGAGGCCGCCGCCAAAGCCGTTGTGGCCGCGGCGCATGCCAAGGGGCTGCGGGTGGTCGCGCACGCGGCGTCGCTCGGCGCCTACACCCTGGCCCTCGACGTGGGCGTGGATGTCGTCACGCACATTCCGTCCGACGGCCAGCTGCCCGCCGAGGATGTGCGGCGGATGAAGTCCGAGGGCCGGGTCGCCGCGCCGACGCTGGTCATGATGCAGGGCCTCGCAACGGCTTTGGGCCGGCTCGGCTTCGCCGACAGCCTGGCCAGTGTGGCGACGCTGCACGCCGCGGGCGTGCCGATCCTGGCGAGCAGCGATGCCAATGCCGAGCCGGGCGTGCCGTATCAGCCGCCGCACGGCGACTCGCTGCACCGCGAATTGGAACTGCTTGTCACCGCGGGGCTGACCCCGGTGGAGGCGCTGAGCGCCGCGACCACCTTGCCCGCCCGCTACTTCGGCCTGTCCGACCGCGGCGCCGTCGCCCCCGGCCTGCGCGCCGACCTCGTCCTGATCGACGGCGACCCGCTGGCCGACATTCACGCCACCCGCGCCATCTCCCGAGTCTGGTGCGGCGGCATTCCGCACGCCTGAGCGGCGCGAGACAAGGCGAGCCGTCGGGGTGTCGCCCAACTGCCTAGACGACACCCTGACGGCTCTCCACCTTCAGAGCGACATGACCCCTTGCGATCTGAGCAACCTGGTCAGATTCGCGCTCACCAGCCCCGCCGCCCGCAGCACCGCCTCCGCGATCGCGGGCAGCCGGTTCAGCTCGCCCACGGTCCCGGCCAGCGCGGCCACCACCTCACCGGCGGGCCCGCGCACCGGCGCCGCGACGCAGGCCAGCCCGAACCGGCTCATGTCGGTGTCGTAGCCCAGTCCGCGTTCGCGCGCCACCGTGATCTGCCGGTTCCATTCGCGCGGCGAGAACCCCTCCGGCGGCGTGTGCGCCGGATGCCCGATGGCCAGCACCTGCTCCGCCGCGGTACCCGAGGGCAGCAACACCCCCGCGCGCAGCGGGAAGACCTCGTCGATCTCCCGCCCGATGCCCCCGATCAACATCGTGTGCCCCCGATCGGTCACCGACAGGCTGAAACCGCCCCGGTCCGTCGCCGCCGTCAACTGCCCGAGCGGCCGGGCCGAGGCGGCCCGCAGCAACCGGGCCGGCTGCCAGGTCTGGCCGAGCCGGAACACCCGCGGCCCGATCTGATACCGGCCGCCGCGGCGTTGTACTGCTCCTTCCACCACCAGTTGATTGAGTAACCGATAGGCGGTTGCCTTCGGTAATCCCGCCGTCGACGCCAGCTGGGTCAGGCCCAGCTCATCTCCGTGCGCGAGAGCCTCCAACAGGGCAAATGCCCCCTCGAGCACGCCGCGGCCCCCCATGGCCGGCTTCTCCATCGTCGTTTCGTTCACTCTCTGTCCTCCCGTGCAGATACTGCGACGAACCGAGCACGTGGTGCATATCGTCCACGGTCCAGCAAATGGAACGCCCGGTTCGCTCATCAGACCGACAACTTCCGCGGGCGGCCGACCAGCTACAGCATTGGTCCGTCGCGCCGAACCGGCACCGGGCGGTTCTTCTACACCGAAGAGTCTCCGGTTTCGGCCCTTCACCCACGTTTCATCGACGTCTCACGGCGTCGAGCCGGTGAAATCCGCGGCGCGAGCAACCACTCGGGGGAATTTCGGGCAGACGAAATCGAGGGAGATCACATGGTGGACAGCCTTTTCGCGGACGTGTCATATTTTCAATCGCCGGTGGACGATTCCTATCCGCACGGCATCCTCAGCTTCCGCTCCAACGACGGCACGTTCCGCGACCCCAACTTCCCGGCGAACTACGAATGGGCTTGCCGGGCAGTCGATTCGGGACGACTGGCGTGCTTCGTCGTGTACTTCTACTGGCGGCCGAACTGGCTGGAGACCGTCGAGACCCACCGTGCGATGGTCGGCCGAATGGGCGGCCCGCATCCGCGGATGATCGTCATGATCGACGTCGAATCCGGGGGCAATCCCGGCGGTGATCAATCCGGCGGAATCAACGCCGCCTACTGGAATCTCGCCGACTGGCTCGGCGACCGCCGCCGGGTGATCGGCTACGCCAACCAGGCCGATTTCTTCGCCATGTGGCCCGACCGCCCCGACGGCCTGCGCGTGGTCGGCGCCGGGTACGGCCGCAACCCGAACCTGCCCGGCCAGCTCGCGCACCAATACACCGACGGCCAGGGCTACGGCGGCGGCCTGCCCGAGGGCTGCCCGCCGTTCGGCGACTGCGACATGAATGCCGCCTACGACATGTCGCCCCAGGATTTCGCCGCGGCGTGCGGCGTCGGAATAGAGGAGGAATTCATGTCCGCACTGAGCGACCTCGAGCAACGCGAGCTGCTCGACAAGACCCGGGCGATCTGGATCCAGCTGCTCGGCCCCGAGGGCAGCGGCTGGCCCCAGCTCGGCCAGAACGACAAGGGCCAGAACCGCACCCCCGTCGACGCCCTCGCGGTCGTCGAGGACGCGCTCGAACGCCCACGGAAATAGCCGCGCACCCGGCCGCGGCGCCACCCCGGCACCGCGGCCGTAGCGCCCGTCGCCGCCGAGACCATCCGACGATTCACCAGATCTGATATCGCAAAGGACATCAATGACTGCCAACGAGGTTGTCACCCAGCAAAGCTCGGTCGTCGGAACGGTCGAGGACCCCGATGGCAATCCGATCGCGGGGGCCGTGGTCACCGTGGCGGAGCGCCGCCTGCGCTCGGAAACGCCGCTCGGCGAGGGGATTACCGCGCCCGACGGCCGGTACCGCGTCGACCTCGACGCGGACTCGCGGCGCGCGGTGTTGGTCGTCCGGGCCGCCCTCGACGGCAGGCCCGCCATCGAGACCACGCATCAGCCCAACGGGTCTGCCACGGCGACCGTCGATCTGCGCGTGCCCGGCGAGCCGCGGACCGAATACCGCACCGTGATCGACCGTGTCACACCGCTTTTGGACGGTGTAGCTCTCGACAGCCTCGGCGCGGCGGACGTCACCCATCTGGCGCAGGTCACCGGTCAGGATCGGGCGACGATCGCGGCGCTGGTGGCCGCCGAGCGGCAGGCCGCAGGCACCGGCCGATCCGTGGAGTTGTTCTATGGTGCGCTGCGCCGAGCGGATCCGTTCGAGCTGGGTCCACTCGGTCGTCAGCGGCCGGTCGACATCGAAGCCGCGGTGACGGCGGCCGCTGCCGCAGGGATCATCGAATCCGCCGACGGCGCTGCGGATTTCGCGCAAGCGGTGCGGGATCGGCAGGTCTCGGACGCGGTGAATCCGGAGGCCGAGATCCCGGACGCGGTGGGCGCGCTGATCGCCACGGCCGTCGCCGATCCCGCGGTTCGCGAGCGCAGCTACGTCGCCTACCTCGATCGGTCCGCCGACCTGCCGGAATTCTGGAGCGAACTCGCCGAGGACGCGGTCGCGGGCCCGGAAGCCGAACGTCTTCGGCTCGCCTTTCGTTTGCACGGTTTGACCGCGGGCAACCTGGCGCTGGTCGCGGAGTTGCTCGCCCGATTCGACGCGGGCGAGTTTCACGATCCCCGGGAGCTGGTACGGCTCAACGGCTCCTGGTCCGAATTGATCGAAAAGTCCGGTGGCGTACCGGAATCGGCGAGGACCGCCCCGGCTGCCGATCAGGTGCCCGACTATGCGCGCGAATTGCGCCGCCGGTTCATCGAGGCCTACCCGACCGCGCATGTGGCGCACGAGATGTCGGTCCGCCCGGCGCACGCACAGACGCCTGCGGCCCAATTCCTGGCCGCCAACTCCGATTTCGATATCGTCGGCACCCCGGTCAATGCCGACACGGTGCCGGACGAACCCGCGCGCGCGGAGCTCGGTGAGATCCAGCGCACCTTCAAGATCACCCGTGACTTCGACGCCATGCAGGCGTTGCGCGACAACGGCTTCGACTCGGCGCAGTCGGTCGCGGTGATCGGCCGCGATCTGTTCGTGCGCACAGTGTCGGACTCCCTCGATGCCGAAACCGCGCACGCCGTGCACGAGCGCGCGACCCAGGTCAATGCCGCCGCCGCGAACCTGGTCGCGGACTTTCGCACCGTCGGTCACTTCGACGTGCCCTGGCTGCCGAGCCTGGCCGACCCGGCCGCGACCGAACTGCCGCAGCCGATTCCGGACTGGGAGGAACTGTTCGGTTCCGCCGACTACGGCACTTTCGCCGCGTCACGCTCCGTCTACGGCCAACCCGCCTACCTCGCCGACCTGCTGTATTACCTACGCCGACTGGGGGCGGGCACACCGGCGAACGAAGGCCCCGTCGCCAAGGCGCTCTACGCGCGCCGCCCGGATCTGTGGGACGTCGAATTGTCCGACGACAACACCGATCTCAGCGTTCCGTACGTCGACCTCGTCAACGAACTGCTGGAATCGATCGTCGCGCCGGCCACCGCGATTCCGGACAAGTTGCGGCAGAGCAGCGGTGACCAGGCGACGCTGCGCATCCAGCCGCAGCACGTGAATCCCGGCGCGTACGACGTCCTGCGCGTCGCCGTCTATCCGTGGGACCTGCCGTTCGACCTGTTCCGCGAGCAGACCGACGCCTATCTCGCACACGCCGGCGCCTCGCGTATCGCGCTGCTGGAAACGGTGGGCGCGGCGGCGGATTCACCGACACTGCTGACCGACGAGCGGCTCGGACTCAGCACGGTCGCCGCGCGCATCATCGCGGGCGAACCGCTCACACCCGACCGGACGCTCGCGGAGTTCTACGGCAAGCCCGCCGACACGGACCTCGTCGGCGTGCTGCGCAATGTCCGAACCCTGTTGGACGCGGGCTCACTGCGCTACTCGGAGCTGACTCGGCTGCTCGACACCCGCTTCGTGAACCCGGGCGGCCTCATCTCGATCAAGGCCGATCTCCGCTCTCCCTACGACACAACGCGAATGACCGTCGTCGGGCTGGATCTGCCCGCGCTCGACCGCCTGCACCGGTTCGTGCGCCTGCAACGCGTGCTCGGTTGGTCGGCGCACCTCCTGGACCGGGTGATCATCGGCTGCAACAGCCGGGGCGAACTCGACCGCCAGACCTTGCGCACCATCGCCGCCGTCCGCAAACTCGCCGTGCGCCTGAATCTTTCGATCGAACAGGTACTGACGTTCTACAACACCGTCGAAACCTTCGGCTACCGCGCCGACACCGAGGCGCCGCTGTACGACCGGTTGTTCCTGGACCCGTCCGTGGTCAGCACCCAGCCGGGCGCGCGAAATCCGTTCGCGCTGCGCGCCGATCGCACCGAACTCTCGGTCCTCGGCAGTCTGACCGACCCGGTGATCACCGCGGCCCTGCTCGCGGTGCTGCAGGTGAGCGATGCCGATCTCGCCGTGCTGACCACCGGGTCGCGCGCGGTGACACCCAACCGGATCCTCGATCTGGCCAACCTGTCGGCGCTGGTCCGCACCGTCACCCTGGCCCGAGCGCTCACGCTGCCTATCCCGGACCTGCTGCGGCTCATCGAGTTGTCCGGCGACGGTGGCCCCTTTCCCGCCCTGGCGAGCGTGTTCACTCGCGCGGTGGTGGAGAACGAGGTCGCCGCGGGCGCGCCGCTGCTGCAGCGGATGCCCGCGGTCTTGCCCGCGTACGCGGACGGGATGGAGGGCGAGGTCGCGGGTGGCGCGCGGTTGCTGCCGCCCGGACGGCTCGACACCGCGCCGTTGCCGCCGGTCTATGCCCAAACCGTGGTCACCGAACGGTTTCTGGATGCCGTCGATGCGCTGAAGGACGCGGAGCTGACGGTCGAGGAGGTGGACGCGGTACTCACCGCGACGCTGTCGCCCCAGGGCACGGTCGTTCCCGGCGATGCCGCGCTGGCGGCCACGCTGACCGCGCTGCGGGCCGCGCTGCAGACGGTCTACCAGCAGACCGGGCAGACCCTCGACGAGCGCGGCGAGCTGACCCGCAAGCATCTGACCCTGCTCGGCTGGGACCCGGCGCTGGCACAACAGGCGGTCTCGACCTTGCTCGGCACCGTCACCTACGCGGCGAAACTGACCGAGCTGCCCGAGGACAAGGTGTTCCCGCCCAAGCTCCCGATCCGCTACAGCGCCGCCGACCAGCAGCTGCTCTTCACCGGCGCGATGACCGACAGCCAGCAGACCCTGTTGAAGAAGGTGTACAACGGCGCCGAATATCAGGCGGCCATCGACGAGTTGTGCGCTGCGCCGCGGCGTTTCGTCGCGACCCGGATGAAGGCGCGCCGCATCCCGGTGTTCGCGGCGAGCCAGCCGACGATGCCCGCCGACTATCAGCTGCCGAAGGCGTTGATCGGCAAGGTGTTCTACGACATCAACGATCACATGCTGAAATGCCGCGGCTACCTGAGTGAAGCCGAGGCCGAGGCGTTGACCGGCGCACCCTCCGGCGCGGCCCTCGACGGCGCGGTGAAAACCCTGCTGCGCGTGCAGGAAGCCGATATCGTCGGCCCGAACAAGTTCCTCGACGCCGCGGTTGCGGACACCTTCTTCAAGGACGACAAGACGGTTCCCGGCGATCGATTCCGGGTCGTGCTCGGCCTGCTCAATCCGCTGCTGCGCACCACGCTGAGCGAGATCACCGTCAAACAGCGGCTCGGCCAGGCCGCCGAACTCGACCCGGCCACCGCCGACGTGTTGTTCGGCACGCTGCTGCGCTCGGTCGCGGGTTCCGTTGTGCTGAACGACTTCCTGGCACCAGAGTTCGTGAGCAGCGACCCCGCCGTCCCGGTCACCCGGGGCGCGTTCGGGCTGCAGTTCAGCACGCTCAGCCGGATCTATCGGGTGGCGCTGGTGGTTTCACGATTGCGGCTCGGCGCGGACGAGCTGCCGTTCGTCTTCGGTTACGCCGGCCGAGCCGGCTGGGCCGACCTGAACGAGCTGCCGCCGGAACGGATCGTCGGCCCGGCGCCGTTGTTCGCCAAGTTCATTCGACTGCTGGACCTCGCGCGGCTGCGCGTCGCGCTTCCCGGTGGGATCGCCACCCTGGACCACGTCTTCGCCGAGGCCGGCCGCCCGGACGCGACACCCGCGGACGTGACTGCGCAGCTGGCTACCCGGACCGGCTGGAACGCAGCGGATCTCGCCACCCTGACGGCTCTGCTCGGTCTGTCCACCGCGGCGCGCTTCCTCGACGTCGGGGCCATGCGCAGAGTGCTCGAAGGCGTGCGGCTGCTGTCGCGCCTCGGCGTGCTCGCCGACCGCCTCGACCTGTGGATCCACACCGCGGTCACGCCGGCGGCGGCCGACGCCGCCTGGCAGGCGGCGAAAGCCGAACACGCACTGGCAGATTGGGCAGCGGTCGCGGCGCCGATGCAGGACGCGATCCGGGAACGGCAACGCGCCGCGCTGGTGTCCTACCTCGTCGCCAACCCGCTCTACGCCTCCGACCGGATCACCCTGCCGGTCTGGACCGACGCCAACGGCCTGCACGACTACCTGCTGATCGACGTCGAGATGGGCGCGACCCAGCAGACCACCCGGATGGCGCAGGCCATCTACAGCATCCAGTTGTTCGTCCAGCGTTGCCTGCTGAATCTCGAGCCGCAGGTGCACACCGCCGACACCAGCCTGTGGGAACAGTGGGAGTGGATGAAGCAGTTCCGGCTCTGGGAGGCCAACCAGAAGGTCTTCCTGTACCCGGAGAACTACTTCGAGCCGGACCTGCGCCGGGACAAAACGCCGTTCTTCACCGAGCTGGAAAACGAGCTGACGCAAAAGGAACTGACCGACGACAGCGCAGCGGCCGCAGCGCACCACTATCTCGAACGCCTGGACGAGGTGGCCCGGATACATCCGTGCGGCATCTACGTCGACAAGAATCGCGGCCTCACCTATGTGTTCGCGCGCACCGATTCGACACCGCGCACGTACTACTACCGGACTTGGGTCAACCGGGCCTACTGGACCGCATGGGAGAAGATCGATCTCGATATCGGCAGCGACTCGCTGATTCCGACGGTGTGGAACGACCAGCTCTACATCTTCTGGCCGACGTTCACCCCCGCCGCCGATTCCAGGTCGGTGCGGAAACTGCCCGACGATACCGACGGCAACGTCATGCGGCCCGCGGACAAATACTGGAACATCCACCTGAACTGGAGCAAGCTCACCGAGAGTGGCTGGCAGGCGAAACGCGTTGCCGAGGAGACCATCTCGACCAAGTACCCGCACGTCGGTGACATCGTGACCGACTTCGATCAGTCCAACACCGCCGCCTACTATTTCGAGGCGTTCCCCGGACGCAGCAGCCTGACCGTGTCGGCGACCTACAACAAACTGGTGTCCTACACCGACTCCAATTCGATCAAGTACAAGGCTGTTTTCTCCGGATACTTCACGCTGAACGCCAAGCAGGGGATGGTCCGGATACTTCCGCTCGGCGGCTATGGGTATCAGGTCGACGACAACGGCAATCCGGTCGATCCCGACGAGGAGATGGAGGCCAAGGCCCGCCTGATCAAGAGCCCCTATCAATCGGAACCGACCAACAACGAGTTCACCGGCCACAGCTCGCTGCTCTATCTGCCGAACATACGACACCACGCGAGCGGGCACGAGGTCGGTGGATTCTTTCCGCTACTGCACCACCTCGGCGGCTACTTCTATCAGGTCTACTACCAGTCGAAGCCGGGAACGGACTGGCGCGATTTCTTCGCCTTCATCTCCGATGGCCTGCGCAGTTACGTGGCCGAGTTCCTGGACGCCGACGCGAGTGTGCTTGCGGCGACCCGGTTCTCGAACTTCTACCACCCGTATGTCGAGACGCTGCTGTCCAGCCTGAAATTCCGTGGCCTCGACGCGATGCTGTCCCGCGAGATCCAGCTGATCGACGCCCGCGCGGCGGGGACGTTCGAATTCGAGACGGAATACGAGCCGGACTCCGCCTCGGTGGTCAAGCCCTATCCGGGCGAAGACATGGATTTCACTGCGGCAGGCGGCTATTCGCAATACAACTGGGAGTTGTTCTTCGACGTCCCGCTGCTGCTGGCCGAACGGCTGATGACCAATCAGCGCTTCGCCGAGTCGCAACGCTGGTTCCATCGCATCTTCGATCCAACCGATCGCTCGGCCCTGTCCTCGCCGCAGCGTTTTTGGCACACCAAGCCGTTCTATCTCACCTCGAAGGACGAGAGTCAATCCGGCAGCTACTACCAGCAGCGCATCGAGGAGGTGCTGCGCAGGCTCGCCACCGGCGATACATCCGAGCAGGCCAAAGTGGATGCCTGGCTGGCGAATCCGTTCCAGCCCGACGTCGTCGCGCGGCTGCGCACTACCGCCTATCAGAAGGCCGTGGTGATGAAGTACCTCGACAACCTGATCGCCTGGGGTGACCAGCTGTTCCGCCAGGACACCGGCGAATCGATCAATCAGGCGCTCCAGCTCTACATTCTGGCCGCCGAACTGCTCGGCCGCCGGCCGGAGGAGGTGTTCGACCCGACGCCCGGCGCCGCGCGCAGCTTCCGCGACCTGGCCGGGCCGTCGCCGGCGCCGAGCCCGGTCGTGCTGGCCGAGCATCTGGTCGGCGCTGACCCGCAGACCTCGGCGACACCGCAGATCACCGTCGGCGTCGGCCCGGCGTGGTTCGACTACTTCCGTATCCCGCGCAACGAAAAGCTGCTCGGCTATTGGGATCTCGTCGCGGACCGGCTGGGCAAGATCCGCAGCGGCCGCGATATCGACGGCCGGGCCAGGCAACTGGCGGCGTTCGGCGCCGTCATCGATCCGAGCCTGCTGGTCCGGGCCTACGCCTCCGGGCTCGAGCTGTCCGCGGTGCTCGACGACATCAGTGCGCCGCTGCCGCACTACCGGTTCGCGCTGATGCTGGCCAAGGCGAAGGAACTCGCGGCGGAGGTCACCGCGTTCGGCAACGCGCTGCTGAGCGCGTTGGAGAAGCGGGACGGCGAGGCGCTGTCGCGTCTGCGGTCGCGGCACGAGAAGGCCATGCTCAAAGCGGTGAGCCGAGTGAAGAAGGAACAGATCACCGAGGCCGAGGACGCGGTGCAGGCGGCAGACCAGGCGCTCGCGCTGGCACAGGGCAAGCTCGACTACTACTCGAGCCGGGACTTCATGAACGGCTTCGAGATCACCCATACGGTGCTCGCCGGCGGCGCACTGGTGGCGCAGTCGGTGGCCGCCGGCATCCACATGGCGGGCAGCGCGACCTCGCACCTGCCGGATTTCAAGGTCGGCTTCCCGACCACCGTCGGCGCCACCTATGGCGGCAGCAACGTGTCGAATTCGCTGCAGAACCTGGCGAATTCGCTCGGCGAGGTGGCCACCGTGCTCAACGGCGCGGGCGCGCTGGCCGCGACGATCGGCGGCTACAGCCGCCGCCAGGACGACTGGGATTTCCAAGCGGGCCAGGCCAGGATCGAGATCGAGCAGGCCAAGCAGCAGCTCTTCGCGGCCTATTCGCGGCTGAATATCGCGACCTCCGAGCGGGACAACAACGACCTGGAGATCGCCAATGCCACCGAGGCGGACAAGTTCCTGCACGACAAGTTCACCAATCAGGAACTCTACGACTGGATGGTCGGGCGGCTGGCCACCAGCTTCTTCCAGGCCTACCAGCTCGCCTACGACGTGGCCAAGCGCGCCGAACGCGCTTACCGGCACGAATTGGGCGTCGAGGACACGGGTTTCGTCAATTTCGGCTACTGGGACAGCCTGCACAAGGGGCTGCTCTCGGGTGAGCAGCTCAGCGCCGATCTCAACCGGATGGACGCGGCCTATCTCGACGCGAACGCGCGCGAGTTCGAGCTGACCAAGCGGATCTCGCTGGCGCAGTTGGATGCCAAGGCACTGCTGCGACTGAAGGAGACCGGGGTCTGCTACGTGTCGCTGCCGGAGGCGCTGTTCGATCTCGATACGCCGGGGCACTACTTCCGGCGGATCAAGAGCCTGAGCATCACGGTGCCGTGTGTCGCCGGACCGTATTCGGCGGTGAACCTCACCGCGACCCTGACCAACAGCAGCGTCCGGGTCGACTCGCGGCTGCCGGACGGCGCCTACCTGCGAAAGACGCCACTGGACACCAGGTTCCGCGACCACTCCGGTCCGATCGAATCGATCGTGACCAGCACCGGGCAGGACGACTCGGGTCTGTTCGAGACCAACCTGCGCGACGATCGGTTCCTGCCGTTCGAGGGTCTCGGCGCGATCAGCCAGTGGAAGTTGTCGCTGCCCGGCGATTTCCGGCAGTTCGACTACGAGACGATCACCGACGTCGTGCTGCACCTGCGCTACACCGCGCGCGACGGCGGCAACACCCTCGGCGACGCCGCGGTCGGGGAGATGAAGAAGGCGCTGGACCAGTGGATCCGCGGCGGGGGCGGCAGCGGGCCGGTGCGGGTGTTCAGCGCCCGGCGCGAATTCGCCGACCAGTGGCAGAAGTTCCTCGCCACGCCGGCCGACGGCACCGGCACCCTCACCTTCGCGTTGTCGAAATCACGCTTCCCCCAGTTGTTCCGGGACCACCGCTACGCCGTCTCGAAACCCGAACTCGTCCTGGTGCTCTCCCAGGATCTCGATCCGGACGGCACGAAACGCTACGTCGACTGGTACGGCGAGTCCGCGCTGCACACCACGGTGGACGGCACCCCGCAGCCGCCCGCCGAGTTGAAGGCCGATCCGACGCTGGGCGGTCAGCCGCGCGCCGCCTTCCCGAACATCAAAGACGTCGAGGTGACCGACGCGGGCCGGGACTGGGTCGTCACCGTGGCCCTCGCCGGGCTCAGCCCGAAATTGCTCGACCCCGATCGACGGCTCAATCCGGATGCGGTGCTCGACCTGCTCCTGGTGTGCCCGTTCGCCCTGAAGAAAGGACAGAACTGACATGAGAATTCATCCGGATCCCTTGCGGCTGCGGCCGATACCCGCCGACCCACAACTCGATCGGGTCGCTGCGGCGGTGCCTGGCGCCTGGCGAACGCTGCCCGGCACCCTGCCGCAGGCCGCCGGCTGGGCGGAACCGAACGACACGGCCATCCGGCTCAACGACGGACGGGTGTTGCTGGTCGGCGGCGAGGACGGCCGCCGCACCGCGTTGTCCGCCTCGCTGGTCTACGACCTGCCCAGCGGAATCAGCACACCGATCGCCGGCCCGATGCAGACCCCGCGCAGGCTGCACACCGTCACCAAGCTCCAGGACGGCAAGGTCCTGGTCACCGGCGGGGTGACCGGGGCGGCCACGACGCCGGCCCGCGGCATCAATTCGGTGGAGTTGTTCGATCCGGCCGTGGGCGGCGGCGCGTGGCGACCGGTCGCGGCCATGAACGAACCGCGGTTCTCGCATTCGGCCACGCTGCTCGCCGATGGCTCGGTGCTGGTGGCGGGCGGCTGCTCCGCGCGCTCGGCGGACACCAATCGCGCACTGCGCTCGGCCGAAATCTACAACCCAGCAACGAATACCTGGACGACGGTCAAGCCGATGACCGATATCCGGTTCGGGCACACCGCGATTGCGCTGACCGGCGGCAAGGTGCTGGTGATCGGCGGGGTCATCACCATCGGCCGCGGGCAGTACGCGGCGCTGGGCTACTGCGAGATCTTCACTCCAGGAGTGACTCCGGACAAGGGGACGTGGGCGCCGACCGCCAGTTTGCGCACGCCACGGAAGGGACACCAGGCGACCGCGTTGAAAGACGGCTCGGTACTGGTGACCGGCGGCGACGTGGTCACCCACTCGTACAGTTCGATCATCGATCCGTACAGCCTCAAATCCTGTGAGCGGTTCCGGCTCGACGCGAACGGCGTCGGCACCTGGACGGCCGACACGGACATGCCGTGGGGCGTGAGCCAGCATCGGGCGGTGGCCCTGCCTGCTTCGGGCAAGGTGCTGGTGATCGGCGGCACCGACAGCGGCGTCTTCGACGCGGGCTATTCCGACACGATCCTCTACACGCCCGGTGTGGCCGGGGCCGCGGGCACCTGGACGATCGCCGCGAACATGGCAGTCGGACGCTGGGCGATGGCGGCGGTCCTGCTGCCCGACGACCAGGTGTTCGTCGCGGGCGGGATCAGCCGGTCCGGCGCGGCGGCACCGGTTTTCGGCGAGAGCGCGCTGACCGCGACCGCGGAGGTGTACACGCCGTGACCGCGCTCAGTACAACGGAGTTCGCGACCCCGATGGCGGCCGGATCCTGGAGGTCCGGGAAAGACCTTGCCCTGGCGGTGAATTGGCAAGGCATGGGCGACAATCCGGTGCAGCTGCAGGACGGTCGTGTCCTGATCGCGGGCGGACAGGACGCGAACTTCGGATCCGTCTCCGCCTGCGCCGTATTCGATCCCGGCTCAGAGACCTGGACGGCCACCGGCCCGTTGACCGACGGGCGCAGCGGGCACACGCTGACCAGGCTGCCCGACGGCACGGTGCTGGCCGCCGGTGGCCTGCCGACGCCGCAGACCTCGCCCGCGGGTCTGGCGACGGCCGAACGGTTCGAGCCGATGTCCGGAAAATGGGTGCCGGCCGGCTCGATGAGTGTGGGCCGCGCCGCGCACTCGGCCACCTTGCTCGCCGACGGGCGCGTCCTGGTGGCCGGCGGATACGCGGACCGGTCCGGTACTTCCGGCACCACCGCGACCGCGGAGATCTACGACCCCGACGCCAAGACGTGGACCGCGATCGAGCCGATGAACGACGCTCGATCGGTGCACCAGGCGGTGCTGCTGCACGACGGCCGCGTGCTGGTCATCGGCGGCACCGCGGACGTCGGCTCCGGCACCTACACCGACCTCGCCTTCTGCGAGATCTTCGATCCGGCGACGGGGGAGTGGACGCCCACCGGCAGCACGACCCGGCCGCGATTCGACGGCACCGCCACGGTGCTGCTCGACGGCACCGTGCTGGTCACCGGCGGCGGCTGGCCCGGCTGGGTGGCGGGCTGGGTGTTCAACTCCGGCAGCGATTGGACCACCGAACGCTACAACCCGCGCACCGGAACCTGGACCCGCGACGCCGACTTGTCCTGTGCCCGTTTGTATCACCGCGCCGTCCGGTTGCGGGACGGCCGGGTGCTCGCCATCGGCGGCGCCAACGCGACGAACGTGTCCACCGGCCTGCGCAGCACCGCGATCTACGACCCGGAGACCAAATCGTGGCAGCCTGCGGCCGGACTAGCCACGGGCCGTTGGGCATTCGGCGCGCTGGCCCTGGCCGACGGCCGGGTGCTGGTCACCGGCGGGGTCGACCACCTCGACGGGTCGTCGAGCAATTGGCGGCTCACCGCGAGCACCGAGATCTACACGCCTTCGGAGGGACAACAGTGACCGCACTCGACAGTCCGCCGGTCCGGACGGCCGTGTGGAGCTATGCCTCGGACCTGCCCGAGGGCAGCCGAGCCTTCGAAAACGACTATGCCCTAGTCGCTTTGGACGGCGGCGCCGCGTTGCTGGCGGGCGGTGCCGACGCGACGTTCGCCGCGGTCGCCGCGACCGCGCTGTTCGACCCGGTCACCACGAGCTGGTCGGCGTCGACGCCGATGACCCTCGGCCGCCGGCTGCACTCGGTGACTCGATTGGCGGACGGAACGGTACTGGTGGCGGGCGGCATCTCCGGCCCGTACCGGCAGCCGTTCGACATCCTCGCCGCGGCCGAGCGTTTCGATCCGAAGACCAAGAAGTGGACGCCGACCCGGACGAGTATGACCGTGCCGCGCAGCATGCACAGTGCCACACTGCTTCCGGACGGCAGAGTGCTGGTGGCGGGTGGCGTGAAACCACGGGTGGGCACCAACGATGTCGGGTCGGTCAATTCGGCCGAGCTGTACGACCCGCGGACCGACACCTGGGCGCCGACCGAGCCGATGGCCGACGAACGAACCTCGCACCAGGCGGTGCTGCTCGCGGACGGCCGGGTGCTGGTGGTCGGCGGGGGCGCGGTGCTCGGGCACGAGGACGTCGCGCCGACCGCATTCTGCGAGATCTTCGATCCGGCAACCGGAAAGTGGAGCGCGACCGGCTCTTTGGCGATACCTCGGCTGTCCCACCGGGCGGTGCTGCTACCCGACGGCAGCGTACTGGCGCTCGGCGGCGCCGCCCACGGCTGGGTGCCGGGTCCGGTGTACGACACGCATTCGCTGAACACCACCGAGCGGTGGTATCCGGTGACCGATCGCTGGGCGCCCGCGGCGCGAATGCCGTTCGGCCGGGACCGGTTTCACGCGATCACGATGAAGTCCGGAAAGGTGCTCGTGTTCGGCGGCGGAGACGAGCAGTATCTGTTCGCCAAGTTCCTCGCCACGTCGCTGTACGACCCGTACGCCGACACCTGGAGCGCGGTGGGACCGATGTCCTACGGCCGCATGGATTTCGCCGCCACCCTGCTGACCGACGGCCGAGTGCTCGCCGCGGGCGGTAGCGGTGGGGACGATCTGCCGGCCTCGACGGAGATCTACACCCCGTAGTCCGTCAAGCCTTGCTCGGCAGAATGGCCAGCACCAGCGCCAGCCCGGCCACGATGCTCACTCCGGCCGCCACGGTCGCGACCACGGACTGCGTCATCGCGGCGACGCCGATGGTCAACGCCAGGCAGACGGCCACGGCGAGCAGGGCGGACCCCGGCTCGAGGCCGGCGATCCTGGTCGGTCGATGATTGATCACTGTCATAACACCCCTGTTCGAACGGGTCGGTGTGCGGCCGTACACGCGGCCGCACACCGCACGCGTGGGCTACTTGCCCAACGCGTTCTTCGCTTTGTCCACCGCGTCGCCGATAGCGTCCTTCACGTTCTCCACCGCGCCCTTGACGGCCGCCTCGACCTGGTCTGCCTTGCCCTCGGCGCGCAGATCGTCGTCACCGGTGGCGTTGCCCGCGGCCTCCTTGGCCTTGCCGCCGAACTCGTCGACCTTGTTGCCGATCTTGTCGCTCAGAGACATCGAAACCTCCGCTGTGTCGCGGCACATCCGGGATGGATGCACACGTCCTATTGACACGGCGGCTCGGCAAAGCGCACGCAGCAACCAATGAGACAACGATCACGTCATACTGGCCGTGACGGTTTCCAATCCCCGGTGTCTGACTGAAGAGCGGTGGAGGAGGTGCTGTGACCACGACAGAGACGGTTACCGAGACCGCGCCCGACGATGCAACCCTGGTGAGCAGGGCGCGTGACGGCGATATGCGGTCCTATGAGCAGTTAGTGCTGCGCTATCAGGACCGGATGTTCCGGCTCGCGGTCAAGATGCTCGCCGACCGCTCCGACGCCGAAGATGTCGTCCAGGAGGTCTTTCTCGGTGCGTGGCGTCGCCTCCCGCAGCTCAACGAGGACGCCGCGTTCGTCGGCTGGCTCTACCGCATGACGACCAATCGCTGCTTGAACGTTATCCGGGCCCGCAGGCCTACGGTCGAGGTCGACCCGGAGACCACCGAATCACCCCGCTCGGACACCCAGCCCGAGCATGCGGTGCAGGTGAGCACGCAATTGGAAGCGCTGAACGCGGCGCTACAGCTGCTCACGCCCGAACAACGCGCCTGTTGGCTGTTGCGCGAGGTGCACGGGCTGACCTACGAGGAGATCGGCGACATCGTCGAAGTGAATACGACGGCGGTGCGCGGCCGGATTGCCCGCGCGCGAGCCCACTTGTCCGAGGTGATGAAACCATGGCGGTGAACGGCACGACAGAACAGGATTACCGGCTGCCCTGCGGCCGGGAGATCGAACAGGTCTGGGATCGGCTCGACGCGGTCGAGGCCGGTCTCGGCGACGAACACGAGAAGACCTGCCCGCACTGCCGGGCCGCCCGCGACAGCCTGCTCGCGCTGCGCGCGGCGACCAAGGAACTGATCGACGAACCGGATCCGGCGCCACCCGATCTGACCGGGCGCATCATGTCCGCGGTGCGCGCCGAGGCCCGGCGCGGCCGGACCCTGATTCTCCCGACCCCCGCGCCGGGCACGGTCGAGGTGAGCGAACAAGCCGTCGCGACGGTGCTGCGCTATGCCGCCGACTCGGTGCCCGGCGTACGCGCCAGGCAGTGCCGGGTGCGCCGGGTCGGGATGGGCATGGACGGGGAGACCGTGGTCGCGGTCGAGCTGTCGGTCGCCATCCGATTCGGCCACACCACCGTCGGCGACGCGCTGCCGGTGGTACGCGAACGGGTCACCGCCGCGCTCGCCGCCCAGGTTGGGTTGGTGCTGGAGACGCTGGATCTGGTGGTCGCGGACATCTACCAGGACGACGAAACGGGGGGCCCGCGGCGATGACGACCGATGCTGTTTCCGAGGTGCGGATCGAGGCCCCGGTCGTCGCCGCGGTGGCCGCGCGGGCGGCGCTGGCGACGCCGGGCGTGGTCCGGCTGGAACCCGGTGTGCGCGGGCTGGTCTCGTCGCTGGTGCGGGTCGGCAAGCAACGCCTGACCAACACCGATCCCGCCGCGTCGGAGGGTGTGCGGGTGCGGCGCAGCGCCGGGGGCGCGCTGAGTGTGCAAGTGGACGTGGTGATTTCGGCCGAACGCCCCGCTGCGGTGATCGGTCACGCGGTGCAACAGGAGGTTTCGCGGGTGGTGTTGGAACAGACCGGGCAGACGGTCGACGAGGTGTCGGTGACCATTCTCGATATCGAGCCGGAGCGCCAGTGACTTCTCCCAGCGACGTTATCGCCGTGATCCTGGGCGCGCTGGACACGATCGACGGTATTCGCCCCGCGACGCCCCTGGGCGCGGAGAGCCCGGCCTGGTGGCCCTGGGATGCAAGAGGATTCGCGGTCGATGTCGGACCGGGCCGGATCGAGGTACGGGTCGTGGTGGCCGAGCTGCCGTTGGCGCCGCTGCTGGAAAAGGCAACGGCCGCACTGCGTGCCGCCCTGGCCGGCACCGACTGGTCCGATGCCCGTTTGCGCTTGGTCGTGGCCGAACTCGATGCCGGAGCCTTCGGCGGCGAGGGGGTTACCTAGGTCACACCGACATGCCCGTGACGTTCGGGCCGGATCCTGTGTCGATCCAGATGAACAGCCGATGTCCGCTGTACCGCAAGGGAAATCAGGAGGAGCTATGAGCACCACGACGACTACCACTGACAAGAACACGGACACCAAGGCACCCGCCGACACGAAGGCGCCCGCCGACACCAAGGCGGCGGCGAGCCGGGGCGGCGACTCCGCCGCGAAGAACAGCAAGCTGGCCAGCGACCAGGGCACCACCTCCATCGCCGACATCGTCGTGCAGAAGGTGGCCGGGCTCGCGGCTCGCGAGGTGCGCGGCGTGCACGACCTGGGTGGCGGCGCGGCTCGCGCGTTCGGCGCCATCCGCGATCGCATCCCGGGCGCGTCCGCCAGTATCGGCCAAGGGGTTTCGGTCGAGGTCGGGGAGACCCAGGCCGCGGTCGATCTGGAGTTGGTCGTCGAATACGGCGTCGCCATCGCGGAATTGGCGCGCGCGGTGCGCCGCAACGTGATCAACGCGATCGAGCAGATGACCGGGCTGGACGTGGTCGAGGTCAATATCAACGTCAACGACGTCTACATCCCCGGCGACGACGACGAGCCGGTGCAGAGCAGCCGGGTGCAGTAATGAACGCCACCGCGATTTGCCTCGCCGTCGGCCTCGCGCTCGGCTTCGCCGGTGCGTTCGGCGGATTCGGCGCATTCACCATCGTGCTGCTGTTCGCCGTGCTCGGCCTGGTGGTCGGCCGCTGGCTCGACGGTGAGCTGGACCTGGCCGGGCTGCTCCAGTCGGCACAGCGCAAGGGCAGGCGATGACCGCCGTCGTCGCCGACGAGTATCCGGGCGTCACCACGGTGGCGCCGCGCGCGGTCCAGCGGATCGTCGCGCAGGCGGCGCGCGAGGTGGCCGGCGTCGGCGCCGATGTCCGGGTCGAGGCCAGGGTTTTCGCCAATCGGACCGCGCTGGACGTGCGAGTGCCGATTCTGTATCCGTCGCCGGTGGGCCGGGTGACCGAGGCGTGCCGCGCCCACCTGGCCCGCCGCACCAGCGAGCTGACCGGGCTCGCGGTGAGCGGAATCGACATCGAGGTCACCGAGCTGAGCACCGAAACCGCCGGCGGCGGAAGGAGAGTCCGATGATCCGCAGGCCGCGCCGGGCGGGTCCGGCGATCGTCGTCGCGGTGCTGCTGCTCGCGGTCTGCGTCGCGGTGGCGGTGTCACTGGTCCAGCGCTTGGTCGGCGCGCACGAATTCGTCTCCTACGACAGCGTCGCGGCCGACCTGCACGGCATGACCTGGCACGACACGCCGGTGCTTGCCGTGGGCATCGGGGCGATCGTGTTCGGCGCCGGGCTGCTCGCGCTGGCGCTGTGGCCCGGCCGGCCGGCCGTGTTGCCGCTCGGCGCCGAGGACGGCATGTCGGCCGGCGTGACCCGCGGCGGACTGCGCACCGCGTTGCGCAGCGCCGCGGGTTCGGTGGACGGCGTCGGCTCCGCGCGCGTCCGCTTGCGCCGCAAGGCGGTCAAGGTCTCCGCGCACACCGCACGGACCGGCACGGACGGCCTGCCCGAGGAGATCTGCGAAACGCTCACCCGCCGGGTGCAGGAGATCGGCCCGCAGCGGGTCCGTCATGTGCGGGCCAAGCTGCGCGGACCGAAGACAGGAGAGGCGTGATGAGTAGCACCACCCGTCCGGCCGCGTTGAACCGGACCGTGCTCGGGCTGACCGGCGGGCTGCTGCTCGCGGCGGGCGCGCTCGCCGTCGCAGCGCACTATGGGCGGCTGCGCTGGGTGCGGTCCGACGACGCCGTCGTCCCCGGCACCGGCGCACCGCCGACCTGGGTGCTGTGGGCCGCGGTCGCCGCGGCGGTGCTGATCGGGCTACTGTGCCTGCGCTGGCTGCTGGCCCAGGTGTTCCGGATGCCCAAGTCGGTCACCTGGCGCACCGGCGGCACCGAGTGGGCCGGGACCACCGTGCTGGACTCGGCTGTCGCCGCCGCGCCCGTGGCCTCCGACATCGAGAGCTACGAGGGGGTGCGCAGTGCCTCGGCCTGGTTGTCCGGCGGCCGCAGCGCACCCGAGCTGCACCTGGTGGTCACCGCGGAACCGACCGCCGACGTCGCCGAACTACGCCGCCGGATTCTGGGCCACGCCGTGACCCGGCTGCGCGAGGCGCTGGAGGTGGAGGTCATTCCGGTGAGCCTGGAGCTCGACTTCGCCGAGGACCGGCGCCCGGCCCGGGTGCGCTGATTTTTATCCGCACGCGGCAGGCCGAGGCGGGCGCGGCGATCGGGGACGGCCTACGGTAGTTTGGCCAGTTGGATCATCTCCGCGCGTGCTCGAGCGGGCGGAGGGTCGACGCGTCGGAGGTAGCGAAGTGGCGATGCCAGGCAACCGGTTTGGTGTAGCGGGCTCGGAGAGTGCTCGATGAGCGCGGACGGAAAGGCGAAGAGCCTGGACACGGACGTGCGCTCGGTGGATTCCGCGCGAATCCTCTCGCTCAACGGGGAAATCGACATGGCGTCCGCGCCGCAATTCCAGGCCGCGGTGGACGACGCGCTGCGGGATCAGCCGAGCACGCTGGTCATCGACCTGTCCCGGGTGGAGTTCTTCGGCTCCGCCGGACTCAGTGTCCTGCTCGTGGCCGCGGAGTCGCTGCCGACGGGCCAGGTGCGCGTGGTGGCCTCGCCGCCGGTGCGTCGCCCGATCGAGGTGACCGGGCTGGACAAGCTGCTCAGCGTGCACAACACCGTGGACGAAGCGCTGGCTGTCGAAGAACCGCGCCGCCCGGCCTGAGGCCGGGGCAGCGCGCCTGCGGTCAGTTCTGCCGGGGGAGCCGGACGACCTGGACGAAGAAATCGTCGATGTGCTTTATCGCCGAGACGAATTGATCCAGGTCGACCGGCTTCGTCACGTAGGCGTTCGCGTGCAGCTTGTAGCTGCGCAGGATGTCTTCCTCCGCCGCCGAGGTGGTGAGCACCACCACCGGAATGTGCGCCAGCTCCGGATCCGCCTTGATCCGCTCCAGCACCTGACGTCCGTCGTATCTGGGCAGATTGAGATCGAGCAGGATCAGATCCGGCCGCGGGGCACCCGCGTGCTCACCCTGCTTGTACAGGAAATCCAGCGCCTCCTGGCCGTCGTGCGCGACGTGCAGGGTGTTGCCGATCTTGTTGTCCTCGAAGGCCTCCCGAGTCATCAACTCGTCGCCGGGGTCGTCCTCCACCAGGAGGATGTCGATGGGCTGGCCGGGAATGCTCAAGAGGAATCTCCTGTGTTCATCGGGTCAAGGGTATTGCGGGGCAAATTCTTCGGGAATCAGCCGGGCAAGCTGGGTTCGGCTTGCGTGGCGATTTCTTTCGATGTGTTCGTGTCATCCGCCGGCACCGGGGAGTTCAGCGTGAACCAGAACCGGGTGCCGCCGGTGTATTCGGGGTCGAGCCAGATCTTGCCGCCGTGGTGCTCGACGATCTTCTTGCACAGGGCCAGCCCGATCCCGGTGCCGGTGTATTCCTCGCGATTGTGCAACCGCTGGAAGATCACGAACACCTTCTCCCCGAACTCCGGCGGGATGCCGATCCCGTTGTCGGTCACCGAGAACAACCAGCCGCCCCTGTCGTCATCTGCGACACAGGCCAGCTCGACCACCGGCTTCCGATCGGGCGCGCGGAATTTGATCGCGTTGCCGATCAGGTTCTGCCACAGCATGGTCAGCAGCGTCGGGTCGCCGTTGATCCTGGGCAACTCGTCGGGGCGTTCCAGGCGTAGCTCGGCGTCCTCGGCGGCCACCGAGAGGTTGGTCATCGCCTTGTCCAGCGTCTGGTCCAGGCCGATCGGCACGTTGCCGTCGATGACCCGGCCGACCCGGGAGAAGGTGAGCAGATCGTTGATCAGCACCTGCATCCGCTTGGCGCCGTCGACCGCGTAGTCGATGTATTGGATCGCGCGCTCGTCCAGCTGGTCGGCGTAGCGCTTCTCCAGCAGCTGGCAGAACGCGGCGACCTTGCGCAGCGGTTCCTGGAGATCGTGCGAGGCCACGTAGGCGAACTGCTCGAGTTCGGCGTTGGAGCGGCGCAGCTCCGCGGTCTGCGCGTCCAGCGCCGCCTCCTGCACGCGGGAGGTCTCCAGCTCGGCGACGACTTGGCGGCGCATGGCCTCCACCGCCTCCGCCACGGTGGTCAGGTCGGCCGGGCCGTGCGCGGTGATGTGGTGTTCGTAGTCGCCATCGGCCACCCGCCGGGACGCGGTCTCCAGATAGTTCAGCGGGCGGGCGACCAGCTTGCGCACCAGCGCGGTCAGCGCGAACGCGGCGATCAGGAACGCGGCGACCATCGCGCCCAGCACGGTATCCCGCACGGTGCGGGTGCGTTGCAGCTCCGCCTGATCGCTGTCGACCTCGGTGGCGAGGTCGGCGTTCTGCGTGGTGAACAGGGCACGGAGCTTGTCGAAGGCGGCCTTGCCGCGGGCCGCGTCCGCCTCCCCGATGGCCCGCGGGCCACGCGCGGCCACCGAGGTGACCAGCGGTTCGGCATACCCGCTACGCCAATCGGCGGCCGCCCGTTCCACCGCGTCGAGGTCGGCCAGCAGCTGCGGACGGTCGGCCAGCAGCCGGCGGATCTTGTCCGCGGATTGCGCTTCGTCCTGAACGCCTTCGGAATACGGTGCGAGGAATTGGGCGTCGGCGCCGATGGCGTAGCCGCGGATGCCCGTCTCCTGGTTGATCAGCGCGCCTTGCAGGCGGTAGGTCTCGGCGGTCGCGGGCTGCAACTGCTCGACCATCCGGTCGGCGACCCGGTTGGTTTTGGTGAGTTGATGCGCGCCGATCACCGTGCCGATGACCACCAGGATCACCATCAGGGCCAGCACGAGCATGAACCAGCCCTGGACGGTGAACCGACCGGCCACGGACTGCTTGCTCGGGGGAGTCGTCATCGATTGTCCTGCTTCAGGTCTCGGTGATTCCACTGCAAGTACATGACCGCCACGTCGTCTTCGAGCCCGCCGTGCGACTCGGCCAGCGCCTCCGCGCGCCGGACCAGCTCGTCGACGAACACGGCGGGATCCGCCGCGCTGACCGTGCGGGCCAGTTCGAGCAGGCCCTCCTCGCCGAGGCGGTCCTGGCCCGCGTCGGTATGTCCCTCGAAGAGCCCATCGGTGAACAACATCAGACCGGTGCCCAGGGGCAGCGCGATCTCGTGGGTCGACCATTCGGCGCGACCGGGCAGGAAGCCGAGCGCGGGACCGCCCGGCACCTCGACCCAATCCACCTGCGTGCCGGTGCGCATCAGCATGCCGGGGTGACCGGCTCTGGTGATGACGACCCGGTGATCCCAGGGGCGCAGAACCAGGCTGGTGAGGGTGGCAAAGGTCTGTTTGCCGGTGCGTTCGGCGAGCAGGACTTCCTCCAGCAGCCGCAATTGACGCAGGCCGAAGATGTCGCTGAGCACCAGGGTGCGCCAGGCCAGCCGCAGGGCGACGCCGGTCGCGGCCTCGTCCGGTCCGTGGCCGGCGACATCGCCGATCAGCGCGTGCACGGTGCCGTCGGCCTGCTGCACCACGTCGTAGAAGTCGCCGCCGAGCAGCGCGTTGGCCCGGCCCGGACGGTAGCGCGCGACGATGTCGACCGAGCGTTCGCCGCGCAGCAGCGGCGTCGGTAGCAGGCCACGTTCGAGGCGGGCGTTTTCCTGCGCGCGCATCTGACTGGTCCGCAGGGCCGCGGCGGCGCGTTCGGCCTGCTTACGCTGAATGGCGTAACGCAGTGCGCGACCGAACAATTCGGGCTCGATCCGGCCCTTGACCAGGTAGTCCTGGGCGCCGGCGGCGACCGCGGCGAGCCCGATCTGCTCCTGGTCCAGCCCGGTGAGCACGACGACCGCGACCCGGTCGGTGTACTCGCGCACCACGCCCAAAGCCTCCAGGCCGTCGGCGTCGGGGAGGTGCAGGTCCAGCAGCACACAGTCGGGTAGCTGTTCGGCGAGGAGCGCCCGCGCCTCGGCCGCGGACCGCACCCAGCGCACCGGCAGACCCGGCGCGCCATCGGCGATCAACTCCTCGACCAGCAACGCGTCGGCCTGATCGTCCTCGACCAGCAGCACCGACAGATCCGGCCAACTCCAGACGGCAGCGCGGTCTGGTCGGCGCTCAGGAATCGGTGCTTCTGCGCGGGCCTTGCCGTCACCGTCGCCGAGAAGGCCTATCTGCCCACTCTGCCCGGAAAGCATCGACTCCGGTCTCCTTCCATCCGCGTTGACCTACTCGGTCGTCGTCAAATACGACTAACGCGGAGTACCCACATTCGCGCAGCGCACCCTCCGGGTCTTGTACCACGCGACGTGCCACATTACCGCCCCCGCGGCATCTGGCGAGACTTACCGGGTGGGGCGGGTGTCGCATACGCCGACCGGTACAGTGCCGGGCCCGCGCGGCGATGGTTTACCTGGGACGCCAGGTGGTGAAGTCGAATTCGAGGTATTGCTCCGCGGCCGAAGGAATATGGGTGAGCGTGAGTTCCGCGAGATTGCCCTGATCGGTTTGCACGCAGAGGTGACCGCCGGTGGGCAGGTGGTACACGTTGTCCAGGGTCTGGCTCCAAGCACCGGGCACGATCGCGCTGCAGCGGTCCAGGCCGGAGCCCGCGTCGGTGCGCGGGACGGCGAAGCGGGCGTGGCCGTCGGTCATGGCGTTGAGCGAGTCGGCGGTTTTGGACGGGCTCATGTCTACGCCGGATTTGTCCTGGTAGTAAACCTGTCCGGTGTCCAGGTCGATGCCCTCGACGTTGGCGATCTTCTGGTGGCCGTGGGTGAGGGAGGGCGGCTCAGGGGTGGTCGGTCGCGGGGACAGGCCTGGGACAGCGGAGTCGGCCGGCGCGGCCGAGGGCGAATCGGAGCCGCGGTCGTGGGCGACGGTGTAGATCAAAGCGATCACGGTCGCGACACTGCCCACCACTGTCCAGAGCAGAGTCGACCGCCACAAGGATGCCGGCCGCCAGAAAGAGGTGGAGCCCGCCGGCCTGGTGTCGTTCGGTGCGGGTGGCGGATCGCTGGGTGGGTTCGGCGCCGGTGGTGCTGCGTCGGGTGCCGGGTCGTTTTCGGACATCTGTTGTTTCCCCCTGTCGCCGGATGCTGGTCGGAACCTGCGACAAAGGCGAACCGCAGCCCGCGCCGCAGAAGCATGTCCCGCGCGCGGCGAGACACGAAAGACCTTACATAGCAGGCGGCTATCTGGGCGCGGGTTTCTCCGGAACCCGCCACCCGCGGTGATAATGGATTGACAGGCTTATGTATTGTTCGCGACAGCAACTAGTTGCGCGGTTTTGGTAGGTCTGCTGGTGAAAATGGGGAGGGGCCACGCCCGTTGGCGGCCCACAGCACACCGGTAAGCTCGCCGAACTGTCGCACCGCTGAGAGTTTTACCAGCAGTAGTTAGTGCAGATCGCTTGTGTCACAAGGCTTGGCGAGTGCCGAGCCGATCCGATCGATGGCCGCGCAGCATATTCGGGGCGACCGACGAGCGGAAGCGCGTGTTCGAGAAAGACCGCTGACAACGCAGCCGACCAGAATTAGGGCGCACATGACGAATTCCACCACCCAGGCAATGCCGCCGGGCCTGGAAGCGGACGCGGGTCCCGCACTGTCACACCGGCAGATCCTGACCATCCTGTCCGGTCTGCTGCTCGGCATGTTCCTGGCCGCGCTCGACCAGAACATCGTCAGCGTGGCGATCGTGAAGATCTCCAACAGCCTGCACGGCTTCGACGAACAGGCGTGGGCGACAACGGCTTACCTGATCACAGCGACGATCACCACGCCGCTCTACGGCAAGCTGGCCGACATCTACGGGCGTAAGCCGTTCTACCTCACGGCAATCGGGCTGTTCATCGTCGGCTCGGTGGCCTGCACCTTCGCCACCTCGATGTATGAGCTCGCCGGGTTCCGCGCGTTCCAGGGACTCGGCGCGGGCGGCCTGATGTCGTTGGCGTTCACCATCGTCGGCGATATCGTGCCCGCCCGCGAGCGGGTGCGATATCAGGGCTATTTCATGATGGTCTTCGGTTTCGCCACCGTACTCGGGCCCGTGCTCGGCGGGTTCTTCTCCGATCTGGACACCCTCGGCGGCATCGCCGGCTGGCGCTGGGTGTTCCTGGTGAACGTCCCGGTGGGTGTGCTCGCCTGGCTCGTGGTCGCCAGGGTGCTGAATGTGCCGCACCAGCGGCAGAATCACCGCATCGACTGGTTCGGCGCGGTGACGCTGACGATCTGCACCGTGCCGCTGCTGGTGGTCGCCGAGCAGGGGCGGAACTGGGGCTGGCAATCGGATCGGGCGCTGCTCTGCTACGGGGTCGGCGGGGTCGGGCTGCTGCTGTTCCTGCTCGTCGAGTTCCTGATGAAGGACGCGGCGCTGATTCCGTTGCGGCTGTTCAAGAGTTCGACGTTCAGCGTCACCATCGCGGGCGGCTTCATCGTCGGCATCGCCATGTTCGGCGCGATCACCATGGTGCCGCAGTACTTCCAGGTGGTGCGCGGCTTCACCCCGACCAACGCCGGGCTGCTGATGCTGCCGCTGGTCATGGGCATCACGGTCGGCTCGCAGCTCGGCGGGCGGATCACCAAGAAGACCGGGCGCTACAAGATCCTGCCCGTGGCAGGCACTTTCATCACCGCGGTCGGCTCGGCGCTGTACGCGCAGGTGCACTACGACAGCGTGCTGTGGCAGCCGCTGGCGTATTGCGCGGTGATCGGGCTGGGGCTCGGTTTCTGCATGCAGACGTTGGTGATCGCGGCGCAGAACGCGGGCCGGCGTTCGGACATGGGCGTGTCCACCGCGGCGGCGACCTTCTTCCGGCAGATGGGCGGCACCCTCGGCGTCGCGGTGTTCCTGACCATCCTGTTCAACCTGTTGCCCAACAAGATCATCGACGCGTTCGGCGGAACGTTGCCGGCCGGTTTCGATGCCGAGCAGCTCAGCAACATGCAGAGCAACACCAGTGGCATCGAGGCGCTGCCCGACGAACTGAAGGTGCCGATCCTGATCGGCTTCACCAACTCCATGCACTGGGTGTTCTATGTCGCCGCGGCGGTGGCGTTGCTGGCCTGCCTGGTGTTGATGTTCATGAAAGAGATCCCGTTGCAGGACAATCCGGTGCCTGCCGCCGTGCGTGCACCTGGCCCGGCCACGGAGTCGAGCTGGGACGAGGATCAGATCTGGGAGGGCGCCGCGCAGGCGCTCGCCGAACCCGAACCGGTGCTCGCCGGGGCGGTCGGCAGGCCGGCGGCCGCCGAACACCGCGGTCACGGTTCGCCCGAGTTCGCCATGGCGGCAACCGGTTCCACGGTGACCGTGCTCGACTCGGTGGAGGGTTTCGAAGGGTACGGCGATGGGGCGATCGGTGGACGGATCCGGCGGGAGAACGGGCATCCGGTGCCCGACGCGGCGCTGACCCTGATCGATCAACGCGGGCATCAGGTTTCGCGGGCGACCGGCGACGCGGACGGCGGTTACGTCATCGGTGTGCCCGAGACCGGCAGCTATGTGCTGATCATCTCCGCCACCGGCCATCAGCCCGCGGCGGTGACGGTTTCGGTGGGCCAGCGGGCCCAGCATCTGGATCTCACCCTGCTCGGCTCCGGTGAGTTGTCCGGCATCGTGCGCTCCGCCGCCAGCGGCACCCCGCTCTACGGCGCCACCATCACCCTGACCGACCTGCGCGGTGAAGTGGTCGGCGCGGCGATGACCACCGCCGACGGGCGCTACGTGTGCCACGGGATCGTCTCCGGCACCTACACATTGGTCGCCGTGGCCGAACATATGCGCCCGAGCGCGACCACCCTCACCGTTCCCGATGCCGGGCTGCTCCGGCACGACATCGAGATGTCGCCCATGGCGGTGCTCGCCGGGTCCGCGCTGGCCGAAGACGGTCGTCCCGTCCCGGACGCGCAGATCAGCGTCCTCAACACGACCGGTGATCTCACCGCCACCGCTCGCACCGACGACAACGGCCGCTACCTCGTCACCGATCTGCCCCAGGGGCAGTACACCGTCGTGGCTCGCGGTTACCCACCGTCGACCAGCCAGATCACCGTCGCCGGTGGCGAGGTCAACCACGACGTGAAACTCGGCTACCAGCTGGAGGATTCGCAGTAGATCAACCGGCGTAGGTAACGTCCGCCTCGTTCCTGTCCTGATGCATGTCCCACAGCAGTTCGGCCAGGTGGGCGGGGGAGACGACCGGCACGTCCCAGACCGGTTCACCGGCCGCCTTCGCGCGTTCGAGTTCGGTGTGCCAGGCGCTGTTCTCGATCGCCGCGCCGATATAGAGGCCGCCGACGTAGACGCCTTTCCCGGCCACCTCGGCATGCAACGCCTGGAGGTAGTTGCGCTGGGCGGCGAGAGTCAGCCCGCCCGCGACGCGCGGATTCCCGTGCACGGCACTCGCCCCCTGTGCGCTCAGGATCGCGCCGTCTCCGCGAGACACCATGGCGGGCAAAAACTCTCGCACCAGCTCGAGCAGGGAGTAGACCCCGAGCCGCATCAGGTCTCGAACGTGCTGCGGGGTCAGATCGAGCACCGGGACGAAACCGTTGGCCGCCGCGCCGTAGTACAACACGTCGAGATCGCCGACGGCGGAACGAATCTGCTCGGCGAGCGTGGGAATCGCGCCGGTGCCGGCCAGATCCGCGGTGATGATATGCGTTGTTCCGGAGAGCTTCTCGGCGAACGCCTGGAGCGGCTCGCGGCGCCTGGCGACCAGCACCACGTCGTACCCTTCGTCCGCGTAACGGTGTGCGACGGCCTGGCCGAGGCCCGGCCCGGCGCCGAGTACGGCGATCGACTTCGTCATGAATACCCCTCGAGAGCAATGAGATTCGGAAAGATCCGCGCAGCGCGACCTGACCCTCCCGATAATAGTCACAATCGCTGATGATCAGCAATGCTGACGATCAAGAAAGTATATGGTCTCCAGGTGCCGATTCCTGCTCACCCGCCGCGACCATCCGAAGAAGCCGCGCTGCCTCGGCTCGGATACCTGCTCAAACACGCAGCCCTGCACTACGCGGAGCTGACCTCGGCCGAACTCGCCCCGCTGGGCATCACCCCTCAGGAATGGGCGGCCCTCAACTGCCTGGACGATCAGCCCGACCGCTCACAAAAGGAAGTAGCAGACCTCCTCGGCATCGACCGCACGACCATGGTCGCACTCATCGACCGCCTGCAAACCCAAGCCTGGGTCGAACGCCGCCCCCACCCCGCCGACCGCCGCAAAAACACCGTCACCCTCACCCCGCCCGGCCGCGCCATCCTCCACTCCGGCGCCACCATAATCGACAACTGCGAACACCAATTCCTGGCAGCCCTCGGCGCCCCAGCCGCCCACCAGCTCAAACAAGCCCTGCGCACACTGATCACGGCCAACCAATCACGCTGAACTACGAGCCTCGCGCCGAGATGCGCTGCTGGACAAGTGATCACAAGGAATTGGTGTAACTGGTCTCTCGGGCGATGCCTGCATCAGTTCCTCCTGATCATCCGACCGATAGCGAGGGTGATCGTCGGCTCTGACGAGGGTGCGTCAATCTTCTACCGGCAGGTGGGGGGAGTGGTATAGGAGTGCTTCGGCCACGTCCCAGGGGTCGGTGACGGTGGGCAGGTTGTCGAAATCCGTGGGGGAGATGTCGACGGTGAAACTGAATGTTCCGCGCCCGTCCAAGGTGACGCCGGCGTAGCATCGCCAGGCCTGAAGGCGGCCTGCGACAGTGGTTTTGGCGCAGATCGGGATCAGCACGACCGAGACTATCTCTGGCAGAGAAGCTTTGGTCCACAGTGGTCTGCCGTAGGCGGAGAAGCCGTGGGAGCGAGCTGCCGTGCCGAGTTCGAGCAGGCCGAGACCGTTCACGCGTTTTACGACCGAAGGTACCTCCTGCCCAAGCAGTCCCGGCCGCATGGACCGCGCCTTCCCGAATCGCATAGTGCACCTTCCGAACAAGCGGCCGGGTGCGCCGCAACGGTCACCCGACCGATGATTCCGGCCGAGCCGCTCGCCCGCCACCCCGGGATTGCCCAGTGGCCCCACCGGATCGACGGCGGGCGCGAGGACGTCTCGGTCAGTCGAGTCCGGCCGCCTGTTTCGCGGCGTCATCCAGCTTGGACCGATACCCCTGCCACCAGTCCGGATCGCTGGTAGGCAGGTTGTCGTTGTGCGGGAGCAGGCCGGCGGCGCCGTCGATGAGTTCGCGAATGATGTCGGCATGTCCCACATGCCGGTTGGTCTCGGTGGTCACATGCACCAGGATCCGATGCAGAGTGACGACCCGGTCCTTCGTCCACCACGGCACCGAACCCTCGGCAGTCAGGTCCAGGCTGTCGATCGTCTCGTCGGCGTGCGCCCAGGCCCGCTGATAGAACGCGATGATGTCCGCCCGCGATTCATCGGCGGTGGCCCACATGTCGGCCGTGGGATCGGCGTCGAAATCGAGCTTCGTGATGGGTTCGTCGACCGGCCGTCCGAAGGTGTCGCCGAAATACCCGAACT
This sequence comes from Nocardia sp. NPDC006044, assembly GCF_042871115.1. Lineage (NCBI taxonomy): Bacteria > Bacillati > Actinomycetota > Actinomycetes > Mycobacteriales > Nocardiaceae > Nocardia > Nocardia sp. NPDC006044. The sequence goes on from NZ_JBIAID010000004.1 coordinate 64,934, forward strand.
CGATCGCGCCGAGATGTTTCACGAGCCCCAGCAGATTGGTGCCGGTAGGCGTCATAGGCCGGCGAACGTCATACTCGGACAGCCCATCGAGCTTCCACAACATCGCTTCGCGGGCATACCGCAGATACCGGTGCAGATCCGTCTTGGGATCGGAGGCAGTCATGTCGAGCACTCTGCCAGGAGACCCACCCACCCCGCCCATTTTCCGGTCGCCACCAGCAAAATTCACTCGCGAGACGAGGCCGGTTCGCTCGAATTGCCATGGTGCCCTGGATGAATGACGTAGGACCGGCCGAACCGCTGAACGCTTCCTCAGGTCCGGGGTGGATTCCATTGCCCCCCGGGCACCCACGTTGTCGGTTGTTCGCTCGACTACCGCCTCGAACCCATGCGGGGGAACGTTATCGGGCAGGTACGTCTCGGCAATCGTCGTGCCGGACGGTCGGAGCGCACCTGGAAAGGTAAGGAGCAGCATGGAAATCCGGAAAACATTGATCAGATCGGCTTTCGCTCTTTGTTTGGGCATCGGTGGCGCGCTGATCGCGGTCGCGCCTGCCCAGGCGGGTGTACTCGGCGGTATCGACGTCCAGCGCGCCTGCCGTGCGAACCACGGCGGAGATGTGTGGTGGAACGCTACGCTGGTCACGCAGGATGCTTTCGGTTGGCGCTGCTACAGCGACAAAGTCATGAAGTACGACAACGGCATCGATATGAACGCGGCATGCCGTGCGCAATACGGCAACCGGGCGAAGGCCCACGCCTTCAATGTGCACGACCCCTACAGCTGGGTTTGCGAAAGCTGAAGTCCGAGAAACGGTTCGGCTCGACCGTCCAGTGCGGCCGGGCCGTACTGCTCACTGACCGGGGCAGTGGATTCAGCAGGCACCGGCCGCGGGCACGGTCGGGTCGATGGTTCAGGCGGGGATGGCGTCTCCGGGGAAGCCGAGGCTGGGGTGTACCTCGACGCGGATCATGTCGGCTTGCACGCACGGGTCCCCGGCCATGATCTGCGCGGCTTCCTCGGCGGGCACGGTCATGATGGCGACGCCGGCGACTGTGTCGGAGACGACGGGGCAGAGCACGGCGATCACGCCGTCGGCGCGCAGCGACACCATGCGCCGCTGGTGTTCGAGTTCGATGGCGTCCGCGCCGTCCATGGTCCGCTTCGGTCCCCACTGGAGGAGCGCGACGCTGAACGGTTTGGCGGTCGCGGCCAGGGCCTGGATCTGCTCGTCGGTGATTGTCGTGGTCATTCTGTTCCTCGATTCTCGATCTGCTCGGCCAGCGAGACGATGATTCCTTCGGGTCCGCGGATGTAGGCCATCCGCCACATCCCTTCGTATTCGCCGATGCCACCCACGAGGCCGTAGCCGTCGGCGGCGGCGTGCTCGACCGCGGCCTTCAGATCGGTGACCACGAAGGCGACGTTGCGCAGGCCCAGTTCGTTGGCCGGGGCGGCGGGCGAACCGGGGAGGTGATCGGGCCGGACGAAGCTCGACAGTTCCAGCGTCGTTCCGCCACCGGGTAACCGCAGCATGACGATCTCGGTGGCCGCGCCGGTCATGCCGATCACGGTGTCCAGGAACTCGCCCTCGACGGTCATCTTCTGGTCTGCTTCCAGCCCGAGACCGACGAAAAACGCTGTCGCGGTGTCGATGTCGGCAACGGTGATGCCGACGTGGTCGAAGCGCTGCGCGAAGCCCATTCGATACCTTCCTACGTTGTCGGAGACGCTGAGGACGGTAGCACCTTTGAGTTCCCTAAGGGAACTCTATTGGTGAGATCGGTGTCGGGCGAACGCTCAGCTCGGCAAGCCGGCTGCGATGCCGTCGAGCAGGAAGCGGAGCCCGGCCTGAAAGGTCTGGTCGGCGTCCAGGTGCGTGGCATCGTGCACGACCGTGGACAACGCGGGGAACTGCCCGGTCGCGAAGGCGCGCGTGAGGTATGGCCCGCGCGCGGCTTGCCAGCCCCGCTCGTCCAGGCCGGTGGCCCGCTCGGCCCGCCGCTCGGCGATCTCCCGGCGCACCGCGCCGGTCACGTACGCGTTGACGGCGGCGACCATCGGCATGACCGCGTCCACGTCCAGATCGCGCAACGCCGCCGCCACCGTCTCCCCGTTGGTCAGTGCATGGGGTCCGAGTTGCGGTCGGCCACCTAGCAATTCGGCGAGCCATTCGTGCCGATGCGCGGCGTTGCGGGTGGCTTCGGCCAGCGATTGCAGCATCGCCCGCCACCCGTCGCCGGCCGGCCGGATCTCGGCCTGGACGGCGTCGACCATCAGGTCGAGCAACTCCGCCTTGTCGTCGATGTAGCCGTAGAGCCGCATCGGGCCGACGTTCAGCTCGGCGGCGATCTTGCGAAACGACACCGCGTCCAGGCCGTCCGCGTCGGCCAGCCGGATCGCGGCTTGGACGATCTGTTCCCGGCTCAGCGGGGCCGGCGCGGGTCGATTCGGTGGCTCCGGCCTTTCCCATACCAGCATGAACTGACAATACATCGCATCTGTCGATACAGTGTATCGAGCTATGCGGTGTATCGAAGGAGGGCAATCATGACCATCGCCATTGTCGGGGCCGGCCTCGGCGGCCTGGCGCTCGCGCGGGTACTGCACGTCAACGGGATCGATTCGGTGGTGTACGAACGTGAACCGGCACGTGATGCGCGCGGGCAGGGCGGCATGCTCGACATCCACTCCGGCCAGCGGGCGCTGCACGCGGCCGGTCTGATCGACGAGTTTTACGCGATCGCCCGCAGAGAAGGTCAGGACATGCGGCTGCTCGAGCCGGACGGCACCCTTCTGCTGCAAGAAGACACACCCGACGACGCCCCGCTCGATCGCCCCGAGGTCGACCGGCTCGATCTGCGCAACCTGCTGCTGGATTCCCTGCCGGAAGGGGTGGTGCGCTGGGGACACGCGTGTACATCCGCCAGGCACGGCATGCTGCAATTCGCCGACGGCAGCAGCGCGACGTGTGACCTGCTGGTCGGCGCGGACGGCGCGCAGTCCCGGGTCCGCCCGCTGCTCACCGACGCCCGCCCGGCGCATATCGGCCAGAACGTCGTCGAGCTCGGCATCCCCGACATCGACCGCACGCATCCCGACCTCGCGGCGATGGTCGGGCGCGGAAACTATTGGGTCATCGGCAACGGAATATCCTTGGGAGCGCAGCGAAATGGCGACGGCCGTGTGCGCGTCGGCCTCAGCTTCTACAACACCGCCGAGGACTGGTTCGCCGCCGGCGCGATCCCGTTCGACGATCCGGCCGCCGCTCGCGCGCGGCTGATCGACTTGCTCCCCGGCTGGCACCCCCGCATCACCGCGCTGATCGCGGCCTGCGACGACGCGATCGCGCCGCGCACGCTCACCACCCTCCCCGTCGGCCTGACCTGGCCGTCGACGCCCGGTGTCACGCTGCTCGGCGACGCCGCGCACCTGATGCCGCCGGTCGGGGAGGGCGCCAACATGGCCCTGCTCGACGGCGCGGTCCTGGGGCTCGCGCTGGCCGCCCATCCGAACGACTTCCCCACCGCGGTAAAGGAATACGAACGCGAAATGTTCGAACGCACCAGCGCGGCCGCCCGCATGTCCGCGGACATGCAGGAACTGCTGATGTCGCCGGACGCCGCTCAGAGACTGCTGGCCTTCTTCCAGCCTGGCTGAGCGGCCGCCGAACACGTTGCTTGCCCCGTGGGTGAGCAATAATGCGAAACCCCCTGCCGGACAGTTTGTCGGGCAGGGGGTTTCGGGTTCGATCGGTTCTTACTGTTCGCCGTGCCGGCCGGGGGCGGCGCTACCGCTGTATTCGCCCAGATCGGAGACCAGCTTGGTCAGTTCCGGGTCGCTGTCGTAGCGGCGCTGGTGCAGTTCGGCGATCTTCTCGGCCATCGCCGGGTCCGGGTCGTCGGTGATGTCGAAGGAAGCGAACTTGTCGACCAGGGGAAGGCCGACGCGGTCGGTGTGGCGGTGGGTCGGGTGGATCAGGTACTCCCAGTAGCCGTCCAGGTCTTCGATGACGAACACTGCGCCCCACTGGTATTCGCCACCGAAGTCGGGGCCGACCACAAAGGACTTCACCGAAGGGATGCTCCGTCCTTGGTTGCGCAGGCTCTCGATGGCCTCCTCGACGGCTTCGGGGGAGGCGTCGGCGCGGAGGGTGAGGCGGTTGCAGTGGTAGATCATTATCTTCATCCTTCATTCGTTGGTGTTACTTGGCATTACGGAGCAGGGGCAGCGCGATCGCCGCGCCCGCGGTCATGGCGAGCCCGGTCCAGAGGAACGCGTCGCCGATGCTGGTCAGGTGGATGAGCGGCGCGACGATCAGCGGAGATACGAACTGGCCGAGGAAGATTCCGGTGACCAGGCCGCTGAGGATGCGGCCGCGGGTGGCGGGCGGTGCGAGGTCGCTCAACCGCAGGTTCAGATTCGGGACGGCGAGGCCGACGCCGAAGCCGCCCACGAGCAGTCCGGCCACCACCTGCGCCACGGTGCTCGCGGTACCGACCAGCACCCACCCGAGGCCCAGCGAGCCCACGCTGGCGGCGGTGAGGACGCTCGGTGACCAGCGGGCCCGCAGGGACGGAAAGGCCAGTGCGCCAACGACACTGCTGAGAGTCGTCGCGGCGATCACCACACCGACCAGGGCCGGACCGATGTGCAGTTGCGCCAGCAGGAAGGGCAACTGGGTGGGGGCCATGTAGAAGGCGAGCGTCACCAAGAAGGCGAGCAGGTAGAGCCCGGCGATCGGCCGGAAGATACCAGTCCGCGCATCTGCAGTTTCGACACCGACTGGCCCGGATGTCTTGTTCCGCTGTTGTTCTCGCAGTGCAAACAGCGCGAACGGCAGGATCAACGCGGAGACGCCGTAGATCCAGAACGGCAGTTTCCAGTTCGACGCGGCCAGCAGACCCGCCAGCGGTAGGAAGACGACACCGCCGATACTGGCGGAAGCCTGTTGCAGCCCAAGGAAAGTCGCCCGCTTCGGTCCCTCGAACCAGTCGGTGACGATGGCGCTGATCGCGGTCATGATGCCGCCGACCGCGACGCCCACCAGGGCTCTGGTCACCAGCAGGACGCCGATGCTGTCGACGAAGAACCCGGCCGCTCCCGCCACGGCGTACAGCGCGAGACTGCCCACCAGCAGCGGCTTCCGCCCGATCCGGTCGGCCGCCATGCCCGCCAGCGGTGCGCTGAGACCGATGGCCAGCGACGTGACGGTCAGCACCAGCCGCACCAGCACATCCGCCCCGGCCACCGCCGAGAACGTCTCGCGCATGGCGGGCAGGCTCGGCGCGATGACCGCCGGGGCCATCAGCGTCAGCGTCGCGGCGGCCAGCACGGTGGCGCGGGCGATGCGCGCCGGCGCGGCCGGCAATCGCTGCACCGCCTCGTCAGGTGCCGCGCTCATGGTGTTCCTCCTCGTGTCCGGCAAGTCGTGCTCGCTTGCTGACCTCGAGATTTCCATCCGAGCACCGGCGCCCGCGTCGGTGATTTCTACCTAGATACGTAGGCGATCCAGCGGTTAAGTAACGACCGGGGTAGTCCTGGTCTCGACCACTCGTCGGTGATCCCATCGCGCTTCGGCCCCGGCGATCGCGGCGAGGTCGGATCAGCTGCGGATCGAAAGACGAATCCACACAGGTTTCGGCGGTTCCCTAGAGCAACTCGCCGTAACCGCAGATGTGCACGGCGGGCGGTCCGGCGATCATCTCTCCGACCACGTAAACGGCTCGGCTGCGCTGCCCCGATGGCTTGGCATGCGGCTGGAGCAGCTCGCCGTAGCCGCGGGCATGTACGGCGGGCGGCCCGGAGATTATCTCGCCGACCACGTAGCGACGGCTCGGCCGCGCTGCTCCGGTTGCCTGGCATCCGGCTGGAGCAGCACCGAGGTCAACGCGAAGTTCCTGCGCAGCTCGCACAGCTGGCAGCACTGTTCAACCCGCGCACGGGCTGGCTGCTCGTCGTCTCGCCGTAGCTGCGGGTTACCCGGCGGCAGCCTTGCGATCATCTCGCCGACCACGCAGACGGTTCGGCCCGCGCTGCACCCGGGGGCTGGGCACGCGGCTTATAGCCGGGGTTTCACCATGTGCACGGCACCGCTGATGTGGTTGGGCGGGAGGGGGTTCGGGGTGGGGAGGAGCCGGTAGCCCGCGTTCCGATACATGCGGATGTTGCGTTCGCTGCGCGCGCCGGTGAACAGGACGAATTGTTCGATGTGCGGCGGAGCGAGACCTTCGATCAGTCGCAGCAGGTGGGAACCGGCGCCGCGACCGGCCAAATCGGGGGCGACCATGAGCCGGCCCACGTGCCAGTTGTTGCCTTCGACCTGGCCGCGTACCGCGGCGACCAGACGTCCGCGTTGCCGCACCACCAGGGTCGTCGAAGTGCTCGCCCACGCCAGGACCTCGTCGTGGGTCTCGAGCAGTGGGGGGAGGTCGAGCATGTCGTTGAGCACAGCCTCCGGCACCCAGCAGCATCGTTGCAGGACAACGAGTTCGGCGAGATCGTCCGCGGTGAATCGGGAGAGTGTGGAGCCGGGGAGCACGCTCGACAGGGCGTCGTGGGACAGGTCCGTCTGGTTCGGCGACCGCGTGGTCATGAGCGGTTCTGGCCGATTCCGGTGGTGCCGATGAGAATGTCGCGATACATAACCCGAAATTAGGGCGCGTTGTCGTCCCGGAGCAAGGGAAATACCGAGCATTCCAGCCGAGTGGCCGAGGTGATCCAGCCGATCGGCGGTCCGAACGGTGCTCGGACGGCCCCGCGAAGCAGTCGGCGCGCCGCCCGACCCCCTAAGCTGTCGTGGTGTCGCGTGTGCGCGCCCGGTGGACGGCGTCGGCATGGAGGCACCACATTTCGAGAGGCAGCCGTGGATCCCCATCGCGCCCGCACCCTGAGCCATGAACTGATCGACACTCACCAACGGTTGCGTAGTGAACTACGCCGAGTCGCCCGCGCATTGGACGAGTATCGGGAGGACGAGCCGATTGGTCCGCTCCGAGACCTGCGCACGCACTGCCTGACCTTCTGCCAGGCCCTCACCGACCATCACACCAGCGAGGACGAGACAGCGTTTCCCGTTCTGGCCCAACGCTTCCCGGATCTGGCGTCGGTGCTCGCCGAACTCTCCGCCGACCACCACCTGATCGCGGACATCCTGACCCGAATGACCACCGCGCTAGCCGAACTCGACCCCGGGAATCTAGCGGCGGTGCGCAGCGAGATCGCCGGACTATCAGCCATCATGGAGTCCCATTTCCAGTGGGAAGAACGCCGAATCACCGCCGCCTTGGACAAACTGTCCCCCTCCGACTATACCGCAGAGGCAATGTTCAGCGCTGGACCATGACGTCCGCCAGCAAGCGCAGGAGCTGATGAGGACGTCGCGTGCCGAGGCGGCCCAGGGGTGCGTATCGGCAAGTGCTGTCAGCCAACAGGTTTGGTCAACATCACTTGCGAAACGAATTCGGTCGCCACCAGTGATCGTCGCCAATCTGCCGCGCTCAGTGGCTCTTTCGCGCTCAATGCCGCCCGTAGTCGCCGTCCTTGTTCGTACAGGTCCGCCACGCTCGCAAAGCCCATCGCGATCGCGAGTACCTCCGTGCAGGGCCGCCCCATTCGCCGAGCCCGCGCTGTAGTACTTCCTGTTTGTCAGCCGAGAGGTCAACCGCTATCAGGCCATCCGCTTCCATCGAACCATGTTGGCCTACGCAGCGTCGTCCTGGGCAGTCAGCGCAATGACGGCCGATTCTCAGTCGGTGGGGGACAATTGGACGACAATCCCGCCGAAGCGGGCCTCCTGCATGGTGGCGGGATGGCCGTCGATGAAGCACACGCCGGTTCGGGTGACCTCGACGCATTCTTCGTACGGGGTGTCCGGATGGTCGATCGTGTCGGTGTAGTAGGCGATCATGCCGCCGCTGAGGCTGGTGTTGTAGCCGGTGATTCGGCGGCCGGCGTGATCGGTGGTCCGGCTCAGGCAGTGTTCGCAGACTGCGCGGGGGTAGCGGTCGGCGTAGACGGCCGGTTGCGCGCAGAGCGGGCAGGGGTGGGTGTATCGGCGGCCTGGGGTTGCGGCCTGTAACAGGAAATCGTTGCGGGCGAGGATGTTTCGTCCGGTGCCCGTCTGGTTTCGGCTGTGCCGGAGGTTCAGGAGAACGAACTCGGCGTAGTCGGCCGTCTCGGCGTCGAGCGCTTCGTGCCCGGGCAGGTCATCGATTCGCCCGTGGCCGGCGTCGTAGGCCGCGAGCGCCGCTCGGTGCGCCACCGAGAGTTCGCTGTCCGGGATGTAGCGGTTCGCGTGTTCGGCCCGAGCCAGGTGTTCGGCGATTATTTCGTCGATGGTCCGTCCGTCCGCCAGCAGCACTCCGCTGCCATAACCGGACGTGGACACCAAGACGTAGCCGTCCATAGGCCCACGGTCGCCGTTGATCTTCTCCAAGAAGGCGAAACCACGTCCGTAGCGGGCATTCTCGAGACCCGGATGGGGATAGTGGACGAGTGTGCCCGGATCCTGCGCCACATCACGCGCGTACCGCAGGGCTTCGTCGAAGGTCGGCGGCGAACTCAGGTCTGGACGCTTCATGACCGCCACCCTATCGAGCCCGATATCCCCGCGATAATCTCTTCGGCGGTCTTGGAATCCGCAGCTGCTCTGGCTCCAGAAATGTTGGTGCCCAACGTTGTAGCCGAGTGCCGCGGTCAACCGGTACAGGCCGAACCGCTTGACCTTCACCGAGGTTCAGGTTTCAGAATTCGGTGCATGACCGATGACACCGCCGCGATCCGCGAACTGTTCGACCGCTACACCGAGCTCTGGACTCGGCACGAGATGCGGGAATGGGGCGAGTTGTTCACCGAGGACTGCGACTTCATCACGCACCGGGGCGTGTGGTGGCGGTCGCGGGAGGAGAGTGTGCGTGGGCATCTGGACGTCCCCGAATCCGTTCTGGCGCAGAAGAAGAACTACACCCAGACGATCGTCGACCTCCAGCCGCTCACCCCCGGAGTGATGCTGGTGCACACCGAATGGGCGTGGCCCGATCACGTATTGCCGGGTGCCGCCGCGGGGGAGGACCGTCGTGGACTCATCACCGCGCTTCTCGTGCGCCGCGCGGAGGGCTGGTTGATCCGAGCGGCCCACAACACCCGCCTCAACGGGCTCGACGACTTCGCGCCGGTCGCGTCGTGAAGCGCAGGCTCGCGTAGTCGGGTATCCGATCGTCGCCCCAAACGGGCGATAATCGGGACGGTGGCATATCGTATCCTTTGTATACAACGGATGCGAAGGGGTGCTGTGGTTTACGAGAACATACGTGAGCTGATCGTGCTCGGGGTGTTCCCGGCGGGGCAGGCGCTCGGTGAGCAGGAGTTGTCCGATCGGCTCGGAGTCAGTCGCACGCCGGTTCGGGAAGCATTGCGGCGCTTGGAAAGTGATGGTTTGGTGGCTGCCGCGCGCCGGGGTGTCACGGTGGTCGAACTGGATGCCAAGGCGCTGCGGGACGCGTACCTGATGCGTGCCTCCCTGGAGTCGCTCACCGCGGAACTCGCCGCCCGGCGCCAGCAGGCGGGTGAGCTGTCCCCGGCGTCGCTGCGCAGGCTCAGCGAGCATGCCGACCTGGCCGACGCGGCGACTCGCCGGGGCGATCTCGCCGCCGGTGTCGAGCACAATCGCGCCTTTCACCGGTACATCGCCGAACTCGCCGATATCCCGCCGGCGCTGGAGGTGCTGGAGCGGATCTGGGATCGGATCGTCGTGTCCACCCGGGCATCGCTGAACGCGCCACCGAGACCGGCACGGGTGGACGAGCAGCACCGCCACCTCATGGCAGCGATCACCGCGGGTGAGCCGGATGCGGCTGCCGCACATGCCCGTAACCACGTCCTGGCCACGATGTCCGTCGTGGCCGAGCTAGAGCAAGGAGCGGCCAGTTGAGCAAAGAGCACGGCTATCAGGTGACAGTGCGGTGGACCGGCAACACGGGGACCGGCACCTCCGGCTATCGCGACTACGGCCGCGACCACGACATCCTCGCCGATGGCAAGCAACCGGTGAAAGCTACTGCCGACCAGGCTTTCCTGGGCACCGCGGATCGATGGAATCCCGAGGAGTTGCTGGTCGCCACCCTGTCGCAGTGTCACATGCTCACCTACCTCGCCCTGTGCGCCCGCGCCGGCGTGGTGGTCACCGACTACACCGACTCGGCCAACGGTGTGATGGAAGAGGATCTCGGTGGCGGGGGGCACTTCACCGAGGTGGTGTTGCGGCCGGAGGTAGTGATTGCCGATCTGGACATGCGCCACCAGGCGATGGAGTTGCACGAGCGGGCGCACAAGTTGTGTTTCATCGCCAATTCGGTCAACTTTCCGGTCCGTCACGAACCGGTGGTGCGCTGATCTGTTGTCCGGATGCGGATTTCAGATCGGTTCGAGTAGCGCGGTGAGTCTGGCGGTGCGGCCGGTGGCATCGAATTCGAAATGCAGGTAATGGTCGTTCACCGCGTATCGGTCGAAGTTCGGTCCGCTGCGCTCCGGTGTCCCGAGCATTGCTGCCGCTTCGGCACGAGTTGCGTTGGGGGAGAGGCCTTCCAGTAAGTCGTGCGGGCGCGGATACAGGCCGTAGGCCTCGTCCTGGTTGTCCGGCTGGGTCCGCACCATCGCCGATACGAGTACGTCGTCTTCGAAAAGCAGGTCCGTCCCGGCCGGGTGGAAGACGTAATACGTCGACCTGGTCTCGTCCCAGTCGAACTCCTCGATCGTCATCACGGGGCCTACCAGTGCGATCGCGGCGAGAATGCGGTTGTCGCCTTGCCGAAGCCCGAGAACCCCCAGCAGTACGGCGATCTCGCCTCGGACGACGGTCATATCCTTACTCCGAATCGGCAGGCGCGGGCGATCAACAGGTCGGGCGTCCGATCGAATCGCTCGCGACACCCATCGAGGAGTTACGTTATCCGATGGCTTCTCGCTCGTCGGTACGCTGCTGTGTGCGCCGGATCGCCGGCGGGGCATCGCGTTTCGCCTGTCCCTCGGCGCCCGGAGTTCGTCCACAGGCAGGCGCGGTGCGAATCGCGATGGGTGCGGGCACCTCTCGGCGCATGAGTGGGTACGAGCCGGCTGGTTTGCTGAGGGCTGTAGTCCAGCCGGCTTCACACCCCCGGCAGCATGTGAGAACCAACCACGACATGACGGGTCTCCGAGGCTGTCTTGTCGCACACCGGGCCCCTGGTCTACGCCCTCCTCAGGACCTATTACTCACTGTGGCAACTCCTGCGCCACAGGTCTGAGGTGACCTTCCTCTCCGCGCCTGCGCCACCGACCTGTTCGAACGACGAGTAAATCCGGTGGTGCCGACATCCAGGTGGCCAGGCTGACCGCCCTCGCAGGGTGCCGGAAACGGCTGGACGCGACGGAAAAATCGGGCCGCTGACGCATCTGCGGCGAGCCCCGGCAACGACGATTCCGAGGCATCGGCTTCCAGGTGAACCGTCGTGCCTTGGGGGAAGGCGCCGTGCCCGTGCGCTAATATAGAGTGATCATTCTATAAACTGTGCGAGGAGGAGTTATGGCCGTCTACAACGTGCACGAACGACTGCTAGCCGCCAAACCCAGCGAGGTGGGCGCGCTAATCGACACTCTCGCGAGCAGCGACGACAAGCTGTGGCCCCCCGGATGGCCGCCGATGGAGTTCGACCGCCCACTGGCGGTCGGTGCGGTCGGCGGGCACGGACCGGTCCGCTACACCGTCGCCGCCTACGTACCGTCCACCTGGGTGCGGTTCACCTTCACCGGCCCCCGCGGCTTCGACGGCTTCCACGAATACGCTGTCCTGGCCGTCGACGCGGACCACACCCTCCTGCGGCACACCGTCGCCATGAAAACCCACGGCACCGCCCGACTCACCTGGCCCCTGGCCATCGGGCCACTCCACGACGCCTGCCTGGACGACAGCCTCGACCGCGCCGAACTCGCCTGCGCGGAAACAGTTGCACGGCCGGCACATTGGGGACCATACGTCCGGCTCCTACGCCGGCTCCTCGGATCCCCAAAACTCCCGAGCACCAACTGACCGGCCCCCGAGGCCATCCCGCCCCGGCCGACTTGCACACCAACAAACCCCGGTCCGAGCATGCGAATGACGCACAGCCGCACCACTTCTGATTTCCCGCACCGAAAATCGCATGCAATTTCAGGTGCGGGAACTCAGAAGTGGTGCGTGAAATCGGAGGGTGTGCGGAGGCGGGTCGGCGTCGAGCCTAGCGACACCGCACCGATGGACCGATCTGCCGGGCCGCACGGTTTGAGCGAGCGCTGGCGTGGATCCCGCAGCAGATGTCACACCGGCGCGCTCTACGTCGTCATTCAGTAGACAACCCGGCTCGACAATGACGATTGAGGATTGAGAATGACTATCGAAAATCTGCGCACCTCGGTCCGTGGTGGTGTGCTGCTGCCGGGCGATGCCGAGTTCGATCGGGCGGTGCAGCCGTGGAATACCGCTGTGACGCAGTCGGTGGCGGGTGTGGTGGAGGTGGCCGACGCGCAGGATGTGGCGGCGGTGCTCGAATATGCTCAGCAGTCGGGGCGCGTAGTGGTGACACAGCCGACCGGGCACGGTGCGACCGGTGATATTGATGGTGCGATTTTGGTGCGTACCAGGCGGTTCAACACCGTCGATATCGATCCCGTGCAGCGGGTGGCGCGGGTGGGTAGTGGGGTGCAGTGGGGCCAGGTGCAGGCTGCGGCGGCGGGGTATGGGCTGACCGGTTTGGCTGGGAGTAACCCGGTGGTCGGGGTGACCGGGTACACCGTCGGTGGTGGTTTCGGCTGGTTCGCGCGTAAATACGGGTGGGCTGCGAATGCGGTGCGTGCGGTCGAGCTCGTCGATGCTTCCGGGCGTCCGCAGCGGGTGACGGCTGATTCGGATCCGGATCTGTTCTGGGCGGTGCGCGGCGGCGGCGGTGATTTCGGGATCCTCACCGGGCTGGAGTTCGAGTTGTTCGCCCTGCCCCGGCTGTACGGCGGGCGGGTGACGTGGCCGGCCGAGCGCGCTGGCGAGGTGTTCGACGCGTTCACCGCGCTCACCACCGACGCGCCTGCCGAATTGTCGGTGTGGTTGCAGCGCTACCAGATTCCCGGTATCGCGCCGAGTGTCTCGATCGATTTCGCTTACCTCGGTGACGCGGCCGAGGGCCGTGAGCTGACTCGCCGATTGGACACGATCGACGGTGTCGTCGCCGATACTCGTGGTGTGCTGACTCCGGCGGAGATCGGCAAGATCACTGCCGAGCCCATCGATCCGAGCCCGTCGCTGTCGCGGGGTGAGATCCTGACCGAGCTCGACGACGCGGTGGTGAAGACCTTGATCGAGGCGCCGGTCGCGCCGTTGCTCAATGTGCAGATCCGCGGTTTGGGTGGGGCGCTCGCCGAGGATCGGGCTGGTGCTGGTGCGCGCGGTACGGTGGCCGAACCGTATGCGTTGTATCTGCTCGGGCTCGGGTTGCCGCATCTGCTCGGTGATATCCGCACTCGATTCACCGAGATCACCGACGCGCTCGGCAGCCAGATCACCGGTGCCAAGCCTTACACCTTCCTCGCTCCCGGCGAGTCCGCCGCCGTCGCCTTCGACCCCGACACCCTCACGCGACTCCGGGAGATCAAACGAAACCGCGACCCGCACAACATCATCCGCGCGAACTTCCCAGTCCTGGACTAGCCGGAGTTCCCTCCGCCGTCCCGCCGCATGCAGTCGACTCCGGATGCGGGCACAGATCACAGACTTCGGGTGAAGTCCACACCGGCCTGTGCTCGCTCATGAGCAGCATTCATCAACGATCGGTGCGGCCAGCCGAGCGACCGGTGGGGCTGTGGGCGGCGGCCGAGAGTCGTCAGCAACACCCCAGGTTGTGTCGGATGTCCTGGTATCAACGTGTATTCACGCGGCGACCGTTGGCGGCGGGCCGGTAGGTGTAGTGAATGAGTCCCTGCTGAAACTTGCCCACATTGTCGTAGAGAGCACGAGCCGGGGCGTCCTCCAAGGTGTTCCAGTAGAGGCCGGGGAAGCCGTGCGCTGTGGCGTCCTGCGCCACCCACTCGATCACCGCCGTGGCCACGCCGCGGTAGTGCGCGATTGCGACCATCTCGCCGTCCAGCCGGGCAGCGATCCCGCGTATTCGCTCGTCATCGAGCAGCCTTCGCCATGTACGTTCGTAGTCGTCGTCGCTTCGTTCGACCGCGAAGTAGACGTCTTTACCCCTCGCCAGCAATTCCCAACTGGCGCGGTCGGATTCAGTCAGGAGGTTGATTTCCACCACGTGACCATCCTGCCCTACGGTTGAGCCTGGCCGGCGTAGCAAAGGCGGTCGGCGGCCGACGTTCTCTGTAGATGTCTGGCGGGCCGAAGGCGGTGGAATCCGTTCGTCCTAGGTTGCGGATCTGGACTTCGTCGCCGCCGCTCGACAGGACGTCCCGGCGCTGGTCGCGGAGGTCCGGCGACTGCGAGTCGCAAGGCCAGACGGCCCATGATCGCTCATCGGCACTGATGTTCGCGTGGATCCCGCCGCATTACCAGGCGTGGGGTGCGCGGTCCGTGAGTTCGGCTTCGCTGCGGTCCAGCCAGCGCCGATACCATTGCGTGAAGCCGAGTTCGGTGCCGGCGTCATCGACCAATGGCTCGAAACCGCAATCCTCGGCGGTGCTGTCGGCCCACATCCGCCCGCGCGACTTCCCGCTGACGACGAGCGCTTCGCGCTGTGCGCAACCCAGGTGGCACAGATAGAGCAGCCCGACCGAATGCGCTGGCCGGTAGACGATCTCATCGTGCTTTTCCCAATGCGCGTCCTCGGCGGCGTTGAAAGCCGCGACCGAGTCGAAGTCCGCGGGAACGGGAGCAGCGGGGAGTCCGGCGGCCGGATTGAAGGCGGCGATGTAGGGAAACGGTTGCGCGAGTGTGTCCAACACGGTCAATTCCGCGCCGTCCCCCTCCCACCGCCATCGCCCTTCCACCCGGCGAGCCGGGAACAGCCCGTAGGCCGGCCCGGCGCCGCCTCGGCCGACAGTAAGGAGGAAAGCTCGATACTCCTCGGGCAGCGCCACCCCTACCTGGTCTTCGAGCTCACTCAATTCGGCGGTAGTCAACGACGGTTCGGCACGCCACCCGTGCCCGGCCGGACCGCTCGCCCCGAAAACCTCGTTCGCGCCTGGAGTCTCGGCAATGCGAGCGAGTCTGTCGGGGACATCGGACCAGTCATGAGTCATGGCCCGCACCGTATCGTGGGGCAGAACCGGCGGATGCCCGGCTCGTTGCAATTTCAGTCGTGCCGAGCCGTTTCCTGCGCACGGATCAACTGGCCGCCGCCAACACCCGCCACACCTTTCTGGAACGCGGGCGAGCCTGCGGAGCGGCGTACTCGATTCGACGACGCGCTTCGGGTGCACTGATCCGCAGCAGATCCGTCAATAGCTCCACGGTGTCCCGATAACCGGTATCCGCGGCGAGGCCACGACGCTCCGCTTCGGCAACGGCGGCGCGCATGGCGGCATCCAGCCGTCTGCGGCGGCGTTCGGTTTCGACGAGGGTGCGCAGCAGGTCGACATCGGTCAGCTCCGACCATCCTGGTGCTGGAGCATCCGGCGCAAGCGCGGTCGAATGTATGTTCACCCGAGGCAGCCTACCGCATAATAGAACATATGTTCGACAATTCGGATCTCTGTTGCGTCGAGTCGGACATCTTCCGCCGTTCTCCTGGAAACCCGCAGGCAGGCAGGTTTCGGACGTCGTGTCGGAGCGGTCCGGAGGATCGGGGCGCGGGCGTGAAACCGAACGGGCAAGCGTCCCGGGTGTCGCTCGAAGCTCGCTCGTCGGCCGAAGCCGCGCTTCCTCGATCGACGACGCTCGAGGTGTTCGTGCGGACCGTCCTGTTACCTTCCCCGGCGTGCGCTCGTCATAGGAGCGACGACCGAATACGAGGTCGTCGCACCGACGAGCAACGGAGCACGGAATGCTGAGCAACATCATGTACGCGACGATCTACGTCACCGATCAGGACCGCGCGCTGGAGTTCTACACCGAGGGCCTCGGCCTGGAAAAGCGGATCGACTTCGCCGGCCCTGACGGCCGTTTCCTCACCGTCGGCGTTCCCGACAGCTCGGTGGAGATCATCCTGTGGTCGCACGCGCCGGCCGCGGGACAGCCGGCCGAGGTGGGCCTGCGCGTCGCGCCCGGCCCCCTCATCCTCGAATCCGATGATCTGCGAAAGGATTTCGAGATTCTCCGCCAGCGCGGCGTCACCTTCGAAGGTTCCGAGCCGGAAGAGTACCCCTTCGGAATCCGCATCGAGGCAACGGATCCCGACGGCAACCGGATCTCGCTGCGCGAGCAGCGCAGGCCGTGACCGCTCGCCCATCCGACGTCCTCGCCGAGGCGTCCCTTTCCACGAAATCGCCCACATCCTGGGGAAATCCACCGACGCCCCAAGATGATCGGCAGCCGCGCCCGCCGCAAGGTCCGAGCCACAGGCCAGCAGGGGTACACCGGTAGAAAGCATCGCAAGGTCGTCCAAGCCTTTCACGACGCTGCCCAGGGCGGCGACTTCGCAGCGCTCCTGCGCGTCCTGGACCCGAACGTGAAATTGACCGTCGACACCCCCGACGGTTCGTCGTCACGCTCGGCGCCACCGAGGTCGCCGCCGGTGCCCGCATGTTCTCGGGTGAGGTCGCCCGTCACCGCCCCGTCCTGGTCAACGGCATCCCAGGGCACATGTCCTGGCGCCCGGACGGAAACCCCTTGTCGGTCATCGCCTTTACCGTCGCCGAAGAACGAATCATCGCCATCCACATCGTCATCGATCCGGTAAAGCTCGCCGCGATCCACCTACCCGACCCGGTCTGAACTAGTAGCCGAGCGACGGGCTCGGGGCGCGCCGAGCAGGTCTCGGCCATGGCCTCGATGGCGGCGGGATTGTTGGTGTCGGCGAGGTGGTTCCGGCGGAGCGGACTTCGACCCGGTCACCGGTGAGATGGGCGGTTAAGCCTGGGTCATTTGGGAACGTCCGGCGTTGTGGACGCAGACGAACAACACGTTCGGCCTGGATGTCACTGTGGGATAGCGCCTTTCGGCGATGCTGGCGTGCGGGACGGCGGCAGCATCGACGGGCTGCGGGTGACGCGGGGCAGTAGACGGTGACCAACGTTGCGCTGCCGAGTGTTCGGGGGCAAGCCGTCGCGTCAGTGGCGGCAGCATGGCGTTCAGGCCGGAGTGGCAGCCAGTCCGGTTGGGATCAAGGCGTCGGAAAGTCGTTGCAGCGCAGCGGGAACGACCCGGTAGTAGACCCAGGTGCCGCGCCGTTGCGAGGTCAGCAGGCCGGCCTCGCGCAGCACCTTCAAATGGTGGGAGATGGTCGGCTGGGAGAGCTCGAACGCCGGGGTCAGCTCGCAGACGCAGACTTCCTCGCCGCCCGCGGCCGCGATCAGTGAGAGCAGCCGCAACCGGACCGGATCGCCGAGGGCTTTGAAGGTGGCCGCCAGGTCGGCGGCGGTGGCTGGGTCCAGTCGTTCGGAGACGGTGGTGCAACAGCCGGTCGCGGCAAGCACCGGAAGTTCTTGTTTCGACACTCATCAATATTGACAGATATCTATTCGGCGCGCCAGACTTGCATCGACAGATGTCAATACAACCCGGTCAGTGAGGGATCGCCCTTCAGCTCCGGGTGTTTCCGAGAGGGAGTGCTCCCATGTCCGAGCCGATCAACGAACTGCGCGAGACCGTGCGCGAACGCTATGCCGCCGCCGCGGTGGCCGTCGCGAGCGGCGGGACCGCCGAGGACTGTTGCGGCGGCAGCGATGGTTGTGCGACCGGGGTCATCGAGGTCGATGAGAACTTCGGTGCGAGCCTGTATGGGGCGGGCGACCGGGACGCGCTGCCCATCCAGGCGGTCGCCGCGTCACTGGGTTGCGGGAACCCGACCGCGGTCGCGGATCTGCGCGAAGGGGAGACCGTTCTCGATCTCGGCTCCGGTGGCGGGATCGACGTACTGCTGTCCGCGCGCCGGGTCGGGCCGAGCGGCAAGGCGTTCGGGGTCGACATGACCGATGAGATGCTCGCCCTCGCGCGGGAAAACGCCGTCAAGGCCGGGGTCACCAACGTCGAGTTCGTCAAGGGGACGATCGAAGCGATCCCGTTGCCCGACAACACGATCGACGTGGTGATCTCCAACTGCGTGATCAACCTCTCGACCGACAAGCCCGCCGTGTTCGCCGAGATGGCCCGGGTTCTCGCGCCGGGCGGGCGCATCGGAATCTCCGACGTCGTCGCCGAAGACACCCTCACCCCCGCTCAGCGCGCCGAACGCGGCGACTATGTCGGCTGCATCGCCGGAGCGCTGTCGTTCGCCGAATACCGCGCCGGACTGGAAACGGCCGGGCTCACCGAAATCGAGATCACCCCAACCCATTCCGTCGCCGAGGGCATGTATTCCGCGATCGTGAAAGCCGTCAAACCCACCGAGTCGGCGAACCAGGCCTGCTGCGGTCCGAGCTGCTGCTCCTAGAACCGTTGCGGCGCCGGGCATCCGGCGCCGCACAGTCCGCTCCAGCAAGAACAGGCACTATCCAGTGGCGCACCGAATGGGCAGCTGGTGATCGGAACCTACTCGGTGTGCCACTGATCGTGCTTCGGTGCGGGGAGAGCGCGCGGATGTATCCCAGAGTTCGGCAGAGCCATGTACCCGTCGACCAATCGGGCAACCGCTAACCGGACGCAGCGAACCGAGCTTTCGGATCGCGGTCATTGTCGGAGCCGCGCTGATGACGGCGGGGAGCCGGCCGAGTGAGATCCCGGTCGCGCTAGAGTTTCGGTCGTTCACGGAGACTTACGTTTTGATTCGGGGTATGTGGTGGCTCTCACCAGCCAACAACAGGAAGAACTACTCGACGAAATCGAGCAGGTGTTGCGCGGTGGTCTACCCGCGGGCGGGCGAGGGGTGTTCACCTGGTCTTCGGTGGGAGATGGCGGCTCACAGGCCGGATTCGCGGTCGTCGATGGTGAGGGGAAGCCCATCGCGTATCGCCATCCCGAGGGGTTGGCCGACCTGTGCTGGCGGTTGAAACAGGGCATGAACCGGCCCGACATCGGGACCTGGTTCACCGTGCGGTGCCAGGTCGACGAAAGCGGTTCTTTCCGAGCTGATTTCGACTACGACGGCGAGCCGTCGATGGGGGCGATACCGGAGCACTACGCCCGGGAGATGGAGTGGTTTCCCCGTGCCGCTGCGCATGTTCCCGACTGGCTGAACGCGGTCCTCGACCGAGTTCCCAATGTCTACATGGGCATCATCGCCGAACCAGGCGACCAGTACGAGGACGAGATCGGCCCGCACCTGGGCGAGGTCGCCATCGCGTTTCGCCGGGCCGGTTGGGACGTCCGCCGTCGCCAGTTCGGCGAACTCGACCTCAGCATCGAGTGGGGGACCCTCGAAACCGTCTCCAGCTACGGGCACATCCGCCTCGCGGGAAAGATCGATCCCGGCCGGTGGACCGTTCTGGTCGACCTGATGACGCAATCGGGTTGGAACGCCGGCGGTGAGCTCTACGACGGCGGCACCATCACCGCCGAATTCCGTCGAGCCGACGACGGCGCACGCTCGGCCGAGTGACACGGTCACGGCGGGACCGCCATTCGCGCCCCGCCGGCTTACACGGCGATCACGCACGCGGCCATGACATGCTCGCCCCGGCCGCGAGCGCCCGCTGGTGCCGCTCGCCACGTGGGGAGTAGTCGAATTCGATTGCAGTGCAGCCGAACTCCGGCACGCCCGCGTGGCTTCATTCGTCGCGTCGAGTATCACGCGGAGAAGTCACTGCCAGGCGGCTCCGGTTTCGGGACAGCTCGTACGGGTAGGCGGCTGCCATGGACGGCAACGAACACGAGGACGATAGGCCAGCCGATCAGCGGGTCTCGGTGTTGCTCATCGCGGATCCGGGTAAACCTGCCGCTGTCGCCGAACACCTTGCACGGGGGCTGCCCGCCCGCCTGCGAAGCCGCGACCATTCCGGTCGCCGGTGGACCACCAGCGTGCGCCCCAAACCGTATCTCCCCGATGAGCAAGCGAGTCTCGCGGACGCGATCGACACGGTCGATCCGTCCGCCGAAGCCGAAGACCTCGTTGTCTACCTCACCGATCTGCCCCGCCGCGACGACACCCTGCCGATCGTGGCCGACGTCAGCACCGACCATCAATTCGCGCTCATCTCCGTGCCCGGCGTAGGTGGGCTCCGCCTAGAGCAACGCCTCCGCACAGTCATCGAACTCGCGATCAGCCACATGGTCGGCGACCCGCGACTGACACCGGCCGGCGCCGAGCGGCGGTTCCCTTCCACGGAAATACCCAGCGGCACAAGATATTTCACCCCGCCGGGCCTGCGACGACTGCGCCTGCTCTCGGGCATGGTGCGGGCCAACCGGCCATGGCGGTTGGTCACCGGTCTCTCCAAGGTGCTCGTCGGCGCCTTCGCAACGGGCGCGGTCGCGCTGGCCACCAGCACGATCTGGATGTTCGCCGACACCATGGGTCCCTGGCGCATGAGTGCGGCGACGATCCTGTCGATCGTCGCGATGGTTCTGTGGCTGATCCTCGACCACGAACTGTGGGAACGACCGAAATCGCGGTCGGACCGCGAGCGATCGGTGCTCTACAACACCGCGACCGTAGTCACCCTGGTCACCGGCGTCGTGGTCTTACACGTGGCGTTGTTCGGACTGTTGCTGTGCACCGCGTGCATGACCCTTCCCCCGGAACTGTTATCGCGCATTCTGGGGCACGGAGTGAGCTTCGCCGATTACCTCACACTGGCATGGTTGCTGGCGTCCATCGCGACCGTCGGCGGGGCCCTCGGATCCGGTCTCGAAGACGACACCGCGGTCAAGGACGCGGCATACGGGGTCCGGCAGCGCCAACGTCTCGACGAACACCGTTCCAGCGCGCCGCGATGATCGGCCCCTCGTGGGCCGCAGCGCCGACCGTCAGCCGTTCGTAAGGACATCGCAAGGTTCGTGACGATCATTGAGGCATCCGCGCCCGCGGTGTGACGCAAGGAGAAGCAGTGGGTGGCATGGCCGATGATCTGAGTGCGAGGGGGCCGATCTGGGCGCGGCCCCGTCTGCTCAACACATTGACGTTCATTACGTTCTTGGTTCTGGTGATCGTGCAGGGCATCTGGTGGCGCGATCATGGGAAACCGGTGTCGTGGATACTGTTGCTCGCCACGCCGTTTCTGGCTTTCCTGCCCTCGGGGGTGATCGTCAAGCTGTTCCGGAAACAGTGGACCGCGCGGTGGGCCGAGCAACACGGTTTCAGCTATCAACGTGCTGCCGACTGGGGAGTGCCGGCTTGGAACTTCCCGCCGTTCACCATTCGCCGGGCGCGACGGATGCGGGTCCGGGACGCGATGCAAGGCAGAGTCGGTGCCTATCCGGCGAGCTTTTTCCATCTGACCTGGCTCAACAACAACAAAATCAACGTGAGCACCCACTACCGGAATGTTTTCGTTCTGGACCTTCCCACGGCGCTGCCCCGGTTGACGATGGGCCCGAACTTCGACACCACCGCGGGTACCCGGGTGGAATTCGAATCCGCCGAATTCAACGGCAAATTCGCGGTGTACTCCTCGAATCCGGCTTTCGCGCACGCGGTTTTCACCCCGCGCACCATCGACCGGTTGATCGAACTCGGCCGACGCGAACCCGCGGTGCTGCTGACCAAATTCGAGATCACCGGGAATCAGTTGGTCGGCGTAACCACGCTCGGCAACCGTCCCTGGGAGATCGCCGCGGTCTTCGATGTGATGCGGGTAATCGCCGACGGCATCCCGCGGTTTGTGTGGTCCGACGGTACTGCCCCGGAAAGGACTGTGGCATGAGCGGCACCGTCGGCATCCTCGTAGCTCTGGCAGGAGCCATCATCCTGATCCTCTGGTACTTCGCGGTGTACAACGAATTCGTGCGGTTGCGGAACCTGGTGGCCGAATCGTGGCAGCAGGTCGGCGTCGAACTGCAGCGCCGCCACGATCTGGTGCCGAATCTGGTCGCCACCGTCGAGCAGGCGGCGGTCTTCGAACGCGGGAGTTTGACGGCAGTGGTCGAGGCCCGCAATCGTGCACACGTCGCCGGCGCGTTGGCGCCCTCCCCGGGACACCGAGCCGCAGACGTCTCGGAGGTCGCGACTGCGGAGAACGCCCTCACCACGGCGTTGGGTAGCGTGCGGGCACTCGCCGAGCAGTACCCCACCCTGGGCGCCGTGCGAAACTACCTGGCATTGCAAAGCGACCTGGCCGATATCGAAGACCGGATCGCGGCGGCGCGGCGGCTGTACAACGGCAATGTGCGGGCGTTGAACACGAAGATCGAATCCGTGCCCGCCGGACTCATTGCTTCTTTCCACCACGTTTCGCCCGCCGAATACTTCGAGATCAGCGGCCCCGACTTGGGGGCGGTAACCGACGTTCGCCGATTGTTCGGCGCCTCCTGAACGCCGGCCCGCGCCTCGCTTCTGTCGCTCCGCCCGCTTACCGCGGACTAGTTCTGCTCGTTCGTTTCCCAATGCTCCTTTTCGTCTTGCAGCAGTGTCCGCCTCCGGTCGAATGCGTGCTCCCAGAACGCTATCGAGTCCTTGGCGGATTGTGACGGGGTGGAGTGATCATCCGGGTCTTCGCTCATAGGCGATCCTTTCTGCTCAGCTGTGACACGAGGTGGCTCATCACATCGCGGCGTTGGTATATACCCGGGTCGGGGTGACGAAAACGAGGGTGCCGTGTTTGTCGCGCATAACCTGGTCGTAGGTGTCCCAGTCCTGGGTGACACCGGCGTTTCCGAAGATTTCGCGGATCAGGAGCCGCTGCCTTTCGGCGTCGATATCCGGATCGGGGTCGTCGGCGCCGACCAGCTGAGTTGTTCCTTCGACAGTCACCCACTGCCAGCCGCTGCGAATGGTGAGGGCGATCGCCGGGTTCGCGCGCAGATTGGCGAGTTTCACAGTGGCACTGGGGGATACGAAGGCGACGACGTCGGTTCCGGTGATCGGATGGGGCAAGACGGCGGCGTTGACGACCGTGGCGTGCGGTGTGCCCTCGGCGCGCAGCGTGACCGCGACGGAAAGGCCGTAGTCGAGCGGCACCAGGTCGGCGAAAGACTTCAGATCTGTCACATTGCTCCTTCAGCGGAATCGGCATGGTCGGAACCCAGCGAACGGCCATTCTGCGGTATCACCCCGGTCTTGCGGCAAGCCCCCCGGTCCGATATAAGTTGAAGTAGGGGAGGGGAAATTCGCGACGTATTCCGGCCGGTAGCCTGCCAGGGCATATCACGCGTTGATGCCGCTTAGTGCGTGGTTCAGGCCAACGACGCCCTAGTGGCGCAAGCGGTCGACTTCGGCGCCCTCCGCCGGATCTGGACTACGTCATGGGCTGTCACGGGAACTGACGCCACGCCAGATCAACGCCGATCCGAACTCTGCCGACGCACGACATTGCCGCCACGCGTGCTCGGGTGAGCAGCGCGGCATGCCGGAAGGTCAACGTGCGGAGATCGTCTCGGGCTCGGCACCCCGCGCACATGCCGCGATGCGGGTGTTCGCCCGGCTGCCATCGGCTCTGTTGCTGGTCGATTGATCACGAGGAGCTGGTGTAGGCATCCGTCGAGAGGCCACTTACATCATTTCCTCGTGATCAGTTGTCCAGCAGCGTATTTCGAGAAGAACTCTGCTGTAGGTACGCGCATGCCGATTGTACGATGGTCCATCTTCCTCAATATCGAGTGTCAACATGGATTTCGGGGCATGCCCACGGCGGCTCGCACTGACAGGATGGCCACGAGCCGAGCAGAACCGTCGTTCGGTGGAACCAGCTGCAGTTCTTCGGACTGCTGAATTTCAAGCCCGAGGACTCCTACGGCAGTTGCGTGGTCCTGGTGCCCGACACCCAGCAGCTCTTC
Organism: Nocardia sp. NPDC006044; assembly: GCF_042871115.1. Lineage (NCBI taxonomy): Bacteria > Bacillati > Actinomycetota > Actinomycetes > Mycobacteriales > Nocardiaceae > Nocardia > Nocardia sp. NPDC006044. Next base: position 88,912 of record NZ_JBIAID010000004.1, read on the forward strand.
GAGGCGTTCGCCGCCGGCATGCGCGCGGTCCACGGCAAGCTCCTGGTCTCTGGAATCCCGCGGATGACCCGCCCGCGGAAGCGCAAGAACGCCGACAACTACTCCGGGTTCACCGTGATCGACCCCGGCTGGAACTAAATCCGGATCTTCGCGGCGGCGGGTACCGACGGCACCGGTGCGCCCGCGGTCGGCAAGCTGGCCAGGGCACTGGAGAACGCCGTAGTTCTCGGTGACTCCAAGGGCGACAATCAGCAGGCGGCGAAGATCCTGGACGCCAGGCTGGGCCGGGCGCATGGGCGCGCACCAGGTGCCGCAGTGATCGCGTCATTGGCCGCTGCGGGCGAGATCCAGAAGAGCAACCGGGTTCCGCGCTGGTCCCGGGGGCCGGCCTCGCTCGAGCGCGGCCCGGATCGCCTGCGCGACGAGACCCGGAGCAATCACGGTGCCCTGACCGATGATGGCCGCCACGACTAGGAATCGCTCCGGTCGGAAACCGTCTCACTCGCTTTCTGGGTCAACGCGGTGAGCGCTTCGAGATGGGTGCGGTAAGCGTTGCGGCCCGCGAAGGTCAGAGCTAGCCAGGTTTTCGGCTTGCGGCCTTCGTAGCCCTTGGTGACGGTGAGGTATCCGGCGGTCTCCAGTTGAGTCATCGACTTGGAGAGCGTGGACTTGTTCATCTCGCAGAGCTCGGTGACCACCAGGAACTCTGCCTCGCTGCAGCCGTTGAGGAAGGCGACGAGTTTCAGGCGTGGCAGCGAGGCCAACAGGCCGTTCAGTTCTGCCATGATCGCAGTTTGCCCACCGAGATCCGGGGTCGCGCCTGTACGAACCAGATCCATACGCCGATGATTGCGCTGGGCACCAGTTGTAGCCAGATGCCCAAGCCGCCGAGCCCGATCGGCGTGATCGCGACGACCAGAATCACCATCGTGTTCTGCTTCCATTCCGCGATCGGCAGGGGAAGGATACCGCGGGCACGCCGGACATCGCGCAACCAACGCAGCAGCCGGAAATACACCGCGCCTACAGCGATTCCGGCGACCGCGAGGATGGCACGAACGAGAATACTTCCGCTGTCGTCGATCGCGGTGCACAGCAGGAAGGCAGCGATCCCACCGGCCGCGCCGGCCGCGACCGGACCCCAGCTCGGCAAAGAAGTGGCGGCGTGTGCCCGCCGTGTGGCGGCGGTGGCCATCGCCAGGGCCTGCTCGGGCGTCTGTGTATCTCGCATGCGCAGACTTTAACGCGGCAAGTTTTCATTTGGCAACCAGTTTTCGAATGCAGTTATAGGGTGGCTGGACATCGTGCGTGCGGCATGTGCGGCGGACGCCGCTCCAGCGGAGACCGGCTGGCCCCGGTTGACCCTGGAGGGTTTGGTGTGGTGATTGGTCGTGCGCCGTGGGTGGCGGTTGGGGGTCCAGCGTCGGCCAGTGGTGACGACGGCATGGGGGCGGCGCCGGATGGTCACCGCGATAGCGGCTCAGCCACACCGATCCCAAGGCGTGATCGAGAGTTCGCTGTCGACCGGGTTGTCGGAGGGCTATGGCACAGTACTCGGCGCAGTGTCCCTCTGGGACAACCTATTCGAAGGGTGATTGATAACGGTGCGTATCGAAGATGCCATCGCCGCGTTGGAGTCGGCCGAAGAGCATGTCCGGCAGTCGGCTGTGGAGACGCTGATCGCATCGGGCCGCCGGGCGATACCGGCCATGGTGCGCGAACTGCGTGAGACCGACTCGACCGCCAGGGCCGATGCGTGCGCACAGGTGTTGACCGGGCTCGGCCCTCTGGCTTACCCGCCACTACTCGAGCTGTTGTCCGGAATTCGTACCGCGCCCGAATCGATCGAGGTGAATTCCCGCACCGAGTATCGCGTTTGCCGACTGCTGGGCCTTCCAACCATCAACCAAGCGGCTTACTACGCAGAACACAGCTGGGTGGGAGCGGAATACGCGGCGCGATACTGGGTCGCCAACCACATCGGTGAACACCGGCTGAGCGAGTATGGGTTCGTGCTCGCGGTACTGCTCGGCGATGACGACGAGAGAGTACACACCAGGGCGGCGAAGGCTTTCGTCGAGATAGGCACCGAGCTGGTTCCGATGCTGCATCAGATCCGGCGGTCGTCTCTGCCGGCGCGGCACCTCGCGTTGCAGGTGCTGGCCGAAATCGGCTGGCACAGCATCGCCCCGGAAGATCTGCGTCTGTTGCACCGGTTCGTAACCAGCGAACTCGCTCGCGAAGCACCGCAGGTGCCGGCCTCGACGAAATGCTTGTGGTGGGCGCTCCCGACCGATGATCGGGAGGCGGTGCTCGAGGCATTCGGGCTTTCCGATCCAGTGCCGGCGACCATTGCCATGGGCAAGGCCGTGGCTGAACAGAGCGGCCTCCGTTGGGCGTGGGAGTGCGAACAGGTCTATGTCAGTCCCGTATTGAACGGGTGGACACTGGTGTTCGGTGACGCGAGCTCGCACTATCCCCGCGACGAACAGCGGATCCGCGCATACCTGGAAGACGATTTCACGGCAGCACTTTTTGAACTGCACTCCGATGATATGAAAGAGGTGACACGCGAGTCCGTAGCGCGCCCCTCCCTCGAGGAGCGTTGCATCGAGTTGAGCTTGCGGTTCGGAGCAGCTCACTATTACAAGGAGGTGGACGCCTACGACTGGGGTGGCTGGTGCATCGCCGAACAGGGGGAGATACGCAGAAAGGCCGAGTGGGGCGATGCCATGGACGATCTGAGCTTGGATGGCGATGGGCACCCCTCGGAACAGGGACTGCGCGTGGAGTCGATCTCGACGTGGTTGGGTGAGCACGGTTTCGCGCCCAGCGAATGGGACGAGCTTCTCGAAAGCGTCAAAAGACGCTTCACTGAGAATTCGGACCGCAGTACATACGATGCTGTTATCAAGGACGAATGGGCGAAGTTCGAACAGCGGACAGGAATCCCGAAGGCGATGACGACCACCCGGATCGCGGAGAGGGCGTCGGTCGGGCCGGCCAGTTTGGGGCCTGGCACTGAGGTGAAAGGACACGGTGTGCTCGCGTTGACAGAATACGGCCGCCGGACCGGCGGATACCGCAGTGCGCTCCCCCTCACGCCCACGGCGGTCGTTGCCTCGATAAGGCCAACACGTGGGCGGCAATAGAAGGTGAGATCCAGCGGCGTCAGCTCGGGAAAGACGGCCTCGAGATCCATCGGACGTGGCGGGTGTCGTGAGTCATGCGACGAGCCGGGAATGCGATTGCGCCGGTAGCTGTTCCATTCCGATTTCCATCCGGCGAACGTAGCGATCATCGGGCTTGCGCGGGTGATGCGGGAGGCCGGGCAAGAGAATCGACGGCAATAACAGCGAGCCACGATCAACTTCATCACCGCGACTATCCAGCGTCAGCATGACCTGTATGTAGGGATCTATCAGGATCCGTCATTCGCAGAGAAGGCCGCAACGGTCGATGGCCGTGAGTTTCATGAGCTCACTTCATATTTGGGTTACCTGGACTACCTGGCCGCCGGAGTCAACATGGGGATCTTCGCCTCGGAGGTTGTGAGCAGGACAATCGGTAGTCGCCTGATCCGCGCCAACGACACCTGCGGGGAGTGGATCCAGATAGAAAGGGCGCGTCTGGGCAACCCGGGGGTGTACATCGAACTGGAGGATCTCGCTCCCCGACTGCGGTCACTCCGTGAAGGCCATCTAATCAAGCGTGCCCAGGCCGATTAGCAACACTGCTGAATCCTGGCGGCAGGTCGGACAACGGGCCGAGCTCTGTTGGTATCGGCGGCTTCCGGCGTCACCGCCGAATGCGTCTGGCGCCCTGAGTGGCCGTTGAATGCACGCTCATGCCGCGGCCCGCGCGTTCTGAATCGGCCGCGGGCTCGGCCAGCGAGTGCGCGCTCGTGCCGATTTGCATGTGGTGCGCCCTCCTCCGAGCCGGGTTACCCGGCTCGGAGACGCGGGATAAGACAGGGAATTCGGCCTGGAGTGGGTAGTGATCGGAGATGCGGTACGAGGTTTGGGTGCGAGTGTTGTCGGTGATCCGGGATGATGTCGTGTCCTGGTGGGTTTGGCGGTCGACATTGCGCAAGATGAACCAGAGCAAAGCCGTCGGTGACCGAAGGAGCGCGATGACACTCCCCGAAGAACAACTGATCGACACCGCCCGTGGAGCGTTCAATGTGTTGACCTGGCCCGGGGACAGTGGCCCGGCGCTGGCCATCCACGGTCTCGCCAGCACCAACCGACTCTGGACCTGGTTGCATCAGGCCGCACCCTGGGCCACCCTCCTCGCGCCCGACCTGCCCGGCAGGGGTGCGACCCCCGTCAGGGACGCCCGCCCGTCGTCCGCACGAAACCACGCTGACGGACTGGCAGCCCTGCTAGACGCGATCGGCGTCGAAACCGTCGACGTGATCGGCATGTCCTTGGGTGGGTTCATCGCGGTCGAGTTGGCCGCGCGTCACCCTGATCGGGTTCGTTCGGTCACGCTGGTCGACGGAGGCCTACCCACCCCGGTAATGGCGCAGCCCGAGGAACTTGCCGGGATGCTGCGCGCGAAGTACCGCGAACAGCCCGACTGGCCCGATGTGACCGCGTATGCGCGGCACCACGCCGACACCGAGACGCCACTGGTGAACGCCGCCGATCCGCGGTTCGTCGAGATGCTCGCCCACGAACTGCGCGATGGCACAGCCGGGGGTCCGGTGCTCCGTGACGTCGACACCGAAGTCCAAGACGCGGTCAGCGTGCTCGCTTCCGAGCGGCCGATCGCCGCGCTGGCCCAGCTCGAGGCACCGACTCGGCTGTTGCACGCTCAATGGTCCACGGGCGAGGGCAGTGCGCCGATGTACCCACCCGAGCATGTAGCGGCCCTCGAGAAGCGAACGTCGGCATTGATCCATACCGAGCTTGTCGAGCGCGTGGACCACGCGGCGCTGATCATGACCGACCGCGGTGCCGAACGCTGTGCGGCCGTCCTGGCGAAGGCACTGGGGCGATGAGTACCCCATCATTCATCAAGGTCGATTAGAGCTGAGGGGACGGGCAGATCGGTGGTCCGATCCAACGCACGCTCATGCCGCGACCCGGGTGTTCCGGAGCAGTTGCGGGCGCGCCAGTGGCGTATGCACCTACATGCCGACGTGCGATCACATCGGGCCGCGGTGACGGTAGGGCGATCCGAGCGGGCAATTCCGCAATCGGGGCCGCTGGGGTGCAGGACAATCGGATCATGCGGATCGAGCCGAAACCCAGGCCGACACTACGGGATCGGAAGAAGCAGCGGACCCACCGCACCATTCGGGTCGAGGCGTTGAGGTTGTTTCACGCGCACGGCTACTCCGAAACCACCGTTGAGCAGATCGCCGCCGCGGCCGACGTCGCGCCGAGCACGTTCTTCCGCTACTTCCCGGCCAAGGAGGATGTGCTCCTCGTCGATGATCTGGACGCCCTCATGATCAAGGCCGTTCGGGCACAGCCTCTCGACCTCCCGGTTCTGGAGGCATTTCGGCGCGCCACGGCGGAGGTCATCGCCGGCCTCGATGCGGAGGCCCGCGAGTCCGTGCGGCAGCGCCAGGATCTGCTCTGCAACGTTCCACAACTCCGCGGGGCACTGGCCCGCGATCTCGACCGCAGCATCGCCCTGGCCGTGGGTGATTCGACGCCCTGCATCCGCAGGCCAAGGGCACCATGGAACAGCTCGGCCACGATCACACCGACTTCGACAAGGTTTTCGACCTGGTGCAGAGCGGGGCGATGCTGCCGAAGGCCTGGGCTACTGTGGCTGCCCAAGCCGAGCAGCGCGCCGCCCAACACGAGCGAAACGGCTTCGCGCGCACGGCCGCCGATCTCTACCTTCGCGCCGCGGTGATGTGGGGCAGGGCGCAGTACTCGATATTCGACGCCACCGACGCGCGCAAACGCGCCTTCCGGGAACGCGCCAACCACTGCGTCGAGCGGTTGAGCGAGTTACGCGGCGGACTTGTCCGGCGCGTGGCGCTCGACTTCGAAGGCGCGCAGATCTTCGCGTTGCTGCACCTGCCGGCGGGCACGGTGCGCAACGCGCCTGCGGTGATACTCGGTCCGGGTATGGACATGATCAAAGAGGACTACCTCTACGCCGCCGAGCGGTACTACACCTCGCGAGGCGTGGTCGCATTGTCCATCGAAGGCCCGGGACAGGGCGAGACCCGGGCCAACGGACTGACCGTGGATCTCACGAACTACGAACGCGCGATAGGTCGTTACCTCGACTACCTGGCCGAACTGCCCGAAGTGGATCCGCGACGGATCGGCATGTTCGGCATCAGCATGAGTGGCTACTGGGGTTCGCGCGCGGCCGCCACGGATCCGCGGCTGGCGGCGCTGGCCGCCTTCGAGGCGCCCACCGGCGACTTCCACACCATCTACGAGCGTGCCCAGCCGACCTTCAAGCACAACTACATGTACATGTCCGGCTATACCGACGAAGCGGCGTTCGACCAGGAGCTCACGGCCCGCATGCCGCTGGGCGATCTCGTCGGCGAGATCACCTGCCCGGTGCTGTACGGCATCGGCGAATTCGACGAGTTGACCCCGCTCGAGCAGGCCCTCGCCAACTACGAACTCGTGCGCGCGCCCAAAGAGATTCGTGTCTACGAGGGGGAGTTCCATCCGCTCGGCGGAGTCGCGGCCGAGGTATTCCGCTTCGGCGCGGAATGGCTCGAACGGGCGCTGTCCGGCGAATTCGCGGACCCCGGGCGAGACGTGCGGCACTACGTGCACCGCGACGGCCGGACCACCGACGGCACCGCCGATCCCCAATGGTGGTCGGGCGCTGTCCCCGCCGCAATCGCGCAGCTGCGAACCGAACAGCGGCTCGGAGTTGAGCTGCCCGCCCGTACCGTGTTCGGCACCGAATAGCGTTTCCCGTCGTCCAAGCGAACATCCTCTTCCGCCGCGATGCGGGCGTTCGGACCGGCTGCCATCGGCTCGGTTGCTGGTCGATTGATCACGAGGAACTGGTGTAGGCATCCGTCGAGAGGTCACTTACATCAGTTCCTCGTGATCAGTTGTCCAGCAGCATATTTCGGGACTCGTTCTGCTGAACGTACGCAAATGTAGATGAGCGGGTGAGGCGTGGTGGAGTCGCCGGAACCCCGAATGTGTCTGCCGGGGTAAGTCAACGCGCAGAGATCATCTCGATCTTCACGACGCACCATCATGTCGATTGGGCGATAGTGGGCCGTAGCGCACGATGGCGACTGCGGCGTTCGTTGGTCCTAACCACGTCGATTAGCAGTCCGCGCGGGCCTCCGTCGCGCTCTGAGCCGAATCGAGTTGCAATCAACTCGGTGTATCCAGTACTCGTGGGAGTACTGGACGACTACGAATGGGGAGGCGAATGCCGCTGCCGCAGAACATCATCACCCGTCGCACCATGCTGGGCGCCCTACTGTTGCCGCTGGCCGCCTGCGCGGCCGAGGTCGCACCGGCCGCGCCGCCTGCCGTCACCGAGCGCCACGACCAACTCTTCGAGCTGGAACGACGATTCGACGCCCGTATTGGCGTCTTCGCCCTCGCCACCGCCACCGGCCGCACCATCGCCCACCGCGCCGACGAGCCCTTCGCCTTCTGCTCCACCTTCAAAGCTCTGGCGACCGCCGCGATCCTGCACCGAAACCCGTTGTCGCACCTGGATACCGTCGTCACCTACTCCGACGCCGACCTGATGAAGAGCTCCGCCATCACCCGCGACCACGTCGCCACCGGCATGACCATCAGCGCTCTCTTCGACGCCGCCGTGCGCTACAGCGACGGCACCGCCGGCAACCTGCTCCTACGCGACCTCGGCGGCCCCGCCGAACTCACCGCCTACCTCCGAACCCTCGGCGACACCGTCACGAGAATGGACCGCACCGAACCCTTCATCACCGAAGCGACCCCCGGCGACCCCCGCGACACCTCCACTCCGCGCGCCCTCGCCACCGACTTCCAGCAAATTGTTCTCGGCGATGCCCTCCCCGACGACAAACGCGCACTCCTGCTCGACCTGCTCGAACGTAACCTGACCGGCGCCCAGCGCATCCGCGCCGGCGTCCCGCGGGACTGGCGCGTAGCCGACAAGACCGGCACCGGCGACTACGGCACCCTCAACGACATCGCTGTCCTCTGGCCCCCGAACACGGCCCCGATCGTCCTGGCGATCATGTCCAGCAAACCAGCCAAGGACGCCTCCTACGACCAGGCGGTGCTGGCCGAAGCGGCCCGCTACGTAACCTCAGCCCTCTGACCCGGGGCACAAGCCCCGACACAGAGGCAATCGCCGAACTTTGGTCGGCGCTGCCGTCCGTTCAGGGCAGCACGCGATAGGTCAGGTGCGTGACCGAACTCGCTGCTCGCGACTCCACCTGCGTGAGGTTCAGTGGCGGGACACCCTCGAACAGTCGCGTTCCGGCGCCGAGCATGAGTGGCGCGATGTGCAGCCGTATCTCGTTGATCAAGCCTGCGGCGAGGTATTGGTTGACGGTGGTCGCGCCGCCGTGGATGGAGATGTCGCCGTCCCCGGCGGCATCGCGTGCCCGTTTCATCGCGGCTTCGATTCCGTCGGTGACAAAGTAGAACGTGGTGCCGCCGTCCATCGGCTGCGGATCGCGCGGGTGGTGGGTGAGCACGAAGACCGGGGCGTGGTAGGGCGGATTGTCGCCCCACCAGCCCTTCCACTGCCGATCCCACTCGCCGCGAACCGGACCGAACATGTTGCGCCCCATGATGAATGCCTTGGCGGTCATCATCCGGGCGAACTCGGCCGGGTGCTCTGCGGCACCTTCGGTGAACCAGGCGTGCAGCTTGTCACCCCAGCCGTCGCCACCGTCGTCGCCGAACGGACGTTGCTCGCTCTGGTTGAGCCCGGCCGAGTATCCGTCGACCGAGACGGTGAGGTCGCAGGTCACCTTGCCCAGGTGTGCGGTCATTACGCTGTCCTCCTCGTGGCGATCTTCCGTTGCAATTCCGGGCCCACGGCTATTTGCGCACCACGTAGCGCAAATGCAGGACGCCTGGATCCTCCAGCGTGCGTACCAGATCGAGTTCGGTGTGCTCGGCAGGGAGATCATCGAAGAGCCGCCGGCCGCGCCCGAGCAGAACCGGCCGCAGCTGGATGTCGATCATGTCGAGTACGCCGGCCCGCAGAGCCTGCTGGCCGGTGTAGGCGCCGTGCATCATCACCCTCCGCCCGCCTGCGGCCTGTTTGGCCTGCTCGACACAGGCGGCGACGCCCTCGGTGACGTAATGCACACGCTCATAAGGGTTCTCGGCCGGCGGCCGGTGTGTCGGCACGAAGATCGGCACCCCGTTGTGATGGTCTCCGTTCCAGTAACCGGCGAACTCCGCGGTCCGTTTCCCGGCGATCACGGCCCCCGTCGCCATGGCCTCGTCGAACACGAGTCGGCTGTTAGGGTATGTCGGGCGGAAGGTGTGGGGCACCCCCGCATCGGACGCGCCTCCGCCGTCGAGCCAATCCATCAACCGCATCCCGTTGGTGCCGGCGGGGTTCTCGGCGTTGTCGTCCGGGCCGGTGATGAACCCATCGAGTGACATAGCCATGGTCAGGAACACCTCAGACATCCACTTCATCCTTCACATCCGGTGGGCGGTATGGGTTAGGACGATGCGGGCGTCGGAAACTCATCGCGGAGCCGCCGGAAAAACCTGCGGACATCGTCGGCGAACAGGTCGGGAACTTCGAGGGCGGGAAAGTGCCCGCCCTCGGGGTGTTCACCGAGAAAAGCCGCGCTGTCGTCGGCACTGAGGGCCTTGCGCACGAGAGGATCGCTGTAGAACAGCGACTGGCCCTGCGGAACGGGTGAAGACCCGCCCCATCCGCTGTTCGGGGCGTGGGCCATTTCCCAATAGAAGTCGGCCGCGCCCGGTCCGGTGCGCGTGAACCAGTACAGGCTTGCCGTGAGCAAAACCAACTCGGGATCGATCGGCGTCGCCGGGTTGGCCCACTCCTGGAACTTCTCCGCGATCCAGGCCAGCTGCAAGATGGGTGAGTCGGCCAAGCCTGCCGACAGGGCGTTGGGTTCGGTCGATTGCAGCACTCGGTAGCCCTTGCTGTGCGACCAGCTCCGCTGTGCCGCTTCGAGTTGTTCGCGTTCGGCGTCGCACAGGCCGTCGGGAACCGGGAAGTCTTCGCCGACCATGCCGAGCTGGAGACGATCGCCGTGGGTGTGCGCGCCGATCACCCGCTCAGGTAGCAGCGCCGCCATCCGGCTGGCCACCCCTGCGCCGATGTCGCCGCCCTGCACACCGAAACGCTGGTAGCCCAGGCGCGTCATGAGCTCACCGAATGCCAGCGCGGTTCGATCGAGATTCCAGCCACGCGCGGACAGCGGTGTGGAGAACGCGAAGCCGGGCAGCGACGGGATGACCAGATGGAAGGCGTCGGCCGGGTCCCCGCCGTATGCGCGCGGCTCGGTCAGCAGCTCACTCACGGGCAGGAATTCCAGGAAGGACGTGGGGTAGCTGTGGTTCAGCAGGAGCGGCGTCGCGTTCGGTTCGGGAGAGCGCAGGTGCAGGAAATGGATGATCTGCCCGTCTATTTCGGTGACGAACTGCGGCAGGGTGTTCAGCTCGGTCTCGTGCGTGCGCCAGTCGAATTCGCGGGTCCACCGAGTGGCCAGCTCACGCAAGTAGTCGGTGGCGATGCCGTGGTCGCGGTCGGCACCCGTGCCGGGGATCGGGTACGGCGAGCGGGTACGCGCCAAGCGGTCAGACAGATCATCGATGTCGACCTGCGGAATCCGGATTCGGAAGGGAATGATGTCGGTCATGCAGATCAACCTAGGTTCGATCTAGGCCAGAATCGGTCCTAGATCATCCGCACGAGTTTTGTGTCGTGCACTACGTACGCGCTGGTCGCCTCCGATTGCCCTCCCGGCCCGCCGAATCGTGACGCCGTTGATCTGGCGGCATCCGTGCGTAGATGGCGTTCGGCAGTCGCCGCCCGAGCATTGACCCGCCCGGTCCGAGTCTGAGGATGTCGATCGATCACCGGGCATGGCGGTGGCATCTCGCGAGGGACAGCGGTCACCGGTGCCTGATGATAGCCTGTGCAGCAGCGTATTCCGGCCGCGGCTCACCCTGGTATCCGCTCGTGTCGGTTCAGGGCGTTCCCTGGGGCGAGAGTGGTACTTCGGCCAGCGACAGGCTGTTTCTGTCGGGGTCGAGCACTTCGATGTGCCGTACACCGCTGCTGTAGGTTTCTACCGGTCCGTGGGTGATGGCATGTTCGGCGAAGCGAGCCAGGAAATCATCGAGGTCGGTGACGCTCAGGGTGACCATCGCTCCGCCCACCCGCTCGGCCCGGACCGCACGATCGTCGACGACGATCCAGGCGTTCTCACCGGTCTGCCACAGGGATTCCTCGCCGATGACCAGGTCCGCTGGACGACCGAAAAAGGCTGTATACCAGCGCAATGCCCGGGCCTGGTCACTTACGCACATGACACTGAACAAGTCCATTCCAACCACTCCTGTCTGCGTTACACGAGTTCGGACGACGGTCGCGGCCGGAAATCATCGGCCTGAACAAGAACGTCCGCGCGTGCCGCTCGTGGCTTCCCGGCGCGCATCGAGAAGGTCCCGCGTGCCGCGCGCAACTGCTTGGCGGTCGCCATTCCGGTGGGCAGTTGCGCCCAGCTGTGGGAACGCCGGCAATCCGGCGCACGCTGCCCCATCCTGACCTGAACGGGCAGATGGGCGAGGGCACGCAGGTTCGCGACGTCGCGGCAAGGGCCCGCGCCAGGCGCCGGCCCTGGGTTCGGCCCAGGCCGAGATCATGGTGGGAAGAGGGCGTGCTGCCCGCGGTGTGCCGGCCGACTTATCTTCGTAATCGGGTGTTCCGGAGTTATCGGGATTACCATCGGACCCGTGGGGAGAAGGCTTGCGCTGATTATCGGTTCCGAATGTGATGCGCTCATACACCTCGGATTTCCGTCCACCCTCGCTGCGAAAGCCGCTGCTGCTCTTGCTGATTCCGGCCAATGGCGGCCGGCCGTACCCGACGGTATGACGATAGTGAACCCGACCGTCCGGAATCTCCAGGCCGCGTTGCGATCGGCATTCGAGGCCGCGTCCCGGCAACAGGCAACGTTGCTGTTGTGGTTTATCGGGCACGGACTCAGTGCCAATGGCGACTATTACTTCTTGGCCCGTGATTCACTCGAATCAGACGCGGCCGGTAACGCGATTCTGGACTCGCAGTTTGCCGTTCATCTCGCCCAGACCCTCAAGGAACGGATCAGCGGTTCGCCGGGACTGGATGGTCTGCTGGTCGTGGTGGACAGTTGCGAAGCCGCAGCGGCAGCGGACGCTGGGGCACGCAATTGGCCTGCCCTCGTCCGGCAGGTGTCCGGCCGGGTGGACCTTCTGGTCGCCAGCGACGACGGCAAGGCCTACAGCGGGTGCTTCACCGAGACACTGCTCGAGACCTTCCGCACTGGAATACCCGCCGGCGGAGAGAATTTGCTGGCCGCGGATCTCCTTGCGCCGGTCGCGCGAGCCTGTAAAAACCAGCAACCACAGCACTTCTCGTACGCCGCGGGCTCGCCCACCCCGGTCGCCGACCACGGATTGTGGTTGGTACCCAACGTGACTCGTGCTCGCGACGCGGTGCGCGACCGTCCGGACGCGAGCACCGTCGACGAACTCGTTCGCGGATTGCACGTCACCAAGGCGCTGCGCAGTCAGGTGAACGCCGTGGCCGAGCACGGCTACGAGCGCCTGCGGGTGCTCCTCGGGCCGGGCGGCAGCGGAAAGTCCACCGCCGTCGCCCTGCTGGTGCGCCCAGACCTGCTCGGCCTCGAAACCGCCATCAGCGCAGCACATATCGGCGCTGCCGTCTTCCTCACCGGCACCAGTACGCTCCGGTCGGTGACCGAGGAACTCGCCGTTCAGCTCGAACGCCGAGTCGCGCTGCTCAGCGCCGCGGGGGAGATCGAACCCGTCGCGACGGTCATTTCCGGCGAGTACCGCAAGGTGACAGCGAGATTGGCACGGGCGCTCGTGACGCTGGGCGAAACCGGGCGCACCACAACGCTTCTCATCGACGGGCTCGATCTGCCAACCGAGCACGGACACCGCGACGAACTGTGGGCCGCGATCGAGACGTTGACCAGCCACGCCGACTTCGCGCATGTCCGCGTAATCGGCACTGCCCGTAGCGATGCCGATGCGCCCCCGCTGCCGTCGGACCTGCGTATGTGGCGTTTCGAGTTGCCGATGCCCGGTGTGGGCGTCGTGGGTGACTACCTGTTGCGGCACGCGCATGACGAACACGGTGAGCCGTGGCCGAGGTCCAGCGTCACCCGCGCACTCACCGCCGTCGACCCCGGCGTGCCGGCTGACGGGGCGTGGCCGGACCGCCCGTGGCGTGCGGTGGGGGGCTGGCTGCATGCCCGGTTGATTGTGCAGGTCGACCGGTTCCTCGGGGACGCTGACTTCGCCGCGGGTCTGCCCATCGACTGCCTGGTCCGGCATCGGCTGGGGCATCTGCAGTGGTCGCTGAGCGGGCCGCGTGCGGAGGCGGTCGGGCTGCTGATCACCGTCGTGGTCGCCGCGGAAGCCGGCCCGGTCCTGCCGATCGATATCGTCCGGCGCGCACTGCACGATCTCGGCGCGCGCACCATAGATGAAGCGCAGGTGCGTGATTCGGCGGTCGGCCTCGGTGCGCTGATCGCCCGGCGCCGCCCCGGCTCGACCGGCGAGCATCTCGGCGTCGCGCATACGGCATTGAAAGATCCACTACGCAAAGCGAATCCACGCAAAGACATCTCGAGCGTCCGCGCGCACCGGGCGATCATTGCCGCGCTCGGCCAGAGCGGCACCGCCGAGGCCGCCGCGTATCGGGAGGTGGCAGCCATCCGGCACTACCTCGGAGCGGGGGATCCGGTCGGTGCGTTCGGCGCACTGTACGCGTTGCCCTCGGCGTCACTGACGGACCGGATCGAGTTGTGGGAGGCGTGGCTGCCGAACTTCACCGCTCGTCTCGGCCCGGATCACCCCGAGACGCGGCGGGTGCGCGACACCATCGCGAAATGGCGTACTCCACCCGATCCGCCCGCAAGGCGCGGCCGTCGCAGCATTCCGCGTACGCTGATCGGCGCGGTGATCATAGCCATCGTGCTGGGACTGTGGGGCACCTGTTCGCGAATGACACCGCCGCCCGCCGAGATCGCTGCCACCGGCTCCGTCTTCACCACTCCACCAACGGATTCCGCGGTGGACGAGACCGAACAGCTTCCGCCTGACCCGAACCCGAAGCCCGAGCCGACCCGCACCGGACAGCCGCGGTCGAACGTGCCGACCGCGGCACCACCCACCACGGCGTCCACCGTCGAATCGACCACCAGCCTGGCGAAAGTCATTCCGATTCCCATTATCCCCTCGAGCACGACGCAAAAGCCGGCCTGCACCCCCTACAGCACCGCGGTCTACTACGGTGACGTCCAATACGGGAAGGCGGTCAAGAAGTACATCCCCTTCGCATACATGGAGTGCGACAACCTGGCCGTAGTGCAACTCGATGACGGCATGAACGGCAAGGCCTTCTCCATCCTCGACGGGGAATGCCCACCGCCCCAAGGGAAGACCGAATGCTACCTGCGGGTGATATTCCACCCACCCGACGCGGGCCAGTTCGACGCAACACTGAAGATCAACCAGAAGAACGGCACTCCACGCCTGAAGATCACACTGCACGGCACCGGGACATAAGACCCTGTGCGGTGTACCGGGTCGCTATTGTTGTGTCGATCCGCTAGTCGACAGACCCTCGGGCAGTCAGGACGGTCCTGAGCACGTGCTCGACCGCGGACTCGAACAATGCTCCCCGTAGCTCATTTCGGGTAGCCAGGTTGCGACCGGCGAGGTCGAGCATCTGATCAGGGGTCAGGCGGCGCACTACCAGAGCGGCGACGTCTTCCAGGTCGAGGTCGCTGTTCGCGTAGTCCAGTCTGATCAAGGCGAACGCGACGACGATTTCCTCGTCGGTCATTCTTCGCCTCCGCAGTTCGCTCGTACGGCCACGCCGTGACAGTCAAGGTTAAATTCTACGGCGTTGGTCATCGCTTCACCTTCCGGTCGATGCTGACGCCGAGTTCACGGCCGCGAGCCGGATCTCGCTGGTCTCGACGGCCACGTCCGAGCCTTGGTGATGTGGCATCTTCACGGCGGCGAGCCGTAGTGAATCCTCGACCCGATCGATGATCACAGATTGAAAGTGGCGCAGTTCACATATCGCTCATCGCTGGGTGCTGCCGGTGCGACGACCGGGCCGGCGGGTCTTCCCGTGTAGCCCTGCTGTGGGTCAGTCGACGCGTGGCGGGTCGACAGGGGGCAGGGGGCGGCGGCAGATCTCTTGGGCTTCCTCGGCGGAGAGGCCGAACATGCGCAGCAGGTCCTCGGTCACTTGGTCGGCGGCCTCGGCGTCGTCGCGTTCGGGGTGATCATGCAGTAGCCGACCGAGGCACAGGGCCGCGCCGGCGACGATGGTCATCGACAGTTCCGGGTCGTGGATGGTGAAGCGCCCGGCTTCGGCCGCGGCCTCGATGTCCTCGCACAGCAGGTCGAGCAGGGCGCCGTGCCGGTCGAGCGCCTCCTCAACCCCGAAAGCCGCTGATTGATCCCAGGCCCTCAGACGCCCGGCCAGTAGATATCCGGAGGTGTATTGCAGGCCGACGGGAGGGCGGATACGTTGAGCGGGTGAACATTTCCTTCGGAAAGGGCGCCGTGCGCCCCTGCCGGTGAACCCGGTGCCTGGCTGGCCTCCCCATAGCAGCGACGACCAGCCCGAGTTGACCCAACCTGCCTGCGGGCCGGCCCAGCGTGGTTGTTCCAGCTCGCCGAATGATCACGGACGCACCGTGATGGATGATCATCGGTCAGATTGCGGGTTGGTGGATTGGCGCTCGCCCTTCAAGCTTTATCGAGATCAAGAACCGGTCGGGCCGATTGTCAGCTATTGGTCCGAAAGGCCTTGGGCGCCTGACCTCGTCGAGAACGGCGGTCACAGTGGGGCTGAAAACCCAGACGTACAGCCTTGGGCTACTGGGGTTTTCGATGATGACGACCATGACCGGGCCGAGCGCACGGATCGCCTTTTGCGGTTCCTGCCGATGATGCAGGAACGCGGAAGAAGTGTGCCCGCTGACGAACAGGATTCCGAGGAATTCACCGCGGAAATGGCCCGGAACGGGGCTACACAAGCCGATCTCGACTGGTGCACGCGCGGTACCTGGACGATCCAGACCTGGGACGGCAAGCATCACCCGATGCATTCGGTCTGCTTCATCGCCCCACGCACGCTCCGGTGGCAGTGGTGATTCCGGCGTTGCGCTTGATCGAAATCGGCTCTGCGCTGCGGATGTGGGTTCTGCGAGACTGGTCGGATGAGTTCTGATGGCCGATCACAGGCGCTGATGTCGCTGCGGGGCTTGGCGGTGGGGGATGCGTTCGGGTCGTGCTTCGATGATCCGATCAACCATGACGCGCTTCGGGAACGCAGGGTGCTGCCCGGTCCGTGGTTGTGGACCGACGACACTCAGATGGCGTGCTCGATCTTCGCGGTCCTGACCGAACACGGCCGAATCAGTCAGGACGCGCTGGCGCAGTCGTTCGCCGAGCACTACGACATCTACCGTCGATACGGCCCCGGGACGAGTCGGATTCTGCGGCTGATCCGCCAAAAGGGTTACCACTGGCGCGAACTCGCTCAGCAGGCGCGCGACGGCCGGGGGTCTTGGGGGAATGGTGCTGCGATGAGGGTGGCGCCGCTGGGTGCGTGGTTTGCCGACGATATCGATCGCGTCGTCATGGAGGCCACTGCCTCGGCGGAGGTCACCCATGCTCACCCGGATGCCGTAGCCGGGGCGGTCGCGGTGGCAGTTGCTGCCGCCTTGTCCGCGGTGAAACCGGAACTGCATGGTGCCGAACTCCTTCGGGTGATCGCCGCTCAGGTGCCGGATGGACCGGTCTGGGACAAAATCAGGAACGCGGAGTCGATCGACGATTCCGAGACTGCCGCTGGGGAATTGGGCGTCGGCCAGGAGACCTCTGCGCTCGATACTGTGCCCTTCGCTCTCTGGGTGGTCGCCCATCATGGGTGGGATTTCGCCGACGCGTGTTGGACGGCCGTCGCGGCCGGCGGTGATATCGATACCACCTGTGCGATCATCGGCGGGGTTCTGGGTGCGCGCGCGAAATCCGTTGGCATACCCCTCGATTGGCTCGAATGTTGCGAACCGCTACCCGATTGGGCGAAGGCGTTCACAAGGTGATCCAGGTGTCACATGTCGTCTTCGGTCGCGGGTAAGGCGAACACGTCTCCCCGGAGGCAATTTCCCAGGGGGGCGCGGCTCAACGGCCATGGCTCGTCGACGACGACCTTCGCCGTCCATCCTTCGAGTTCGAGGCCGTCGGCTTGGTATTCGTCGAGGCGATTTGCGACCTCGTCACTCAGCAGGCCCGCTTGCTCGAGAATGGTGAAAAGTGCTTCAGCGGCGCAACTCACCTGCTGCTCTGCCTCGAGGGAGTCGCTGTCGGGGTGAAGGTCGAGATACGCCCGGCGGGCGGCAGCAAGCAGGCGCGACGCGTCTGTGATGTGGAAGTCGCGGCGGTACCTCAGTGAGATGTTCATGCCGTCTGCCAGTGGCTCGTTTCCGCGAACTTCGTCGGTCATTCGGTGATGGTAGAGCCCTGCTTCGGCAACTTCGACGGAGCCTGGCTGAGTGGCCAGTCATCTGACTGGATGCATCTGATCGCTTGTGCGGCAACGTACTCGAGCTTCAGCTGAACGCGTGCTCATGTGGTCGCTGGGCGGGCGGCGCGAGATCGGCTGCGTGGCAGATGTATTCGATTCGCCCGTTTGAGCTCGAATATGCCGGGTATCAGCTGGTCGATCACAGATTCTCGCATCAGTGCAGCCGATCGGATGCGATGCGAGAGCGTCACGGTTAGGAGTTCGTCATTATTACGCTGGGTGTTGTCTTGCTGGTTCTCGGTTTCCTGCTGGGGATTCCGATTCTGTGGACATTGGGCATCGTGGCCCTGGTGGTCGGTGCGGCGCTGGCGTTGTTCGGCGCGCTGGGACGGCCGGTGGCGGGCCGGGCTCACTATTACTGACCGGGCTGGCTTCGGTATCGGAGTGGTTGGGGCGGGCCGAACTCGGCCCGCCCCAACGGTTTCCGGCTTGGTGAATTGGAGCCGGGTGAGCTGGCGCGTGTGTGCGCCCGACTCGGTTGGCGATGTCCGCAGCTCGACGGTCGTCGAAAGTTCCCCGGTGCCTTCTGCATCGACGAAAGTGCTTGCAGAGCAAGCCTGTCCGGCAATATGGCAGGCTTGCCGGCAAGAGCGAGTCAGCGATAGGACCCGTTGGTCAGATCCGAGATGACGTCGGCACCCTCGGGCTTCCAGTTCAGCTGCTCGATTCCGGCCTGTCCGCTGATGGTCTGGCTGAGCGCCAAGGCATCGGCGAAGGGCGTGCCCAGTTCTGCTCGGGCTTCATCGAGGGGCCAGACCTTGATATTACCGCTGACACCGGCGGCTTCGGCTGCGGCCGTGGCCAGTTCGGCGACCGGTACGGCAGACTGGCTGATGCCGTGCCAGATCGAACCCGCCGGAGCCGCGTGCACGACCTTCGTGAACAGGTCGGCCAAGTCGTCGATATGGACCATGGGCCACACAACCGACTCGTTGGCGACGACCACGGGGGCCTCCTGCTTGCGGGCCAGATCGACCAGCAGAGCGGGGATTCCGCCGCCGCGGCCGTGCACGATGCCGGGGCGGACGACGGCCGCGCGGACGCCCGCGTCGGCGAGCGCGAGGACCTGGCGTTCGATCTCGGGACGGTACCCGACGATGGGAATCGGGTTGGTGGGCGAGGTTTCGTCGGCGCCGTCGGTCGCGCCGAGCACCCAGACCCCGCTGGTGTAGACGAACGGCTTGCCGGTACCGCGCAGCGGATCGGTGAGCGCGACGACCGCGGCCGCGTCGATGGCGGCGTCGCCGCTGGGAGTCGCCAGATTGACCACGGCGTCGATATCGGGGGTCACCGCGGCGGTCAGCGACGCGGGATCGGAGAGATCTCCCGTGCGGGTCTCGTACTCACTCGCGCCGGTTCCGACACCGGGACGTTCGAGCGCCACGATGTCGTCCCCGAGGGACGAGAAGTGTTCGGCGACAGCGGAACCCACATACCCGCCCGCCCCGATGAGTAGTACTCGCACGAAATTTCCTCCTGTTTGTAGCTGCCGTCCAGGACTAACCAACCTGAGCGGTACCCCCGTACGGTATTACATCGACTCGAACTCGATCAACCTCGCGACCATGGCGAGCAGTCGGTGCCGTCCTGCACCGGGTAGTCGATGATGATCGCGCCGCCGGTGGCGTAGTTGGCGACATCGGCCGCTGCTCGGCGGCCTTCCGGCGAATTCCGCGCCGCTGTCATGGCGTCGGCGTCGGCATATTCGGCTTCGAAAATCGCGAAATACGGCGCTTTTTCGTCGGCCGCTGCGACATCGAAGCTGTAGCGCCATGCGCGCACGCCAGGGATGTCTCTGACCAGGGGAAGGTGATTGGTCACGTAGTAGTCGCGGAAGTGGCCGGGGTCGACGGGCTCGGAATATAGGACAACCAGCTTATGCATGACTGCCTCCTGGATCGCTAGGTGCGGGATATCGGGATTCGGGTGCGGACTGAGGTGGGTTCAGCGGGGTGCGGGCGAGTATCGAGAGCGGATTCGGGATCGGCGGTGTGTGCGGGCGATGCCCGGTACCGCAGTCGGTTGAATCGTCATATGCGCAGGTTAGGGCTCGATGTGCGGACGAGGGAAAGACCGGATCGCGATAGACTCAGAACGGATCGTTATCAATCGAGGGAGGGCGTATGGCACCGGATACGGTGAGTCTGCGGTACTTCCTCGTGCTGGCGCAGGAGTTGAATTTCACCCGCGCGGCGGCCCGGATCGGTATCGCGCAGCCCGCGCTCAGTGCCCGGATGCGCCGATTGGAGGCGGAACTCGGTACGAGTCTGCTGATTCGCGACACCCGCAGCGTCGTATTGACCACGGCCGGCGCGGCTTTGGCGGAATCCGCGCCGCCCGCGCTGGCGGCGCTGGACCGGGCCTGGGACGCCGCCCGGAACGCGGGGGCCGGTGAACTGGGCACGCTGCGCATCGGATACAGCCTCAGCGTGGGGGCCGAGACGGCACCGGCCCTGGTGGAGCGGCTCGTTCGCAGCAGCCCGGGCCTCGACGTCGGCGCGGTCCCGATGGCGACACCGGAGCTCTCCCCGGCAGTCGCCGACGGCCGCATCGACGCGGGGATCACGCGCGGTGAACAGCCGGGGCGTGGCGTGCGCCGGTTCTTGCTGCGGCGGGTGCGCGTCGGGGTCCAATTGGCACAGCATCATCCGCTGGCCGAACACCCGGAGATCGAGATCGCCGATGCGGCCGCGTATCCGCTGCGACTGCCGGACCGTACGGCCAACCCGGTGATCCATGATCAGCTGGCCGCGCTATTCCGCGACATCCGGCCGAGCCCCCGATTCCACACGCCCGCAGTATCTTTCGACATGTCACAGCACGACCTACGCGACGGACGCACCCTCGCGCCGGCCGGTGAGACCGCGGTCACGACACTATTGACCGGCCTCACGTGGCGACCGCTGCGCGGCGCACCCGCCCTGACGATCCACCTGGTCCTCCCGCGCGTGCAGTCACCAATGCACCGCCGCATCCGTGCCGTCGCCAAAACTCTTGCGCACGAGCTGAACTGGCTGCCGGACTGACGCCTGGCAGATCACGCCCAGGCGAATCCCGCCGGACCGGCCGAGCGCGGCGACGTGCCCGGATCGGTCGCCGCCAACCCTAAGGGCGACCGATCCGGGAACGCGCGAACCGGCGATCGGTGGGTGGGCCACCGGTCATCGGCGTGTCTATGGATGTGTCATCGGGAGAGCGAGTCGCGCAGATCGGCGACGGTGGCGCGGCGCTCGTAGGCGATCCAGGCGAAGATCGCCGCGAGAGCCAGGGGGAACAGGGCCATGGCGGGCTGGCCGGCGAGGAACGCCTGGGTCGCGGCGGCGAGCACGGTGACGATGGACAGGCCCGCGGCGGCGAGAGCGCTCAGGCGCGGCACCAGCAGGCCGATGCCGCCGGCGACCTCCGCGACGCCGATGAAGATGAGCAGCCCGAACGGGATGGTCAGGTTCGCGGGAGCGTTTTCCATCAGGGTGTTCGGTATGACGAGCTTCGGGCCGCCGGAGGCGATGATGAAGAACAGGCCGAGCACGATCTGCAGGGTCCACAGGACGCGGTTGCGGACCTTGCCGGGACGGTAGGTGGTGTCGGCGGTGAAGGCGGCGGCGGGGTTTGCGGTGGTCATCGTTCTGGTCCTTCTCGTCGGTCGCGCCGGGTTGGTTGCGCGTTCGAGGGATAAGACGGAGCACCGCCGGAGAACTCATCGCTGTCCGCAAAACTTTTTCGACCCGGGTCGCGCATCGGCAGGCGGTGGTGCGACACCTAGCCCGGTACCGATGTCGGCGGCATACCTATTCGCCGATGCTGCTCCCATGGCCTTCGTTGTCGCCGCTGTTGTCGTGCTCGCCGTTCTGGTGGTCCTCGATCTGCTGCTCACCTTTGCGGTGCTGCGGCGCTTGCGGATTCACGAGGAGCGGCTGGCGACGCCGGGGGCGGCCCGGCCGAGCGACCGGGATCAACTGATCGGGCGGCAGCTGCCGCAGTTCGCGGGAACCGGGGCTACGCGGCTCGTCGCGTTCTTCTCCGCGGGTTGTGCTCCGTGCCTGGAACAGGCGGCGGAGTTCGCGGAGCATCCCGATGCGGAACGGGTGGCGATTCTGGTGCTGGGGTTGGCACCGGAAGCCGAGCGGGAGCGCCTGCGCACCGCGCTCGGTGCCGCGCCCACGGTGATCGGCGAGCCGGCCGGTGATGCGCTGGCCGGAGAGTTGGGCGTGCGCTCGTTTCCGCAGTTGCTGCTGCTGGATCAGTCCGGAACCATTGTGGCGGCACGACATTCGCTCGCCGCTTTGTCCGCGGGCGTCGCGTGACGGTGCGGTCGCGGCTGCGCACCGCATGGCAGCTGTGCTGGGCGACCGGCCGTGGACTCACCCTCGTTCAGGTGGTGATCACGCTCATCGGCGGCTTCCTGGCCTCGGCGGTGACGTGGTCGACGAAGTTCACGATGGACGGCCTCGCCGAGCCGGGGCACTCGCGGCAGTTGGTCGCGGCCGTATCGGTCCTGGCGGTGGCCGGCCTGCTCGGTGCGTGCGAGCCACGAGTCGCGGAATACGTTCGGGCCGAACTGAATCGGCGCGCCTACCTGCTGATGAACGACCGATTGTTCACCGCCGTAGGCGAATTCCAGGGGTTGGAGCGATTCGAGGATCCGAAGCTGCTCGACCGCATCCGATCCGCACAGCAGAGCACCTCGAACGCGGTGGCGCCCGCGACCACCGGGCTGTTCTCCGCGGTGCGCGATCTGGTGTCGCTGGCCGGGCTGCTCGCCACCGTGTATCTGCTGGCGCCGGTGATGGCGCTGATCCTGGTGCTGTCGGCGGTGCCGGTGTTCTTCGCGCAGCTGTCGCTCGCGCGCCGGTTCGCCGGGATGCTGGACACCATGTCGGCGTCGAGCCGGCGGCAGTTCCAGCTGAGCGCGCTCAACAGTGATGTCCGGGCGGTCAAGGAGATTCGGCTCTTCGGCCTCGTGGACTTCTTCCGCGAACGGGTGCTCTCGGCGATCGTCGCGACGAATCACGCACAGCGCGACCTGGACCGGCGGCAGCTGCGGGTGCAGGCGTCGTTGTCCGCGCTCGGTAGCGTGATCGGCGCGGGCGGGCTCGCGTGGGCGGTGTACGCGGCGAGCCATGGTCGGTTGTCGATCGGCGATGTCTCGGCCTTCGTCACCGCGGTCGCGGCCGCGCAGGCGGCGCTGTCCGGTCTGGTCACCAAGATCAGCGGGGCGCATCGAGGGCTGTTGCAGCTGGATCACTATGTGCGCGTGGTGAATATGCCGCCGGATCGGCCCGCGCCCGCGCTGCCCGCGGTGTTGCCCACGCTCAGCGACGGTATCGAGCTGGTCGATCTCTGGTTCCGCTACGACGAGTCGCAGCCATGGGTGCTGCGCGGACTCGATGCTCGGATCGCGCACGGTGAGCTGCTCGGGGTGGTCGGTCGCAACGGGGCGGGTAAAAGCACGCTGATCAAACTGCTGTGCCGCTTCTACGAGCCCGATCGCGGCGTGATCCGCTGGGACGGCGTGGATATTCGCGATGTCCCGATCAAGGAGTTGCGGCGTCGGCTCGGCGTCCTTTTCCAGGATTTCATGGAATACGACCTCACGGTGGCCGAGAATATCGGCATCGGTGATCTGCCCGCGCTGTCCGATCAACGGCGAATCGAATGGGCGGCGGCCGAGGCCGAAATATCGGAGAAGATCGAGACGCTGCCGCACGGTTATGCCACCATGCTCAGCCGAATATTTTTCAAGGAGACCGATAAAACTGACGCAGAGCACGGTGTCACCTTATCCGGCGGGCAATGGCAGCACATTGCCATTGCCCGCACATTCATGCGCGACGACCGGGAGCTATTGATATTGGACGAGCCGGGTTCCGGCCTCGACGCGGAGGCGGAGCATCGGCTGCATCGGCGATTGGCAGCACATCGGACGGGCCGGACGAGTGTGCTCGTCTCACACCGGCTCGGTGCGGTGCGAGATGCCGATCGGATTCTGGTGCTGGACGAGGGCCGGATCGCCGAGGAGGGTACGCACGCCGCATTGATGGCGCTGAACGGGCAGTATGCGCGCATGTTCACGGTGCAGGCGCAGGGCTACGCCGGCACCCGCGCTGGCTGAGGAACCCCCGGTCCGGCGACGCCTCCGGACCGGGTGCGCTAGATCATGGGCACCCCTGCCGGCAGCCGTAGCCACCGCAGGTATAGCCGGTGCCCGGGCAATAGCGGCATTCTTGGCAGCAATACGACGGATAGTTATTGTCGTGATCACACCAGCATTCCCGCTCGGGTGCGGTACAGGCGGACGCATCCATTTGTGGTACGAACTTCGCCAGCAACCGGTCACCGGCCCTGCGCGCGATTCCGATCATGAATTCACCTCATATCTCGCCGGCCCGTCCGGCGGCGGACCGATCATAACCACATTGCTTTCGATTACGGCAAGCGAAATTGCAGGAGACGAATATGAGATCGCTGGGAGTGGTCACCGCACTGCTGGCCGCGGCGGGCGCGATATTCGCCGCGCGGCGAATTCTGGTCCTGGTGAATGTCACCGGCGCCAGCATGGAACCGACGCTGCGCGACGGCGACCGGATCCTGGTTCGCCGCCGCGGTCCGGACGGCCTGCGACGCGGTCGGATCGTGGTGCTGATGGCGCCCGAGGCAGCACAGGGACCGGACTGGCAGTGTCCCGGCTGGCACGTCAAACGTGTTGTCGCACTGCCCGGTGACCCGCTGCCGGCCGATGTCCCCGCCCCCGACGACACGGGCCTGGTGCCGCGGGATTCGGTGGTGGTGTTCGGCGACAACCCATTCGGCGGCGACTCGCGCAACTGGGGGCCGTACCGCGTCGACGGTTTCGTCGGCACGCTGGTCTGCCGCACCCGGACCGCGGGCCGGCTCGCATGATCTACCTCGTGCTGTCCTGCCGGTATCTGCTCGGGGGAGTGTTCCTTGTGTCGCTGGTGGGTAAATTGCGAAGTCGCGCAGCGTATTCGGAGTTCGTCGCGGCGACGGGCGCGCTGCTGGGCGTGGTTGATCGGACGGCGCGGTGGGCGGCGCGGGCTACCGTCGCGGCCGAGGTGGTCATCGTCTGCGCGCTGATCGCCGAACCGGTGGCCCGAGCCGGTCTCGGGCTGGCCGCGCTGCTGCTGGGATGTTTCACCGTCGCGCTGACGCGTGCGTTGCGGCGCGGTTCCACCACCCCGTGCCGTTGCTTCGGCGCCTCCACCACACCGATCCGGGTCGAGCACGCGATGCGCAGTGCCGTGCTCGGCTCGATCGCGCTCGGCGGGCTGCTGATCGATCTCACCCTCGCGACACACCGCTATGAACTGGCCGGTATCGCGGTATCGGTTCCGGCCGTGGCGGCGGGCATCCTGCTGACCACCCGGCTCGACGATGTGGCGGATCTCCTGCGTTGACGACCCGGAAAAGTTTCTCGAAGAAATCCGGCCGAGGCTGTCGGATCGGGGCAGCGGTGTTCGTAGCAGTGGTGAGGCCACCCACCGGGGGTGGCGCGAGAAGGGAAAAACCAATGAGCACCACCTTGACTGTCGACTTCTTCTGCACCCTCGACGGCTACGGCATGGCCGAGGGCTGGCCCGGATACTGGGGCAAGGAAGGCCCCGAGGTCATCGCGGACCGGGTGCGTACCTTCGCTCAGGAGCAGGTGCTCGTCTTCGGCGCGACGACGTTCCGGCAGTTCCGCAAGTTCGTGACCATGTTCGACGAGCCCTACTACGACAGCCTGAACAAGCTGCCGAAGCTCGTGTTCTCCAGCACGCTCGAAGCGCCGCTCGGATGGGCGAACTCGACCGTCCTCGACGAAGACGCGGTGACGGCGATCGAGCGGCTGAAGCGCACGACAGATGTGCCGATGCGTTCGCACGGCAGCATCTCGCTGAACCGTGCGCTGCTCGCCGCAGGCCTGGTCGACCGGCTCGAAATCCTCATGTTCCCTGCGGTTTCCGGCCGCGCGGGCGATGCGGCGCTGCTGCACGGCGGGGCCGAGCTCGACCTGGAACTCGTCGAGTCGACCGTGCTCGACGGCCGGACGCACAAGCTCGTGTACACCCCGCATCTGCACACGGCGGTGCCCGTGGGCGCAGGTCCGAAGCCCCGGACCGCCGACCAGGTCGCCTGACCACATTGCTTGACACCACAGGAGAGGATTTTCGTATGCGCTATCTGGTTTCCGTGATCGACGACAAGAGCAATCCCGGCAGCACGGACCGGCAGCCGGCGATCAGCGAGTTCAACGACCGGCTGATCGCTGATGGCTACTGGGTTTTCGCGGGCGGACTCGCGGACACCGACACGGCCACGGTCATCGACAACCGCGGCGAGCAGGTGGTGTTCAGCGACGGGCCGTTCGTCGAATCCAAGGAGTACCTGGCCGGCGTGTGGGTGTGGGAGGCCCCTGATCTGGACGTGGCATTGCGGCTGGCCGCCGAGGCGTCGAAGGTCTGCGATCGCAAGATCGAGGTGCGGCCGTTCCAGTGAGCGACATCGAGGAGGCGATCACCCGCGCCCTGCACGAGGAGTGGGCCCGGGTGGTCGCCGGTTTGACCAGGCGATTCGGTGATCTCGACATCGCCGAGGAGGCGGCGGCCGAGGCGTTCGCGACCGCCGTCGAGCGGTGGCCGGCCGACGGCGTGCCGCCCAACCCCGGCGCCTGGCTGACCACCACCGCAAACCGCAAGGCCATCGACCGGATCCGCCGCGAGAACAAGCGCGACGACAAGCACAAGGAGGCTCAGATGGTGTACGACGACGACCCGCCCGAGCCCCTCGGCGTCATCGACGACGACCGGCTGCGGCTGATCTTCACCTGCTGTCACCCGGCGCTGGCCATGGAGTCCCGGCTCGCGCTGACGCTGCGCATGGTCGGCGGTCTGACCGTGCCCGAGATCGCCCACGCCTTCCTGGCGACCGAGGCCGCCACGGGGCAGCGGATCACCCGGGCGAAGGCCAAGATCAAGGCGGCGCGCATTCCCTATCGGATGCCGTCCGCCGAGGATCTGCCGGCCCGGGTCACCGGCGTGCTCGTCGTGTTGTTCCTCGTCTTCAACGAGGGCTACCTGGCGACCGGCGCCGGCACCGATCCGGTCCGGTCCGACCTGACCGCCGAGGCGATCCGGCTCACCCGCCTGATTCGTGCCCTGCTGCCGGAGGACGGCGAGGTGGCCGGGCTGCTGGCGCTGATGCTCCTGATCGAGGCCCGTCAGCCCGCCCGGGTCTCGGCCACCGGCGAGCTGGTCGCGCTCGACGAGCAGGATCGCGGGGCCTGGGACGAAGAGCTGATCGCCGAGGGGCACCAGCTCGTGCGCGAGCGCCTGGTCGCCGGAGTAGCGCCCGGTCGCTATCAGATCTTGGCCGCGATCAACGCCGTGCACACCTCCGCGCGCGACATGCGCGACACCGACTGGTCCCAGATTCTCGCCCTCTATGACCAGCTCGTCCGCCTCGACCCATCGCCGATCGTCGCGCTCAACCGGGCCATCGCCCTCGCCGAGCTCGACGGTCCTGAGGTGGCGCTCGCGGCCGTCGAACGGCTCGAAGACAAGCTGGGCGGCTATCACGCCTACCACGTGACCCGGGCCGACCTGTTGCGCCGGCAGGGGCGGAGTCAGGAATCGCGTGGGGCGTACGACAGGGCCATCGAGTTGGCGGGGAATACCGCAGAGACCGCGTACCTGACCCGTCGGCGCGACCAATTGCGTTGACGTAGAGCGCGACTCCACTCTTGTACACGGGGCCGTGCCAGGTCATGAACTAAGAGTTCCGTTGGCATTCCGTAGGCGCGCCCGGTCGAGCCGATCAGGACTTGGACGTTCGCCTCGCCGAAAGCTTCGGGGCCAAGGCTGTGACCTGCCTCTCATCCGGTTGCCTCTGACGTTGGCGTGAGAGGTGACGATGGTCCTACAGCGCCCGGAACCGCCGGGCCGGTCACCGGGAGGCGACGAAAGATGGTGCGGGCATGGGGTTTCGGCAGGTTCGGCGGGCCTGAGGTGCAAGAGTTCTTCGATCGTCCCGATCCCGTCCCCGGACGCGGCGAGGTCCTGATCCGGGTCGATGTCGCCGGTGTGAATCCGCTCGATCACATCCTGCGCTCGGGTCTGGTCGCCGAACTCGACAGCGGGCGTCCGTTTCCGCGCGTGCTGGGGATGGAGGCGGCGGGGACCGTTCTCGCCCTCGGCGAGGACGTCGATGGGCTCGAGGTCGGTGACGCGGTCTTCGGCTTCGCGCTCACCGGCGGTGGCGCCTATGCCGAGACGACGGTCTTGTCCGCGCCGAACACCGCGCGCATCCCGGCGGGGTTGTCCGCGGCCGTCGCGGCGACGCTGCCGGTGGCCGGGACGACCGCGGTGGACGCGCTCGACCAGCTCGGCCTCCCCGCCGGTGCCACGATCCTGGTCAACGGGGTCGGCGGCGGGGTCGGACTCGCCGTCGCCCGGCTGGCCGTCGCGCGCGAACTCCGAGTGCTCGGCACCGGGAGTGCGGCCAAGCGTGAATACGCCGAGGGCATCGGGGTGCGGTTCATCGACTACGCCGGGGATGTCGTCGCCGGGGTCCGCGAGCTGATGCCCGACGGCGTCGACGGGATCGTCGACCTGGTCGGCGGCGCCTCGCTGCGGGCGGTCGCCGGGCTGGCCCGGGATCCGCGCAACGTGATCGCCGTGGGTGACGCGTCGGTGTCCGAACTCGGTGGGCGTTTCGTCGATCGTCGCCTCGACCGCGAGAACCTGGAGCGCACCGCGCAACTCGCCCTCGACGGAGTCCTCGACCCGGTGATCTCGGCGATCTATCCGCTCGCCGACGCCCCCGCCGCCCTCGCCATCGTGGAGAACGGTCACTCCTCGGGGAAGGTCATCATCCAGGTCGCATAAGACCGATCGTTGCCGGCGATCCTCGCGATTCTGGGCTTGAACCCGGATCGCGTCAGGGCAGCGGTTTGTTGTAGATCATGAAGTCGCAGGGGGTGGCCAGTAGTGGGGCGAGGTGTGGGTAGTCGTCTTCGAGGGCGCCGCGGCGGACGACTCGGTAGCCGAGGCGGGTGTACCACTCGGCGAGGAACTTCTTTGCCGGATGGGTCCAATCCCTTGGCACAAGAAGCTCCAATTGCATGGTGTGCGCGCCTTTTTCGGCGCTTCGTCGTTCCGCGAACCGGACCAGTTCACGCCCGATTCCGGTGCCTCGCCGCGCGGGTGCGGCGACCAGCATGCCGAATTCGCCGAGCCTGTCGTCCAGCTCCTGTATTCGCACCGCGCCCACGAGTTCCCCCGTCGAATCGTGAGCCACCGCGATCTCACCCGCCGCGATGAGATCCGTCAACTCCGCGGGCGTGGTGCGCGCCGCCCCGCCCGCCCAGATCCCTTCCTCCGCAACTTCATACACCTGATTGATCAGCGCGGTCAGTCCGGCAACCAGCTGCTCATCGGAAGCTGCCGCGCTCGAAAGCATTTCGATGCGAACCACGATTACCTCCTCGTTTCCGACGATATCGCCGACCGTCCACATGTTCGCCGACTCGGGGAGTGCCGACGAGCAGATCGCCGTTCACGAACCCGCGCGGGATCGCCGTCGATGCCGTTCCCTAACCGGTCCGGGATTATCGGTTCTTGCCGCATCGACACATCCTCCTTGCCTGTGCAGCAGCTGGTCCGTGACACCTGACAGTCAAGACCGTGCCGTCAGGGCACGGTCAAGTCCTCAGGCAGCTTTGTCCCGGCAGAAGTTCAGCGAGGCCGTCAGCGTGGTGAGCGCCGGCACTACCGCCGAGTCGTTGTCCCGTCCCACGGGTGATGAGACGAAGTCCCGTACACTGCTCCCATGGCTCGCTGGCAACCCGACGCACCAGGGCGGCTCGCCGCCGCTGCCCTAGAGCTGTTCGAGGAGCGCGGGTACGAGA
The DNA here is from genome assembly GCF_042871115.1 of Nocardia sp. NPDC006044. NCBI lineage: Bacteria > Bacillati > Actinomycetota > Actinomycetes > Mycobacteriales > Nocardiaceae > Nocardia > Nocardia sp. NPDC006044. The sequence continues at coordinate 118,619 of NZ_JBIAID010000004.1, forward strand.
ACACGACCGTGGTCGAGATCGCGGAGCGCGCGGGGCTCACCAAGAGCACGTTCTTCCGGTGCTTCACGGACAAGCGCGAGGTGCTCTTCGGTGGGGGAACGGTGGCCGGTGCGCTCATCGAAGGGATCGTCTCGGCGCCGCCGGAGGCCGGGCCGCTGGACGCGGTGGCGGACGCCCTCGACGCGCTCGGCCGGACGTTCTTCACCGCCGACCGCCGCGAGTTCAGCGCCAGGCGCCAGGCTGTGCTGAACGTCAATACCGAACTGCGCGAACGCGAAGCCCTGAAAAGGGCCGACCTCACCGCCTCGATGATCGAGGCACTCGACCGCCGCGGAGTTCCGAACCTGACCGCGCGCGTGGCCGCACAATTGGGCACGCTCGCCTGGGAAATCGCCTACGAGCAGTGGATCGATGCCGGCAACGGCGAGGATTTCGGCCCGCTGGCCCGGCGAGCGCTCGCTGAAGTACGCGCGGCCGGAGTCGTGCAGTAGCCAGGACCCCGGCATGGAGTGCATGCCGGGATGTGTTGCACCGCAATCACTCTGACGCGCGGACCGCGCAGCTTGCCGTGTCGCCTGCGGCGAGTTCTGTAGTGCCCGCGGCCGGGGCCGTATGTTACGTCGGACTTGGACGTAGGGTGAGATCCCGTGGAATCAGACAGCAACCTGGAGGATTTACGGTCGGTGCTCTCGTGCGTTTTCGAGAAGCTCGGGGCCGAGAGCCTCACCGAGCCCGACCGGGTCGAGTTGGTGGCTCGCGCCGAGGTGGTTCAGGACCAGATCGACGCGATCCAGGATGTCATCGCTGACGAGGAGGGCGTAGCCATGCGGACGACCTCCGTGCCGGAGCCCCCGGGCGATCGGCTGTTCTGAGCGCCCGAACCGCGCGGTCGCGGCAGCAGAGTGTGCTCGCTCGGCTCTGGTGCCCGGCACACCCGCTGGGCGACCGACTCAGGACGCGAAGGACGGGCACAGATTCGTTGTCGCCGCGCTGACGAACAACGTGCCCTGCCCGAACTGGTAGGCCCGTTCGACCGCGGAGATTTCATCGAGCACCGGCACGCCCGCGCGCAGGTGGTCACACGTCGCGTAACCCGCGTTGATCATCTCGGTGGTCGACCGTCCGGGCAGGGTGGCGTTGTTCAGGCTGATCTCGTCGACGAACGCGGACTCGGCGCTGCCCGCGTCGGCTGTCGCGACTGCGGCGCCGCCGAGGGCGACGAAGGTTGCGGCACAGGCAATGGCGAAGGTGCGGAGGCGAATTCGGTTGATATCCATGATGTCATCCTTGGGTCCAGGTGCCGTTGTCGGCGTAGCGTCAACGATCCCGTAGTCGACAGCGCCGAGAAACCCACCCCAGGGCTGACCCTGACCACCCCTGCCCGCCGATCCATCCCGCACTTCTCGACGTGCGAGCCCACAGACTTCCGCCGTACTTTCGAAGTGCCTCTAGGATGCTCGGCGTGCCTGTCTCCATCGCCGATCTCGTCGGCTATACCGAACGTGACCTCGACGCCGACCTCGCGCGCTGGTTCCCCTCCGCGCCGCTGGTTCAGGTGCCGGACGAAACACGCTCGGTGACACCATTTCTCGCTCGCCTCGCGCCGGCTGATGCCGCGGCACTGAGCGCGCTCGACCGTCGCGCGCGTTCCGGCCTGCTGCCGCAGTTCCTCGACATCTTCGACTGGTCCTACGGCTTCGATTTCGCCGGAAACGATTGCGGTATCCGCGATTCGGACTACACGACCGAACTGACCGACGACGATGTGTATTCGATCGGCGCCGACGGCGGCGGCAACCTCTACGTCGTGCTCACCAATGGTCAAGTGGCCGTATGGTTTCACGAGGAGGAGGTGGTCGAGGGTGGCACCCGCTTCGACAACCTCGACGTCTTCCTCTGGTCGTTCGTGCGCTACCGGGCGGTCCGGGCCGGACGCCTGACGCGCTCGGCGGTCGAGGCGGACTTCCGCGCACTCGCTCAGGACGGTGCGCTCGATCCCGGCCTAGGCTTGCTCCGGTTCATGCAGTAGCCGAGTCCTATCCGGCCAGTCTCCGGAGCAGACCCTCCAAATCGCGCTCGCCCGTGCGGGTCTGGGCGCCGTTCGCCAGTCCGCCGCGGATCAGCCGCTCCGCGGCGGGACGAGCGAACGTGCTCGCCCAGGCGAGGTGTTCGCGCACCAGGCCCGCGCCGAGATCCTCAGGGGCGAGGGCACGATTGGCCGCCGCGATCACGCCCTCGGGCAGTGCCGCGATGTTGCGGGCGAGGTGGTCGACCAGGTCGTCGAGTTCGTCGGCGGGCACGGCCCGGTTGATCCAGCCGTAGCGCTGCGCGGTCTCGGCGTCGAACAGTTCGGCGCCGAGCACCGCCTCCAGCGCGCGCTGCCGACCGACTCGGGCCGCCAGGTATTGCGTGCCACCGCCGCCAGGGACGATGCCCATGAGCGCTTCGATCTGACCGATCGCCGCGCGACCGATCGCCGCGAACGACATGTCCGCGGCCGCAACGAATTCCGCTCCGCCGCCGCGCGCTATCCCGGCGAGTTTGACGATGGTCACCTGAGGTTGGTGCCGGAGCGATTCACCGAGGGCTTGGAAGACATTGACGCCGTCCGGCAGGTCCGCCGCGAGTTCCGCGAACGCGTCCGGTGTGTCGACCAGCGACATGTCGACGTGCGCGATGAAGAACTCCGGGTCGGCGCTGTCGAACACGATTACCCGAATCGAATCGTCGTCCCGCATGGCAGCCAGCAGGTTCCGCAGGTCGCGCATCAGGGCGACGTTCAGTACGTTGACCGACGGGTTGTCGAGCGTGACGTAGGCGATGCCTGCCGCACGGCGCACGCGCAGGGTGGTGTAGGCGTCATGGTTCATGGAGATCTCCGATCCGTACCCGATAGGCATCTAGGTTCCCGATGCATACTTACCCTGCGGCGACGGAAGACCGGCGTCAATAACGCACTTTCAGCATCGTAAGGATGGCGAAGGATACCGATATGACCAGCTCTGACCCCGGCGTCGTCTTTCGCTCCGACTGCCCGAGCCGCCCCATCCTCGATCAGATCGCCGACAAGTGGTCGATGATGGTGATGGCGATTCTCGACGAGCCTCGCCGGTTCAACGAGATCAAGCGCCGCCTCGAAGGTGTGACCCAGCGGGTCTTGACCCAGACCCTGCGCCGGCTGGAACGCAACGGGATGATCGTTCGCCGCGTGCTGGCGACATCCCCGGTCGGGGTCGAGTACTCACGCACCCCGCTCGGCGAATCCCTGCGGGAGCCCTTCGACCAGCTCTACGCCTGGACGGTCGCCCACGCCGACGAAATCCAAGCGCGCCAAATGGATTACGACCGAAGAGATACCGCGCCGAACCCGTGACAGGACTGCCGGATAGGTTGCCGTGTCCGAAAATCCCTGGCCCCGATCGAACCGATCGCTCTAGCCTCGCACCGGTGCAGCTCGAGATCAGCGTCCACCGCGCACGGCTGGGACGGGACGAATACCGGGTGATCCGGCCCACCCGCCCGATCACAGGTGCTGTGCTCAGCGACTGTAATCCCTCCTACCGCTTCGAATTGACTGCGGAGGCGGCGTTTCAGGTCACCGGGCTGTGGTTGCTGGCAGCCCGATCCCGGCACAGCCTCGTGCATATTCCGTTGCGCGGCAACCAGCCACCGGATCCCATCTCTCCGACCGAACGCGGCGAGCTCGATCTGGTGCTCGGACATTCGCACAGCGGTTTCGCCCCGAATCACTGGAAAGCGTTGCGCCGCAGACTCGATCGCGGTCAACCCCAGATGGTGGCGTGGAACCCCGACGACGTGCTGTGCTGGGACGAGGTGCACCGCGAAAGCGCCAAGTGGCGCTGGCGGCGGCCCGCCGGGGCTCGGTTGCACGAGCAAGTGCACGCGCACACCCTGATCTTGCTGGGTACCGCGGGCAACTACCTGCACACCGCTCGCTACATTCTCGACCTTGCGCTGTGGCAGCCCGACTCCGACGGCCTGGGCTATCGCTCCGCGACCGTGCACCCCTCCGACGGTCAACTGGATCGGCGCGGACAGGGGATCTCTCTCATCCGGTGGAGCTGAGGCTCACCCGGCGAGGTTCGGGCGTTCAGTCCTCGCTGGGCTGCTGGTGGCCGTGCTCGAGTTCGTTTCCTGATTGATCGAGCACTACGAAGTCGTTGCCTGAGGCTGTCCAGACCACGATCCCCTTGTCGTTCCAGGACACATCGAAGTCCGCGTCGCCGATCATCCGCTCCGCGCGATCGCTCTCATCGAACTCGACAGTGAAAGCATCCCCCGGGCGCAGCCGATACTCCTCCGCCCTCGGCTCCACGAAAATCAAACAGGGCTTATCAGAATGCGGGTTGGTGAATCTGATCTTGGGCACAGCAGCAGCGTATCGGGAGCGGACATCACAGACGTGCATTTATGAAACGCCAAGTGCGCCAGCGAGGTTGCCGGGCGTATCGCGTTCCGCCCGCCGCACTAGGTGGCCTCTGTCGGTCGCATTGCGTCGAGTGCGGACCTCGGTTCGCTGGGTTGGAGGGCGCCTACGATTTCTTCGGCGAGGAGGAAACTGGCTAGGCCGTGGGCGTGTTTGGCGCGGCGGACGAGGGAGACGATGTTGTCGCTGAAGGCGTCGCGAACTTTGCGGAAGGCGAGGCGGCCGTCGCGCAGTTCCTCCGCGACGTCGAACTCGCTGAGGAAGGCGATGGCGTCTCCCGAGGTGGCGAGCCGTTTCATCGTCTCGATCGAATTGGTGTGGAACGCCGGTTCGATGTCGAGGTCGGCCTTGGCGAAGGCTTCGGCGACGATGCCGTGAATCACCATGGAGCGGTCGGCGAAGATCAGTGGGTACGGCGTGCACTGAGCCAGCGGGATCGTGTCCATGTGGGCGAGCGGATGCTGCGGGGAGACAACAACTCCGAGGCGGGTGTTGTTCTGCCAGCAGACCTCGATCTGCGTCGATGACGGAACGTTGAAGCCGAGCCCGAGATCGGCCTCGCTGTTCTCGACCGCCCGCAGGATCTCCATGGTCGTCATGGTGCGGATCGATATCCGGACCCGTGGATGGCGGGCGCGGAAGGTCGTCGCGGCCGTGGCGACGACGCTGCTGGCCAGGCCGGTCATGGTGGCGATCACGACTTCGCCGGCCCCGAGGGCGTGCAGATCGCGGATGTCGGCGACCGTCTCGCGGTATTGCTGAAGCGTCCGCCGGATATGCGCGAGCAGCGCTTCGCCGGCCGGGGTGGGGCGCATACCGCGAGGCAGACGCTCGAACAATGGTTGATCGAGTTCGGCTTCGAGGAGCAGGATCTGCCGGTTGATCGCCGACGGCGCGACGTGCAGCCTGGCGCCGGCCGCACGGATGGACCCGAGCCGGGCAACCTCGTCGATGTATTGCAGCAACCGTGAGTGGAGCATCGCGCGCCTCCTGAGCAATGTGTACGAAAAAAGAGTACGCGTCGTGCGAAAACGGATGCTTGTCAGCAACGGTACCGATCGCGTTCTATCAGTACCAGGCAAGGGGCCGCGCGCATCGGCCGCCTTCACCTGCAAGTGCCTGAACATCGACGTAAGGACCGCAGTGCTCCAACAAGATTCGACAACCGATGCCCCACGCGCAGACGTGGCCGCCCAGGACGATCACGTACGGACGATCTTCGCCATCCTGGAGGGCGAGCGGGAAGCAGACCTGCTGCTGCGCAACCTCAATATCCTCGATGTGCACAGCGAAACCGTCTATCCCGGATCGCTGCTGGTCCACGGGCAGCGCATCATCGCGCTGAACCCGGACGAATCGATCGTGCGGTTCCGCGAATCCTTCGACGGCGAAGGCCTTTACGCCATCCCCGGCCTGATCGATGCCCACCTGCACTTCGAATCCCAGCTCGCGCACCCGGCGGCGTTCGGCGAAGCCATTGTGCCCAGCGGAACGACCACGGTGTTCGGGGAGACCCTCGACTTCGCCAGCGCGGCAGGCGCGGAAGCCGTCGACGCCGCCCGAGCCCTGTTCGCCGACCACGACAAGCTGCCGTACCGGCTGTATGCCTTCGCGCCGGGAAAGAAGACCTCGCCGGAAGTCACGGAGGCGATGCTGGCGATGGATCCGGTCATCGGGCTGGGGGAGCTGGCTCACCTGTCCTACATGACCGGTAACGCCGACGATTTCCGCAAGTCCGCGCTCGGCCGGGCGAACGCGGGATTCGTCAACTGCCACTGGGGAGTCACGTCCCTGTCGGACATGCTGCTCAACTACATGCCCGCGATCGGCGTCGACAACAACCACGACGTCTGGAACGAAGACGACATCGAGAAGAGCATCCGCTACGGCCTGAACACTCAGATCAAGTTCGGTGTCGGCAGTCCCGAGGTCATTCGAACCATGTTGCGCGCCATCGTGAAACGCCGCTGGCCCGCCGAGAACTTCGCGCTGTGCGCCGACAACATCTCGGTGGATCGAGTGTTGCGGCAAGGCCACATCGACTGGGTCGTATCCTTGGCCGTGGAGATGGGCATGCCGCCGATCAAAGCGATCAAGATGGGCACGCTGTACGCCGCGCGCTCGTTCCACAAGGACCGTGACCTCGGCTCACTGAGCCCGGGCCGATTCGCCGACATCGTCCTGACCGACAGCCTCTCCAAGATCAACCCCCGCTACGTGTTCAAGGGCGGTGAACTCGTCGCGAAGGATCGCAAGCTGGTCGCGCCGGTCCGCATCGACTACTCCGTCCTGGCCAAGCAACCGAAACCCGGCCTCGGCGACCTGCGTGCCGAACAACTCGACCTCGTCCCACTCGAGTTGTCCGACAACGGGACTCAGGCCAAGGTGCTGCTCTTCGACGTGTACGGTCGCGGGCATCTCAAGTTCGCGCAGGAGGTGTGGGTTCCGTACCGCGACGGTGCGGTCGTACCCGAACACGAAGGCGAGCGGCTCAACCGGATCTCCGTCGTGCAGCGTTACGCCGACGGTGCCCGGCACATAGTCAACGGCCTGTTCAAAGGCGTCTCGATCGACAGCGGCGCGGTGTCCACCTTCTGGCCGGCGCCATCGGCCTACTTCGTGGTCGTCGGCACCGACAGCGCCGAAATGCGCGACAGCCTGACGCAACTCGACGGTCTGGTCGGCGGCTGCGTCGTGACCGCGGACCGGGAGGTGAAAGCCGTTCTGCCGCTGGACTTCTACGGCGTGATGGCCGACATGGACCTCGCCGAGCTCGTCGAGGCGACCCGCGCGATCGACGACGCTTTGGCGAAGCTGGGCAATCACAACGAAGGTGAGCCGGTGGTCAACAAACTACTGACCCTGTTCATCTCCCTGGACCGCTTCGGATTCATGAAATAACCCCGGGATTCTCCCGATACCGCGACAGAGATGCGACCGTCATGCAGCACGACAAAGACGCAGGAGTCGTCGACACTGGAAACAAGGTGCGGCGCTGGATCACCTACGTTGCCGGAATCTATATCCTGACGCTGGGCCTCAGCCTGGCGATCAGAGCGGGGATCGGCATTTCCCCGCAGAGCAGCCTCACCCGCACGATGACGCTGGTGCTTCCCCCGCTCAGCCAGGGCACATTCAACCTCATGCTCGAGGTCATCATGCTCGTCCTGACCTTCCTGGTCCGGCCGCGGGCATTCCGGGCAGGGCACCTGCTTTCGATGATCCCGGCGCTGGTCCTGGCCTTCTTGCTCGACTTCAACCTGATGCTCACCGAATGGATCGACGTCGGGCCGTATCTGGCCGATCTGGTGCTGCTGTTCTTCGCCGACGCGATGCTGGCACTCGGCCTCTTCCTGATGATCCGCGCCAATCTGGTGCTGATGCCCATCGACCTGTTCGTCAACACCATCCAGCAGAAGACCGGCCGGAAATGGGGAAACATCAAAACGGTCTTCGACTGCACCTTGCTTGCCCTTTCGGCGGGCATCGGGCTGCTGTTTCTCGGCGCACCGCATTTCATTCGCGAAGGCACGATCATCAACGCCGTCCTCGTCGGACAGTACGTGAAGCTGTACTTCTTCTTGTACAAGAAGTTCGCGGGGCGGAAGACGCTCACGCCGGCCGTCCCTGACCCTGTAGCGGAATAGCGCGACAGAGCAGTGTGCCCGGCCGGCGACCGCTCAGTCGCGAAAACTCTTGTGCAGGAGGGTAATCACTGCTTCCGGCGGGATGCTGTCCGGCCGGTCGCTGACCTGTCCGTCGCCAATCTCGATCAACCGCCAGATCCCGTCTTCCCGCTGTGCGAAGTCGGCGGTGACGAAGGGGAGATGCACGGTTGAACCGTCTAGTAGTCGCGATCCGGGGTGTCAGGGGTGATGTCACCGCTCGCCTCGGCGCTGTCCGCATCGGTGAACGGTATTGGGCAGCAGGGGCTTTCGCTACAGACGAGGAAATCGTCACAACCGGCGGCGAGTGTCGCGCGCAGGGTGTCGCGCACGGTGGTCAGCTCGGCGAGTTTCGCGTCGACCTCGGCGAGTTTGGTGACCGCACGGGCGTGTAGCCCCGGATCGGCGCGGCGGGATGGTCGAGTGGCCCGGAGCAGATCGGCCACTTCCTCGAGGGTGAATCCGAGCCGTTGCGCGGCTTTGATGATCCGCAACGTAGCGACCGTCTGCTCGGGATAGCGCCGGTGCCCGCCGAGCGACCGGTCCGGTTCGGTCAGCAGACCACGTCGTTCGTAGTAGCGCAGCGTCTGAATGTTCACCCCCGCCGCGGCGGCGACCTCGCCGGTGCGTAATCCCTCGCTCATCGCGACGCGCCTCCGATTCGCCGTTCGAGGGCGTCCAGGATCTCGACACGACCGACCGGGACATCGATGTGCAGCACCGCCCCACCGGCGGCGGGTTCGAAGGTGAACGCGAAGAACGAGCAGCAGTCCGTTTCCCGCGCCGCCAGCTCCCGCCCGAGCGGCACGGCATCCGCGTCGATCAGCAGATCCAGGCGGGTGCGGTCCGGTCGCTCGGCGCGCAGTACCGAGTCGGTGAAGAACTGATCGAACTCGGCCACTCGTGTCGGCCGCTGAGCGGTCGGCAGGGCGCAGGACTCCGGTACCCAATCGGTCGTCATGAATCCACGGTAAACCTGTACCCAGGTACCGGATGCAAGCCCGAATCAGCGCCTATTTCAGGAGTTCGAGCACAGGCGCGAACGACTCCATGTCCCGTTCCATCATGGTGAAGTAGGTGACCCCGTAGCGGTCCCGGCATTCCCGCACGCGGTCGGCGATCTCGCGGGGTGTGCCGACCAGAACACCAGGCGCGGTGCGGATTCGGTCGTCGGTGAAGCCGGGCTGGAACGCGCGCACCCGCTCGTGGACGGCGTCCCGCTCGGCCGCGGTGCCCACCGCCCACACCAGCAGGTTGAGTTCTACCCGATCGCGGCGGTCGCCGAGCAGGCCGCGCACATAGTCGGCGCGTTCGGCGAGTTCGTCCGGGGTCATGGCGTTCGGCGGGCCGGACTTCGGCAGCGCGGCGCCGGGCAGAGCGATCACGTCGGCGTGCTGCGCGGCGATGCCGAGCAGGCGGTTTCCCGATCCGGCGATCATCAGCGACGGCCCCTCCGGCCGCACGGGCGCCGGTTGATAGTCGGGGTCGGAATACAGCTTCCGCATGGTGAGCACGGTCTGCTCCAGATGCGCGACGCGCGCGCCCGGGCTGGGCATCGGTATCCCCGCCGCCTCGAATTCGGCCCGCACGTATCCCGCGCCCAACCCCAATTCCAGTCTGCCGCCGCTGAATTGATCCAGGGCGGCGACGTCACGGGCCAGCAGCACCGGATTGTAGAACGGCGTGTTCAACACATAGGTGCCCAGCGTGATTCGCTCGGTCGCCTCCGCCGCCAGCGACAATGCCGGAAAGGGAGCGGCCAGCCCGAGATGGTCGGGCACCGACAGGACGTCGTACCCGAGCGACTCCGCCCGGCGAACCTTCTCGACCCAATCGGCATGCGAGCCAGGCATAGCCAGGGTGATACCGAAACGAAACTCATTGACCATGATCTCGAAGGTAGTCACCCCCGCAACCCGTCCACATCGGCCAACCGGCCGAATAACTCCGCCGCCCGGCGGGTCGCAGGCGCGCGTCCGGCACCCGGTCAGCGGCACATCAGCCTTCTGGTCTCGGTCAGCAGGCGGTCTGGAACGGGAAGCACGGCTGCGACGGGACAGTCGGCGGCGCGGGCGCGACGGTGGTCGGCACCACAGTCGTGTCGTCCGGTCTGTCGGTGGACCTCATGTGGGTGAGGGTCAGCACGACCAGCACGAGGACCACGCCGCCTACGAGCACCCCGATGCCCCACAGGATCGGCATAGGCGACGCGCTGCGGTAACCGTGGAAATACGGAGACCGGTAACGCCCCGGCCGAGGCGCGCGTCGATCGGTGAAACGGACGGATCCGCGCACGTAACTCCCGCCGATTCGCCCCCTGCGGGTATGCGGCCGCACAGCTTCATAGCCCATGGCCATCAGTATGGCGCGGGGGCCCGACACGATCGGCCGGTCGGTGAAAGATGGCAGCTGCCAACGTTTCAGAGGGGTTGTGCCACGGGGTCAGGGGTGGGTGGGTTGCGTGCCCGACCATCCGTTGTCGAGGAGCGCGAAGATTTGGTCGAGGGCGGGTTCGGGGTCGGGGCGTCCGTGGACGAGGGTGACGGCTTCGAGGGCGAAGTGGGCCAGGGCTTGGCAGGAGGGGTCGTCGTGGGGGAGTCCGCGGTCGTCGGCGATCGCCGCGGCCAAGGTGGTTTCGTGGCGCAGCGACATTCGCCGGGAGTGCTCGCGCAGTGCCGGCGTGGTCTCGATCAGGCGGAGGAAATCGGCGAAGCGCGGATCGGCGCGGGCCTGCCGGGACCGTTCGTCGCGCAGTAGCTGGCGCAGCGCCTCGGGGATGGACCGGCCGGCGGGGCGCTCGCGGACGGCGGCGACGAGCGCTGCCTCGCGGTCCGCGTCCTGGTCGAAGACCAGCGCTTCCTTGCCGCCGGGGAAGTGCTTGAACAGCGTGGTCGTCGAGACGTCGGCGGCGTCGGCGATCTCCCGCACGCCGACCGCGTCGTAGCCGCGATCCAGGAACAGCTCTATCGCCGCGTCCGCCAGCGCTTGGCGGGTGGCGGCCTTCTTGCGCTCGCGGCGTCCGGTCTCGGTCACTCCACCAGCTTAGCTTCTGGTTGAACAGTTCACAAAGTTAAACGGTTGCACTTTTTTGACGGTTGCACTTATGGTGGAAGCGTCCGCCGGCGACGAGCACTCCGCCGGCTCGAAGCGAAAGGAAACTCCTCATGGCCACACCCCGAATCGCCATCATCGGCGGCGGTCCCGCCGGCCTGATGTGCGCCCGAATCCTCCAGGGACACAACATCCAACCGGCGGTGTACGACGCCGACGCCGCGGTCGACTCCCGCGACCCGGGCGGCACGCTCGACCTGCACGCCGACTCCGGCCAGATCGCGCTGGAGGACGCCGGGCTGATGGACGCCTTCCGCTCACTGGCCCGCGTCGAGGGCCAGGCCAAGAGCCGCCGCGACCAGCACGGCACCGTTCTCGCCCAGTTCATCCCCGTCGAGGGCGACGAGGCGGCCCCCGAGATCGACCGCGGCCAACTGCGGACCATGCTCTACGAACACCTGCGTCCCGGCACCGTCCGCTGGGAACATCAACTCACACAAGCGATTCCGCTCGGCGATGGAACGCACCGACTGGAGTTCGCCAACGGCGTGAGTACCGAAGTGGACCTCGTCGTCGGCGCCGACGGCGCGTGGTCCAAGATCCGCCCGCTGCTCACCGACGCGAAGCCGCAGTACCTCGGCGTCTGCTTCCTCGACGCCCGATTCGACGACGTGGACAGCAGGCATCCCGAGGTCGCCGCGATCGTCGGCGACGGCCACATGTTCTCCACCGACGGCGACGGCCGAGCGGTGATCGTCCAGCGCAACAGCAACGGTGTCGTCCGCGGCTACATAGCTTTTCGCGCCGAACTCGATTGGTACGTCACGGCCGGTGTGGACATCACCGACCGCGCGGCCGTCCGGTGCTACCTGCTGCGCGAATTCGACGGATGGTCCCCCGCCATGCGCCCGCTCATCACCGACAACGACAGCGACTACGTGCAGCGCAGCTTCTGGGCGTTGCCCGCCCCGCTGACCTGGCATCAGGTCCCCGGCGTCACCCTGATCGGCGACGCCGCCCACCTCATGGCCCCCTTCGGCGGCCACGGCGCGAACCTTGCTCTGCTCGACGGCGCCGAGCTCGGGCGTGCCATCGCGAAGGAGAACACCCTCGACGACGCGATCGCCCGGTACGAGACGCCGATGTTCGCGCGATCCGGCGAACTCGCCGCAGGCTCGAACGCCGCGCTGACCAAGTTCTTCGCCACGACCCCCGCCGACGCCCCGCACCTTCCCCCGGATCATGCGCGGGAACACCAGAACTACCAGGACAGGGCAGTGGAATACCGGCGCAGGCAAGCCGCGGAGGCTTAGTCGGTAAGGAGGGCGGCAAGGGTTTCCGGGTTCCAGGTGAGGTCCGCACCTGGGCGAGTAGCCAAGTAGGCGGCGGTGGATTCGATTGTCCAGCCGTGGGATTCGATGAGGCCGGCCGCCAGATGACGTAAGTAGGTGGGGGAGGGGGAGTTTCCGGGTAGATCGGTGTAGTGCCAGGGTGCGGTGCAGGTGAGGATGGGGTGGTTGTCGAATGTCCCTGCGTAGGAGAGGGTTTCGTATCGGCCGGGACCTTGTGGAGAGCGTCCCGTGGTGATCGCCTCGGTGAGGTCCAGGTCGGTGCCGGGGAGCCGGTACATTTCCTGGGCGGCGATATCGGAGAACTGGGCGGCGGTGAGCAGGTACGCGCGGGCGGCGGTTTCCCCGGGACCGTCCGGGTCATAGAAGGCCCGGCCGCCGGTCCACACCAGCGATTCGGTGGCGAAGTAGAGCAACCCCGGCAGCATGAGGGGAATCGAGCGGGCAGGCTCGGACGGATCGCGGCACCCCGGAACCGCCCGCGCCCCACCCTCGGGCGTCCCTCCGGTGAGATAACACCGGAGCCGGCTCAGATGCATGTTCGACCCATACGCCGCATACCAGACCAGCCCCGTCCGGGGACGACCCACACCGTTCATCTCCCCATCCTGCCGCCGCGCGTATCTCTCCCGCAGCCGCACGCCTCTTGATTTCTCGCACCGGAAATCGCATGGGATTCTCGGTGCGGGAAATCAGAAAGGGTGCGGCTCAGCTCCGCTGGAACAACGCGCGCCACCGGATGAAGTTCGGCCGGCCGGCGGGGGAGGCCTGCTCGACGCGCACCGGGCGAAGATCCTCGCCCGCGAACGCGTCGATCTCGGTTCGAGTCAGCGGCCACGGTGGCCCGTCCACCTCCGCGCCTTCCGCTCGGATTCCCGCGATGACCAGCAGATCCCCACCGGGCGCCACCATCCGCGAGACGTTGGCGGTCGCGACACCCCGTAAGGCGATGGGCAGGGACTGCACGGTGATCGACTCGACCACCAGATCGAACGCTCCGGTCCACTCGCCGGGCGGATCGAGCAGATCGCCGACGACGTAGTTCACCTCGGACGCCGGAAACCGTTCCCGCGCGGTCTGGATCGCGGTCTCCGCGATGTCGAACGCGGTCGTCTCGAAGCCGAGCGCGGCCAGATGCTCGGCATCGCGCCCGAGTCCGCAGCCGACCACCATCGCCCGCATCCCACCGGTCCGGTCATGTCGCTCGAGCCAATCCACCAGCAGTTCGTTCGGCTCGTCCGCATCCCACGGCACCACCGCCGCACCCTCCGCGGCTGCCACATACAGCTGCTCGAACCATCCGGTCGGATCACCTTGCCGCAGCGAGGCGGTGGCCAGCCGGGTCGCATCCCTATCACGAGAATCGCTCACCCGCCGAGTCTGTCAGGCGCCCGCGCCGCCCGCACAACGACCACCGGGCATGATCAGCGGGTGACCTCGCTACGCCGCCCGATCGCGGTCTTCGACGCCGGCCTCGGCAGCTACTCGGCCGTGGAACTGCTGCATCGCCGCCTACCCGACCGCGACCTCGTCTACCTCGCCGACCGGGCCAGCTTCCCTTACGGCGCGAAGAACCGGACCGAGTTGCTGACGGTGGTCGACCGCGCCGTCCGATTCCTGGCCGACTTCGAACCGAGCGCGATCCTGCTCGCCTCCAACGCGCCGTCGGTGACCATCCTCGACGAATTGCGCAGCCCGGTCCCGATTTTCGGCGTGCGCCCGCCGGTGCGGGAAGCGCTTGCCGTGGCCGGCGAGGTCGCGGTGCTCGGCGTGCGCTCACTGGTGGAAAGCGCCGAGCTGGCCGAATTCCTCCGCGTCGAAGCGGATTCGGCGATTGCCCGGGTCCATGCCGTAAACGCCTCTGCCCTCGTGGAACTCGTGGAAAGCGGCGACTTCCTGTTCCGTCGTGAGCACACCGCGACGATGATCGCCGACTTCCTCGACGCCCTGCTCGCCGCGCATCCGGGCATCGCCGCGATAACCCTGTCCAGCACCCACTTGCCTTGGCTGCGTGACTATTTCGAACGCGCCCGCCCCGAGCTGCGCCTGTTCGACCCGATCGAGGGCGTCGTCGAGCAGATCCGTCCGCTGTCGGCCGCGGGCACCGGTACCGTTCTGGGCCTGGTGACCGAGAACGAGCAGTACCCGGCCGCCGAGTTCCGCGAGATGCTCGCCCGGCTGGAGATCGACCTCGAGCTGGAGTCCGTCGTCATTCCGTGAGCGCTACATGGTCGCCAATGAACTACAGTTAATGAAGTGCAACGAGTCCCGGGAGGTGCAGGCGGATGACAGAGGAACCGATCGATCCCGAACTGCCCGCCCCGCACCCCGTCGCGGCCACCTTCGACCTGCTCGGCGACCGCCTGACGCTGACCATCCTGCGGCACGCCTTCGTCAATCACACCCGCAGGTTCAACCAGTGGATCGAACGCACCGGCGCCCCGCCCGCGGTGCTCACCGCGCGCCTCGCCGCCCTGGTCGACGCGGGCGTCTTCGTCCGCACCCCGCAGGCGGTATCCCCGGATCGCTTCGACTATCTGCTGACCGATCTCGGCCTGGCGACCTGGCAGATCCTCGTCTCGGTCTGGAGCTGGCAACGCGAATGGACCGCCGCGGGCGCGCTGCACCCCGACCTGGTGCACGATGCCTGCGGTCACCGCGGACCGCCGGTGCTGATGTGCCGCTCCTGCGGCCGCACCGTCACCCCGCGCGACACCGAGGTCGACCTCGGCGACGATGCGTTGTGGCGCTTCACCTCCAGCGGCCGGCGTCGTGGCCGCGCCCCCGTCTCCGCCGGCGGCGACATGCAGTTCGACGAGGTCATGGAGGCGATCGGCGACCGCTGGAGCGCCACCGTCACCGGCCTCGCCCTGGCCGGCATGCGCCGCTTCGGCGACTTCCGCACGGCCATGAACATGTCCCCGACCACCTTGACCGAGCGCCTGTCTCGCCTGTGTGACGCCGAGATCCTGCGTCGATCCGGCGAGGGCGCCGGGCGCGAATACCGCCTGACCCCGCGCGGCCGGGCGCTGTTCGCGATCTTCGCGTTCCTGCTCGCCTGGTCGGACCTCGCACACCCGGCCGCGCCCGAACCCGGTCTGCGCATCCGCCACCGTGAATGCGGCGCACCCCTCGCGCCCGCCCTGCGTTGCCGTGGCTGTGAAGCCGAACTCGACCGCGGCGACGTCCGATTCGAACCGGTCGCCCAGGCGGTCCTCGACCGCTTGGCCTGAGCCGCCCACCGGCGACCCTTGACACCGCTCGTTGAGACGCGTATCACTTCAATAACTGTACTGAAGGGGCAGGCGACTCATGACGCTCAACGAAGAACTGATCGCACCGGCGGCGCAGGCGCTGACCAATCCGTATCTGGAGGGCATGTACGCGCCGACCTCCGACGAGATCACCGCGACCGACCTCACGGTCCTGCACGGCGAACTCCCCGCCGACCTCGACGGCGTCTACGTCCGCAACGGCCCCAACCCCCAGTTCGCGCCGATCGGCCGCTACCACTGGTTCGACGGCGACGGCATGCTGCACGCGGTGCATTTCGAGCACGGCAAGGCCACCTATCGCAATCGCTACATCCGCACGACGGAGTTCGAGGCGGAGCGCGCCGCCGGAACCGCCCTGTGGCGCGGCGTGATCGAGCCGTGGGACGACAACCCGCCCGGCGATCGCCGGGAACGCAACTCGGCCAACACCGACGTCGTCTTCCATCACGGCAACCTGCTCTCGCTCTGGTACCGCGCGGGCAAACCCTATGCGCTGGACCCGATCAGCCTGGAGACCCGCGGCGTCGACACCTTCGGCGGCACCCTGCCCGGCGAGATCTCCGCGCACGCCAAGGTCGACGAACGCACCGAGGAATTCGTCTTCTTCGACTACGGCATCCACGCGCCCTACCTGCGCTACGGCGTCGCCGACCCGTCCGGCACGGTCACCCACTACACCGGCCTCGAATTGCCCGGCCCCCGGTTGCCGCACGACATGGCGATCACCGAGAACTACTCGATCCTGATGGATCTGCCGCTCTACAACGACCCGCGTGCGGCCGCGGCGGGCCGGTTCAAGCTGTTCTTCGACCGCGACCTGCCGAGCCGGTTCGCGGTCCTGCCCCGCCGCGGCGACGGTTCGCAGGTCCGCTGGTTCGAGGCCGCGCCCGGCTACATCTATCACACGGTCAACTCGTGGGAGGAGGGCGACGAGATCGTCTTGATCGCCTGCCGCGTGTCCAAGCCGAGCCCCGTCTCCGACCGCACCAACCCGCTCGCTCAGCTGCTGGCCTACCTGCGCCCGGAGGCGACTCTGCACAGATACCGCTTCAACCTGCGCACCGGCGCCACCATCGAGGAGCCGATGGACGACGTCAACACCGAGTTCCCGGCGATCGATCAGGGCACCACCGGGCAGCGCGGCCGCTGGTCCTATCAGATGCGGTTATCCGTCGACAGCACAATGCTTTTCGATGCGGTGATCAAGTACGACCTGCGCACCGGTGCGAAGCAGACCCAGCCGTTCGGCGACGGCTTCTTCGGCAGCGAACTCACCGTGGTGCCCCGCCCGGACGCCCGCGACGAGGACGACGCCTGGCTGACCATGTTCGCGTTCAACAGCCACACCCAGCTGTCCGAGGTGTGGATCTACGACGCCGCAGACCTTTCCGCCGGTCCCGTCTGCCGCCTCGGCCTGCCCACCCGCGTGCCCCTCGGCTTCCACGCCACCTGGGTCAGCGGTGAGCGGATGCGCGCGGCCGCCCATCCGGCCGAGTGAGCGCCGTCGATCACCGGCTGAGCGTGAGCCTGCCGTACTGGCAGGACCGCGATCCGCTGGATGCGCTCGCCGTCGCCGAGGCCGCCGACAAACTCGGCTACCACCGCCTGTGGATCGGCGAAATGGCGACCTTCGACGCCTTCGCACTGGCCACCGCGATCGGCCTGGCTCCGGGCCGGATCCCGTTGTGCCTCGGACCGTTTGCCGTCGATGTCCGCACGCCCGCCACGATCGCCCTCGGTGTCGCGAGCGTCGCGGCACTGACCGGTCGATCGGTCGACGTGGCCATCGGCAGCTCCAGCACGGTCGTGGTGAGCGGCTGGCACGGTCGCGAAAGGCGGCGCACCGCAACGCATCTTGAGGAATCGGCGCAGATCCTGCGCGGCTTGCTCGCGGGTGCCAAGGTCGACTTCGAGGGTGCGGTGGAACGGACCAAGGGCTACCGCCTCCGTCTCGCGCCGCCGAATTCGTCCCTGACCGTCGCCGCGTTCGGTGCCCGCGCCTTGGCCGCCGCGGCCCGCACTGCCGATCGTGTGGTGCTCAATCTGGTAACCCCCGAACAGGTTTCACGATGCGCCGCGTTGGTGCGTCAGGCGGCGAACGAGGCGGGTCTACCGGCCCCCGCGCTCTCGGTGTGGGTCACCGCAGCCGCGGACCCGACAGCCGACATCCTCGCGACCGTCCGCCGTGGCGTAGTGGGCTATCTGCGAGCCCCGGGCTACGACGCCATGTTCGAGGAGGCGGGCTTCGGCGAGATCGTGCGCCTCGCCCACAGCGGCGCACACCCACGCGAGGTCCTCGCCGCCGTACCCGACGAATTGCCCGCAGCCGTAGGCATGTTCGGTGACACCGCCACCCTGACCCGCCGCCTCGCCGCGTACCGCACAGCCGGCGCCGACGAAATCGTGGTGGTCCCGGCCACGTCGGCCGCGGACCCGGCCGGCCGGCACACTCTCGAAACCCTCGCGAGGATCGACCATGTCTGACGCCTACCTCTACGACGCGATCCGGCTGCCCCGCGCCCGCGTCCGCAGAACCGGCGGCACCCTCGCCGAGATCCCACCTCACGAACTCTTCGGGCAACTGCTCGTCGCGCTCGAAAACCGTTCGCTCGATCCCGATTCCGTCGATGACATCGTCGTCGGCATCAGCACGACGGTGGGCGAGCAGGGCGGTAACCTCGCCCGCGCGGCAGCCCTGTGGGCCGGCTGGCCCGACCGCGTACCGGGCGGCGTGGTGTCCCGGCTGTGTTGCTCCGGTCTCGACGCGATCGAGAGCGCGGCGGCCCGGGTCGCCACGGGCTACGCCGATGTGATCGTCGCAGGCGGCGTCGAATCGATGTCGCGGGTGCCGATGCTGTCCGACCGGCCCGCCGTCGCCACAGACGCCGACCTCGGCGAGCGCACCGGATTCGTCACGATCGGCGTGTCCGCCGATCTCACCGCCGCCGCCCACGGCATCACCCGCGCCGAACTCGACGCCTATGCCGTGCGGTCACACCAGAATGCCACCGCCGCAACGAGTTCCGACTCCCTGATCCCGGTCCGCAAAGGCGGCACCGTGCTCCTCGACGCGGACGAGGGCGCTCGGGCCGACGCGAACAACGACGCGTTCGCCGCCCTGCCCGCCCTGTTCGGCGACGATCCGGCCTGGGCGCGGGTGGCCCGCCGGCTGCCCGGGTCGCCGCGCCCAGCGGACGGTCTGCACACCATCGCCACCGCACCCCAACTCGCCGACGGCGCCAGCGGGCTGGTCGTCGGCAACCGCCGCGCGGAACAGGTGCTCGGACGGCCACCCATCGCCGCCATCGCCGGCACCGCGCAGACGGCGGTACGCTCCCCGCTCCTGACCGCCCCGGCCATCGCGGCCAGGCTGGCCCTGGACCGCGCTGGGCTCACCACCGCCGATCTGCACGTGGTGGAGGCCAACGAATCCTTCGCCGTCACACCGATTCTGCTCATCCGGGAGCTCGGCATCGACGAGCACCTGGTCAATCCGTCCGGCGGCGCCCTGGCCGTCGGACATCCCCTCGGGGCGACCGGCGGCAACCTGATCGTCCAAGCGCTCGACGCACTCACGCGCACGGGCGGCGAACACGCGCTGGTCACCATTCCCGCGGCCCTCGGGCTGGGCTCCGCGGTCGTGCTGCGGCGTCTGAATTGAAGGAACACCCATGGTCGACGCACCGATCACCGCGGCCGAAGTAGCCGCAGCCAACGCCAACGCCGCCGTGGATCCCGGCGGACCCGTCGCTACCTGCCACCCCGCCGACACGGTCCGCGAATACCTCGAACGTGGCTGGTGGCAACCGGATACGTTGCCGGAGCTCTTCCAGCGCCGGGTAGACGCCGCACCGGACGCGCCGGCCGTCACCGACCCGGCCAACCTCGCCGCCTTGACCGGAGCGCAACCGGAGACCCTGTCCTGGCGCGAACTCGACGAGCGCAGCACCGATCTCGCGGCGGTGCTGTACCGCAACGGCATTCGGCAAGGCGACACCGTCGCGATCCTGCTGCCGAACTCGATCGCGTTGACCGCCACCTACTTCGCGCTCTGGCGGCTCGGTGCGGTCGCGACCCCCATGCCCGCCTCCTACCGCCGCCACGAACTGTCCGGCATCGTCGCGGCAGCCGACGCACGGGCGATCATCACCGCGGGCGAGCTGTCCGGGCGTGAACTCGCCTGCGAGGCACTGGAAGTCGCCCGCACGGTCTTCGCCTTCGGTCCCGGCGTACCGGACGACGCGATCTCCCTCGACGACCCGATCGACGCCGCCGACCGCGAACGTCTGCGTTTCTACGTTCGCGGACTGACGGTTTCGGTCAACGACCGCGTCACCATCTGCTGGACCAGCGGAACCGAGGCCGCCCCCAAGGGAATTCCCCGCTGCCACGGCGACTGGATCGCCATGGCCGGGGGCGTGCAGGACGGACTGCACCTCACCGCGGAGTCCGTGCTGCTCAACCCCTTTCCCATGGTCAACATGGCGGGCTTCGCGGCGGCGTTCCTGCCGTGGCTGCTCACCGGCGGCCACCTGGTTCAACACCACCCGCTGGACCTCCCGGTGTTCCTCGGCCAGATCGCGCGGCACGAGGTTACCCACACCAGCATGCCGCCGGCCCTGCTGACGATGCTGCTGCACAACGAGCCGCTGCGCGCCTCGGCCGACCTGTCCTCACTGCAACGCGTCGGCTCCGGGGGTGCGCCGTTGCCGCCCAGCGTGGTTCGCGGCTGGCAGGACCGGCTGGGCATCGAGGTGCTCAACTTCTTCGGCTCGAACGAAGGCGTCTCGCTGCTCGGCGCGCCCGCCGACTTCCCCGATCCGGAGGTGCGCGCGCAATTCCTGCCGCGTTACGGCGCACCGGGTGTCCGCTGGTCGACTCGCCTCGCCGAAAGCACCAGGGTCAAACTCGTCGACGTCGTCACCGGCGCCACGGTCACGGAAGTCGGTGGCATCGGCGAACTCCGGCTGCTGGGCCCCGCCGTCTTCGGCGGCTACCTGCCCGGCACCGCGACGTCCGAACCGTTCGACGACGACGGCTTCCTGTGCAGCGGAGACGTATTCGAGCTCTGCGGCCCCGACGGCCGCTACCTGCGTTTCGTCGACCGGATCAAGGAGATCATCATCCGCGGCGGCATGAACATCGCCCCCGCCGAGATCGAGGGCCTGCTCGCCGACGCCCCCGGCGTCGCCGACGTGGCGGTGGTCGGCTACCCGGATCCCGTGCTGGGCGAGAAGTGTTGCGCCTTCGTCGTTCCCGACCCCGGCGCGAGCGTCACCCTGGACGGCCTCGTCGACCATCTGCGCGCCCACGAGGTGGCGTCGTTCAAATTGCCCGAGCGATTGGCGATCGTCGAGTCGCTGCCCCGTAACCCGGTCGGCAAGCTGCTGCGCCGCGAGTTGCGGGAGACGCTCACCGCCGACCCGTCGACCACCCAGCACACGTAGGAGTTCCGATGTCCATCAGCAGCATTCACCTACTCGGCGGCAGCCAATCCGACTTCGCCGTCAACTGGCATCGTGCCGGGAAGGGCTTCGACGCGCTCATCGGCGAGGTGGTCGGCGCGACCCTCGCGGCGACCGACGTCGCGCCGAGCGAGATCGGCGTGATCCACGTCGGTAATGCGTTCGGTCAGTTGTTCACCGGCCAGGGCCAGCTCGGTGGCATGCCGGCCACGGTCATCCCGGAGCTGTCCGGCCTACCGGCCAGCAGGCACGAAGCCGCCTGTGCCTCCGGCAGTATGGCGTTGCTCGCCGCCATGGCGGACCTGGAGTCGGGTCGCTACGACTGCGCGCTGGTGGTCGGCGCCGAGCTGGAGAAGACCGTGTCCGGCGACGAGGCGGCGGGCTATCTCGGCGCCGCCGCGTGGGTCGGCCACGAGGCGCAGGACGCGAAGTACGTGTGGCCCACCATGTTCGCCGATCTGGCCGACGAATACGACCGGCGGTACGGGCTCGACGACGCGCACCTGCGCGCGATCAGCGAGCTCAACATCGCCAACGGCCGCGCCAACCCGCTTGCGCAGACCCGGAACTGGACCTTCACCCCGGACAGCTTCGGCGCCGACGACACCGCGAATCCGCCGGTGGCCGGTCGGCTACGCCGTCAGGATTGCAGCCAGATGACCGACGGCGCGGCCGCGGTGATCGTGGTGTCGGATCGATTCCTGGCGCGCCGCAGTGACTTACGTCCCGCGGAGCAGGCCGTGATCACCGGCTGGGGTCATCGCACCGCGCCGTTGTCGTTGGCGCAGAAGCTGACTGCCTCCGCCGACGATCCGTACGTGTTTCCGCATGTGCGCCGGACGATGCTCGACGCGCTGGGCCGCGCCGGCCTGCCCGGCATCGACGCGGTCGACGGTGTCGAGGTGCACGACTGTTTCTCCATGTCGGAGTACATGGCGATAGATCATCTCGGCATCACCGGCCCGGGGGAGAGCTGGAAAGCGGTGGAGGGCGGCGATATCGGGCGCGACGGCCGGATTCCGGTCAATCCCGGCGGCGGATTGATCGGTGGTGGTCATCCTGTCGGCGCTACTGGTGTACGAATGGTACTCGATGCCTACAAACAGGTCACCGGGAAAGCAGGAGCTTACCAAGTGCCGGACGCGCGCCGGTTCGCCACCCTCAACATCGGTGGGAGCGCCACCACCGCAGCGAGTTTCGTCGTGGAGAGCCGGACGAATCGGTCATAGTGAAGTCGATTCGTTCCTGATCGCGCCGTATTCGCCGCCGGGGCAAAGACACTCGGATCCGCCGCGCGGCAACGGCAACTCTGCGGTTGCGGATCGTCGTGCCTGCTCTATGATCATCCAGGAAACGCGTTCGCGGCACGCCGCATTCTCCCGGCAAATCGACGGTTTTCGCTGGCAACGGTGCGTCGACGGCGAATGCGATGTAGCCTTCCCACGCGTGATCACTTGTCTGCCATCGAATCTCCTCTTGGAGCCGAAATGACCATCCAGCATCCCATTGAGGACGAGGTCACACAGCTGGCGCGGCGGGTCGAGAAGGCCCGTGGCCGGCTGGCATACCAATTCGATCCCGCGTTGACCGAAGCGCTGTCCGAGGACGAGCTGCTAGCCGAACGCGAGCTCGCCGAGAAGATCCGCGGGCAAGACCGTGGTCAGCGCTGGAAAGAGGCTCAAGCCGCCGCGGGAGCGGCCGACCGCGCCAGGCAGACCACCGAAGCGATCGAGAAGGCCGACATGCGAGATCTACTGGTGGCCCGCAAGGCAATTGCCGCCCAGCGTCGTGAGTCGAGCCCGCACGCCAAACTGGCCTCCCTATACCGGCACCGCGCCTGGTCGCTGCGGGCGCTGGCCGGTGTGGTCGCCGCGGGCATGCTGTGGTCCGCGGTCAACGTCCAGCACAACATCGCGCCCGGCGGTCCCGGTGACCCGCTGTACTGGTTCAGCTACCTGCTGGAAGGCATGATCAGCGTCTGCCTGATCATCATCATGATCGGCACCAACAAGGTGGCCGAGTGGGGCGTCGTCGACAACCGCAAGCAGGTCGTCGCCGCCGAGGTCGCCCTGCTCGGGCTGACCGTCACCCTGAACACGTATCCGTACCTGCGCGCCGAGCACTGGTACGACGCCGCTGTGCACGCGGTCGCGCCGGTGATGATCGGCGTCTCGCTGCTCATCCACGACGCCGCGAGCGCGCGCTACGGCCTCGCCATCCACCGCGCCACCGACCAGGTCCGGGATCTGCCCGACCCGGCCGAGCAGATCCGCCGCACGCTGCCGAACCTCGCCAGCTACCGGATGCGCCGCCCGGCCGCGGCCGAGATGATGGCGTCCAACGCGTTCGCCGAGCTGACCGTCGAAGCCGAACCGGATCCGCTCGCGGAACTGAACGCGGCCCCGACCGGCATCGTCGATCCCGAGATCGAGGACGCACCGGCCGTCGTGATCGCCGACGAGGACGACACGGCACCCGAGACCCCGGCCCCGGCCCCGGCCCGGTCCGCGTTCCGTTCGGCCGCTCCCGCGCCGTCGGCGAAGGTCGTGGCCGCCGCCACCCTCGGCAGCGACCTGTCCGACAGCACGGCCGAGACCCGGCCGGTGTCGAAGTCCGAGAACGGCTCCGCGCCCGGCACTTCGAAGCCGGTCCAGGTCGAAGAGCCGGCCGCGAAGAGCAAGCCGGTGAACGGCGATACGCACAACGGCGTCGACAGCAAGCCGATCACCCCGGTGAACGGCTCCAGCGCGCCGGCCAAGCCCGCCACCCCGGCCGCCACCAAGCCGGTCGTCGCCCCGGCGGCCCCGAAGCCGGCCACGCCGGGCAAGCCCGCCGCGCAGGCCGCACCGGCCAAGCCGAGCAAGCCCGCCGCGGAGAAGGTCGCCGCCGCTCCGGCCGACCGCCCGTCCGCGACCGCCGCGGCGTCCGCGACGACCGCCGCCATCAAGCGGCAGCCCGCGGCCGACGAAAAGCCGGCCACCGCAACCGATCCCAAGGGTGCGAAGGAGACTCCGGCCACCCCGGAGATCCACGACACCGGCCAGTTCCGCATCGCCGAGATCCTCGAACAGGAGCTCGCCGAGCTGCAGGCCGCCCGCCGCCGCGCCCGGACCAGCCGCAAGACGTCCACCCCCGCGGCCGGCCGCGACCGCTGACGACTCCGGGGCGTCCAACCAACTCCATAAAGTCTTCGGCCGCTTCGTGTTTGCCCGTAACCCGGGCCGCGAGCGGCCTCAGACGGTCTGCCGCAGCGCGTCCAGCAACCAGTAGTGGACGGCTCCGACGGTGGTCTCGGTGCCGGTGATGTCGGCCGTGAGCCGCCAGAAGCGATGCAGCCGCGGATCGGTATCCGTGCCGCCGGTGGTCAGTAACGCGCGCCGGAACCGGGGCGTGTCCCGTTCGCACCTGGCCGCCGCGTGCGCGTGCACGTACTGGTCGAGTTCGGCTCCCGGATGCGGACTCTCGTGCGCCGCGACCACCGGCGCCGCGACCTCGAACGCCCCGGCCACCGAGGTGACGAATTGCAGTCGATCGCTGATCCGGTCGCGATCCGAGCGCCAGATCTGCTGCTTCATCGCCGTTTTCACCTGCGGGTCGGTGGTGAGCGCGGTGAGCTCGGCACACGCGACCACCTGCGCGGGCCCGGGCTCGCTCGGCATCGGCGGCACGTTCATGTCGATGAACGAATCGAACTCCTCCTGGGGCAGCGGCCCCAGGATCGGCCGCCAGAACGCGACCACGCTGTCGATGACCACACTCCGGTCATGCACTCGGGCAAGCAGTTCCAACCGGCGCGCCCGCTCCTCCGGCGGCGCGCTCTCGATGGCCAGCAGCGTAGCCCGCCGCCAGCGCAGCGCCTCGAGTTCCGCGTCGAGCGCGGCCCGCTCCGCGGCGGCGACCTCGCTGATCGACTCGCTGCCGTCCAGCACCCGCATGATCGCGGCCAGCGGCAACCCCATGGCCCGCAACCGGCGAACCAGCAGCAGCCGGTCCGCCGCGGCCGGGTCGAACACCCGATGACCGCCACCGCTGCGGCGCGACTCCAGAACCCCGCTGTCGCAGTAGAACCGGATCGTGCGCACCGGCACGCCGGTGCGGCGCGCCAATTCGCCGATACTCACCGCGGCATGAAGTGTGTCCTCGGTCACATCAACTTGCACCTCCACTTGAGTGGAGTTCTTACGGTAGTGGAACTTCGAGCGAGAGGTTTGAGCTATGAACCACATCGAAACCATGACGGACGAGGACATCTGGCGCGCCGTCGCCGCCGAGCGACAGGCCATGGCCGACCTGCTCGCCGACCGCACCGAATCCGACTGGAATCACCAATCCCTGTGCGCGGACTGGCGGGTCCGGGACGTGGTCGCGCACGTGGTGCTGTGCACCCGCGCGAACCTCGGCTGGATCCTGATCAACCTGATCCGGGCCGGCGGCAGCGTGCACGGGGCGTTGCGGGACACCGCCATCCGGCACGCGGACAACGTGAGCACCAGGCAGTTGCACGCGGAGCTGCGGGCCAGCGTGCCCTCGCGGTTCTTCCCGGTCGGCACGGTGCCCACCGACCGGTTGCTGGACATGCTGGTACACGTCCAGGACATCGCAATGCCGCTCGGCCTCACCCGCGACGTGCCGTCCATTCCGGCGCGGGAGTCACTGAATCGGGTGTGGGCCACCGGTTCCCGATTCGGCATCGAGGAGCGGTTGACCGGTTATCGCCTCGTCGCGACCGACGTCGACTGGTCGGCGGGTGACGGTCTGCGCGTGGAAGGAACCGCAGGCGCTCTGCTGTTGCTCGCGACCGGCCGGACCGTGGCCGCCGCGCAGCTCACCGGCCCCGGCGCGGGCACCCTCGCCGCCACCCTGATCGCGGGCGCGGCGTGACCGTAGGGGCAGTCGCCGAGCGCGGCAGCCCCTGATGTGCTCAAGCGGGCTTGACGGCCGTCAAATACCTCATGCTGTGCAACATCTGGGCGGATGGTTCGAGCGCCGCGGTCAGCGGCCGGCCATAACGTTCGGCCAGTTCCGCGGGTGCCGCAGTGGCGGTGGTCCAGCCTTGCTTCGTCAGCCACTCGGCCGGGTCCGACCGTTCGTCGGTATAGAAAAGCTCGGTGATGTCCATCTTTTCGAAGGGCGTGTCCCGCAGTTGCTTCGCCTGGAGGTCGGCGAGCTGCTGGAGGTCCACATCGGGGGCGAGGGTATCGCTGGCCAGGCTGCTGCCCGGCGCGGACAGCTGATCGATGCGGACGAACAGCGCATCCTGGGCGGCACCGGGCAGATACGGGAGCAGCCCCTCGGCCGACCACACCGTGGGCCGAGCCGGGTCGAAGCCTTCCTCGATGAGCGCCGCGGGCCAGTTGTCCCGCAGGTCGGCGGCCACTTCCCGGCGATCGGCCCTGGGTGTGGCTTCCGCGTTGGCGAGCACCTGCCGCTTGAACTCCAGCACCTTGGGCTGGTCGATCTCGTAGACGACCATGCCCTGCGGCCAGTCCAGGCGATAGGCGCGGGCATCCAGACCGGCGGCCAGAATTACCGCCTGCCGCACCCCGGACTCGGCCGCGGCAAGGAAGTAGTCGTCGAAGAACTTGCTGCGCAGTCCCATGAAACCGGCGTGGAGCGGGCTCTCCGGTCCCAATTCTCGATCGTCGATCAGCCGGTTCGTATCCGGATCGCCGGCCGCCGCGACGAACAACGCGGCGAATTCGTCATGGACCAGGGCGTCGGATCGCTGCGACTCGGCCGCTCGCGCGGCCGCCACGAACAATGCGGTCATCCCGACGCTGCTGACGATGTCCCAGGTATCACCTTCGGTACGCATGCTGCTCTCCTCGAAGTCTTCGAATAGCCTGCGCGACAAGCGGTCCCGGTCATCCAAGCACGCGAACCACGGTGTCGGCCAGCCATTTGACGCTGCTGTCGATAAGGGTCGAGCGGTAACCAGAATTGATCCTACGACTGAGCGGTCTGCTTTGCAGAACACATGGTCAGGGGCGTGGATCGGCGAGCGTCCGCTCGGCCGCCGCGCGCAGCTCCGCCAGCTGGGCTCGTTCCGCCGGGCTGTAGTCGCGCACGTGATCATCGAGCACGCAGACCGTCCCGTAGACGCTGCCGTCCGGATTGTGCACCGCCAGCCCGAGGTAGTTGACCAACCCGAACTCCACCTCGTCCTCGTTGCCGGCGAAGGACGGGTCGCTGCGCGAATCACGCACGAACAGTTCGGCGTCGTTGTCTACGACCCGCTCGCAATACAGCTCTTGCGCGTCAGCGAAGGCCGCGCCCTTCTTCCCCTCGGCGCCGACCGGGTAGTGGACCTCCGCCCCGCCGGCTGTCGCCTCGACCGCCATGTGCGTCGGCGTGGACCGCATCACCAGCACCGACCGCACCCCGAGCACGGCCGCGGTCTGTTCGAGCAACGATTCGATCGGCCGGAACCGCGCACTGCTGTCGGACATGACGACCTCTCTCGGCACGAGACACACGGGACAGGTCGTCCACTCTCCCCGGCGAACCGCGTGGCGGCCAGGATTGCGCTCACGCTGCGACGAAGTGTCAGGCGACGATCCGGGTGTACGCGCCGCGGATGTGCGACTCGGCATCGGTGAGGTAATCGGCGAGCATCCGCTCCGCCTCGGTGGATCGTCCGGCGATCATCGCCGCGTAGATCTCGTGATTGCGGGCCAGGTACGGCTCGTGGAAGGTGAGCGGATCGGCCATCACATGGAAGACCAGCCGCAGTTCGTTCCACACGCTCGCCATCATCTCGTCCAGGCGTTTGCTCCGGTTGAGCGCGGCGATCGCCTTGTGGAAGTCGATGTCGGCCGTGCCGACCCCGGTCCAATCCTGTTCCGCCGCACACGCGTCCGCGCGCGCCAGGGCGGCGGCCAGCTCGGCCGGGTCCTGATCGCTGCCGAACCCGTGCACCGCCGCGCCCTCGACGACCCGGCGGCACTGATACAGCTCCGCTACATCCTCTGAGGTCGGAATGCGCACGAACGCACCGCGATTGAGCTCGTGGTTGACCAGTCGCTCCTCGATCAGCGAACGGAACGCCTCGCGCAGCGTATTGCGCGAAACACCCAGCGCCGCACAGATATCCGGCTCGGACAAGCGCTGACCCGGCCGTAGCGACCCGTCCAGGATGCTCGCGCGCACGATGTCGGCGGTCTGCGAACTCCGGCTGGATCGGGCGAGCAGTCCCTTGTGTTCGGAAAGGGCCGTGTAGACGGGGTCGGGCCGATCTACCGGTGTCGTCATCCAAACCTCCGCGGACCAGTGGCTTTGCCGTTCGAGCATAACCCAGGGATCGAACGCCCAGCCGACGATCCAACTTTAGGATTGCAGAATCGTTCAACGATCCGTACGCTGCTGTGACGTACGTCGCTCTCCTGAGCTCGAGCATTGCGAGGCATCCATGAGCCTTTCCACAGACCTCCCGGTGGACCCCGCCGAGAAGTCGCAACCCTTCGACTGGTTCCGCACCCTCAGCGCCAAAGGCAAGAAGGCCTTCCTCGGCGCGTTCGGCGGATATGGCTTGGATGCCTACGATTTCCAGGTTCTGCCGCTGGCGCTGGGCGCCATCTCCTCCTACTTCGTGATCAGCTCCGGCAAGGCGGGCCTGCTGACCACGGTGACGCTGCTGGTGTCCGCGCTCGGCGGCGCGCTGGCCGGCGTGCTGGCCGACAAGATCGGCCGCGTGCGCACCCTGCAACTCACCGTCGCCACCTACACGCTGTTCACCGTGCTGTGCGGTTTCGCGCCCAACTTCGAGACCCTGCTGGTCTTCCGCGCCTTCCAAGGTCTGGGCTTCGGCGGCGAATGGGCGGCGGGCGCGATCCTGGTCGCCGAGTACGCGCAGACCAAGTATCGCGGCCGGACGGTGGCCTACGTGCAGAGCGCCTGGGCGGTCGGCTGGGGCCTTGCGGTGCTGGTCTACACCCTGGTCTTCCAGTTCGTCAGCGAGGATCTGGCCTGGCGGGTGCTGTTCTGGACCGGCGCGCTGCCCGCGCTGCTGATCATCTGGGTGCGCCGCAACCTGACCGATTCCGACACCGTCACGCAGCGGCGCGAATCGGCGGGCAAGCGGGCCGGTTCGTTCGCGGCGATCTTCCGGCGCGACCTGGTCCGGACGACGCTGTTCGCCTCGGTGCTCGCCACCGGTGTACAGGGCGGCTACTACACCCTCGCGACCTGGCTGCCGACCTATCTGAAGAAGAGCCGTCATCTGAATGTCGTTGGTACCGGCGGATATTTGTTCATGCTGATCGGCGGAGCGTTCCTCGGTTACGTCACCGGCGGCATCCTTGCCGACCGGATCGGCCGCAAGCGCACCATCCAGCTCTTCGCCGTGCTGTCCGTCGCGTTCATGGTCGCCTACATCCAGGTGCCGGAGGGGGCGAACACCATGGTGCTGATCCTCGGCTTCCCGCTCGGATTCTGTACCGCCGCAATCTTCTCCAGCTTCGGCTCGTTCCTGTCCGAGCTGTACCCGACCGCGTCGCGCGGTACCGGGCAGGGCTTCACCTACAACTTCGGCCGTGGCGTGGGCGCGGTATTCCCCACGATCGTCGGATTTCTGGCCTCCACGACGCTGGGTTTGGCCGGTGCCATGATGTTCGGCGCCTTCGGCTATGTCCTCGCCGTGCTCGCGTTGTTCGGCCTGCCGGAGACCCGCGGCCGCGAATTGGCCTGAGGGAGTGTCGATGTCGGTGATCACCGCGCCGCTGCGCATTCTGCCCGCGGGGGACCGGTCGCTGCTCGTCGCGCCCGACCGGCATGCCGATCTGGTCGCGTTCATCGACCTGCTGCGGCGCGAATCGCCGGTCGGCGTGCACGATGTGCTGCCCGCCGCGCAGACGGTACTGGTCACGCTGACCGAGGCCGCCGACATTCGGGCCGTCGAAGCGCAACTGCGGCACCTGTTCCGGAGTGTGCATGGCGCCGGAGCGGTCGAGGTGGAACCGGAGCCGATGTGCGTCATCCCGGTGCGCTACGACGGGCCGGATCTGGAAAGTGTTGCGGCACAGCTGGGCATCTCCGTCGCCGAGCTGATCGCCGCGCACACCCGGGCGGTGTGGCGGTGTTCGTTCATCGGATTCGCCCCTGGCTTCGGCTATCTCGAAACAGGCGGGTCCGGCCTCGCCGTGCCGCGCCGGGCGGAGTCGCGGACCGCGGTGCCCGCGGGCTCGGTGGCCTTGGCCGACGGATACAGCGCCGTCTATCCTCGGCGTTCACCCGGCGGCTGGCAGCTCATCGGCACCACCGACCTGCGGATGTGGGATCTCGACCGGGCCGAGCCGTCGCTGCTGCGCCCGGGCACCCGGGTCCGGTTCATCGAGGAGGGGTCGCAATGAGCTCGACGTGCCGCACCGTATTGCGGGTTCTCGACGCGGGTGCGCTGAGCACCATTCAGGACCTCGGCAGACCCGGCTGGTTCGCGGTCGGCGTCGGAGTTTCCGGTGCGGCCGATCGAGGTTCGCTGAAGCTGGCGAATCGCTTGGTCGGCAATCCGGAAGACGCCGCGGGCATCGAAACCTTGCTCGGCGGACTGGAACTCGTGGCCGAGGCCCCGGTGCTGGTCGCGGTGACCGGTGCCGACGCGCCGATCACCGTGGACGGCGTCGCGGAGGCCAACGCGTCCGTGCTGGCGTTGCGGACCGGCCAGCGGCTGAAGCTCGGTGCGGCCGCCGCCGGGTTGCGCGTGTACGTCGCGGTGCGCGGCGGCATCGCCGTGGACGAGGTGCTCGGCTCGCGCAGCCGGGACACCCTCGCCGGGCTCGGCCCGGAGCCGCTTTCCGTGGGTGACGAGCTGCGTGCGGGCGCGGCGGACGCGTACCCGTGGCCGAATGTCGCGGTGGCACCGGTGCTCTCGATGAGTACGGGGATCGTCACCGCCCGAGTCCGGCTCGGGCCGCGAGACGACTGGTTCACCGATCCGCAGGCGCTGTTCACCGGAACCTGGGCGATGACCGACCGGGCCGACCGGGTCGGCGTCCGGTTGGCCCGGGTCGGCGACGCGGCACCGCTGACCCGGATCAACGACAAGGAGCTGCCCACCGAGGGCATGCCGCTCGGCGCCATCCAGGTGCAGCCGAGCGGCGAACCGGTGGTGTTCCTCGCCGATCACCCGATCACCGGCGGCTACCCGGTGATCGGGACGGTCATCACCGCCGACGTCGACCTGCTCGCGCAGCTACGTCCCGGCCAGCACCTGCGGTTTCGCCAGGTCGCATCCTGACCTGCTTATGCACAGTGCACAGCGGCAACGGGCAAACCCTGGCCGGTTGCGTAGTGACACGCTGGCGAACCGTCGTGTGAACTGAGACCCGCTTTCGGTCCGTCGGGCGCTCGATGGTGTCCCGGTTGGCGGCCGCTGGTTCAGCGGCTTCTGGCTTCGATGTCGTCTTCGCCTGAGAGGTACTCCGCCCGTGCTCCGTGTTTGTCGTGCCACATGCACCGTTGGTTTCACGCTCGCGCTGTCTCTCGCGATCGCCGCCCCGGCCACCGCCGGACCGGATCTGCCGAACACCGGCCAGGTGGGTGCTCAACCCACCTGGCCGGTGCGGCCCGACGAGAACCAGCTCCCGCCGCTGCCGCGCGAAACCGACATCTACTCGGTCATTCCGGTGCCCATGCCCAAGGATGACCGGTGGTATGACGACCCGGCCGATCTCGACCGTTATGCCAATGGCGACGTGATCCGCAAGCGCGTGGTGACCAGCTATCTGCTCGCCGTGCCGTGGCCGCCGGTGCACACCGAACAGATCCTGTACCGCAGTACCGACAGCCGCGACCGCCCGATTGTCACGGCCACCACGGTCATGATTCCGGGCATCCCGTGGCTCGGCCCCAGCCCGCGCCCGGTCATTTCCTATCAGGAGGCGATCGACGGACTGGACCCGGCGTGCAACCCGTCGCACACCGTGCGCGCGGGCACCATGAAGGAAACCCAGTTGCTGCTCCAGTTCCTCGGCGAGGGCATGGCCGTGTCGGTGCCCGACTTCAACGGCAAGACCAGCACCACCCTCGCGCCGAACGAAGGCCGGATGGTCCTCGACGGTGTCCGCGCGACCCGTCGCGGTGGTTTGGGCCTGGCCGATGCGCCGGTCGGGCTGTGGGGTTACTCCGGCGGCGGCAGCGCTACCGGCTGGGCGGCCGAACTGCATCGCGGTTACGCGCCCGAACTACCGATCAAGGGCAGCGCGCAGGGTGGCGTCCCCGGCGACAAACACGCGATGACCATGTTCGCCATGGACGCGGGCGCCGGTCTGGCCGGCCAAGCCGATTTCGTCGGCTGGATCTGGCTGATCGGATTGTCCAGGGAATACCCGGATTTGATGCCGCTCGACAAGTTCCTCACCGCCGACGGCATGACCCTCGTCCACGACATCGCCACCCGCTGTCTCTACACCGCGGCCGCCACCGGCGCCTGGCGGCCGCTGAAGAACTACCTGAAGGACCCCAACGCGTTCCTCGACCCCGACATCCAGAACGTCCTGCACCGAGACAGTCTCGGCTACGCGGATACCCCGGATGTTCCGGTGGCCATGTGGCACTCCATGACCGACCCGATCATTCCCATCGCCGCCATCGAGCCCGTCGTGCAGCGATACTGCGCGGCGGGCGCGAACCTGCGATTCTTCAGAGTTCCTGCGACAGAACATATTTCGGCCGAACTGGTCGGCTATGAGCCGTCACTGCTGTGGCTGACCGCCGTCCTCGCCGGTGGCGATCCCGGTCCCACAACCTGTTGAGCGCACGTCGTTCGGGCGCAGGACCGCGCCGGGGGTGGGGCCGGACGGCAGGAACCCGGAGGTGATGAACTCGCGGATGTAGGCGTCGAGTCCCGCCTCGGTGATCGGCGGGCAGTCGATGCCGGTGCCGGCGAGGGCTTTCCGGGTCTGCGCGTCGCTCCAGTCGAGGTTGGCGAGGCCGAGGTAGTTGGCGCTCAGCAAGGCGGCGCGGACGAGCGAATCGTCGCCGATCGCGTTGCGCCGCTGCGATTCCGCGGCGAGGGCGGCTCGGACGGTGTCGAGCGGAGCGATGGTCACCGGGAGGCCGTGATAGCGCAGGCGGGTGAAGATGTCGCCGACGGGCACCGGGGTCTTGTTGACCAGGTGATACACCGATTCCGAGCGGGGGTGCAGCGCGAGTTCGACGATGGCGCGGGCCACGTAGGTCACCGGCACCAGCGAGACGGTGGCATCGCCGACATCCGGTGCCAGGCCGAGGATCGCGGCGGCGCGGACCATGTTCCAGAACGAGTCGTCGGCACTGTTCACCCCGGCCCGCAGATCGCCGCTGATGGTTCCGGGGCGGTAGATGCCGATCGGGATGCCGCGTTCGCCCGCTTGGCGGACCAGTTCTTCGGCGGCCCACTTGGAGGTGACGTAGCCGTTGTCGGACAGCCGGTCCGCACGCAGCCGGGTGTTCTCCTCGATCACTCCCGGTGTCTCCGTCGCCGGGACGGTGGTGCCGAGGGTGGAGACGAAATGCACCGGCTTGAGCCGTCCGGTCGACGCGAGGCGAAGTATGTCCCGGGTTCCCTCGATATTGGCCGCGCGTAGCCGGGCGTACGGATCGATGTGATTGACGCGGGCGCCGTTGTGCAGGATGACGTCCACGGTTTCGGCGAGACGGACCTGGTCGGCGTCGGCGAGCCCCAGCCGCGGTGCGCCGAGATCGCCTGGGACGGCGACGATCCGAGCCGCGACGGTGTCGTCCCACAGCCGATAGCGATGCATCGCCCGCCGGATCCGATCGGCGCCCTGCGCTGCCGTATCGGCCCGGACCAAGCACAGCACCCTGGCGTCGGTGCGGGTCAGCAGCTCTCGGAGCAGGTGGGCGCCGAGGAAGCCGGTCGCGCCGGTCAGCAGCACCGCGCGTGGCGGACCCGGGTGCGCGGGCAGGCAACCGCGGCCATCGATTCCGGCATCGAGGACGGCGTCCTCGGCCGCGGTGATCGCCCCGGTCTGTTCCGCGGTGCCGGTGAGATGCGCGGCGAGGCCACCCACGGTGGGCGTGGTGAGCAGCGCCGCCATCGGCACGTCGTAGTCGAGCCGGGACGAAAGCCGTTGGTGCAGCGTGAAAGCCATCAGCGAGGAGCCGCCGAGTTCGAAGAAGTCGTCGGTGACCCCGATCGGGGAGACGTCGAGGACCTCGGCGAACACCTCGGCGATCGCCCGTTCGAGATCGGTCGACGGTGCGACGCCGTCCCGTGCGGCGAAGACCGGCTGGGGGAGTGCCGCGCGATCGAGCTTGCCGCTGGTGTTGACCGGCAACGCGTCGAGAACCACCACCGCCGACGGCACCATGTAGGCGGGCAACGTGTGAGATACCGACTGCCGCAGCGTATTCGGGTCGATGACCAGATCGGGCGCCGCGACCACGTAGCCGACGAGGCGGTCACCGGCATCGGAGTGCTTGACGGCGACTGCCGCCTGAGCGACGGCGGGATCGGCGAGGAGCGCGGTCTCGATATCGCCGAGTTCGATGCGGTGCCCGCGCACCTTCACCTGGAAATCGCTGCGGCCGAGGTACTCCAGCGTCCCGCGCGCGTGCCAGCGCACCAGGTCCCCGGTTCGATACATGCGCGCCCCTGGCTCGGCCGGATCCGCGACGAACCGTCCGGCGGTCAGCCCGCTCGCACCGTGATAGCCGCGCGCGAGTTGTATACCGGCCAAATACAGTTCACCGACCGCGCCCACCGGCACCGGCCGCAGCCGGGCGTCGAGGACGACGGCCCGCGAATTCCATTCCGGCACCCCGATCGGCACCGTGGCCGCCGGATCGGCGGGGTCGAACCGGTGCTCGGTGATGCTGACCGCGGCCTCCGTCGGCCCGTACAGGTTGTGCACCTCGGCGCTGCCGATCGCGTCGAACGCCCGCGCCGTCTCGGGGGCGAGCGCCTCGCCGATCACGAAAACGGCACGCAGAGAAGAGACTTCGGCGGCGGTCGCATGGCCGGCGAACGTGGTGAGCATGGTGGGCACGAAATCGGTGAGCGTGACCCGATGCGTGGCGATCAACCCGCACAGCGCCGCCGGATCACGATGGTCGTCCGGTCCGGCGATCACCATCCGCGCACCGGCCCGCAGCGGCAGGAAGTATCCCCACAGCGACACATCGAAGGTCGCCGGCGTCTTCTGCAGGTAGACGTCGGTGGCATCGACGCGGTACCGATGCCCCATCCAGTCGAGCTGGTTGACGATCGCCGCGTGGCTGACCACGACCCCCTTGGGGCGGCCCGTCGACCCGGAGGTGTAGATGACGTAGGCGGGGTGCGCACCACGCAGCGGCATACGCCGCTCGGCCTGGCGCACGGGCGCCGTGTCCAGGTCGGTCAGCTCGAGGGTGTCGACCACGTGCGCGGCCGTAACGGTGAACTCGTCTCGGCTGGTGGTCAGGACACACTGCGGCGCGGCGGAATCCAGCACGTAACCGATCCGCTCGGCCGGATGATCCGGATCGATCGGCACCCACGCGCCACCCGCTTCGGCGATCGCGCACAGCGTCACGACCTGATCGATGGACCGGCGCATCGCCACCGCGACGATGGTCTCCGGGCCGACACCCTGACCGATCAACCACCGCGCCAGCCGGTTGCACCGGTCCCGCAACTGCGCATAGGTCAGCGTCGCCGATCCGCAGACCAGGGCGACAGCATCCGGCGTCGCTTCGGCCTGACGCTGCATAGCCGCCCCGAGTGGCTCGGACGCGACCGCGTGATCGGCTCCGGCCGACCAGGACTCGATCAACCGCCGTTCATCCGGATGCACCAGATCGATGTCGCCGACCGCGCCGGCCGGATCGGCGGCCACCTGATGCAGCACCCGAATATAGGCCTCGAGGAACCGCTGCACCGTCGGCTCGTCGAAAAGGTCGGTGGCATAGTTGAATCGGATGATGATGTGACCGGGTGTGCCGTCATCCGCGTGCTCGTCCACCACGGCGATGTGCAGGTCGGTCTTCGCCGTCCGGGTATCGACGTCGAGCCCGGAGAACGTCAGGCCGGGCAGCTCGAGGCTGGCCTTGCCGAAGTTCTGGAACGCGAACCCGACCTGATAGAGCGGATGTCGCCCCGGCGACCGCACCGGATTCACCGCGTCGACGACATGCTCGAACGGCACCTCGGAGTGCGCGAAGTTCACCAGATCCCGATCTCGCGTGCGGTCCAGCAGCGCGGCGAAACTCTCTGCCAAATCGATCCGGGTGCGCGACACCGTCGTGTTGACGAACATGCCGACCAGCTCGTCCAGCGCCGCCTCGGCCCGATTGGTCATCGGCACCCCGATGGCCACGTCGGTGCTGCCGGACAGGCGAGACAGCAGCACGGCCAACGCCGTCCGCATCACCATGAACAGCGTCGCCTTGTGTTCGCGTGCGACCGTGAGCAATTCGCTGTGCAGACTGGCCGGCACCGGCCGCTGGGTCGCCGCACCCCGCAGCGACGCGGTGTTCGGCCTGGGCCGATCGGTCGGCAGATCGAGCTCGTCCGGCAGTCCGGCCAGCTCCGTGGTCCAGTAGGAAAGCTGCTGGGACAGCATCGAATCCGGATCATCGCGAGAACCGAGCAA
The DNA here is from genome assembly GCF_042871115.1 of Nocardia sp. NPDC006044. Lineage (NCBI taxonomy): Bacteria > Bacillati > Actinomycetota > Actinomycetes > Mycobacteriales > Nocardiaceae > Nocardia > Nocardia sp. NPDC006044. The sequence continues at coordinate 155,440 of NZ_JBIAID010000004.1, forward strand.
CTCCTGCTGCCACAGCGCGTAATCCGCGTATTGGATCTCCAGCGGACGCCACATCGGCGCGGTGCCCGCGGACCGTGCGGTGTAGGCGTGGGCGATATCGCGGGCCAGCGGGGCCAGCGACGAGCCGTCGGCGCAGATATGGTGCACCGCGCACACCAGGACGTATTCGCTCGCCGTCCGCAGCAGCCGCACCCGCAGCGGGACTTCGCTCGACACATCGAAACCGCGCCACAGGATCGCGCGAATGCGCTCGGCCACCGCGTCGGGCGTCGCGGCCGGCATCTCCTCGACCGCGAAATCGGCTATGACGTCTTCGGTTTCGAGCGCCAGCTGGCGCGGCCCGGTGGCGTCGGCGGGATACATCGTGCGCAGAATCTCGTGCCGCGCCACGGTATCGGCGAACGCCGCGCGCAGGACGGCGATGTCCAGCTCACCGGACATGTTCAGCGCGAAGCCGATGTTGTCCACCGACGAGTCCGGGTCGAACTGGTTGCGCAACCAGAACCGCAGCTGCGCCGGCGACAGCGGCACCCGCTCCGGTCGCGACCGGGCCAGCAACGCGGGCCGCTTCTTGTCGAACCGCTGCGCCTGAATGGCCTTGGCCAACGCCCCCACCGTCGGATGGTCGAACAGCAACCGGGTCGGAATCCGCGCCTGCCACAGCTCGCTCAACCGGGCCGCCACCTGCGTGGCGAGCAGCGAATTACCGCCCGAGGCAAAGAAATCCGAGTCCGCGCCGCACTGATCCTGACCCAGTACCCGAGCGAACACCTCTGCGATCAGCTCCTCGCCGGGGCCGGACAACGACCGGCACGCGAACTGTTCGATCGCGCGCAGACGCAATGCCGCGCGATCCGCTTTTCCGGTGGGTGTCAGGGGAAGCCGGTCGATCACCGTGATCGAGGCGGGCAGCATGTACTGCGGCAGCTGACGCGCCAGCGCGTTCGCCAGATCGGCGGTGTCGAGCAGGTGTCCCGGCTCGGCCTGGATGTAGGCCGCGAGCATGGTCTCGCCCGCCGGAGTCCGGCGATCGACGGTGACCGCCGCCCGCACCCCGGACTGCCGGCCGAGCACCGATTCGATCTCACCGAGCTCGATCCGGAACCCGCGAACCTTGACCTGATCGTCACTGCGCCCGAGGTATTCGAGGTCGCCGTCGGTGCCCCGGCGAACGATGTCGCCGGTCCGGTACATCCGTGTGCCCGCCGCACCATGTGGATCGGCCAGGAAACGCTGTGCCGTCAGGCCGGATCGGGCGTGGTAGCCGCGGGCCAGTCCGGGCCCGGAAACATAGAGCTCACCCGCGGTGCCGACCCCGACCGGGCGCAGCCGCTTGTCGAGCACCCGGCAGTTCATGCCCGACAGCGCCGACCCGATCGTCACGGGACGATCCGGCGACAGCGGAGAACTGATCGCCACCATGATGGTGGTCTCGGTCGGACCGTAACCGTTGAAGAACCGGCGGCCCGGCACCGCCCACCGGCGCACCAGCGGCGCGGGGCAGGCTTCGCCACCGACGACGACCACCCGCAGCAGATCGAGCCCGGTCGGTTCGAGCGAGGCCAGCGCCGACGGTGTCATGAACGCATGGCTGACCTGGTGCCGCGCGATCAGGCCCGCCAGCTCGGCGCCGCCGTACACGGTCGGCGGCACGATCACCATGGTCGCGGCCGCACCGACCGCGAGCAGCAACTCGAGCACCGACGCGTCGAAGCTGGGCGACGCGAAATGCAGGGTGCGCGCCGCCGGGGTCAGGGAGTACCTGGCGATCTGTTCGGCGCAGAACGCGGCGAGTCCGGCGTGCGTGACCGCCACACCCTTCGGCCTGCCGGTGGAACCGGAGGTGTAGATCAGGTATGCGACATTCGAAACCCGCAGCAGCACAGGACGATCGAGATACGATATAGGGTTGGCCGACTCTGCCGAGGTGCGCGCGACGAACTCGGGATCGTCGATCGCGAGCCAGCGGACGCCTGCGGGCAGTGCGGGCGCGAATTCGATAGTGGTCAGCCCGATCTCGGCGGCACAGTCGGTCAACTGGAACTTGATCCGCGTGCGCGGCAGGCCCGGATCGATCGGCACGAACGCGGCCCCGGTCTTCGCCACGGCCCACACCGCGAGCACCGAGTCGATGGACCGCGGCAGCGCCACCACGACCGCCGTCTCCGGGCCGGCCCCCAGTGCGAGCAGCGTGCGCGCCAATTGCGCGGAGCGCGCGTCGAGTTGGCGGTAGGTGATCGCACTGTCGCCGCACACCGCCGCGACGCCGTCCGGATTGCGCTCCACCGCCGCGGCGAGCAGCGCGGCGAGGGTGGGTGAGTGCGACGCCGAGGTCCGGCGGGAACGCGCGCGCCGAGCGGCCGAGGGGGTCCGCTGAATACCACTGGTCAAGCTCTGGTCCCGCCATACGAAGTGACAAAGGGGCCTGATGGTACAACGCCGCCGTGGGGTTCACCACCGATGTCGAAACAGCTATAAGCGCACGTACTCAGCCCGGTCGCACGGCGCGGAGCAGTACATTACGGTACTGGGTGCCAAGAGATTTCGAATTCCGAGGATTATCGTCCGACGTTTGTCGCGGCGCCGATTCCGGCCCGCGCCCAGCGCCGGCTCGGCTCCAGGCATCGGCGCTGCGCGTCGGCGAACAGCCGCACGCTCGCCAGCCCCGGCCAGTCGGCGGGCAGCATCCGTTCGGGCAGACCGGGATCGAGATACGGGATGATCCGCCACTCGTCCAGTAGCGGCACGAAGCGATCGAAGGCCGCTCGGTCGGTGAGCTCGGGCAGGGTGACGATGTCGCGGTGACGATCGAGGAACGCGCGGTGCCGATCGGCGAGCGCGGGCAGATCCCACCACTGCGCCGCCGCCGCGCGCAGCGTGCCCGGGACCGTGAGTTCGGTTGCGCGGAAGGAGGTCACGTACTCGTCCAGCTCCAGTGCGGAGACGATCGCGGACGCCTCTGCCGCGAGATATTCCGGGCAGATCCACAATCCGGCCGAGACAGTCCCGCAGCCGATCGAGGACAGCCGGCGGCGCAGCTGATGCCGGGCGGCGCGCTGGGATTCGGGGATGCCGAACGAAATCAGGTGCCACGCATCGCCGTCGGCCATCTGCCGGAACCCGAAGATGCGCGGATCGCCGCGAGAGTACATCGCCTCCGCGGCATCGGTGATCCGGTATCCGCTGCGCCCGCCACGGGTTTCGGCGTCGAGCACCCCTTTGCTCTTCAGCCGGGTGACCGCCGTCCTGGTGCTCTGCTCCGGTACCCCGAGCCCGGCCAGCAGGCCGCTGAAGTCGGCGATCGCGATCCAGCCACCGAGATCGCGGACGTACGCGCCGAGCATGGTCCGGGCCAGCGAGGTCGCGCTGCCCGGCCGCGAATCGATATCGTCGAGGACCGCGCCCGCGAGGTCAGCGCGCGGTGAGTTCATCGCGGATCGCCGCCACCCCGGCGAGCACCTCGGCGTAGGTGGTGCTCAGCGGGCTCAGGCCGATCCGGATGCCCTGGGGCGGCCGGAAATCCGGGATGACGCCGCGTTGCCATAGTCGTGCGGTGATCTCCTTGAACTGCGGGTGGTCGATCGTCACGTGGCCGCCGCGGCGGTCCGGGTCGGTCGGTGACGACACCGAGACGCCGAGCGGCAGCAACCAGGATCGCACGAGTTCGAGCGCGAACTCGGTGAGGGTCACCGACTTCGCCCGCACCGCCGCCATGCCCACCTCGTCGATCAGGTCGAGGGTGTCCTCGATCGGCAGCATGCCGACGATCGCGGGCGTTCCGCTGATCACCCGCCGGATCCCGTGGGCCGGAACGTATCCCTGCGCCATCTCGAACGGACTCTCGCGGCCCATCCACCCCCAGATCGGCTGGCTGAAATCGGCGAGGTGCTCGGTGCGGACATAGGCGAACGCGGGTGCGCCGGGACCGCCGTTCAGATACTTGTAGGTGCAGCCGACCGCGAAATCGACTCCCCAGGAATCGAGTTCGATCTCCACCGCGCCCGCCGAATGGCACAGGTCGAGCAGCAGCAACGCGCCGGACTCATGGACGGTGGCACAGATCGCCGGGGCGTCGAGCAGGTACCCCGACCGATAGGCGACGTGACTGAGCACCACCAGCGCGGTGCGCTCGGAGACGGCGCCGGCCACGTCCTGCGCGGTGACGCCGCCGGTGAACTCCGGTTCGATCCAGCGCAGCGTCAGGTCCAGTTCGCGGGCGATCGCCTCCAGCAGGTAACGGTCGGTGGGGAAGTTGTCGCGGTCGAGCACGATCTCGGTGCGCCCCGGCCGCAGCGCCAGCGCACCGCGGGCGAGCTTGTACAGCAGCACCGTGGTCGAATCTCCGATCGTGGTCTGGCCGGGCGCGGCGCCGAGGATCGACGCGCCGATCCGTTCGCCGATCCGGACCGGCAGATCGAACCACTGCTCGTCCCAGCCGCGGATGAGCCGGCCACCCCAGGCCTCGGTGACGAAGGCGGCGAGCCGATCCGCGGTCGCGCGGGTGGGACGGCCGAGCGAGTTGCCATCGAGATAGGCGACGATCTCCGGATCGTCGCTGCCGAGAAAGCGGCTCGGATAGTCGCGCAGCGGGTCGGCCGTGTCGAGCACCGTGGCGCGGGTGTGGAAATCGTCGAGTGCGGTGGTCATGTCGTCAACGTCCGATCTCGGTACGTACCGCGAACAGTTCGGGGAAGAAGGTCAGGTCGAGCGCGCGTTGCAGGAACCCGACCCCGCTCGATCCGCCGGTGCCGCGCTTCGTGCCGATGGTGCGCAGCACCGTGCGCATGTGCCGGTACCGCCACAGCTGGAAGTTCTCCTCCAGGTCGACCAGCTCTTCGAAAGTCTCGTAGACCGACCAATGGCGTTCGGGTGCTTCATAAATCGACTTCACCAGCGGTAGCAGATCCGGATCCGGAACGTAGGCTTTCGTGACGTCCCGGTCCAGCGTCGACCGCGGCACCTCGAGTCCGATCCGGGCCGCGTGGTGCCAGAACGCGTCGTAGAGACTCGGTTCGTGCAGTAGGGTGTGCAATTCCTTGTGCGCCAACGGATCCGACTCGAACACCGCTAGCATGGAGGCGTTCTTGTTGCCGAGAATGAATTCCACGGCCCGGTACTGGTACGACTGGAACCCCGACGAGTTGCCGAGGCAGTCGCGGAACTGGGCGTACTCGGTGGGCGTCAGCGTCGCCAGCACCGACCACTGCTCGGTGAGAGTCTTCTGGATGTGCTTCACCCGGGCAATGCATTTGAGCGCGACCCCGATGTCGTCGGACTCGAAGGCGCTCCGTGCCGCACGGGTCTCGTGCAGCACCAGCTTGAGCCAGAGCTCGGTGGTCTGGTGCTGGATGATGAACAGCAACTCGTCGTGGTGTTCCGGCCTGCTGACCGGATGCTGCGCACTGAGCAGCGTCGGCAGGTCGAGATAACCGCCGTAACTCAGGCGGGAGCTGAAGTCGGTGACGATGTCGTGTTCGAGTGCGCGAGTGTTCTGCTCGACGGTCATGCCCATTCCCCATCGGTCGGGTGCTGCCTCGACCCCACGATATGACACCAATGTGACGAACGCTAGAGTAGTGTCATAGCTGCGCCCGTGTCGCACCGCATTCAGCTGGGGAAATGCCTGCTGATGCGGGTCGGATGGGGATCCCCAGACGTCTGGTCGATTCAGCGGGCGGTGAGCGCGAAGATCGGGATGCTCCGGTCGGTCTTGCCGCGATAGTCCGCGTAACCGGCATACATGGCATCCAGCGCGGCCCAGGCGGCCTCGCGCTCGGCGGCGGGGATCTCGGTCGCGGTCACCGGGATCGTCTGCTTCCCGATCTCGACCTCCGCCTCGGGATTGGCGCGCAGGTTCAGCACCCATCCGGGATCCGTCGCGGCGCCGCGATGCGACCCGGCGACCAGGTAACGGTCGCCGTCGCGCCGGTACAGCAGCGGCGACGTGCGCCGCTGACCCGACTTGCGCCCGACGGTATTGAGCAACAGGATCGGCGCCTGCCCCATCTTGCCGCCGAGCTTCCCGCCGCTGATCCGATACAGGGATGCGTTGAGACCCACAAAGATTCGTTCGAGCTGATGCTGAATCGACATGCCTCGAGCCTAAGTTGATCTTCGGCACCCGGCCTTCGGCCGAACCTGACATGACACTGCCAACTTTTGGCAGTTCCCGGCGCGCCGGGAGCCCCCGAAACTATGGCTATCGGCCGCATTCGGCGCTCTCTAGGCTGTGTCGCACATCTCCGTGCGCGTCATCCGCGGCTGCGCGGATCGGACAAAATCCGGACAATGTGGACACACATGGCTGGTCGTCGGCACTCTCGACGGTCAGCCGGATAGACAGCGCTAGGTGGTACAACAGAATGAAGGTCGGCGTCACAGGTGGGTCGGGATTCATCGGCTCCTATGTCTGCGAGGAACTCGTGCGCCGCGGCCACGAGCCGGTGATCTTCGACCATCGAAGGCATGCGCGCCGGCAGCCGTACGAGGTCATGCTCGGCGACATCCGCGACTCCACCTCGATGACCGAACTGGCCGCGCACTGCGAGGGGATCATCCACCTGGCCGCCGTGCTCGGCACGCAGGAGACGATCAAGCAGCCGCGTCCGGCGGCGGAGACGAATCTCGTTGGCGGACTGAACTTTCTGGAAGCGGTCGCGCAGTACGAGCTACCCGGCGTATACATCTGCGTCGGCAATCACTGGATGAACAACAGCTACTCCATCTCCAAGACCGCCGTCGAACGCTTCGTGCACATGTTCAACGCCTACCGCGGCACCCGGGTCACCAACGTCCGGGTGGTCAACGCGTACGGTCCACGGCAGACCGCGGCCGCGCCGTTCGGCGAGGGCAAGGTGCGCAAGTTCACCCCCGCGGTGATCTGCCGCGCGCTGTCCGGCCTGCCGGTGGAGCTGTACGGCGGCGGCGTCCAGCTCTCCGACATGGTGTGGGTGGGTGACGTTGCGCGCGTGCTGGTTTCGGCCTTGGAGTCGGCGGGCAACGGCATCGTCCCGGATGCGGTGATGGAGGTCGGGCCGGCGCGATCGCAGTCGATCCGGTCGGTCGCCGAGCTGATCATCGACCAGTGCGTCGAGCTGGGCTATCCGCGGGTTCCGATCGTCGACCTGCCGATGCGGCCCGGCGAGATCGCCGGCGACACGGTCCGGGCGGATCCGATGACGTTGCCCGCCATCGGCGTCGACCCCGAGTCGCTGCTGCCGCTCGAGGAGGGTATGCGCCGCACGATCGAATGGTTCATCGAGACTCGCGGCACCCACTGGGTCGCGCCGGAGCCGTGCGAGACGGCCACGGCGTGACGGCGTCGTTCCCGATGTTCGGCGTGACCGTCGTCGTCCCGTGCCGGGACGAGGAAGCCAATATCGTTGCCGCGCACCGGGCGATCGTCGGAGAACTCGGCGGGCACGACGTCGAGATCCTGTTCGTCGATGACGGGAGCACCGACGCGACGCTGTCGCTGGTGTCCGCCCTGGCCGCCGAGGACGAACGGGTGCACTACATCTCGTTCGCCCGCAACTTCGGCTTTGAGGCCGCGTTCTCGGCGGGCTACAAGTACGCCACGAAACCGTGGGTGCTGCATGTGGATGCGGACCTGCAAGGTCATCCGGATCAGGCGCACAAGCTGATCGAAGCGGTATCGGATCGGGTGGACGCGGTCTTCGGGGTGCGCGATCAGCGCGACGATCCGCTGCTGCGGCGGTGGGGCTCGACGCTGTCGGATCTGATCGCCCGCCGTGTTCTCGGCATCGAATTGCCGCCGGGGGCGACGACATTCCGGCTGGTGCGTACCGGTATCGCCCGACGGATCGTCGAATTACGCCGTCCTGCTCCGTATTTCATGGCGTCCCTGCCTGCGGTCACCGATCGTTATGTCACCGTGCAGACGGCGCATCGGGCGCGCCGGGCGGGTTCGTCGAAGTTCACGGTTCTCCGCTTGGCCAGGCACGCACTCGATCTGTACGTCGGGCACTCCACCGTGCCGGCGATCGGAGCCACGTTGGTGCTGTGCGCCGGTGTGCTCGTCGGCGTTTTGCTGAGCGTGTTCGGGGCCGGTGCGGTGGCGGTGCTGCTGGTGCAGTTGGCGATGCTCCCGGCGATGGCTCTGCTGCTGCGTTATTCGGTCACGGCGTCGAGCCGGGACGGCCGCGCGCTGTACTACGTGCGCGAATCCGACCTCGTCATCGACGCGGCGGACCGGTTGCACCTGGAGCGGGCCGGCGTGGGTGCGCGATGACGGGCACGTTGGTGATCCTCGGCGGCGCGGACGGTTCGGCGTCCACCTATCGTCGCGCGCGCGAACTCGGCTATCGCACAATCTGTGTCGACCGGCGCGGCGATGCCGTCGCGCGAGCGCTGGCCGACGAGTTCGTGCTCGCCAGCATCCGTGATCCCGAGCTGATCGCGGCGGAACTCGACGGGCGCACCGATCTGGTCGGCGTGCTCTCGCCGGCCAGCGATACCGGGCTGTCGGCCCAGCGAGAACTGGCCCGGCGGTGGGGGTTGCCCGATCTGTCCGCGGCGGCGGTCCGTGCGTCCCAGGACAAGTCGTACTTCCGTGCCGTGTGCGATCGACTCGGCTTCGCGAGCTACGGCTACGTCGCGGGAACCGCCGGCGACGAACTCGCGCTTCGAGCTGCGACACTGCGATTTCCGGTGCTGGTGAAACCCTTGGATGCGCAGAGCAGTCGAGGCATTCAGGTGTGTGACGACGGGTCCGCGATCGCGGTCGCGGCGCGCGAGGCGGCGCGATTCGCCAGCGACGGCGGCGTGATCGTGGAGGAGTACCTGGCGGGAAAGCATTACAGCGCAGAGGTATTCGTCGATCGCGGGCAGATCGCCTTCGCCGGGGTGAGCGCGCGGACCATGACCCCCGCCCCGTACTTCGTGACCACCACGCATCGGGTGCCCGCCGACCTCACCGCAGAACAAGAACGGGAGCTGACCGAGGTGTTGAACGCGCTGGTCGCCGAGCTGGACTATGAGCGTGGCCCACTGACCATCGATCTGCTGATCGATCCGGCGGACCGAATGCACTTGATCGAGATGGGCGCCCGGGTCGGCGGCAACGGGCTCGGCGAACTGGTCAAGCATGCCTACGGCGTGGACACGGTCGCGGCCTCGATCGCCGCGGCTACCGGCGAACCCGCCGACATCACCCGCACCCGTTCGCGCGCGGCGCTGTCCGAGGTGCTCTACACCGATCGTCCCGGCGTGGTCAGCGAAGTGGTCGGCGCCGACGACGTCTCGGCGGTCCCGGAACTGGTGGAGCTGATCCTCTTCGCGGCCCCCGGACAAGAGGTACTTCCGTACCATAATGCGGCGAACAAGCTGGGCCACTTCGTGGTTGTCGCCGACGAGCCCGACCAAGCCGCCGCTGCCGCCGCCGCCATTCGCGCCACGCTGCGCTTCGACCTGAGCGGTGCGGCATGAGCCCCGCGGTGCGCACCACCATCCTGGCGACCCTGGCGGTGGTCGCCGCGGGAGTCGTGTGGTGGGTTTCCGGCCGGCAACACAGCATCGAGAACATCTGGACTCTGCTGGCCTCGCTGATTCCGTTCGTGCTGGCCGCCGAGACGATCGCGAGCCTGCTACCGCACTGGTTCCGGCGCGGCAGGCTGGTCGAAATCTGCGCCCTCGGTGCGTTTGCCGTCGTGTTCTGCTTCCTGGTCCCGAAGATCTTCGCCGCCGCCCTCGACGACGATTTCAATCGCCTGTACTCCTGGATGCGGATCCTGGTCCCGCTGCTGATCCTGTGCCTGGCGCTGATGCTCAGGCTCGGCGGTGCGCTGCCCGCGGTGACGCGCCGGGTCAGCTACGCCGGAATCCTCATCATGCTTTCGGGCCTCGAGGATCTCGCGTTCCAGCTGTTGCGCGGCAAGCCGCTCGCCGACCGCTGGGATTGGGCCGATCACATGACCGTGCGGCTCGGTCACGTCGCCAGCCGGAACGAGGCCCTGGCGTTCATCGTCGTCCACCTGTTGCTCGCCGGGGCGATCGTGCTTCTCCCTGACCGATTCTGGCGGCGGATCGGCGACGGCCTCCGGCGGCGCCCGGGCGGTGCGCGGCGACTCTCGGCGAGTGTCCGGCAACGAGCGGCCGACCGCGCGCGTTGATGGTGTCGACTTCCGCGACGCTGCCCGCGGCCAGGACGGTGGTCTCGCTCGTCGCGGGCCGCGGCGGGTTCCGGATCGCCTACCACGGCATAGCGCTTGGGCTGCTGGCGACTTGGGGCGCCGACGTCTTCGCGGTGTACGCGAGCGCGGTCGGCGCGACGGCCTGGATCGCGTTGCTCAGCTCGGGGCCGGAGAAGGCGGTGCTGAAACTCGTTCCGCGGCTGCCGCGTACGGCCGCGGCGGTGGTGCGGACCGCGTTGCTCACGGCGGCTGTTCCGTTGGCGATAGCGGTACTGCTGATGGTCGTGACGGCTGGGTCGCCGGCAGTGATCTATCCACTGGCGGCGGCCTGGAGCGCGGGCGTCGGACTTATGACGGTTGTGGTAGCGGTACACCGCGCCGCAGGGCGACCCGCGCGGGACAGCCTGGGCTTTGCGGTCCTAGCCGTCCTGCTCGCGGCCTCGGTGGTGCTCGCCGCCGCCGGTGCTCTTTCACCGGTGGGCGAGTTGGCGCTGCTGGTCCTGGTCACTTTTGGCGTCGCCGCCTGGTCGGCCAGGGGAGCGGCGCCCGTCGCGTCCCTGCTGGCTCGCCCGCGCCGCGGCGTCACCGGCGCGGTCCTGCGCGCCGAATTGATGCTCGGACTGTACGAACCGCTGGGCAGCGCAGGTGTCGGCGTGCTGTACGCGGTCCTCGCGCTCAGTGATCAGCGCGGCAGTAGCACCACTCTTTATCTGGCACTGCTGATTTCGAGCGTCGTCGGATCGTTGACGCTCTACCTGTTGCGGATTTACCAGCCGGTGTCGTCGTTGCGGCTGCGCGGTGCCGGTGGACGAGCGGGCACGGACCTCGCGCGGCGATTGTTGACGGCAGCGCTGATCTCGGGCGTGCTCGGGTGCGCCCTCGTGGCCTTGCTCGCCGGGAACCTTTCTGCCACAGCACTTATCGCACTGCTGCTCTGCTTCGAGATCCCTATCCACGCCGTGGTCAGTCTTGCGCTGTTCATTCTGGAGAACGCGGGCCGTCGCGAGTTGACCATCGCCGCGGCAAGTGCCGCAACACAATTCGGTGCAGTCGTGGTGCTCGCCGTATTGCTGGTGCCCGCGCACGGCCCACCGGCGGCGCTCTGGGCACTGGTCGGGTCCTACGCCGTACTCGCCGCAGCGACGGTGCCGCGGCTCCGGGTGAACCCCACGACGCGGGAGGCGTGATGAAACAGCGTGTCGACATCCTCGACCCCCGCCGCGATCCGGAACCGCCGTGGTGGGAGGCGCTGCGCGGCGCGGCCGGCCTGCGCGCGACCTGGGCCTGGGATGTGCTGGCCGTGGCAGGCACCCGATTCGGCATCGTCGTCGTGCACGAGGGCACCGACATCGTCGCCATGGCGGCGGCCCGCTGGATGCTCGGTCTGGCCAACGTCGCGGCGCCCGGCAGTACCGGCCAACCGGGCTGGTGGGTGGCCGATCCCGCACGGCAGACCGAGCTGTTCGGAGTGCTGGCCGCAGGACTGCGCGCCCGATACCGGCACGCGGTACTCGCCACCCTCTGGCGTGAGCTCGAGCGCGAGCAGGCCGACGGCCTCGGCGCCGTGCAGATCACCAGGGCGGTGAACCCGACCGCCGTGCTCCCCATCGTCTGGCCGGACGAGGCGGGCTGGCTGGGCACGCTGTCCTCGAATCGCCGCCGCAGCCTGCGCGCCGAGGCACGATGGTTGTCCCGCGACCACGACCTGATCGCCGGCAGCGGCCCCGCCGAGACACTGGACGCCGATCAGCTCATCGGCCTGTTCCGCCGCACCGAGGAGAAGTACGACGGATTGGGCCGGGCGCCGCGCATGCCCGACGAATGGCTGCACCGGCTGCTGTCCCGCCCCGATGTGCAGGCCGTGCACTACCACGATTCGGATCGAAACCTGCTGGCGGCGTTCACGATTCTGGACCACCCGACCTGGCCGCTGGTGCATCGGTGGGGTGCGCTGCCGGTGGAGGAGGGCGGCCGCAAGCACCTGTACTTCGACGCGTTCCGCCGGACCGTCGGATGGGCGATCGCGGAGGGGAAGCAGGGGCTCATCTGGGGTAAAGGACTGCCCGACGTAAAAGAACGACTCGGCTGCCGGCTGGTCTCTCGTTATGCGGCCGGGGTCGCCTGGTAATCGCGCCAATTCGTCGTTTCACCCTGACTCTTCGGCCACCGGGTTATTCGGCCGTAGTAATGAACGCGTGCCGTTCCTGGTATTCGACGATAGTTTTTGTAATGTGTGATGAATGACCGTGCAACTGGCTCGGGGGCAGGTAAATGTGCTCGAAGCCGAGCACATCGTTGTTTCGGTCCGGCACAGCGCGGCCGTCGATCTGTCCGCGCTGCTGCTCACCGCGGACGGCATGGTGCGCGCGGACGCCGATCTCGTCTTCTACAACCAGCCGCTCGGCCAGGGCGCACGCCTGCTGCCGGGCGAGGACGGGCGGCCGAGCGCGCTGGCGATCGACCTGCGCGCGATTCCCGCCGATATCGAACACGTGCGCATCGTCGTCGCACTGGACGACCAGCACGACAGCCTCGGCAATTACGCGGCGCCCGAGCTGTGTATAGCCGACAGCATGGGAAACCGGTTGTGCGACTACCTGATCACCGGCCTGGGTGCCGAGTCGACGGTCGTCGCCGTGGACATCGACCGGCATGACCCCGGCTGGCATCTGCGTGCGCTCGGCCACGGCTACCGCAGCGGCTTCGCCGCGCTGGTCACCGCGCACGGCGTAGCGGTCGGAGGTACCCCGAAACCATCGGCGCCGCGGCCACCGGCAGAGGCGCCCGATACCGGACTGCTCGGCCTCAACACCGAATTGGCACTGCGCAAACCGGATGGCGACGAATTGTCGCATGTGAAAATGGCGCTGGGCTGGGATCCGGTCCGGGAACCAGGCCGATTCGGTCTGCGCGAGGTCGATATCGATCTCGACGCGTCGGCTCTGGTCTTTTCCGGTCGCGAACTCATGGACGCCGCTTTCTACGGTCATTTGTGCTCCAAAGACGGATCCGTTCGGCATCAAGGCGACAATCTCACCGGTTCCGGCAAAGGCGACAACGAAATGATCGACGTCGATCTCACCCGGCTGTCCGCCGAAGCGTCGACGGTCGTTTTCGTCGTCACCTCCTATGCCGGGCACACCTTCGAAAGGGTCCGAAACGCATTCTGGCGGTTGGTCGACGGAAAAACCGACGTCGAGCTCACCGGCGGAAATTTGCGCGTCGGCGGCAGGCACACCGGCATGGTCGTGGCCAAAGTTCAGCGCGAAGCCGACGTCTGGAAGTTCCACACTGTCGGCGCTCCCATCCAGGCCGGCCACCCCGTCGAGGCCGCCGAACAGGTCGTCCGCTACCTCTGACCACCACCGCCCGGCGACGGCGCATTGATCGGGGCGGACTTGCCGAGGAGTATGGAGGTCGTGGGCAGCGGTGCGGGTATTCGAGCGAATCCGTGGGTAGCGCTGCGCCCGGACGAAGACGCGGAACAGGTGAGCACCGATGTGTCGGCCGCGCACGAATCCTTTGTCGAGCGAGGTGCGGCGCCGAAGTCGATCCGGCAGGTGGTCGAGGCCTCCTGGGTGCGCAGCCGCGGCAACGGCATCGATCCGGACCGGCAGATCGGCCGGACGTCGCTGACCGGATTCGAACTGGAGCGTTATCGGCGCACCCATCCGATGTCGGCGGTGCGGCCGGTCGTGCAGACCCTGCTGGTCGAGGACGCCGAAGACACCGGGCTGCTCATCGCGCTGAGCGACGCGCACGGCCGATTGCTCTGGGTGGAGGGCGATTCGGCGGCCAAGGACCGCGCGGCCGGCATGAACTTCGTCGACGGCGCGGACTGGAGCGAGGCCGCGGTCGGCACCAACGCCCCCGGAACCGCACTGGCCCTTGATCATTGCGTGCAGATCTTCGGCGCCGAGCACTACAGCCGGCTGGTTCATCCGTGGAGTTGTGCGGCGGGGCCCGTGCACGATCCGGCGACCGGACGGATCCTCGGCACGATCGACATCACCGGCGGGCCGCGCGTCGCCGCGCCGGAAGTCCTTTCGCTGATCCGGGCGACCGTGGCCGTCGCCGAGTCCGAGCTCCGGGCGCATCCGGTCACCGTGCACACCGCGCCGCGGGTGGAGTTACTCGGCTCCCAGCCCGCCCTGCTGTTCGGCAACGAGCGAATCCCATTGTCGCGCAGGCATTCGGAGATCCTGCTGCTGCTGATGGAACATCCGGAGGGACTCGCGACCGAGCACATCGCGGTCCTGCTCGACGAACGCGACCTCGACGCGGTCACCGTGCGCGCCGAAATCTCGCGCCTGCGCCGGATTCTCGGCGGCGTTGCGCTCGGGTCGCGGCCCTATCGGCTACTGACCGAACTGGACTCCGATGTCGGCGAACTACGCCGCAGCCTGCGGCGCGGCGACATCGGCGCCGCCGTCGCGCGCTATCGGGGCCAATTGCTGCCCGCCTCACCGGCTCCCGGCGTGGTCCGGGCCCGCGAATCGCTGCGCGCACGAATGCGCGCGGCCGTCCTCACCTCCCGGGACCCGGCGATCCTCGGCTGGTGGATCTCCTCGGTCGACGGCCGCGAGGATCGCGGCGCGTGGTCGGCCTACCTGGCCTCGCTGGAGCGGGATTCGTCGCTGTATGCCCAAGTGGCGGCGCAGATCGCCATGCTCGATCGCGAGTTCGGCGGTCGCTGACCTGTTCCCAACGGTGATGCAACGTTCGGGTCATAGTGTCGTGGATCACAGTGCACACCCGCCGTGACCGCTAGGAGTTTCGATGACCGTATATGCCCGTCCTGGTTCGCCGGAGTCGCCGACGAGCTTCCAGCCTCGCTACGACAACTGGATCGGCGGCCAGTGGGTTGCGCCGGTCAAGGGCCAGTATTTCGAGAACCCGACCCCGGTCACCGGCGAAACCTTCTGCGAGATAGCGCGTTCCACCGCGGAGGACATCGAGTTGGCGCTCGACGCCGCGCATGCCGCCGCGCCGGCCTGGGGCAAGACCTCCGCCGCCGAGCGCGCGGTGATCCTGAACAAGATCGCGGACCGGATCGAGGAGCACCTCGAGGCGATCGCCATCGCCGAGACCTGGGACAACGGCAAGCCGATCCGCGAGGCGCTGGCCGCCGACATCCCGCTGGCCATCGATCACTTCCGCTACTTCGCCGGAGCCATTCGCGCGCAGGAGGGTTCGCTGTCGGAGATCGACGACGACACCGTCGCCTACCACTTCCACGAGCCGCTCGGCGTGGTCGGGCAGATCATTCCGTGGAACTTCCCGATCCTGATGGCGACCTGGAAGCTGGCCCCCGCGCTCGCCGCGGGCAACGCCGTGATCCTCAAGCCGGCCGAGCAGACTCCCGCCTCGATCATGTTCCTGTGGAGCATCATCGGCGACCTGCTGCCGCCCGGGGTGGTCAACATCGTCAACGGATTCGGCGTCGAGGCGGGCAAGCCGCTCGCGTCGAGCAACCGGATCGCGAAGATCGCGTTCACCGGCGAGACCACCACCGGCCGGTTGATCATGCAGTACGCCTCGCAGAACCTGATTCCCGTCACCCTCGAACTGGGCGGCAAGAGCCCGAACATCTTCTTCTCCGACGTCATGAGCGCCGATGACGACTTCCTGGACAAGGCTCTGGAAGGCTTCACCATGTTCGCGCTCAACCAGGGCGAGGTGTGCACCTGCCCGTCGCGCTCACTGATCCAGGCCGACATCTACGACCGCTTCCTCGACCTCGCCGCACTGCGGACAAAGGCTGTGCGCCAGGGTGATCCGCTGGATTCCGAGACGATGATCGGCGCGCAGGCGTCCAACGATCAGCTGGAAAAGGTGTTGTCCTACATCGAGATCGGCAAAGGTGAAGGGGCACAGCTGGTCACCGGCGGCGAGCGCGCGCTGCTCGGCGGCGACCTGAACGGCGGCTACTACGTGCAGCCGACCATCTTCACCGGCCGCAACGCGATGCGGATCTTCCAGGAGGAGATCTTCGGTCCGGTGGTCTCGGTGACCTCGTTCACCGACTACGACGACGCCATCTCCATCGCGAACGACACCCTCTACGGCCTCGGCGCGGGCGTCTGGTCGCGCGACGGCAGCCGGGCCTATCGCGCGGGGCGCGACATCCAGGCCGGTCGGGTGTGGACCAACACCTATCACCAGTACCCCGCGCACGCGGCGTTCGGCGGCTACAAGCAGTCCGGTATCGGACGGGAGAACCACAAGATGATGCTGGACCACTACCAGCAGACGAAGAACCTGCTGGTCAGCTACGCGCCGAAGGCCATGGGATTCTTCTGATGCCGAGCCGTCCGGCGGGTGGTGGCGCCGTGAGCGCCGCCCCGCCCCGTTTGGTCGCGACCGCGGGGGCGGCGGCGCTGCTGCGCCGCCTCCGCGACGTGCACGGTGCGCTGATGATGCACCAGTCCGGCGGGTGCTGCGACGGGTCGTCGCCGATGTGTTATCCGTTGGGGGAGTTCATCATCGGCGACCGGGACGTCCTGCTCGGCATTCTCGATCTGCGCCTCGCGGTGGGGGAGGTGCCGGTGAGCCTGCCGTCCGCCGACCTCGACGCGGTGCCGGTGTGGATCTCCGGATCGCAGTTCCAGGCGTGGAAACACACCCAGCTCGTCCTCGACGTGGTTCCTGGCCGCGGCGGGGGATTCAGTCTGGAAGCCCCCGAGGGTTGGCGATTCCTCAGTCGGGCAAGAGCTTTCACCGACGAGGAGAACGCGGCCCTCGAACAGGTGCCGCCCGTGGTCGGGTGCGACTACGCGGACGGCATTCGTCCGCCGGTGCCGGATTCCGGCCAGGTCGTGGCGGAGGCCGTCGACGCCTGCCCGGTGCCCGCGCCGCCCGCCCCGTGATCGGGGGCTGATCAGTCGCCGCCCGCTCGCCACGCGTGGGCGCCGGGACGCTACTTGCTTGCATGGGTTGATTCTTGCTCGAGTAAGCAAATCGAGCTATAGTTTTGCTCATGCAAGCAAAAGGTGGCTCGGGTAAGCAATCGGGGCGGACGTTCACCGAGGCTGCTCGGCGGGCGCAGATCGTGGAGGCGGCGATCGAGGTGGTGGCCGCGCACGGGCTGCCCGGTACGTCGTTCGCGAAGATCGCGCAGGAGGCCGGGCTGAGCAGCACCGGCATGATCTCGTATCACTTTCGCGGCAAGGACGAGCTGATTCGTGAGGTCGCGGACGAAATCGTGCGGGTGAATACGGAATTCGTCGTGGCCAAGCTCCAGCACGAGTCCGGATACGTGGCGACGCTGCGCGCGTACTTCGCCGCCAACCTGGCCCTGCTCGACGAGTACCCCAAGCATCAGCGGGCGCTGGCCAGCATCGTCGCCAATGCCCGGCCCGCCGACCCGCAGACGGTGAGCCTGATCGAGCACGTCGACGAGATCGCCCGCACGCAGGAGCAGTGGCTCCGGGAAGGCCAGCGGGCCGGGGCATTTCGGGCGTTCGACCCCGCGGTCATGGGGCTCGCCATTCGTGCCGCCCGCGACGCGGCCGTCGCGCGCGCGGCGGACGACCCCGATTTCGACGCCGCGGCCTGCGCCCGCGAACTGGCCGATCTGTTCGAACGCGCTACTCGCAACCAATCGTGATCACTACCGGAGCCCACATGAATGCACCGCAGACGCTCACCGAACCGACGCCGCAGCAGAAACGCGCCGCGGTCCGGCGCCACCTCGCCCGCCAGATCATCCTCGAGCTGGTGCTTCCGCTCGGCGGCTACTACGCCCTCCGTGCGGCCGGGGTGAACCCGTGGGCCGCGCTGATCGCGCCCACCCTGCTCATCGCGGGACTTCTTGTCTACCATGCGATTCGGGAGCGCCGCATCGACGCGTTCGCCCTGTTCGTGCTCTCCATGATCGTGCTCGGGTCGGTGATGACGCTGGTGACCGGGGACCCGCGCACGCTCATGGTGCGCGACAGCTGGATCTTCGGTCTGCTCGGCTTGTGGATGCTGGGTTCGCTGCTGACCCAGCGTCCGTTCATGCGCGTCGCCTCCCGCGCGATCGTCACCGCGAAGATCGGCGAGGAAGGCTATCGGCAGTGGGATGCCCGCTGGGACAACGACTCCCGGTTCCGCTATCACTTGCGCGTGCTGACCGCGGTGTGGGGCGCGGTCTTCCTGCTGGATGCGTTCATCCGGGTAGTGCTCGCCTACACGTTGCCGATCGACTCGATTCCGCTGGTGAGCACCGTGCAATGGCTGGTAGTTCTCGCGCTCCTGCTCACCTTCCACAACTTCTACCTCACCAAGCACGGGCTGAAAGCCTGAGTTCAGGAAGCCTTCCGGTGGAAATGCTCGACCGCCTGCTGGACGCGGAGCCCGGCGGCGAAGTCGGGAAGGGTCGAGGGCTGTCCGCGGATCGCGGCGGCGAATGCGCTCAATCGGGTGTGTTCGCTGCCGCGTGGTCCGCCGATCGGGAGTTCCGTCCATGGGCCGCCGTCGCTGATCCGCAGGCGCGACCAGTCGGTGATCCGGTAGGAACGCTTGGCGCCGTAGAGGATCCATTCATACGACTCGGGTACGGCGGCCACCTTCCCGGTGAGGGTGACCGGAACCCCGCCTGCTGTGAAGGCGCCGAAGGCAGTGGTCTCCGCCGCCGGGCCGTAGTGGACTCGAGTGGATACCGGAGTGAGCGGGCCGAGCAGGCGGTCGGTGAGAAACACGTAGTGCGAACCGACTTCGCGCAACAAGCCACCTTGTTCGCGACCGGCCACCCAGCGGGCATCGCGTTGAAAGGCGCGCGGCCAGGAGGGAAACCCGAATCGCATGTCCACGCCGAGGATGTCACCGGCCTCGCCGGCCCGCACGGCTCGCCCGACCTCTACCGCGGCCGCGCGATCGGACAGGGTGAAGTTGAGCGCGTTGACCGCACCGGTTTCGGCGGCGACCCGGACCATCTCCTCGCCGTCCGTAAGCCGGACTGCCAGAGGCTTTTCCGAGAACACCGCCTTGCCCGCCAGCATCGCCGCTACCGCGTAACCTGCGTGCGAGTCGGGTGGTGAAGCGAGGTAGAGGGCGTCGAGCCGATCGTCGTCGGCCATGGACGAGGGGTCGTGGCCGAGGGCAATGTCCGGATAGCGGGCGCGAACCCGTTCGACGGCAACCGAATTCGGATCGGCCGCCGCGACGACCTGGAAATCCGGATGCCGGTGAGCCACGCTGAGCATTTCGGCGCCCATCGAACCCAGGCCGATGATCCCCAATCGAATCTTCATTCAGCCAGCCTGTCGCTCGACAAGGCAACAGCACAAGCGATGATTCCTAACGGACACTTAAGTGCCACTGTAGGATTTTGCGATGCTCGACGTGCATCGATTGACAGTGCTCCGCTCGGTCGTCGAGAACGGCTCGATCCAAGGGGCGGCAACCCGGCTCGGCTACACCCCGTCCGCGATCAGTCAGCACATCGCCGCATTGCAACGGGAAACCGGAATCTCGCTGGTGGAACGGCACGGACGCGGCATCCGGCCCACCGAGGCCGGCCTGCTGCTCACCGCACACACCCGGCGGATACAGGACGAGATCGCCCGCGCCGAAACGGCGCTCGCCGACCTGCGAACCGGGAAGTCGCAGCGCCTGACCGTCCGCTACTTCGCCACCGCGGGGGCGGTGCTCATCCCGCCCGTCGTGTCGGAACTCGGCCTCCGTCATCCGGAGGTCCGGGTTGCGCTCCGATTGGGAAAGGGCCTGTCGGAGAACGGGTCCGCCGACGCGGAGATCATGGTCATCGACGACACCGTGCGCGTTCCCGCCGGGCTGCGCGTCCTGCACCTGCTCGACGACCCCTTCATCGCGGTGCTGCCGCCTGACCATCCGCTCGCCACGCGGGAGGTCGTCGAGCTGGGGGAGTTGCGATCGGAACGCTGGGTCGACAACGAGTGGCCGAGCACCCGCTGCCGGGAGACGATGCTGAAGGCTTGCGGCGCGGCCGGATTCAGCCCCGACTTCGCCGTGGAGGCGCACGACTACGCCGCCGCCGTCGGCTTCGTCGCCGCGGGCCTCGGGGTGACGCTGATTCCGCGCCTCGCGCTCGGTGCCATTCCGACGACGTCGGCGGTCTACCGCCCGCTCGCCGGCCCGGTTCCGACGCGGACGATCGTGGTGATCGTCAAGGCGGGCGCCGAGTCGCAGGCGCCGCTGTCCACGTTCCTCGCACTGCTTCGGCAAGCCGCCGGCAACCGTGGCGGCCCGGACATTCTCCGGGTCTTCCCCCATGGCGGCATCACCCCAGCGGGGTAGCTGAGATCCCCTGCGGAGGTGATGAACTCATGGGACCAATTCCATACCATGAGGGCCGTGTCCGTCGCCCGCGCTGCTCGCCGCCGAGTCCTGCTCGTCGTCGGGCTGTGGATTCTGCTCGCGTCCGCGGGGATGGCACCTGCCGTCGCCGACTCCGCCGCGGCGGGCGCGGACGTTTCGGTGGCGCAGTCGCTCGGTGATCGGGAACTGACGATCGTGCTCCGGCGAGTCACCAGCGTTCCCGGGCCGTTGCGCGTGGATGTGGTCACGCACGCGGGCACTGCCGCCGGGAAGCTCACGCTCACGGTGACGCGGACGGGAGCCGGCCCGGAGCTGCCTGCCCCGGGATCGCCCACTGCCGAGGCGGTCGTCGGACTCGGCGCCGAACCGGGGATGTACTCGGCCACGCTCGATCTGGATCGTCCAGGTCCTTGGGAGCTGGCCGTGGGCGACGGGACCCGGGTGGCGCGGATTCCGTTCGTGGTGCCGGCCCAGGTCACGTCGCCGCCGGAGCGGCTGGTCTATCTGGGATTCCTGGTCGCCGGTGTGCTGCTGCCGGTTTCGGTGGTGATCGCCCTGCGCGCCCGGCACAGTGCGTGGGCGTTGATTCCGGCCGGCGGGATGGTCGCCGGGGTCGCGGTGTCGGTGACGGCCGCGCTGCTGTCGGCGTCGTTGCCGCTGCCGCCGCAACCCGGTGGTCAGCTCGACCCCACGGTCGGTAACGTCACCGATCCGTATTCGCTGAGCCAGCCGTTGATTTCGGATTTCTCGCGGCCGCCGGTCATCCTCACCGTCGAGGGTTCGGTAACCGCCGGGCAGCCGGGCGATCTGACTCTCTTGCCGATCGACGCCGCCACCGGAGCGTCCGTGGACGATCTGCTCGTGCACGACAGTGCGCTCATGCACCTGCTCGTGGTTGCCCCGAGTGGTGAACTGTCACACCTGCATCCGATCCGCACCGGGCCCGGCCGCTATCAGGTTCATCTGACCGCTCGCGAGTCCGGCCGGTACGCGCTGTCGGCCGAGTTGGCCCGGCGCGGCGGCGGTGTTCAGCTGGTCCGTGCCGCAACCGGATTCACCGCATTGCCGAACGATGCGAGCATTGCGCCCCAGACATCCAGCGCCCCGATGCGTCTCGGTGGCGGTGACAAGTCCGCGGCGACGGTTGTCGCCGGCAACTCCATTACCGTCCGGACCACCGAGGCGGTGGCGGGGAACCCGACGACCATCACCGCCGAAATCGGCGACAAGTCCGATCTGCAACCGTGGCTCGGCATGGTCGGCCACCTGATCATGGCGGGTCCGGTGCCCGATGACGGCGCGGATATCGCTGCGGCCGTGCAGAACTCGACCGTCTGGGGGCACGCGCACTCGATGGGCCCGACGTCGATGCCGACCATGGCCGACATGCCGGGAATGAGCGGACACGACATGGCGGGAATGCACGACATGTCGGGCATGCACGGCGACGCCGCCGGGCGCGGGGTCATGCTCATGCCGCCGGTGAACGGCGAGAGTCCGCCCGATGAGACCGTGGCCGCGTACGGACCCGACGTTCCGTTCACCTTCACGTTCCCGTCGCGGGGCGATACCGGCTCTGGATCCAGGTCGAACGAAACTACTCCGTGCTCACGGTTCCGGTCGTACTCGATGTCGTTGCGGCACAGGGGGAGCGGCGATGAGCACATCGAGGCGGGCCGTCGCCGCAGTGGTCGTCGTGGTCGTGATCGCCGTCGTCGGCTGGCTGGTCTGGCCGAGTGCGCGCACCCCGGTCGTGCTGAAAACCGGTACGCCCCACCATCTCGTGACCGTCACCATCGACAGTGTGCGACTCGGCGAAACGGCCGTGGACGTCACCGTCACCGACCGGGACGGCGCCCCGATAGACCATGCGGCAGTGCAGATTCAGGCGATCCAGCCGCTGATGGGTCACGCCGGTGCACCGGTTCCGGCCGCTGCCAACGGATCCGGTCGCTTCCATGCCCCGGCGATATCGCTGATGATGACCGGCCCCTGGGAACTGCGCCTGTCCATCGACGCGCACAACGGCATCGACCGAGTCACCTTGCCACTGTGGGTCGGCGGCTGAGCGGCGCATGCGGATCGGCACGAATCGCAGGAGCACGACACAGGAGGGACCGCTCGTCATGAACAGCTCAGTAGCGTCCGGCACGATCGCAGGCGGTGGCCCGCCCCCGGCGGCCGTCTCGGACGACAGTGCGGCGGCCCGCGCCGGGGGCTGGGGCGTGCTGCTCGGCACCGCCGTCACGTTGATCGGCCTCAGCTGGGATATCCAGTGGCACAACGACGTCGGTCCCGATACCTTCTTCACGCTGCCGCATCTGTTCCTGTATTCCGGCAGCGCCATCTCCGGGTTCGCCAGCCTCGCCATGGTGCTCATCGCCACCTTCGCCCAACGCGCCGGACGGCCGGTGCCCGCGATGGGCGGCACTCCGATCCGGGTATTCGGCAGCAACCTCACGGCTCCGCTCGGCTACATGGTTGCCGGTGCGGGTGCGGCATTGTTCCTGCTCTATGGCCTGCTGGACATGCAGTGGCATTCGATCTACGGCTTCGACGCGGTGCTGAACACCCCGTCGCACGTCGCGCTGTTCCTGTCGATCACGCTGACCATGATCGGCAGCATCATGGTCTTCGCCGCGCATCGTGACCATCGCTGGGGCCAGTTCGGCATCGTCCTGGCCATCCCGATCATGATCATCTTCGCCCCGATCCTCACCCAGGCGTTGGACAACTTCGAACTGCCCATAGATTCGACCATCCTCGGCGTCCTGTTCTTCGGACCGATGCTGCTCGTCCTCGGTGCCGCCGCGCTGGCCCGCCCCGGCGCCGCCATCGCCATCGCGCTCGCCCTCGGGCTGCTCCAGGCGGTGCTGTGGTGGTTCTCGCCGTGGGCCGCGCAGGTGTACGCCTCATCGATCGGGCTGCCGCTGCGCGATGGGCTCGGGTCTCGTCCGCCGTCGCTGCCCGCCATCATGCCGATGTTCCTGATCATCGCCGCGGTCGCCGTGGAGGGCCTGTTCCTGCTCGCCCGCACCCGCGGCTACGATCCGAACAAGATCGTGGTGGTAGCCGGTCTGGTGACGGGTGTCGTTGTCGGACTTACCTTTCCGGTGCAGTTGCAGCTCACCCACTTCTTTTCCGGCATCGCGGCCAAGGACGTCCTGCTGTCCACCGTCGTCGCGGTACCGCTCGGCCTGCTCGCCGGCTTCCTCGCCGGCCGCTTCACTCGCATGCTGCCCGCGCCCGCAACGGAGATCGCCCGATGACCACACTGCGCAAGCTCGCCCTCACCGTGCTGGCGGCGATCACCCTCTCGTTCGTCGCGATCGCGCCCGCCTCCGCCTACGCTCCCGTCGACATCGTGCACACCGAACGCGTCCAGGTCGGTCCGTACACCATGACCGTCGGCTTCTCCACCTGGCCCATTCGCGCCATGAAGTCCCTCGACTTCACCTTCATGCCGGAGGGCGGCATCGCCGGCAAGTCCGGGACATACCGCATCGCCGGCCCCGCGTACCACTCCTGGAAACGCGGCGCCCCCTTCGCCCGTCACCCGCGCAAACGCGACTCCTGGGGTCTGGACATCTTCGCCATCAACGAACCCGGCGACTACAGTTTCCACTTCACCCTCGACGGCCCACTCGGCCATGGCGAAGGCGAACTCGACGGTGTCCACGTCGCCGATCAGCCCGGCCCGCCCTTGCCCCTGAGCTGGACCATCGCCTCCCTGCCCCTGCTCGGACTGATCGCCTTCCTCGCCGTCTGCTGGCGCCGCACCCGCCCCGCTCGCCAACCCCTATCCCTCTGATCCGGCAAGCACACGGCTGCCCTGAACAGACAATCCTGTTTCTGCAGTGAGGACTATGCGTCGGGGGAGTGGACGGGTGGGAGTTCGGTGAGGAGGTCGCGTGCTGGGAGTGATACGCCTGAGTCGTCGGTTCGACCCTTTGCGATTCGATCGAGGGTGACGGTTACTGTTCCCGCGGAGTCTATTTCGATGCGCTTGTTTCCGTTCTGCTCGTCCACCAGGACGGTGGCGAGATAGCGGCGGCCGGGTGGGAGCACTCGTACGGTGATGTGCCCGTCGTGAACCTTGTCCAACTCCAGGGTTGCGACGTGCCGGACGCGGGTGCTGAGCAGGGGCGGGGCGGTTTCGAGGCCGCCGTCGTCGAGCAGCATTACCTCGACTCCGCGTTGGCGTGCGCCGCGGGCCGCGGCGAGTAACTCGGGAGTGGAGAGTTGGGGGGCGCGGAGTTCGTCGCGGAGTTCGGCTTCCAGCAGCCGGCATTCTTCGCGTTCGTCGGCGTGGAACGGGACTGCGGCGGCGATGCGTTCGAGCATAGGGCGCGCGCGGCGGTCGAGGCGGTTGAGTTGGCGTTTGCGCTCGGCGTTCTGGGCGTCGAGGCGGGCTTGTTTGACGGCGCGGGCGGTCGACTCGATCTCGAGTTGACGGAGCGAGCGCAGGGTGGGGCGCATGATCGCGGCGAACGCGGCGGCGATGGCGACATTGACCAGGGGCACGACGGCTTGCACGTACACGGTGGGTTCACCGCCGGCGGCGAGCACGACGGCGAACCAGGTCGCCGCAGTTCCAGCCCAGGCCAAGACATTTCGGCCACGCAACACCAGCATCGCCAAAGCACTGCCTGCGGTGTACGCGGTCCACACACTGGTATGCGCGTGGATTTCCGCCGTCACGTGCTCGTTGGCGATCAACGTCGCGATCGCACCCGCGGACGCGACGAACACCGCCGCGTACTCGTGGATCGGATTCCCGGTATCGAGCACCACGACAACCGTTGCGGCGGCGATGATCACGGCCGCGGCGACCAACGCCACCGTGATCGGCAGTTCGGCCTTGCGCACCGAACGGATCACTACGGCGGCGTCGGTGGCCAGCACCACGGCGATAATCGTGATCATCGTGGAGCGGCGTCCGCTGAGCAGCCTGCTCAGGTCGCCGTCGTCACGTGTCATCAGGTGCGCTCCACTCCAGGATGATTCGGGTTCCGGCACCGGGGCGCGAGTCGATGGTGGCGAGGCCGCCGGCTTCGCGCATCCGCTGCACGATGCTGACGGTGAGGCCGAGCCGGTTGGCCGCGACGAGTGCGGGATCGAAGCCGGCGCCGTCGTCCTCGACGACGACGGTGATGCCGCACGCGCGCGCGACGATGGTCAATTGTCTTGCCACAGTTCGCCCCGGCACGTCGGCATGCCGCACGCTGTTGCGCACGGACTCGGCGGCGGCCTGGGCGAGCGCGGTCACCGCCGCCGATTCGATGCGCAGGTCGGCGGAGCTGTAGTCGTGGCGGACCTGCACGCGCAGTTGGGCATCGGTGGCGCCGACCACTTCGCGCGCGATGATCTCGATGGCCTCGAGGTCGGTGCATATATCGTTGACGCGGCCGATGGCGGCGAGCTGGCCGAGGGCCTGATTGGCTTGCCGCGCAAGCATAGTGGCGCAACCGCCGCGGGACGTGTCGAGCAAGGTGGCCAGCACCTTGTCGTGGATCACGCCGGCGAACCGCGCGCGCTCGCTGGCCCGCGCCTCGTCCGCCGCGGCGAGCGAGGCTTGATGGTGGGCGCGCGCCTGTTCCTTGTCGAGCAGCCGGGCCGCGCGCCGCGCCGTTTCGGTGATGTAGACGAAGGTGACGGTGATGCCGAGGATGCGCAACGAGGTGAGCCCGAACTCGGTCCAGCTGAGATCACCGGTGGCCTGACCGGTCGACGACGCGGCGAGCAACCCGACGACGACCACGTAGATCGCGGTCGTGGACTTGCGCCAGGCCAGCGTCGCCGCGACGCCACCGAGCGGAACCAGCCGATAGATCCAGGCCACGTCGTCGGTGATCTGACCGGGCAGCACGGCGAACCCGGACAACCCGACGACCACCGCGAAAACGACGGCGTGCGTCGCCGCGATGATCCGCACGGTGGATTGCTCGACATACAGCGCGGTCCCGGCCAGCAGCAGCGCGGTGCCGAACACCCCGAACATGGCGACCGCGGTCCACCAGGTCTGGAAATGCCTGGACTGCGCGGCCATCTCGGCGGCGTCGCCCGCGCCGAAGATCCACACGCCGATGCCGAGCGCGAAGGCGAGGATGCGATCGATCCGGTCGGTGGCGGCCCGGCCGATCGAGGTCTGCCGGTTACATCGACCCGAAAGGACGGCCACGATGCGGCCGAACAGCGACGGCGACATCGAGGTCATCGCGGTTCGCTGGCCTCGACCCTCGACAGCTCGCGGCCCGACACCCGCCTCGGCACATACACGGCGCGCGCCTCGCGCTTCGGGCGCAGGTTGATCGTCAACTTCATCGCGACGTTCCGGTCGATGTGCACCGAGCCGCCGTTGAGCAGCAGCGCGGTGAAGATCTGCCCTTCGAGCAAGGCGAGGGCGGAACCGATGCACACGTGTTCGCCGGCCCCGAACGGCAAGTAGGACATCCGCTCCCACGACCGGTCCGCCTGCGGCGCGAATCGATCGGGGTCGAAAGCCAGCGGATTCGGGTATTGCCGGGCCGACCGATGCATCACGTACGGGGCGACGAACACGATCGTGCCCTCGTCGATCGCGTAGCCGCCGATCCGGGTCGCGCCCGCGGCCTCGCGCAGGAACGCGGGTGACGGCGGATACAACCGCATGGATTCCTTGAATACCTGGAGGCAGTAGGGGAGCTGGGCCAGATCCGCGGCGGTCGGCGTCGCACCCCCGAGCACCCGGTCCGCCTCGGCGGCGGCACGGTTGGCGACGGCGGGATGGCGCGACAGCGCGTAGGCGGTCCAGAACATCGCGTCCGCGCTGGTCTCATGCGCGGCGGCCCACAGGTTGATCACCTCGTCGACCAGGCGGTCCTCGCCCATCGGCGCGCCCTCACGATCGCGCTGGGCGAGCAGGGCGGAGACGATGTCGTCGTGGCGGTCGGGGTTGCGGCGTCGCACATCGATCGCTCGCGCGGCCCAATCACGAACCAGGGCAAGGTCTTGAATGAACTCGCGATTGCGCTTCGTCGGAATGTTCAACGGCGCGACGATGGGGCGCGACATCGCCCGCATCTCCCAGTCGAAGATCCGGGTCGCGGCGTCGACCACGTCCTGATGCCCGTCGAGCGGCTCATCGATCAGCAGCCCGGCGACCACATCGTGCATCATTGCCTGCACCCCGGCGAGCAGGTCCACCTCGCCCGCGGCCTGCCATCTGCGCAGGTGAGCGTGCATGCGGGTGGCCATCACGTCCACGTACTTCGGCACCCGTCGCGCGGTGAACAGCGGTGCGACCATCGCGCGCTGGGTCCGGTGCACCTCGCCCTCGGAGATGATCAAGCCCTCGCGCAGCGCGGGCCACAGCGTTCCGGTCACCGCTCGCGCGCGCCGGAAGTCCGCGGCGCGCGACACCAGCACCTCGTTGATCTCCGCGGGCCCGGTCACCAGCACCGCGGGAAACATCCCGATACGGAACCCGGCCACCGGACCGTGTTCCGCGGCCAGCCGTTCCATCACCGCGAGCGGATCACGGAACCAGCGCAGCGTCGTACCCAACCCGAGCACACCACTGCGTCCGTGGTCCAGGTGCTCGATTTCCCCCGCCCGATCATCGTTCACTGACGATTCCTCCCGTGGTCGTCATCGAAGTCAGAGCGATTCGTCAGCCCCGCCGCCCGGTGATCAGGACGTCTGACGAGCAGTCTGTCTGTGCCGGATCGTATGTGGGCGGCGGGGCGTAGTCATGCCCGCAGAATTGGGGTCGGGGGGTGGAATTCGTGCTGTTTCCCCTGTTCGGCGGCTTTCGTGAGATGCGTTCCACACCAAGGAGTTCGGGGCGCGCGACATGTTCGAGTGAAGTGCTAGGATGATTGCTCTTAGTTTAGCTAAACAGTTGCTGGTCTGCGTGTGTTGCCTCACCTGATGAAGGAAAACAACTCCATGGCTGTCATGCTGCAAACAGGCGAACAGCGCGGTGCCGGTGCGATCGAGAAGCCTCGTGCCTCGCGTGGATTCGTGGCGCTGGGTGCCGCGATCGTGTTCGCCTGCGTCTCCGTCGGCGCCTGGCTGGAATTCATCCGGCCGAACTGGGATATGTACTGGCACCAGGTCGACCTGCAGGTCTACATGTGGGGTGGCTCGATGGCCGCGCTACATCCCGAGCTGCTGTACGACGGACGCGGACCGCTGGGATTGCCCTTTCTCTATCCGGTGTTCGCCGCGTGGATCTGCGCGGAATTGGCGCAGTTCCCGATCAACTATGTCGGCACCGGCGTCACGATCATGACGTTGGCGTCGCTCGGGATCAGCGTATGGAGCGCCGGGGTGCTGCAACGTCGCCGGCGCGGGCTCGCGTTGGTCGCGATCACGATCGCCGTCGCCGCCGCCGGGCTCTGGCTCGAACCGGTTCAGCAGACCTTGCAATTCGGACAGCTCAGCGTGATTCTCATGGCGATGGTCTTGGCCGACCTCGCCATACCCAAGAACCGTTGGTATCGCGGCATTCTCCTCGGCATCGCGACCGGCCTGAAGCTGACGCCCGCGGTCTTCGTCGTTTATCTGCTGATCACCCGCCAATTCAAGGCCGCGGCCACGGCCTGCGCCGCGTTTGCCGCCACCGTGGCGATCGGGTTCTGGTATCGGCCGGCGCAGGCGCTGGAATTCTGGACCACGACGATGACGTCACAGAACCGAATCGGCTTCGCCTACGTGCAGAATCAATCGATCAACGGGCTGTTCGGTCGTCTGCAATGGTCCACCTGGGAAGACAGCAGCTCCTCGCTGGTGGTCGCCGGTCTGCTCGGGATAGCCGGAATCGCCGCGGCCAGGGTCGCTTACCTGCGTGGCGACGAATTGCTCGGAGCTTTGCTGGCGGCGACCGTGATGCTGCTCGCCTCCCCGATTTCCTGGACGCACTACTGGGTGTGGATCGTGCCCGCACTGATGTGGGTGTTCCGCGCGCTGCGCGATCGCCCGGTCGCGGTGCGGATCGCGGTGCCCGCGCTCGTCTACCTCTTCGTCTTCGCCTGGCCGATGCGGATCGATCGGGTCGGCTGGTGGGATCCCGATCTGCCGCTACTGCCGCAAGGCCTGATCTGGGATGTGCCGCAGACCAATGGGCGGGAATACCGCTGGAACATCTGGCAATTCCTGCTCGGAGACGCGTACACCTTGCTCGCCATAGGCGCGCTGGTGGCGGCGAGCGTGTGGTTGCTCTGCTTCAAGCCCGGAAACCGCACTGTCGCCGATGCCGACACGGTCTCGCCGCTGCAGGAAATCGAAGCGTTGATGGAGTCAGTGGAGGTCGACGCGCAGCAGCCGGTCACCGAGCACCAGTATGTCGGCGCCGTCGACACGCGACAGGGCACATAGACACCCACGCTTTCGCATACCCCTCAACCCGCCGGCAGGTATTGGAAGCAGGTATTGGAACAATGAATCAGGTATGCGAAGAAAGTCTCGATAACGCAACCACAGCCAGATGACCACGCTGGAACGCGACACCGCGTGCTCGACATGCGCCTAAAGCCGGGTACGGCAGGCGACGTGCTCAGCACTACTCCAGTGAAAACCGGGGTAGGTCTTCAGTTTTCCTCGTCAGGTCGCGTTGGGACATGCCGGAGGTCTACCTGGCGAGTCAGGTAAACCTGCTCCCAGAGATGATCGATAGTGCTGAGCACGTCAGGCGGGGTCCCCGACCTACTTCCATAGTTGGTATGGGCAGCGCGCGGGTTCCAGCGTGGTCATCGGCTTGTGGTCCGGTTCAAAGAGGCTGGGGAAACGAGGGCGTCGGGTGGTCGGCGCGGTGTGTCGGAGGGGCGTGCGCGTTCATCGAGTCGAGTCAAAAGGTCGTTCGCTCATCGAGTCGAGTCAAATGGTCGCGATCGAAGATCAAGTAGCCACCTTTTGACTCGGCTCGATGACTCAGGCATTGCTCGTCGCTTACGCGCACAGGTTATGGGTGTCGTCCGACGGTGTGGGTGGGTAGCTCGATCTGTGCGACATCGTTGGTGATGAGCTGTGTTGCAGTGGTGAAGGGGTCGCGCGGCGAGGAGAGGTAGAGGGTGTGTCCTTGGCGGCGGACGCTGGAGATCATGGACAGGGCTTCTGGACAGCCAACTCGTAACAACCCTGCGGGGTCGGGAGTGGTTCGCCGGTACTGGGTTGGGGTCGCACTCTGGTGTGACGACGGTTTAGGGCCGCGTCCATAGCGTATAGCGTATGCGCCCTCGTCTGATGCTTGTGGTCTCGATCGGTCTTGTTGCTGCTGCCGTGGCGGGGTGTGGTGATGTGGCGGAGCCGGATGCTTCGGTGCAGTCTTCCGCGCTGAGGATCTCGTTCAATGACTTTGTGTCCAAGGGGGAGGTGACCTATCCCGCCGGGGGTGGGGCGGCGCCGCTTGTCGTGCTCGTGGGTGGGTCGGGACCGGAGGATTTGAATGCCGATGATGCGAGCGAAGGGGCGAGTTCGCGAGGGCATCTGTTCGCGGATATCTCCAGTTCGCTTGCGCGGCAAGGATTTGCGGCGTTGCGGTACAACAAGCATTACGTCAACGGGCTGGGGGATGTCGATCCGCGTTTCGCTACCGATCTCACGATGACGCAGTTGGTCGACGATGTTCGTAGTGCTGTGCGGGCGGTGGCGAATGATCCGCGGATCGACTCGCGGCGGGTGTATCTGTTCGGTTGGAGTGAAGGTACGACCGTGGTGGCTGCGGCGGCGCAGGGGATGCCGAATCTGCGCGGGGTGATTGTGCAAGGGGCGGTTGGTGTTCCGTGGCGGGATGGGTTGATCGCGCAATGGGAGCGGGTGGTGCGGCCGTATCTGCGGGACTTCGCCGTCGCCGGGTCGGTGGGCGCGGCGGAATTGAGCCGGGCATGGAGAGGTGATGGCGGCGTGGTGGTGCACGAACTCGTCAGCGTGCTGGCCGACGACATCGGCTCGGAGCAGTCCGGCCTGAATCCGGCTTTCGATATCGACGGAAACGGGCGCATCGATATCGACAACGAATTGCGTACCGCCGCAGTGAAGTTCGTTGATGAGCAGCTGACCGGCGGCATCTTCCGGCTGTACGGCGCACTTACCGCGCTGCCCGACGTCGCCGCTCAGGCCGCTGCCCTTCGCGATATCCCGTTCCTCACCCTGCACGGCGACAACGACAGCAACGTATCGGTGGACGCGGCAGTACGCATCGATAAAGCCCTGGCCGACAACGGAAGTCGCGATCACACACTGCACATCTACCCGCGGTCCGGTCACTCGTTGAGCGAGGCCGCCGACCCGCGACACGACCCGCTCGGCCCGATCCAGCCGCTGCCACTTGCCGACCTCGGCCGCTGGCTGCGCGACCACGAACGCTGACCGGCCGCGATTGCCGCGGGTTGGCCCAACTGCACATAGATGTCCTCTATGCAGACTCGGAAAAACATCTATTGGATTTCTGATTCCGTCTTTCGTAGCGTGATGGCAATCACAAATGCTCTGCAGAATCGAACTCCACTATGAAGAAGTTGTTGTCCTGGTCGGCCGTGCTCTGTTGGCTGACCGTGCTGCTGGAGGGCTACGACCTCGTCGTTCTCGGCGCCGTCATTCCCACGCTCATCGATCAGAAGCACATCGGATTCACCGCGGCCAGTGCGACTTTCGCCGCGACCATCTCGCTGGTCGGGGTGGCGATCGGCGCGACGGCCTCGGGGCCGATCGCCGATCGATACGGCCGCCGCCGGATGCTGCTCTGCTCGATCGCGGTGTTCTCGCTGTTCACCGCCGCGGTGCCGCTGGCCGGTTCGGTGAGTGTCTTCGCCATGTTCCGGCTGATCGCCGGGCTGGGCCTCGGCGCGTGCCTGCCGACCGCGCTGACCTTCATGGCCGAGCACATGCCGCCGGCCCGCCGGGCGTTCGCCAGCACGATCACCATGACCGGCTACCACACTGGCGCGGTGCTCACCGCGTTGATCGCGCTGCGCGTCATCCCGCATTGGCAGCCGCTGTTCTACGCCGGCGGTGTCGCCGGACTTCTGCTGCTGCCGGTGATCTGGGCCAAGCTGCCCGAGTCCGAGGCCTACCTCGCGGCCAAGGACGCACCGACCCGGGTACGGCCGACCGTGCTGCTGCAACCGCTGTATCTGCGTGCGACGCTCGGTGTTTGGGTCGGCTCGTTCATGGGACTGCTGCTCGTCTACGGCTTGAACACCTGGCTGCCGAAGCTGATGCGCGATGCCGGATACAACATGTCCACCTCGCTGACGGTCCTGCTGATGCTGAACATCGGCGCGGTCATCGGCCTGCTCACGGCGGGAACCCTGGCCGATCGGCGCGGCATCAAACCGACCGTGCTCCTGTGGTTCGGCGCGGCGGCGGTGTTCCTCGCACTGCTCAGCATCAAGATCTCCAGCACCGTCCTGCTCAACGCGCTGGTACTCGTCACGGGCATCTTCGTCTTCTCCGCCCAGGTACTCATCTACGCCTACGTCACCCAGGCCTACCCGGCCGAAATCCGCGCCACGGCCATGGGTTTCGCCGCCGGTGTCGGACGGCTCGGCGCGATATTCGGCCCGACCATCACCGGCTGGCTCATCGTCGTCGGCTCCGCGAACCCTTGGGGCTTCTACCTTTTCGCCGCCGTCGCGGGTATCGGACTGCTCGCCATGGCCGCGGTTCCGCGCACCACCGTCGACGGTCTCGTGCCGGTCGAGTCCCCGCTGGCCGAACGCGAGGTACGCCCGGCATGACGACCACCCGCACCCGGGTAGCGATCGTCGGCGCGGGCCCGGCCGGCCTGCTGCTGTCGCATCTGCTGCACCGCACGGGCATCGAGAACATCGTCATCGACAACCGCGGGTACGAGCAGATCGCGGGCACCATCCGCGCGGGGATCCTGGAGGCGGGTTCGGTTCGGCTACTGGTGGATTCGGGCGTCTCCGATCGCGTGCTCACCGAGGGCCTGCGGCACGACGGTGTGGTGCTCCGCTTCCGCGGCGAGAACCACCGGATCGACTTCCAGGAACTGGTCGGCGAATCCGTCTGGCTGTATCCGCAGACCGAGGTCTTCCTGGACCTGTCGGCGCGGCGCGCGGCCGACGGGGGAGACATCCGCTACGGCGTCACCGACACCGTTGTCGACCTCGCCGGCGCGCGCCCGGCGATGACGTTCACCGAGCCGGACGGCAGCCGGGTGCGGGTCGAGGCCGACCTGCTGGTGGGGGCGGACGGTTCCCGATCACTGTGCAGGCACGCCTTTCCCGCGGGTGTCCGCGAGGAATGGTTCCGCGAGTACCCGTTCGCCTGGTTCGGGTTCCTCGTCGAGGCGCCGCCGTCGCACGACGAATTGATCTACACGCATTCGGATTTCGGCTTCGCGCTGATCAGCCAGCGCACGCCGACCATGCAACGGATGTATTTCCAGTGCGGACCCGGTGAGCGCCCGGCGGACTGGGACGACGACCGGATCTGGACCGAGATGCGAAAGCGAGTCAACGGCAACGGTTTCGAGCTCGCCGAAGGTCCGATCAGCGCGAAAACGGTGTTGCCGTTCCGCTCCTTCGTCACCGCGCCGATGCGCCACGACAGGCTGATACTGGCCGGCGACGCCGCGCACACGGTCCCGCCGACCGGCGCGAAGGGCTTGAATTTGGCCCTCGCCGATGTCGCCGTGCTGGCCGAGGTGATCGCGGATTTCCACGGCACCGGCAATACCGACGTGCTCGACCGCTACACCGAACGCGCCCTGGACCGGGTCTGGCGCGCTCAGCACTTCTCCTACTGGGCGACCACGCTGCTGCACACCGCCGCCGACGCGTCGCCCTTCGATCGGCAGCGTCAGCACGGCGAACTGTCGATGCTCACCGGATCACGGCACGGCGCAGCATATTTCGCCGAGGCGTACACCGGCTGGCAGCAACCGAAATAGACCCTACGACAGCAAAGGAGTGATTGTGGCCCGGATTTCGTCCCTGGCGGACGCGGTGGCACAGCTCGTCCACGACGGCGACGTCGTCGCCCTCGAGGGTTTCACGCACCTGATCCCGGTGGCTGCCGGGCAGGAGATCATCCGGCAGCGCCGGCGCGAGCTGACCCTGGTCCGGATGACCCCGGACATCGTCTACGACCAGCTGATCGGTGCCGGCTGCGCGGCCAAGCTGGTGTTCTCCTGGGGTGGCAACCCGGGAGTCGGTTCACTGCACCGGTTTCGGGACGCGGTCGAGCATTCCTGGCCGCACGCACTGGAGATCGAAGAGCACAGCCACGCGGGCATGGCCAACCGGTATGTCGCGGGTGCGTCCGGCCTGCCGTTCGCGGTGCTGCGCGGCTACGTCGGTACGGATCTGCCGTCGGTCACCGAAACCATCAAGCCGATCACCTGCCCGTTCACCGGTGAGCAGTTGACCGCGGTGCCCGCGATCAACCCGGATGTCACGGTGATTCACGCGCAGCGCGCGGATCGGGCCGGGAATGTGCAGCTGTGGGGCCTGCTCGGCGTGCAGAAGGAGGCCGTGCTCGCCGCGCGCCGGAGCCTGGTCACCGTCGAGGAGATCGTCGACGAGCTCACGCCCATGCCGGGCGCGATCGTCCTGCCCGCCTGGGCGGTGACCGCGGTCGCCGAGGCGCCCGGCGGCGCGAGTCCTTCCTACGCGCACGGGTATTCCGAACGAGACAACGCCTACTACGCGGCCTGGGACGAGATCAGCCGGGATCGGGGACGATTCGCCGACTGGCTCCAGGAGCACGTGTACGCCGACATCGCAGGGAGCGTGGCATGACCGAGGTGACCTCGGACCAGACGATGACCGTCGCGGCCGCGCGCGCATTGCACGGCGGCAAGCGGTGCTTCGTCGGCATCGGATTACCCTCCACCGCAGCGAATCT
Organism: Nocardia sp. NPDC006044; assembly: GCF_042871115.1. Classification (NCBI taxonomy): domain Bacteria; kingdom Bacillati; phylum Actinomycetota; class Actinomycetes; order Mycobacteriales; family Nocardiaceae; genus Nocardia; species Nocardia sp. NPDC006044. The sequence goes on from NZ_JBIAID010000004.1 coordinate 190,725, forward strand.
CGCGCGCACCACGCACGCGCCTGATCTGGTACTGATCTACGAGTCCGGCACGCTGGGGTCCAAGCCGGGCCGGCTGCCCGCGTCGATCGGCGACGGCATCCTCGCCGAGACCGCCGACGCGGTGATCAGCGTGCCGGAGGTGTTCAACTACTGGTTGCAGCCCGGACGCATCGACATCGGGTTTCTCGGTGCCGCGCAGTTGGATCGGTTCGGCAACATCAACACCACCGTCATCGGCGACTACCGCGACCCCAAGGTGCGGTTGCCCGGGGCGGGCGGGGCGCCGGAGATCGCCGCGTCCTGCGGTGAGGTGTTCGTGGTCGTCCGCCAATCGCGCAAATCCTTCGTCGAGCGAGTCGATTTCGTCACTTCGTTCGGACACGGTCGTGGTGGTGGCGAGCGTGCGCGGCTCGGGCTGCGGGGCGCGGGACCGACCCAGGTGATCACGGATCTGGGCATCATGCGACCGGATGCCAACGGCGAGTTGGTGCTCACCGCGACGCATCCGGGAGTGACCGTCGAGCAGGTGCGTGCCGCGACCGGTTGGGAGCTGAAAGTCGCTGCCGATATGGAGGTTACCGAGCCACCGACCGCCGCCGAACTCTCGGCGCTGCACACCTTGCAGGCGGCGTCATGACCGGCGCGTTCCTATACGACGGTGTACGAACACCTTTCGGCCGCTACGGTGGAGCACTCGCCGGCGTCCGCCCCGATGACCTTGCCGCTCACGTCCTTCGCGCCCTGACCGAACGCACGGACCTGGATCCGTCGACGGTGGACGACGTCATCTTCGGTGCGGCCAACCAGGCGGGCGAGGACAACCGCAACGTCGCACGAATGGGCGCACTCCTCGCGGGCTGGCCCACGTCGGTGCCCGGCACGACCGTAAACCGTTTGTGCGGTTCGAGTCTGGACGCGATCCTGCACGCTTCCCGGTCGATCGAGACCGGCGACGCCGCACTGGTCGTCGCGGGCGGCGTGGAATCGATGAGCCGCGCACCATGGGTGATGACCAAGCCGCTCAGGGGATTCCCGGCCGGCGATGCCACCCTGCATTCGACCACCCTTGGCTGGCGCATGGTCAACCCGGCGATGCCAGAAAAGTGGACGGTGTCCCTGGGCGAGAGCACCGAGCTGCTCGCCGATCGCTTCGGCATAGCTCGCCCGGCACAGGACGAATTCGCCACGCGCAGCCATCAACTCGCCGCGAAGGCCTGGGACAACGGCTTCTACGACGACCACGTCCCCGCCGTCCCCGGCACCGAACTCGCTCGTGACGAGACGATCCGCCCGGACACGACGGTGGAGACCCTCTCCCGATTGCGGCCCTCGTTCCGCGAGCAGGGAACGGTCACCGCGGGCAACGCCTCCCCGCTGAGCGACGGCGCCTCCGCGCTGCTGCTCGGCGACGAGTCGGTCGCCGCGCGACTCGGCCGGGTGCCGCTGGCCCGGATCGCCGGACGCGGCGCGGCGGGCGTCGATCCCGACGAGTTCGGCATCGGCCCGGTGCAGGCGGCACGAATCGCGTTGCGCCGAGCCGGCATCGGCTGGGACGACATCGGCGTGGTCGAGCTGAACGAGGCGTTCGCCGCGCAATCCCTGGCCTGCCTGGACGGATGGCCCGACCTCGACCCGGAGCTGGTGAACGTCAACGGCGGCGCGCTCGCCCTCGGCCACCCGCTCGGCGCGTCCGGCGCTCGCCTGGTCAACCAGCTGGCCCGCGAAATGCGGCGCCGCGGCAGCCGATGGGGACTCGCCGCACTGTGCATCGGCGTGGGACAAGGCCTCGCCGTCGTCTTGGAGGCAACATCATGAACGCTCGACCGTGCGCGTCGCCGCACCTGACCGGCTACCGCCGGGACCCGGCCGGAACCCATCCGCCGCTGGACTTTTCGGACTACACCTCCACGGTCCTGCGCCATCCGCGCGAATCGCTGATCCTGCTGCCCCAACGGCTGACCGAGCTCACCGGCCCGGTGTTCGGCTCGGATCGGCTGGGCCCCAAGGACAACGACCTGACCGCGCAGCACGCGGGCGAGCCGATCGGGCAGCGCATCATCGTGCACGGCCGACTGCTCGACGGCGACGGCAGGCCGATCCCGCACTCGCTGATCGAGGTCTGGCAGGCCAACGCGGGCGGGCGCTACCGGCACGACCGTGATCGCTGGAACTCCGCGTTGGACCCCAACTTCGACGGTGCCGGGCGCACTTACACGGATGCGGCCGGGCGCTACGAGTTCACCACGATCAAGCCCGGCGCCTATCCGTGGCGCAACCACCACAACGCGTGGCGCCCGGCACACATCCACTTCTCGCTGTTCGGGCAGGCCTTCACCCAGCGCCTCGTGACGCAGATGTACTTCCCGGACGACCCGCTGTTCTTTCAGGACCCCGTCTACAACTCGGTGCCCGAGCACGCGCGCGAAAGGCTGGTCAGCCGTTTCGATTACCAGCGCAGCGAGCCGGAACAGGCCCTCGCGTTCGAGTTCGACATCGTGCTGCGGGGTCGCGACGCGACGCCGTTCGAGGACGAGGAGGACGACGATGACTAGCGTGGGCAGCACCCCGTCGCAGACCGTCGGGCCGTATCTGCACATCGGGCTGATCGAGGCGGACGGGCCGTTCGCGGTCCCGGCGGGAACGCCTGGCGCGGTGTGGATCCGCGGGCGGGTGTTCGACGGAGCGGGTACGGCGATCGACGACGCGATGGTCGAGACCTGGCAGGCGGACCTGGGTGAATCAGCGGGTGGGAGAGCAGGGTTCGCGCGCAGCGACACGCGACAGGGTGAATTCGCGCTCTACACGGTCGTTCCCGGCCCGGTGTGCGACGGTGCCGGCGGGTTGCAGGCGCCGCACCTCGACATGTCCGTGTTCGCCCGCGGGCTGCTGCATCGTCTGGTCACCCGGGTCTACTTTCCCGAGCACGCGGACCGGCATGCGACCGACCCGGTGCTGGCGACGGTGCCGCCGGAGCGCCGGGACACGCTGCTCGCGGTGCGTGCGGGCGACGGCTATGTGTTCGACGTGCATCTGCAAGGCGCGGGCGAGACGGTGTTCTTCGATGTCTGAGCCGGTCGAGGTCCGCCATATCGTCGACGGACCTGAAGAGGGTCCGGCCGTCGTCCTGAGCGGGTCGCTCGGCAGCGATACGCGGATGTGGGAGCCGCAGGTCGCCGCGCTCACCGAGGCCGGCTATCGGGTCGTGCGCTACGACCATCGCGGCCACGGCGGTTCCCCGGTGCCACCGGGTCCGTATTCCCTGGCCGATCTCGGTTCCGACGTGCTCGCGCTGCTCGACCGGCTGCACATCCGCCGGGCCCATTTCGTCGGCCTGTCCCTCGGTGGCATGGTCGGCATGTGGGCCGGCCAGCACGCGCCGGACCGGCTGCGCACCCTGACGCTGTGCTGCACCTCGGCCGAACTCGGCCCGCCCAGCGGCTGGGCCGACCGCGCCGCCGTCGTTCGCGCGCACGGGACCGGAGCCGTCGCGGAAGCCGTTGTGGGGCGCTGGTTCACACCGCGGTGGCGAGCCGCCCATCCCGAACTCGTCACCGGTTACACGGACATGGTCGCCGCCACCGTGAGCGAGGGCTACGCCGCGTGCTGTGCGGCGATCGAGACGATGGACATCGCCCCGCGCCTGGCCACGATCAGCGCGCCGACATTGGTGATCGCCGGCGCGGACGACCCGGCGACCCCACCGCCGCATGCCGAACGGATAGCCGACGCGATCCCGCTGGCTCGCCTCGAAACCGTCGGTCCAGCAGCACATCTGGCGAATGTCGAACAGCCGGACGCGATCAACGACCTGATTCTCGGCCACCTGAAGGAGAATTCGTGAACGAGCGCGCGCAGCAGGGTGCACAGGTCCGGCGCGAGGTCCTCGGCGACGCGCACGTCGATCGCGCCGCCGCCAAGACCACCGAATTCACCCGTCCCTTCCAGGAATACATCACCGAGGCGGTCTGGGGGGCGATCTGGACCCGCCCGGGCCTGGACCGGCGCACCCGGAGCTGCATAACCCTCGCGGTGCTCACCGCCCTGGGCCGGTCGGAGGAGATCGCGATGCACGTGCGCGCCGCGATCGGCAACGGGGTCACCGCCGAGGAGATCGCCGAGGTCCTGCTGCACACCGGCGCGTACGCCGGTGTGCCCGCCGCGAACGCCGCCTTCGCCATCGGCCAGCGGGTGCTCGACGAACTCGATGCTCAGGAGGGCTGAGGCAGGGCGATGTATTTGGTTTCGAGGTACTCCTCGATCCCCTCGGTGCCTGCCTCGCGGCCGAGGCCGGATTCCTTGACCCCGCCGAACGGCGCGGCGACGTCGGAGATCACCCCGCGGTTCACGCCGACCATGCCGGTCTCGAGCGCCTCGGCAACGCGGAAGGCACGGTCGAGGTCCCTGGTGTAAATGTATGCGGCGAGCCCGAATTCGGTGTCGTTGGCGGCGATGATCCCCTCCGTCTCGCCGTCGAAGCCGGTGATCGCGGCGACCGGGCCGAACACCTCTTCGCGCAGAATGCGCGCATCGGCCGGCACGTCCGCCAAGACGGTCGGCTCGTAGAAATAGCCGTCGCCGGCGATGCGCCGTCCGCCGGTGGTGACTCGCGCACCCTTCGCCACGGCGTCGTGCACCAGCTCGGCGACCGTGTCGCGTTGCTTCTCGCTGATCAGCGGCCCGACCTGCACCCCGTCGAGGTACCCCGGGCCGATCTTCAGCGCCCGCATCCGGGCGGTGAGCTCGGCGGTGAACTCCGCGCGGATCGCGTTGTCGACGTGGAACCGGTTTGCCGCGGTACAGGCCTCGCCGGTGTTGCGCATCTTGGCCGCCATCGCGCCGTCGACCGCGGCATCGAGATCGGCATCGGCGAATACGACGAACGGTGCGTTGCCGCCGAGTTCCATCGAGGTCCGCAGCACGCGCGTAGCCGATTGTGCGAGAAGGATTTTGCCGACACCGGTCGATCCGGTGAAGGTGATCTTGCGCAGCCGGTCGTCGCCGAACATCGGGTCGGTGAGCGCGGCGGCGTCTGCGGTCGGCAGGATCGACAGCACACCGGGTGGCAATCCGGCGTCGGCGAAAACCTGACCCAGCAGCAGCATGGTCAGTGGCGTCTCGGCGGCGGGCTTGACCACCATCGTGCAGCCGGCCGCGAGCGCCGGGGCGATCTTGCGGGTGCCCATGGCGAGCGGGAAGTTCCACGGCGTGATGGCCAGCGTCGGTCCGACCGGCTGCTTGGTGACGATGATGCGGCCGGTGCCCGATGGTGCGTGGGTGTAGCGGCCGTGCACCCGGACCGCCTCCTCGGCGAACCAGCGCAGGAACTCCGCGCCGTAGCTGACCTCGCCGTAGCTCTCGGCCAGCGGCTTGCCCATCTCCAGGGTCATCAGCAAGGCGAATTCGTCGCGCAGCGCGATCACCAGTTCCCAAGCGCGACGCAGGATTTCGGCGCGCTCGCGCGACGGCGTCGCGGCCCAGGCGGCTTGCGCTCCGGCGGCGGCGTCGAGCGCGCGGGCGCCGTCGACGGCCGACGCGTCGGCCACCTCGATCAGTACTTCGCCGGTCGCGGGATCGAACACCGGGAACGTGCGTTCCGCCGGTACTCGCTTGCCGCCGATCCACAGATCGGCGGGTACGGCGGCGAGCAGTTCGGCCACCTCAGGCATGCTCGGCTCCGATCTCCGCCACTGCCGACAGTGTCTTGTCCAGCCGGTCGGCCAACTCGACGATGACCTCCGGTGTGCTGTTCAGCGGGGGAGCCACCAGCACCGAGTTGGTCGCCGGGCCGATGCCCGCCGTGCACAGCACGAGCCCGTTCGCTCGGGCGGCAGCGATGATCCGCTTGTTGGTATCCGCGGGCTGATCGGGCTGGAGGTGCAACGCTCGCATCAACCCGATACCCGACTGATCCGACAGCAGTGCCGGATAGCGGTCGCACAGGGTGGTCAACTCGTCGGCGAGCAAACCACCCATCATCGCCGCATTGCTCAGCAGCCCTTCGTCTTCGAGGACACTCAGTACCGCGTTCGCCGCCGCACAGGCGAGCGGGTTCGCGGACATGGTGTGCCCCAGCACGATCGGCCCCAGCGGTTCCGCGATCGCCGCGGTGACGGATTCGGCGACCAAGGCGACCGCCAGACTGGTGTAGCCACCGGTGACACCCTTACCCGAGGTCAGAATGTCGGGAGCAATGCCGGAATGGTCACAGGCCCACCACTTCCCGGTGCGCCCGAACCCGGACATCACCTCGTCGGCGATGAGCACGATTCCGTTGTCTCGCGTTTCCCGCCGCAGCCACTGCATCGTGTCGATGTCGATCGGCGAGGCCCCCGAGGACGCCCCGCCGAGCGGTTCGATGACGACCGCGGCGACCTTGGACGTTCCGACGGCGAGCATGGCCTGCGCCCACTCTTCGTGCGTGGCTCGCCGCCGGCCGGGCTTGGGGCGCACCAGAACGCGGTTCGCGCGCGGACCCAGCAGCGGCTCCACCGACGGGTCACGCTTGCCGGGACTGCCGGTGATGGACAGCGCCGCCGCCGTCATCCCGTGATAGCTGGGCTCCTCGGACAGGATGACCGTGCGCTGCGGCTTGCCCCGCCGATGCTGATAGGCGAAAGCCAGTCGCAGCGCGCATTCGTTGGCCTCGGACCCGGAATTGCTGTATTCGACCGCAGCCGTCCTGGCCGGCGCGATCGACAGCAGCCGCCCGGTGAGCCGCGCCGCCGGATCGTTGCGGAACTGCGTGCGGTGCACGAAAGTCAGCTGCCCGAGCTGAGTTTCGATGGCTTGCAGCACCTTCGGATGCGCATGCCCGACATTGACGTTGAGCACGCCGGAAGAGCCGTCGAGATAGTCGTTTCCGTCGGCGTCGTAGATGTAGGGACCCTGCGCCCGGGCGGCGATGGGCAGGGCGGTGCGGCTGGGTGCGGTGGCCGGAAAGGGAATCATGCTGGCTGACGGTCCTTTCGAATGAGCACGAGCAGCGCGGCCGCGACCAGGGTCGCGGCCAGGCCGAGGAAGCCGGTCAGGCCGGCGAAGGCGGCGCTGCCGACGGTGAGCGTGCCGAGCAGGGTGGTGCCGATCGCGATGCCCGCGTTCATCATCGAGTTGTTCCACGCGACGACGGACGCCCGCTGAGTCGGGTCGGCCGAGGAGAGGTAGGCCTGCTGGCTGGAGTAGAACGCTCCGCCGAACACGCACCACAGGGTCAGCGCCGCCAGCGCGAGCAGCAGGTTGTCCGCGGTCAAAGCCACTGCGGCGCAGGGCACGAACGCCGCGGCGGCGGCGACCGACACCCACACGCCGCTCACCTTGCGCCGATGCAGGTGGTCCAGGATGGTCCCGGTGCTCAGCGAGCCGATCAACGATCCGGCGCCCACGAGCAGTCCGACGAGACCGAGTGTGTTGAGGCTGAAGCCGAATCGCTGCGCGAACAGCACCCCGACGAAGGTGTAGGCGCCCAGGCGACCCGCTTGCAGGAACAGAGTCGCGATGAGCCCCAGGCTGATTCGTGGCTGCGTCCACGGCGCCAGCAGCGCCGTGAAGCCGCGCGCCTTCCCGGTCGCCGGGATGTGGTCCAGCCGCAGGTACAGCACGGCCGACACGGCCAGCATCAGCACGCCGACGGCCAGGAACGGCCACCGCCAACTGGTCAGCGAGGCGAGACCCGCGCCGAGCGGCACACCGAGCACCTGGCCGAGCGAATAGACGCTCGCACCAAGGGAAATCACCCGGCCACGCCGGTGCTGCGGTGACCGCTCGGCGAGATAGGCCCAGATCGCGGGCGCCGCGATCGCTGCGCCGAGCCCGGTGATACCGCGACCCGCGATCAACATCGGCAGCGAACTCGCCGCCGCACAGGCGAGGTTGCCGAGCATGAAGACCAGCGAACCCAGCAGGATCGACCAGCGTCGCGGGTACCGGTCGGCCAGGATGCCGAACGGCGGCCCCGCGACGGCGTAGACGAGCACATACGCGGTGACGATGGTGGCCGAGGCGGCCACCGACGCGTGCAACGACTGGGCGATACCCGGCAGCATCGGTGCGACCAGGTACATTTCGGCGCCCATGAGGAAGAACGCGGCGTAGAGAAGAATGTGCTGAGCCCACGGCGTCGGGGGCTCAGCATCCGCCACCGGATGCAGGCTCCGGGGTGGCTTCGGGGCCGTCTCGACACTCATACCGAAACCTTCTCCAGCGCTTCGTGATTGGCGATCGGCAGGACCGGACGGCGAGGCAGGTTCAGCCGCGACCAGACGGTGTCGATGATCTCGGCGAAGCGGTGCACCGCCGCGGGACTGTGGACCGGCGACGGATTGATCCGGAGGCGCTCGGTGCCCCGCGCGACGGACGGGAAGTTGATCGGCTGGGCGTATTGCCGGTATTCCTCGAGCAGGATATCGGCCAGTTCTTTGCATTTGTACGGATCACCTACGAGCACGGGGACGATATGGCTTTCGGTGGACACCAAAGGGATTTCGGCATCGGTGAGCAGATCCTGGAGCAGTCGCGCCCGGTGGTGCAGCAGGATTCGCTCGTTGTCGGATTCGCGCAGATGCCGCACGCTGGCCAGCGCGGCGGCCGCGAGGGCGGGCGGCATGGCGAGGGTGAAGATGAAGGCCGGCGCGAAGCTGCGCACCGCGTCGAGGATCGGCGCCGGGCCGGTCAGATAGCCGCCGAGTGTGCCGTACCCCTTGGCGAAAGTGCCCATCAGCAAGTCGACCTGGTCCGCGCAGCCCATGTGGGCGGCCATGCCGGAGCCTTCCGGACCGTACATGCCGACCGAGTGCGCCTCGTCGACGTAGACCAGCGCGCCGTGCTTCTTGGCCACGGCACACAACTCGGGCATCGGCGCGACATCACCGTCCATCGAGTAGATCGATTCGAAGGCAACGATTTTCGGACGATCCGGGTCGGTGGCCGAGAGCAGCTCGTCGAGATGGGCCGGATCGTTGTGCCGGAAGATCTTCCGCTCGGCGCGCGAGGCGCGCATGCCCAGGATCATCGACGCGTGGTTCTGCTCGTCGGAGAAGAAGATCGCCCCGGGCAGTTCCTTGCCGAGCACGCCGAGCACGGCGTCGTTCACCGCGTAGCCGGTGATGAAGGTCAGGCCCGCCTCCTTGCGATGCAGCTGTGCCACTTCACGTTCCAGCAGGATGTGGGTGTGGTTGTTGCCGGAGATATTGCGCGAGCCACCCGCCGCGACACCCGAGCGATTCACCGACCGGTGCATGGCCTCCACGACGGCGGGGAACTGGCCCATGCCGAGGTGGTCGTTGCTGCACCACACCGTGATCTCGCGCAGCCCGTCGCGGTGGTGGTGCACCGCGTGCGGGAATCGCCCGGCCAGGCGTTCGATTTCGACGAATGTCCGGTACTGACCCGACGCTCTGATGTCGTCGATTCTGCGCTCGAAGAAGGCCGTGTAGTCGAATGCCATGGGAGTCTCCGTTTTCTCGAAGGGTGTTATCGATTGAGCTGCTGGTCGATGAGGTGGTCGGTGAGGGCCGGATTGGTTTCCCAACCGGTGATCGGGGGGTAGGCGTCGGAGTCGGTGATGATGTCGAGGACGGTGGTGGCCGGATCGACGATCGCCTTCGACAGCGCTTCGCGCAGTTCCACATCGGTGTGGATGGTGTGCCCGTGCGCACCGCAGGCGGCGGCGATCTGGGCGTGATCGACGTGCCCGAGTTCGACGGCCGAGGTGGGCCTGCCGAACTGGACGATTTCGGCGTGCTTCTGATAACCGAGGATGGAGTTGTTCAGCACCAGCACAACGACATCCAGGTTCTCCCGGACGGCGGTCTCGATCTCGGCCCAGCAGTGCGCGAAGCCGCCGTCGCCGACCAGGCAGATGACCGGCGCGGACGGGCGGGCCGCCTTCGCGCCGAGCGCCAGCGGCAGACCCCAGCCGAGGCCGGCCATGCCGCGCGGCAGGAGGAAGCGCTGGCGATGGGTGGTGGCGCGGACGTAGTTGGCCACCCAGATCGAGGAGTAGCTGGCGTCCGCGACGACGATCGCGTCGTCCGGCAGCAGCGTGCTGATCTCGTCGGCCACCCGTTCCGGGCGCAGCGGCCGCGCCGTCGAGGTGCGCACGGCCGCGGTCGTGGTCTCGAATTCGGCGCGTGACCGGGCGATCTGTGCGGTGACGGCAGGCCGGTCGGCGCTGCGCTTACTCAGGTCGAGTTCGCGAAGTGCGGCCGCGAGATCATCGATGCCGGACCGGACGTCACCGACCAGGCGCAGCGACGGGTAGTTGCGGCCGATCTCGGTCGGGTCGATGTCGAGATGGATGAAGGTGGCGTCCGGCGGGAACAGGCTCCAGCCGTCGGTGCCGTTCTCGTTGGTCCGCGACCCGGCCAGCAAGACCGTGTCCACCTGGCCGATCCATTCGCGCATGCCGTGCGAAACCCCGTGCGGCCCCATGTAATTGCCGATCACACCGACACTCAGGTCGGCGGTGTCGGGGACGACGCCCTTGCCCATGGGCGTGGTCGCGATCGGCAACGAGGCCAGGTCGCTCAGCCGGGCCAGCGCGGCGCCCGCGTCGGCGGAGACCGCGCCGCCACCGGCCACGACGAGTGGCCGCTCGGCATTGGCCAGCAGGTCCGCGGCGGTGCGGACGTTCGCCTCGGGCGGGCGGATCCGGTCGAGGGGGAACACCGTCGGGCCGAGATTCCCGGGGGTGGGCGGTGCGGCCAGTTCGAGGACGTCCTTCGGCAGCATCAGCACCGCGGGACCGGGTCGTCCACTGGTCGCGGCCCGGAAAGCCGCGTCGAGGTAATCGTGCACCCGGGTGGGATCGTCGAGCCGATCGAACCATTTGGTGCAGCCGGAGAACAGACTTTGGTGATCGATCTCCTGAAACGCGTTTTTGTTGCGAATCGGGCTCGGCACGTCCTGAATGAGGGCGACCACTGGAATGGAGACCTTCGCGGCCTCGGTCAGCGGCGGCACGAGCAGCGTCGCCGCCGGGCCGTTCTGCGCGACCACGACGGAGCAATGCCCGGATATCCGGGCGAATCCGTCGGCCATAGTGCCGCCCGCGTTTTCCGTGCGATAAACGATCTGGCGGATGCCCAGATCCTCGGCCGCCAATACCAGCAGCGACGGCAGGCTCTGACCGAAGAATTCGGATATCTGCCTGGCTCGAAGATTCTCGGCTATGGCGGCGGCGACTGTCGGCATCGGGACACCTTCTCGCGGTAGCGGACGTGGACTGGATCGGTAGCTACAGTCTCGGCCCGCGAAGATCGCCAGGTCCAATACGTATTTACTTCCCGTTGATAAGAAACTCTTATCTGGCTAGGCTGACCGCGTGGACGACCTACGTCGCGTGCGTTACTTCCTGGCAGTTGCCGAGCACCGACACTTCGGTCGCGCGGCCGAGGCGCTGCACATCACTCAGCCCGCGCTGTCACAGCAGGTCAAAGCGCTGGAGAAGGAGCTGGGCGTCGAGCTGCTCGCCCGCACCGGCCGCGGCTTCGTCCTGACACCGGCCGGTCTCGCGTTGCAGGCGGGCGCTCAGCAACTGCTCTCGGCCGCCGCGGACCTGGAGCGGACGGTCCGCGCGCGGGCGTCGGGCACGGCGGGTGAGCTGAAGGTCGCCTTCACTCGATCGGGCTCCGACAGCGATATTTCCCAGCGCATAAGATCCTTCCGGAAGGAATTTCCGGACATCGATGTGTCGACGATCACCGGCTGGACATCATGGAATCTCGACCTGCTCGAATCGGGCGAGGTCGACGTCGCGTTCGTGCGCGGCAATATCACCCATCCGCGAGTCGAAACACACCTGATCGGGCTACAGGAAGCCGCCGTGGTGGTTTCCAAAGGGCACCCGCTGGCGGATAAAGACGCGGTGGAAATCGGCGACATCGTCGACGAGCCGATCGTGCTCTGGTCCCGGCAGACCGGACCGGACTTCTACGACGAACTGGTCACCCATATCTGGGGTGACGGCGCGCCGAATCTGGTCGCCGAGGAATCCGACGCCGAACAGGTCCTCGACCTGGTGTCGAGCGGCACCGGAATCAGCGTGCTGGACCGCAAACGCGCGACCCGCATCGCGCACGAAAACATCGTCGTCATTCCGTTCGCCACGAACCCGCCGCAGATCGCCATTCGGATCGCCTGGATGCGTGGCTCGGACGCACCGGCGCTCGCGCATTTCCTCGAATGGTGGCGCCGCGCTTAACCGTGCCGGGTGCGCCGGACGATGGTCGCGCCGCGCACCGTGGTGAGGATCGTGACCACCATGATCGTCAGCAGCTGCATGATGTTCCACGCGACCGGGTCGGGCTTCGGCTCGGCCTCCGCCAAAGACGCCGCCGCAGGCTGGGTTCGGGCCGGCGGAAGCTGCGGCGTGACCGGCTCGGGTTCGGGCTCCGGCGTCGGCGCCTCGACCGGCGGCGCCTCGAACACCGGCACCGCGACCGCCGGTGGAGCGAGCTGCAGCGGCAGACCGGGGAACGGCGGCAGGATGTCGCGCGGCCACAGCAGGCAGACCAGCCCGCTGCCGGTCGCGGCACTACCGACCACCACGCTGCCGAGCGCCGACCCGCTGGAGCCGAGCAGGCCGTGTGAACTGCCGGTCACGAGGCCGAGCAGGATCAGCGCGCCGCCCACCGCGACGCTGCCGGTGCACGCCGTCCGGACGTCGTCGGAATCCGGATCGGGCAGTTGGACAGAACCTTCGAGCCCGAGCCGCGGCGCGGCCGCCTCCTCGATCGGGGCCGGTGCGGGTCGGCTGGCCGGCCCGAGACCTAGTGGCGCGCCCGCACTTGCGCTGCCGGCCGATCCGCTGCCGGCGGACGCACTGCTCGGGCCGAGACTCAACTCGTTCCCGGCGAACGCGCTCCCGGTATCGATCTCGGCCGGAGCCGCACTGCCCGTGGTGATTTCGCCGATCGGCAGCCAGTCCGGCGGTAACGGGTCCGCGACCGCGGACTGGCCGGCGAGCAGCATCGCGGTGACCGGCAGCGCCGCCGCGATGGCGAGTCCTCTGGTGTGTGCCATGCGCGCACATCCCTATCCGTAATCGATGGCCGGGCAATGAGATTCGCTAGGTGATGTGCTGGAAACGGGACAGTGCCGAGGTGAAGGCGTCCTTCGGCACCAGGTTCCCGCCGGAGAACGGCCGGTCGAGGCCGTAGATCGCGACGATCGCCGCGCCGACCACGATGCCGAGCAGCGCGGTCATCAGCAGACTGCGTTTGGAGACCGTGACCCCGGAGAGCACCGAGGTGAACAGCAGCAGGACGGTGGTGAACCACAAAGCGGTGTAGAGGAATCCGGGCATACCGAGGTCGACGTCCATCGACCGATCGTGGCGGGCCTGGGAAACTGCCTCCAACGCGCCGATCGCGCTGGCGCGCAGATCGGTGACGTTGTCGTCGGTCGACTGGATCGCCATCACGGTGTCCCGCAACGTATCCAAGGTGTCCTGCGTGGTCTGGCTCATCCGCCCTTGGTTGTCCATCTCCGGCCACTCCACCTTGACCACCTGCTCGGTGTAGTCGTGCACCAGCTTCTGGATCTGCTGATGTTCCGGCTCGGGCAGCGAGTGCGCGGTCCAGTAGACGTCGATGAGCGCCTTGGATTCCGCGATGGTGTGATTGTGCGCGTTGTCGTACTGCTGCCAGCAGATCACCACCACGAAGGCCGCCACGGCCATGAAGAGAGTGTTGATCAGGTCGACCACCAGGGTGCCCGGCGCCTCCTCCTCGTCCTGGCGCCACGATTCCGGTCGCAGCCGGTCGCCGACCACGAAGATGATGACCGCCACGACGCCCACGGCGACGGGCACGAGGATCTGCAGAACGAGTTCACTATCCATGGCGCGGCCTCTCTCAGGTGTTCCTCGAAACGACGACGTCCGCGACGTAACGCAGTGCTTGGCGGACCGCGGCCGGGATGGGTGCGTCGTCGAGGGCGCGGTTGGCCTGCGCCCAGCGGGTGCGAATCATCGCTTCGACGCGGGGTCGTGCGGTGGCGGTGAGGATTTCGCGGCAGGTGTCGGCCTGCCGATGGTCGAGCTCGGGATTGCCGAGCAGATCGAGCAGTTGCGCGGACTGCGCGGGGGTCGCGTGCTCTAGAGCCAGCGCGACCAGCGCGGTGTGCTTGCCGTCGCGCAGGTCCTCCAGGACGGACTTGCCGGTGCTCGCGGGATCGCCGTAGACGCCGAGCAGATCGTCCTGTAGCTGGAAGGCCTCGCCCACCGGCGAGGCGTAGGCGGTGAGGGCCTCCCGCACGCCGCGGTGCGCGCCGGCGAGAACGGCGCCGAGCTGCAGCGGGCGCTCGCAGGTGTAGGACGCGGTCTTGTACCGGATGATCTGGAGCGCGCGGCCCAGGTCACGGGAGGGGCGGGCGGTGGTGATCAGGTCCAGGTACTGGCCGTACATGACATCCGCGCGCATGCCGTCGAGCACCGTGAGCGCCTCGGTCAGTTGGGTCGCGGTGAGCTGTGCGGTGTGCAGCAGCTCGGCCGACCAGACCATCGCCAGGTCACCCAGGACGAGGGCGGCGTGCGCGCCGAACCGGTCCGGCTCGCGGCGATCCCGATACCGGTGGGCCAGCGCGCGATGCACGGTGGGGTGATCGCGGCGGGTATAGCTGTTGTCGATGATGTCGTCGTGGATCAGCACGGCGGCGTGGAACAGTTCCAGCGAGGCCGCGGCCCGCACGATCGACTGCGGGACGGGCATGCCGCCGCCCGCCGCGTGCCAGCCGAGGACGCACAGCAGCGGGCGAATTCGCTTGCCGCCCGCGGAAAGAAAGTCGAGCACGGTGTCGGTGAGTTCGCCGGGTAGCGCCGGCTCGGTGGCAGTGGCCTTGTCCCGCAGGAAGAGTTCGAGCGCGTCGTCCACCCTGGTCCGGATGGCGGCCAGGTCTACGGGGGTGGCCGGCTCGGCGTGCGCGGTGGTCATGAGATTCCTTCCGCCGGTGCGTCTTCGAGCCCGTCGGTCAGCGCGATGGCCTCGGCCAGCAGCGTTTCGACGATGAGGTGCTCCGGCACGGTGCGAATCACCTTGCCCCGGACGAAGATCTGGCCCTTGCCGTTGCCGGAGGAGACCCCCAGGTCGGCCTCGCGGGCCTCGCCGGGACCGTTCACCACGCAGCCCATCACCGCGACCCGCAGCGGATGCGGGAACCCCTCGAACGCCGCCTCCACCTGCCCGGCCAGCCGGTGGATATCGACCTGAAGCCGGCCGCAGCCGGGGCACGAGACGATCTCCAGCTTCCGTGGCCGCAGCCCGAGCGATTGCAGGATGTGGCAGCCCGCCTTGACCTGATCGACCGGCGGCGCCGAGATGGACACGCGAATGGTGTCGCCGATTCCCTCGCCGAGCAGGATGGCGAACGCGACCGCCGATTTGATCGTGCCCTGGAACATCGGCCCGGCCTCGGTGACGCCGAGGTGCAGCGGATAGTCACAGCGTTGCGCGAGTAGCCGATTCGCCGCGATCATGGTGCGCGGGTCGTGGTGTTTGACCGCGATCTTGAGGTCGGTGAAGCCGTGTTCTTCGAACAGCGCGGCCTCCCGCAGCGCCGATTCGACCAGCGCCTCCGCGGTGGCGGAGCCGTGCTTGGCCAGCACCCGGGGATCGAGCGAACCGGCGTTCACCCCGACCCGGATCGGAACCCCCGCCGCCGCGGCCGCTTTCGCGATCTCACCGACGCGGTCGTCGAATTGCTTGATATTGCCGGGGTTCACCCGCACCGCCGCGCACCCCGCGTCGATCGCGGCGAAGACGTAGCGCGGCTGGAAGTGGATGTCGGCGATCACCGGCAGCGGGGAGCGGGCGACGATGGCCGGCAGCGCGGCCACGTCCTCGGTCGTCGGCACCGCGACGCGGACGAGGTCGCAGCCCGCGGCGGTGACCGCGGCGATCTGTTGCAGCGTGCCGTCGATGTCGGCGGTACGCGTGGTGGTCATGGTCTGGACGGAGATCGGTGCGCCACCGCCGACCGGGACGCCACCGATATCGAGCCTGCGGGTGCGGTGGCGCGGAGGTGCGGTAGGCAGGCCGAGATCACTGCTGGTCATGGCGGCCTCTCTGAATGCCGGCAGCGGCCGCGGTCATGGCAGGCGCCGGACGTCGGGCGGTGGGGCGAAGGCGATGTCCTCGACCGCGGTGACGTGTTCCCGAACGGTGAGCGGTCCCCAGGCGCGTAAGGCCTCGACCACCGCGTCGACCAGCACCGCCGGCGCGGAAGCGCCCGCGGACAGGCCGATGGTGTCCGCGGACTCGATCCAGGCCGGCGAGATCGCCGACGCATCCTCGATCAGGTAGGCCGGAATACCTTGGCGCCGAGCGACTTCCACCAACCGCTGGGAATTGGACGAGTTCTCCGACCCGATCACCAGCACCACGTCGCTCTGCCGCGCGACCGCCTCGACCGACTCCTGCCGGTTGGTGCTGGCGTAGCAGATGTCGGCACTGCTCGGGCCGTGCAACCGCGGAAAGCGCCGGCGCAGTGCCTGAATGGTCTCCTCGGCCTCGTCGACCGACAGGGTGGTCTGAGTCAGGTAGGCGACCCGGCTTTCGTCGGGGACCTGCAGCGCCGCGACCTCGGCCGGGCCGTCGACCACCAGTGTCACCTCGGGGGCCTCACCCGCCGTGCCCTCGACCTCCTCGTGCCCGGCATGGCCGACCAGCACGATGGTGTTGCCGCGGGCGGCGAAACGCCGTGCCTCGGCATGCACTTTGGTGACCAGCGGGCAGGTGGCGTCGATCACGGTCAGCCCGCGCTGCTTCGCCTGCTCGTGCACGGCGGGAGAGACACCGTGCGCGGAGAAGACGACCGTCGAACCCCGCGGCACCTCGTCCAGTTCGTCGACGAACACCGCGCCGCGCGCGGCCAGATCGGCGACCACATGCGTGTTGTGCACGATCTGCTTGCGCACGTAGACCGGCTCTTCCCGATCCGGTGCGGCCAGTAACCGTTCGACCGTGTCGATGGCCCGCTCGACGCCAGCGCAGAAAGACCGTGGCGCGGCGAGTAATACGGTTCTCGCGCGAGCGGTGGTCATGGCGACACCGTGTGCGCCAGGTCGACCGGTACGCGACGCAGCCCGTCGATGCGGGCGGCACCGGTGCCGAGACCGGTGGGCCGGGTGAAGCAGGGCGTCGGACCGGACGGGGAAACCCGTTCGGCGGCAGCCCCTTCCGGCAGATCCGCCGATCGGTATCGGTCTTCGAGTTGTGCTTCCTTATAGCGGCCGCACGACCTGTGCCAGTGCACGATTCCGGCCATCCAGTCCTGCAGTTCGGCCGCGCGCCGGTCCAGTGAATCGCGCACGTCCTGACCGAGTTCGTATTCCGCGTAGAGGGCGGGCAATTCGCTGCCGACGATGCGCTCGAACTGCTGCATCCGGGCGGTCAGCAGGTCGTTGACGATGGCGACGCCTTCCTCGGGATCGCAGTCGAAGAAGTTCTGCATGACCCGGACCGCGTTGTGGAAGTCGCCCTCGTACTGTGTCTCTTTCTGATACGAGAACAGGTCGTTCACCATGGTGGCGTAGTCGCTCGCGGTGTGTTCCAGATCCAGGACCGTCTGGGTGCGGTAGACGTCGGGCGGCACCAGGTGCCCGTGCGAGAACCGGGACAACGCCATGGTGAGATCCGAACCGAAAGTGCGGCGGCGCATTTCGACATAGTCGACCGGATCGGGGATGCGATTGGCGATGTCGTTGGCCACCTCCCATTCGGAGCTCTCCAGGAAAGCCGCCACGGCCCGGCGGAATTCGCGCTTCTGCTCGTCGTCGAGAATGGCGGTGGTCCGAGGCCAGAGGTCGGCGAGACCACGTTCCATCGCGTTGGTCGCCGGCGGGACCGTCGCGGCATCCAGCGGCATGAACGCCGAGAAGCGTTTGCCTTGCAGCTTTGCCCCGACGATGTCCTTGTGCCTGCCGAACACCTGCGGGTAGTAGTCGTCGACATAGGTGCCCCAGGCGAGCCAGTTCGCCGACAGATCCAACTCGGCGGGGGTGGCGTCCGGATCCAATCCCGCTGAGCACAACGCGAAGTCGAACTCCGCCAGATCCACCGGCCGCCACAGCGGGCGACCACCCAGTTCCGGTACCGGGCCGTGGAAGCCCATCTGCTTGCCCCAGTCCATCAGGTTCGCGCGCGCCGCGTCGAGGTGCGGACTCAACCGCAACGCGTAGGGCAGGTAGAAGTCCGGCAATGTCGTCGGGCCGACGTTTTCGAAACGGGGGCGCAGGAAACTTTTCGCCCGGCCCGGCCCGAGAGTCTGTGCCGGGGCGAACAAATACACCGCGGAGCTGCCGAGCCCGACCGGCCGGAACAGCCGCGGCAACGGATCGCTGGCCGTCGAGCCGCCCTTGTTCATGTATCGGCTCGACCGCATATGCCATTCGTGGCCGCCGGATTGCCAGTCCTGCAAGCCTTTCGCGTAGGCGACGACCGCGGCCTGGTCCTGCGGAGCGACCGCGTACTCGGCGAACAGCATCGGCAATTCGGTCAGCGCCGTGTGTTCGAACTGCTGCAGGCGGGAGGTCAGCAGATCGTTGACGACGTCGGCGGCGCGCTGGGTCTCATACCCGAAAAACCGCTCCACCACGAGGATTCCGTTGGCGTTCTCGCCCTCCTGCCGGACCTCGCGTTCGTAGGAGAAGATGTCGTTGCGCAGGTGCACGGCGTCGGCGAAGGTGTCGCGTAACACCTCCAGTGGTCGCGTCGCGGCGAGCGCGGCCGGAATCGCCGCGCCGACCGCGTGTTCCACCAGATTCGCCGACCACGGTGCGCCGCCGACCTTGCGCCGCATCTCGATGTATTCGATCGGATTCGCGATCCGGCCCTCGGTGATGTTGGTCAGCTCCCACCGCGACTCCTCCAGCAACGCGGTGGTCGTCGCGACGAAGCGCTGCCGCCAGTCCATCGGCATGGCCGGCACGGTCCGCACCCACAGGTCGGCGAGCCCGCGCTCGACCGGATTCGTCGGCTCCGGCATCGGCCCGCCGGCCAGCGGCATGAAATCGCGCAGGTGTTCCAGATATGTCCGTGCTCCCTCGGTATCTCTTGTCCGCTTGAACAATTCGAGGAAGTGATCGTCGAAATAGAACACCCACACATACCAGTCGGTGATGAGTGACAATTCCGCGCTGCCGCATTCGGGATGGGTGTAGGCGCACAGCAGGCCGTAGTCGTGCCGTTCCAGGTCGTCCTCGTCCCAGATATGTTGCCCCGCTTGGGGTTCGAAGAAGCCCATGTCCGCGGCCCAGATCCGGGTGTGCGCGCGGGCACTGTCCACGTGCGGGTTGAGCCTGGCCGGATACGGCATGTAGAAATCGGGAAGTTCGAAGGGCTGCATGTCATCTCCTTACGGTCGAACTCGCGGCTCAGTGGTTCCGGTGCGAAACCAGGCCGGCCAGCACCATCAGGTCCGCCGCCGCGGCGCGATCGGCCAAGGCCGCGATGGCCGCGCGCACTCGGTTGTCGGCGAGCTGCTGGGTGTTCTGCCGGCCGCCGGCCGACTCGACCAGCGCCGCGGCCCGCGCGACATCCATCGATTCCGGGGCGCGGCCGTACATGGTCGCCAGTTCGGCGGCCGCCGCGGTGCCGGAACCCAGGGCCGAGACCACCGGTAGCGACATCGTGTGGCGGGCAAGGTCACTCGTCGGTTTGCCGGTGACCTGCGGATCACCCCAGATCCCGATCAGGTCGTCGACGAACTGGAAGGCCATGCCCAGTTCCCGCCCGAACGTGTCCATCGCCGCCACGGTGGCCAGATCCGCCTGCGCGCACACGGCCCCGAGCGCGCACGCACAACCCATCAGCGCGCCGGTCTTGCCCATGGCCATCCGCGCGTATTCCTCGACGTCGACGTGCCCACCGGAGCGGAAGCGGCAGTCCTTGTGCTGGCCGTGGCACATCTCGATGACCGCCGATTCCAGCCGCGCCACGGCCGCCGTCGCCGTCCGGCCGGGCAAGCCGGTCACCAGGATTCGGCCGGCCAGGGCGTGCAGCGCGTCACCGAGCAACATCGCGTCGGGGATGCCCCAGACCGTCCACACGGCGGGCCTGCCGCGCCGGAGCCGGTCTGCGTCCATCACGTCGTCGTGCAGGAGCGTGAAATTGTGCACCAGTTCCACCGCGGCCGCGGCGGCGAGCGCGGCCCGTGGGGTGGCACCGCAGGCGACGGCCGCGCAGACGGTCAGCGCGGGCCGCAGCGCCTTGCCGCCCGGCTGCGGGGTCGCGGTGCCCTCGGCGTCCCACCAGCCGAGGTGATAACCGCCCATCCGGCACAGCGGCTCGGGTAATGACGAAACTGCCTCGCGCAGCACCGGATCGCACATGGCGCGGACGCTGGCCAGGATCTCTGTGGCCCGGTGGCTCGTCGCCGCCGAGGTGCTCTCGACCATCAGCACATACACCTTCCCTAGCGGTGTCCCCGGCGCCCGGAATCCGGTCGCCGAAGACCTGGGAACGCCGCGGCTGCTGGGTGTTTCGTGGCCGCCGCGGCGTCGAAGACATCGAGGTCGCTGAAGGTCCCGGTCAGTCGGTCTGGCGTGCGACGAGGACGTTGTCGAGGATGCCGAGCGCGTCGGGGACCAGGATCGCCGCCGAGTAGTAGCAGCTGACCAGGTAGGAGATGATCGACTGGTCGTCGATGCCTTTGAACCGGACGTTGAGGCTCGGTTCGTATTCGTCGGGCAGGCCGGTCTGGTGCAGGCCGATCACGCCCTGGTCCTTTTCGCCGAGGCGCATGGCGATGATCGACGTGGTCTGGGTGCCGCTGACCGGAATCTTGCCGCAGGGGAAGATCGGGACGCCGCGCCAGGCGGGTACGCGGTGTCCGTCGACGTCGACGGGGTCCGGGTAGAGGCCGCGTTTGCTGCATTCGCGGCCGAAGGCGGCGATCGCTTTCGGGTGGGCCAGAAAGAGTTTGGTGCTGCGCCGCATGCTGAGCAGCTCGTCCATGTCGTCGGGGGTGGGCGGGCCGGACTCGGTGTAGATGCGCTGCTTGAGGTCGCAGTTGTGCAGCAGCCCGAAGTCGGTGCTGTTGACCAGATCGTATTCGCGGCGTTCGTAGAGCGCCTCGATGGTCAGCCGCAACTGCTGCTGGGTCTGGTTCATCGGATCGTTGAACAGGTCGGCGACGCGGGTGTGCACGCGAAGCACGCTCTGCGCCAAGCTGAGTTCGTATTCGCGGGGGCTGGCGTCGTAATCGACGAAGGTGCCGTCCAACTGAGGCTCACCCTCGTGGCCCGAGTGGATCTGGATCGCGGCCTCGCCCTGCTTGTTCTGCGGCTGTGCCGCGGCGGCGGTGACCCGTGAGAGTTGCTCCCGGAGTGCTGGTGCGTTGTCGAGCACCTCCTCCAGCGCTTGCCGCTGCATGACCAGCGTGGTGGTCTTGGTGACCGCCTTGACCGTGACCGGCCAAATGGCGGAGGGGTCGGTGAGGCATTCGTCGCCGAAGAAGTTGCCGCCGGCCAGCAGGCCGAGCATGGTCTGCTCGCCGTATTCGCCGGAACCGATCTTGGCCAATTTGCCGTGCACGATCAATACGATCTGATTCATCTCGTTGCCGAATTCGGCGACGACCGTGCCCGGTTCGAGGTCACGCTGCTCGAAACGGTCGGCCAGCGCGCGCAGGATCTCGTCGTCGTCGACGTTGTGCAGGGCGCGCAGCTCGCGCAGTTCCTGGGGAATGACCTTGGCCTGCGAACCCTCGATGACAAACTCGATCTCGCCATTGCCGAGGGTGTGGGTGAGTCGGCGGTTCACCCGGTACACACCGCCGTTGACCTGCGTCCACGGCAGCATCCTGGTCAGCCAGCGCGAGCTGATACCCTGCATCTGGGGTTCGGATTTGGTGGTGGTCGCCAACTTGTGGGCGGCCGCGGTACTGAGGCTCTTCCGGCCATTACCGTTACCATTGGTCTCAGTAGAAACCGGCATTTCGATTGTCATATTTGATCCTCACCTCGAAATGGTCACCCCGGACTGCCGACGTTGGAATGTCCGAATAGGTGATCGTTCAGATTCGGTGGTTGTGCACGGCGGGTCGACAGGCTGCGAGAAGCCCGCGAAAACAGAGCGCTCGAACGAATGTTGCTATATGACAGAGCATTTGAGGCGATGTCGATCTTAAGTCGCGGAACCTGTTGAGCGCACAGAAATTTCAGATATTAGTCGTAATTATTAGGATGGTTACGACACGTGTTCGATTGAGACAACGGTCGATAACACCTTGATGTGGATACGCAAAACCCGGGCGAATCTCCGGGTGATTGGCTATCTTCCGGCCACACAGCGGAACGGCGTCACCTGGCCAGCGGCCGAGACAGACGACGCCGAAGAACAGATACCCCAGCGCGACCTGTGGCGCGGCCGCCCAGTCCACCTCGGCGGCGTGGATCAACCCGATCCAGCTCAGCACCGCACTGACCAGGACGGCGAGTGCCGCAGCGACAAAACGTTTTTCGAGTACGAACGTCACGATGGCGCCGAGCACGAGCCCGGCCGGGATCGGCACGATGGCCGGGATCGGCAGCACGGTGGCGAGCAGCCCGAAAAGTCCGAGCAGGCACATCAATCCGATCACCGCGCCGCTGGTCAGCGAGTCTCCGGTGCGCCCGTCAGCGTCCTTCCAGCCGGGATGGCCGATGTAGACCGCGGGTGGGAAGGGGGAGCCGAAACCGGACCCGATGATCGCGCCGAAGCCGTCGGCCAGTAGCGCGCTGCGCAGGTTGTAGTTGTCGCCGGCCGCCGCGGCGCTCTCCACATTGCTCATCGCCTCGGTGAAGTTGTAGACGCCGAGGGGAATTGCCGTCGCGAGCAGCGGAGCGAGGTTGCCCAGTCCGTCGAACAGCAGATCGATCCGCAAGTCCGGCAGGCCGAGCGCGATATCGTGCGCGGCCTTCGAGACAACCGGCGCGGACATGTAGCCGCCGATCCAGCCGATCGCGGTGTCTACCAGCAGCGCGACCAGGCCGACCGGAATGTTGCCGGGCAGCCGCACATCGGTGAAGAAGCCGATCAGGATGGCGAGCACCGGCAGCCCGGTCCACGCGGCCTCCCACATCTGCGCGGCGGGCCGCATGGCGAAAGGTGATGGAGATGCCGGCCAGGGTGCCGAGCATGGCGGCTCGCGGGGTGATCCGGCGGATGAACGCACACTAGGGCCGTACGGCCGCGCGGTCACCGTCGCACGACCCTCGCGGCGGGCGAGGCGGCGGGCCAGCAGCATGTAGTAGAGGTTGCCGAGCACCAAGGCGACGCCCAGCGCGGGTAGCACGGCGCCCAGTACGTCGCCGCTGGGGATCTTGACCACCGCGATGGACAGGGTGGTGAGCGTGAGCACGTTCACCAGGATGTTGAAGGCGAGCCCGAAGAAGGCGTTGGTGACGCCGCGTGTCAACCACGGGAGTGCCAGCGGGGCAACAGGTTCGGAGGCGCCGGTGATTTTCGTATCGACGGACATCGGTGGTTCCTGTTCAGTGAGCCGCGGTGTTCGCGGTGGCCGCGGACTCGAGTGCGCCGATGATCGGCGCGGAATCGGCGACCCAGCCGAAGCTGCCGCCCTGCGGCGATCATGGCCGGCCCGGCCTGCTGGAAGTCGGGGAAATACGAACCGACACAATCGGATACGACGAGACAGTCGTAGCCGCGATCGTTCGCCTCGCGCACCGTAGTGTGCACGCACACCTCGGTGGTCACGCCGGTGACAGAAGCGACTCGATCGAGTTCGCCTGCAGAACCGACGCGAGATCGGTGGCATAGAACGCCCGAACCGGCCGGGATCGCCGATGCGCTGAGTCGGGTTGCCCCGCTGAAGTTTTGCCGTTGAGCGCGGCCGGAATCCGGCCGGAGCCCCGCGGTATCGGTGGCGACACAGAACGGCACCTGGCCGAGGGCGACGGCGAGCGCGGAACCCGAGCTGGCGCCGCCCGAGATCAGGTCGCTGCCGAAGACGGCGCGCGGCATCGGATACGGCGTCCTGGTCCCGTTCAGGCCGGTCGCGAACTGGTCGAGGTTCGTCTTGCCGACGTACAGTGCGCTCGCGTCGAGCAGACGCTGTACTGCGGGGGCGGTCTCGGTGGCGACATAGGCGAAGTCGGGGCAGGCGAGCGGTTCCGCGCGCGGAACCGGGGTGATCCAGGTGCCGTCGGCGCCCCGTGCCTCGATGGCATCCGCTACCTGCGCCACGGTGCTGCTCGGCGAGCCGCTGCCGCCCGCGTGTGCGGCGAGAATCTCCGCGACGGGGATCCTGGATCTCGCATTTGTCGATTGTCGGCAGGATGTGTGAAGTGGACGGCTTCGCAATGTATCCACGGTGTCAGGTGTTCTGGGCGGTGTGTGCGGCTGCTGTACTGCGCTGTGTCGGTGGGGCGGATTAGCCTCGGGGTATGTGCCGAAACATCACTGCCCTGCGGGGGCTGGAGCCCGCGGCGACGCCGGAGGAGATCCAGGCCGCCGCGCTGCAATACGTGCGTAAGGTCGGCGGGTTGTCGAGTATCTCGGCCGCCACCCAGCCGGCGGTCGACGCGGCGGTCGCCGACATCGCCGCGATCACCACCCGCCTACTGGAGCAGCTGCCGGATCGCAAGGTTCCGCCGAAGTCGGTGCCGCCGCTGCGCAGACCCGAGGTGCAGGCGCGGATTCAAGCCAGGGCGCACTCGCACGACTAGCCGTCTGCCTCGGCACCGGTCGCGGGTGCGTTCGGTGCACGGGCCGCCTGCTATCTTGAACGTCGTTCAAGCTGGTAGTTGGAGGAAGACGTCGTGGACGGTGTCGAGAACTCTCGTCGTTCGAGAGTTGCCTTTTCCGCGCGGGACATCGCGCAGGTAGCGGTCTTCGCCGCGCTGATCGCGGCGATGGGCTTGCCGGGCGCGATCACGGTCGGATTCAGCGGTGTGCCGATCACGGTGCAGACGCTCGGTGTCATCCTGGCCGGCGCGGTGCTCGGCGCGCGCAAGGGGACGGCCGCGGTGCTGGTGTTCCTCGCGCTGACGATGATCGGACTGCCGCTGCTCTCGGGTGGGCGCACGGGTCTGACCGCGATGGCCGGGCCGAGCGCCGGATACCTCGTCGGCTGGGCGCCTGCCGCGCTGGTCATCGGGCTGCTCACCGCCCGGATCCTGCCCAGATACCCGGTGGTGCTCGGCCTGCTGATCAACGCTCTCGGCGGGATCCTGGTCATCTACCTCTTCGGCACGCTCGGTCTGCTGCTGCGCACCGATCTGGACTTCGCGCACGCCGTCAGCACCAACTTCGCGTTCATTCCCGGCGACCTGGCCAAGGTTGTGGTCGCGACGGTGGTCGCCAAGGGTGTGCACCGCGCGTACCCCGGGCTGATTCGTGCGTAGTCCGGAACTCGGTGGGTCCGGCGCGCAGCCGGCCATCGAATTCGGCGGCCGCGCTTACAGTTACGGCGAGCTCGACCGCGCGATCGACGAATGGATCGATCGGGAGACCGCCGCGGTGTACGACGCGTCGGCGCTGCCGGTTCCGGACGCGCTGATCTGTGTGTGTGCGGCGGCTCGGCGGGGTGTGCCGGTGATCGTCGAGAATCCCGAGGCGCGTGCGGTTCGGCCGGATATTCCGCCGACCGCGTTTCTGCTGGTGACGACGTCAGGGTCGACCGGGCGCCCCCGGCCGCTGGCCCGCACCGCGGCGTCCTGGTATGACAGTTTTCCGGCGTTCACCGCGATCACCGGGGTCGAGGCGGCGGACCGGGTGCTCATCACCGGCCCCTTGCACGCGACCATGCATCTGTTCGGCGCGCTGCACGCGCTGTGGCGGGGCGCGTGTGTGACCGACGATCCGGCGCGGGCCACGGTGGTGCACGCGGTGCCCGCTGTCCTGCGCGACGTGGTCGGCAGGGCGCCGGCGCTGCGGACGGCGATCGTCGCGGGCATCGCGCTGGACGACGGTGCTCGTGCGGCGGCCGACGGCGTCTCGATCATCGAGTACTACGGGTCGGCGGAGGTTTCGCTCGTCGCGGCTCGGCGGGTGCCGGCGCCGCTTCGGCTGCTGGACGAGGTCGATGCCGACGTTCGCGACGGGCTGCTGTATGTGCGGACTCCGTACCGCGTGCTCGGGGCTCCCGACTGGTTCGGCGTCGGCGACCTGGCCGAACTCGGTCCGGACCGGGAACTCGTCGTGCGCGGGCGGGGCGAATCCGCGATCAATGTCGGCGGCACCACCGTGGTCGCCGAGGATGTCGAGCGCGTGCTCGGGACGCTCGACGGCGTCGCCGCCGTGGCCGTGGTCGGGTCGCCGCACGCGGTCTTCGGTGAGATCGTCACGGCCGCAGTGCAACTCGATGGGGTCGGGCTCGACGCGGTGCGGGCGCAGGCGCGCGGGCTGCTGATGAAAGAGGCGATGCCGCGGCGCTGGGTGCCGCTGCCGGCGCTGCCCCGGACCGCCAGTGGAAAGGTCGCGCGGGGGCAGCTGAAAGACTTGCTGGCATGAACTCGGTTCCCGTGCTGATAGCGCCGCGTCGAACGCCGATCGGCAACGCTGGGCACGGTTTCGCGGAGCTGACCACCACCGATCTGGCCGCGCCGGTATTGCGCGAAGTGTTGTCCACGGTGCGCGGTGCGGGTATCGAGGCCGAGGTGGACGATGTCGTGCTCGGTAATTGCCTGGGACCCGGTGGAGACCCGGCCCGGAACGCGGCGTTGGCGGCCGGTCTCGGCGTCGAGGTTCCCGGGGTCACGGTGGATCGCCAGTGCGGGTCCGGGCTGGACGCGGTGATGCAGGCGGCGATGCGCGTGCGCAGCGGGGACGACGAGCTGATTCTCGCGGGTGGGGTCGAGTCGGCGAGTACCGCGCCGTGGCGGTTCTGGCCGCCGGTCGCGGGGGCCGATCCGGTGCGGTACACCCGCGCTCCCTTTGCGCCGCAGGGCTTTCCGGATCCCGACATGGGCGTCGCGGCGGACGATGTGGCGCGGGTCCGGGGGATCAGCAGAGAACGGCAGGACGCCTATGCGGCGCGTTCGCACAATCTTGCTGCGGCGACGGACTTTTCGGCGGAGATCGTGCCGATCGGGGAGGTGCGCCGCGACGAACGTATCCGGTCGGGCATGACCGAGGCGCGGCTCGCGCGGCTGCGGCCTAGTTTCGGTGCCGAGGGGACGGCGACGGCGGGCAACTCGTGCGGCATATCCGACGGAGCGGCGGTGCTGGCGGTGACCACCGAGTCGCTGGCCGGTGGGTTGCCCGCGCTGCGGGTGCTCGGATCGGCGGTCGCCGGGTCCGACCCCGCGTATCCGGGGCTCGGGCCGGTTCCGGCGATCCGGAAGCTGTTGCGGCGCACCGGAGTCGACGCGGCGCAGCTGGGGATCGTGGAGATCACCGAGGCCTTCGCGTCGGTGGTGCTCGCGGTGTCGGACGAGCTCGGGTTGGACGAATCGACGATCTGCCCGCAGGGTGGAGCGATCGCGATGGGGCATCCGTGGGGCGCGTCGGGGGCCGTCCTGCTGGTGCGGTTGGCGAGTCAGATGTTGCGCGCGGACGGGCCTGCGCTCGGGCTGGCCGCGTGCGCCATCGGCGGTGGGCAAGGAGTGGCGATGCTGGTGGAGCGGGTGTCGTGAGTGAGATCGTCTTCTCTTCGGTGACGCATAGTTTCGGTGATCGGAAAGTCTTGCGCGGCATCGACCTTCGGATCACCGAGCGCCGGGTCGGGATCATCGGCGCGAACGGTTCGGGTAAGTCGACGCTCGCCCGGATGATCAACGGCCTGCTGGCGCCGACGTCGGGCACCGTCACGGTCGACGGGCTCGACGCGGCCCGTAAGGGCGGGCAGGTGCGGCGCAAGGTCGGCTTCGTGTTCACCGACCCGGACACGCAGATCGTCATGCCGACCGTCGCCGAGGATCTCGCTTTCTCCTTGCGCAGAACGGGTTTGAGCAAGCAGGAGGTCGCGGATCGGGTCGAGGAGATGCTGGTCCGGTTCCGGCTGCACGAGCACGGCGACCATCCCTCGCATCTGCTGTCCGGCGGGCAGAAGCAACTGCTGGCCATCGGCGCGGTCCTCATCCGCAGGCCCGAGGTGATCATCGCCGACGAGCCGACCACGCTGCTGGATCTGCGTAACGCCAGGGTGGTCGCCGACGCGCTGGACGCGCTGGATCAGCAGGTGATCGTCGTGACCCATCAGCTCGCGCTGCTGGACGGTTTCGAACGGGTCATCGTGATCGACGACGGTCTGGTGGCGTTCGACGGCACACCCGCCGCCGCCGTCCCCGCCTACCGGGAACTGATCGAATGATCGGGCTCTACCGTCCGGGCGACTCGCTGCTGCACCGGATGCCCGCCGGGGCAAAACTGCTGCTGCTGATCGTGTCGATCGTGGCGGCAACGGTGTTCGTGCGCAACCCGATCGAGGTCGGCGTGGTCGGTGTGGCGGTCGCCGGGTTGTTCGCGCTGGCGCGTATCCCGGCGAAAGTCGCTCTGGCGCAACTGCGTCCGATGGTGTGGATGCTGTTGATCATCGCCGTGTTCCAGGTGCTGATCACCTCGCCCGCGCGAGCCGTCGTGGTATGCGGTGTGCTGCTGATCTCGGTGGCGCTCGCTGCGCTGGTCACGCTCACCACGCGGGTGACCGACCTGCTCGACACGGTGACGCGCGCGCTCGGCCCGTTGCGCGGGTTCGGCGTCGACCCGGATCGTGTCGGTTTGCTTCTGGCACTTGCTATCCGGTGTGTTCCCCTGCTGGCCGGAATCGTGCACGAGGTGGCGGAGGCGCGACGGGCCCGGGGCCTGCAATGGTCGATGACCGCGCTCGCGACGCCGGTACTGGTACGTGCGC
Organism: Nocardia sp. NPDC006044; assembly: GCF_042871115.1. Lineage (NCBI taxonomy): Bacteria > Bacillati > Actinomycetota > Actinomycetes > Mycobacteriales > Nocardiaceae > Nocardia > Nocardia sp. NPDC006044. Next base: position 219,513 of record NZ_JBIAID010000004.1, read on the forward strand.
TGCGTACCGCCGATGCGATGGGCGACGCCCTCGCGGCGAGAGGAGTCGACGATGACTGAGCTGCCGGCCGAACGCATTGCCCGCCGCGTCGCCGAATCCCCGGACTCGCTCGCCATCATCTCCGCCCGTGAACGCATCGGCTACCGCGAATTCTGGTCCCGCGTCAGTCGCACCGCCGCCGGTCTCGCCGGCATGAATCGCGTTGCGGTGCTGCCGACCTCGGACATCGAATCGCTGGTCGCGGTAACCGCGGCGATGCACGCGGGCGTCAGTATCGTCCTGCTGCACCGGCATCTGCTGCCCGAGCAGCTGGCTCGCGTCCTCGGCCTCGCGAAACCGGGCGCCGTCGTCGCGTCGGCCGCACAACACCGCCGGCTGCGAAAGATGGGACACGACGGAGCAATCCAGACCGCTGCCGAGCTGGAATCCGACGGCTCGCCCGCTCGCGCTCTGCCCGGCACCGAACTGCTGGTCGGCATCACCTCCGGCACCACGGGGGACCCGAAACTCTTCGTACGCAACCAGCGCTCCTGGGCCACCACCTTGGACCGCTCCGACGCGACCTTCGACATCGGCCCCCGGGACCTCGTGTCGACCCCGGGCGTCCTCGACCACACCCACTTCCTCTACGGCGCGCTGCACGCGCTGACCCGCGGCGCGGCAGTCGACCTCCGCCCGGTCGTCGAATCGCTCGAAGCCGGTGCGACGCATCTGTATTCGGTGCCGACCATCGCCTGGGACGTAGTCCGGTCCGGCGCCGGCCCGTTCCCCGGTGTGCGGGAGGTCCTGTCCTCCGCGGCGCGCTGGCCGCGTACGGGAAGGCAAGCGCTGCAAGAGGTTCTGCCGAACGCCGCCCTGGTGCACTTCTATGGCGCCTCGGAACTGAGCTTCGTCTCCTTCGATCGAGGACTGGGCGACGCCGACGAGAACTCTGCGGGTCGCCTCTTCGACGGCGTCGACGTCGACATCCGCGACGGGCTGGTATTCGTCCGCAGCAACATGCTCTTCGACGGCTATCTCACCGAACACGGCATCGCCGATGGCCCGGTCGACGGCTGGATGTCGGTGGGGGACAGAGGTCGAGTGCTCGGCAATGAACTGCACCTGTTCGGCCGAAGCAGCGAAATGCTCATCCGCGCCGGCCTCAATGTGGAACCGGCGGCGATCGAATCAGCCCTGACCGCACTTCCCGGCATCACCGAAGCCGCCTGCATCGCCGTCCCCGATCCCCGCATGGGTGAGGCACCCGCCGCCGCGATAGTCGTAGACGCAACCGCCCCGCACATAGACGAGATCTGGCGCCACCTCCGCGCGACCCTGCCGAGCCCGAGTATCCCGGTGCAGGTCCTGTTGCTCGACAGTCTCCCGCGCACACCGCGCGGAAAGCTCGACCGCACTGCCCTCGCCTCAGCCCTCGAACGGGATCGACGCGCTTAGCGCCCGATAAGCGAAACGCTCTTCATGGCCGAGCACGAGGACATCGACGGCGCCGTTCCGCTCGGCCACGACCACGACATCATCTTGTGCGGGATACCAGAGGTCGTCGAAGCAGTCGGCGAACTGATCGAACCGCATGCGCACCGTGGTGGCGTCGGCAGGCCATGCGACCGCGACCCACTCGGATTCGGCGATCGGCAACGTGCGCAGCCACTCTCGCACCGTCTCCGGCCCGAGTTCACCTACGTCCAGCACCATATCCGCGGCCCTGAGCAGCTCCCACACGGTGGACAGACCGCCGACCCGCGCCACCGGTCGGTCGAAGCTCGTTCGATCGTCGACTGCGCCGAGCCTCGTCAAGGTCTGCGCCAGCATCGGCGGCACCGCACCCTCCTCCGCTCCTGTAGACCGCTCCGAGCGTACCGAGGACAACAGTACAGATTGACGTGAATACAGAAATATCTGTACCATCTGTGAATGGCCACAGTGGTGCACAGTGACGCGTTGTCGCGGTTCGGGTACGCGCTGTCGGACTCGACGCGATCGCAGATCCTGCTCGCGTTGCGGACCGCGCCGAGTTATCCGTCCGACCTTGCCGATCGCATCGGTGTGTCCCGGCAGATCCTGTCGAATCACCTGGCCTGTCTGCGCGGCTGCGGGCTGGTGGTGGCGGTGCCGGAGGGGCGGCGGAGCCGGTATGAGCTGGCGGATCCACGGATCGGCCGGGCGCTCGATGATCTGGTCGGGCTGGTGCTGGCGGTCGATCCGGCCTGCTGTCCGGACTCCGATAGCGAGGGGTGCTGTTGACGACATCGAACCTCGGGTTGCCGAGTGTGCCGAATTCGGAACGCCGGCAAGTTCTTTCGCGGCGAATCCGATGGTTTGTGGCCGCGACGATCACCTACAACGTGATCGAGGCGGTGATCGCGTTGAGCGAGGGCACTCGGGTGTCTTCGACGGCGTTGATCGGGTTCGGACTCGATTCGGTGATCGAGGTGTCGTCCGCGGCGGCGGTGGCGTGGCAGTTCTCCGGTAAGGATCCCGAAGCGCGCGAACGGGTTACGTTGCGGATCATCGCTTTCTCGTTCTTCGCGCTGGCGCTGTACGTCAGCGTGGACGCGGTTCGCTCGCTGCTCGGGCTCGACGAGGCGCGGCATTCGATCATCGGGATCGCCTTGGCCGCAGCGAGTTTGACAGTGATGCCGGTGCTCTCGTTCGCGCAACGGCGGGCCGGCCGGGAGCTGGGCTCGCTGACCGCCGTCGCGGATTCGAAGCAGACGTTGCTGTGCACCTACCTCTCGGCGGTGCTGCTGGCCGGGCTGCTGCTCAACAGTGTGCTCGGCTGGTCTTGGGCGGACCCGATCGCGGCACTCGTCATCGCAGTCATCGCGATCAAGGAGGGGCGCGACGCGTGGCGAGGTGACACGTGCTGCGCCACGCCGATCGCGGCAGGCCGGTCCGAAGCTGCCGGGCCCGACTGCGAGTGCTGCTGAGGCGGACCTGCCCCGCGGCGCGCAACGCAGGCCAGGCGGATTCGATCGCCACAGGCCGCCGACCACCCCGTACATCACCTCCCTCGAATATCCACGGGCGTGGGCGCCGCGGTATTCGAATCGAACCGGAGGATGATGGGCAATCGTGCCCACAGATCCGAACGCCCCCGATATCAAGCCCCGCAGCCGCGACGTCACCGACGGCCTGGAGAAAACCGCCGCCCGCGGCATGCTGCGCGCGGTCGGCATGGGCGACGACGACTGGGAGAAGCCGCAGATCGGCGTGGCCTCGTCGTGGAACGAGATCACCCCGTGCAACCTCTCGCTCGACCGGCTCGCCCGCGCCGCCAAGGACGGCGTGTTCGCCGCGGGCGGGTACCCGATGCAGTTCGGCACCATCTCGGTGTCCGACGGCATCTCCATGGGCCACGAGGGGATGCACTTCTCCCTGGTCTCGCGCGAGGTGATCGCCGACAGCGTCGAGACAGTCATGCAGGCCGAACGGCTCGACGGCTCGGTCCTGCTGGCCGGCTGCGACAAGTCGCTGCCGGGCATGCTGATGGCGGCCGCGCGGCTGAACCTGGCCGGCGTGTTCCTCTACGCCGGCTCGATCCTGCCCGGCATCGCGAAGATGTCCGACGGCAGCGAACGGGAGGTGACCATCATCGACGCGTTCGAGGCGGTCGGCGCCTGCTCGCGCGGGCTGATGAGCCGCGCGGACGTGGACGCCATCGAGCGCGCCATCTGTCCCGGCGAAGGCGCCTGCGGCGGCATGTACACCGCGAACACCATGGCCAGCGCGGCCGAGGCGATGGGCATGTCGCTGCCCGGCAGCGCGGCCCCGCCCGCGACCGACCGCCGCCGCGACGGTTACGCCCGGCGCAGCGGCGAAGCGGTGGTGGAACTGCTCCGCCGCGGCATCACCACCTCCGACATCCTGACCAAGGAAGCGTTCGAGAACGCCATCGCCGTCGTGATGGCCTTCGGCGGCTCCACCAACGCCGTGCTGCACCTGCTCGCGATCGCCCACGAGGCGAACGTCGACCTGAAGCTGGCCGATTTCGCGCGGATCGGCCGCCGGGTGCCGCACCTGGCCGACGTGAAACCCTTCGGCAGGCACGTGATGACCGACATCGACCGGGTCGGCGGCGTGCCGGTGATGATGAAGGTGTTGCTCGATGCCGGTCTGCTGCACGGGGATTGCCTCACCGTGACCGGCCGGACCGTGGCGGAGAACCTCGCCGAGATCGCGCCGCCGGACCCCGACGGCAAGGTCGTGCGGGTGCTGACCTCGCCGATCCACCCGACCGGTGGCATCACCATCCTGGAGGGCACGCTCGCGCCCGGCGGCGCCGTGGTCAAGTCGGCCGGCTTCGACTCGGACGTGTTCACCGGCACGGCAAGGGTTTTCGATCGTGAGCGAGCGGCGATGGACGCGCTCGAGGACGGCACCATCGCGGCGGGCGACGTGGTCGTCATCCGCTACGAGGGCCCGAAGGGCGGCCCGGGCATGCGCGAGATGCTCGCGATCACCGCGGCGATCAAGGGCGCCGGCCTCGGCAAGGACGTCCTGCTGCTCACCGACGGACGCTTCTCCGGCGGCACCACCGGGCTGTGCGTCGGGCACGTCGCGCCGGAGGCGGTCGACGGCGGCCCGATCGCGTTCGTCCGCGACGGGGACCAGATCCGCCTCGATGTCGGCGCGGGCACCCTCGACCTGCTGATCGATGCCGCGGAACTCGCCCGCCGCGCCGAGGGCTGGGAACCGCTGCCGCCGCGCTACACCCGCGGCGTGCTCGCCAAATACTCGAAGTTGGTCGGCTCCGCGTCCAACGGGGCGGTCTGCGGGTAGGGCTGTGTGGGGGGGGGTGCCCCCGCGACTGGCGTCTTTCGGAAACCCTGAGGGTCGATAACACTTTTCAGGTGATCGATGGACAGCCGGGTGTGTCGGTTGAGGGTTTCACCGCCGAGGTGGGGGAAAGCTTCGCGTCGTACGATCCGGCGAACGGCACGGTGGTCGGCACCTATCCGGTGCACTCCGCGGCCGAGGTCGGCGCGGCGGTCCGGCAGGCTCGTGCGGCGCAGGAGACGTGGGCCGAACTCGGGTTCGACGAACGCAAACGGGTCCTGCTGGCGTGGCGCTCGTCGCTGGTGAAGCGCCGCACCGAGTTGTCCGACCTGGTGCACGCGGAGAACGGAAAACCGAAGGCCGACGCGATGATCGAGGCGATCGTCGCGCTCCAGCACATCGACTGGGCCGCCAAGCACGCGCGAAAGGTGCTCGGCCCGTGCCGAGTTCCGTCCGGGCTGTTCATGGTGAATCAGTCGGCCCGGCTCGAGTATCGGCCGCTGGGCGTGATCGGCATTCTCGGCCCATGGGACTTTCCGCTTTTCGGTCCGGTCGGCACGGCCGCGTACGCGCTGGCGGGCGGAAATGCCGTGGTGCTCAAGCACAGTGAGTACACACCGGGGATCGGGGAGTGGCTGGCCGCGAGCTTCGGCCGGGTCGCCGGGGACGACCGGTTGTTCCAGACCGTCACCGGCGCCGACACGACCGGCGAGGCGCTGTGCCGCTCCGGTGTCGACAAGATCAGTTTCACCGGCTCGCTGCCCACCGCGCGAAAGGTCTTGGCCGCCTGCGCCGAAACGCTTACCCCGGTGCTCGTCGACGCCGGCGCCTCGGATGTCCTGGTGGTGGACGAGGACGCGGATCTGGCGGCAGCGGCCGACGCGGCGGTGTGGGGCTCGATGAACAACGCCGGGCAGGTCTGCATTTCGGTGGAGCGCGCGTACGTGCACGAGCGGGTCTACGACGCGTTCGTCGAACAGGTCGTCGCGATCACCGGCACACTGAAAGCCGGTGCGGGACAACCGATCGGCCCGATCACCATGCCGGAACAGGTGGAAGTCGTCCGCGAGCACATCGCCGACGCACTGGAACGCGGCGGCAAGGCGCTGACCGGCGGCCTCGATGGTCTCGGCGACCGCTACATCCAGCCGACCATTCTGGTGGACGTCCCGGAGGACGCCCTGGTCGTTCGCGCGGAAACCTTCGGACCCGTGCTGGTCGTCACCAAGGTCGCCGACATGGACGAGGCCCTGGCCAAATCGAACGCCACCGGCTTCGGCCTCGGCGGCGCGGTCTTCGCCCGGGCCCGCGGCGTGGAGCTGGCCCGGCGCCTGCGCTCCGGGATGACCTCGGTGAACTCGGTCGTCGCCTACGCCGGCGTCCCCGCGCTCCCGTACGGCGGTGTGGGCAACTCCGGGTTTGGCCGGATCCACGGACCGGACGGGCTACGCGAGTGGACCGCCGCCAAAGCCATTACCCGCCAGCGTTTTACGAATCCGGTACGCACGACCACCTTCACTCGCCGCCCGCTGGACAATCGCCTGCTGGTCGCCGCGGCCCGAATTCTCTACGGGCGTGTTTGACCTTGTCACGGGCGGCGAATGCGAGCAGAGTCGGTGAAATGGATGAGACCACAACCGATTCGACTCCTGTGCGGACGGCGCGCGGCATCGCGGACGCGTATGTCGACGCCCTGGCCGAGCTCGATCCGCTGATCGCGGTCCGGCTCGGACGCGACCTCGACGACGACCGGCTCCCCGATCTGTCGCCGTCCGGTATCGAAGCGAAGGCCGCGCGGGCCCGCGCCACCCTCGCCGAACTCGATGCGGCCGAGCCCACCGGCGGCTATCCGGACGTCACCGACCGGCGCTGCGCCACCCTGCTGCGCGAGCGGCTCACCGCCGAGCTGGCCGTGCACGACGCCGGCGAGCATTTCCGGGCGATCCGCAACATCGCCTCCCCGGTGCACGACCTCCGCGAACTGTTCACGCTCTTGCCGACCGACACCGAGGCCCAATGGCGGGCCATCGGCCGCCGGCTCGAGCGGGTACCGGTCGCGCTGGCCCAGTACCGGTCCACGCTCGCCGAGGGCATCGACCGCGGCCTGCTGGCCGGGCCCCGGCAAGTCGACGCGGTGACCCGGCAATTCGAGGAATGGATCGCGGGGGACAATCCGGGCGGCTGGTTCGGCGATTTCGTCGCCCCGGCGCCGGAATCGCTACGCGCCGAACTGGATTCGGCGGCCGTCAGCGCCAACGCCGCCGTGGCGGAGTTGCACGACTGGCTGCGCGACGTCTACGGCCCGAAAGCGATCGACGCCCCCGATACGGTAGGTCGAGAGCGCTATCGGCGGTGGGTGCGCTACTGGAGCGGCGCCGATCTCGATCTGGACGAGGCCTACACCTGGGCGTGGGAGCAGCTGCGCGACGTCGACGCGCAGATGCGCGCCGAAGCGGAAAAGGTGCTGCCGGGCTCGACGCCGATCCAGGCCATGGAGTGGCTGGAACAGCAGGGGCCTGCGCTCGGCGACCCGGAAAGCGCTCGCCGCTATCTGCAGGATCTGATGGATCGAGCCATCGCCGACCTGCAAGGCACGCACTTCGATCTCGCCGAGCCGCTGCTGCGGATCGAGTCGATGATCGCGCCGCCGGGCAGCGCCGCCGCGCCCTACTACAGCGAGCCGTCACTGGACTTCAGCCGCCCGGGCCGCACCTGGCTGCCGGTGCTCGACCCCGCCCGAATCCCGGTGTGGAGTCTGATCACCACCTGGTATCACGAGGGTGTCCCCGGGCATCATCTGCAAATCGCGCAGTGGGTTCACCTGGCGGATCAACTGTCCGTCTATCAGGTCAGCCTCGGCGACGTGAGCGCCAACGTGGAGGGCTGGGCGCTGTACGCCGAGCGCCTGATGGACGAGCTCGGCTACCTCACCGACCCCGGTCACCGCCTCGGCTATCTCAACGCGCAGATGCTGCGGGTACTCCGGGTGATCCTCGATATCGGGCTGCATGTCGGCTTCGACTACCCGGCCGACTCCCCGTACCGGCCCGGCGAACAACTGGAACCGGACAACGCCAGGGAGTTCTTCGCGCTGTATTGCGGGCTGCCGCCCGAACACCTGGACAGCGAGCTGGTCCGCTACCTCGGCTGGCCCGGTCAGGCGATCGGATACAAGCTCGGCGAGCGCGCCTGGTTGCGTGGCCGGGCCGCCGCACAGGCCGCGCACGGCGAGGCCTTCGACCTGAAGGCGTGGCACATGGCCGCCCTGTCCCAGGGTTCGCTCGGCCTCGACGATCTCGTCGCGGAACTCTCCGCACTCTGAGAGTTAGCTCGCCCCTGGGGAATTGCCGCCCCTAGGGGCGAGCGGCCGATAGGTCGGCCCGCGTCATCGCGAATCTCAGTCGCCGATGACCTGCAACGCGCGGCCGACCTTCGCGAACACCGCCAGTGCTTTGTCGAGGTGGTCGTACTCGTGCACGGCGGTGACCGTGGTGCGGATCATCGCGCGCTCGGCGGGCACCGCGGGGGCGAGCACGCAGTTGCCGTAAACGCCTTCGTCCAGAAGGTGTTTGGCGAATCGGAGGCAGCGGAGTTCGTCGCCGATGAGCACCGGGACGATGGTGGTGCGCGACGTTCCGGTGTCGAAGCCCAACTCGGACAAACCCTTCCGCCAGTAGGCGGAGAGTTCGCGCAGCTTCGTCATGCGGGCTGGTTCGGTTTCCAGGACGTCGAGGGCGGCAGCGGCGGCGGCGACCGCCGGCGGTGGTATCGAGGCCGAGAACAGCTGAGCGCGACCGTAGTACCGCACCCAGTCCATCAGGTCGTGCGGGCCGGCCAGCCAGCCGCCGACCGAGGCGAGACTCTTGGAGAAGGTGCCGGTGAGAATGTCCGCCGCGCCGGGCAGCCCGAGTTCTTCCTCGATGCCGCGGCCGGTCGCGCCGATCATCCCGAGGCCGTGCGCGTCGTCGACCGCGAGCGGCACGCCGTGGCGGTCGCAGACCTCCCGAACCTCGGCCAGGCGAGCGATATCGCCCGACATCGAGTACACGCCGTCGACCATCACCATGGCGGGCAGCCCGCCCAGTTCGGTGCGCAACCTGCGGTCGAGATCGGCGATGTCGTTGTGCCGGAACTGGATCAGCCGGCACCCGCCGATCGCGGCGCCGTCGTAGATGGAGGCGTGGCATTCCTCGTCGACCAGCAGCACGGTGCCCTCGCCCATGAACGCCGACAGGAAGCCGAGATTCGCCTGATAGCCGGTGGTGAACAGCAGTGCGTCGGGCCGGCCGAGGAAGCGGGCGAGTTTCCGTTCGAGGTCGCCGTGCGCCGGGGTGGAGCCGTTCATCAGCCGGGAACCGGTGACGCTCGGCCCGTCTTTCAGTGCGGCGGCCGCTGTCGCCTCCCGGACCCGGGTGTCCGCCGTGAGGCCGAGATAGTTGTTGGAGCCCAGCATGATCAGTTCGCGTCCTGCGTAACGGCAGGTGGCACCGTCGAATTCGCTGAGGTCCGGGTAGAAGGGCAGCAGATCGGCCTCGCGCAACCGGCGGGCGAGGTCGAAGTCGCGGGCCTTGGCGAGGACGCCGCCGCTGTTGCGGTGGGCCAATGCGTGCCGGTTGCGGATGGACGCGCCGAGGTCCTGTTGCTCGGCGGGCCGGGCCGGCTCCGTCGGCAGGCTCGCAGTCCGATTGCCGGGCCATCGGTTTCGCAACTCGGCGAGATGACCCAGTCCGCCGAGCACCCGTGCCCGGTCGACACCGAAATCGACGAGACAGGCGATCTCGTCGACACCCACCGCGGCCAGCCGATCGATCAGCTCGGCGGCCCGTTCCGGGGTGCCGAGCAGCGCGCTGGTGTGGAAGTAGCGGGCAAAGGCATAGTCCAGGACGCGGTCCTGCTCGGCCTCACTCAGATTGTTCAGCGGTTCCGCGCCGCGGCGCCACAGGTCCACCGAGTCGCGCAGATAGCTCTTGAACGGCCGCTCCACCACCTGCCGGACCGTCCGCTCGTCCGGGTCGAGGAAGGTGTGCAGCATGAGCGTGACATGCCCGGTCCGCGGGTCGTGGCCATGGGCCGCACGGGCGTTGCGGTACGCCTCGATTTTGGTGCGCAGCTCGTCGATGTCCTGGAACAGCAACGCGGTCAGCACATTGGCGCCGAGTGCACCGGCCTGCTCGAATCGGCCGACCCCGCCGCTACAGGTGATCCACAGCGGCAGTTCGGCCTGGACCGCCGGCGGAAAGGTGCGCACCTCGATCTGCTCGCCCTTGCCGTTCGGCAGGCTGATCGATTCGCGCCGCCACAACCGCCGGACCTTGTCCGCGCCGGACAGCATCACCTGCTCGCGGTCGGCGTAATCCGCTGCGGCCAAAACGAAGTCGTCCGGGTTCCAGCCGGTGGCGAACGCGATATCGACCCGTCCGCCGGACAGGTTGTCGATGACCGACCAGTCCTCGGCGACCCGCACCGGATCGTGCAGCGGCAGCACGACACTGCCCGCCCGGATGCGTATCCGTTCGGTCGTGCGCGCCAGCACCCCGCCGAGCACCGCCGGGTTCGGGAACAGGCCGCCGAACCGGTGAAAGTGCCGCTCGGGCAGCCAGACCGCGCGGAAATCGTGTGTGTCGGCGAACTCTGCGCAGTCGAGGAACAGGCCGTAGCGATCCGGGTTGTCCGGCTCCGCGTCGCTGGCGAAGAAGAACAGGCTGAATTCGACCGGGGCGGTGGATGATCCGGTCGCGGGTGGCGCAGCGGTCACCGGGCTCGGCCTGCTCGAAACCCTTTGGTGCCCAGCGATATCGGCCGCCAGGTCGGCCATCGTCAGCCCCTCGAACAGCCGCTCGGCCGAGACCGCATAACCGAACTCGCGCTCGACGTAGACGCCGAACTCGCCGGCCTTCACCGAATCCAAACCCAGCGTGGTCATCGGTTTCCCGGCGTCCAAGGTCGCGGGCTCGACACCCGTCTGATTCGCCAGCCAGCGGGTGAGCTGATCGAGCACCGAAGGCGTTGCGGGAAGGTCCTTCTCGGCCAGGAACATGTCTCTAGCCTTCAACCGCTGCACCTTGCCGCTGGTCGTCCTCGGCAACTCGCCGGGGGAGAGGAACACCACCCGGTGCGTGTCGAGGCCGTAGGACTGCGAGATCGTCTGCCGGATAGAGGTTTCCAGCTCGCCGAGCGGCACATCCAGCTTGCTCGCGTCGACTTCCAGCAGCACGGCGAGCTCCTCGGTCCCGTCGACCTCGCAGCCGACGGCCGCGCACCGCCCTCGTCGCAACGCCGGATGCTGCGTCTCGATCGACCACTCGATGTCCTGCGGCGCGATATTGCGCCCCCGGATGATGATCAGCTCCTTCACCCGGCCGGTCACGAAAAGCTCGTCGTCATGCAGGAATCCGAGATCGCCGGTGCGCAGATAGATCGCCGGATCGCCGGGCAGCTCAGCGTGGAACGTCTCCTCGGTCTCGTCCTGCTTGCCCCAGTACCCGCCGGCGACACTCGGCCCGGTCAGCCAGATCTCGCCGATCTCACCGTTCGCCAGCCGGCTATGCCCCGCCAGATCCACGATGATCGCGCTGCCACCCGACACCACGCCGCAGCTGACCACGTCGCGCCCGGACATCCGCGTCGACCGCACACCGGCGCCGCGCGGGGTCACGCTGACGAACAGCGTCGATTCCGCCAGCCCGTAACCGGGAATCATGCTGCCCGGCCGGAAGCCGGCGGGCGCGAAGTGATCGGAAAACCGTTGCAGCGCACGCAGATTGATCGGCTCGGCGGCGACGAACGCGACCTCCCACCGGCTCAGGTCCAAGGTCGCGGCAGCATCGGGTGACACCCGCCGGACGCTGTAGTCGTAGCAGACGTTCGGCCCGCCACTCGTCGTCCCGCCGTGCTCGGAGAGGGCCCGCAGCCAGGTGAGCGGATCCCGGATGAACGCCTCCGGCGACATCAGCACCACCGGGAAACCCGCGTACAGCGGCTCCAGCAGCCCTCCGATGAGCCCCATGTCATGGTGTGCGGGTAACCAGATGACACCCTTGCTCTCCGGCGTATGGCCGAACGCCGCTTCGATGACACCGAGATTGTGCGTCAGATTGGCGTGACTGACCATGACCCCGCGTGGTGCCCGGGTGGACCCGGATGTGTACTGCAAGAACGCAACTCCGTCCGGATCCAGCGCCAGCGGCTCCGACGCCTGCCCGGCCGGCTCGTCACTGCTGAGCCAGGCCAGCCGGGCCAACGGCGGATACTCCGCGCTGGCGGCCCGCAACTGGGTCACCACCGCCGACGGCGCCAGAACCGCCGACGCCGTACAGTCCAAGGCCAGCGCCGCGAACGCCGACATATCCGAAAATGCCGACCCCGGTTGGTGATTCGCCACCGGCACCGGAATCCGGCCGGCGATCATGCACCCGAAGAACGACGTCAGGAAGTCCGGCCCGAACACCGAGGGGATCAGCACCCGGTCGCCCGGCGCGCCGGCGCCGCTCACCTTCGTCGCGATATCGGCCGCGGCCGCGTACACCTCGCGATAACCGAGCGTCTGGTCCCCGCCGTCCTCGGACAGATACGTATATGCCGCCCGGTCAGGCGTTTCCGCCGCCCGATCAGCCAGAATCCGCACCAGCGTCGTCCCGCGTGCTCCGGCCACAGCGCCTCCAACCCCGCAACCGTGGGCATAGGCGGCGCACCGGCTAGCGGAGCACAGATCTCACGATCACTCGACTCGACTCAGCATTCACGACCAGTGAACGTCCCCGCCCGCACCCCGACAAGCCCACAGAATGCCGGGCACCAGCGCTCAGGCTTCCTCGCGGCGGATCGGGGTGACCGGCGCCAGGTCCGGCTGATCCGCGCCGCGGAGCAGGATCTGCAGTTCGGTGACGAGGTGGCCGGCGATGTCATCGATGTCGGGGACCAGTTCACGGCAGCCGAGCAGGCCGAAGTGCAGGCGGCCGCCCGAGCTGCTGACGGTGATATTGAGGCCCTGGCCGTCCATCACGACCGAAAGCGGGTAGTTGGCAACCATTTTCGCGCCGGCCAGATAGACGTCGACGTTCGGGCCCGGGACGTTGGAGATGACGAGATTGAACGGCGGGATCCGGTGCGGCAGGCCCATGGCGAAGGCGACCCTGGCCGCGCGGGCGACCAGCGCCGGCGGCGCGAAGTCGGTGACGTTCTCGATCAGGCCGGGCGGGATCGCGGCCTGCTGAGCCTTGGCGATCCTCGTCGCCCGGTGCACGGCGGTGAGGCGGGCGATCGGATCGTCGAGATGGGTGGGCAAGGAGGCGAGCATCGCCGAAACCTTGTTGCCCAGTGCCGATTTGCTGTTCTCGTCGCGCACGGAGACCGGGATCATCGAGACCAGCGGCACGGCGGGCAGCGCGTCGTGATCGATCAGCCATCGCCGCAGCGCCCCGGCGGACATGGCCATCACGACATCGTTGACCGACATGCCGAACGCGTTCTTGACCGTCTTCACGTCGCCGAGATCGACACTGCGGAAGGCGAACCGGCGGTGCGGGGTGATCTCCCGGTTGAACGGCGTCTTCGGCGCGAGCCCGACCGCGCTGGCGATCACCGCGCCGTCGTCGTGCTCGCGGCCGAGAATCGCACCCACGTAAGGCGTCAGGTAGCTGCCGACCATCGGCAACGAGCGACCGAGATCCCCGGCGATCCGCGCGGCCTGTACGGGACTGCGAGCCAGCGACACCGCGGCCCGGGCGAGCATCGCTCGTTTGCTCGGCTTGGGCTCCGGCGCGAAAGGTGTTGTGGGAAGCACCCTTCGGCCCTCCGGCGTGAGATCGAGCAGGATCGTCATCAGCTCGGCGCCGGAAACCCCGTCGATCGCCGCGTGATGCATCTTGGTGTACACCGCGAGCCGCCCCTCGGCGAGCCCGGAGATGAGATACGCCTCCCACAGCGGCCTGCGCCGGTCGAGCGGCCGCGCGTGCAACCGGCTCACCTGTTCGGTCAGCTGCGCGTCCGAACCCGGTGCGGGCAGCGAGATCTCCCGCACGTGGTATTCGATGTCGAAGTTCTCGTCGTCGATCCAGTACGGCTGATCGAGGCCGAGCGGGACATACGTCAGCCGTTGATGCAGCAGCGGTATCAGCGGCACGCGCTCGCTGAGCAGACCGGTCAGCGCGGCCAAGTCGAGGACGGTAGGCGAATCGCTCGGATCGAGCACGCACAACCCGCCGACGTGCCCGGTGGAGTTGTGCGTCTCGAGCGACAAGAACGCGGCGTCGAGGCCGGAGAGCTGCTTCATCGTTGATCCTCTGTTGCTGCTGAGGATCTGAGCATGGCACCTCCGGTCCGCGCAGTCTCCGAAACGAACTCCTTGGTCGGGCGGCTGCGCGAACCGGGGCCGGCTAGTGCGTGATCCGGTCGTCGAGCGGGACGGGTTCGGTGGCCGCGGGCTGCGGGCGGGTCGGGGCGAACCAGGTCAGATAGAACGTCGTGGCCAGCGCCGCAAGCAATCCGAGCAGGCCGGCGCCGGACACGAGCGGGTGGTCGGCCATCGTCTGCGCGAGGTAGCGAACCGACAGCAGGGTGGTCGCGAAGGTGACGACACCCAGGGCGACCACGCGGACGCGGTAGTGATCCCAGCCGCGATCCGGCTCGCGCAGCGCGGATTCCACGGTCAGGCACAGCGCCGCGCCCGCGACCAGGTCGACGCCGTAGTGCGCGCCGAGACCGAGTGTCGCGATCAGGGTGCAGACCAGCCAGAACGCGCCGCCCACCCGCAGCCACAGCGGTCCGCGGCGGGAGTGGATGAACAGCGACAACGCCCACGCGGTGTGCAGTGACGGCATGCAGTTGCGCGGGGTGATGCCGTCGAAGGGCATCGGGTCGAGGGAGAACGGCAGTGGCGGAACGATATTCGGCCACACATCGGCGATCTCCAGCCCGTGCCCCTGCGGTCCGAAGGCGAGCACCGGCCCGACGACGGGGAAGACCACATACCAGAGCGGGCCGATCAACCCGAGCGCCAAGAACGTGCGCACCAGGTGGTGGCGTGGCCATGGACCGGTGGTCACGCCGCGCAACTGCCAGACGGCGACCACGATGGCCGCGACCGGCAGCTCGAAATACACCCAGCGCACCACGCCGAGCGGCACCGGCCCGGCGATGTCCAGGACGTGCCCGACGAACCAGGACGGATTGCCGAGCGCGTGATCGGCGAGCTGCGCGTACGGGTCGAGCACCGTCGGGCAGGCCCACGCCGTGATATCCAGCCAGATCTCGCCGACCTTCGTCGCGAGAATCAGCAGCGCGCCGAAAGTGATGGCGCGCAGCGCGGTTCGACGGCGTTCGCCGGACCAGCGGCACGCGGCGATCACGGCGAGCGCGGTGAGCACGATGGTCGGGCCGTTGCCGACGGTGAACAACCTGCCCTCGATCGCCCGGATCACCACGAACACCACGTCGATGGCGATGGCCGCGGCGAGCGCGGTGATCCGGACGCGAGTGGTCAGGCCGACGAGCGCGAGCAGGAAACCGGCCCACGAGGTGGTCGCGGACTTGGGCCTGCCGACGTAATCGCGAACCAGGCTGGTCAGCGGCCCGAGCGCGTGGATGTGCGCGGCGATGAGTTCGCCGGCGACGAGCACGAGCACCGCGGCGGCGACGCCGGCCAAGACGGCCGGTCGGACGCGACGTTCCTGAAACCGCTCAGCACCCGAGTGTTCGGCGGGTGGGGGCGGACTTCCCGGCGCGTCGTGAATAAGCATTCGGACATCGTAAACACGATGTGAACACGACCACGCGGCCCGGTGAACTCGCGCCGCTCGCACGCCCGCGCGAGCCCCTCGGGCTCATAGCATCAGGACCAGCGCGGAGATGAGGCCGAGCGTCGCTGTCGCAGTGGCGCCGACCGAGTTGATGATCACTACCGCGGCGGTGGCGAACACATGCGGCAGAGACTCGAGCCGAGCGGTCGTTCTCGCAGTCATGGCCCCTGTGCTACCCCGCGATATCGGGCTCAAACGGGGACATTCCAGGGCATGCCGTAGTTTTGCCCGCCCCGATCGCCGGGCCGATGTGCTCCGCGTATGACTATCCTGACCTGGTTCAAGGCTCGATGATCAAGGTGGGTAGTTATGCGGAGCAGGGACATTGAGCTGGCGGCTCGATGGTGGCAGTGGGCCATGGCGATTCCCACCGCCAGGAATCCGGTCAGCGACGAAACCGGCGAGTTCGCGGCGGAGGGGCAGCCCGCGGACGTCTGGTTCCTGGCCGGGACGTTCGGCGGCAAGGTGACCAGGAAGTGTTCCGTGCCGCACGGACGGCCGATCTTCTTCCCGGCCTTCAATATTCTCCAGCGAGCGTCGTTGTTCGGCAGGCGCGTGCCGGAGGTGCCGACGGCGAGCGGGCACGCGGAACTGAACGGCGTCACGCTGCCGTTGCGCGAGGTCGCCAACCGCAGTCCGTTCCTCATCGACGCGGACCCGGACGGTCCGTTCGGTCCGCCCGGGCGCTATCGGGCGAATGCCTGGGGCCTGTGGTGCGGCCTGGACGACCTCAGCCGCGGCGACTACATCCTCACTCTCGGCGGCGAGTACGGGCCGGGCGGATTCTGGACCGAGGTCACCTACGATCTCGAGGTCGTGTGAGGTAGTCGCGACCTGGTCACACCCGCCGCACCGAGACACCGGCGGCTTCGAGCGCGGCCGTCTCGCCGGGGGCGGCGGACTCGTCGGTGACGATCGCGTGCAGCGCGGCGGCCGGCGCGACGAACGCGAGTGCGGTGTGGGAGAGTTTCGCGGCTTCGGTGACGACGATGACGCGGCGGGACGCGGCGATCGCGGCGCGTTTGATCGCGGCGTCGTCGAGGTCGTAGGCGGTGAGTCCGTCGGCGGCGGTGAGTCCGCAACAGCCGAGGATCGCGGTATCGAAACGGAGCGCGGCCAGCGAGGCGAGGGCCAGGGGTCCGGTCAGTGCGAGTTCGCCGGGGCGGGGTGTGCCGCCGGGGACGAGCAGGGTCAGCTGCGGGGCGGCGGTGAGCGCGTTCACCGCGTGCAGCGACAGGGGGAGCACGGTCAGCCTGCGGTGTTCGAGGACTCGGGCCACCTCGAGGCAGGTGGTGCCGCTGTCGAGGACGACCGACTCGCCGTCGGCGATCAGGGCGGCGACCTCGATGGCGATGCGGCGCTTGGTCTCCAGCCCCTCGCCGGCGCGTAGCGCGAAGGGCGGTTCGTCGCCGCGCAGCAGGAGTGAGCGGGCGCCGCCGCGATAACGCTCGAGGACGCCCTGACCGGCCAGGGTCTCGAGGTCGCGGCGGATGGTCATCTCCGAGGCGCCGGTGCGCTCGGCCAGTTCCGCTACGCCGATCTCGCCTGCTTCGCGGACGGCCTCGGTGATCTGTTTCAGTCGGTCTGTGCTCACCACACTCGTAATCGAACATTCAATGTGTTCAAAAGTCAATGTTTCGAACATTGATTCTGTCCGATATGTTCGTGAGCATGCAGGGATCATTGCGGGCCGCTCAGCTGGCCACGTTCGCCTTCTTCGCGTTGAACGGTTTTCTGATCGGGATGTGGGTGGTCCACATTCCCGTGGTCGAGCGGCGGGCCGGGATCGGTCATCCGGCGCTCGGGTGGCTGTTGCTGCTGCTCGGCGCGGGTGCGTTCGTCGGCATGCGGCTGGTGGGTCCGCTCGCGGATCGGTTCGGTGCGCGCCGTGTGGTGCCGATCAGCGCGGCGTTGTGTTCGGCCGCGGTGGTTCTGCCCGGCCTGTCCGCGAACATCTGGACCCTGGGTGTCTCGCTGCTCGTGCTCGGGTTCGGCAACGGTTGCCTGGACGTGGCGATGAATGCGCACGCGGTGCAGGTCGAGCACGGTTATCGGCGGCCGGTCATGTCCGCGTTCCATGCCACGTATTCGCTCGGCGGTGTGCTCGCCGCGTTGGCCGGCGCGCGCACGCTCAGCTGGGGTTGGAGTCCGGCGGCCGCGCTCGGTGCGGCGGCGTTGCTCGGCCTCGGCTGCGCGGCGGTTGCCGCGCCCGCGTTGCTGCGCCCCGAGAAGCCGCTGCCCGCAGCAGATTTCGACACCTCGGCCGGACGGAGGACACCGCGGCGGATCTGGTTGCTGGCCGGTCTCGCACTGCTGCTGATGTTGTGCGAGGGCGTGGCGAACGACTGGAGTGCGCTGCATCTGCGTGATGTGCTCGAGGCGCCGGCTGCCACCGCGGCCCTGGCTTACGGCGCTTTCGCCACCGCGATGACCGTGGGCAGGCTGCTCGCCGACCGCGTCGCCACTCGTTTCGGACCGGTGGCGATCCTCCGCTACGGAGCGGGGGTGGCCGCGCTGGGCCTGATGACGGCCGCGCTGTCGCCGTGGATTCCGTTGGCGCTGTTGGGCTGGACGGTCTTCGGGGCCGGATTGTCCGGGTGTGTCCCGCAATTGTTCAGTGCCGCGGGTCATGCGGATCGAAATGCCGCGGGCGCCAACGTCGCTCGGGTCGCCGGGCTCGGCTACCTCGGCGTACTCGCCGGCCCCGCCATCGTCGGTCCGCTGACCCACCTCGCGCCGCTCAACATCGTCCTGCTGTTGCCCGTCGCCTTCTGCGTCGTCGCCGCCGGTGCGGCCGAGGTGCTACGACCCGGATCGGCGACGACCGCCCGCGCCGTCGCCACGGGGACCGTGAAGGGCTGATTGCCCTGGGCGACAACGACATCGGCGTACTTGCCGCCGCATGACCGCGTTAACGCACACGGGAGTCAGCGCCACCGGCGTCGTACCGCCGAATCGATCGGCCGCCGGCCACTCCGTCAGGCGGCCAGCAGCGCGCGGGCATTGCGCACCTCCGGTATTCCGATTGCCTTGGCGGCCAGCAGGAATGCCGTGACCCCGATCAGTGTCCCGGCAGCGAGGGTGACGACGTGCTCGACGCGCGGATCGGGCACGGTGTGGCGGGCGACGACCATGATCGCCAGGCAGGCCCACCCCGCGGTGGCGCTCGCCCAGATGACCCGCGTGAATGTCAGTGCGACAGCGGAGAATCCGAGCAGGCCATAGCGCCGTCGCAGCAGCACGTGCCCCATGATCGCGCCCACCACGTAGGACAGCGAGCCCGCGACGCTGAGCATCACCACGACAGCGTGATCGGGAAAGACGTTGACGGAGAACGCGACCACCGCGACCTTCGTGGCCACCATGGCGATGTTGATGAGTGTCGGCGTGCGAGTGTTGTTGTTCGCGTAGAAGACTCGCATCTGCAACATGACCAGCGCGAACGGGGCCAGGCCGAAGGCCGAGGACGCGATGGCCGTGCCGATCAATCCGGCGGCCTGCGCGTCGACGCGGCCGGTGAACACAACGGCGGCCAGCACCGGCCCGAGCAGACCCATGGCCATGGTCATCGGAACGAGTGCGACGGTCAGATAGCGTGCGCCACGGCCGAGGTCGGCGATCACCGCGTCCTGGTCACCCGCCGCCGCAGACCGGGAGATGCGCGGCATCAACACCGTCAGCAGCGAGGCCGCGAGGATGCCGTACGGCACCTGGAACAGCAGGTCGGCATAGGTGTAGATGGATACTCCATGGTGGGAGAACGCGACTCGCATCGTCACCCCGACGCCAACCTGGCTGATCGCCGCATAGGTCAGAATCCAGCCGAGCACCGGCATGCCCGCGCGCACCGGACGCCAGGTGTACGGCACCGGCCGAACACGCCATTTCCATTGGAAACCGTTGCGGCGCAACGCGAAAATCACCCACACGGCCTGCCCGGCGATTCCCGTCGTGGTGCCGATACCGATCGTGAGCACCTGCGCGGTCGTCATCGAGGCGGGTGTCAGCGTGACCGGGCCGGGCAGCAGCGCGAAGATCCCGCACGTCGCCAGCACGATCACGTTGTTGACCACTGGCGCCCAAGCCGCCGCGGCGAAGCTGTCCCGAACGTTGAGCACGGCCGTCAGCAAAACGGTTACGCCATAGTAGAAGAGTGCTTGCGCCCGTGCCTCCGCGCCCGGGTCAGCAGCGGCACCACGGCGCTGGCGAACACGCTGCCGAGCAGCAGTTCGTAGACCATGTTCGGCAGGTTGTTCGCCCCGGTGTAGGCGTCGCCGACCGCGGCCGTGCCGAGCAGCGCCGCGAGCACGATGGTCCGGGTGAACCCGGTCAGCCGGCTCACCACACCGGCCAGCGCGACCTGACCACCGGCCCGGGCCAGCGCTCCTCGCGCGGACCTTGGTTGAACTCCCTTCCACCGCGGCGCTTCCGGAGTCCTCGTCCCCAGCGGTAGTGGCTGGGTGGGTAAATTGCCGTAGTCGGTCATGGTCCTCACTCGCGTTAGCGGGTGGCAGCTCGGATGCCCGGCCCCCTGAACAGTTCCCGCCATGATGCCAGCGGCTACTCCGGGTAGGGCGGGATCAGTCGACCGCCAAGGCCTCGACAATGTCGAGCCGGGCCGCGCGGACGGCAGGCGGGATCGCGCCGACGAGGCTCAACAGCGTTGCGGCGGCGGCATAGACCAGGGTCATCGGGTTCGGGTGCGGGGTAACGTCGACGGTGAGGACGTGCGACATCGCCGGCGCGCTCAGATACTGCGTCACCGTGCCCGTCAGCAACCCGATCGCGCCGCCGACCAGGCCGATGCCGGCCGCCTCGGCGAGTACCATCCGCAGCGTGAAGCGGCGGCTGGAGCCGATCGCACGCAGCACGCCCAGCTCCCGCCGGCGTTCCAGCACCGACAGCATGAGCGTGTTCAACAGGGCGATGGCCGCGACGCCGGTGACGATCCAGGTGATGCCGCGCGAGAGTGCCGTCGCCTGTTCCACCGAGGAACTCACGCCGTGCACCGCGTCCTGCGCGGTGTACACGTACGCGTCCGGCGGCGTAACCTGCCGGATCGCCGCCAGCACCGCGTCCCGATCCGCGCCCGGGGCGAGATCGACGGCCAAGTTCGTCGATCCCGGCCGTCCGAACCACTCCCGCAACTGATCCAGGTGCATCACCACCGCGCCGCTGAGCGCCGAGAAGTACGGCACCACGTCGAGCACCCGGACCTGGCGCGGGCCGCTCGGCGTCGGCAGCTGCACCGAATCACCGGCGTCGACCTGCAGTGACCGGGCGATATCCCGGGACAGCACCACCCCGTCGCCGGCCAGCAGCTGATCCCGCAGACTGTCGCTCAGCGACTTGTAGATCTCGTTGGGTGTCCCCGGCACGCAGCCGTAGATCATCACCCGCTGAGTGCCGAGCGTCGCGAACGTGATCTGCCCCGGGATCACCTGCCGCACCCCCGGCACCGCGGCCACCTTCGCCTCGACGTCGGCAGGCAGGATGGGCGCGGTCGGAATCACGTCCGGCGTAGTCGAACTCACGTAGAAGTCGGTGTCGGCGAGCCCGGCCCACGAGGTGGACGCCGCCTCCACCACGTCCTTGTTCGTGCCGGTGAGCGCCACGATCGACACGACAGCGATCGAGACGGTCATCAGCGTCGCCCAAGCCCGCCGCGGTGCGCGTTCGATCGTCGTCGCACCGAGCGCGCCCGGCGGACCGAATCTTCGCGCGACCGAAACCGCCACTCGCACAATGGGTCCGGTGAACACGAAGCACAGGCTGATCGACGCGGCGGCCAGCAGGCCGACGGAGGCGATGGACAGCCGGCCCAGATCCGTCACCGCCATCGCCACCGCCCCGGCGCCGCCGAACAAGGCCACCAGCGCGGCGATCACCTGCAACGCGCGGCTCGGTACATCGGACCGGGAGACGCCGACCGGCGACAGCGCTTCGATCGGAGCCACCTTGTACACCTGCCGCGCGGCTATCCCCGCCGCCAGCGTGCTCGCCAGCAGGCAGGCGAGGATCCCCACCGGGACGGCGTAGCCGGGCAGCAGGAATTCCGTTCGCGTGTCGATGGATTGGACGATCGCCGACGGCAACTGATCGATCGCGGCCCGTCCCGCGAAGATGCCGAGCACCGCGCCGATCGATCCGCCGAGGAGGCCGACCACCGCCGCCTCGGCCAGCAGATCGCGAATGATCACCCGGCGTTTGCCGCCGATCGCGCGCAGCATCGAAATCACCGGGCGGCGTTGGCTTATCGCCATGCTCATCGCGATGTAGACGAGGAATCCGGCCACCACGAGCGAGACCGAGGCGGACAGCAGCGTGGTCGCGCGCAACAGCGAGATCACCCCGCTGGACTGCGCCGCGCGAAAGCTCGGATCGGCGACGATCGCGCGCCCGGCAACCGTGTTGCCGATACCGTTGCGCACCTGGTCGAGCGATGTACCCGGTGCGGTGGTCACCAGGACCGAGTCGAGACGGCCCGGCCGTCCGGCGGCGCGCTGCGCGAGCGGCAGCGGTGCGATGACGAACTGTCCACCGTTGAGCCGTTGGGCCACCTCGCCGGAAAGCACCGCCGCGACAGTCACTCTCGCCGCACCGAAGTCGAACGACGATCCCTCCGCACGCCCGAGCGCGGGACCCACCGCGACCCCGCTGGGCACGGTGAGCAGCTTCGCGCCGATCTGATCCCGGACCGTCTGTTGCAGATCGCTCCGCAACGTGCCGATGCTCGCGTCCACGCCGAGGAGCAGGATCCGGTCGGACCCCGAGCCGATCTGCGCGCGCACCATCGGCACCGCGGCGTCGACACCGGGGACCGCCGCGATCTGCGCCCGCAACGAGTCGTCGAACCCCGCGTCGGAGATGCCGGACACCTCGAGATCGGCGTTGCCGCCCAGGCTTTGGGTGATCCGCTGCAACGAGCCGGTCACCGATCCGGTGATGCTCAGCACCGCGACCAGCAGCGCGGCCGATACCGCCACCACCGCGAGCGACATCAGCGTGCGCCCCACGTGACGCAGATCGTCGCGAATATTGAACACGCGCAAGCGATCCCACGCGGCAGCCATTAACCCGGCACCTCGGCGGAATAGGTCGGCTCGTCCGAGCCGAGCTTGCCGTCGCGCAGCGTGATCACCCGATCGGTCGCGGCGGCCGCGTCGGTATTGTGCGTCACCATGACCACCGCGCGGGACTTCTCGTGCGCGATGGTGGTGAGCAGCGCCAGGATCGCCTCGCCGGTCTTGGAATCCAGGTTGCCGGTCGGCTCGTCGGCCAGGATCAGCGGCGGGTCCATGATCAGCGCCCGGGCGACCGCCACCCGCTGCATCTGACCGCCGGACAGCTCGGCGGGCCGATGCTCGGCCCGGTCGCCGAGCCCGACCAGTTCGAGCAGTCGCAGCGCGTCCGGTTTCGCCTTGGCCATCCGCGCCCCGTCGAGCAGCTTCGGCACGGCCACGTTTTCCCACGCCGACATGGTCGGCAGCAGATTGAAGAATTGGAATACGAAACCGACCCGGTGCCTGCGGAACTCGGACTGCGCCTCGTCGCCGAGATCGGCGATTTCTGTGCCCTGGAACAGAATCGACCCGGAATCCGGAGTATCCAGCGCGCCGAGCAGATGCAGCAGCGTGCTCTTTCCCGCACCGGACGGTCCGACAATCGAGACGAACTGGCCGCCGCCGATCGTCATGCTGATCCCGTCGAGCGCCCGCACGGATTGGCCGCCCACCCGGTATTGCTTAGTAACCTCGCTCAGTTCCAGCATCGGACTGTCCGGGCCGGTAAGCGCCTGCTGTCCGGGTGTCGTGGCGACCCCCGCCGGCCCGCGCGAAATTCGTTCCAAGCCATACTATTCAGGGTACGGGGTAGGTCGTCGCGGCGACATGGTTCCACCCGCCAAGTTCTTGTCATACCGTGGGTGGAGACGAAAGGCCGCTCATGGCACGATGCACAAACGGCCTGGGCGGATCTACGCTGACCGGGTGAGACTAATGCGGACGCTGTATCACGCTTGGAAAGAGCTCGCGCGCCGCAGAATTACCTCGTTGCCCTATGGGTATTCGCCCGCGGTCGTCGTGGTAACCGCCGCATTGGTGTTCGTCGTCGTGCTCGTCGCGGTGGAGCAGCGGAACGCGCTGATTCCGCCGGGCCTGCCAATTCTGGCCGGCGTCATCGCGCTCGTTCCGTCCCTGCTGTTCGCCGCCTTCGGATTGCCGCCCAGACCGATTTCCTTGGCGCTGACAATGATCGGCGGCACCGCATTGCTGCTGTGGTCGGCCCCGGTCGAATCCGATCTCGCCCCGTTCATCCTGGTGATTCTGGTCGGCGAAGTCGCCGCGATTTCCCGGGTGGCGCCCACCATTCTCGTGGCGTTCGCCTGCGGGGTCACGCTCGAAGTGGCCGACACCACCGGCCATCTCTATGGCGCACTGCCGCAATACATCACGGCTCTCGTGCTGGGCTGTTTCGCCGGTTTCATCGTGCAGCTGCAACAGCGCTTGCAGGAAAACGAACAGGCGCTGCAGGAGCAGAAGATCGAGCAGGCGGCCAGCGAGGAACGGCAGCGGGTCGCCCGCGAGGTACACGACGTCATCGCGCAATCGCTGAGCCTGACCATGATGAAACTGGCGGGGGTGCGGCAGGCGCTGATGCAGGACCGCGACATCGACGGGGCGGTCGACGCGATGACCGACACCGAGCGGCTCGGCAGGCAGTCGATGTCGGATATCCGGCGCACCATTCGCCTGCTCGAGGTGGAGCCGATGACCGTCATCCCCGAACCCGATGTCATCGATATCGGCGAACTGGTCGCCGAATTCGTCCGGGGCGGAATCCAGGTGAAGTACGCGGTGCAAGGGGATTGGCGTTCGGTGTCCGCCGTAACCGGCCTCGCGCTGTATCGGATCACCCAGGAATCGCTGGCCAATATCGCCAAACACGCTCCGAGCTCGACCGCGATGATCGATCTGCGCATCACCGATTCGACGGCCACCCTGGTGGTGGTCAACGACGCGCCGCAGTGTCTGACGAGTCGTGCGCGCGGCGGCGCCGGCTTGCGGAGTATGCGGCAGCGGGCCGAATTGCTCGGCGGCCGATTGCAGGTCGGTCCCGGCGACGACGGCTGGCTGGTGCGGGCGGAGTTGCCGAAGGGCACCGATCCGGGGGATATGCTCCGGCCGTTCCAGGGGATGACGTGAGTGGTCAGACGCCGGAGCGCCGGACGATTTTGTCTACGGTTCGCGGGGCGAAGGCGCCGAGTACGCGCAAGGACCGCGCATAACGCGGTTCGATTCGCACCGGACGTTTCCGGATGGCGGTCACGATCCATTCCGCCGCTTCCGCGGCGGTCAGCACCGGCAGGTCGGCGTAGCTTGCGGTCGGCGCGATCATTGCGGTGCGGACGAACGGATAGTTCACCGAGGTGACCGCGATCCCGGTGCCGGCGAGTTCGGCGTTCGCGGTCCGGCTGAACGCGGCGAGTGCGGACTTCGAGCCGAAATAGGCGGCGAAGTTCGGCGCGGTATCGGCCGCGCTGGTGGCGGTGCCGACGTTCACGATATGACCCGATCCGTGTTCGAGCATCGCGGGCAGTAAGGCGAGCGTCAGCCGCACCGGTCCTAGATAGTTCAGCGCCACGGTGCGTTCGAAGTCGTGGAATCGGTCCAGCGAATCGGTCAGCGGTCGCCGAATCGACCGTCCCGCATTGTTCACCAGTACGTCGATGGGCGAATGCCGGGGCCGAATCCACTCGGCCAAACGGTCCACGTCGCCGGTATTCGACAGATCGCAGCAGCGGTATTCCGCGGAGCCGCCCGCCGCGGCGATTTCCGCGCACACGGCCTCCAGTTCGTCCGCGCGCCGGGCGACCAGAATCAGCCGCGCGCCCGCCGCGGCCAGCCGCACCGCCGCCGCGCGGCCGATGCCCGACGACGCACCGGTGAGCAGAATCCGTTTTCCCGCAACGGTTTCGTCGGTCTCCGCCGCCCGCCCCGGCCGATGCAGCGACCTCGGCGGGCGCAGCGCCCACACCGGCGGGTGTCTCATCCCGCCCGGCCGTTGATGTGCGCCTCGATCGCGGCGGCGGAGGTGAGCGACGGCGTGGCCTCCGGCTCGATCCGCAGGCCGAACTCGCCTTCCAGCGCCAGCATCAACATCATGTGGTGCAGCGAGTCCCACCGCCGCAGGTTGTGCGTGGCCGGCTCGTCCGGCAAGTCTGCCTCCGCCACCTGCAGCACGGAGCCGAGTACCATGCGTACCCGGCGGGCCACGGTCGCGGTGTCCGAATCCGATGTCATTGCCACAGACCCGCTTTCGCTTCGATGACCCGATCGAGCGCCGAAGCGCCGAATTGCTCGAGCAGCACGGAGAGCCATCGCTCGAGGCCGAACGCGGCGCAACCGGAGAACGCGAACGAGCCGTCGCCCAGCGTGATCGCGCATCGCTCGCCGAAGAAGTTGCGATGGAAGTTGATCGAACCGATCGCGACCGGCCCGCCGCCGCCGGTGTAGACGAACTCCTCCTTGACCGGAAACAGTTGCTGCATCAGCTTCCGCGGCCCCGACGCCTCGAAGAACGGATCGCTGGACGCCTCGACTTCGAGCGGGAGCCCGATCGCGTCGGCGAAGGCGAGCACGGTCTTCTTGAACGTCTGTACATGCTCGATCACCGCCTCGTTGGCGCCGACGCAGACGACCTCACGCATGGTGAAGCCGAGTAGCCGCCGTTCGTGATATTCCTGCTCCCGGCGGAAACAGGAGGACACCGTGGTGATCCGCCGGTCCTGCTCGATGGTCGAATCCCGCAGCGCCAGATACACGTTGAAGCAGGCGGCCGAGGGCAGCGCGTACTGCGCCGGGCGCAGATCGCTGCCCGGCACCTCATCGATGAGCGTCGATTCGGCGTAGCGCTGCTGGGTTTCGGTGTCCCGCAGACCTGTTGCGAGCACCGCCAGGTGCGGGAAGTTGCGGAAGTAGTCGAGACCGGCCAGCTCCGCCACCGCGATCAGCGGCGGAAACAGCTGCCGTGCGGCGCCGGCCTGGAGCGCCCAGCCCTCGAACGTGGCGTCGAGCGCGCAGCGGAGGGCGACCGCGTCGTCCTCCAGCGTGGCAAGGCCCGCGCGCACCGCGAACGGCGCGTGGGTCGGGCTATCTGGTCGAGTCATCGAAGAACCTCGCCTTGATCCGGTTGACGGTGCGAAAGTCGTTGGGGGAGACGCTGTCCAGGGTGATCTCCCGGCCGGTCGCCTCTTCCAGGCGGTACAGGAATTCCACGAACATGAGCGAGCTGATGATCCGGTTGTCGATCAGATCCAGATCGGGATCGATGTCGACGAGATCCGGCCTTCGTTCCCGCAGGAAGCCGACGACGAACTCGACGCCGCTGCCGACGGTCATGCCGCGGCCCCCTCGGTGAAGATTCCCGACTTGACCAGGTAGTCGGTCGGCCGCCGCAGCACGCTCGTCGTGAACTGCTGCCACCGAGGCGATTCGAGCACCCGGCGGCGCGCGGCGTACGGGTCCGGGATGCCCGCGTCGCGGTAGGCCGCCGGGCTGGCCAGCGAGTCCACCGAGGCCCGCATGTAGTCCTTGAGGTGGCGCTCCAGCTCGAGCAGCTGTTCGGCGGGCAGCGCGCTTGCCAGCTTCGTGTACAGGTGACCGACGATCTGCCTGCCGAACGCGATGTGCCGGGACTCGTCGTGGTGGTGGATCGCGTTGACCTGCTTGATGGTTTCGTGCAGTCGCTGGTCGACGCCCATCTTCGCGTTGAAGTAGTCGACGATCTCCTCGAAGATCCACAGCCGCGCGAACACCAGGAAGTTCGCCGCCTCGGCCTGATCGGCGTTGTTCCAGCGAAGCTGCTTGTCCGCGTAGATCTTTCCGCCGTACTTCAGGCAGAAGGTGGCGAAGAACCACATGTGCTCGTTCTCTTCGCCGACGATGTGGTGCATGTATTCCGAGGCCATCTCGAAGCCGCGGGTGTGGATCCGTCCGATGATCTCGTTGAGCAGTTCCCGGATGCCGTGCACGTTGAGGCTGTAGAAGTTGATGCTCTCCCACTTGCTCAGGCGGTGCAGCTGCTCGATGCCGAGTTCATCGGCGACGTCGGTGCCGTGCACCGACATCAGCTCCGGGCTCATCCAAAAGGTTTGCTCCGGCAGCGATTTCGGCCACTTGAACACCTTGTAGGGATCGTAGTAGTCCCGCTCGGACATCATGCAGAGCCGGTCGAGTGTCTCGCGGAGCTTCTCGTCGGTGTCGTTGAGCGCGGGTGCCGCGGTCATTGTTTCTCCCTTCGAAGATCGGCCGGTGCCGAGTCCGGCGAAACGGGCAGGATGACGGCCGCGACGGACGGCTCCGAAACCGTGCCGCGGCAACCGTGCGTGGCCAGCGGCTGTGCCGCCGAAAGTGCCGTCGGCAGCAGCCGATTGGTGCGCGCGCTGATATCGGGGCGGTCGAGCAGCGGATTGCTGTCGGGCAACATCGAGGAGAACAGGCCGAAGATCGGATCGAGAATCTTGATCGTGCCGTCGGTATCCACGACCTCGACCCAGGCGTGCACCAGGTCCAACATGCCGAGCACCCAGCCGCGTCGCGTGCGAGCGGTCAAACCCGCTGCGTGGCACCGCCTTTCCAGATAGAGGCTCGCGGTGACGCAGGTGGCGATCCCGCGGGGCAGCAGGGTGTCGACATCGGCCTGGATCGCGGCGGGCAATTTGCTCCACCGCAACGAGCGCGCGAGAAAACCGGCATAGATGTCGCGCACCTGTGCCGACCGGATCTCGGTGAATTCGCCGTCCACCCGGATCTCGGCCTGGAAATGCAGCTTCTCGCCGTGCGAGCGCAAACGTCCGGCCGCGTCGGTATCGATGGGCTCGGGCAGCCGGATCGCACCGCCGTAGAGCTGGGGGGCCGGCACGGCTAGCGCGGATCCCGGATCGCCGTCGCAATACCGCGGCGTGCGGCAGCCGACGTCGGCGGTGAAGGTCCAGGTCCGGGCGCAGGTCAGTTCGTCCGTCGGCAGCGACATCCACCGCAACGCGTAGCGGAACGCCAATTCCGGTGGGGTGCGTCCGGATCCGGTGTGCAGCGCGAGATTGAACAGGTCGCGCTGATCGAATCGCAACCGCGCACCGTCGCGCGTCGCGGGCAAGCCGCGGCGCACCAATTCGGCAAGGGTGTCGTCGTCGCAGCCGAGGAGCTGCCGCGCCGCGACCGCATCCGTATCGGCTTGCCGGAAGGCGGCCGGTATCGGGAAGAAGCCGGCGAGGGTGTCGAAGAGCCGGTCGGTCGCCTGCTGGGTCACGCGGCCTCCCGGGCGGGACGCCACATCGTGGTCAGCACGTCACCGCTGGGTAGTTGGCAGCGTTCGCGCGGCTCGAACCCGACGAGGGCGTACAGCTGGGCGAGTAGAGGCGCGCTCGCCTCGAGGTACGCCGAGCGCCCCTCGTTGTCGACGTGCCGATCGAGCACGGTGCGCATCAGCATCATCCCGACGCCGCGCGTCCCCTCCTCCGCGCCGATCTGCCAGAAGTGCACATGCGCCTGCGGCGGTTGCAGGCCGCTGAAGTCGTTGTACGCCCGCAGTGCCCGTAATGCCGAGAACGGACCGGCGATCAGGCCGGGCAGCACTCGCGGCGCCCAGGTCCACCACGGAAAGCCGCGTTCGCCGTCCAGGAAGGCGAGGACGACCCCGACCAGCCGATCACCCTCGTACCCGCCGTACACCAGTCCGTCACGGCCGTAGGCGATCAGCATCTCGATGATGAAGAACGACCGCAGCACGAGCAGTCGGTGCCGGCGCGCCCGCGGCCATACCGCGGTCATCACCGGATCGGCGAGAAACGCGTCGGCGAGCAACCTGGCCGCGGGCCACGCTTGCCGCAGCGGCAAGCGCTGCACCCCGGTGCTGCTGTTCATACGGCCAATTAATCAACTCCCGCGCCGGTGCCGGTACCCCTAGCGCGGCATAAGGGTGCGCCGCTACACAAACTGGCCGTGCACGAAACCCGCCAGCAATACGATGAATCCGCCGATCTCGCCGATGATCAAAGTGATCATGTACACCCCCGTACCGCGCACCGGATTACGCAGCTGATTATCGGTGTCCTGCCGCCAGCCGTGCCAGACATAGGTCGTGATGGCGATGACGAAGTAGGGCAGCAACACCGCCGCGGCGATCAGATTCACCGCGGTCGGCCAGTCGCTGAGCTCGACGAATACCGCGATCAGCAGCACGGCGAAGGAGTACAGCAGCGCGGCCCGGTGCGCGATGCTGACATACGGATGCGCCTCGTGTTTCGGCGATACCACGATCTGCCGGTATTTCCAGGCGCCGAGCAGCAATGCCCAGAGAAAGATCAGCCCGGCCACCAGCAGCATTACTTTCGTATCTGTCCCCAGGATCATCGGCACAGTGTAGGTATCCGCCTGCCGAGCCGGACACCCTTATCGTCACTAGGGGTTTCGACGGCCGGCACCTTTTGGGTTAATGGCACGAAGTTGAAAAGCGCCACTCGCTGCGGGAGCAATTCGTGACGGATGTCCGGGCCGATAGTAGGGGAGACCAGGTGTCTTCCGGCATCGCCGCGGCCGCTGTGCAATTGGCGGTGACCGAACTCGTCGCGCGGGCAATGCCCGGGCTCGGCTCCCCGTTGTCGGCCGTGCAGCGCGCCGCCGTCGACCGATCCTCCGCGCCGATGTCCGACGCCGCGCTCACCCTGCTGGGCGGATACGCGAAGCATCTACTCGGCGTGGGCTTGATCGGCGGCATCCTCGGCAACGGCGCCGCCGCCGGGCTCGCCGTGCCCCGGGTCGGTGCCGTCGGCACGGGCCTGCTCGGCATCACCGGTGTCATCGGCGCGCTGGGCAGTCTGGCCCGGCCGGGTGCGCCGTCGTGGGCCACGCTGCCCGCCGCGGCCGGCACCGCCGCGGGAGTGCTCACGCAGTTCGCACTCCGCCGGCGCGGCGTGCGCACCGCCGCCCTTCTGGCGGGTGGCGCCGCTCTCGCGATCGCCGCGGCGCGCAGACCGCCGGCGATCGAGCGGGCCGAGATCAAGCTGCGGCAACCGGCCACGCTGCCGGCGCCGCGTGCCGATATGGAGTTCGGGATCCCCGGTGTGCGGCCGCTGATCACACCGATCGAGGACTTCTATGTGGTGCATATCGCGATCGACATGCCGCGCGTCGCGCTGCCGGATTGGCGGCTGCGGCTTACCGGCGAGGTCGACCACGAACTCGAGCTGACCTACGACGATCTGCTGGCCATGCCCATGGTCGAGGTCTACTCGACCATGGTCTGCGTGCACAACCACATCGGCGGCCCGCGGGTGAGCACCGGCCGTTGGCTCGGCGTTCCGGTGGCCGATCTGCTTGCGCGGGTAGGGGTTTCGCCCGGAGCGGATCAATTGCTGGCGCACTCGGTCACCGCCGACGCGCTCACCTCCGGTGTGCCGCTCGATACCGCGCGCGACCGATCGATCCTCGCTGTCGGCCTCAACGGTCAGCCGCTGCGCATCGAAAACGGCTTTCCGGTAAGGCTGCTGACGCCCGGCTCGTACGGGCAGTGGGCGAATGTGAAATGGCTGGAGCGGCTGGAGGTTACGCGCTTCGCCGACGCCCCGGACTATTGGGCCCAGCGCGGCTGGCCGTCGACCGGCTGGGTCCGGCCCGGTTCGCAGATCGACGTCCCGGTGCGGTTCGCCGCGTTGCCGGTGGGGGAGACGATCGTCGCCGGAGTCGCCTGGAATCCGCCGGCGGGGGTGCGCTCGGTCGAGGTGTCGATCGACGACGAGCCATGGGCCGCAGCCGAACTCGCCGCTGAACTGGCGCCTGCGGCTTGGCGGCAGTGGCGCTTCCGCTGGTCTGCGACGCCCGGCCGGCATCGGATCCGGGTGCGCTGCGACGGGCAGGAATCGCGGACTCGATCGGCGTTCCCGGCGGGGTTCGGCGGATATCAGACCGTGCGGGTCGACGTCGGGGCGGCCGATTCCCCACTGCGGCGCGGGTTGTCGACCTGGACCGACGAAATGCTGACCAGGGCGAGGTATGTGACGCGCGTACCCGCCAGCTGGCTCGGTGTCACCGAGCACAGGCCGAATCCGTCCTCGGACAAGGGTTTCGAGTAAGGGAGTGGATGGCATATGCCGAGGCAAGTTGTGACGATCACGCTCGGTGAGCTCAAATGGACCAACTTGCTGTACGCGATCGGTGCTCGACCGGACCGGCCGGGCGCGCCGCGGCCATACCTGTGGACCTCGTTCTTCAAGGTCGACGGGGACGGGGTGCAGGGCGACGGGCGTGGCGGACTGGCCGGTACGCCGCAGATATACGTCACCGATCGAAACGGTGACGACCCGATATTTCCCGCTGCGCCGGCTGAATGTTGTGCCGCCATACCGAGAACGGTCGGACAATGGTCGGGAACATTGTCACCAATTCCCGCGGTGGCTGGTCCGCGCAACGACCACGAAGGTCCGGGCTTGGTGGGGGTCGCCGTCGCAGTGCTGCAATCCCAAGGCTTTTCGACCGCGGCGGCGGGGGCGACGCGGGCCGCGCTGGACGACGCCATCCGCGCGGCGATTTCCCGGACGGTCGCGCGGGAATCCCTGCCCGACATCTATGTTCGGCTGCCGGATCAGGTTTCGGCGGCGCTGTGCGAGACGGATCATCGTGGGCGGTCCCGTCCGTCGGACCAGTTGCTCGGCCATCTCGTGCTCACCTGGTGTCAGCCCTGGTCGACGGGAAAGTATGCGAATCAACTGCTTTGCGCGAGCGGCGATCAGCTGTTCTCCGGAAAGCTGCGGGCCGGCTGGTGGGAAGAATGGGAACTGAACGGTCTTGTCGCCACGCGCGACATAGTCGACAGTCCGACGGCCTAGTTCGGCGGATTCGAGACAGCCACGCGGGTGAGAATTGATAGGATGCGGTCCGGGATTGGGGAGGGTTGAGGCCCAATGGAATTCTCGGTTCTCGGGACATTGACGGTCACCGCGAACGGGGCGCCGGTAGAGCTGGGCGGCACCACCCAGCGCGCGGTCCTCGGATACCTGTTGCTGAACGCCAATCAGGTGGTGCCCATTTCGCAGCTGATCCGGGTGCTGTGGCGCGACGATCCGCCGTCCACGGCGCGCAAGATGGTGCACAACTCGATCTGGTCGATCCGCCGGACCATGGTCTCGCCCCGTGGCCGTGCGGTGAAGCTGGCCACCCAGCCACCCGGATACGTCTTCCGCGTCGACGACGATGCCATCGATCTGTTCCGCTTCCGCCGGCTGGTCCGGCAGGGCCGTCAGGAACTGAACGGCGGCGCGACCGAACGCGGAATCGACTTGCTCAGACAGGGATTGGGCCTGTGGCGCGGCCCCGCGCTGGCGGACGTGGTCGATCCGGCGCAGTGCTGGTCCGAGCTGGCCGCCATCGAGGACGAGCGACTCGGCGCCTACGAGGTCTGCCTCGAGAGCGAGCTGGCCTGCGGGCGGCACCGGGAACTCACCGCCGAACTCGAGCGGCTCACCGCGGCCCAACCCCGCCGGGAAAGCCTGCACCGGCTCTATATGCTCGCGCTCTATCGCTCGGGCCGCCAGCTCGACGCGCTGGATGTCTTTCAGCGAGTGCGCAATTCCTTGGTGGACGGGTCCGGCGTCGAGCCGGGACACGATCTGCGACGCGTCCACGAACTGATCTTGCGGCACGACCGATCCCTCCAGTCGGATCCCGACCGGCCCGCGCTGCACACCTGATCAGCCGAGCAACTCGTCCGCGCGCATAGCGAAGCGCAACTCGGATCGGCTGCCCACCTTCAACTTTCGGAACACCCGGGTGAGGTGCTGTTCGACGGTGCTCGTGGTGATGCCGAGCTGCTCGGCGATATCCCGATTGCGTTCGCCGTCCGCCGCGAGCGTCGCCACCCGCAACTCGGCCGGGCTCAACGCGGATCGGATCTCGGCCGACGAACGGATCAGTACGGGCTGTTCGGCGGCGGTGGCATTGCCCGCCAGCGCTTTCGCGCCACATCGCCGGGACAGGCGGTCCGCGTTGCGGTGCAGCGCGCGGGATCGATCCGCCTGACCCGCGCGCTGATACGCCTCGGCGAGATCCTGGAGTACCCGGGCGATTTCGAGCTGATCGTCGTGTGCTCGCGCGATTGCCTCGGACTCGCGCAGCAGCGCCAGTCCTTCGTCGGGTCTGCTGGTCGCCGCGAGTATCCGCAAGGAGACGCCGCCGGTCCGGTGCGCGCCGGCCCGGCCCAACTCGGCGAGCTGCATTCGTGCGTAGGTCCGCGCATTGTCCTTGTCGCCCATGGCCAGATAGGCCTCGGCCATGTCGTTGCGCCACGGCACCACGACGGGCAGGTCGATCTGCCAGCGCTGCATGAGTTCACCGCAGGTGCGGAAATCCTCGAGGGCGTCGTAGAACCGGTGCGTCGCCACATAGAGATGACCCCGAGCATGCAGGTAGCGCAGCCCGAACCGGGACGCGAACATCGGCAACGGCACCGCTCGGTCGAGCTGCGCCTGCGCCTCGCGATAACGTCCGGCCGCGGTGAGCGCACGGATCAGCGTGGCCACCGGACTCCCGACCCAGGTGCCGAGGTTCTTGGCCGACACCTGATTCAACGCGCGCTGCGCATAGTGCTCGGCCGCGGTCAGGTCGCCGCGGCGCAGCGACACCTCGGCGCGCAGGCCGGCGAACACGGACTGCCAGGTCGGCGCGGACCGGGCGTTCGCCTCGGCCAGCAACACATCGCACCAGGTCTGCGCGAGATCGAGGCGTTCGGCGTGCACGAGTCCGGCGATCGCGGTGGCGAGCGGTTCGACGGTCGCCGGGTTCAACCGATGCTCGGTCAGCAGCTCCTGCGCGGCAATCGCGATCTGCCCGATGGGTTCTCGCGCGGTGATGGCGGACAACACCGTCGCGGCCTGCCGATCCGCCGACGCGGCATCGGCCCCGGCCTCCTGGGCCGGTTCGAGGTCGCGCGGGCCGTGGGTCGGGACCTCGGGATGGGTGTAGGCCAGCCACGCGTAGAGGAAGGCGACCTCGTCGGAGTTCGAGTCGGTGCCGGACGAGCGCTCGAGCGCGTCCAGGGCCACCTGCGCGTCGTCGACCTGGCCGTGCCACAGTTCGTAGCGGACCAGGAACGGCAGCATGCGCCAGTTGAGCAGCCCGGCCCGCGCGGCAACCGTGGTGCGCACATAGCTTCTGGTGGCGGGCGACGGGTTCACCTGCCATTCGATCGACAACAGCCGCCCGGAGATATCGGCCCGGTCGGCGGCGTGCAAGCTTGCGCGATAGGCGAGGGTGAGGCATTGAACCGCGCGATAGATCTGGTTCTGCAACATCGCGTCGTCGGCGGCGGCGAGCAGTACCGCCGAGGCCCATGGGTAGCGCGCGTAGCCGGCGCCGAGCAGCAGCCCGGCCACGGTGCGCGCGGACCCCTTGCCCCGCTGGAGCAAACCGGCGGCTCGATGGAACAGGCGCTTGCGCGCGTCGACCGGCGTGTGCCGCAGGACGCGGTCGCGGAAATCGGCTTGCTGAAACCTGGCCGCCGCAGCGTCGACCAGTCCGGCGGCGGACAGCCGGCCGAGCGTGGACCGCACCGCGGACTCGTCCGCCTCGACCAGCGCGGCGACCCGTTCCGGCGTCGCGGCCTCGTCGAGCACGGCCATCGCCTGCGCGATCCGCCACACCTCACCATCGCCGATCGGCAAGGGCGGCATGCCATTCGAACGCGCCACCCCGGCCGGGCAATTCGGATGTTGTGTGGAATGCATTCGACTCACTTGTGCCTCCAGCGTGCCGCGCCGATCGCCCCGCGTGAAAAGGGTGAGGGGCTCTCCGCACGCCAATGCGGGAACGTGGTCGACGTTGATCGGCTAGCATTCCCCCACCCAATCTTGCGTCAAACAGTGCATCGCACCCGTGACGACGTTGTCAAGATTGCGGTCCACTCTGCGCGGGAATTAGCAAGACCCTGTCATACGACCCGCAAAATGAACGAGCGGTGGTCCTGTCCGGCTAGGCGGCGCATAACTTGGACGAGGGATCGACGGCCCGGGTTCGCGATTACTCCGCAATTACCCGGCGTGGCTATTATGACACGGGATTACCGGGCGTGGCGTCGCGCCGGAGCCGCGATAGGGGATCGCCTAGGGGTTTCTGCTCGCTGCCCGGCAGGCGATCGTGGGTGGATGCACACAGGCGCAGCAGATTCCAGTGCCCGGGACGAGCCGGGCGGGCACCTCGACCCGGACGACAACCGCGCCCGCGACTTCCCCCGGTCCGCGCTGGCCGAAGACCAGTGGGCGGCGCGCGCGATGCTGGCCAAAAGGGTGGCGGCCAAAGCGCCGAATATGGTGCTCGCCAGCGCCTATATCCCGATCGACGGCGCCGTCGCCGGTTATCTGCTGCATCGAATTCTGAGCCGTGGCGGTAAAACCGGAACACAATGGCATTCGGTATTCGTCAATTCGGGAGTCGACGCGGTCGGCACCGTATTGAAGTATGTGCGCAACCGAACCAATCGCACACAGTCGGGGACGTCCTGTCGAATTCTGGCATTGGACTTGACCGGAACCATCGCGCACGCGTCCGGTCATGCCGTGCCCGGCCTGCGGTCGTTGGTGGACGACGGCATGCAGATCGTCGCCGACGTATCGAGTTTCGCTCTGCGCGCGGCGGATTCGTGGAGTGCCTACCTCGTCGTCTGCGACGGTCTCGACGATCGGGAGCGGATCCGGGTGCGGGACGTGCTCGCCGGGCGCAAAAGCGTTGTCGCCTACGGTGCGCTGCGCGACGAGGCGGCGTTCGCCCAGATCTGCGCCACGCCGCCCGACCGCGACATCGTGTTCTTCGGCGAGGTCTGCGTGAAGGGCCAGATCCCTTGTGGAACAGTGTCGTTCACCCGCTCGGCGTTCGGCCTCTGGAACAACCTGGCCGACAGCATCGCGCACATCTCGACCTTCGGCGGCAACGGCATCGCCGTGGAGATGTTGTGCGACACCTTGACCGAGCGGTGCCCGCTCGATCACCGCGCCGCGGCGGTAGTCGACCGGATCCGGCATCAGCCGATCGTGCGGCGAGCCCGGCTGCGGATGCACGCCAATTCATGGCAGACCCGCAATATCGACATCGGCGGTGTCAACCTGACCTTCGACAAAGCCGACGGCGTCAGCTATATCTCCGGCGACCGGCGCTACGTCGACCTGGCCTCCGGCGCCGGCCCGGCATTCCGCGGGCACAATATGCAATCGCCCGACGTCATCGCCTCGATCGGCGGCACCGGACGCGAAACCGAGCTGCTGGAAAAGAAACTCGCCGCACTGACCGGGCTGCCGGTCATGCTGCCCTCGATCAGCGGGGCGAGCGCGGTCGACAACGCGATCCTCACCGCGCTGAGCGCGCGACCCGGCCGCGGCACGGTGGTCACGCTGCACGGCAACTACTCCGGCAAGGGGCCGATGTCGATCGCGGTGAGCCGGACCAGTCCGTTCCTGCGCGAACTCGACCATCACCCGTTCCGGCCGTATCCGGTGCAGATCGTCGAGGTGCCGATGGACGATCTGGCGATGTTGCGTACGACCCTGCGCCGCACAGATATCGCGCTGGTCTGGATGGAGGCGGTGTTCGGCGCGGACTGTCTGGAGATACCGGAGGCGGTGCTGGACGAGATCGCGCAGGCGCGCGAGTCGTCGGGCTACCTGGTCGGTTACGACGAGATCTTCTCCGGTTTCTGGCGCGGCGATCCCGGCCACTTCCTCGCCAGTGCGGCACATGGCTTACCCGCTGACCTGATCGCGGTGTCGAAAGGCTTGAGCGACAGCCTCGTACCGATCGGCGCGACGATGGTCTCGGCGCGGGTGCTGGACGACATGATCGCGTCGGCCCCGGCCATGGCGAGCTGGCTGCGGTCGCACTATCGCAGCGATTTCGGGGCCGGATTGGCGCTGGCCGCGCTGGAGGAGGTCGACGGCCGAGCGTCGGGAGCCGAACTCGTCCAGGCCTTGGAGTCGATGCTGGCCAACGCATCTCGCTCGCCGATGTTCACCGGATATCGGCGGGTCGGACTGTTCGGCAAGTTGTTCGTGCGGCGGCCGCCGCGGATATTCGGGCCGCTGCGCCGATATCTGGAGGACTACTTCGATGTGCTCATCTCCAGAATTCTCGCGACGCGATGCGGAGTGATCCTGCTCGGCATGCGCGTGCTGCCGTGCACGGCGGGCGGACACGACGCCGAACTCATTCGCGCGCTCGACGAAACGGGACGCTATCTCGCACAACTGAATCGGCTGAGATTCCTGCGCACGATGGTGACCTCGGCTCTGCATTTCGCCGCGCTGGAAACGGCCACGATCCTCGTCTCGGTCCGGGAAAGGCTCGGCGACCGAAAGGCGAAATAGGGGGCCGCCCTAGGGGTTTCGGCTATTTCAACGTTTTGGCAGCATAAACCGCAACTGCGGGTTCCGGCGGCGGGCGGAGGGGTTCGATGCGCCGACCGCGTCCCACGATCGCCCAACGACAGAGGTTGTTCCGATGGCAAACGAAAACGAACTCCGCGCCTATCTGAAAAAGGCGATTCTCGAGTTGCAGGATACCCAGCAGCGCCTCGACGATGTGGAGTTCCGGGCGCACGAGCCGATCGCGATCGTGGGCATGGCCTGTCGTTATCCGGGCGGGATCGAATCGCCGGAGAGTTTGTGGGCGGCGGTGGCCGAGGGCCGGGATCTGATTTCGGAGTGGCCGACCGATCGCGGCTGGGATGTGGACGGGCTGTACGACCCGGACAATCCCGGGCGAGAGGGCAAGTCCTATGTGCGGGTGGGCGGATTCGTGCACGACGCGACGAAATTCGATGCCGCGTTTTTCGGGATCAGCCCCAGGGAGGCGCTGGCGATGGATCCGCGGCAGCGGACCGCGCTGGAGTCGGTGTGGGAGGCGATCGAATACGCCGGCATCGACCCGACCAGTCTGCGGGGCAGCGATACCGGCGTCTATCTGGGCATGATGTCCGACTTCTACGGGCCGCTGACGATGGAGGGCGGACGCGAGGAATTGGACGGCGTGCTCCCGTTCTTGATGACCGGGCAGGAGGCCAGCGTCGCGTCCGGCCGGGTGGCGTATGCGCTGGGGTTGCAGGGTCCGGCGGTGACCTTGGATACGGCCTGCTCGTCGTCCTTGGTCGCGGTGCATCACGCGACGCAGTCGCTGCGCTCCGGCGAATGTTCGCTGGCGCTGGCGATCGGGGTGACCATGATGGCCTCGCCGGTGCCGTTCGTCGGGTTCTCGTTGCAGCGCGCGCTGGCGCCGGACGGGCGGAGCAAGTCGTTCGCGGCGGCGGCGGACGGAACGACCTGGAGCGAGGGCGTCGGCACCCTGCTGCTGGAACGACTCTCGGACGCGCGGCGGCACGGTCATCCGGTGTGGGCGGTGGTGCGCGGGTCGGCGGTCAATCAGGACGGCACCTCGAACGGGCTGACCGCGCCGAACGGGGTCTCCCAGCAGCGGGTCATCCGGCAGGCCCTGGCCAACGCCGGCGTGGCCGCGCACGAGGTCGACGTGGTCGAGGCGCACGGCACGGGTACCGTGCTCGGCGATCCGATCGAGGCGCAAGCCCTGCTGGCCACCTACGGTCAGAATCGCCCAGCGGGACAACCACTCTGGCTGGGGTCGATCAAGTCGAACATGGGCCACACGCAGGCCGCCGCCGGCGTCGCCGGAATCATCAAGCTGGTCGAGGCCATGCGTCACGACGTCGCGCCGCCGACCCTGCACGTGGATGCGCCTACGCCACACGTGGATTGGTCGTCGGGGCAGGTGCGGCTGCTGACCGAGGCGCAGCCGTGGCGGCCGCGCGCCGATCGCCCGCGCCGCGGCGCAGTGTCCTCCTTCGGGATCAGCGGCACCAATTCGCACGTGATCGTCGAGGAGCCGCCGCAGGAGGCGAGCGCCGCGGCGGCGCCCGCGTTCGATCGCTCCGTCCCGGCCGCAGTGCCCTGGGTGGTGTCGGCAAAGAGCGATCAGGCATTGACCGGGCAGGCAGCGAAGCTGCTGGACTTCGTGCGGCGCGATCCGGACCTGGATGCCGTGGACGTCGGGTGGTCGTTGCTGTCGCGTGCGGTGTTCGAGCATCGTGCGGTGATCGTGGGGCGGGACAAGGCCGAACTGGTGGCCGGTCTGACCGCGTTGGCCGAGGGCCGGGACGCGCCGGGAGTGGTTCGAGGGCGGGCCGACGCCGGTGCGAAGACGGTGTTCCTGTTCCCCGGTCAAGGAACGCAGTGGGCGGGGATGGCGGCCGGGATGCTGGCGTCCTCGCCGGTGTTCGAGGCCGAATTGCGCCGCTGCGCGCAGTATTTCGCGGAGCTGGTGGACTGGTCGCTGCTGGACGTACTCGACGGCGTGCCGGGGGCGCCGGATCTCCAGCGGATCGACGTGGTGCCGCCGGTGCTGTTCGCGGTGATGGTGTCGTTGGCGGCGGTATGGCGTTCATTGGGCGTCGAACCGGACGGCGTGATCGGTCATTCGCAAGGCGAGATCGCCGCCGCCTATGTCGCCGGTGGGCTGCCGCTGCGGGATGCGGCGCGGTTGATCGTGCAGCGCAGCCGGGCATTGACCGATATCGCCGGGACCGGTGCGATGATCTCGGTCCCGTTGGAACTGGCGAAGGCGCGCGAGCGAATCACCCCGTGGGGTGAGCGATTGAGCGTCGCGGCGGTGAACGGCCCGGCGGCGACGGTGGTCTCGGGAGAGGTCGCTGCCATCGACGAGATACTGGCCGAGCTTGTGACGGAGGGGATTTCGGCCCGCCGCATCGCGGTGAACTACGCGTCGCACTCGGCCCAGATCGATCTGATCCACACCGCGCTGGTCGAATCCATGGACGCGGTGCAGCCCGTGAGCACGGCGACGGAGTTCATCTCCGCGGTCTCCGGCGATCCGGTGGACACCGGCGGCCTCGACCTCGACTACTGGTTCCGGAATCTGCGTGAGCCGGTGCGGTTCGACAAGGCGGTGCACACCGCCTACGAGCTCGGGTATCGCGGCTTCGTCGAGTGCGGGCCGCATCCGGTGCTCTCGGTCGGCGTGGAGCAGTTCCTCGACGGGGTCGACGATCACGGCGATGTGCTGGTCACCGGCTCGTTGCGCCGCGACGACGGCGGGCTCGACCGATTCCTGGTCAGTGTCGCGCAGGCGTATGTGCGGGGTGCTCCGGTGGACTGGTCTGTCCTGTTCGCCGGTACCGGTGCCCGTCGAATCACGTTGCCCACCTATGCGTTCGACCGGAAATACTACTGGCTCGAGCCGGCCGGCGATGCCAACGTCACCGCCGCCGGGCTTCAGGCCGCGCAGCATCCGCTGCTCGGCGCGGCCCTCACCCCGGCGGACGGCGGCGGGCTGATCCTGTCGGGGCGGCTGTCGTTGCAGTCGCATCGATGGCTGGCGGATCACCGGGTCGGTGGCTCGGTGCTGCTGCCGGGGGCCGCGCTGGTCGAATTGGCCTTGCATGTCGGGGAATTGGTCGACGCGCCGGTGCTGGGTGAGCTGATTCTCCAGTCGCCGTTGGTGATTCCGGAATCCGGAGCGGTCGAATTGCAGGTCGTGGCCGGCGGCGCGCAGGAGTCCGGTGATCGGTCGGTGTCGGTGTATTCGCGTCCCCAGGTGGCCAGTGAGGAGGCTGCCGGTTCGTGGACGTCGCACGCGGTGGGTGTGTTGCGGGCCGACGGCGACGAAGCACTGGACGACGACGAATTCGGCACCTGGCCGCCGGCCGGTGCGGTGGCGGTGGAACTGGGCGATATCGGCGAGGTCTACGCGGGTCTGGCGACGCTCGGCTACCGGTACGGTCCGGTGTTCCAGGGCTTGAAAGCGGTGTGGCGGCGCGGAGATTCGATCTTCGCCGAGGTGGCCCTGCCCGAATCGGCCCGGGGTGAGGCGGAGCGGTTCGGCCTGCATCCGGCCCTGCTGGACGCTGCGTTGCACGCGGTGATCGTGACCGCGACAGCCGGCGTGGCGGGGGAGGTGCGGTTGCCGTTCTCCTGGGAGGGCGTCGCGCTGGAAGCCGTCGGCGCGTCCTCGCTGCGCGTGAAACTGGTAGCGAACGGACCGGATTCGATCGCGTTGACGCTGGCCGATCCGGCGGGCGGGATGGTCGCGCGGGTGGCGTCTTTGACCACCCGCTCGATGTCGCTCGAGTCATTGGGCGCCGTGCGGGGCCCGATGGTCGACGATGCGTTGTTCGGCCTGAATTGGGTGCCGGTGGCGCCGGCGGACGATATGCCGGCCGCGACGTGGCAGTCGTTGCACGGCAACGGATCCGGCAACGGCGCGGCCGTAGCGGAGCGCTGCGTCGTAGCGGAGCGCGCGCACACGGTGATCCGCTGCTTCGCCGGCGTGGGCGCCGGGCCGGAGGTGGCCGCGCCGATCCGGACCCGAACTGTGGAGCTGCTCAACCGGATACGGGATCTCCTGGCCGACCCGCAGTCGACGGCACCCATCGTCGCGGTGACCTCCGGGGCGGTGCCGGTGCACGGCATGGAAGACATCACGGACTTCGCCGGTGCGGCCGTCTGGGGTCTGCTGCGGAGTGCGCAGAACGAGAACCCCGGCCGCATCATGCTCATCGATGTCGACGACCCGGCCGGCTACCGGGACGCGGTGACCACCGCGCTGGGCATCGGCGAGGAGCCCCAACTCGCGCTGCGCGGCGGCGCGGCGTCCGCCCCGCGGCTGGTCCGCGCCGGAGCGGACACCCTCGGTGCCCCGGATCTGATCGACCGCGGTGACTGGCAGATGGTCACCCGTGGCCGCGGGACGCTGCACGGCGACAACCTGCTCGCGGGCGAGAACCGCACGGCGGGAACGGCACTCGCGCCGGGGCAGGTGCGGATCGAGTTGCGCGCGGCCGGGATGAACTTCCGCGACGTGCTGATCGTCCTCGGCATGTATCCGATCCAGGACACACCGGTCGGCGGCGAAGGTGCGGGCGTGGTGATCGAGATCGGGCCGGACGTCACCGATCTGGCCGTCGGCGACCGGGTGATGGGCATGTTCCCCGGCATCGGCGCGACGGTGATCGCCGATCAGCGGGTCGTCACGCGGATGCCGGCGGGCTGGTCCTTCGCCGAGGCGGCTTCGGTGCCGGTGGTGTTCGCCACCGCGTATCACGCGCTGGTGGATCTGGCCGAGGTGCGGGCCGGTCAATCGTTGCTGGTGCACTCCGCGACCGGCGGCGTCGGCATGGCCGCCGTGCAGCTGGCGCGGCACCTCGGGCTGGAGCTGTATGTCACCGCCAGCCTGCCCAAGTGGAATGTGCTCCGGGACATGGGTTTCGAGGATGGGCGGATCAGCGACACCCGCAGTCTCGACTTCGAGGCGAAGTTCCTCGGCGCCACCGAGGGGCGGGGCGTGGATGTGGTGCTGGATTCCCTGGCCGGGGACAAGGTCGACGCCTCGTTGCGGCTGCTGCCCCGGGGCGGTCGCTTCATCGAGATGGGCGTCACCGACGTTCGCGAACCCGGCGATATCGCGGACCGGTATCCGGGGGTCGACTATCGGCAGTTCATGTTGCCCGCGGTGGGGCCGGAGCGGTTGCACGAGATCATGGTCGAGCTGGTCCGCCTGTTCGAATCCGGTGTGCTGCGGCCGGTTCCGGTGACGGAGTGGGACGTGCGCCGGGCGCCGGAGGCATTGCGATTCCTGAGTCAGGCACGGCACATCGGCAAGAACGTGCTGACCATGCCGCGCAGGCTGGATCCGAACGGGTCGGTGCTGGTGACCGGTGGCACCGGTGGCCTGGGCGGCGTGCTGGCCAGGCATCTGGTCGCGGCTCACGGTGTTCGGCATCTGGTATTGACCAGCCGGCGTGGTCTCGCGGCCGAGGGCGCGGCGGAGCTGGTCGCCGAGCTGTCGGAGTCGGGCGCCGCCGTCGACGTGGTGGCCTGCGATGTCACCGACCGGGCCGCGGTGGACCGGTTGATCTCCGGCATCGACGCGGAGCATCCGCTGACGGCGGTGGTCCATGCGGCCGGTGTCCTGGACGATGCCTTGTTCACCGCGCAGACCCCGGAGTCGGTGGCGAAAGTGTTCGGCCCCAAGGTGGATGCCGCCTGGCACCTGCACGAGGCGACGCGCGAACTGCCGCTGGCGGCGTTCGTGCTGTATTCCTCGATCGCCGGAGTGCTCGGCGCCCCTGGACAATCCAACTACGCGGCGGCGAACGCGGTACTGGACGCCCTCGCCCAGCATCGCCGGGTACTGGGTTTGCCTGCCACGTCGATGGTCTGGGGCTTCTGGTCGCGCGCGACCGGCATGACCGGTCACATGCAGGACGCGGACCGGGATCGGATGCGCCGCGGCGGTTTCGCCGGAATCTCCGACGCGGACGGGATGGCGCTGTTCGACGCCGCGTTGCGGTCGGGCCAGACGCTGATCGTGCCCGCGCGGATCGACGTGGCGACGTTGCGTAAACAGGGCGGCGATATCGAGGACATCCCGCCGCTGCTGCGCGGCCTGCTGCGATCCGCGCGCCGGGTGGCCGACGGCGGTTCGGTGGAGTCGTCGAAGCTGGTGGCGAGTCTGCTCGGGCTGAGCCGGGGCGAGCAGCAGCGAATCGTCTTGGAGGCCATCCGCGCCCACGCCGCGGCGGTACTCGGCCACGAGTCCAGCGACGCGGTCCCGCCCGATACCGCGTTCATGGAGTTGGGCTTCGATTCGCTCGGCGCGGTGGAGTTCCGCAACCGGCTGCAATCCTCGGCCGGGGTGAAGTTGCCGACGACGGTGGTGTTCGACTATCCGACCTCGATGGCGCTGGCCCGTTACCTCACCGAGGAGATCGCGCCGGCCGACAACCCGGCGGCGCGGCTGCTCGACCAGGTCGATTCGCTCACCGCCGCATGGACATTCGCCGAGCTGGCGCCGTCGGATCAGGACGCGTTGGCGGCCCGGCTGGACGATCTCGCACGCCGGATTCGCGCCCGCGCGCCGGAGGCCGCCGACGCGGATCTCACCGGCGCCGACGATGACGCGATCTTCGATTTCATCGATCAAACCGATCCGCTGGTCGATTCCGGTGGACCGCACTGATTCTCGCGCAGTCCGCTGATCGCCCTAGTTGCAGAGGTTGTCCCCGATGGCGAATGAAGCCGAGCTTCGTACCTATCTGAAGAAGGCCACGCTGAATCTCCAGAAGACGCGGCAGCGGTTGCGTGAGCTGGAGTCCAGGGCGTCCGAGCCGATCGCGATCATCGGCATGGCCTGCCGCTATCCCGGCGGTATCGAGTCGCCCGACGATCTCTGGACGGCGATATCGGAAGGCCGCGACCTGATCTCGGA
This sequence comes from Nocardia sp. NPDC006044, assembly GCF_042871115.1. Classification (NCBI taxonomy): domain Bacteria; kingdom Bacillati; phylum Actinomycetota; class Actinomycetes; order Mycobacteriales; family Nocardiaceae; genus Nocardia; species Nocardia sp. NPDC006044. The sequence continues at coordinate 264,415 of NZ_JBIAID010000004.1, forward strand.
CTGGCCGGCCGACCGCGGCTGGGACGTCGAGGCGCTCTACGAACCGGACGAGCCGGGCAAGAACGGGAAGTCCTACGTCCGGGTCGGCGGATTCGTGCACGGCGCCGGGGAATTCGATGCCGCGTTCTTCGGCATCAGCCCGCGCGAGGCACTGGCCATGGAGCCGCAGCAGCGGATGGTGCTCGAATCGGCCTGGGCGGCCATCGAACACGCCGGGCTGGATCCGGCGGCGTTGTACGAGAGCGATACCGGAGTTTTCCTCGGCATCATCTCCGCCGACTACGGACCCACCATGAACGGCGACGCCAACCACAAGGACGCCGACGCCGTGCCGTTCCTGGTCACCGGGCTCACACCCAGTGTCGCCTCGGGGCGCGTGGCCTACGCCCTGGGCTTGCAGGGGCCTGCGGTCTCGATCGACACGGCATGTTCGTCCTCCTTCGCCGCGATCCATCAAGCGGTGCAATCGCTTCGGCTGGGCGAATGCTCGCTCGCCCTGGCCGGCGGGGTGACGGTGGCCACGACCGCCGAGATCTTCGTCGGGTTCTCCGCGCAAAAGGCGCTGGCACCGGACGGGCGGTGCAAGTCGTTCGCGGCCGCCGCGGACGGCACCGGGTTCAGCGAGGGCGTCGGCATGCTGATGCTGGAGCGGCTGTCCGAGGCGCGGCGCAACGGGCACCGGGTGCTGGGCCTGATCCGGGGCACCGCGGTGAATCAGGACGGCGCGTCGAACGGACTTGCCGCGCCGAACGGTCTGTCGCAGCAGCGGGTGATCCGGCAGGCGCTGGCCGACGCGGACCTGTCGGCGGCCGACATCGATGTGATCGAAGCGCACGGCACCGCAACCGTATTGGGCGATCCGATCGAGGCGCAGGCGTTGCTGGCGACCTACGGACAGCATCGGCCGGACGATCGTCCGGTGTGGCTGGGGACGATCAAATCGAATATGGGGCACACCCAGGCCGCGGCCGGGGTCGCGGGGTTGATCAAGATGGTGGAGGCGATGCGCCACGACGTCGCGCCGCCCACCCTGCATGTGGACGAGCCGACGCCGCATGTGGATTGGTCGGCGGGAAGTGTGCGGCTGCTGACCGAGGCGCAGCCGTGGCCACGCGGTGAACGGCCGCGCCGGGCGGCGATCTCCTCGTTCGGGATCAGCGGCACGAACTCGCACGTGGTCGTCGAGGAGGCACCTCAGGAGCCGGATGCGCTGGACACCGAACCCGGTGGGCTGCCGGTGGTTCCATGGGTGCTGTCGGCGAAGAGCGAACGGGCGCTGACCGGGCAGGCGGCGAAATTGCTGACCTATCTGGCGCGTAACCCGGACGCCGATCCGGTGGACGTCGGCTATTCGCTGGTATCGACGCGCGTCGCCTTCGACCATCGGGCGGTCGTGGTCGGACGGTCGCGCGCGGATTTGACCGCCGGGTTGGAACTGCTGGCGGGGGAGGAGATTTCGCCGACCGCGGTGAAGGGGATCGCCGGGGCTCGGGCGAAGACGGCGTTCATGTTCCCGGGACAGGGTTCGCAGCGGGCCGGGATGGGGCGCGAGTTGTGTTCGGCCTTCCCGGTTTTCGCGACGGCGTTCGAGGAGGTGTGCAGCGGGTTCGACGGAGCGTTCGAGGTGCCGTTGCGGACGGTGATCTTCGCCGAGCCGGAGTCGGCCGAGGCCGGATTGCTGGATCAGACCGCCTACACCCAGGCCGCGTTGTTCGTCGTGGAGGTCGCGCTGTATCGGCTGCTCGAATCCTGGGGAGTGGTACCCGATCTGGTGCTGGGTCATTCGATCGGCGAGGTGACCGCCGCGTATGTGGCGGGCGTCTGGTCGCTGACGGACGCGTGCGCACTGGTGGCCGCCCGCGGCCGGCTGATGCAGGCGCTGCCACCCGGTGGGGCGATGGTGACGGTGACCGCCGGGATCGACGCGGTGGAGGCCGCACTGCGCGGGCTGACGGATCGGGTCAGCGTGGCGGCGGTGAACGGGCCGGAATCGGTGGTCGTCTCCGGTGCCGAGGACGCGGTCGAGCAGGTGGTGGCGGCGCTGGAAGCCGCTGGGGCGCGGTCGAGGCGGCTGCGGGTGAGTCACGCGTTCCATTCGCCGCGGATGGACGCGATGCTGGCCGCCTTCGAGCAGGTTTGTGCGGGGCTGACCTATCGGCCGCCGCAGATCGGCGTGGTCTCGAACCTGACCGGTGAACTGGCCGGTGCCGACGAGCTGTGTTCGCCGGAGTATTGGGTGCGGCACGTGCGGGAGACGGTGCGATTCGCCGACGGGCTGGGCTGGGCGCATTCGAGGGCCGGGGTCGGCTGTTTTCTCGAGGTGGGTCCCGGCGCCGCGCTGACGGTTTCGGCACAGGGCATCCTGGATCAGGGTACGGCCGTGGTGAAGGGGATCTCACGCGCGCGAACCGACGCGGACATCGCCTTGCTGTCCGGGCTGGCCGGGGTGTATGCCGCTGGGACGCAGGTGGATTGGACGTCCGTGTTCGCGGGCAGCCGGGCACGGCGGGTGGACCTGCCGACCTATGCCTTCGATCGCAAGTACTTCTGGCTCGACCGATCGGACGGGGTGAACCTGGCCGCCGCCGGACTACAGGCTTCGGAACATCCCTTGCTCGGTGCGCAACTGGCCCTCGCCGACGGTGGTGGCCTGGTGCTGTCTGGTCGGCTCTCGGTGCGGTCGCATCCCTGGCTGGCGGACCACCGGGTCGGCGGGAAGGTGCTGCTGCCGGGGACCGCGTTTGTCGAATTGGCTTTGCATATAGGCGAATTGGTGGAGTCGCCGGTACTCGGCGAGTTGATTCTCCAGTCGCCGTTGGTGATCCCGGATTCGGGCGCCGTCGAGGTGCAGGTCGTGGCGGGCGTGGTCCAGGAGTCGGGGGATCGGACGGTGTCGGTGCACTCGCGGGCGCCGGGCTCCGGTGACCCGGCGTGGGTGCGGCACGCGGCCGGAGTGCTGCGCTCCGGTGACCTCGCCGAGACGCGTGAGACACCGGACCAGCGTGACTTCGTGTCCTGGCCGCCGGAGGGAGCGGTGGCTCTCGAACTCGGCGATGTGTATGCGGACCTCGCGGACCTCGGGTACCGATACGGCCCGGTATTCCAGGGATTGGACGCGGTGTGGCGGCGAGGCGATTCGATCTTCGCCGAGGTGATCCTTCCGGAACACGCGCGCGGCGAGGCCGAGAAGTTCGGTGTGCACCCGGCACTGCTCGATGCCACGCTGCACGCGATGATCGCCACCGCCATCGCCGACGGTGGCTGGGATTCGAGCGAGGTGCGGCTGCCGTTCGCGTGGGAAGGGGTGTCACTGCACGCGGTCGGCGCTTCCTCGCTACGGGTGCGCCTGCAAGCGGCAGGGCCGGATTCGATCGCCTTGACCCTGGCCGATGCCGCCGGCGGGCTGGTTGCGCAGGTGGCTTCGCTGACCACGCGGGCGGTGTCGCCGGCCGCGCTGGGCGCCGCGGGTCGCTCGGTGGTCGACGACGCGGTGTTCGGGGTGGACTGGGTGCCGGTGTCCCCACCGGATCAGCCGCCGCCGGACATTCGTTGGTCCGCGCCGAACGCTCTGCACAGCAACGGTTCTGCGAACGGCGCGCAGGCGAATCCGCCGCGCTGCGTGGTGGCGGGCCGAGAATTCGTGGTACTGCGCAGTGTTGCCGCGGCCCCGGATTCGGCGGTGCCGGAGCGCATTCGCACCGAGGTGATCGATGTCCTGGCCCGGACACAGGACCTGCTCACCGGCCAGGAAACGATCGTCGTCGTCACCTGCGGTGCGGTCGGCATCGACGAAACCGAGGATCTCACCGATTTCGCCGGCGCGGCGATCTGGGGTCTGTTGCGTAGCGCGCAGAACGAAAACCCGGGCCGCATCATCCTTCTCGACGTCGACGATCGGGATACATACCAAGATGCGGTCGCGGCGGCGATAGGGGTCGGGTCGGAATCGCAACTCGCGATTCGACGCGGGGTGCCGCACGCACCGCGACTCGCTCGCCGGAAAACCGACGCACCCGAGCAGGACAACAATGTGGTCTTCGATCCCGAAGGATCGGTACTGGTGACCGGCGGCACGGGTGGTCTCGGTGGTTTACTAACCCGGCATCTCGTTGCGGCGCATGGAGTTCGGCATCTGATACTCACCAGTCGCCGCGGCCGCTCGGCCGACGGCGCGCCGGAATTGGTGGCCGAACTGTCGGCGGCGGGTGCGTCCGTCGACGTGGTGGCTTGCGATGTCGCCGATCGATCCGCGGTCGACGAACTGATCTCCGGCATCGACGCGCGACATCCATTGACCGCGATAATCCATACCGCCGGTGTAGTGGACGACGCCCTGTTCACCGCGCAGACGCCGGAGTCGGTGGCGAAGGTGCTGGGCCCCAAGGCCGATGGCGCATGGCACCTGCATCGCGCGACCCGGGAGCTGCCGTTGGCCGCGTTCGTCCTGTACTCCTCCGTCGCGGGTCTGCTCGGTTCGCCCGGCCAGGCCAACTACGCCGCGGCGAACGCCGTGCTGGACGCGCTCGCGCAGCATCGCCGTGCGCACGGGCTGCCTGCCACCGCGATGGCGTGGGGGCTGTGGGAGCGCGCGACCGGCATCACCGGCGGTCTCCAGGCGGCCGACCGAGAACGCATGCGCCGCAGCGGATTCGTGCCGATCTCCGACGCGGACGGCATGGCCCTGTTCGACGCCGCGCTCGGTTCGGGGCAGGCGCTGATCGCTCCGGCACGCATCGATGCCGGCGCGATTCGACGGCAGGGCGCGGACCCCGAGGACCTGCCCCCGCTGCTGCGCGGCCTGCTGCGGTCGTCGCGCCGGGCGGCCGACGGCGGCTCGGCGGAGTCGTCGAAACTGGTGACGAGTCTGATCGGGCTGACCAGGCCTGAGCAGGAGCGGGTGGTCCTGGAAACCGTTCGTTCCCACGCGGCGGCAGTACTGGGCCACGGGTCCAGCAAAGCGGTTCCCGCCGAGGCCCCTTTTCTGGAGCTGGGATTCGATTCGCTCGGCGCGGTCGAGTTCCGCAACCGGCTGCAATCGGCGACCGGTGTGAAGTTGCCGACGACCGTGGTTTTCGATTATCCGAATCCGATCGAGTTCGCCCGCTACATCTGCGACGAGATCGCGCCGGCGGACGATCCCGCGGGCCGGCTCCTGGAACAGGTCGCCACCCTCGCCGCCGCCTGTTCGTCGGTGGACCTCGAGCCGGCCGAACTCGGCGCCCTGGCCGCCAGGATGGACGAAATCCTGCGGGGAATTCGCGACCAGATGCACGCGTCGGACGCCGCCGCCGAGGACTTCGGCGCCGCCGACGACGACGCGATCTTCGAATTCATTGATCAACCGGATCCGCTGGTCGATTCCGGTGGCTGAACCGATTGCGGAGGTTATCCCCGATGGCGAATGAAGCCGAGCTGCGTACCTATCTGAAGAAGGCGGCGGCGGATCTGCACAAGACGCGGCAGCGGTTGCGGGCGCTGGAGTCCAGGGTGTCCGAGCCGATCGCGATTATCGGCATGGCCTGCCGTTATCCGGGCGGGATCAGCTCACCGGCGGAGTTGTGGACGGCGATATCGGAAGGCCGCGACCTGATTTCGGAATGGCCGACGGATCGCGGGTGGGACGTCGCGAATCTGTTCGATCCGGACCACCCCGGCCGGGAGGGGAAATCCTATGTCCGCAACGGCGGCTTCGTGCACGACGCGACCGAGTTCGACGCGGGCTTTTTCGGCATAAGCCCGCACGAGGCGGTGGCGATGGACCCGCGGCAGCGGACGGCACTGGAATCGGCGTGGGAGGCGATCGAATACTCGGGCATCGATCCGCTGGCTCTGCGCGGCAGCGATACGGGCGTCTTTCTGGGAATGATGTCGGACTATTACGGGCCGACCACCGCGGAGGTGGACCGGGATGATCTGGACGGTGTGCTGCCGTTCTTGATGACCGGACAGGAAGCCAGTGTCGCTTCGGGGCGAGTGGCTTATGCGCTGGGTTTGCAGGGGCCGGCGGTGACCTTGGATACGGCGTGCTCGTCATCGCTGGTCGCGTTGCATCAGGCGGGTCAGTCGCTGCGTTCGGGAGAATGCGCGCTCGCCCTGGCCGGCGGAGTGACGGTGATGGCGTCACCGATCCCGTTCGTCGGATTTTCGCTACAGCGTGCGCTGGCACCGGACGGGCGGTGTAAATCGTTCGCGGCGGCGGCGGACGGCACCATCTGGAGCGAGGGCGTCGGCATGCTCCTGTTGGAGCGGGCCTCGGACGCGCGCCGCCACGGGCACCGGATTCTGGCGTTGCTGCGCGGTTCGGCGGTGAACCAGGACGGTGCGTCGAACGGGCTGTCCGCGCCGAACGGCGGATCGCAGCAGCGGGTGATCAGGCAGGCGCTGGCCAATGCCGGCGTGCCCGCCGCCGACGTGGACATGGTCGAAGCACACGGCACCGCAACGGTATTGGGCGATCCGATCGAAGCGCAGGCGGTGCAGGCCACCTACGGCATGAGCCGGCCGGCGGGACGGCCGCTGTGGCTGGGCACGATCAAATCGAACATGGGGCATACCCAGGCGGCCGCCGGGGTGGCCGGGGTGATCAAGGTGGTCGAGGCGATGCGGCACGAGGTGATGCCGCCCACGCTGCACGTCGACGCGCCCACACCGCATGTGGACTGGTCGGTGGGCGACGTGCGGCTGCTGACCGAGGCGCAGCCGTGGCCGCGGCGCGCTCGGCCGCGCCGGGCCGGGGTGTCCTCGTTCGGGATCAGTGGCACCAACTCGCACGTGATCATCGAGGAGGCCCCTGCGGACGAGGCCGTCGAGTCGTCGGATCGGGCTGTGCTGCCGGTGATTCCATGGATCGTCACGGCGAAGACGGCGAACGGGCTTGCCGCACAGGCGGCGAAGCTGCTGGCCTTCGTGCGGCGGCACCCGGACGCGGATCCGATGGACGTGGGCTACTCACTGGTGGTTTCGCGGACGGTGTTCGATCATCGTGCGGTTGTCTCGGGGCGGGACATGGCTGAATTGATCGCCGGTTTGCTGGCTTTGGCCGAGGATCGGGAGGCACCCGGGGTGGTGCGCGGGCGGGCCGACTCGGATGCGGACGCGGAGACGAAGTCGGTCTTCATGTTTCCGGGGCAGGGCTCGCAGCGGGCGGGGATGGGGCGCGGGTTGTGTTCGGCCTTCCCGGTTTTCGCGACGGCGTTCGATGCGGCCTGCGCGGGGTTCGACGGACAGTTCGAGCAGTCGTTGCGCGCGGTGATCTTCGCTGAGCCGGAGTCGGCCGAGGCGGGTCTACTGGATCAGACCGCCTATACCCAGGCGGCGATGTTCGTGGTCGAGGTGGCGCTGTATCGGCTGCTGGAATCCTGGGGTGTGGCGGCGGATCTGATGCTCGGCCATTCGATCGGCGAGGTCACCGCCGCCTACCTGGCCGGCGTCTGGTCGTTGCCGGACGCGTGTGCCCTGGTGGCCGCTCGGGGCCGGTTGATGCAGGCGCTGCCTTCCGGCGGCGCGATGGTCTCGGTCACCGCCCAGGTCGACGAGGTGAACGCGTTGCTGCGCGGGCTCGGCCGCCGGGTGAGCGTGGCAGCCGTGAACGGGCCCGAGTCGGTGGTGATCTCCGGCGACGAAGCAGCGGTCGCGGATGTGGCGGCGATGCTGGAAGGCACTGGGGCACGGTCGAAACGGCTCCGGGTCAGCCATGCGTTCCACTCGCCGCGGATGGACGCGATGCTCGCCGACTTCACACAGGTCTGCGAGAGACTGACCTATCGGGAACCGCGGATCGGGGTCGTGTCGAATGTGACAGGCGAGCTGGCGACCGCGGAGCAGCTGTGTTCGCCGGACTACTGGGTGCGGCATGTGCGCGAACCGGTTCGGTTCGCCGACGGTCTGGCCTGGGCTCGGGCCGACGGGGGGCGGAGTTTCCTGGAAGTCGGACCCGTTGCGGCGCTGACGGTTTCGGCGCAGAGTGTGCTCGAACAGGAGCTCGAGCAAGGGGTGGTCGTGGTGACTGGGACGTCCCGGTCGAAGGATGATGCCGACCGGGCGCTGATGGCCGGGCTGGCCGAGCTGTATACCGGTGGCGCACAAGTCGATTGGCGAGCGGTGTTCGCCGGCACGAACGCGCGGCGCATCGACCTGCCGACCTATGCGTTCGACCGCACACACTATTGGCTCGACGCGAGCGGCGGAGCGAACGTCACCGCCGCGGGGCTGGCTACGGCGGGCCATCCACTGCTGGGTGCGACGGTGAGCCTCGCGCAGGGCGACGGGCTGCTGCTGTCGGGCCTGTTGTCGTTGCAGTCACGACCATGGCTGGGGGAGCACCGGGTCGGTGGCGTGGCCTTGCTGCCAGGCGCTGCGTTGGTCGAATTAGCCTTGCACATAGGTGAATTGGTTGATTCTCCGGTGCTGGGTGAGCTCGTCTTGCAGGCGCCGGTGGTGATCCCGGAGGCCGGTGCGATCGAATTGCAGGTCGTCGCGGGCGGTGTACAGGAATCCGGGGAGCGGTCGGTGGGGGTGTACTCGCGGCCGCAGACCAACGGTGACGATCCCCTGGGTGCCGCATGGGTCTGCCACACGACCGGCGTGCTGCGCGCGGACGATGTGCGGTCGCCCCGGGCCGCGGACTCAGTCGATTTGGCAGTGTGGCCGCCGGTCGGCGCGGTGGCCGTGCAACTGGGGGACGTCTACGCAGGCCTGGCGGATTTAGGCTATTCGTACGGCCCGGTCTTCCGCGGCCTGAAAGCGGTGTGGCGGCAGGGTGATTCGATCTTCGCCGAGGTGGAACTGCCGGAGCAGGCGCGCGGCGAAGCCGGGAGGTTCGGCGTGCATCCGGCACTGCTCGACGCCACCATGCACGCGCTGATCGTCACCGCCGACGCCGCGGACGGACCCGACAGCGGTGCGGTGCGGTTGCCATTCTCCTGGGAAGGCGTGTCGCTGCACGCGGTCGGCGCATCCTCGCTACGCGTGCGATTGCGCGCCACGGGAGCGGATTCGATCGAGCTGACGTTGGCCGATCCGAGCGGCGCCCTCGTCGCGGAGGTTGCCGCGCTGACGATCCGCGCGGTGTCGCTGGCGGCCTTGGGCGCGGCGCAGACCTCGGTGGTCGATGACGCGTTGTTCGGGGTGGACTGGGTTCCGGTACCCGCTCCGGAGCGGTCGGAGGCCGAGTGGATCGCGTCGGACGCTGTGCACGGCAACGGTTCTTCGAACGGTTCGGCGGCCGCGCCCGAGCGTGCGGTGATCTCCGGCGGCGAGCTCGTGGTGGTCCGGCGCTGCCCGGCGGTCGGAGACGACAACGCGGATTCCGCTGTGCCGGAGCGGATTCGCGCCGGTGCGACGGAGACGCTCGGGCAGATACAGGAACTGCTGGCCGACCCGGCAGCGTCGCGGATCGTGGTGGTCACCTCGCGCGCGGTCGCGACCAGGGGCGACGAGGATGTCACCGACTTCGCCGGCGCGGCGGTGTGGGGGCTGTTGCGCACCGCACAAAACGAAAACCCCGGCCGCATACTGCTTGTCGACATCGATGACCCGGACGACTACCGGGAAGCCGCGATCGCCGCATCGCTGGGTTCGGAATCGCAGCTGGCGATCCGGGGAGGGGTCGCGCACGCGCCACGGCTGGTTCGCGTCGAGCTCGACCGCCCGGATGTGCACGAGCACGGCCGAACCGGGCGATTCGACCCGGTCGGAACCGTGCTCGTCACCGGCGGTACCGGCGGTCTGGGCGGCGTGCTGGCGCGGCATCTCGTTGCCGTCCATGGAGTTCGGCATCTGGTGCTGAGCAGTCGCCGCGGTGCCGAGGCCGCGGGCGCCGCGGAACTGGTGGCGGAGCTGACGGATTCGGGGGCCGCCGTAACGGTCGTCGCGTGCGACGTGACCGATCGGGCGGCGGTGCGGCGGTTGATCGGCGGTATCGACACCGCGCACCCGCTGACCGCGGTGATCCATGTCGCCGGGGTACTCGACGACGCGCTGTTCACCGCCCAGACCCCCGAGTCGGTGGCGACGGTGTTCGGTCCCAAGGTGGATGCCGCGTGGCATCTGCACGAGGCCACACGCGAACTGCCCCTGACGGCATTCGTCCTGTACTCCTCGGTCGCCGGATCGCTCGGAACCCCGGGCCAGGCCAACTATTCGGCGGCCAACGCGGTGCTCGACGCCCTGGCGCAGCACCGCCGCGTCCTCGGTCTGCCCGCCACCGCCATGGCCTGGGGGCTGTGGGAACGGGCAACCGGCATGACCGGACATCTCCAGGACGCCGACCGGGAACGCATGCGCCGCAGCGGGTTCAGTCCGATCTCCGACGACGACGGCATGGCCCTGTTCGACGCCGCATTGGCCTCGGGCCGGGCGCTGACCGTGCCCGCGCGGATCGATCTGGGCGTATTGCGTAAACAGCACGGCGATTTCGACGAAGTGCCAGCGCTGCTGCGCGGACTGCTGCGTGCGTCGCGCCGGGTCGCCGACGGCGGCACCGCGGAATCGTCGAAGCTGGTGGCGAGCCTGGTCGGGCTGAGCAAAGCGGAGCAGGAACGCATCGTCCTCGACGCCATCCGCACCCACGCCGCCGCGGTGCTCGGCCACGCGTCCAGCGACGCCGTGCCCGCCGACACCCCGTTCATGGACCTGGGTTTCGACTCGCTCGGCGCGATCGAGTTCCGCAACCGGCTGCAATCCGCGACCGGGGTGAAGCTGTCCACCACCATCGTCTTCGACTACCCGAACGCCGTCGAGCTCGCTCGCTACCTCGGCCAGGAGATCGCGCCGGAGGACAATCCCGCGGCCCGCATCCTCGCACAGGTCGACGCGCTCGCGGCGAGCTGCGCGACGGTCGCCCTCGCCCACACCGACCTCAGTGTGGTGGCGATCCGGCTCAACGACATCGTCAGATCGCTGCACGGGGAGGCCGCGGCGGGCCGCGCGATCGCCGATGTCGACGCCGCCGAGGACGACGAACTGTTCGATTTCCTGGACAAATCGCGGCCGGCCAGTCGCGCCTGACCCACCGAGAGGTTGCCGCCGATGGCGAACGAAGACGAACTGCGCGCGTATCTGAAGAAGGCGGCGCTGGATTTGCAGAAGACCCGGCAGCGGCTGCGGGAACTGGAGTCCAAGGTTTCCGAGCCGATCGCGATCATCGGAATGGCCTGCCGATATCCGGGCGGCATCGAATCACCGGAGGACCTGTGGACCGCGGTGGCGCAGGGCCGCGATCTGGTCTCCGGATTTCCGACGAACCGCGGCTGGAACCTCGATCTCATCTACGACTCCGACCCGGCCAAATCCGGCACCACCTACGTCCGCGACGGCGGTTTCCTCGACCACCCCGGCGAATTCGACGCCGACTTCTTCGGCATCGGCCGGCGCGAGGCGCTGGCCATGGACCCGCAACAGCGCCTGGTGCTCGAATGCGCGTGGGAGGCGATCGAGCGGGCCCGGATCGACCCGGTGACGTTGCGGGGGAGCGCGACCGGTGTCTTCGTCGGGGCGAACGATCAGCGGTACGGAATTTTCTCGCCCGAAGGATGGGCGGCCTATACCCGATTCGACGATGCCGAATTGTTCTGGATGACCGGCAATATGAGTTCCTACGCTTCCGGCCGGGTTGCCTATCTGCTCGGCCTGGAGGGTCCGGCGGTCACCCTCGATACCGCGTGCTCGTCATCCTTGGTGGCGTTGCATCAGGCGATGTTCGCGCTGCGGTCCGGGGAATGTTCGCTGGCGTTGGCGGGCGGTGTGACGGTGATGTCGACACCGATGCAGTTCGCGCTGTTCTCCCGGAATCAGGGGTTGTCGCAGTTCGGCCGGTGTAAGTCGTTCGCGGCGGGGGCCGACGGGATCGGGTTCGGCGAGGGCGCCGGGTTGGTGCTCGTCGAACGACTGTCGGACGCGCGGCGCAACGGCCACCCGGTGCTTGCCGTCGTCCGCGGCTCGGCGGTGACCCAGGACGGTGCTTCGCCGAATCTGATGGCGCCGAAAGGCTCTTCGCAGCAGCGCGCGATCAAGGACGCGCTCACCGACGCCGGGGTGCTTGCGGCCGAGGTCGACGTGGTCGAAGGACACGGCACCGGCACGCCGATGGGGGATTCGATCGAGGCGCAGGCTCTGCTGGCCACGTACGGACGGCATCGGCCGGACGGAAATCCGTTGTGGCTGGGGACGATCAAGTCGAACATGGGCCACACGCAACTGGCCGGCGGGGCCGCCGGATTGATCAAGATGGTGCAGGCGATGCGGCACGGCGTGGTGCCGCCGACCCTGCACGTGGACGAACCGACACCGCATGCCGACTGGTCCGCGGGCAATGTGCGACTGGCGACCGAGGCACGGCCGTGGCCGGATTCGGGTAGGCCACGGCGCGCCGGAGTGTCGTCGTTCGGTGTCAGCGGCACCAACCTGCATCTCATCCTGGAGCAGCCGGCGCCGCCCGCGAACGAACCCGGCGCTGCCGCCCCGAGTGTTGTTCCGTGGGTGCTGTCCGCGAAAACCGATGCGGCACTGCGTGGTCAGGCCGTTCGGCTGGCGCAGATGCTGGCGAACGATCGTGAATTCAGCCCGGTCGATGTCGGGTACTCGCTGGCCGTCACCCGGACGGCGTTCGACCGGCGGGCGGTGGTGGTCGGCGAAACCCGCGCCGAACTGCTGGACGGATTGGCGGCGATCATCGACGGTCGGCCGGTCGTCGAAGCGAGCACGGAAATCGTTGCGGGTGTGGGGCTGTCGGAGACCATGCGCGAAACAGCCGGTGCGACAGGCGAAACCGTGATACCGATCCTGCCACCCGATGCGTCGGACGTCCGTGGATACCTGGAATCGCTTGCACGCCAGTGGATTCGAGGAGCCGGCGTGGACTGGAGCGCGGCGTTCACCGGACACGCCGCCCGCACCGTCGACCTGCCGACCTATGCCTTCCAGCGCCGCAAGTACTGGATCGGTGACGTCGGTGAGGTGGCCGCCGAACCGGGCGCGCTGAGTGTCGGTTAGCTCACATACTGGGATATTTCGTAGGGATTGCCACCGATCCATGACATGGTAGTGCAGTGAGATCAAGCTTATCGACGTGATTCGTTTGGCTCATCTACAGAAAAGAAGAAGTAAAAGTAATGGCTCAAGGCAGTGTGAAGTGGTTCAACAGCGAAAAGGGCTTCGGCTTTATCGCACAAGATGGTGGCGGCGCTGACGTGTTCGTTCACTACTCCGCCGTGGCCGGCTCGGGATTCAAGTCCCTCGAAGAAGGCCAGCGCGTGGAGTTCGAGGTCGGACAGGGACAGAAGGGGCCGCAGGCCCAGGACGTCCGCGCTATCTGATCGACATAGCGTGAAAGAGCCCCGCACCCTTTGGGTGCGGGGCTTTTGCGTTGGGCCGAACCGTCAGTTCCCCTGTGCCGCAGCGGAGATCGGCTGCCATCTACGCCACAGCTCCAGCCGGGACTCGTAGTCCTTGGTGGCGATTGTCAGCGGCGCTTCGCCGAGGAAGATGCGCAACGGCGGCTCGTCCGCGTCGACCACGGCCAGGATCGCATCCCTGGTTGCGGCCGGATCGCCACTCGGCATCGACGAACGCTGCGCGGCCCTGGCCTCCCGCGCCGCGTCGTAGGCCGGGTTCGGGGTGGCGTGCTTGGACGACGGGCCCGCCCAGTCGGTGCCGAACCCGCCGGGCTCGATCAGGGTCACGTGCACGCCGAACGGCGCGACCTCCTGGGCCAGCGACTGCGAGAAACCCTCCAGCGCCCACTTCGACGCGTGATACGCGCCCAGGTTCAGGAAGGCGGAGATGCCGCCGATGCTGGACACCTGGATGATGTGGCCGCTGCCCTGCTCACGCAGGATCGGGACCGCCGCCTGGGTGACCCACAGGGCGCCGAACACATTGGTCTCGAATTGCGCCCGCAGCTCGTCCTCGGTGAGTTCCTCGATCATGCCGAACTGCCCGTAGCCGGCATTGTTGACGACCACGTCGAGCCGCCCGAAGCGGTCGACCGTCTGCCGCACGGCGGCGAAGTCGCCCGCCCGATCGGTGACGTCCAGCCGGATCGGTTCAAAGCTGTTGGGATACTTGGCGACCAGGTCGTCGAGCGTACTCAGGTCGCGTGCGGTGCCTGCGACACTGTCGCCGCGTTCCAGGGCGGCGAGTGCCCATTCGCGGCCGAATCCTCGGGAAACGCCGGTGATGAACCAAACTTTGCTCATGCCTCAACCGTAGTCACCTGGAGTGCACTCCAAGCAAGGTCTCCGGCGTGGCGATTTCCCGCTGTGTGAGCCAGTCCACTCGATTTTCGTCCGCGCCGCCCTACGCGCCGGTATCGTCACCGAATCTGAGGCAAAGCCTCTGCTCGGAACCGCTTTTTCCTGCCGAGGAGGTCGCAATGCGGCGCATCTCTCTCCGCCCGCTGTGGCGTCACGTACAGCGTGGCCTGATCCTGTGCGGTGCGTGCGCCGGTGGATCGGCCCGCTGCTACATCGAGTGGGCGCGGGCCAATCCCGTCGACCCGCCGAAGCAGGAATGCTGGGACTGGTCGGTGCCACAGCAGTGGTACGAGGCGGCACATCGGCACTGAACCGAGCACTCGGGGCGTGCGGCCCGCCCGCTCTGCTGGAAGAATCTCTCTGTCGCGGTGACTGTCTCGCGCGCGAGAGGGGTCTGAATGAGTGATCCGGCCGATCTACCCGCCACCGCCATGCTCGCGGGTTACCGCGACCGGACGCTGTCGCCGGTCGAGGTCGTCGACGCGGTGCTGGCGCGAATCGAGCGGTGGGAGCCGCAGCTCAACGCCCTGTACGTCCGCTATGCCGAGCGGGCGCGGACGGCGGCGATCGCCAGTGCGCAGCGCTGGCAGCGCGGGGAACCAGCCGGTCCACTCGACGGGATTGTGCTGACGCTCAAAGAGAACATCGCCACCGCGGGCTGCCCGACGCCGTTCGGCACCGCGGGATCGGAGCTCACCCCGGCCGCCGAGAACAGTCCGACCGCCGACCGGATCCGGGAGGCGGCCGGGATCGTGGTCGGCAAGACCACGATGCCCGACTACGGGATGTCGTCCAGCGGGCAGTCCAGCATCCATGGCGTCACGCGCAATCCGTGGAATCTCGCGCTCAATCCGGGAGGTTCGAGTTCGGGTGCGGCCGCGGCGGCGGCCGCCGGATACGGGCCGATCCACTACGGCACCGATATCGGCGGGTCGATCCGGTTGCCCGCGGGCTGGTGCGGGGTGGTCGGGTTCAAGCCGAGCTTCGGTCTGATCCCGGTGGTTCCGCCCTACCTCGGCCGCACGATCGGCCCGTTGACCAGGACGGTCGCGGATGCGGCGCTCGCAACGGCCGCGGCGGCAATCCCGGATCGGCGCGATCACACGGCCGGTCCGGAACTCGCGACCGATTGGGCCGCCGCGTCCAGGCCGCTCGCGCTTTCCGGTCTCCGGATCGGCCTGATGGTGGATGCCGGTGCCGGGTTTCCGGTGGAGCCTACCGTGCGTGCCGCGGTCGGCGCGGTCGCCGAACTGCTGCAATCCGCGGGCGCGCGGGTCGAGAAGGTCGAGCCGATCATGACCGACGAGATGCTCGCCGGATTGAACGACTTCTGGTGCATGCGGCAGTGGTCGGAGATCCGTTCGCTGCCCGCGGCGCGCAAGGAGAAGATCGCACCCTTCATCCACGATTGGATCGCCGGCGCCGAAAATCTGACCGGCGCCGCGGTTTTCGCCGGCTACTCGCAGTTCGACACCATGGCCTTCGCCGCCGACCGCAGGCTCGACGCCGTCGACTTCCTCATCACTCCGACCTCCCCGGTCACCACCTGGCCGGTCGACAAGGTCGTACCAGACGACGATCCGACTCTTCCGTTCAAACACGTCTGCTTCACCATCCCGTTCAACCCCGCCGGGCACCCGGCCATCTCGATGAACTGCGGCCGGGTCGCCGACGGCACCGCCATCGGCGTCCAGTTCGTCGGGCGCCGTTTCGACGACGTCCGGCTGCTGCGACTGGCCGCCGCGTTCGAGGAGGCGCGCCCGGTGCAGGCGCCGTGGCCGGGCGCGCCGCCGGTCAGCCCGTGACGCTCGGCTGGCCGTTCTCGATGTGGCCGCGGAAGTGGCGCTGGTAGGCGGGGTCGATGTCGACGGTGAGGGACAGGTCGTACCAGCCCTTGCCGTAGCTGAGGGCGTTCCAGGTGTCGGTGGTCGTCTTGCCGGGCGCGATCTTGTAGGTCCAGGGGCCGTCGGTGCGGTAGCTGTTGGCCTTGACCGTGACGACGGCGGGGGCGGTGCCCTTGTTCGTCATCGTCAGTTGCAGTTTGTTGTCCGGGGAGTACGCGGCGGTCACCTCGAGCGGGGACGTCGAGGTGCCGTTCATCCGCCAGAGGAAACGGTTCGGCCCGTGAATGGCGATGCCGTATTTCTTGTCCGGGTAGCTCTGGACGTTCCAGGTGTCGGAGACGGTGGCACCGGATTTCACGTCGTAGTGCCACGGGCCGTCGGTGCGGCCGTCTGCCCGATACGCGGCCAATTGGAGATCGGCCGCGCCGGTGTTGCGGAATGTGGTGGTCAGCGCGCCGCTGGCGAGGAGTGTCGCGTTGGCGACGGGAGCGTAGGGCAGGGCCCGGGCGGGACGGGTGCCCGATTCCTGCTCCGGCGGGTGCTGGCCGCCGGTGGCCGGGGGAGCGGGTTTGGGGAGTTTGCTCTGGGTGGCATCGGCTTGCGCGCGCAGCGCGGTGGCGTCGGGCAGCATCGGCACGGTGGTATTGGGCTTGGCGAAGTCGAAGCAGCCGGTGAGGTCGCCGCAGATGGAGCGGCGCCAGGCGGAGATGTTGGGTTCGGCGACGCCGGTCCACTTCTCCAAGAAGCGGATCACCGAAGTGTGGTCGTGCACTTGCGAGTTGACCCAGCCGCCGCGGCTCCACGGCGAGATGACCAGCATGGGGACGCGCGGGCCGAGGCCGATGGGCTGGCCGTTGACGTACTCGCCGGGTGTGCCGGGCGGCGCCATCGGCGGGGGAACGTGGTCGAAGAAGCCGTCGTTCTCGTCGAAGTTGATCAGCAGGGCGGTCGAGTTCCAGAGATTCTGGTTGCCCCACAACGCTTTCAGCACGGCCTGGGTATAGGCGGCGCCGTCGACGGGGCGGGCCGCGGGGTGCTCGGAGTATCCGTAGGGGGCGACCACCCACGAGACCTGCGGGAGGCGGCCGCCGGCACAGTCGGCGATGAAGTCCGCGAGGACGTGGTCGACCTGCTTGCCCTTACCCGAGTCCGGCTTCCAGTTCTGTGCGCCGAATACCTTTGCCCGCGAAGCCAGTTCGGTGTTCTTGGGATCGTGGTAAGCGTCGAAGAGCCACAGCGGGTTGTCGCCGTAGTCGCCGACGAAGGGGTGGCCGCCGTCGTCGCCCACCTCGTCGTTGGCGTAGACCTTCCAGCTGATTCCCTTGTCCTGCAACCGTTCCGGGTAGGTGGTCCACCGGTAGACGGGCTTGTAGTCGGCCGGGTTGCTGATCGCCGGACCGCCGAATTGCCCTGCGGGGTCGATCGTTCCGGTCCAGTGATAGAGCCGGTTGGGTGTGGTCGGGCCGAGGACGGAGCAGTGGTAATGGTCGCAGACGGTGAACGCGTCGGCGAGCGCGCGATGGAACGGGATGTCCGCTTCGGTGAAATAGCCCATGGCCATCTCGCCCTTCGCCGCGGTCCAGCCGTCGCTCCAGCCGCCGCGCACCGCGCGATGCTGGTCGTCCCAGCCGTGCGGCAGATCGCCGAGGTCCTGACCGTCGACCACCTTGGTGTCCACGTGGAAGGGCAGCAGGTAGCCGCCGTCGGACCGGCCTGGATCCGGTTGATAGTAGACATTTCGGCCATCGGCCTTCTGCACCACCGACGCGTCGGCGAGCCCGCGCACGCCGCGCATCGTGCCGAAGTAGTGGTCGAACGAGCGATTTTCCTGCATCAGGATCACCACATGTTCGACATCGCCGAGGGTCCCCTTGCGGCTGGGCGCCGCAAGGGCCTCGGTCATTCCGGCGGGCAGTATTTGCAGCCCACCGCCCAACGCGGCCGCGCCGAGCGCCCCACCGATGAATCGTCGCCTTGGAAAACCCGAACCTATGTGGGGCACAGCATTCCTCTCGATACGACATGAAACTGACGTGCAGAGTAGAGAATGTTCGCTTGCTATAACCATCGACGATGGTTTCGGCCGGAGGCAACTGGGCAGTGAACAAGCTGTAACTGGGGCCCGAATGGGTGGGGACTACGCGGGTTTAGGCAAACTCTCCGTTAACCATCCACGACCGGCAGTGGAATGGACGTCCGCAGGCTCAGCCTCGGGACAGGTAGGGGTCGGCGATTTTGGCGAATTCGTCCAGTTTGTGCAGGGTTTCCGATTCGGGAAGGGTGGGCAGGGTGAGCGAGACACGCCCGACGCCGGCTTCGGCGTAGGCGTCGAGCAGGGCGAGGTCGGCGTTGGCGCCGAGGACGGTGATCGGGAGGTCGTTGCCGTCGAGCTGGGCCAGTTGAGCGGGGATCTCGGCCGGGTCGGACACGGCGAGCGGGATCCAGCCGACGCGGTGGCGGATCGCGCGCTTGGCGGCGGAGTCGCCGCCGCCGATGAGGATCGGCGGGTGTGGCCGCTGGACGGGCTTGGGCCAGGCGTAGATGGGGTCGAAATCGACGAAGCGGCCGTGGTATTCGGCGAGGTCCTTGGTCCAGATCTCGCGGATGGCCTCGATCTGCTCGTCGACCAGCGCGCCGCGGGTGCGCGGGTCGGTGCCGTGGTTGGCCATCTCTTCCCGGTTCCAGCCGATGCCCACGCCGAAGACGAAGCGGCCGTTCGAGATTCGATCGAGCGTGGCGATCTGCTTGGCGGTGTGGATCAGGTCGCGCTGGACCAGCAGGGTGACCCCGGAAGCGATGATCAGCCGCTCGGTGACGGCCGCGACGGCGGCCAGGGTGATGAACGGGTCCTCTGCCCGGTAATACACCCGCGGCAACTCGCCGCCACCCGGATAGGGGGTCTCCCGGCTCGCGGGGATATGCGAATGTTCAGCGAGGAAGAGGGATTCGAACCCCCGATCCTCCAGTGCCAGGCCAAGCTTCGGGCCACTGATGCCCTCGTCGGTGACGAAGGTATTGATACCGATCTCCATGCGCAGACCAACCGAGGGCCCACCGCCGGATATTCCGGGCTACCGCATCGCGGACGGCGGGGGTCAGCGCAGCTGCACGACGTGATCGATGGCGAATTGCCGCAGCCGTTCGCGGACGGCGGCCGGTGCGGCGCCGTGCGCCCGGGCGGCGAGGCCGGTGAGTTCGTCCACGGTGCGGGTGCCGTCACAGAGGTCGAGCAGGTCACGGGTGGCGGCGGTCAGGCGGAAGATCCGGCCCCGGAGGCTCGGGCGTTTATGGAACGCGCACAGCCACGGTTCGCCGTGCACGATCTCGCCGCGGCTGGTCAGGGCATCCAGGGTGAGCGTGAATTCGTCTATTCGGAGCAGTGAGCTGCGGGTCGGACGCAGTCGGCCGAAATCGGGGTCGCGGCGTGCGCCCGCTGAGCGGGCGAAGGCCGGGTGGACGGTGTCGTGGTCCGCGTCGACCGCCAGCCACAGGCGGTGTCGCTCGAAGCGGATGATCTCGCGGACGGTGTCCAGCGGGAGGTCCAGAGGGGTGTCCTCGCCGACGGATTCAGCGATCAGGGCGGCGAAATCCAGTGCGCTGATCGACGCCGCCCGGTGCCGGAGTCGCTCGACACGGCCGTCGAGGATCGCCACGGTCCGCGGCATGTTCCTGCGCAGCAACGGAAGTACCGGGTCGGCGATCGGATGCCGCGGACGGCCGCGGGTGACGGCATCGAACATCGTCTCGTACGCGGCGCCCAGTTCGTCGTTGTCCGCCAACGGAATCCGCTCGGCGCTCCGTCGCCCGAATTCGACCGCCGCCGCCGGATCCTCGATCACTTCCGCGAGCACCGTTGCCAGCCCATCGATATCGCGCGGATCTTCGACGACCCGCGCCCGGTCGCGCAGCTGCGGCCAATACGGCTGGGTGCGAACCACTTCCGCGGACAGCACCGCGCAGGTTCCGCTGCTGAGCAGTTCCATCGGTAGCCCGGGGCGGTGCACCTCCACCGGGAAATCCCGTTCCAGACCGCACACTGCCGTGCAGGCGCGCAGGATCTCGGGGACGCGCCAGTGCGGCAGGAAGGGGAGCGTCCAGGTCACGTCGGCGAGTCCGAGTTCGTCGACCGCGGCGAGGAAGCGCAGGCGTTCGGCGCCACCCGACATGACCACGAAGTTGAATCGCATTCCGCGCCCGCGCAATCGCGAGAGCGCCTGGATCAGGTCGTACGAGCCCTTGGTGACGCCGAGCTTGCCGTAGACGCCGATCGTGGCGACCTCGGGATCGAGGGGCGCCGTATTGCGTACCCACGGTGTGTCGCTCAGCCGCGCGACGAGTGCCGACAGGTCGGCGACCGGACCGTCGGGGGTGAACTCCGGCGGCAGCGAAGCCCGCGGAATGGGCGCGATGCGATCGAGCGGAATGCCCAAGCCGGTCAGATTCCGGTCGCCGACGACAAGATCCGCGCGCCGCAGTACTTCTCGGTAGGCCTGGCCCAGCTCCGGATGATCGAGCAGGCGCGTCCGATCGCTGCCCGCGTGTTGGACGACGTGCGGAATACCGGTCCAGGACGCGGCCAGATGGGCGCTCAACCCGTAGGGCTCCAGGTAGGCGGAGAACACCAGATCCGCGCCGTGCAACCGGATCTCCTCGGTGGCCAGCGCGGCGAGCTTGGTCGCGAACGGATTGGCGGACGGGATGTAGGCCCGTGACCGCTCCCACCGGCCGGTCGAGATCACCCGTACCGCACCGCCATCCGGAAACGTCGCCTCGAGCCGCTGGAAGTCGCTGTCGTCGAGCTGGATTCGATAGTCGTCCTCGACCTCGTCGGCATTGGTCACCACGTCCACCTGGTGCCCACGCTCGGCCAGCGATCGGGCCATCCAGTAGCAGTGCGCGCTCACGCCGCCCTGAATCGGCGGGTACTTCATCACCGCGCAAATGCGCATCAGCCCACCGGGTTTCCGTCGAGCAGCCGTTCCTGCCGGGCGAACCGCACCACCGGCTCGGCCTCGGGCGGATACGGTGCGCCCGACCGCAGGACCCGATAGGCCTGCTCGCCCAGTCGATAGCAGGTCAGGGCGGAGCGTCCGGCCACCTTGGCCAAGGCGATGCGAATCGGCGTCGCCGTGCCGTCGGGCGGCAGTTCGCCGGTGCGCGTCCATTCGTTGTGCGGGGCAACCACATCGGTGTCGAATTCGGCGAGCCGCACGTGCGCGCCGAGCCGCGACCCCTCGTCCGTCGCGTACTCGGCCGCCAGCGTCGCCGCCGGGTCGTACAGCAACTCCAGGCGTAGTACCTCGTACCTGGCCAGATCAGCCATCTGCCGCCTGCCGCTGGTCGCCAGATAGTCGAGAAACCTTGTCCCCTCGGCCAATACGCGTTTGTGGTTCTGCTGACCCGCCACGTGCACCGGCGGACAGCGACGGATGAAGTCGCCGAGCAGCTCGTGCTGATGCGGCGCCGCGGACAGGGTGGCGGGCAGGCAGCGGGCGAGCATGTCCAGCCGCTTGTTGGTCACCGAGCGCACGTTGATATCGAGCTGCTGCCGATCCGCGGCGACCAGCAGCTCCAGCTCGGCCGGGCTGAGCCCGAACCGGGCGGCGAGCTCGGCGGGCCGCTCGTCCAACAGGATTCGCGCGTCGCCCGCGGTGAGCAGCTCGGCCAGCGCCCGCTGGAAACCACTGCCGGTCATCGGCTCACCACCGAACCGATCGCCTCCCTGGCCCGGCGCAGATCCGCGGTGAGTTCGTCGAAGTCATCCGGAAACTCTTGGTCGCGTTCGAGGATGACGCAGCGCAACGCCGGTGTCCGGTCGGACACGTATTCCAGCAGTTCCCACACCTCGGCGGGCACGGGAGCCGAATGCGAGTCCAGCAGTGTGCCTTCGGACCAGTAGCCGCCCGCCAGATGCATCTGTACCACCCGTTCGAGCGGGATCGAGTTCAGGAACTCGATCGGGTCGTAGTCGTGATTGGTGGCGTTGACGAAGACGTTCGTCAGGTCGAGAAGCAGTCCGCAGCCCGCCTTTTCGACCACCCGCGTGATGAACTCGGCCTCGGACAACTCGGCCGGGAAGTCCAGGTGATAGGTGATGTTCTCCAGCAGGAACGGCGTGCCGACGTGCTCCTGCACCTGCCGTGCCTTGCCCGCGATGTCGTCGGCCAGCTCCCGCGTGCGCATCAGCGGCGTCAACTGACCGATCGAGACGCCGCCGGCCCGGGTGAAGGACAGGTGGTCGCTGCACCACGGCGCGCCGACCCGCGCCACCAGCTGGGCGAGATCGTCGAGATAGGTGAGGTCGAGCGGTCCCTCGGTGCCGATCGACATCTCGATTCCGTGCGGTACCAGCGCGAACTGGTCGCGGAGCTGTTCGAGGGGGCCGCCGACCGGCGTATCGAGAAAGCTCTCGGTGATGATCTCCAGGCAGTCGATCGGTTCCTGGTTCGCCATGATCGCGGCGTCCAGTTCCCGGCGATATCCGAGACCTACCCCGAGGGCGGGCAGGCGGCCGAGGTCGAAATCAGGCATAGCACATGCAGCAGCCACCGCAGCGGCAGCAGGGGAGCACGCCCATGATGCGGTTCTCGGTGGCGCCTTCGTCTTCGGCCAGCTCCACGCGCTCGAAGAGGTATGGATCCATCAGCTCTATTGCGACCGACATTGTTCTCACCTTTCGTCAGGTACCGAGCAGTCAGCATGGGCCGGGTCGGCGGCCATCGGACAGGGAGTACGGACCCATGACGGCCGGGAATCTTTCCCGGACGGCCGGGAAAGTCGCGGGCGTGCGGGTTCGGTCAGCGGTCCGGCAGCTTCCCATTCGACCCTGGTCAGAGCACGCTCGAGCGGGACAGTCCGGCGAACCGGGCTGATCTCGAGGACTGTGCCAGGGGGTTGATCACTGTGCTGCCCAAGGCCGCTGCCCAGCGGCGAACGCTCGGGCCGGAACTTTCCGTCATCGACGGCATCGGTGCGACATTGACCGGAACGCGACCGTTGACCGTGGTGCTCGCCGATGACCACGTGGTGGTCCGGGCGGGTCTGCGATCGCTGCTCAGCTCCGCCGACTGGATCGAGGTCGTCGCGGAGACCACCGCGGACGGTGCGTTGCGCGAGGCCGTGCTGAGCCGGCCGGACGTGCTGATTCTCGGACAGTGGCGGCACCCCGAAAGCGGTGCGATCATCGGCGAATTGGCGCGTTCCGCGCCGGGTGTCGCGGTCTTGGTGTTCAGCGTGGGCGAGGACGACGAGTCGGTGTTCGCCGCGATCCGGGCCGGCGCGGGCGGCTGTCTGCGCGATGCGGCCGATCGCGACGACCTCCTGCGCGCGATCTGCGCGGTGTCCGCGGGGTGGGTCGTATTGAGCCCACACATCGGCGGCAGGCTCGCCACCATGCTGGCCGACCCGGCGCGACATGCGCGCCCGTTTCCGGATCTGACCACCAGGGAATTCGACGTGCTCACCCATGTCGCCGCGGGGTTATCGAATGCGGCTATCGCCGCCGAACTCCAGTTGGCGCCGAAAACGATCAGTAACTATCTGTCCCGCATCTTTACCAAACTGGGGGTCGCCGATCGCGCGAACGCGATTGTGCGCGCGCGTGACGCGGGGCTGGGGTGAGTACTGGGCGGTCGACTGTGAAGTGTCGGTTGTTCGATCGACAACAGGGCTCTCGGTACGTATTCCGGTGTAGAGTTCAACTACTTTCGTCCGGTACCGAAGCTCGTTTCGTATGAGTAGCGATAAGGCCGATTCGCGCGCGACGCGCAAACGGACGGAATACGGACCGATTAGTGCCGCGCCCAGCGTCGGTGGTGGGTCGGGCACAGTGGAACCGGATTCGGTGGGGCGGTGCGGCTCGGATAAAAAGCCGCGGGCTCGGCAGGGCAGCACCAGGTCTGCGCGGCCGAGCCCGACTCGGCGCTTCGGGTGGACCTACATGCTCGCCTTCTTGTAGGCGTCCACGACCTCGGCCGAAATCCGCCCGCGGCTCGATACATCAATACCCTTCTGGCGTGCCCATTCCCGGATGACACCGGTCTGCTCCCGCCCGGCCGCCGGCTGCGAGCGCGTGCTCGTACCCCGCGGTGCGCGTCCGACCTTGCGGGCGGTCGCGGTCCACTCCGCGAAAATGCCGCGGAGTTGCTTGGCGTTCAGTGCCGACAGATCCATCTCGTAGGCCACGCCATCCAAGGTGAAGTGCACTGTTTCTTCGGCTTGGGACTTGCCGTCGTAGTCGTCGACCAGTGTCACAACGACCTTGCGTGCCATGGAGTTTCCCCTTCGTAGATGCTCGAATGTGTAGAAGCGACAATCGTAGACCTACGGAATGACGCGTGGACTTCGCGGTATCCGTGTTCGAACAAATCCGAACTGGATGAGAAGCTGATCTGTGCTCGAGACTTCCATGACCGATGCCGTTCGGCGGCATGATCCAGCGGTGCGCGGGTTCGCCAGTGACAACTATGCCGGGGTGCACCCGGAGGTTCTCGCGGCGCTCGCGCTGGCCAACGGCGGTCACCAGATCGCCTATGGCGGGGACGACTACACCGCACACCTGCAACAGGTGTTCGCGCGGCATTTCGGCGAGCGGGCCAGTGCGTATCCGGTATTCAACGGCACCGGTGCGAATGTCGTTTCGCTGCAAGCGCTGCTGCCCCGGTGGGGCGCGGTGATCGCGGCGGAGTCGGCGCACATCAACATGGACGAGTGCGGTGCGCCGGAGAAGCTGGCCGGGGTGAAGATTCACACCGTCGCCACTCCAGATGGCAAATTGACTCCCGAGTTGATCGATCGGCAGGCCTACGGGTGGGGCGACGAGCATCGCGCGCAGCCGCTCGCCGTATCGGTCACGCAGAGTACCGAACTCGGCACCCGGTACACCGCCGCGGAACTACGCGCGATCTGCGAGCACGCGCACGAACGCGGCATGCTCGTGCACCTCGACGGCTCCCGGCTGGCCAACGCGGCCGCCTCGCTCGGGGTGCCGATGCGCGAGATCACCACCGACGTGGGCGTGGATGTGCTGTCCTTCGGTGGCACCAAAAACGGTCTGCTGCTTGGTGAATGCGTCGTCGTACTCGATCCCGGGGCGGTGCGCGACCTGGTGTACCTGCGCAAGATGTCGATGCAGCTGGCGTCGAAGATGCGGTTCGTCTCGGTGCAGTTCGAGGCGCTGCTCGGCGGTGATCTGTGGTTGCGCAGTGCCGCGCACGCCAACGCGATGGCGACGCGGCTCGCGGCGGCGGTGCGCGGTATCGACGGTGTACGGGTGGTGCGCCCGGTGCAGGCGAACGCGGTTTTCGCGATTCTGCCGCGCGCGGTGACCGAGCGATTGCAGCAGCGCTATCGGTTCTACCTGTGGGATCAGCAGACCGGCGAGGTCCGCTGGATGTGTGCGTTCGACACCACCGAGGACGATATCGACGAGTTCGCCGCGGCGATCGCCGAGGAAATGGGCAAGGCCTGATCCGTCAGCGGGTGGGCGCCACGTCTGCCGGCGTCGTGCGTCGCTGGGCGCGGCTCGGGCGCGGAATCAATGCGTCGATCGCGAACGCGCCGGGGCCCAGCACGGCGATGAGGAAGAACGCCCAGCAGAACATCGCCGCGGCCTCGCCGCCGTTCTGGATCGGCAGGATGCCGGTCTTCAAATGCACGAACAGGAACGCGTAGGCCATCGAGCCCGAGCACAGCAGCGCGGCGATCCGGGTGCCGAGGCCCAGGGTCACCAAACCGCCCCCGACCAGCTGGATCACCGCCGCCCACCAGCTCGGCCAGCTGGCGAACTCGGCGACATGGCCGCCGTGCGGGGCGACCGGCCAGGCGAACAGGCTGGACATGCCGTGAATGGTGAACGAGAGCCCGACCAGAATGCGAAACAAACCGAGCACAATCGCGCCGGGACCGCCCGGCACGGAACCAGTGTTCGCTTCGGAAGACAGCAGAGGCATGACACGACCTCGAATCCGTAGGTTTCGGATGATCGGAAGCGCCACCCGTATCTGTCACTACGATCCGCAGGCGTGAATTGTTCAGCAACTGGCGACGCCGAGTATGCGACGTCGTGTCCTCCCCACTTGATTTGCCGGTATCCGCGACCGGGAGTGCCTGGTAGATAAAGTCTTCGGCGGCGCGGCCGGCGACCGCTACAGTCGGAAGCTGTGCTACGCCCCGAGCTTCCGATCGCCACCGAACGACTCATCCTTCGCACCGCCACGGCCGCGGACCTCGACGAGATGTACGCGTACAAATCTCGACCCGAGGTCTGCCGCTATCTGCCCTACGAGCCCATGTCGCGGGACCAGGTCGCCGAGCGGCTCGCCGGGCCGTGGGCGCGGACCGAGCTGACCGAGGTGAATCAGGGACTCAACCTGAGCGTCGAGGACAAGGCGTCCGGACGGTTGCTCGGCGACGTCGTGCTGTTCTGGCGGGATGCCGAAAGTCGTAGCGGTGAAATAGGTTACGTGTTCTCGCCGTCCGCCGCGGGACACGGGTATGCCACCGAGGCGGCCCGCGCGCTGTTGCGACTAGGGTTCGAACAGCTTTCGCTGCACCGGATTACGGCCCGCATCGACGCGCGCAATGCCGCGTCCGCCCGGGTCCTCGGACGCCTCGGGATGCGCCGTGAGGCCCTCCATCTGGAGGATCTGTGGTTCAAGAACGAGTGGAGCGACACCGTCGTCTACGCCATGCTGGAACACGAATGGCGCAGCCGCACTACCGCACTCGGCGACTCGGTGAACCTCGGAGCCGGCCGTCCCTGAATCGGCTCGGCCGGTCCGGAGTCGGATTGCCGAGGGGTCGAACTACGCTTGGATAACCTCGATACGGACCATGGCGCCGGGGGAGTCGCAACTGGCCCAGGATTGATTCTGGCCGTACTGAATCGGGCCGTATTTCCAGTAGGTGAAGGGGACGGGCCAGGCGACGCAGGTAAGTTTGGCCTGGTGCCAGGTCGGCAGCTCGCAATTGACCATTCCGCCGGTGTTGAAGATGTTGTAGACGTGACAGTTGGCCTCCGGTACCGGGACGTCGGCCTGGGCCACGCCACCGCTTGCGAGCACGGCGGATGCGGCTGCGGTGGCGACCACGGCGCCTGCGGCGATTCGCTTCGCTGAAAACATTTCGAACCTCCTGAATCGGTGTTGACAGAAACATCGCACAGGGGTCGCGCTTGTTACTCGGAAATATTCGCAACGCTTCTTTCGGCCGGATTTCGGCTTGTCGGTTGATGCGACGTAACGCAGGTTGTGCGAATAACGATATCGCGGCCCGAAGCGCTTGTTTGCCCGCCGAAACGCGGCATTCTCCCCACACTGAATCCCGCAGTTTTCGCTGCGGCACTTTCTCTTTCGGGACCGGATGCGTGGGCTCCCGGCCGAGCGTGCCTAACCCCCGATGTCGGTACCCGACCATATGGTTGGACGTATGACCGACATAGCTCCACTTGCCGCGTCCTCACGGGCCACCTTCGGAGATCCGGGCGTGCACGCCGTCGTCCGATCCGGGCGCACCGTGCACGCGGTCAGCCTCGGTCAGTGGGTGGGCGATGAGGAAGTGCCCGAACTGCTGTGTCACACCGGGGTCGCCGGGTGGTCGCCCGCGGCGCTGGAACCGACCCGGGAAGCGGTCACCTGCGCGCGGTGCCTGCGCCGGACCGGGAGGCAGAGCCTCGCGTCGCAACAATTGCCGCTGTTCGGGGAGTTGGAGGTCGCCGACGAGGACGACAGGCTGCCGCTCTCAGAGTAGGCGCGCGACCGGGCTGTGCTCGAGTTCGCGCAACAGGTGGGCGACGTCGTCGCAGACGAAGGTCGCGCCCTCGGCTTCGAGTTCAGCGCGCGAGATCCCGCCGCTGAGCACGCCTACGGTCGGCACGCCGACGGCGGCGCTGGCGCGGATGTCCCACACCGTGTCGCCGACGAAGACCGCTCGGTCCGGCGGGACACCGGCACGGTCGAGCGCGATCTGCACGATGGTCGGATCGGGCTTCGCGGTGTCGACGTCTTCGCCGCTGGTCACGGCATAGAGCACGGATTCGCTGTCGAGCAGTTTGCGCAGGACGGACAGCTCGTCCGGAGGTGCTGAGGTGGCGAGCAGGACGCGCAGGCCGCGATCATGCAGGCCGGCCAGCACCTCCCTGGCTCCGGGGAGCAGGGTGAGTTCGTCGGCGCTGTCCAGGTAGAACCGAGAGTGCAGGTCGTCGGCGCGTTCGGCGGCGTCATCGTCGAGGTCACCGGCCAGGGTCTGAATCAGGGAGTCGCCGTCCATGCCGATCGCGCGGTGGATCCGCCAGGTCGGCACGGTCGCGCCGGCCTCGCGAAACGCCCGGTGCCACGCGCGGGCATGCAGGTAATTGGAGTCGACCAGGGTGCCGTCGATGTCGAACAGTACCGCCGCGGGCTCAGGCAACGAGGACTCCTTCGCTCGGGGCCGGTCAGGTACCGGCCTGTAGCCGATCTACCCCGGATCCTCCGATCGAACCGTTTCGCCCAGGGGCACTGGTGCCGGAGATAGGGTTGTCCCATGGATTGGGGGCACTTGTGCACGCAACGCGTCTGCGTCGGGTAGCGATTATCCCGGCATGATCACTCGCACTCGCATCGTCGGTGGATTCCTCTGCGCCACCTCGCTTTTCATCGTCGCACCGGCCGCCCACGCCGACACGGGCAGCTCGTCGCTCGGCGCCCTGATCAATGTGGGCTGCCTCCTGCAAACCCTGTCCGCCGAATCCCCGACCGCCGACTGCAAACCCCCGCAGATCCCGGTCGCCGCCGAAAACCCGGCGCCCGAGGCCGCCGCCCGCTGATTCTCCGGCCCGAGCAAGCTCAGTCGAGGCAGAACTCGTTGCCCTCGATGTCCTGCATGACCAAGCAGGACTCGTTGACGCCGTCGGCGCGCAGCAATTGCACGCGGGTCGCGCCGAGTGGGATCAGTCGCGCGCATTCGGCTTCCAGTGCCGCCACGCGCTCCTCACCCACGAGTCCGGTGCCGACCCGCACGTCGAGATGTACCCGATTCTTGACGACCTTGTCCTCGGGAACCCGCTGAAAGTACAGTCGCGGGCCGGCGCCGGACGGATCGACGCCCGATGCACCCCGCTGCTCGTACCCCAGCACCGCGCACCAGAACTGAGCGACGCGCTCGGGTTCCGCGCAATCGAAGGTCACCTGGATCTGTCTGACCGCTGTCACCGGACCACGATAGAGCGCCCGGTGTTTCGCTGTCGCGCGACTTTCTGTGGAGTTCGTACGGGCACCTCGGTGCGGCCGGTCGATGCGCGGGCGACGAGGGCCGGAAGGAGATGCGCTCGGTCGCGGCGTCTTCGTCCGCGGCGGTCAGCAGGTCCACTGCCGAGGCGCCGATGCGCGCGCTCGGCTGGCGAATCGAGGACAGCGCGACAGTGGTCGATTCGGCGACGTCAACGCGGCGAGCGCTCTGCGTTCGAGGGCAGGCCCGCTTCACCGCGCGTCCGGCGTTCCCACTGACCGTCGTAATCAGTTGGTGCAGGGGGCGTTTCGGAGCTGGTTCAAGCGGAGATGTCGAACAGGGTGAGCGCTCGGGTGGCGCGTTGTTCGGCGCGTTCGCGCATGGCACAGGTCGGTCCGATGCCCTGGGTGACTGATTCCGCCGACAGAAGCCAGCCGTGACAGCGCCGGCAGTGTGCCACGAGCCTGGCCTCGGGTTTGTTGTCGGTCTCGGCCATCTCGCTCTCCTCCGGCCGTGGGTCGATATGCAGTCAGCCTGGCACAGGGGTACGACATGCCCGCTGCGGTCGCCTGGGCGATGAAGCTGTACCCGGGCGCGAGCCGAGGATGATCGGATCGGTTCGCGGCGATCGGGTATGGCAGGCGCTGGTCCGCCAGAGTTGATGGCGAAGGGAGG
The DNA here is from genome assembly GCF_042871115.1 of Nocardia sp. NPDC006044. Taxonomy (NCBI): domain Bacteria; kingdom Bacillati; phylum Actinomycetota; class Actinomycetes; order Mycobacteriales; family Nocardiaceae; genus Nocardia; species Nocardia sp. NPDC006044. The sequence goes on from NZ_JBIAID010000004.1 coordinate 294,392, forward strand.
CCGCATGATCTCGGCACTCAATCGGCTGGTCGACCTCGTCGACGCACACCTCACCGAGGAGCTCGACATCGGTGGGTTGGCGAAGACGCTCGGCACGACGGAATACCATCTGCGGCGGATGTTTTCGTCGTTGGCGGGGATGCCGCTGTCGGAGTATGTGCGTCGTCGTCGGATGACCGTCGCGGCCGCCGACGTGGTTCGGGGCGAGGACGATTTGCTGAGCATCGCGGTGCGGCACGGTTACGGGTCGACCGAGGCCTTCGGTCGCGCGTTCCGTGCGGTGCACGGCGCCGGGCCCGGTGTGGTGCGCCAGGCCGGCGGTCCCCTTCGCACACAACCGCAACTCAGGTTTCGCCTGACTGTCGAAGGGAGTAGTCCCATGGACACCCGCATCATCGATCGGTCCGCGTTCCGCCTCGTCGGGCTCGCGGCTCGCGTTCCGCTTATCCATCAGGGTGTAAATCCGCACATCGAGCGGCACATCGCGACGCTGCCGCAGGCGGAGCATCTGCGGCTGAAGGCGCTCGGGGACACCGAGCCCGCAGGGCTGCTGCAAGTTTGTGACGATCTGGATCCGGACAGCACCGAGGGCAGCGAACTTACCTACCTGCACGGAGTCGCGGTCGCTCCGGACACCACGATCACCGACGACCTCGACGCCATCGAGGTCCCGGCCGGCACCTGGGCGGTCTTCCGCACCGCCGGGGAGTATCCGCAGGCGCTGCAACAGACTTGGGCCGCGACCGCGACCGACTGGTTCCCGTCCAACCCGTGGCGGTTGCGGGCGGGCCCCTCGATGGTCGCGGTTCTAGACCGCGCGGACGACTTCAGCAGCGCGACCTGCGAGCTGTGGTTGCCGGTCGAGCCGGCGTAGTTGGACAGGTGATCACCGGGAACTGAGGTTGTTCGGCTCTCGGGCGATGCCTGCACCAGTTCCCGGTGGTCGGCTGACCAGATGTTGTGTCAGTGGCTGTGTCAGGTTGGGGTCAGGTCGGTGTCAGGTGGGGTGGCGACAGTGCTTTTATGAGCAGCACGGGATTGGTCGGGTCGGGGGTGCGGGAGGCGTATGCGGACAACCTCTTCGGTGGCGCGCAGTTTTCGGTGCCGCGTGCGGAGTGGGTCGGCCGCTTGGGGCGGTTTCTGCGTGGGGACCACGCGTTCGCGCAGTTGATCCGTTTCGCGGTGGTCGGGGGTGCCAGCAACATCGCTTATGTGCTGCTGTTCCTGGTTGCGAACGGGATGGGCACGATGGTCGCGAATATCGCCGGTTCGCTTGTGAGCACGGTGATCGCTAACGAGCTGCACCGGCAGCTCACCTTCCGGGCCGCCGGGCGGGTCGACTGGTTCACCGCGCAGTGGGAGGGCGGTGGGCTGGCCCTGGTCGGGGTGCTGATCAGTACGGCGGCGCTGGCCGGTCTCGAATTTTGGGCGCCGGGACTGGGTGAGCTGGCGCAGTCGGGTGCCGTGATCGTCATCATGGCGGCGGTCGGCGGCATTCGGTTCGTGGCGCTGCGTGGATTCGTCTTCTGATTGAAAGGCGACCCATCCGGGCCGCTGCCGGATCCGAATATCGGGAGGTGCGGAGGATTTTCCGCGGGCAGCGGTGGGGCATTGCCCTTGGTTCCGGGAGGATCGGACATGTCGGACGGGGTTTCTCGGCGTCGATTGCTGAGTACTGCGCTGGCCGCCGGTGCGGTCGCTTCCGGGGCGGTCGCGAGCTCCTGTGCGCCGGCCTCGACCGAGAGCATCGGCGGTTCCCGCGACCGCAGCGAGTTGCTCGCGCGCGAACTGCTGGGGGTCGATGAGAACGGTGCCGACCAGACGTTGGCCTATCTGAAGATCCTCATCGACAGCGGTTTGCCCGCTACGGATCGGCGTAAGCGGGTCATTGTGGTCGGGGCCGGTCCGGCCGGGTTGAGTGCCGCGAACCTGCTGGCCGAGGCGGGGCATCTTGTTACGGTGTTGGAGGCCAACGGGAATCGCACGGGTGGGCGGGTCAAGACGATCCGCGGCGTCTTCTCCGATCCCGCGCTGCATGCCGAAGCCGGGGCGATGCGGTTGTCCAGTGTGCATCCGATGGTGCTGGCGCTGGCCGACAAGCTCGGTGTGCCGCGGCGGCCGTTCTACAACTCCGACGTGCTCGCGGAGACCGCGACGCCGCCGGCTCCCGCGGTGTTCTACCGGTCGTTCACCGGTGAGGAATGGTCCAACGGGCCGAGGACGCAGTACATTTCACCGCCTTCGGCTGGGCGTAGTTTGATCAAAGTCAACGGAATGACCGTCACCCGTGCGCAATACGCGGCGAACCCCGGCGCGGTGCACGCGGGCTTCGGGTGTGATCTGCGTGAATCCAGCGGCGCGGTCATGGATGACGTGCTGCGCCAAGGCTCGGCGCTGTCCGGCCGGCCGATCGAGCGGCAAGTCGAAGGCTGGACGCGGTTGTTGAGCAAATATGAAAACCACTCTCTGCGTGGATATCTCATCGATCGAGGGTGGACGAAGGAACGAATCGAGGCCGTCGGCACGCTCGAGAACATGATCGCGCGGATGCGGCACAGCGTCGTCTTCCCGCTTGTCGACCACACTTTGATTCCCGCCGATGCCACCTACTGGGAGTTGGCGGGCGGGATGGCGTCGCTCACCGATGCGCTGGCGCAGCGGCTCGGATCGTCGATCCTGATGGGTAAGCGCATGATTCGGCTGGAACAGACCGAACACGGGGTGCGGGTCTGGACGACCGCGGAGACCGGGGACGAGAGCTCCGACGGTCGTCCGGTCGACCCGGTCGAGTCGTTCGAGGCCGACTACGCGATCGTGGCGATACCGCTCACCGCGGCCCGATTCTGCGCGTTCGAGCCGCAGCTGTCGTACGACAAGCGGTGGGCGATCATCGAGATGCACCACGACGCGGCGACAAAAGTGTTGCTGGAGTTCCGAAGTCGGTTCTGGGAGCAGGGGGCGGGCGGGTTCCGCGGCGGTCGCTGCACCGTCGATCTGCCGAGCCGGTCCATGTACTTCCCCTCGCACGTGGACGGCTCGGACGGTGGTGTGGTGCTGGCCTCCTACACCCTGGCCGAGGACGCGATGCGGTGGGATTCACTCACCGAGGGGGAGCGTGTGCATTTCGCGCTGGCGGGGATGCGTGAGCTGTTCGGCCCGCGGGTCGACGCCGAATTCACCGGAGTCGGCATCACCCAGAGTTGGGTGCGCGCCCGATACGCCCTCGGCGAGGCCGCCATGCCGACCCCCGGCCAACTGCACGACCACCATCTCGCAACCCGCACGATCGAAGGCCGCGTACATTTCGCAGGCGACCACACCAGCCTCAACACCGCATGGATCGAAGGCGCCCTGGAAAGCGGTGTCCGCTCGGCCCTCGAGGTCCACCGCCGCTGACCCGATTTCCCCGCGGCCGCCAGGCAATTCAGTGATCCGAATAGCCGAAAGAATCGGCAGCGGTCAGGCCTTGCAGGAAGGTCTCGAAGTCGGAGGCCAGGGTCACCGAATTCTCCTGATCCGCGTCGAAGAATGTCACCGAGGGTTCGCCTCGAGGCCCGCAGTTGCGATAGTCGAGCCCGACCCACCAGTGGCCGTCACCGGCCAGCAGCACGATCGGCGAGGGCAGACCCCATTCCTTGATCAGGTATGGCGTATCCAGCAGGCCATTCGGGCCGACGCCCATGACGACATCGAACGGTGCGTAGCTGTCGATTCCGAGGGCCAGCGCGGGAAAGGGGAAGGCATTCCACTGATCTGCGACAGTCCCGCCGTTCTGTACGCCCAAAAGCCGCAGGAGCGACGCGGGCAATTCGACCCCCAGCTGGTTCTCGGCCGCGCGCACCCCGTCGTCGGTGAGCGGATCGAGAACGCCGTAGTCCGAGTCGCTCCAGAACGAAGCCAGCACGTGATCGAAAGTTGCCACGGCGCGAATCATACGAACGTCGCGGGCCGTTGGTCCGCGGGTGGATCAGCTGGAGCGTTCTACTCGGGTGAGCCATTCGGTGAGGAGGGCGCGGAGGAGGGTGGGGTGTTCGTGGGGGAGGGCGTGGCCGGCTTCGTCGATTACGGCTAGGGAGGCGTGGGGGTAGTGGTCGAGCAGGTCGGTGGCGGCGGCGTAGCCGACGGTGGCGTCGAGTCGGCCGGCGACGATTACGGTCGGGCCGGTGAAGGGGGGCTCGTGAGTGGGTGTGATGGACCATTGTTCGCCGATTCGGTCGAGTGCCGCGTGGTCGAAGAGTTCGGCGCCGGGAACCACGTAGCGTTCGTATCGGTCGAGCATTTCCGGGGTTTGGATGACGAAATAGCCGCGGAATTCGTCGTCGCCGAGGTCGCCCGATCCGACCACCACGCGGTGCTCGGGAAGATCGCGGGATTCCGGCAGCAGGGGACAGATGAGCGCCAGGCCGGCGAATTGCGCGGGACGTTTCGCGGCCATTCCCTGGGCGAAGTAGGCGCCCGCCGAGTAGCCGATCAGCAGGGGTGCGGAACCGTCGCTGACCTCGGCCGCGAATCCGAGGAGGGTGTCGACGACATCATCGGCGCTGCGCAGTGATTCGGGCGCGGGCGTACGGCCCATTCCGGGGAGGTCCGGATAGATCCGGCGAAAATCTGTCACGCCGTCGAAGACCTGCTCGAAGCAGGCCTCGCTTTCGCGATGATCGACGCCGGCGCCGTGCAATATTACAACAGGTCGGCCGGTTCCGTGCTCTACGTAATGCACTGTTACCTTGCCCAATTGGGTTTCCATTTCCGCAAGTTACCGTGCTGTCGGCAGTTGCTGCCAACGCTGTTTCCAGGGGCAGCATAATTCGGGGTGTCGAACCAGGTATGTGGCCCGGGCCGGCCGGCGCTGGTCGAACCGGCCCGCGCAGCACCACCGGTGGTGACGAGTCGGTCCCGGGGCGCGGGGCGAAAGTTGTTGTGCGAGTTCGTAACCGTCGCACCCACGCTACCCGGGCCGCTGCGCCGGGACTAATTCATTCCGGTGATGAACTCACTGAACAAGCGGTTCGCCGAACCGGACTCGAACAGGCGCTTGAAGTCGGCCCGGGCGATCTGGTGCCGGAACTCGCCCTGATAGGAAGCGTCGCCGGCGTTGTGCACCAATTCGGTCCACCAGGCCGCGAATGCCTGATAGTTCCATATGTGATCCAGGCACGTCGACGAGTAACTGTCCAGCAGGCTCGAATCGCGCTCGTTGGCCCGGTAATGGACCAGGGCTTCGGCGAGTACCTCGGCATCGTGCAGGGCGAGGTGCATCCCTTTCGCGCTCATCGGCGGGACGATGTGCGCGGCGTCGCCGAGCAGATACAGCCGGCCATAACTCATCGGGCTGTACACCACACTGCGCAGCGGCACCAGTTGCGTGTCGACGATCCGGCCCTTGCTCGCGACGGGTTCACCGAAGCGGGTTTCGAGCTCTTCCCAGATGTTCTCGTCCGACCACTGTGGCAGCGAAGTGTCGAGCGGGCACTGCAAATAGAATCGACTCGCGTGCGGTCCGCGCGCGAATTGCCCCGCGAATCCGCGCGAATGCAGCGACATCATGGACTGTTGACGGGGCGGCACCTCGGCCAAGATGGTCAGCCACGCGTATCCGTATTCGTGACCGTATCGGGTGAGGGCCTCGCTGGGGATGGCGGCCCTGCTGACGCCGCGGTCGCCGTCGCAACCGGCGACGAACTCGCAGGTGATCGCCCGTTCCGTGCCTGCGCTGTCGCGATAGCGAACGCGGGGGTGCTCGTCGCCGATGTTCTCCACCGCGACGTCGGCCTCGAAGCGCAGATCGCCTCCGTCGCTGATGAACACGTCGATGAGGTTGCGCACGAGGACCTGCTGCGGGCAGAAACGCCCGTCGTCGTATTCATCCGTAGCGAATTCGAGCGGCCGCGTCTCTCCGTCGATCCGGAAGTTCATCACGAGCTGCAACGGCGCCCCGCCGAGCACCCGGTCCTCGAGCCCCCATTCGCGGAACATGCGCACTCCGCGCGTGTCGACTACTCCGGCACGCTGTCGCTGTTCGACGTATTCGCGACTGCGTTTTTCCAGGATGACGCACTCGATTCCGCTGCGCAGCAAGAAGTTCCCCAGTGTCAGCCCGGAGACGCCCGCTCCGATGATCACTACAGTGGTGTTCTCGTCCGACATTATTCGGTGCTCCTCGGTATAAGCATGATTCTGTTCACAATCGGCCGCAGCGTGAAAGTTCTTGAAATAAGCGGGGATTCACCGGCGGCGGCCTATGAACAAGGTATGCGTGCACCGAGCGGGCGCACCACCGGCATTCTGTCATCCGATACCGGAAACCGGCCAAGATCTAGCGCGCAGCCCGCTGCAGGTCGCTCTGGTAGCGGCCGGGAGTCTGGCCGACGATGGCGGTGAACGCCTCGATGAAGCTGGTCGGATTGGACCAGCCGCAGGCCAGCGCGGTGCTGGTGACCGACCGTCCGTCCAGCAGATGCACCAGCGCGTGCTGGATGCGCAGCAACGTCCGCCACTGCTGGAAGCTCATGCCGAGCTCGGCCTGGAACAGGCGGCTGAGCGTGCGCTCACTGGCGCCCGCCGCGCGTCCCAGCTCGGCCAGTGTGGCGGTGTTGCCCGGGTCGGCGTGCAGCAGGCCGGTGACCGCGCGCAGCCGATCATCGCGCGGCTCGGGCAGGTAGACGAACTGCTCGGGGATGTCAGTGAGTTCGTCGATCACGATGTGGCGCAACCGTTCCCGCGCTCCGGGCCGGAACGGGCGGTCGGTGGTGAGGGCGACCAGCGCTTCCCGCAGCAGGGGCGTCACCGCGAAGACGGTCGGTCGATCCGGCAGCCCGCCGCACAATTCCCGGGGCAGGTGGAGGATGCGGATCTCGGTCTCGCCGTAGGCGCGATGGCTGTGCGCGAAACCGGCTGGGGTCCAGGTGAGGCGGTCCGCCGGCGAGACCCAGGTGCCGAATTCGGTCGTGGTGGCGAGCACGCCGGTCGAGGGGTAGAGCAGCTGTCCTTGGCGATGCCGGTGCACGGCGACGTGGGTGCCGTGCCCCATCCAGCCTCCCTTCGCCGAGGTGGAGTCGAGGTCGGCAGATGTCTGGCGGGTTTCTGGCATCCCGCGCGAAGTTACCAGAATGACGTCCGCTCAGCGGGTTTGGGCGAGTTACTGCGGAGCCGGTCCGTCCGGTTGGGGCGAATCGGTGTCGCCGGGTCCGATTCTGCGTGGCCTGGCTCTGCGCCGGATGCCGGCTGCCGGGGCATCCGCACGGGCGCGTTTGCGGCGCGCCGCGCCGAGATCGATGACGCTGCCGTCGTGCTCCGGATCCGGTACCTGGCCGGGATCGGCCGTCCACCACCCGGTGTCGCGCTGGAGTTCCGAGCGCATCACGGGCCTGGTCGGCGGCGCCTCGTGGATGGCATCGCCTTCCGTGCGCCAGGTCTTGCGGGGACGTTCGCCGGGTTCGTCGGTCATGCGCCGCGGGCTTCGCGGCAGTCTGGTGAGCTTCGCCGCGTCCGGATCCGCTTCGGGGGAACCGGCCTCGGCAGCTTTGTGACCTTCCAGCTTCCTACGTAACCGTTCCACCGCGTCGAATCTGTTCCCGCCGGACCCCGGCACTATCGCGTCACTCACGTCCGCATTCTCCCTCAGGACGTTTACACGTGCGCCGTCGCCCACGTGACGAGTCAACGATAACCGGCGAGATCAGCGTCATACGAATGGGCTGCCGAGCGCGACCCCGCCGGGGTCGGGTACGCAACCGCTCGGGCGGGTCAGGTCGGCTTGCCCGCGGGCCGGATGCGCGCGTCGTCGCGGTCCGCGCCCAGGCCGGCGAGCAGGCGCAACCCGTCCGCGGCCGGGCTGCCGGGTGCGGCGGACAGCACGATCAGTTCCCTACCCGACTCGTCCGGCAGGGCGAAGTTCTCCTGATGCAACTCCAGGAGTCCGACGAGCGGATGGCGATAGGCCTTGCGTCCGTGGGTGCGGGCACACACGTCGGCGCGGGCCCAGAGCCGGCGGAAGCGCTCGCTGCCCATGGCCAGCTCGCCGATGAGCGAGGCCAGGCGCGGGTCCTCGGGGTATTTACCCGCGGCCAGGCGCAAGTGCCCGACCACGTCGAGGGTGCAGGTCTCCCAGTCCGCGTAGAGGCCGCGCTGGTCCTCCTCGAGGAAGATGTGCCGGGCGGTGTTCAAGCCGGGCAACGGGCGGCTGAACAGGAGACCGGCGAGGCGGTTCCCGGCGAGCACGTCCAGGCGGTGATCCATGATCAGCGCGGGTGCGTCGACGACCAGGTCCAGGACGCGCAGCAGTTCCGGCCGGACCCGCCCGCCCGGTGTCTTCGCCCGGCGGCGGCGTTGCCTGGCGAGCCGGTAGAGGTGCTGGTGTTCGGTTTCGTCCAGGCCGAGCACGCGGGCCAGCGCGTCGAGGACCTGCTCGGAGGGCTGAGTCGCGCGGCCTTGTTCGAGGCGCACGTAGTAATCGACGCTGACCCCGGAAAGATGCGCGACCTCTTCGCGGCGCAGACCGGCCACCCGGCGATATCCGTCGATGGGGATGTCGACGGACGCCGGGTCCACGCGCGCACGCCGGGTCCGGAGGAAGCCTGCGAGATCGTCCATGCCTTCAGTATTGCCGGGGTGGTGCGCGTGAAGGTGGTCCTGCTGATACCAGGAAGTCCGGTCCGATGGAAGCGGCGCCCCTGAACGCCGGGCAGCGCGGCGCCCAGGATCGAAAGCATCCGATCCGAAGGAGTTCCCATGAAGACGCTGATCGTCTACGCCCACCCGGAGCCGAAGTCGCTCAACAGCTCGTTGAAAGACCTTGCGGTGTCCACCTTGCGGACCGCCGGCCATGAGGTACAGGTGAGCGATCTGTACGCGATGAACTGGAAGGCAGTCGTGGACGCCGCGGACTACGGTCCGCACGCGTCGAGCCCGCTGCGGGTCGCCCGCGACTCGGGCCGGGCCTTCGACGCCGGAGCGCTCACCCCGGACGTCCGGACCGAGCAGGCGAAACTGCTGTGGGCCGACATGATCATCTTCCAGTTCCCGCTGTGGTGGTATTCGATGCCCGCGATGTTGAAAGGATGGGTGGACCGGGTTTTCACCTTTCACTTCGCCTACGGCGTCGGCGAGCACAGCGCCACCAAGTACGGCGAACGCTTCGGCGAAGGCACCCTCGCGGGCCGGAAGGCGCTGCTGTCGGTGACCGTCGGCGGCCCGGAATCGCATTACGCGGCACGGGGAATCAACGGTCCCATCGACGATCTGCTGTTCCCGATCCAGCACGGCATCCTGTACTACCCCGGCATCGAGGTGCTACCGCCGTTCGTGCTGTACGGCACCGACCGGACCACCGACGAGGAGTATCCGGACATCGCCAAGGCCTGGGAGCAGCGCCTGCGCACGCTGGAATCGACCGAGCCGATCGCGTTCCGCCGGCAGAACTTCGGTGACTACGAGATCCCTTCGTTGCAGTTGAAGGACGGGCTGGAGCCCCTGGGACGCAACGGTTTCGGACTGCATGTGCGCGGCTGACCGGCTGTCGCGTCACGTCCGGCGCATGAACGCCATGGTGTAGTAGACGTTCTGGATGTTTCGTTCGAGCACGGTGACGAGTTCCCAGCCCTGTGATTCGAGCAGTTCGATGCCGTTGACCAGATGGACGACCGGTTCGAAGATCGCACGCTGATAGCCGTCGGCGCCGAGCACGAAACCACTGGTTTGCGGCGAGCTCAGGACCAGGTTGCGGCGTGGATACGCGCGCAGGTCCACCACGCCGTTCAGCACGGCGATCACGTCGAAAATCGGTCCGGGTAGGGGAGCGTTCACATCCCCATCGTCGTGCATGCCCGGCCCGCTCGGCACAATCGGGCTTGTGTCTCCATCTAGGGGAGGCCGGAGAGTTGGGTAATGGACGACGACACGCTCTTGACGATCGGGGCTCTGGCCGAACGGACCGGGTTGACGGTCAAAACGATTCGGTTCTACTCCGACAAGGGGATCGTGCCGCCGACCGAGTACAGCCCCGGCGGATACCGGCTCTACGACGCCGACGCCGCAGCACGACTGGAACTGGTCCGCACACTGCGTGAACTGGGCATCGACCTGCCCACGGTGGCGCGGGTGCTGGCCAACGAGATGTCGGTGACCGCCGTCGCGTCGGCGCACGCCGACGCACTCGACGTGCAGATCCGGATCTTGCGCACGCGGCGCGCGGTACTGCGCGCGGTGGCCGAACGGGGTTCCCAGCGAACGGAGATGGACCTGATGCACAACCTGATGCGCATGTCGGAGGCCGAACGGCGCCGGCTGATCAACGATTTCGCCGACGCGGCGTACGGCGGCGTGGACGCGAACCCGGCCATGGTGGAGCTGGTGCGCACCACCATGCCCGAGCTGCCGGACGATCCGACGACCGAGCAGATCACGGCCTGGATGGAACTCGTGGAGTTGGTGCAGGACAACGACTTCCGTGCGGCGGTGCGCGCGATGGCCGAGTATCAGGCGCGAGAGCGGGCCGACGGTGACACCACCGGCTTGCATCACGAGCTGACCGAAGCCGTTCGCGCCCAGGTCGGTAAGGCTATCGCCGACGGGGTCGATGCCGAATCTGTCTCGGCCGCAAAGGTTGTCGACGCGTTGAGTGCGCGCTATGCCGCTACGTTCGGAAGGCTCGACGACGCGCGCTTGCGCGATTGGATGGTCGAGCGGCTCGAAATAGCCAATGATCCTCGCGTGGAACGTTATTGGCGTCTGGTCTCGGCGATCAACGGCTGGCCCGAAATGCCGGACCTGGCACCGGTATTCACCTGGCTCACCGCCGCATTGCGCGCCCACCCGGGTGATTGAATCGCGTGATACTCGCCTGCTGGGTCGCGGGCCGCGTGGAAATGTGTAGCCGAAGCCGGTCGCATCGGGAAATCCCAGCGGGTGCCGATGCGGGGGAGGAGGTCTTGGCGGCAGATCTCCTCGCCGGCGGCGCAGGGCACGTTCCGCCGATCGGCCGGAAAGATCAGCTCATCGGGGGATAGGCCCGATCATTTGCTGCTGCCTAATGTCTAGAGGCAGGTGATCGGCTGCACGGACTGCCCTCCGTTGCCGCTGTGGGTTGGCACGGCCGGTCATCGCGCGGGTCCGCCGATCTCGGGTATCGCCCGCCAGGTGCCGACCCCTCGAGCCTGGCCCCGGGGTCGGCGGACCGCTTCCCGTCTGTCACCGCACGGCGGCCTGATTTCGCATCGCGCCGAGGACGAGGGTGGCTGCTCACGCACCCTCCGCCACACCGACCTGCCGATCCTCGTCGCACGTGTCGGTGGGTATCGGTAGCGTCTGGTGCTGTGGAAACAGGGGAACGTATCCAAGAGCTCGCGGAGCGCATCGTGGCGCTGCGCGACGCCTACTACCAGGGCTCGCCGTTGGTCGCCGACGCGGACTACGACGCGATCGAGGACGAGCTGCGCGGTTTGATCGAGGCGCATCCGGAACTCGCGCCGGATCCGAATCCGCTGGAGCAGGTCGGCGCGCCCGCTGTGCTGCACGCGCCGATCCGGCATGCGCGGCCGATGCTGTCGCTGGAGAAGGCGACCAAGCCGGAGCAGGTCGAGGCGTTCTTCAACCGCTTCCCCGGCCAATCGGTGGTGGTGATGCCGAAACTCGACGGGCTGTCGCTGTCCCTGGTTTTCGAGGACGGGCGGTTGGCGCGCGCCGTGACCCGGGGTGACGGCACCACCGGCGATGACGTGACCATGCTGGTTCGCGCGCTGGTCGATGGCGTCCCGGAACGGATCGACGTCCCGGGCCGGGTGGAGGTGCGTGGCGAGGCGGTGATGCTGCGGTCCACCTTCGCCGCCTACAACACGGCGCATCCGGACAAGCCGCTGATCAATCCGCGCAATGCCGCGGCGGGCACGCTGCGGGCGAAGGATCCGGCCACGGTCGCCGAGCGGCGCCTGCAGTTCTTCGGATTCGACTTGGACGCCGCCGGCGACGCGGCTGCCGACGATCTGGAAGAGGGGCTGCGGGCGCTCGGGATCGCGGGCGCGCAGATGCGGCACTGCGCCGACGCCGAGCAGGCGCAGGCGGCGATCACCGCGATCGAACAGGGTCGCAACGATCTGGACTACGACCTCGACGGCGCGGTGCTGCGCCTCGCCGACCGAGACGCCTACGCGGCGGCCGGAACCCGGTCGAACTCCCCACGCGGTGCGCTGGCGTTCAAGTTCGCCGCCGAGGAGAAGACCACGCTGCTGCGCGAGGTGATCTGGGATGTCGGCAAGACGGGCAAGATCGTGCCGGTCGCCTGGCTGGAGCCGGTGTTCGTCGGCGGCACCACGGTCACGAAGGCGACGCTGGCCAACCAAGAGGTGATCAAGGCGCGCGACATCAAGGTCGGTGACACCGTGCTGGTGCGCCGCGCCGGCGACGTGATCCCGTTCGTGGCGGGCGTACTCGATGCCGCCAAGCGCACGGGTGCGGAGCGCGAGATCGTCTCGCCCACCGTCTGCCCGTCCTGTGGGCAGCCGGTGACCGAGCAGGGCAACAGCCGGGAACTGTTCTGCACCAACGTTTCCTGCCCGGCCCAGACGGTGCGCAGGCTGATCCACTGGGCGTCGCGATCGGCGGCCGACATCGATGCCATCGGTGGCGTGTGGATCGAACGCCTCGCCGAGGCGGGCATTCTGGAGAATCCCTCGGACTTCTACACGCTGACCAAGGAACGCCTGCTCGAGTTCGACCGCATCGGCGAGGTCTCCGCCACCCGCATGATCGAGTCGATCGATGCCAGCCGTCAGGTCGGCCTGCGCCGCGCGCTGATCGGCCTGGCGATCCCGATGGCCTCCGACGGAACCGCCGCTCGCCTGGCCCGCGCGGGATTCGCTTCGCTCGAAGAGGTCGCCGACGCGGGGGAGGAGCGACTCGTCGCGGTCGACGATATCGGCGCGAAGGTGGCCGCCTCGCTGATCGCGCACCTCACTCGCCTGCGCCCGGAACTGGAGCGGCTGCGCGCGGCGGGCGTCTCCCTGGACGTGCGCGCCGAAGACCTGCCGCCGGTCGTCGCGGCCGGCGCGCCCCTGGCCGGCAAGACCGTGGTGATCACCGGCGCGATCAGCGACCCGCGCTCCGGCGAGAAGGTCGCCCGCCCCACCTTCCAGCGCCTGTGCGAAAAGGCAGGCGCGACAGCCGCCTCCTCTGTCTCCGCGAACACCGACCTGCTGATCACCGGCGCCGGAGTCGGCGACAGCAAGCTGACCAAGGCGGAGAAGCTCGGCGTCGAGGTCATCGATCAAGGCGAAATCTGGACCCTCCTGATCGCCGCCAACATCGTCTAGCCCGAGTGGCCGTGCGGTGACAATTCGCGATATCGGTGTCGGCCGTTAGGTGTGCGACCCGCAGCTATATATGGAGCCAGCTGTCGCCGAGCCGATCGAAGGTGGTCTGGATTTGCCCCATCCAGACGGGCTGTCGTGCCGAACTGCATGGCCTACACCGGGTGGGCGAGCAGGAACGCACGGGCGAACACCGGCCGGGACAGTCGAGGCCAGTTCAGTCCCGCGAGCGCCTGGCCGGCTGCGGGCACGACCTCTTCGTTGACCTGGACCTCAGAGATCTCGTCACCGGCAACTCCACCGAAGAGCAGCCTGATCCCGTTCCAGTTCGGCCGGTTGATCGCCGGCGCGATCGTCAGGGCGAGAGCGGGCAAGACCGAATTGTCCATCAGCCACTGTTGAAGGGCGTCGTCGTTGACGAGACCCCAGGCTATCGCCGGACCATGAACCACGTGATGCCCTGGCAACCCGTTCGGATGATCGGGGCCATAGTGCGCGCCGAACTCGTTGCGCCGTAGGAACAGTTCGATAATCGTCGCCCCGGTGGTTTGCGCCCATGTCATGGCCGCCCGGTCGAGGGCCTCCTCCACCGAACTGCCGATACCGTGCACGTGGTCCCAGATCATTTCGGAATCCGGCCGCTCGCGTTCCATGACGAACCCGATCCGCACGACCTCCGGCTTTCCCTCGATGTGCCCCGCTTCGACCACCACGGCGGTGCCGCCTGGACCCGTTACGCCGCCCTCCGTAACTTCCCACTCGCCGTACAGCTGAGCCATTTCACGCGCGATCGCGCGTGAAACCTGGTACCGCAAGCCGTCAGCCGTGGAAGCCATACGATCAAGTGTAAGAGAGTGTTTCACGCGCGAGGGCACTCCATCGACCGCTGAATGCGGCGACCTCCGGTCGCCACTGCGGCAGGACCACTGCCGGTACCTACTTTGCCGGTGATTGAGCCTGGCTCGGCTGACTTGCGTCAGAGAGGCTGGGGGGCAATCGGTCACGACGAGGTAGTGAGCGCAATCCGGCCGAAGACCTCGGCCGATTCCATCTTTTGGTGGGCCTGCACCGCCTCCTCTAACGGCAATACCTCGTGCACTACCGCTTCCAGCTCACCGCGGCTGGCGGCGGCGAATACTTCGGCGGTGCCTGCGCGTTGATCGGGGGCGGGCACGGTGTCGGCGCTGAAGGTGATGAACGACAGGGACTTTCGGAAGGCGGCGATCATCGGCATGGCGAAGTCCGGCGGCGGGAATCCGGCCATCGCGCCGACTACCACCATCCGCCCGTTCGGCAGGAGCTTGGTGAAGAAGGACGACAGGTGGGCGCCTGCGACGATGTCGACGATGATGTCGTAGCCCGCCGGGGCGTCCCCGTCGCCCGAGCCGGCGCGGTCGAGCACGTGCGTCGCGCCGAGCTTGCGCAGCCGATCGCCACGCTCGGCCGACGACGTCGTCACCGCCACCGCCGAGGCGCCGCCAAGAACGGCGAGTTGCACCGCCATGACGCCGATTCCGCCTGCCGCACCGCGCACCAGCACCGACTCGCCGGCGGCGAAATGCGCGTGGCGCAAAGCGAAATGGGCCACCATGCCGGAACTGCCGAGCGTCACCGCGTCGACGGCGGACAGGCCCTCCGGTAGCGGGACGAGCGCCGTCTCCGCGACGACGGCCTGTTCGGCGTACCCACCGGTCCCGTCGGTCAGCGCCCATACCCGCCGACCGACCCACGCGGTGTCGACCCCGTCGCCGACCCCGGTCACCCGCCCCGCGATCTCGCTGCCGAGGACGTGACCGGCGGTCTCGCCGAACGCGGCCAGCGTGCCGTTGCGGCGCAGCACATCCACACCGCCCACACCGATCCCCTCCGTGGCGATCAGCACCTGCCCGGCGCCAGGGGCCGGATCGGGAAGGTCTACGACCGCGAGAACCTCGGGCCCGCCAAACGTTCGGACCTGTACTGCCTTCACTGATATCTCCGTTTCCTGTTCGATCTGAGCCGACCATCGGACCGTAACGGACACCCCCGTCCGTTTAGTTAAAGTGAGAGCGGTGACCCCTCGTTTGTCTCACACCCTGCGCTCCGACGCACAGGACAACCGCGAACGCATCCTCGACGCGGCCCGTGCGGTATTCGTCGCCGAGGGTCTGGACGTGCCGATGCGGGCGATCGCTCGCCGCGCCGAGGTCGGCCCCGCCACCCTCTACCGGCATTTCCCGACCAAGGAGCTGCTGGTCACCGAGGCGTTCACCGACCAGATGCGCGCCTGCGAGACCATCGTGAACGAAGGGCTCGCCGACCCCGACCCATGGCACGGTCTGTGCGTGGTGGTCGAGCGGCTCTGCGAGTTGCAAGCCCGGGACCGAGGTTTCCCGGCGGCGTTCATGTCCGCCTTTCCGCACGCGATGGACTTCGCCACGATCCGCGCGTCGTCCCTGACCGGCGCGGCCGAACTGATCCGCCGCGCCAAGGACACCGGCCACCTGCGGCCCGACGTCGGGCTGGACGACTTCCTCCTCCTGATCATGGCCAACAGCGGCATTCGAGCGGCGACACCGGCAGCCCGCACCGCGGCCTCGCGACGCTTCGCCGCACTGATGATCCAGGCGTTCCGCACATCATCCGAGTCCTCACCGCTACCGCCGGTGCCCCGGCTGCTGCCGTTTACCTGGCCGGATCGCTGATGAGGTGGTGGTAGGCGGTATCGAGCGGAATGTCGACCGCGTACCAGGCCGCGGGTCGCTCGTTGTCGTGCGGACACCAGGCGGCCGCGATGCACAGCCGGGCCACCTGTGTGGTGTTGAGGCCGGGCAGGTGCCAGCCGATCCGGGCCGGATCGCGGTAGCGCACACCGTATTCGGCGGTTTCGTCGTCACTGCTCGGCAGCAGGCGGGCCCAGCTGGTCGGCATCAGCCGGCCGTCGGCGGCCTGCATGGCGAGCAACTCGGAATCCGGGCCGCCGATCGAGACCATGAAGTCCTCGTTCTCGATGCTCACCGCCGCGAGGCATTCGCCGGGATCGCGGCCGCCATAGGCATTGCCCGGAATGTCGGTCAGCTCGGCCGAGATGACCAGCCGGGGCAGCTTGGCTCGCGACTGCACCTGCCAGATTCCGGCCCAGACCGGGACCGGTGCGCCGCCGTCCCAGGCCGGTACGTCGATGCTGCCGATCAGCAGATCGACCGCCGCGTCCCGATGCCGCCACTGGTGCAGGTGCGAGCCGTTCGGCAAGCGCCACAGGGCATCCGGTTCGGTCGCCAGCACGTCGGATCCGAGGGTGACGGAGAAGCCGATGGTGCCGAGGGGAGTGTCGATCACAGCTGGGCGACGGTCTGCCTGGGCCAGGTGGTCGGTAGGGAGCATGCGCCCATCATGCAGGGTTGCCTCCGCGGGGAAATGACAGACCGGACTGTTGGCGTCCCGGGCGGCCGGTCGGCAGGATGGCAACCATGACCGCCATTCCCGAGAAGTCTGCCGCCGCTCTGGAAAACGACTACGACAGCTTCGCCGAGGCGTACACGGCCGAGACCGAAACCAACCTGTTCAACGGCTATTACGCGCGGCCCGCGATCGTGGAGCTGGCCGGAGAGGTGACCGGCCGGCGGATCCTCGACGCGGGCTGCGGCTCCGGCCCCATCTTCGCCGCGCTGCGCGACCGAGGCGCCGTCGTGACCGGTTTCGATGCCAGCGCCGAGATGGTGCGGCTGGCCCGGCAGCGACTCGGCGCGGACGCGGCTCTGCACGTCGCCGCCATCGGCAGCCCGCTGCCGTTTCCCGACGGTGAGTTCGACGACGTCATCGCGTCCCTGGTCCTGCACTACCTGGAGGACTGGACCGCGCCGCTGGCCGAGCTGCGCCGCGTGCTGAAACCCGGTGGCCGACTGATCATCTCCGTCAATCACCCGTTCATCTACAAGTTGATCTACCCCGCCGCCGATTATTTCGCGACCACCAAGCACTCCGAGGAATACACCTTCGATGGCAGGCAGGCCGTTCTCACCTACTGGCATCGCCCCCTGCACGCGATGACCGACGCCTTCGTGGCAGCCGGGTTTCGCACGTCCGTCATCAGCGAACCGCCTCCCGCCCCTGGTGCCCGCGAACTCTTTCCCGACCTGGTCGGAAAGTCCCCATCCGGAGCATTTTTGAGCTTCCTTTTCTTCGTCCTGGAGGCCGTCGAAGAATCCTGAGAGCCTATACTGCCGGTCGAGTGAGCATGGCGACGCCGTGCATGATGGCCCAGATCAGCACCGGGAATGCCGCGAGACGCTCCCACAACCCGAACATCTCCGCGCCGCCGACCTTGGCCATCGTCGCGACGAAACCGGCAATGGCGATGACCCCCAACGCGATTCCGATCCTGCCGAGGGCCGGCGTTCGCCCGTCGGAGATCATGGCCACCGCGGTGAGCACGACCGCGACCGCGCCGCCCGCGATGGCGACGATCGCACCGATGGTGTGCGGGGCGATCCTGGTGTCCTCCGGATTGAAACCGACCATCACCAGCCCGATTCCGGCTGCGGCATACAGCGCGAAGCCCGCGCGCGCCGGCCAACGCCGCCCGAAGATCCGCGCCGCCAGCAGCGCGCCCGCGGTCAGGCACAGCCCGCTGAGAATCCAGGAGACATTCGCGAGGACATGCCACGGCGAGCACACCCAGGTATCGACGTGCTCACTCTGGAAACAGGTCTCCGCCCCCAGATCGCTGATCGCATTGCGCGTCCAACTGTATGGCGTCGTCCACCGCGATTGGACCACGACCAACACGACGAAATACTGCACGGTCGACACCCACGCCAAACCCGCAATCGAAGCGATCCGTGAATTGCTCAACCATTACCCCAATCCCGTCGAGGCCGCTGCGCCACCGCAGGTCAGGGTATCGGCACCGGACGACCCCGGCCCGCAGGCGCCACGCGCGCCGGTGAGACTGAGCCGGTCAGTTCCGCTTCAGGCTGCCGACGCTGAGCGATCCGTTCGCGGGCGGCTGGACGTCCTCGGGTTCCTCGGCGGGCGCCGGGACTTCCGCTTCCGCCGCGCGGACGTAATCGGCGGGATCCTGATCCACGGGCCGGACGCCGGCGTAGTTGCGCGCCTCGAAGGCGGCGAACGCGACGGCCAGCTGATGGCGGCGCGGCAGCCCGGCCAGGCGGCGGAAGTCGGTGAGGCCCTCGCGTTCCTCCTCGGCCATGTGATCGCTGTTGGCCAGGTTCGCGGCGGCGACGGCGGCGAACCACTCGTCGGTGCCGACCTGATGACGCGCCACCTCGGCGACCGCGTCGCGGATCTCGTTGTGGTCGTGGATGGCATCGAGGGTCTCGTCCTCCACCCTGTCCTTGCGCCGCGCCGCGATACCTACCTGGAGCAGGGCGGGGTAGAAGATCTCCTCCTCGGCGAGCGCGTGCAGCTCCAGGAAGGACGCCAGCCTGGCCCAGATCGCGGACAGCACCTCGGTGTCGGCGCGATCGATCTGCTCCAGGATCGCGAACAGGCGGCGCTGTTCGTGGTGGTCGTCGAGAATCAGCTCGGCAATGTCCACAGTTCCTCCCTGATGTTGCGCCGTCAGTTCTGAACGCTGTCGTTCGCGCGCCGACCTCAGGGAACCGACGATAGCGCACCGATATGAGTTGCTCCCTCGTGCGACGCGGATCGGCAGTGATGTCATCGGTTCTGTGAGTCGTCGCCAGGCGTGTGCGGGCTCCGGTCCGGCCTGGTGGATCCACGGTCATCGGTTCCGGCGCACAGACTTCGGTGTGGCGTGTGACCGAAGTGACAGAACGTGGTTCGCGGAGGAGGTTTGGGGTAGAGCTGGTAAATAAGGGCCCGCCTGCGTTGCCGGGAACCCGATGCCGATCGATCGGTGGATTGCTCAGGGGAAAGGAACGTACGCAATGACAGATACTCTCGTCGATCTCACCCCCGAGGGGCAGGTCGCGCGACCTGCCGCCCGGTTACAGCCGGTACGGAATGTTCCGGCCGCGGGGAATGTGTGGCGTGCGGCCAAAACTGTTCTGGTGACCCGGGTCAGCGGTCCGCGGCAGTTGACCGCGGTGCCGCGACTGGTCATTCCGATCGGCGACACCCAGCTCGCCTTTCGCGTGTCGTCGCAGTCCGCGGAAGCCGAGGAGCTGGCGCGGGACGGGCGGGTGCTGGTTCAGCCCGGCGACCGGCGGGGCAACCCCGCACTCGGCTCGCACCAGCGGCAAGGCCAGGCCCAGTTGGTGACCGCGGGATCGCTACTGCCGCACGTGGAGTCGGAGATCGCCGCGAAGTATCGGTGGCGAATCCCCGTGGCGCGCTTCGCTCATCGCCTCGGTCACGGTGACGCACCCTATGCGGACGTCGTCGTGCTGGTGACCGTCGCCGAGCCGAGCCCGACCCCCATGCTGCCGCGCTGAGCCGGGCAGCACATGCCCGGGCCGGGCGCGTGCTCAGTGGGGGCGGGTGGCGCGATAGTAGGTAACTCGGCCGACGAAGCGGTGGGGTTGGGAAGCGACCTCCTCGCAGGTGAAGCCCGCGGAGCGGAGGAGGCGCGGGATGGTATCGCCGATGTTGTCGGGGAGCATGCGTTCCAGCAACTTCCGCTGGGGCGCGAAGCCGTCACCCTCGGTCAAGGTGCCGCCCACGTCGAGGATGTGCAGTCGGCCGCCGGGCCGTAGCACGCGCCAGGCTTCGGCGGCGGTCGCCGCCTTCACGTCGTAGTCCAGGTGGTGCAGCATCAATGCCGAAAGCACCCGATCGAATTCGCCGTCGCCGTAGGGCAACTCCTGGGAGTAGCCGATCTCGAAGCGGATTCCGGTCGACTCCTTCGCTTTTCGCTGTGCGCGGGCCAGCGCGCGGGGGTCTGGATCGGAGCCGACGATGTCCGCGCCGGGTGCGGCCCGCTTGGCCTTGATGGTGAGATTGCCGGTACCGCAACCGATTTCCAATACGCGATGATCGTCGCGAAGGTCGGCCTGCGTGATGAGCCGGTCGTGCATCTTCGGGGTGCCGAACAGTCGTGAGATCAGGTCGAAGCTCGGCAGCAGTGCTTGCAGCCCTGCGGCGGGCCGGTAGTGGTGTCGTTCGGCGACGGCTCGGGTGCGGTCATGCGGAGGATGTTCGGTCATGAGTCCCATGATCAAACCCAGCTCACCGACATACTGGGCAGATTGTCGGCCGAAGTAGGACTATCTTCGGTGTCATGCCCGAGGCTTCCCGGCCGGTGCGTTACCAGTCCGGCGTGCCGGTACACGGCTACCGGAACGATCCGGCGATTCCACCGGTGTCGGTGTGGCGGTTGACCGCCCACGAACTGGCCGGCGGCGTCGGTCCGCATATTCACGATTTCCCGGCGCTGCTGTATCTGCCTCGAACCGGCGAGATCTACGTGGTGGCCATCGGCCACGTGGTCGACCGCACCGCGGTGGGTGCCGTCGACGAGGCGTTCGCGGTGTTCTTCGACCCCGCAGCGCTGGGCGACGACGGACGCGGACCGTGGCCCGCCTGGCGCACCCACCCGCTGTTGTTCCCGTTCGTCCACGGCGCCGCGGGCGGGATGCTGCGGCTGCGGGCGCCCGCGGCGCGCCGCGGACTGTGGCAGGACACGATCACGGCGATCGACCAGGAGTTGACCCGACGCGGGTTCGGCTATCGGCAAGCGGCGCAAGCACATCTGACGGTGCTGCTCATCGACGTCGCCCGCCTGGCCGATGACGTCGTCGGCGATCTGCGCCGCAGCCACGAGCCCATGCTGGCCGCGGTGTTCGACATCATCGAACAGCGCTACGACCAGTCCCTATCGCTGCGCGACGTAGCTCGCACCGTCAGCATGACGCCGGGGCACCTGACAACCGTGGTGCGCCGCCGAACCGGCCGCACCGTTCAGGATTGGATCATCGAACGCCGCATGGCCGAGGCCCGCGCCCTGCTCGCCGACACCGACCTGCCCATCGCCGAGATCGCTCGTAGCGTGGGCCTACCCGACCCCGGCTACTTCGCCCGCGTGTTCCGCCGCGCCCACGGCATGGCGCCGCGGCACTGGCGCGGCCGGCACGTGCCCGGCCGCGCCGAACCGCCGGCCCCGCCTCGTGTCGACGCCCGGCCGGCCGCCAGTTGAACCCGTCCTGTCACCTTTGGGCCCGGGAAACGGTCATGGTGGCATGACAATCGCGCACACCTGGCCCGGATGGGTCGCGACCGGTTTTCTCTGGTTCCTCGCCTTCGAATTCATGATGGGCGCGGTGACCAAATTCTGGCCTGGACCAACGTTTTTCGGGCCCGCGTACTCGATCAAGTTCGCGGACTGGGGCTGGCCCAGCTGGTTCCGGTTCGTCGTCGGCGGGATCGAGGGCGTTTGCGCTCTGCTGCTGGCGATTCCGTACCACGAGGCGCGATTCCTCGGCGCCGCGGTGCTGATCCTGGTGTTGACCGGCGCCGTGGTCACGCACATCGTCAACCATCACGGCGCCAAGGAAAGTTTCGCGGCGCCCGTGCATCTGATCATCATGGTCGTGATCGTTCTCGCCACCTGGCCCGCTCAGTGGATGGACCTGCTCCGACCGGGGCAGTGGTCGTAGCCGAATATTCCTGTGGGTGAGCGATATTCGCCCGGCGACCGCATGGCCGCACTGTCCGTGCCTATCCCGGCCGCCGCAGCACGGCGTGGTGAATACCGCTCGGCCATAACATGATCCGGCAACACCCGGCAACCCCTGAATAACACTGGCACGAGCGGGCGCGATAGGCGGGAGTGAAACCTTGCGGAACCGAATGGCAAGTGTAAAAATCAATTGGATCCTGGATCCAATCTAGAAATAGCTTGGTGTGCAGGGTAATCCGACCACCCCCGTCCCGACGTTGAACACTGCGTTGAGGCGTGACCGAAGGGGGGAACCTGTGGACATCGACGCCTTTCTGTCCGAACCGGGCCGTAGTGACGCAACCAACGACGTTCGAAAGTTGATCGACAAGCTCGACATTCAATACATCTATGTGCAATTCGTGTCGGTCACCGGCCGCGTCGTCGGCAAAGGCATGCCCGCCTCCCGATGGGAGGACCTGGCGACCCGCGGCGTGCAGATGGTGTACGGGGCGGTGGCCAATGTCGCCACCGACCGGCGCGGCCGCTACCTCGGCTACGGCCCGGAGGCGTCGGAGCTGATCGCGATACCGGAGCCGGAGACCTTCGCCCAACTGCCCTGGGACGGCCGGGTCGCGCGGGTGTTCGCCCGGCTGTTCCGCAACCGTGAGGAGGCCGAAAACCCCGGCGCCGCACTGTCTTCGGACTGCCGCGGCAACCTGGCCCGGCAGCACGCGGCGTTCGCCGAGCGGCACGGCACACACCTGCGGGTCGGCACCGAACCGGAGATGATGTGGCTGCGCCGCAACGCCGGCAACGAGTTGGTCGGCGTGTCGAAACCGTACTGCTACCACGTTGATCAACTCGAGGAACTGCGCGACATCAGCATGCGCGTGCTGACCTACGGCCAGGCACTGGGGCTGGAGATGATCCAGGGCGATCACGAGGACGCACCCGGCCAGCTCGAGCTGAATTTCCGGTTCGACGACCCGCTGCGCAACGCCGACCGGCTCATCACCTATCGGCAGATCTGCCGTCAGGTGGCGCGGGAATTCGGCGTGATCGCGTGCTTCATGACCAAACCGTTCCCCGGCCTGTCGGCGTCGGGTTGCCATCACAACCTGTCGCTCTGGCGCGGTGGCGACGACGAGACGATCGCGAGGGAAACCGAGACCACCGTGCCCGGCGTGCGCCGCTATCGCACCGGTGGGGTGAATCTACTCGTCGGCGACCGAGCCGTGGGTTCGAATCCGTTGCAGCTCAACGACATCGGTCAACGCATGGTCGGCGGGGTGGTCACCCATCTGCCCGCGCTCACCGCACTCGCCGCCTCGACGGTGCACTCCTACCGCCGCCTGTGGGACACCGGGTTCTGGGCGCCGCTCACCGCGGGCTGGGGTTTCCAGAACCGGACGTCCGCGGTCCGGGTATCGGCGCCCGACCGGGTCGAATATCGCACGGCCGATTCGATGGTCAATCCGTACCTGATGGCCGCGGGCCTGCTCGCCGCGATGGACGACGGTCTGGTGAACAACCTGGACCCGGGTCCACCGTCGAGCGCCAACAGCTACGACAGCACCCCGGATCCGCAACCGACCCTGCCGATGAATCTCGGTGCGGCGCTGACGGCATTGGACCGGGACGAGGTGTTGCGCGCGGCATTGCCCGGCGACATGTACCGCGTCTACACCGCGCACAAGCGCGACGAATGGGAACGATTTCTGGCCACGACCAGCGAGTGGGATTTCGACTTCTATCTCGACTACGTGTCGTGACCTGTCCGCTCGGTATCGACACCGAGTGGCGAACATAGAAGAGGATTGCGATGACGTCATCAATTCAGACCGAACTCTTCGGTCCGCTGCCTGCCGACCGCTTCGCCGACGATCCGGTGGTCATGCTTCCCGGCCGCTCGACCGCGGATCTCTCGCCGGATATCGTCGCCGGATTGGCCGAGCTGACCGTGGATTTCGATGATCTCGCCGACGACCGCTGGCTGCAAACGGAGTATTCCTTCCGGAAACGGCGGTTCAGTCTTTTCTCGGTGGACACGGCCGAGCATCGGATCGAGCAGTTGGAGCATCGAGCCTTCTATCAGGAGGAGACGGTCAATCCGTACGCAGGCGGCTTCGAGCGGAAATTCGAGCCGCTGGCCGAACGGACGACGGACAACCCCTTCCTGCATCAGCTGATGTGGGATGTCCTCGCGGTGCTTCCGCCGGAGCGTGTGCGTGCGTCCCGGCACTGGGAAATCGGAGTGCATCTGATCCGGATCGTGGCTTTGCCGAACAAGCCGGGATATCCGGCACCGGAGGGTATGCACCACGACGGGCACGCCTTTACCTCGATTTCCTTGATCAATCGAGTGGACGTCGCGGGCGGGCGCAGCCTGTTCGCCGATCTGGATCGCGTGGTGTACCGCAAGCTCGAATTGGAGACGCCGATCGACACGGTGGTGTTCGAGGACCCGCGCTGCCTGCACGACGTGACCCCGGTGACCGTGGCGGGCGATGCCACCTTCGCCAGCCGCGACGTCTGCGGCTTCTCGCTGAACCCGCTGCCGGTCGACTCCGGCTCCGACCGGCCGGTGGCCGCCGAGCAGGCCCGATGACCGAAATGGCGACCGTTCCCACCGCACAGCTGCGGGCGGCGGGGACCCATCTGCTCGTAGACCTCATCGGGGCGAGCCGCCTCGACGATCCCGCGCTGACCGAGCGGGTGCTGCGCGAATGTGTCCGCGCCACGAATGCCACGCTGCTGTACGTCTACGTGCACCATTTCGGTGGCGCCGGCGGCGTGACCGGGATCGCGGTGCTCGCGGAGTCGCATATCAGCATTCACAGCTGGCCGGAGCACGACTTCGCCGCCGTGGACATTTTCACCTGCGGCAGCACCGATCCGGAAGTGGCGATTCCGGTGCTGGAAAACAACTTTCGGCCGAAACGGGTCACCGTGCAATGGTTGAAACGTGGTCGTTCGGCATTCACGGCCGACGGCCGGTATTCGAAGGAGACATCATGACCGAGACCGGGAGTCGCCGCGAAATCATGCGACATGTGTACGTGGACATCTGGATCGGTGAGCTCTGGAACAAAGGCGACCCGGCGGGCAGCCGGATCCTGTCCGACAATTTCTTCGACCATCGCCCGATCGACGACTTCCCGAATACCAAGGAGGGGCATGTCGCCATGGCGATCGACTGGCATCAAGCCTTTCCCGACCTCACCTTCGATATCGAGGAGGTGCTCGTCGACGGCGACAAACTCGTGGCCCGATACAACTCGTCGGGAACGCACACGGGCGTGCTGTCGGGAATTGCCGGGACCGGGCGTCCGGTGTCGCTGTCCGGTATCGACATCATGCGCTTCGACGCGGACAACCGGCTCGCGGAGTGGTGGCACAACGAAGACATGTTCGGTCTGATGCAGCAAATAGCGGAGTAGCACATGGAGCAGCGCCGATACTTCGAACAGCTCGACGCCGTCGATCCGCTGCGGGATATCCGGGCACAGTTCGATTTGCCCGACGACCGCGTATTCTTCAATGGCAATTCGCTGGGGCCGCCGCCGCGCGGGACCGCTGAGCGACTCGACGAGGCCATGCGGCGGTGGCGCGACGATATGAACGCCGGCTGGTGGGACCATCAGTGGTTGCAACTCCCGACCCTGACCGGCGACCGCATCGGCGGCATCATCGGCGCGGCTCCGGGCCAGGTCGTGGTGGGCGAGTCCACCTCGGTCAACCTGTTCAAATTGCTGTGCGGCGCTGTGGAATCGCAGTCCGGGAGCGGGCGGTCGGTGATCCTCACCGACCGTGACAACTTCCCGAGCGACCTGTACATCGCCGACGGTGTCACGCGCTATGTCCACCGGCAGGCGACGGTGCGCCGGGTTCCGCAGGACGAGATCATCGATCGGATCGACTCGGATGTCGCGGTGGTCACGCTCAGCCACGTCGATTACCGCACCGCCCAACTACTCCCGATGCGCCGGATCAACGAGCGGGCACACGAGGCCGGAGCGCTTGTGCTGTGGGATCTTTCGCACAGCGCGGGCGTCGTTCCACTCGAATTGGACGCCGACGGTACCGATCTGGCGGTCGGTTGCGGATATAAATACCTCAACGGCGGACCCGGCGCGCCCGGGTACATGTATGTCGCCCAGCGGCTGCTGCCGCGCTTCGAACAGCCCGTCACCGGCTGGCTGGGGCATACCCGGCCGTTCGACTTCACGGCCGGCTATCAACCGGATCCGGGCGTCGCGCGATTGACCACCGGCTGCCCGCCACTGCTGAGCCTGCTCGCCTTGGACGAGGGCGTCACGCTCACCGCCGGAGCCGACCCGGCGGCGGTGCGCGCCAAATCGGTTGCGCTCAGCGAGGAGTTCATCGCTTTGGCCTCGGCCCGGCTGGCGGGCTACGGTGTCGCGGTGACCGGACCCGTCGACAGCGCGCAGCGCGGTAGCCATGTGTCCTTGCACAGCGAATCGGCCGAGCGCCTCGCGAAAGGCTTGGCGGCTCGCGGTTTCCAGCTCGAGCTGCGCCCGCCGGACCTGCTGCGGTTCGGCCTGGCACCGCTCTACATCCGGCACGTCGACGTCTTCGACTGTGTCGCCGCGATGGAACAACTACTAGCCGAGGAGACCGCCGACGCCGCCCCGCGGCCGTGACGGCGCCGCCGGAGCGGACCCGAACGGCCGCGCCGCCGACCGGGGGAGTCGCGGCACCTGCCGGTTCCCGGCGGCGCTGGCTGGCGCTCGCGGTCGTGTTGACCGGCCAGTTCATGGCTTCGATGGACACCACGGTCGGCAATATCGCCGCGCCCTCGATTCAGCAGGATCTGCGGATCGCGTCGGGCACCGCCGCGCTCGCGGTCGCGGCGTACACGCTGATGTACGCGAGCCTGCTGATCACCGGCGCGCGACTGGGCTCCGACCGCGGCAGGCGACGCCTGTTCCTGATCGGGATCACCGTGTTCACGGTGAGTTCCGTCGCGATCGGCCTGGCGCCCAACGCCATCGTGCTGATCGGTGCCCGCGCCGTCCAGGGTGCGGGAGCGGCCATGGCCGTGCCCCAGGCGATTTCGTTCATCCAGGCGGACTTCATCGGTACCGCGCGGACCCGCGCCCTGGCCGCCTATGGTGCGATGATCTCCTTCGGCGCCACCGCGGGACTCGCCTTGGGCGGCGCGTTGATCAGCCTCGATATCTTCGGACTCGGTTGGCGGATCGTCTTTTTGCTCAATCTGCCGGTGGGTATCGCCGTGCTGGCCGGGGCCGCCCGGCTGCTGCCCGAGATCGCGGTCTCCCCACGGCAACTCGACCTGGCCGGCGTCGGTCTGCTGACCGTCGGCGCGGCCTCGATCACCGGCGCGCTCGCGCTCGGCCCGGACACCGGGTGGACCTGGCCGGGCTGGGCGGTCGCGAGCCTGGGCGGCGCGGTGCTCGCGGTGTTCCTCGCCTGGCAGCGGAAACAACTGCGGCGCAACGGTGCTCCGCTGCTCGATCTGCGCATCATGGCGGTGCCCGGTATGCGGCCCGGGCTGATCGCTCTGCTGCTGTCGGGGACGACCTACACCGGGGTGCTGTTCTGCGTGGCTGCCGACCTCCAGGACCATCACGGGCGCAGCGCCGCCGCGGCGGGAATCGCGCTGGTGCCCTTCGCGATCGGGTTCGGTATCGGCTCCGCGCCGGGATCGCTGGTGCCGCACCGGCGCCATCTCGCCCTCGCGATCGCGGGCCTCGGGATGCTCGGCGGCAGCCTGATCCTGCTCGGCGCGAGTGAGCGTGGTGCCGGCCCGCATACCGCGTCGGCCGTAATGCTGCTGGCGGCGGCCGGTTTCGGCTACGGCGCCTGCTTCACGCCGCTGCTCGGATTGACCGTGGCGCACGTTCGCCCGGGCCAGGTGCCGGACGCGACGGGGATCGCCACCACCACATTCCAATTCAGTTTCGTCCTCGGCGTAGCGGTCTTCGGCAGCCTCTACGCCTCTACGTCCCTCGCGTACGCGCTCGCGGTAATGGGCGCGCTCGCCTGCGCCGCGCTCGCGCCGACGGCAATGATTCGTCCCATAAATAACTTTGGCAGACAAACGAACAACGCATGACGATGCGGAAATGTTGCCCGCTCGGTCCGGGAGTGTTAGAAAATAACTGGATCATGGATCCAACCGCGGCAAACACTCCAGCACAGGTAGGCGGCACCGTTCGGATGAGCGCACGAAACAGACCGATCATGGCTGCGCTGGGGCACATTTCGGTACCGCAGACCCATTCCCGGTCGGTAATCGAGTCGACGCTTGCGGAAGCAATTCTGAACGGAACCATTCTCCCGGGAACGCCGCTGCGGCAAGAGGAGCTCGCCGAGGTTTTCGGGGTGAGTCGTATGCCGGTGCGCGAAGCCTTGATTCAGCTGGAGGGAAAAGGGCTCGTCCGGTTGCGGGCGGGCAAGGGCGCCGTCGCGGTGAAGCTGGACCCGGCCGACCTCATGGAAACGTATGACGTCCGGCTGATCATCGAACCCGCCGCGCTGCACTTATCGATCCCGAATCTCACCGAGGCCGATATCCAGGAAATCCGCGGTCACGTCCGTCGAATGGAATCGGAAACCGATCCGGCCACCGTGGGACGCCTGAATACCGAGTTCCACATGGCGCTCTGCCGTCGGGCCGCGAACTATCGATTGCTGAAGCTGGTGCGCGCGGCGCTGGAAGAGGAGGAGCAGATCATCCGGCTCCACTTGGCCGCGCTCGGGGCCGATGCGCTCGGGCGGCCGGACCACCACGCGCTCGCCGACGCGGCCGCGGCCCGAGACGCGGTGGCGGCCATCGAGATTCTGCATCGTCACATCACCGCCGCGGCGGACACGTTGCGGGACTACCTGAGCGTGCGCAAGGGTGATCGTGCTGTCCCGGTTGCCCTTTCGCGCAAGTAGTCGACGATCTACCGCGTGACGGGGGATCACTTCTCCAGCGCGTCGCGGACCATGGTGGTCAAGACCTGTGCCGCAGTGCCGAGTTCGCGGTCCCGGGGCGCGGCCAGGCACATTCGCCAAGTGAGGTCGCTGCTCGCGGTGAGGGTGAGGGACCGCACCGTCGCGTCCGTCCAGGCGTACGCCTCCGGCAGGATCGCGATGCCGAGCCCCTGCCGGACGTAGTCGGCGACGACGCTGCCATCGCCGAGTTCGATGGAAACAGTCCTGGTCAAGTTCGCCGCGGCGAACGCGCGGTCGACCACCGCCCGGCTGCCGAAGCCCTGGGCGAGGTCCACGAAGGCCTCGCCCTCCAGTTCTTGCAGTCGCACGGAACGTCTTTCGGCGAGCGGGTGGGTGGCCGGGACGAGCAGCCGCATCGGGAAGGACCGCAGTTCGGTCAGCCGGAGCTTGCGGCCGAACGGTCCGGGCTCGGACAGGATCGCCAGGTCCAGTTCCCCGGCGACCACGGCGGCCGCGAGTTCTTGCGAGCCACCTGCGCGGTGGCTCAACCGCAGCCGCACCTCGGGGTGTTCCGCGTGCATCCGGCCGAGGACTTCCGGCACGTCGAGCCAGGGGATCGAGGCCATCAAGCCCAGCCGGATCTCGCCGCCGATCGTGCCGCGAACGCCATCGATCGCGTCGATCGTCTCGCGCACGCTGTCCAGGATCGTGCGTGCCCGGGGGAGCAGGACGGTCCCGGCCTCGGTCAGGGCGACCTCGCGGGAGGTGCGCCGGAGGATGTCGGTGCGGAGTTCGCGTTCCAGCGTCTTGATCGCCGCGGAGACCGCCGACTGCACCACGTGCAATCGGGCGGCCGCCCTGGTGAAACTGCGTTCCTCGGCGACGGCGACGAAGTACTCGAGATGCCTGAGCTCCATCCGCCAACTATCTCAGAAAGTGATAGCTGGAAGAAAAATGAATCGTTGGACGTGAACCTTCGCGGGTTCGACGATGGAGTCGGCGGGCCGCTCGGACCGCCGCGATTCCGCAGAAAGAGTGCAATGCGATGACGACTGTGTCCCACACCTATCGGGAGAGGTCCGCCGAACAGCCGGACTCGGGCCGGCACAACACCGGCTTCTGGTTGGTGACCGTGGCCTTTTGCGCGGCGATGGCGTTCTCGACGGTGCCGACGCCGCTGTACCCGCTCTACGCGCGGCAACTCGGTCTGTCTGCGTTGACGCTCACCATCGTGTTCGCCGTGTACGGGGTCGGCGTGATCGTCAGCCTGTGCACGGTCGGGCACGTGTCGGACTGGATCGGCAGGAGGCGGGTGCTCACCGTCGCGCTTGCCATGGAGGTGCTCGCCGCCGTGGTTTTCCTGCTTCCGCCGCAGCTGCCGCTGCTGATCGCCGGGCGCCTGATCAGTGGATTGGGGGTGGGCGCGATCACCGCGACGGCCACCGCGTACCTGCATGAGCTGCACGTGATCGCGCGGCCGCGAGACAGTGCGCGACGCTTCGAAATCGCCTCTCCGGCTGCGAATATCGGTGGGCTCGGGGTGGGTGCGCTGATTGCGGGGGTGCTCGCCGAATGGGCGCCGTGGCCGTTGCGGACGACGTATGCGGCGTTCGCGGTGTTCCTGACCCTGGTGATCGTGGTGTTGATCCGGTCCGTGCCGGAGACGGTGTCGGTGCCGCGCTCGCTGCGACCGGCCTACCGTCCGCAGCGCGTGTCGGTGGTCGGATCCAAGCTCGGCTGGGCTGTCGCGGCGGGCAGTGCCTTCGCGGCGTTCGGCACCTTCGGTCTATTCGCTTCGCTGGCACCGGTTTTCCTGGCCGACACCCTGGGCCAGTCCTCTCGGGTGCTGGCGGGCGGGGTGGTGTTCCTGGTGTTCGCCAGCGCGCCCGTCGCCCAGCACGCCGCCATGTCGTTGCCGGTGCCGACCCGGCTCGTGACGGGGTTGCTCGGCGCGGTCGTCGGGCTCGGCACGTTGGTCGCCGCCATGCTGTCGGGCAATCTGCTGCTGTGCCTGGTGGCAGGCGTGGTGAGTGGCGCCGGGGCAGGGGTTCTCATCCAATCCGGCGTCGCCCGCACCGTGCGTGCCGCCGGTCCGGCGAACCGCGGCGAGGCGGTGGCCGGGCTGTTCCTCATCGGCAACGCGGGGTTGATCGTTCCGGTGGTCGGCATGGGTGTCGCCACCCAATTCGTCGACACCCGAATCGCGATGGCGGGTTTCGCGGGCGTGCTCATCGCCCTGCTGATCGGTCTCGCCGTGGGTACTCGCGGAATGCGCGGTGCCGCAGCATGATTACCGATGTCCTCCCCGACCTCGGTGCCATCGGCCTTGGGGCGGAACATCTTCGACCGAATGCATAGGGTCCGGCTCCAACGCGCCGCCCCGGCCGGCCGGTACCGTCGATGAGCGGTGCCGGTCGCGGTCGGGGCGGTTGTGCATCAGATGATTCGACGCACCGGGCTCACCTCAGGTGCCGGGTGAAGAAGCTGTCCGCAGCTTCCCCGGCGTAGTGCGGGACGCCGGTGTGCCCACCCATATTTGCGTGCAACGTCTTCTCCTTGGAGCCGAAAGCGTCGAACAGGTCAAGGGCCATCTGCCGGTCGTTTCCCTCGTCGTCCCACTGAAGCAGGACGTGCAGCGGAATGGTGACTCGGCGGGCCTCCTCGAAGATGGTGCGAGGCACGTAACTTCCGGCGAACAGCACGGCGGCCTCGACGCGCGGCTCGACCACCGCCAGCCGGGTGCCGATCGAGATCACTCCGCCGGAATACCCGACCGGACCGCCGATTTCGGGCAGCGCGAGGAGGGCGTCCAGGGTGGTACGCCATTCCGAGATTGCCGGGTCGAGTAGCGGAAGGATGAGCCGGTCGACGATGTCGTCGGTGACCGGCTCACCGGCCGCCAGCGCCCGATGCAGGTCGGCTACGGCCTGATCGACGATGGCGTTCCGGGGGCGGTCACCGCTGCCGGGGAGCTCGATGGCGGCCGCGGAGTAGCCGCCCGCCACGGCGTGCCGAGCCCTGCCCAGCAGTCGCGGGTAGGACTTGCGCAGCCCGAGCGGAGGAGGGCCGAGCAGGATCAGTGGGGTAGGCGTGGCGGTGGATGCGGGCGTCCACAGGACGCCCGAGATCTCCCCGATGGTGAATTCGCGCTCGACGACGTCGTCATCGAACCGCTGCGCTGAAATGAATTGCATGGTCGTGCCTTTCGGGAATGCGCTCGAACGGCGCTCCCGGACGACCTATCGCCCTACCGTGGCCCCAAAGGGGAGCACCCATGTAGAAACGTGCACAGGTACCACCTCCTCGCTCTCCAGCCCGGTCCCCAGAAAAGTAGCAGCACGCACTGCGGTCCGCCAACGAATTAACGACGGCTTCCATGCCTGACTCGCCGGTGGTCGCGCTCAGCCTCCTGCGATGTCCGAACTGATCGGCTCAGCCAGGTCTTGGAGGGCGTCGTCGTATTGCCTGCGGTCGAACCGGAATGGGCCGAACGCGCTGTAGTCGCGCTGCGGGCGATAGGGCTGTTCGAATTTGTCCCAGGTCACCACGTCGTCAGCTACGACGATCTCGGCCAGGAGCGGCCAGCAAACCCACTCGCCACACTCACACGCGAGCAGGGGGATCTTCGATCTCGTTGCGATAGCGGTCTTTCCACGGTAGTGGTCATCGATTTGATTGTCCCCGAGGTATGTCGGTATGAGGCCTCCGTACGCCCCACCGGCGGGCTGCATCCCTGCCTCGATCTCGAATCTGTCGATCAGATCGGTAAGCGGGACGCCGTCCACCCGTGGCATGACCCGGTCGCGCCGCCAGATCGGCAAGATGCCGGCCAGTGCCCAGCGGCGTGGGCGGCAGAACTGAACTTGTACGTCGAACTGAATCTTGTTGGCGGCCGTGATGAAATCCGGCCCGGACCCATTGGCGCGAACAGTGAGCCGGTCATCGGCAGCGCCGGACTCCAGCCACTCGCCGGGGGTCACCGGCAGGGGCGAAGGACGCCCTTTCCGCTAGAAATAGTCATGGCCCCATTGTATATGGGACTCGGATGTCCATGGGGGAGCAAATCCTGTACTCCTGCAACGGGATCGATGGCCGCGGGCCTACTGGTGTTCGATGCGGTGCGCCAGTCCGTCCAGGATGAGGTTCAGTCCCTCCTCGAAGGCCGACTCGTGATCGATCTGGGGGATGTCGGTTGAGTCGTCCTCGGGTCCGGGGTCGGCCTGTTCTTCCAGGACGGTGCCGACGGTGAAGCGGCTGGCGGTCAGCATCGCGATTTGGGCCTCGCGTTCGGGTAGGCCGGATTCGATCAGGAACGCCATCTTGTGGAGCAGTTGGTCGAGGTTCGCTCCGCCGGGGCGGGTTCCGGAGTGGAGGCGTGCGCCGTCGCGCCGGAGCAGCAGGGTGCGCCGGAAGCTGCGGGTGTTCTCGCGGAACCATTCGCGCCAGTCGTCGCCGGACTCCGGGAGGGGGGCCGTGCCGTGCGGCGCCATCGCGGCCTCGGCCATGGCGCTGAGCAGGTCTTCTTTCTTGCGGAAGTGCCAGTAGAGCGACGGTTGCTCGACGCCGAGCCGTTTCGCGAGTTGCCGGGTACTGACGGCGTCGAGGCCGACCTCGTCGAGCAGGTCGAGCGCTTCGGCGATGACGGTGTCCCGGTTGAGCTTGGCCATATTGACAATCTATCAGTGATAGGCGATCGTTGACGTTGCCTATCACTGATAGATTGGATCGAGCGCATGGCAGCCGAATCGAAGTCCTTGGAAATCCTCATCTGCGGCGGCGGGGTCGCCGGGCAGGCGCTGGCCTACTGGCTCGCGCGCGGCGGTCACCGGGTGGTCGTCGTCGAACGCTTTCCCGCGCTGCGGGCCACGGGCGCGCAGGTCGATCTGCGCGGACAGGGTATCGAGGCGATCGAGCGGATGGGCCTGCTCGATGCGGTCAAGCGCAAGCTGGTGGACGAGGCCGGCGTCGCCTTCGTGAACGGCAAGGGCAGGCCACGCGGCACGATCATGGCCAATACCTCCGGCCGGGGCAGGCAGACGCTCACCTCGGAGTACGAGATCATGCGCGGTGACCTGGTGCGCCTGTTGCACGAGGTGACGAAGGAGGACGTGGAGTACGTCTTCGGCAAGAGCGTCGAGCGCTTCGAGCAGGTCGGCGAACGCGTTGTCGCGCACTTCTCCGACGGCACGGCCGGCGAATACGACCTGCTGGTCGGCGCGGACGGGCAGGGTTCGCGCGTCCGCCGGGCCATTCTGCCGCACGGTTCGCCGGATCCGTACCGGCCGTTGGGGATTCACCTGGCCTACTGGTTCGTGCCGCGCATCGCCGCCGACACCGATATCCGCGACACCTATCACGCCCCGCGCGGCCGAATGATCATGCGCCGCAGCCACAACCCGACCGAGACCCAGGTCTACTTCATGCTGCGCGAAACCTCGGCGGAGGCTTCGGCCGTCCACCGCGCGCCGGTCGAGCAGCAGAAGTCGTTCTGGGCCGGGCGTTTTCGCGACGCGGGCTGGCAGATCGATCGATTCCTCGACGGCATGCGGACAGCGGAAACCTTCTACTCGCAGGAGGCCTTACAGGTCCGCACGGACACCTGGTCGAAGGACCGCGTGGTCCTGGTCGGCGACGCCGCACACTGCGCCTCGCCCTACAGCGGCATGGGTATCTCCGGCGCCTTGGTCGGCGCCTACGTCCTGGCCGGCGAAATCAACCGCAACCCGCGCGACCTGACCACCGCCCTGGCCGCTTACGACACCACGCTGCGCCCGTTCGCCGGCCAGATCCAGGCCACCGTCAAACCGCGCCTCCTGCGCCTAGGCATGCCCACCCACCAACTGTCCATCGACCTGTTCCACACCCTCACCGCCACAGCCTGCTACCTCCGCATCCCCGAAATCCTCGCGCAGCGTGCGAACGAAGACCGCGGCGGCACCTGGCACCTCCCGGAATACCCAGAACTCGCCCCAACCCATTGATCTGAATACGGCCTTTTGCTCGTGCGGCGGGATCCGATTGCCTTCCGGGCCCGGCGCTTCGATCCCCGCCGCGAACGGGTAGTTACTATTATCCCGTCGTGCGTCGACTGAATGAAGGACAGACGTTCGAACCCGCGGCTGCCAGACTGAACATGCTACATCTGTAGCACTGGCCGGCTTGGCCGCGCACATCGACTGCGGTTGACGTGTACTACCTGGGCTCGATTCGAGCCGGGGGATATGATGAACGACAAGAATAATGATAAAAAATACAAAAAATGGTTCACCATACGGGTTCTGACGAATCTCTTGGCCGCAATGGGAATTGCCGTTTCGGCTACATGGATATTCTGCCTTATCTTCCCTTGGGGTCTGGGTTTCTGGTTGTGGTGGTTGGGGGCGGATTTCTCGATAGGTGCGTTGTGGCTGCTCCTGAGATTGATCCCGCCCTCTGTGCCGGTAAATGAAGCAAATGTGTTCGCGACTTCTTATAAAACCAACGGTATTGTCAGGGCGCTGATGGAGGAAGCGTTCGAGATGACCGCCAAGTATGACAAAGAGGTTCTCGCGCTGCTCGCGGATATGATGGTGGAGCCGGAGACTTATCGACATCGAGTAACGGAAAACTTGGAGCTCGGTCGGTGGGTGACGAAGAGATCCGTCACGATGGATCTGGTCATCGATGAACAGCAGTACGTTCAGGTCGAAGAAAAGCCATCAATTCTGGTTCCGCTCATAGAACCGACGAAGGGATGGCTGTTCGATCGTCTGGCGATCCATCCCACCGGCGACGAGCCGGTGGTATCCCTGGCGTACGGTGGCCAATCGGCCGCGCTGTATATTGCGGTACTTATTCATCAGTTTCATATCACGTATCCCGATCTTCCCGCCGACTTCAAAGACTGGCCTTGGGATCGGTACGCGGCTCTGCAAGACATAGTGACTACGGTGTCGAAGTCTGCTGCCGCGCTGCGGGCGATGAGCAAGTCGTTCGCGAACAACTCGCGGTGCAGAAAGTCGAAGCCGAGCGAGGAAGATCGCCAGCGACTGTTCGATGAAGTGATCAAGGCGCATCAGGAGGACCTGGATCTCATCCTCGTCCCGAGGTCTGTTCCGGTCCCCGCCGGAGCGCGTACCGCGCATGGTGAGGCCGGCGTTGGCGACGAGGAACTTGCCGTGCAGGAAGTGGAGCGAAACAAGCTCCGGCGGATCGCGCGTCTCGGCATAGCGCATTACCTGGTAATCGTGCAGTGCAAGCCGGCGAAGTATCTCAAGCTGGCATACAGCTACGAGCAGTCCACCGGCAGCTTCTTGCAGAAGCCGACTCGATCGGAGACTTCGACACTGGCCCGGATTCTGCAAAAACTATCCGGAATACCGAGCGGGTACCTGAAGGTGGGGCTCACGCGTGCGAGTCACGCCAAGAGCTATCACATGCACGCGAGCGTGCCCGATGGGTCGTACGTGCGGCTCGCCTATGTTACCGATGACGCGAACCGAGCCGTGATGGTAAATGCGCGGCCGTCTATCGCCGTTAATATTCCATATTTGCGCCCAGTGGGGAAATCGGTGACCAGCCTGCACGTCTACGGCAGAAATTTGAGCAGTATCCGGGAGAAGGGAGGAAGAATCATTCCGATTGTTCGTAAACTCGATCGGGGCGTAGCAGAGCTGAATTCGCAACCGGTCAGCCTCGGCCTCCGGGCGCGGATATGCGAACGGCCGACTGGTACGGAGCTGTTTGCCACGATAGTGGCCTGGTCGGTGCTGCTGGTGACGATAATCTTGCGAGAGGCGGCGGAGGCCGAAGCGCACACGGATGTCGCGGTGGCGGTGCTGGCGCTTCCTGCGGCGATCGCGGCGTTGGCGGTGTTCTTCGTCCGGGCATTCGAGCGAAGTTTGCTGGTATCTATTGCCGGCTCGGCGCTGACTATGGCAAGTACCGTGCTGGCGGTCACCGTAACGTTCATTTTTGCATTCAGGGCGGCATCGACAAAACCTGGCATGCATGCCGACGATTGGTCACACTGGGTCGTTTATTGGCAGATATTGCTTACCCTTGTCGTAGTCGTGGTCATCGCCACGACTGGAATGTTGGTTATTCGTACCAAACGGTACGTCTCCAGTCGATTCAAATCCGACACGTAACGATTTCGTTGAGCATATTGACATCAGAGGTATAATCGCGCCAAAGGATTCGTGTAAATAGTGATACCGATCGACCATTTCTCGATGAACAAATCAGGTAGAACCAGAAGAGGAGGCCTGGCTTCATGGCAGCAGAGACCGACCCGAGCCACGGCGATCTCGATCAAGACGAGACCGTATGGGTCGAGGACGCTTCGTACCGCGCCAACGGCGCGCTCGTCATCCCCAGCGACGATGCCGACGTGGATCCCGTCCCGCTAGGCACGCCGCTCGGCAATATCGAAGAAACGGCCGATGCGTATGGGCCTATTCACGACACCATGGTCCGACTGAACAGCAACCCGGCCGAGCGCGCGGCGACGCTCGACGCGATGATGGCCCACTGGGATCCGGAGGCGGCGAACGAACGGATCAAAGCTCGGGTCAAGGCGCGTATAGCGGCGAAACGCCAGGCCGAAAAGTCGGTTCTCGGCAACGTCAAGGAATGGGTACGAGCCCATCCGGTCGCCAGTTCGTGGCTGTAAACACAAGGTTTTAGGTGCGCGGGCGGGCGGTGGGACCGGAACTTCGCCCGCTTCGTATCATCCGCAGACTCTCGTCAGAGGGAGGTGCGGGCGATTTCTAGCCAGTGGTGGGCGTCTGTGCCGACGGCGGTGAGGGTGGTTTCGGTCAGGGGGCGGCGTTGGGTGACGCGGAGGCAGAAGTCGAGGGCGGTGCCTTGGATTCGTTGCTCGGCGTCCTCTGGGCCCCAGCAGTCGCAGCGGCACCATGAGCGCTGCGGTCAAGTGCGAGTCGTACCACGGAAACGCTTGGCCTGGTGCGAGATCGCGCAGTGCCGCGGCCACCTCGATACGGCCGGAGCGCCACTGTTGCAGCAGTTCCGCCCGCGGTTTGGCCGCGCCCTCGGCGGCGTCGAGATCTCGGTATCGGGGACCCTCGACCGCCGCGTGCTTCAACACGGCGTCGAACGCCTCCGGGGTGCGGATCGCGATGAGCACGTTCTGGTCGGCGGAGGCGAGATGGGCGATCTGGTGGGCGATCGTCCATCCCGCCGCCGGCGTCTCCCTGGACCAGTCGGCCTGCGCCGAGATCAGCGCGTCGAGCTCATACCCCTCGGACACCAGGTCTGGCAGAGCGACCTCGAGCTCTACGCCGGACATGTCGAAGCCGTAGTCCAACATCCAGTAACACCTTCACCGCGTCGACAGTGACAGGCTTGCCTGCCCGGTGTCCGAGCCTATGGCTGCCGACCGAGCCTCGCAAACACGCTGACCTGCGAGGTTATCGAAAACTGATGGTCAGCCGCACAGCGTCAGCTGGATGAACGCCTGAAGGGCGTGGTCGATGGGGTGCGGTTGTGGCCGCCGCGTGGCGTCGATTCGATTCCACCGTTGCAGGTTCACCGCGACCGACAGCTGGCGCGTGTGGTCCGCGCTGGTCATGGACATCGCGCCACCACCCCAGACGGACCCGTCGTGTCCCCAGAATATGCCGTGTCCGGGCATCGTCAGCTTGTGCAGCCCAAGCCCGTACTCGATGGTCTTTCCCTCGAACGAGATGACCGGTCCCGTCTGCTGCATCTCGGAAAGTGCTGAGCGGCTGATGATTTCACCTTTCAGCAGCAGGCCGAAGAAGCGGTTCAGATCCGCGACGGTCGAGATCAGCGACGCCGCGGGACCCACCCAGGACATGTCGAAAACGCTGAAATCGCGTGGCGGATCGAACATGCCGAACCAGGCCTCGTAGTGCAGGGAGTGTGGGCCGTCGAGGTCGGGTCCGGCGGGGAATCCGGTGTCGCGCAGTCCGGCGCGCTCGATGACGTCGCGGGTGATGCAGTCCTCCGCCGAGGTGCCGGTCACCAACTCCAGAAGTTGGCACAGCAGAAGGTAATTGGTGTTCGAATACACGCCGGGTGAGCCGCCGGGACTCCCGGTGGCCGGCGCCGCGACGCCCAGTGCGATCAGCTCGGTCGGAGGGAATTCAGTGAACCTGTTGTCTTCCAGACTCTTCGGCGTAGTCCGGGCCACGTCGGGAAACGCCGCCAGCGACGGATACGCGTACGGAAGGTATTCGGCGAGCCCGCTCGTATGGTTGATCAACATCCGCACCGTGATCGCCGCCCCTCGGTCGCGGGGCACGAGGTGCGGCAGGTAGTCGCCGATCGGTGCGTCGAGCGCGAGTTCGCCCCGGTCGACTTGCCGCAACACAGCCGCGGCGGTGAACGTCTTGGTGATGCTGCCGACCCGATGCCGCATATCCGCCGTGACCGGCCGCCCGGTGGCGACATCGGCGAGTCCGGTTGCACCACGCCATATTTCATCACCAGAACGCACCTCGGCGAAGGCTCCCGGCAGGCCGGCGTGGTGGAGGTTGTCCAATGCGGTCTGCAATTTCGCGGGATCGAGGGTGTCGGTCACAGCGGATGTCCTCTCACTGTCGGCGAGTGCCCGTTGGCACCCGAAGTGACACCACTATCGACCGGCGGATACCGCCCGGTATTGGAAAAATTTCCCCCACGCCCGGTAGCGATGCTGGGCGATCGCCGGCAGGTAGTGCTTGGTCAGCGCCCCCGGCGCGCGGTGGGCGAAAAGCGAGAAGTCCCGGCTCAGGTGCGCTTGATCGGTGTACCCGCAGTCCGCCGCGACCCCGGCGGCGGGCTGTCCCGCGAGCAGGCCGTCGACCGCGGAGCGGAACCGGACCAGCATCGCCGCCCGCTTGGGCGTCAAGCCGATCTGCGATTCGAAACGGGTCAGCAGCCGTTTGTGACTCCACCCGACGGACTCGGCGAGCGCGCCGATCCGTACCTGACCACCCGAGCTGAGGATGCGATCCCAACCGGCGAGCACCTCCGGATCAGGCACCCGCATCGCCCGGTCACACTGCGTCAGAAACGTTTTCGTCAACGCGAAACGCTCCTCCCAGGTCCGGGCTTCCGCCAGTCGCGCACGCAGCCGCCGGGCCCGCACACCCCACAGATCCTCGAGGTCGACCGCACCCCGCCCCAAATCGGTTGGGGCGATACCTAATAGCGAATACGCCTGAACCGGCGACAAGCGAACCTCGACGCACTCGGCGCGTTCACCACGAATCCGCATCG
This sequence comes from Nocardia sp. NPDC006044, assembly GCF_042871115.1. Lineage (NCBI taxonomy): Bacteria > Bacillati > Actinomycetota > Actinomycetes > Mycobacteriales > Nocardiaceae > Nocardia > Nocardia sp. NPDC006044. The sequence continues at coordinate 334,409 of NZ_JBIAID010000004.1, forward strand.
CGTCCAGCGCAAGCCCGGCCACGAACCCGTCGAGCGTCCGCCGCCCCGACGCATCGTCGATGACCAGCCCACGACCCCCGAACTCGATCAGCATGGTGATCGCTGCGGCCCCCGCCACCCGGAGATCCACCCCGGCCCCGCCGGTATCGCGGTACCCGATCATCGCGCCACCCAGCGGCGCGGCCACACCCGCGAAATCCCACTCCGCGTCCCGCCCGATATCCACAACTCCCACCCGTTCAGGCTACGTAGCCGCGGGGCATCCGGGCCGCGCGAGAGCTGTTCGGAAATCCATACCAAGCAGGCCCCGACTGTGACCTGTCCCGCATATGTCGATCGAGTGCCCGGTTCGGTGTCCACACCGCTTAACGTCGCCAAGGCACGACAGTTGGAGGGAAGGTGGCGGCGAGCGTGGTTGAAACCCAGGCGAAGCTCGATGAATTGGTCAAGATCCTGGCGATCGCTACGGAACCGGCAGGTGAGGCCGGTATTGCCAAGCGGGAGAAGAAGGGCATCCCGAGTGTCCGCGAGCGCGTGCACATGCTGCTCGATCCCGGGACGTTCATCGAGACCAGCGCGCTGGCCCGCCAGCCCGATCAGCAGGACGCCCTCTACGGCGACGGACTGGTCACCGGCCGGGGTTTGATCGCCGGTCGTCCGGTGGTGGTGATCGCGCACGACCAGACCGTCTACGGCGGGTCGGTCGGCATCACCTCCGCGCGCAAGTTCATGCGGGCGCTGCAACTCGCGTTCGACAACGCCTGCCCGGTCGTCACGATCAACGATTCCGGCGGCGCGCGCATCCAGGACGCGGTCGGCTCGATCGCGTCGTTCGGTGACATCTCCCGGGTGCTGGAAAAGCTGTCCGGCTATGTGCCGCAGGTGTCGATCATTCTCGGCAAGTGCGCGGCGGGTTCGGTGTACGGGCCGATCAACACCGACGTGCTGATCGGCACCAAGGATTCCTACATGTTCGTCACCGGCCCGGAGGTGATCAAAGCCGTCAACGGCGAGGACATTTCCGCGGAGGCGCTCGGCGGCGCCGAGGTGCAGGCCAAGCGCGGCACCCTGCACCACGTGGCCGACACCGAGCAGGAGGCCTACGATTGGGCCCGCCGGTACCTGAGCTACATGCCCACCAGCTGCCTCGAGCAGCCGACGATCGTGAATCCTGGTCTGGAGCCGGAGATCACCGCCAGCGATCTGGAGCTCGAGAAGATCGTCCCGGACTCCGACCGCACCGGCTACGACATGCACGAGATCCTGCTGCGGATCTTCGACGACGGTGAGTTCCACGAGGTCCGCGAGGCGATGGCGCCGAACCTGATCACCGGATTCGCCCGGGTCGACGGTTATCCGGTCGGCGTGATCGCCAATCAGCCACTGGTGCTGGGTGGTTCGATCGACGCGAACTGCTCGGACAAGTCGACCTACTTCATCCGGCTCTGCGACGCGTTCAACATCCCGCTGGTCTTCGTCGTCGACACCCCCGGCGTGCTGCCGGGCCTCGAGCAGGAAGCCAACGGCGTGATCATCCGCGGCGGCCGGGTGCCGCGCGCGATCATCGAGGCCACCGTGCCGATCATCAACCTCGTGGTGCGCAAGTCCTATGGCGGCGCCTACGGCATGATGGCGGCGCGTCAGGTGGGCGCCGACATCAGTTTCGCCTGGCCGACCGCCCGGATCGCGGTGATCGGCGCCGAGAGCGCGGTCGACCTCATCGGTAAGCGGCAGCTGGCGGCGGTGCCCGCCGAGCAGCGGGCGGCCGCGCGCGAGTTCATGGTCAATCACTACAACGAGACCATCGCCACCCCGTGGATCGCGGCCGAGCGCGGCTACATCGACGCCGTCATCGAACCCGCGCGCACCCGCCTGGAGATCCGGCACGCGCTGCGGCTGCTGCGCGACAAGCCGCCGGTCAAGCCGGAGTTCAATCCGCGCAAGCACCCGGTGTACCCGATGTGAGTGCGGGGCTGACCGCGCCAGGCGCCCTCACCTGGCGCGGTCTGTCTTATTCGGCCTCGTGGCCGGCGTGCCTGGGCAGGCAGAACATCAAGCCCCACAGCGCCGCGAAAACACCGCCGACCCACCAGAGCACATCGGTGAACGCCGCGCGGTTGGCTGCGCCGTCGGACGCGCCGCCGGTGGCCGCGAAGAACACCACCGCCGTCATGGCGATGCCGACGGCGTAACCCAGCTGCATCGCGGTGTTGAACAGGCCCGAGGCCGAACCGGCGCGCTCGTGTGGGACCTTCGCGAGCGTCAGGTCGGCGATCGGCCCGCCGACCATGCCGAGGCCGAACCCGAGCAGCACCACGGGAACGGCCATCGCGAGCAGGGTCAACTCGCCGTGCCCGCCCCTGATTTGGAGCCCGTAGGCCGTTATCGCGGCGAGGGCGATCAGGGCTCCGGTTTGCGGCAGGCGGCGCGCGAACCGTCCGGCGGTCTTGGTCGCGGTGATCGCGCCGACCAGCTCGCCGAGCGCGAGCAGCGTGAAGGCCAGGGCTGCCGTCAGCGGGCTCATGTCCAGGCCGTGTTGCAGATACAGCGTCCAGGTCATGAAGAACAGGCCGCACATCAGGCCCAGCATCAGCTGCGCGGACAGGCCGCCGGTGAACTGCTTGCCCTTGAACAACGACAACGGGACCAGCGGGGCATCTTTGCGGCGCTGCTGGTAACGCACGAAGACGCCGAGCACGAGCAGGCCGCCGGCTAGCATGCCGAAGCACCACAGCGGCCAGCCGTGCGCCTGTCCCTCGGTGAGCGGGAAGAGAATCAGCACCATGGCCGCCGCGGACAGCAGCACGCCGAGGAGGTCGAGACGGTCGGCCTTCGTCGCGGTCGACTCGGTGACGAACTTGCGTCCGAGCACGATCACGGCGAGCCCGACGGGCACGTTGATCAGGAAGATCGGCCGCCAGGACAGGCCGAACAGGTCGGCCTCGGTGAGCGTGCCGCCCAGGACCGGACCCAGGACACTGCCCATCGACAGGACGGCGCCGTAGAGACCGAAGGCGCGGCTGCGGTTCGCACCGTCGAAGATGACGTGCACGGTCGCCAGGACCTGGGGGATCATCACGGCGGCCGCACCGCCTTGGCACACGCGGGCGGCGATCAGCAGCCCGGGGCCGGTCGCGACGCCGCACAGCAGCGAGGCGAGGGTGAACCCGGCGGTGCCGAGCAGGAAGACCCTGCGCCGGCCGAAGATGTCGCCGAGCCTGCCGCCGGTGATCAGCCCGAGCGCGAAGGTCAGCGCGTAGCCCGCGGTCAGCCACTGCACGGCGCCCGCCCCGGCGCCGAGCGATGCCTGCAGGGTGGGCAGCGCGGTGACAACGATCGAATCGTCGAGAATATTCATGAGTTCGCCGGTCAGCAGGACCGCAAGGGCGATCTTGGCGGCGGTCGTCATCGCCGGTGACGAAACGGGGTTACCAGCCGAGGGCTCAGGGGTTTGGTCGAGCGCGGGGGAGTTCACGGTAGGGCTCCTGAATCAGGAATCGGGGAGCTCGCCATCGCCGCACCGGAAACACGAAATCCCGGGGCAGCTGGCAGAGCCGCACCCGGGAACGGACAAAAGGGTGACGCAACTCAGGCCTATGCGACGTCCGGTCCCATGCACGTTGACCGTGGGGACTGCGGACGACTACACGACCTGGGAGATACGCCACCACCTCGAATCCACTACCGAAGGAACAGGGAGCCCGAACCGCCGAAGAATCTTCGGGGCCGGGACTCGACCACGATACGGCACTGGCCGGCTCCTGCGCATTCGGATATCCGCAGGCCGGACACCGAGACCGCCGGGGTGATTCGAAAGCGGCGCGGCCGCACCGGCTTCCGGTCCGGGCGGGCGCGGATTACGGTGACAGCCGTGCGGAAGCGCTCCGACGCCTGACCACCCGGTGAGGTCCGGACACGTGCCGACGCGAAGAAGTGGTGGAAATGGTCCCGCGGCGGCGGGGCCTCGACGATGTGGGAGTACCGACGAGATGACGAACCGCTTGGTCGGCGTGACGATCGACTGTGTCGATGTGGAGCGGGTCGCGGACTTCTGGAGCGCACTGCTCGATCGTCCGCGTGGAACGTCGCGGCCGGGCTGGGTCTACCTCGGTGAGCGCGACGATCCGCAGCCCCGTCTGGTGTTCCAGCCCGTGGCCGAGCCGAAGCGCGGCAAGGTCCGTCTGCACCTGGACGTTCAGGTGGACGACATCGACGAGGGCATCGCCCAGGTCGTCGCGCTCGGCGGACGGCCCACCGGTGAGCGGCACGACTACGACCAGGGCGTGGTCGTCGTGCTGACCGACCCCGAGGAGCACGAGTTCTGCCTGGTTCAGTTCTACTGACCGGGCCTATTCGGTTGCCGGAGCGGTGGTTTCGTGGACCAACCGCCACAGGTAGCCATGATCCGCGCTGAGCAGTATCGCGGTGACCAGGCGGCGACTGCTGGCCGCGCCCTGCCGGTTCTCCGCCGTGAAACGCACGGTGAGAATGGTGCCGCTCTGCGCGACCTCTTCGATGTCGCTGATCTCGATGGTGAACCCCGGCTGTGCGTTTCGCGCCGACCACACGCCCGCCAGCAGGGTGTCCCGGTCGATGACCTGCCCGACCGTGGTGACCGAGGAGAAATCGTCGTGCAGCGCGTTGGCGAACCGGTCGAACACCTTGGGCGGGGCGTTGGAACCCATCCATTCGGCCAGGTCCGAGTGCAGAGCCTCGATCACGTCGGCGAGGTCGGGGTGTTCAGGCATAGCGGCAATCTCGGTCTCGTCGGCGTACTCGGCCCTTCCCGAAGATCATATCCAGCGGGGATCGCCCGAAATAGGTGGTGCACCAATAGGATCGTCGAGGTGGTGGGAGACGACAACGCACACAGTGGCATATCCAACCGGCGCGCGGTCATCGCCGGGGCAGCGGCGGCGGTCGCGGGAGCGGGGATCGGGGTGGCGGCCGGGCGGGCCACCGCGGCGGACGCGGACGCCTCGACCGTGCGGGATTCGTTCACGGTGGTCGATCGGCGCGGCAAGCAGCGATTCCTGCTGGACACGGCGAAGCCGCCGATCATTCTCGGCGGCAAGACGCTTCCGGCGGCGGAGCGCAGCGGTCCGGACGGTTCGTACCTGATCTTCAACGACGAGAACGGCGACGAGAAGGGCGGCATCATCGCTGCCAGTAGTGGGGCGCTGGTCTCGCTCGACTATCCCAACGGCGACGCCGTTCACCTGCAGACCGCATGGCAGGACCGGGCGGGTGGCGCCGCGCTGACCATGACCCACATCGGCGATCCGACGGCGCCGCTCGATGACGCGAAACATCCTCTGGGAGTCCAGCTTTCCGTCGACACCGAGAACGGAACGGCGCTGACGCTGTGTGATCCGCAGGGACGCCCGCGAATTCAGCTGCGCGTGGCGATGGACGGTACGCCCTCCATCGCGATGCTCGACGAGAACGGCGCGGTCGTCAAACAGCTCTGATCGCGAACGGGATTGCCGCCGGCGGGCCGTACCGGCGGCAATCCGCCCCCGGATATCAGGCGGTGCAGTTCTTCTGGGCGTCGGTGCGCACCTTGCGGCCGGTGAACTCCTCGAGAATCGAGATGTTCTCCGGCGCGTAGTTCTTCTCGGTGATCTTGTCGGCGTTAGGGCTGCCGAGTTTGCCGGAGTATGGCGCGGACTTCTCCAACCAGTAAGCGGTGCGCAGGAATTCGGTCAGCACCCAGTCGCGCAGCTTCGGCTCGTTCTTGATCTTCGCCCAGTAGTCGGGGTGCTTGTCCTTGGCCACGCGCAAGTACAGCAGCAGATACCGGAGGTTGGTCGCGGCGATATCCCTGGAATTACTGGCGCCGATGCCCTTGATGTACTCCTGCACCACGGTGACCGCGGGCAGGCCCATCAGTCCGGCGTTCAATTCCGCGGTCACGCCTTGCAGGTGGTAGTCGCCCTGCTGCTTGTCCCGCAGATAGATGCCGTCCATGTCGTCGCTGAGCTTGTCCTTGATCAACGGCAGGATTTCCTTACGCGGGAAACCGCCGTACAGCGGGATGTTCGTCAGCTGCTGCGTGGCATTGATCCAGGACGCGGTGTATTTGTCCCACTCGGTGCGGGACCCGTCCAGGTCCCACATGTGCGTTTCCTCGTGAATCGCCACCATCATCGACTCGGCGAACGCCTCGAAACTGCTCGTATCCACGAACTGATTCCAGTACTGATCCTTCGCCTGGGCGATCGCCAATTTCTGCCCGCTCGGCCAGCGCCGCTGGTACATGGCTTGCAGGGTCGGCATCCAGTTCGACCGGTTGAACCGTGCCTTCAGGTCGCTGATGTCGGCCTGCGGGGTGGAGGGTTCCTCGTAGCAGAAGGGCGCGGCCGCGACCGGATCCTGGGCATCGGGCGCCGCCACCGCCACCGAGCCCGGCCCGATCGACAGGACCAGGCAGGCGGTGACCATGGGTAATAGACGTTTACGGTTCATGAGAATCTCGCTCGGGGGTGTGCAGGGGTAGGGCGGGTGCTGGACAGCAGGACGAACCCGATACCGCGGCACTGGGCATTTCGACAATTGCTCACCGAGACCGCAGGGCATTCGACCAAAAATCGAGATCTGTTGCGCGAGAGGCTGTCCCAGCGACGGCCGCGAGGTACGCCACCATTTCTGAACAACTGTTTGAATGGTGACATGAAAGACATCCCCGGATCTCCCCAGTGGGAAGTGGGGATAAATGCGAGAATTTACCCTTGAATTATTCGACAGCGGCAACTCGCACGGAACGCGAAGATGCGTAAGCCCGATCGCGAACTCCCCCGGTGCATATGCCGCCTGGTCGGCGACGAGGCCCTCGGCACGCGACGACCCCGTACCGGGCGAGCGGAAACGCTCGCCCGGTCCAGCGGGTTGTTAACGCCCGGAACCGCTTTCGAGGAACTCGCGGATGAAGCAGAGGGGGCAGATGGGGTCGAACGGCGCGGTGACCGTGGTGGCGGAATTCGACGGCGGATCCACCGGTGCGGCCGAGGCGATCGCGGGTTGCGCGGCGAGCGCCAGGGAAATGGCTCCGGCGGCGAGAACATTCAGCATGGGACGGTTCAAGAGATCCTCCACGTTGATGAGATGAGCCGTGAGGGTAGCAAGGCCCGCCGACCCGGTCATGCCCCGAATTTCGGGCGAGGCGTCAGACGAGTGCGTGCTCTTCGACCGGTGCGCTCAGGTTCGTGCCGTTGAGATCCAGGTACAGCGAGCGTTCGGTGACGGACAGGGTCGCGGTGTTGCGGCGGTCGAGCGCGGCGACGGCGGCATCGATGAAGTCGCGGTCGAAGCTGTAGAGCGGGATGTCCTCGGCCCGGTGGATGCGCTTGCCGGCGAGCTGTGCGAGTACCTTCGCCGGGTCGCGATGGGTATAGACGGCCGCGCGCCCGGCCAGCTTGCTGCCGCGGTGCAGGCGTTCGGCATCGGGCGCACCGACCTCGATCCAGGCCGTGATCCGTCCGGTCATATCCCGGACCAGCACGGCGGGCTCGTCGGTGGAGGAGACCCCGCCCTCGCTGAACGCGATACCTTCCCGATACTCGAGGCAGTAGGCGAGCAGCCGGGTGATCATGAACTCGGCGGTCTCGGACGGGTGGCGCGCGACCCGCAACTCCAGATCCTGGTAGACCTCGCGATCGACGTCGGCCAGCTGAACGGCGAAGTGGTGCAGTGTTGCGGGAAGGGCCATAAGACCAGGAGCTTAGGTGACTCCTGCCGCCGGCCGTGCCGCGCGACCTCGGTCAGGGGATGAACCGGGTGTCCGGGTGCCGCGGGCTGTTCCCGTCGAACAGGTCGGTGCCGAGGTGTTTCAGGTGCAGATCGAAGAACGCCGCGATGTAGTCCTGCTGCGCGTCCACCGATCGAGCCGGATTGATCGTGCCGACTTGCTGCTCGCGCAGCTTCGGCGTGAGCAGGCCGGCGCACTGCGGCACCGCGATCTGCAAGTCGGTGAAGCTGTTGTGCGCGGCGCCGTCGAAGTGCAGGTCCCGCTTCCACCCCGGCTGACCGGCCCAGAACTGACCCCAGCTCGGGTCGGCATCGTCCACGTGCGAGTGCTCGAATCTCCGCCCCGTCTGCGGATGCACGCCGTCCGCGCCGACCAGCATGAACGGCCGGTCCAGTCCGTGCTCGACGACCTCGCCGAGCTTGCCGGCGTTCATGCTGCCGTCGAAGTTGATCCCCGCGGCGATGCGCCGATCCCGGTACATCGCCTCGCCCGCGGTGTAGCCGCCCAGCGAATGACCGAACATGCCGACCTTCGACAGATCCAGCGCACCCGCCAACCCCGCTGGGAGCGTGCGATTCTCGGCGTCGGGGTTCTCCCCTCGGTGCAGCCGGTCCAGTTGGTCGAGCACGAACTGCGTGTCCGCGACCCGGGTGTCCATCGCGGTCGCGAGGAAGGCCGGGTCCGGCTTCGCGTCGCTGGTGACCATGCGCCCGCCGGGAAACTCGACCGCCTGCGCGTCGTAGGTGTGAGAGATGGACACGACCACGTAGCCGTGGCTGGCCAGGTCGTCGGTGCGCACCGAATTGAGCTCGCGCACCACCCCGAAGCCGTGCGAGAACAGCACGACCGGCCAGGCACCGCCCGTGCGGTCCACCTCGGCAGAGTTGCTCGCCAGGCGTTCGGTGCCGCCCCAGTCGATGGTGCCGGGCGTCAGTCCGTCCTCGGGCGCCGCGGTCGCTATCCGATCGACCGCGGCCGCTATGCCCGGCGACATCCAGGCGGCGCGTTCCCCGGTGCGCCGCGCGGGGTAGCTCACCGTGACCATCAGCTCCCGCTTGTCGGCCGGATGCCACGGATCCGGCCGCGAATCCACCAGATGCAGGTCCGTCGTCCCGATCGGGTAGCGCCCGCTCAGCGGCGGCAGGGTGATCTTCGCCGGGGTGCTGGGGGCCGGCGCGGTCTGGTCCTGCCCGCACGCGGTGAGCAGGACGGTCGCGGTCATGGCGGCGGTCAACGCCAGCGCGCAGCTGCGCAATGTGAACACTTCGGTGGTCCTCCTCGACGTCGGCTCGGCGCCATCATGGCAAAACCCGGCGTACCTGCGCGTCAGCCCGGCGGAGGAGTCGATGTACCCCGGGATGCGTAGGGGACTACCCCCAGAGGGCCGAGCCGCGACCGGCTCGTCCCCCTAGACTGTCGATCGAGAGGAAGGGACCCCTGATGAAGCGAAACCTGAACTGCCCCTGCGGAGAAGCCATCGTCGGCACCGACGAGGATGATCTTGTGGCGAAGACACAGGCCCACCTGGCCGAGAATCATCCGGGTCACGACTACTCGCGCGACGAGATCTTGTTCATCGCTTATTGATTCGGTTATCGGTTCAGCTCCGGCCAGAGGACCTGATCCGGCTGGCACAGGCTGGCCGATCGGGTGGTGGGTACCGGGCCGGTGCCGGGGGTGAAGGCCCACTGGGAGATCGGTCCGGCCGCCTTCCAGCGCAGCGCGCCCGACGCGTCCGCGACCACCTCGTACACCGACTCGCTGCCGCCGACGAGCTGGGTGCCGACGCAATAGTCGGTGTATTCGGTGCCGGGTTGTTGTGCGCCCACGCTGAAGTTCCCGGTCGGCGCCGTGGTGGCACCCGGGTTCGCGACGGTGCGCGGGGCCTGGGCGTCCGCCCCGTGGGCCCAGCGCGGTGCGCCGAGTTGATCTGTGGCGCAGGTGAATGCGCGGCCGCCGGCGGTGACCGCCGTGCCCTGCGGGTAACCGGTTCCGGCCCAGAGACACTCGGCCGCGGGTGCGGCGCCCGCACTGCCCGCGGCCGCGCCGACCAGACCCGCGGCGGCGACCGCGGCCGCGGCGATGGCCAGCCCGCCGCGCCACCGGGTGGACCGCCCGGAGGCGTCGTGCGCAGCTGATTCGCGTTCGTTGTCGATCATGTCCCGACCATAGGAATCGGTTGCCCGGCTGAGCATCACGCCGCAGCGCTATTTGCCGTCGATACCGCAGTGCTAGGGGTGATTCCGCAGTGCGCGGCGGCTCGGACTCAGGGTGCCGAGGGCCCGCCCGGCGGTGTCCGATCAGGCCAGTGATGTGTTGTGTCACAAGGACGCCGACGCTGTGCTGTGCGGTTGCACGGCTGAAACCCGGCGCGAACCCGGTGACCGGCCCACCGACAAGTTTTCGGTCGAGCCGACCGCATATCGCCGAAACATGCTCTGCTGTATGGTCTCTCGCGGGGGTGTAGACGCGGAATATTTCGTCCGTCGCCCTGCTCGGTGGGAGGTCCGATGATAGGATGGGTCGGAGCTGAGGAATGTTCGGGCAGATGAGTTCCTCGGCTGAAATCGTTGAGAACAAGGCGGGCTCCGCCTTGTTCTTCGTGTGCGAGAGGGGACTTGGACACGTACTCCCAATGGGTGTGCCTGAGGCACGTGGTGTAGGTCGAACGGTTATTCCTTCGGTGTGGAATACCGTCGGTTTGTGGTGTCCTGATTCGAATTGTTCGGGATTTCCTTTGTTGTCATCGTGGCGACTGGTCGGTCGTCGCGCCCCGAGACTTGATCACGCCATATATGGTGGCGTACAAGCATGTCCGGTGTCGCCCTCGTGGTCGGCGTCGAAGTCCAACTCTTAAGCGTATCCGCGCCGCTGCCTGTTTCGGGCTGGAACTGGTAGGTTCCGAAATGTTTCCGAAAGGTGACGCGTTTGATCTCGGGGTTAACACCATTCACAAATAACGCCACGAATCACGCTGGCGATCCGCAGATTGCGAATGCAGGGGGCTTTCGACACCGTATCGTTGCCGGAACTCTGCCAATGTGAAATATTGCTGTCCGCGCTAGTTAGTCACTGCTGACCCGGCACAGCGCCGTGCCTACCGCATCGATTCGTCCCGCTTGTTGTGGTGGTTCGGATCGGTACTGGCAGCGGGGCGAAGTGTGCTACGGAATGATCTCGGCTTCGACGCAGGAGTACCGCCGTGAGTGAACACAGGTTGAACGTGGACGACGATGCGAGAGTCGGAGTTGCCGACGTAGTCATCGAGATTCCTATCGAGTCGATAGACATCAGCGGCGCACTGCGCGTGCGAGCTGAGGACTCGGCGCATACGCAGGTGCTAGCTACGACGGAGGCGGAACTGCCGCCGATCCTGGTGCATCGAGAAACCATGCGGCTGATCGACGGTGTGCACCGTCTGAAGGCCGCGAAATTGAAGGGGGACACCGTCATCCGGGCGCAATTCTTCGACGGCACCGAGGAGGAGGCGTTCGTGCTCGCGGTGCAGGCCAACATCGCGCACGGCCTGCCGCTGTCGATTCTCGATCGCAAAGCCGCCTCGTTGCGCATCATGCGGATGTATCCGCTGTGGTCGGATCGCAAGGTCGCCGAAGTCGCCGGGCTGGATCACAAGACGGTCGGCGCGGTGCGCAGGCAGTCGTCTGGGGATGTTCCCCAGACGAGGCACCGACTAGGGCGCGACGGCCGGATGCGCCGCGTGCGTCGTCCGGACGTCGAACACCAGCGCCGGAAAAAGCCCTGCGACGGCAGCGACGCGGCGCCGCTCGCCCCCGATCCGGCACCGCCGGAACGGGTTTGCCCCTCCTCGGTCCTGCAGAGCCTGCGGCGCGATCCGTCGCTGCGGCTCACCGAGACCGGACGAACGGTGCTGCGCTGGCTCGACGCCAGTCCGCGCACGCCCACGCAATCGCTCGATCTGGCCGACCGCATCCCGGAACACTGCCTGAATCTCGTGCTCGATATGGCCCGGCAGAACGCGGCGAACTGGCAGGACTTCGCGACCCGAATCGGCGATCGGCTGCACAGTAAATGACGACGGATTTTACCTCGGGAGACGGTGCGTGACTTGCGAATCGAATTAATTTGCAGGTCGCGCACCGCCGAGTCCCCGGTCCCGCGATTCACCCCGCCGACGCTGCCGAGCGTCGGCGTTTTTTCGGCCCGGAGCGGACCGTGCGTCGCGGGGGCCGTCGGTCGCGGCGGCGAAGATCCGTCGGCGGGCGCCGTGCGGGTGATGTCCGGGCAGCGCCGGTACGGCTCGGCGGCGGCATAATTCGTCGCACTTGCGCCGAAAGCGGGGTTGCCCCAGCGTAAGTGCGGGACACTTCGCCGGATTAGCGCTACGGGCTAATTAATTAACCCGTGATACGAAGTCCCCAGTATCTCCCCAGTCGAAAATAACGCCCGCCGTGTGTTTCTACTTGGATATGAAACACCCACATCGAAGGGCGGCTCGCTTCACCGCTACCGCGGTGTTCGTATTAGCGGCAACGGCTTTCACAACCAGCTCCGGTGCCCTCGCCCAGCCAACGACAACCACACCGCCGGCCACCCCTTCGACGTCGGCGCCCACCACTACGCCGACCGGTCCCTCGACCACCACGTCGACCGATACCTCGACATTGTCGCCGACTATCTCGACGACCGAGACCGCGCCGACCACCACGTCTGCCGATCCGTCGACGACCTTCTACCCGTCGACCGAACCGACGACGTCGGCACCGACCACGCCTCCGTCGCCGACCACATCGACGACCACCACCCCGCCGACCGCGACGACCGTCGTGCCGACCACGTCCACCACGCCGGGCATCTTCGAACTCCCCACCCTGCCGAAGAACCCGTTCACCGATCCCGACGGGATCATCGCGCAGGTCATCTTCAAGAACCCGCTGCCGAAGCCGTCGGGCACGCCGTCCGACGCCCCAGCGATCGCGCAGGCGCAGGCGCAGACCGTGCAGCAGGCATTGGGTGCCGAATCGGTCGGCAGCCTCGTGGTGGACAAGGCGTTCCAGGCCGGGCCGGGCGCCACGGTCCGGCTGCGGCAGCAGATCGACTCGGTGCCGGTCTTCGGCGCGACGGTCGCGCAGTCGCTGGCCGCCGACGGCTCGCTCACCTCGGCCAGCGGCGCACTGGCACACAAGGTTCAGGGCAAGTACCCGACGGGCGTGAGCACGCCGCCGGCCGCGGTCGCCGCCACCGCGCTGCGCACGCTGGCCACCGAGACCAAGCAGTCGCGGGACGGATTCGCCGTCGGCGCGACGGTCGCCATGTGGTACGACCCGAAACTGGCGGCCAGGAGCGGCGCGGCCGGCGTGGCGGTCCCGGCGTACAAGGTCACGGTCAAAAGCGCAGGCGCGCAGGGTAAGCAGCCCGTGCAGTGGGTCGTGTTCGTCGACGCCAACAACACCGGACGCGTGCTCGACGGCTGGCGCGAATCCGAGCATCCCGAGCGCGACGTGTGCGAGGCGGGTCGGACACCGGCCGACCCCGACGGCAGGCCGGAAACGCTGGCGTCGCGCTGCCGCCGCTGAACGTGTGCCGCCCGGCGGCGCATTGATTTACGGGGATCGGACGGCGGTGTGCGCCGTCCGCGTTCCCGGCAGTACCTGCGGGATGCCGAGTTGGCATCGCCCGCAGTCGATGACAGATCCGCTCGAGCTTCGACACGCGCGCGCGACCCAGCTCGGTCCCGGATCGCCTACCACAGAGGTTGTGCACCATGCGAATTCAGAAATGGTCTGACAGAGGCAATCCGATTCCCGTCGCGCTCAGAGCCCGGCCGGTCGCGGTGTCGGCGTTGGCGCTAGCGTTGAGCCTCACTGCCGGGGTGGCCGCGGTATCCGCCGCACCGGCGGATTCGCCGAACGGGGCGGCGGCCAGCGCGGCCGACCCGACGCCGGGCTCCGACGGACTGGGCGATCCGTACTACCCGAAGGACGGCAACGGCGGCTACGACGCGACCCACTACGACGTCGCCATCGACTACAACCCGCCGACGCACAACCTCAAGGGCAAGGCCACCATCACGGCCAACGCCACGCAGAACCTTTCGGCGTTCAACCTCGACTACGCCGGTCCCGCGGTGAGCGCGGTGGCCGTCAACGGTCAGACCGCCACCTTCCGCAAGACCGGCGAGCACGAACTCGTGGTGACGCCGAAAGCGGCGCTGCCGCAGGGGCAACCGTTCACCGTCGTGGTCGACTACGCCGGCACGGTGCCCAACAGCAACGGCAACGGCTGGACCTACTCGCCGTCCGGCGGTGCCTTCGCGGCGGGCGAACCGCATTCCGCGACAACGTGGTACCCGCTCAACGACACCCCGTTGGACAAGGTCACCTTCACCGTGAAGGCCACCGTGCCGACCGGCTGGGACGTGGCCTCGAACGGGGTGCGCACGTCGGATGTGGCCGCCGGTACGGGTAAGCACACCGTCACCTGGGAGGCGAAGGATCCGATCATCGGGTACCTGACGACGATCGCGATCGACAAGTTCACCCGGCTGAACCAGCGGGCCGGGAATACGCCGCTGGAGAGTTTCTTCGCACCGGGCGGAGCGCAGCAGAAGAAGGATCTGGAAAAGAAGCTGCCGGGCGTGCTCGCCTTCGAGGAAGGGCTGTACGGTCCGTATCCGCTGGAGGCGGGCGGCGGCATCTATGTGGACACCAACCTGCAATTCTCGCTCGAGACGCAGACCCGGCCCATCTACGCGCCGTGGACGGACCTCAACACGCTGATCCACGAGAACGCCCACCAGTGGTGGGGTGATTCGGTCTCGGTCAAGGATTGGCGCGACGTCTGCCTGAACGAATGCTTCGCCAGCTACACCGCCGACATCCTGTATCCCGAGCGGGTCAATCACCAGAACGCCGATCAGATCTATCGCCGGGCCCTCGCCAGCGCCGATCAGCAAGGCGTCTGGTCCACTCCGCTCTACGATCCCGGCAAAGGCAACGAGTTCACCGTGGTCTACAGCCGCGGGCCGCTGTTCCTGCACGCGCTGCGGCGTTACATCGGTGACGATGTCTTCTTCGCCGCAGTCAAGGATTTCGCGCAGGGGCACAAGGGTGGGAACGCGTCGATTCCGGAGTTCCGGCAGTTCGTCCAGTCTCGCACCAGCAAGAATCTGACCGGGTTCTTCGATGCCTGGCTGAACGGGCGCAAGCGGCCGGCGAGCGAGTACCTGTACCCGGGCAGCCTCAACAACCAGGGCCTGCAAGAAGCTCCCGAGGCGCCGGGGGCCGATGCCTGGCCGTTCGGCCGCGGGGATCGGAAGTGACGCCGGTCTCCACGAGACCTGAGTTGCCGCAGCGCATCCGGACCTTCGTCGCTGCCGCAGCCATCGCGCCGTTCATCGTGGGTGTGCTGCATGCGGTGCCGGGGTCGGATGCGCGGGGGCAGGTTTCCGCGCCGCACAGCCGGTTGGCGAAATGCGCGCAGGTGAATCCGATCGAATCCCGGACGCTGCGTGCGGAAGGGATAGCGGGACAGCGTAATTGCGGTGTCGGGCACTGGGCCGACCCTGGTAATGGCGCAGCCACTCCGGCGGGTACCAAGGGTGTCTTCAAGAAGAAACCTTCGTATCTGGAGGCTTGACGATATCCGCTGGGCCGCTGCGTATTTTGCGCAGCGGCCCGGTCTCGTGCTCGCACCGGGAAGCGCCGCCGGTCCCCTCCACCTGCGGCACTCCCCACACCGCGTCGGGTCGGGCCGGCGCGTCGTTGCGCGGCCCGGTATGCCGGGTGCGCTGCCCATCATCACCGGCGTCGACGGTCGTTGGCTTGGACGAATGTCCGGCTGTCGGGAGGTGGCCGTGGGTCGTGCGGGCACCTCGGGGTTGACCTTCGAGCTACCGTGGGGTGGCAACTCGGTCGTTCTACCCACGTTGGAGGCTTCTTGCGCACCCTCGCTCGTGTACTGCTCGTGCTGCTGGTTCTCGCCGGTGGGACGGCCTCGACGGTGCCGATGGCGCTCGCCGGGCCCACGGTGCCGCCGGTGATCATCGACCGCGCCACCATGGACCGGATCGATGAGGTGCTGGGTGTGCGCAATGGTGCGCCGGCCGGGCAGAGCAAGGGGGAGCTGCTCGAGCTGTTGTCGCGGCAGTTTCTCGGTACGCCGTACGGTGCCGACATGCTGATCGGTTCCGCGACCCAGCGCGAGCAGTTGGTCGTCGACTTCCGCCGGGTCGATTGCTTCACCTATCTCGACTACGTCGAAGCGCTCAGCCGATCCGCCGATAAGGATCAGTTCCTCGCCAACCTGGTCGAAACCCGCTACACCGGCGGGCGAGTCGACTTCTCGCAACGCAAGCACTTCTTCAGCGACTGGGTGAGCACGCCGAGAATCGCCGCCACCGACGTCACGGGCGCGGTGAGCACCGGCGCGGTGACTGTTGCCAAGCGGCTCAACGCAAAGGGTGACGGCGGGACGTATCTACCCGGATTGCCGGTGGTCGATCGCCCCATCACCTACATTCCCAGTGCCGCCGTGAACGACAGCGTCATCGCCGGCCTCCGCACCGGCGACTACATCGGCGCATACAGCGACGACCCAGGACTGGACGTCACCCACGTCGGAATCTTCGTCATGACCCCCACCGGCCCGATCTTCCGCAACGCCTCCTCCCTCGCCGCGAACAACAAAGTCGTCGACTCCCCATTCTCCGACTACCTCCACTCCATCCCCGGCATAGTCGTATACCGCCCGCAGCAGTAGCCCTGCACTTCGGCGAGCGGAGCGCCGTTTGGAAAATGGTTGGACGTGTGGGGCGGTATCGCGCAGCATCGACGCATGTCACAGGCTGTACTGCGTACTCGGCGGATCGTGTTGGTTCCGCTGGCTGAGGAGCACTTCGAGTACGAGGTGGAGTTGGATTCCGATCCGGCGGTGATGCGGTATTTGGGGAACGGTGGGGGTCGGAGTCGCGCGGAGGTCGAGCAATTCCATCGGCGTCGGGTTGCTGTCGCGGAGCGGGCGCCCGGGCTGGGTTTCTGGGTCGGGTTCGTCGAGGGACAATTCGTCGGGTGGTGGCTGCTCGAGCCGCCGGAACGAGCGGACCAAGGGCCGGTCGACGCTCAGGCGGAACTCGGGTATCGGCTGCTGGCCCGCTACTGGCGACAAGGTCTGGCCAGCGAAGGCGCGCGCGAACTGATCCGGCACGGCTTCGAAGACCTCGGACTGACCCGGATCTTCGCGGAAACGATGACGGTGAACGCGGCCTCCCGCGCGACCATGGCGGCGGTCGGCATGAAGTACGTCCGCACGTTCCACCAGGAATGGGACCACCCGATACCCGGCGCCGAACACGGGGAAGTCGAGTACGCGATCACCGAAAACGATTGGGTCCCATAGCGCGAAGGCGCCGTCGATACAGCAGGCCGAGTTCGCGCGTGCCGGATCCGGGTGGGTCTTCGAGCTCAGCTGGTTGCGAGCGTCTGCCGCAGGAAGGTGATCAGCGCTGCTGTTGTCTCGACGGGACGCTCCAGGTTTGGCAGGTGGGCTACTCCGAGAAGTTCCAGGTGGTGGGCGTTCGGGAGGATGGCGGGGAGGTGGGCGGCGAAGTCGCGGAAATCCGGTAGGTCTAGTTCGCCGGAGATGGCGAGTGTCGGTGCCGTGATCGCGGACAGGTCGAATCGGGTTGCGGTACTGCCGGGAGCGTCGGCGGCGGACAGTTGAAGGTCGAAGGCGCGGCGCTGCATTTGCCGCACGGCGGCTTGCGTTTTCGCATCTGCGGCGGGGCCGAGCCACGTGGTCACGTTGAGTTCCACTGCGCCCGCGATATCGCCGGCGTCGAGCAGGGAGTCCTCGCGCGCACTGAACGCCGCCAAGGCGGCGCTCGAATCATGTTGGGGAGCAGCGGAACACAGCAATGCCAGGGCGGTCGTGCGGTGCGGCCGGCGGGCAGCGAATTCCAGGGCGACTTTTCCACCGTAGGAGGAGGCGATGAAAGCGGCCTGTTCGATGTCGAGAACATCCAAGAGGGCGAGGACATCGTCGGCATCGTGATACGCACGAGGTGGTACCGGAGCGTCGCCGAAACCGCGGAAGTCGCAGCGCACCACTCGATATCCGGCATCGATGAGGGCGACCCACTGGGGATCCCACATTCGCCGGTCACACACTCCCGCGTGCAGCAGGACTACCGGCGGGCCGTCGCCTGCCACGTCGTGGGGAAGAGTCATCGCTCGAACGCTAGTTGGCACCCGGCGCCCGCGCATTCGAATATCACCTCGCACGCGGTCGGACGGCTCGGTATTTCCGCTGGGCCGCGGCTTGCGGGCGTCTTCGTCCCGAAAGTGATGCCGGGGTCATGAGCGTCTGGAGGGATGGTTCGGGTGCTGGTGGCCGCGGACGGCCGATTGGGCCCGCTGTCTCGGAGCGAATGCTCGAACAGGTTGGGCTTCGATCGTCAGCGGGACGTGGTTGCGGCGGAGACGAGTGCAGGCGTTGTGATGTCCCGGTTGGGCATTGAGTGGTGCCGGTTGTCGGTGGTTGTAGCTACGGAGCGGGCGGCACTGGAGGCTTAGTGGTTGGAGCTGGTTGTGCTGGAGCGGGTTTCGGGGCTGGTGGTTGTTTGGGTGCCGGTGTTGTTTCGGCAGGTTTGGGAGCCGGGGCTGCCGGTGCGGGGGTCTGCTGTTTGGGGGTGGTCGGAGCCGGGGCGGCTGGTTGATTGGGGGCTGGGGATGGCTGCTTCGGTGCCGGTGCCGGTGCCGGTGCCGGTGCCGGTGCCTGGGCCGGGGGCGGAGCGGAAGCCGGTGCGGGAGCTGGTGCCGGAGCGGCCGGCGGTGGTGTGGCTGGTTGTTTGGATGCGGGGGTTGGGACGGGCGTGGTTGGTTGTTGTTTGGGGGCGGGTGCCGGGGTGGTTGGCGGTGGTGCGGCTGGCTGTTGGGGCGGTGGGGTCTGAGTGGGCTTGGCGGCCGGAGGGTTCGGCGTCGTTGTGGGGGTCGGTGGTTTGGGTGCGGTGGTGGAGGGTTGGGGTGGTTTCTGTTCGGTTGTCTTGGGGGCGACTGGTGGTTTGGGCTGGGGCGATGGGGTAAGGGTTGCCGGAGTCGAGGGGGCGGGAGTGGCCTGGGCCGGAGTCGGTTGCGGTGTGGTGGTTGACGTTGTGGTGGGAGCAGGGGTGGTCGAGGTGGGTTGGGGTGTCGTGGTGGGGGTTTGAGTGGTTGTGGTCGGGAGCGTTGTGGTCGGGAGCGTTGTGGTCGGCGGGGCCGTGGGAATGCTGGGAATCGAGGGTGGGCAGAATACGCCGCAGGGGATCGGCGCGCGTCCGGGGATGTTGATCATCACCTGGATTCTGACTTCGATTCTGCCCGTGGGGCTTTGCGGATCTGTGGTGGCGGGTCCGGTCGTCGTGGGCGGCGGATCGATGGCCGAGTCCGGTGCGGGGGCGTCCGGTGCGGCGGGGTCGGCAGGCGCGGCGGGGTCGGCGATGGTGGCGGTTTCGCCCGCGCTCATGCTCGAACCCGCTCCGTCCGGCATCCCGCCGCTGGGGGTGCTGTCGGGAATGGGGGAGAGCTCGCCCTGCTGGGGCGCGCCGCCGGTCTTGTAGGCGTTGGACCAGCTGAGCACCTTCGACGCGTAGTCGAGCGAATTGTTGTAGCGCAAGACGGCCCGGATCTCTTGCTTCGGATCGCGCATGTCGAGATTGCCGGAGCACAGGTACTTACCCGCGCCGAGCACGGCGTCGAAGATGTTGTTGGGGTCGGTCTTCCGGTCGCCGTTGCCGTCCGCGGCGTACAGCGTCCAGGTGCCGGGCAGGAACTGCATCGGCCCGACGGCGCGCACGTAACCGCCGTCGGCGGCCTTGATGATTTCGTTGCCGGGCAGCGTGCCATCCAGCGCCGGACCGTAGATGATGCCGCGGGTGGTCCCGTCGGCGTCGGTGCGCCCGTTGCCCGCGTGATTGGACTCGATCTTGCCGATGCCGGCCAGCAGGTGCCACGGCATCCCGCACTGAGGGGTCGACGATTGCAGCGACAGCTCGGCATTGCGATAGGCGGCGAGCGCGACTTCCGGGATGCCCCGAGTCGGCACGTTGGGCAACGCGACATCATGCAGGGGAACGGTCGCATCCGCCAAGGACCCCGGATCGGCGGGCGGATCTGCTTGCAGCCGTAGCGATTCTCTGGATGTCGTGACCACGCTGACCGATTGATCCGCCGCTTGATCACTGGGCGTAATCGCCGACGCCAGCACACCATCGGGCACGTGTTTGCTCGCGACCGAGCCGGAAATCAACAATCCGGCGAATATGAGTGCGGATGCGGTAACAGGTCCGGAGATTCGCATCGGCCCACCAATTCCTTCATCGACGTCGATGGCGAACTGCACGGTATCGCCACGTTTTTCGATATCGCGCCGACGAATCGTCCACCGCGACCTCTATTTCTCACCCCCGCCCGCCGATCGACGCGCGGACGAGCATGAGACCTGTTGTACGAGTGGATGTCACAGCGCAACGGCCGACCACCTGCCGTCAAGTTCCGAACAACCGGCGCAAGCATGACACGAACGGACCCGCTCGGGATCCCCAGTAGAAGTGGGGAATTCGAGACATCCATGTTCCGTCCCGATGTGGTGATCGGTAAATAGCCGCATATCCCCAGTTGAGAGGGTCCCCACTCATATCTTGCACGCTGATCCATACTTCTGGATGCCCCCTAAAGTTGTACCGGAGGTACGCTATGCGAAAGTTTCTATACCCCTTGGCATTCGGCGCCGCCGTGGCCTTGACCACGCTGGTTTTACCGGGCCAATCCGGTTACGCCGCCGATAATCCGCAAACAATCGAGCGCGCTGTCACCGATATCGTGCCGGTCCCCGTGGAAGCCAAGGCCGATCCCGGCGCGAACTTCACCCTGACCGCCGCCACGGTGATCCGCGCCGAACACCAGGCGAAGGAAGTCGGGGAATACCTCGGCGGGCTGCTCCGGCCCGCCACGGGCTTCCCGCTGCCGGTGGTGGATCGATACGACCGGGCCAAGCCGGGTATCACCCTGGAGCTCGGCGACGCGGGTCACCGGGTCGGTGACCAGGGCTACCAGCTCACCGTGGCCAAGTCCGGGGTCACCCTGAAGGCGAACACCACCGACGGACTGTTCGGCGGCGTGCAGTCGCTGCGCCAGCTGTTCCCCGCGGCGATCAACAAAACGTCGGTGCAGAAACAAGAGTGGATCGTTTCGGGCGGCAAGGTCGTCGACTATCCGCGCTTCCGCGAGCGCGGCGCGATGCTCGACGTGGCCCGCCACTTCTTCAAGCCCGACCAGGTCAAGCGCTACATCGACCAGATCGCGCAGTACAAGGTGAACACCCTGCACCTGCACCTGACCGACGATCAGGGCTGGCGCATCGAGATCAAGAGCTGGCCGAAGCTGGCCGAGATCGGCGGCCTGACCGCGGTCGGCGGCGACCCGGGTGGCTACTACACCCAGGAGCAGTACAAGGACATCGTCAAATACGCCGCGTCCCGGCACATCACGATCGTCCCCGAGGTCGACATGCCCGGCCACACCAATGCCGCGCAGGCGTCCTACGGCGAATTGAATTGCGACGGAAAGCCGGTGCCGCCGCGCACGGACATCGAGGTCGGCTACAGCTCGCTGTGCATCGGCAGCCCGATCACCTACAAGTTCGTCGAGGACGTCATTCGCGAACTGTCGGCGATCACCCCCGGCAAGTACATCAATATTGGTGGTGACGAGGCGCATTCGACCTCGCCGGCGGATTACCAGACCTTCTACCAGAAGGTAATGCCGATGCTGGCCACCTACGACAAGAAGGCGACCGGCTGGCACAACATCGTCGTGACCAACCCGCCCACGTCGGCCATCCCGCAGTACTGGGATCCCGCCAACACCAATGCCGATGTCGTGGCAGCGGCCAAGCGCGGCAACAAGATCCTGATGTCGCCGGCCAACAAGGCGTACCTGGACATGCAGTACAACAAGGATTCACCGCTCGGTCTGCACTGGGCCGGCTACGTCGAGGTGCAGGACTCCTACAACTGGGATCCGGCCACCTTCCTGCAGGGCCTCACGGAGAACCAGCTGGCCGGCGTCGAGGCGCCGCTGTGGTCGGAGACCCTGCGGACCAGCGCCGACATCGAGTACATGGCCTTCCCTCGGCTGGCGGGCATCGCCGAGATCGGCTGGTCGCCGCAGGCGACGCACAACTGGGACAAGTATCGGGCACGGCTGGCCAAGCAGGGCCCGATCTGGACCGCGCAGGGCATCAATTTCTATCGCTCACCGCAGGTGGACTGGAAATAGCTGACGTTGCGCAATAATCCGGAGGTCACTTCGGAAAACGAATAATCACCGCAGGTTCGGTGTGTCCGAATAACAGGATCGTCCCCCAACACGATCCGGAAGGAGTCCGAGGTGTCGCCTTACAGAAAAACTCTGATCGCTTCATTCGCACTACTGACCGGGCTGGGGGCGTTTCTCACCCCGGCGACTGCCGTGGCCCAACCCGCGGCCGCGGCAGTCGACACCGACGGTGACGGATTGCCCGACGTGTGGGAGACCAACGGATACGACGCCAACGGCGACGGGAAGATCGACGTCGATCTGCCCAAGATGGGCGCGAATCCGAAGCACAAGGACCTGTTCGTCGAGATGGATTACATGAATGGCCGGCTGCCGACCGCCGCGGCGCTCGACCGGATCGTCGGGGTCTTCGCCGATTCCCCGGTGACCAACCCGGACGGCCGCAACGGGATCACCATCCACCTGGACGCGGGTACCGCCAGGGGCGCCAAATATGATCTCGGCGGCGGCAATCAGGTGCCCTACGACAGCAACCTGTCACCGGTGGACGATCAGGTCGCGGCGATCAAGCGAACCAACTTCGCCTCCGCCCGGTCGCACATCTTCCACTACATGATCTGGGCCGACTCCTACGACAATGGTTGCAGCAGCGGCATTTCGCTGGGCATCCCGGCGGACACCTTCATCGTCGCGCTCGGCCCGCAGTGCAACTGGAATCCGGGTGACAATGGCAACGTCGGCACGTTCATCCACGAGCTGGGACACAATCTCGGCCTGAAACATGGTGGCACCGACCATGTGAACTACAAGCCGAACTACCTGAGCGTGATGAACTACAGCTTCCAGTTCAATGGTGTACCTAAGGTCGACGGCAGTGCGAACTTCGGTTACTCCAGCGTGAATCCTCCTGCACTGAACGAGAGTTCGTTGCAGGAGCGGCAAGGACTCGGTGCGGTCGCCGCCGGGTGGCGGACGGACTACTTCTGCCCGGACAACACCCGCAGGCGCACTCCCGGATCGGCGGACCAGCCGATCGACTGGAACTGCAACGGCTCCATCCAGACCGGCACGGTACGGACCAGTGTCAACAACGACCGGAACTACACCACCCTGCAAGCCCAGAACAACTGGGCCTCAGTGGTATTCGACGGGGGCAACGTCGGGCCGGTCGGTGTCGAATCCCGGCAGTTGCCGGAACGGTCGCCGGAGGAGATGACCAAGGCGGAGTTCGACCGGCTGCAATCCAGCCTGCACGAATAACGTTCGACGCCTGAACGATTCCCGGCGGTGCCTCCTCCACAAGAGGATGCACCGCCGGAAATCGTTATGCCAGAAGAAAATCTACCGGTTGACCGGCTCCCGATCGCGGTTCTTCGCGAACATCGCGAGCACCGCGGTCAGCACCGCGCCGACCACGCCGCCGCCGGCCACCTGACCGATGACCTGCCCGAGATCGAGACCGGAGCCGGTCGCCGCCTGGATGATCGCGCCGGTGACACCGCCGCCGACCGCGCCCGCGGCGCTGTTTCCGACCAGGCCGAAGCCCTTGCCCGCACCGGCCATGTTCCCGCCGACCAGTCCGCCCAGTACACCCAATAGCCATTCCATTGTCGTTCCTTTCGAGTGGTGGTCCGTTGGCTAGCCGCGAGTGCGCGGTGCGTCGCGGTGCATCTCGTGTGCGCCCGCGACGGTCGCGGAGCCACGCTGTGCCGCAGCGGCCGAGGCCGCGGTGGCATCACCGCGCGGCGCCGTGCGGGTGGCCGGCGTGACCGGGCCCCGGGTCGTGTGGGCCGGATCCGACCGGCGACGGCCGATCATGGCGAGCAACCCGCCGACGACGGCCGTGATGGCCAGGCCGATCGGAATGCCCCACCACCGGTTGATGCCGGAGCCGCTGGAGTCGTCGGTGGCCTCGTTGTCGGGGTTCGGCACCGGGTTCGGCGCCGCGACGTCAGGCGAGTTCGCCCGGAATCCCGGCAGGGTCGCGGCTAGCTCGGGCGGCATGGTCGCCAGGCCGTCGCGGTCGGACCACTTGATCTCGGTGCCGGCCGGCCCCTCGAAGTTCGCGGTCGCGACGCCGTTGTCGACGGTCATGTCCGAGCGGGGGTAGCCGAACGGCCCGGTGATTCCGCCGCTTTCCCGCCACGCGTCGAGCACCTTGCCCTTGATCGCCCAGGCGCCCAGCTCCGGCTTCCAGTAGATCGCGGCGCCGCCGGACTCGGAGAAGTCGTTGAAGCGGCCGACCCCGTCGCCCGCGGCCGACTCGTCGTTGGTGGGGAAGCGCAGCGGCCCGCTCGGCCCGCCGAGGGACTTGTACTTCACCAGGATCTCGCCGTACACCGCCTTCGCCCCGGTGTCCGGCGAGAAGTAGATGACGCCGCCCTGATAGGCACGTTCGGCGCCGCCGGCCACCTCCGTGGCCGGGCCGAGCGGGGCGCCCAGGAACGATCCGGCCCCGCCGAAGTCGTTGTAGTGCGCGTCGATCGCGTTGGTCGCCTCCGCGGACGGATCCGCCACCGCGGCCGGTGCCGTGACCAGCAGGCCGGAAGCGAGCAGGGCCACCGCGTTGACCGCGAGGGTGGTGCGACGCCGGGTCTTTCCTCGATGGATATCCAACAGTTCAGGCATGATCTCCTCGATTCGTCAGGCGATGCGCGAGCCGCACAGGTGAGGGTCGCGCTCGAAAACAGGCGCGGTCGATCAGCTACAGGCGGGCAATTCCCCGGTTTCCGCAAGATCAAACCCTGATTCTGCTGGAAATCCGTGGTCAACCGTCGTGGAAGTGGGAAACCTGCGATGGCTGCCGGTAGATCAGCTACTCGCGAGCTGAGGCGGGTTCTGTCGGACGTTTGGGGGATACCCAGCCTGCCGAACGGGGGTCAGCATTGCAGGATGATCGAGTCGCGGACGAAACGTTCCGCTTTTCGGGCTACCGGAATTCAGTTGGTGGAAATCTTGAATCCCACATGGGGAGTGTGACTTTCGATGGATATCGTGGTCGTATTGGTCACGCTGGCGATCGGTGCGATCGTGGTCTGGGGCGCGATCAACATCTGGACCGAAGCCACCTATGAGCGCGATCATCCGGAAAGCACGCGGTGTGGGTTTCGTGGTGACGATGACGAGAGCGGCCGATAAACCCCGCCCAGTGAGCTGCGGGGAAGAATGCGGTCGAGCGCGGCCGACGGTCTGCTAAATTTGCGGAACCGGCGGTACCGGGTTCATTGAACCTCGAACCGCCGGGCGGTACCAAACATCGTCGTTGGGAGTTGCCGTGACCGGAACGGGCACCGTCGCCGCGTTCGACCGCACGACCCGCCGGGTCGGCACCATCGAGCGGTTGCTCGCGGATGCGATCGCGTTGGTCGGCGGCTTCTCCACCCGATCACCGGTCTACGACGTGCTGCCCAGCTCGCTGGTCGACGCGGATTTCGTGCCGGCGGCCGAGCTGAATGTGCGGCTGTTCTTCCGGTTCTGGCTCGACGGCAACCAGCCGACGGAGGAGGACACCCGGCCACTGGTCGACCGTGCCGTGTCGTTGCTGCGCGACGGGATGCCGCTGGAGGAGGTGCTGGGCAACTACCGGGCCGGCGTCGACTTCCTCTGGTCCCAGCTGCCGAAGACGGCGTCCCCGGCCGGCCAGGCGGCGCTCGCGGAGATCGGCAGGCCGCTCTCGGAATACCTCTCGCTGATGACCGCCCGCATCGCGGTGGCCTGTGTCGAGGATGCCCGGCGCCGGCCGTCGGACGAGCTCGAACGCCGGCGCGGGGTCGTCGACGCCCTGCTCGCCGGGCGCGATCCCGGCGATTGGCTCGATGATCCGGCGGTGCCGGTCGCGGACGCGTTCGTGGTCGCGGTGATCCGCCCCGGCGACCCCGGACCCGGCACGCTGACCGATCTGCGACACCGGATCCACGACCTGCCGGGTGCGTTCCTGCGTCGCGATATCCGGGGCTGGACGGCCCTTATCCCGATGGATTCGCGCGACGACAGCGCGGCGGTCATCGCGAGTCTGTCGACCCGTCTGGCGCCCGGAATCGGCACGGGCGCATCGCCTTTGCTGTGGATCGGGGTATCGCCCGCGGCGACCCGCGCGGCCATCCCGGAGTCCTTCGCGGAGGCGCGGGTCGTCGCCGAACTCGGACGCTGCCTCTCCCGCGACGAGATGATCTGCCGTCGGCAGGACCTGCGGCTGGAGTACGCGGTGGCGGTCGACGGATCGGTGCGCAAGGAACTCGCCTCGGTGCTGGAGCCGCTCGCGGATCAACCGGTCCTGGCGGAGACGCTCGGGGTGTTCTTCGCGAACGAGTGCAACCAGAATGCCGCGGCCCGGCTGTTGTTCGTGCACC
This sequence comes from Nocardia sp. NPDC006044, assembly GCF_042871115.1. Taxonomy (NCBI): domain Bacteria; kingdom Bacillati; phylum Actinomycetota; class Actinomycetes; order Mycobacteriales; family Nocardiaceae; genus Nocardia; species Nocardia sp. NPDC006044. Next base: position 360,796 of record NZ_JBIAID010000004.1, read on the forward strand.
GCAACACCATCACCTATCGGCTGACCCGGATCGCCGAACTCACCGGATACGACCCGCAGCGCCCGACCGAGGCGATGACCCTGTCCGCCGCGCGGACCGCGCAACTACTGGAAGCGAAGGCATTCTCGGCCTGATTCGCACTCGCGGGGTCGAATTCTATGGATGTGCACAACTGCCCGCGACGGGAGTCTGTCTGTTTGTCGATAGCGAGGGGGTCGCAGGCAAGGTGTACTGGCACCACTTCGGTCTTCGCATGATGCCGATCACGGTTGACGAGATGAGGGTGCATGTTCGGGGAGAGATTCACCTGGGCGGCGGTGCCGTTGACGGCACTGTGCCTGGCCGTGTCCAGCGCCGGTATCGCGGCGGGCGATCCGTATCCGACGTTCCCTCCGGATCAGAATCAATTGCCGCAGTTGCCCGCCGAGCCGCAGATCTACGACCTGCTGCCCATCCCGGTGCCCGCGGAGGATCCGTGGTACGCCGACCCGGACGATCTGGCCGCCTACGCGCCGGGGCAGATCATTCGGTCGCGCACCGTGCAGACCCGGATACTCGGCATCCCGTTCCCGGTCGACACCAAGCAACTGTTGTTCCGCAGCAACGACATTCACGACAACCCGATCGCCACCGCGACCTCGGTGATCACTCCGGGCATTCCGTGGACGGGCGGGCCGCGGCCGGTGGTCTCCTTCCAGGAGGCGATCGACTCGACCAACTCGGCGTGCAACCCGTCCTACACGTTGCAGGTCGGCACCATGAAGGAAGCCGCGCTGGCGGTGGGGTGGCTGGCGCAGGGCTTCGCGATCAACGTGCCCGACTTCGACGGTAAGTTCAATACGTTCAACACCTTCGACGAGGGCAAGATGGTGCTCGACAGCCTGCGCGCCATGAAAAATGATGCGTCGCTGGGACTTACGGATTCCGGCATCGCCATGTACGGCTACTCGGGTGGTGGTTCGGGGTCGATCCGCGCGGCGGAAATGCGCGAAAGTTACGCTCCCGACGTCAGATTGCTCGGTACGGCCATCGGTGGGACGCCCGGCGATCTGCGTTTGCAGGCGCGGTACGCGACAAAGCAACAGCCGGGGCTCACCGGGATCAGCAACTTCACCATGTGGCTCGGTTTCGCCGGGTTGTCGCGGGAGTTCCCCGAGCAGTTCGATGCGGCGAAGCTGCTGAACAAGGAGGGACAGGCGATTCTGGCGGATATGCAGAGTCGCTGCGTCTACACCGTGGCGCTGTCGGGTATGTACCGGCCGATCAGTGACTACTTCAATCCCGGGATGACGCTGGAGACCGCGCCGGGCGTGATGCAGGTCTTGCAGGAACAGAGCCTGGGACAACACATTCCGGACAGTCCGATCTTCTGGTTCCACGGCATCTGGGACGAGCTGATTCCCGCGTCGGTGGTCCTGCCCGCCGTGAACGACTACTGGAACCGGGGTGCGGACCTGCGTTTCTACACGATGCCGCTGCCCGAGCACGTCGTCAACGCGGGAGCGGGCTGGCCGCCGGCCGTAGCCTGGATCAGCGCCGTGCTGCGCGGGTTACCGCCGGGGCCGCGATTCAAGGCCGATTTCCAGATTCCCGGCTGAGTTCCTGGCCAGACTTTCGGGGGCTTCGGCTCGGCGCGACGGTCGGCGTCCTGATGACGCTGGCCGTCGCGGCGGGCTGCTCGACCGAGCCCGCGCCGGTCGCCGGGTCGCCGTCGGCCGCGGTGCGGCCCACCGCTGACGAGAGCACGGCCGTTACGCGACTGGTCGCGGATCAGGACGCGATTCTGGGCCCCGCGCACGCCGGAGGGGATCACCGCGGGGACTACGCTTGCCGAGGTTCGCGCGGCTTATCCGGACCTCAAATTCGGTGTTAACTGGAGTTCGGCCACGGTGCCCGGCCATCCGGCGAATCGCTACGGATTCATGGGAATTCACCAAAACGACTACGGCACAGGGCAATCGGTCAAGTCTGTACTGCTGTTCGCCGCCGACATCAACATCTGCCACAACTAACGCGTCGGCACGCTGCGTTCGGCATGATCCGGGTGCCTAGTTCTGTGCCGATCCGACGCCGGTTCCGCAGGGAACCGGCGTCTTGTGCTCCGGATCCAATGCGTTGAGCACCAGCTGGATTGCGACCGGGTCGGACGTGATCGCCATGTGCTCGGAAAAGTCCCCGGGGCAGATGTCCTGCAAGGTGATGTTGTCGACATCCGGGCCGGTGAGGAAGCCGGTGGTGTACGGCGTCGCGAATTCGTCGTACTCGGAGACGATCACGGTGTAGCTGACGCCGGGCTGTGTTTCGCCGCCGCTGTTGAGCTGCGTGATGAAATCCGACGTCGGCAGCTGCTCGGTGCACGACGGGCACACCAGGTCGGTCGCCGATGGCACAAGGGTGATCGGCAAACCGACCAAACCCCAAGTGGTGCCGTGATTGTCGGGCGCGAGGCCGATCAGGGCGTGCACCTTAGAGGCACCGCCGAGGTTCTTCAGGTAGTAACGCGGCAGCATGCCGCCCTGGGAGTGGCCGACGATATCGACTTGCCGCGCACCGGTTGTCGCGAGCACGCGGTCGACGAAGTCCGAGATCTCCTGCGCGGAGCCGCGCATGGGGCCCACGCCGGATACGGTGCCACCCAGGCCGCGACCGAAGTCGAGCGCGTACACGCAGTAGCCGGCCGCGACGAGCCGCGGTGCCATGGCGAACCAGTTGTCCAGGCGGTTCTCGAAGGTGCCGTGGGCCAAGACAATTGGCCGAGGGTGCGCGGCACTGGGTTGGCAGGACCAGTTGTTCGCGCCGGGTGGGGAGGGGACGACGTCCACATCGGAGGAGCCCTGGATCGGCGCGTCGGCGCCGGCGGTGGTGGTCACAGCAAGGTGAGCGCTAACGCGCTGAGTCCAGCCGCATAAAGTTTGATACCGCGCATAAAGAGCTCCTCATATCCGGTTCGCCGCGGGGCCGAGTCGGTTTTCTTGCTGCCAGCGCGGTGCCGAGCCTAGCTCGAGCCGCGTTGACCAGCACCTTGTGCGTCGGGAGCTGCGTCACATCAGTCCGCGGGTTGGCATCGGGCACAATTCTGCGAGGTTTTGCTGGGCACCGGCACATCGTCCGGTGTCGCCCGCGGCCGCTGTTCCGCGAATTCCTGGCAGACATTAGAATGGTATTCGGCGGAATTCCGGACGCTTCCCTCCGCTTTCCCCAGTTGAAATTATTGGCCCCGTCATGTCGTCCGATGTAGAATGCGGGGTTTTGTCTTGATGCTGCTGTTGATATCTGGGTAAAACCATCCAGTCGGAATTTATTTACACACCAGAAATGACGTCGCGACACGTATTCAACCGGCCGCTACCATCGGTGATCGTTAGGTCCGGTCCCGGCGAATCGAAAGTGCTGTGGCCGTGCGATAGTTCAACGGGGGTGTATGCGGCAATGCCACAAAAGGATCGGGTTCAGCAGCGGTGCCGAGCGTCGAGACCGCCGGTCGGCGGATTCAAACGGGAGCTCTCGCCGGAGGTCAAGGAAGCCGTCAAGGATATTCACAACAGCAGGGACAACTGGCACGGTCCGCTCGACCTGTTCGTCGACTGGCTGGTCATCGCCGGTGTGGCGTTCGCCGTGGTGAGCTGCGGTTATCACCCCGTCGTGTATGTGATCGGCGTGCTCGTCATCGGCGGTAGGCAGCGCGCACTGCGCAGCCTGATGCACGAGGCCAGTCACCTGAAACTGACTCGGCACGGGCCGCTGAACAAGTGGCTCGGCCGCGTCTTCATCGCCTGGCCGATCTTCTCCGGTCTGTCGTCGTATACGTGCGCGCATTGCGAGCATCATCGTCACCTGTGGGACGACCGCCGCGATCCGAAATTGCTCGGCTATATGCGCCTGGGATTGGTGAACCCGCGTGATATGAAGCAATTCGTTCGCCGACACCTGGTGAAGCCGTTATTGCTGGCACACGTGCCATTTCAGGTGACCGCAGACCTCATCGGACGGGACGAAGACCGCAAGGAGACGCGGCTCCGGATTCTCTTCCTGGTACTGGTATCGGCGGGATTCGTGCTGACCGGTCTCGGCCTCGACTTCCTGCTCCTCTGGGTGGTGCCGTACGCCACCTTCTACCAAGTCTTGCGGTACTGGAGCGATATCGCCGATCACGCCGGGCTGCGCTCGGATAATCCTTGGCAGGCGACCCGCAGCTGGGACGCGTCCTGGCTGGTCCGGCAATTCCTCGCACCGCACAATTCCAACTGGCACCTGGCCCATCACCTGTACCCGGCGGTGCCGCACTACCGAATCCACCGCCTGCATAAAACGTTGCAGGCGGCACCGTCGTACCAGCAGGCGCATCACTGTGACGGCTTCTTGTTCACCCGCGGTCAATGCCGGCCCTCGGTGGTGCAGGATGTACTGCGGCCGGAGCGATTGGCGCAGATCCGGTCCCGCCATCCCGACGCCTGCGAACACCGTGGCTCGGTCCTGTCCGACTGTGCCCAGAGCTGCCCGGTGACCGCGATGCGCCCGGTCGACGCGAGCGAAATCGAATGAGCCTCAGCGTAATCCGGGGCGCCGAGCGGCGATCGGGAGTCTGGTCCGGCGGCCTGCTCGCCTTGGGCTCCAGCGTCGCGGTCGGCTCCGCGATCGCCGCGACGACGGCATTGACCACCTTTCCCATCATGACCGGGCAAGCGGCCAGATACGCCATCGCCGCGGCACTCATGTTCTGGTGCTTCCGGCGGCAACTCCCGCGGGTCGCCAGGCCGCAACTCGTCCGCATCGGCGTGCTGGGCGCGACCGGCCTGGCCGGCTTCAACATCTGCCTGGTGCTGGCCCTGCAACGGGTCGACGCCGGGGTGGTCGGCGCGGTCGTCGGAGCGGTGCCCGTGGTGCTGGCCCTGTGCGGTCCGCTCATGGCGCGTCGCTCGCCGTCGGCGCGCGCGGTGGTCGCTGCCGCGATCGTGACGGCAGGCGCGGTAGTCGTGCAATGGTCCGGTTCCGCTGACGACCCGTTCGGACTCCTGCTCGCGGCCGGTGCACTCGCGGGTGAATGCGCGTTCTCCCTCGTCGCCATTCCGCTGGTACGCGAGATCGGCGCGAAGGCCACCGCCACCTACGCCGCGACCGCAGGCGCGGTCCTGTGCGGAATCGTCGCGCTGATAATCGATCTGCCGACCTTGCGCCTGCCTACGCTGCCGGAATCGGCGGCAATCGCTTACCTGGCCGTGGTCGCCTCCGCCGGAGCGTTCCTCCTCTGGTACGCGGCCCTGGACCGCATCCCCGTCGAAACAGCCGGCGCGTTCGCCGGTGTCGTCCCCGTCTGCGCGCTGATCACCGGCATGCTCCTCGGCGTCGCCCACGGCTCCCTTATCCGTTTCGCAGGCGCCGCAATCGTCAGCGCCGGAGTAGTACTCGCCGCCCGCGGCCCCCGACAGGCCACGCCGACCGACCAACCGGATCTCACCTGACCCGGCGGGATCGTTGCCACGCCACGCCAAGGAGGCGACGACGCGCTGGGGAGTGAGGGATTTGGACAGTTGATCACGAGGAAATGGTGCAAGTATCGGCCGAGAGTCGAACTGCACCAGTTCCCTGTGATCGACCGTCCAGCGGCTATCCGCCGTTCAGCCAACGCTGCTTCAGCGCGACATGGTTGTCCCACCAAGCGCGGACGGCCGCTGGGTCTGATCCGGCGGGTGGTGGCGGAGATTCGCCGGGGAACAGCCAGTTGGCGTCCGGGGCGCCGACGGTGGTGGAGGTCGGCGGGGCGGGCGGTTCGAGGGAGGTCGAGGAGCGCGGTGGCGGTGGCGACGGCTCGACTCGATCGGTGGTGCGGGCGGGCGGCACGACGACGGGTGGCGTCGACGTGGGTTCGGCCGGTTCTGTGGTGCTCGGTAGTCGGTCGGGCGGGGGTGTGTCCGAGGTAATCGGTTCTGGGGGAGTCGGTTTCGCCGACGCGTCGAGAACGTGGACAGCCGGTGTGCGCTCGGTGTGCAGCGCGGCGACGGTGAATGCGGACCCGCCGAGCAAGACGATGAGTGCGGCGGCGGACAGCATCACTCGGCGCGATCGGCCGTGCTCGCGCGGGACGGGCACCGGCAGGTTGCGGATCTGTTCGGCGGCGACCAGCGCGGCGCCGCGGGCTGGGGCGTTGACGAAGTCCGGTAGTCGGCGGACCTCGACGCCGAACGCGTTGTGCAGGACGGTGGAGATCTCGGCTTCGGCCGCTGCCGCGCCGCAGAGCACGACGACATCGGGGCGCACCGCGATCGTGTCCAGCAACGGCCACATCCGACTGACCGCTCGGCCCGCCGATTCGGCGTCGTGCAGACCGGCGGGCCAGGAGTCCGCGGCGAGGATGCGCGCGCGATCCGGACCGACAACCGCACAACAGGTGTGGTCGCCGAGGGTCTCGATGGCCAGCACGGTGCCGAACGCCTCCAGCCCAGGCGCGTCCTGAACCACCGCGAGCAGCGCGGATCGGATCGAAACCAGCGAGGCCGACTGCCATTTCCGTGTGGCGAGGAAGGTCACCAGCGCACGTCGCTCATCCGCCGTGCGGTACAGCACCGCGACGTCATCGATGGGCAGGTCGGAGTCGCCGGTCAGGCGATCGAGAACCGTAGCGACCGCCGCGGTCACCTGGCCGTCATCGACCTGCTCGGTGACCGCGCGCAGCAGGTGCGGCCGCGCGTCGGCGACGAACTCGCCGATGAGCAGCACGCCCCGCACAACCGTCCGCTCAGCGGATATTCCGACCGTCGCCATCACCATCACACCTCGAACTCGACAAACATCTCGGCAGGAGTTCGCCCCGCGCAGGCCGGGTGATTGGTCGAATCGCCGATCAATTCGGTGAACCGGGCCGGCGATGTCTGGAATAAACCTTAGCGCTCATCTACTTAACGTTGATGTTCTTAGTGAGGAGAGATTGACATGGTGACTGTTTCCGACCCCTCGGACATCGAACCCAACGCCGGAAAAGTCCCGCTACGAAGGTGGTTCGCGGTCTCCGCCGTGGCCTTGGGCACCTTCGCGGTGGTGACCTCCGAGCAACTGCCCGTCGGACTGCTCACCTCGGTCGGCGGCGCGCTCGGTGTCTCGCCGGGGACGGCGGGCTTGATGGTGACTGTGCCGGGCCTGGTCGCGTCGGCGACGGCGCCGATCCTGCCGGTGGCGATCGGGCGGCTGGATCGCCGGGTCGTGCTGCTCGGCCTGATCTCGCTGGTGGTGGCCGCGAATGTGCTGGCCGCGTTCGCGCCGAACTTCGGTCTGCTGCTGGCCGCGCGCTTCCTCGTCGGCATCGCGATCGGCGGGTTCTGGGCGCTGGCCGCCGGAATCGCGGTGCGCATGGTGCCGGCGAAGTACGTACCGCAGGCCACGGCGATCGCGTTCGGCGGCGCCACCGCGGCCAATGTGCTCGGCATTCCGGCCGGCACGCTGATCGGTGAATTGACCGACTGGCGAATCGCTTTCGGCTTGCTCGGCGGGCTGGGTCTGCTGGTGGTCGTCGCGTTGCTGTGGCTGCTGCCCGCGATGCCGGCGACCGAGCCGGTGCGGCTGCGCACGCTCGGCGAACAGTTCCGCAATCCGGTGGTCCGGGCCGGTGTTCTGGTCACATTCCTGATGGTGAGCGGTCACTTCGCCGCGTTCACCTTCGTCAGCCCGATCCTGCAGGACCTCTCGGGCATCGACAAGGCGATGGTCGGTCCGGCGTTGCTGGCCTTCGGTGTCGCCGGCATCATCGGCAACTTCCTCACCGGGGCGGCGGCGGGTCGCAATATCCGGGTGACGCTGATCGTCATCAGCACGCTGCTGGCCGCGGTGCTGGCGCTCGTCGCGCTCATCGGCGGCACGCCGGTCACCGGGGTGATCCTGCTGGTCGTGTGGGGTCTGGCGTTCGGTGGCATCCCGGTGGGCGTGCAGACCTGGATCCTGCAGGCCGCGCCGGGCTCCACCGAGGCGGCCACCGCGTTGAACACCGCGATGTTCAACCTGGCGATCGCGCTCGGCGCGCTGTTCGGCGGCATCATCGCCGACAACGTGGTGCTCTCGGCGGTGCTCTGGTTCGGCGCGGGGCTGAGTGTCCTTGCGTCCGTGGTGGTGTCGACCACCCGTACCGCACGCTGAGGTACCGCGGGTGCCCTGCCTGGTTGAGGGGTCAGGCAGGGCACTTTCACATGATCCGAACCGGTTGCCCGGCAGAGGTGTTCATGACTTCGCTGTCGAGTTGCGCGAGCACTGACCAATCTCCGGCATGGAGGGCGCCGCGCGCGGTGACCGGCACCGGCAGGCGATTGCTCATGGCCTGCTGGGCCGCCGCGATGTCGCCTGGGTGGTGCCCCAGGACGGTCGCGCCGACCACTCGCCCGTGCGACAGGATCAGGCGTCGATAAGACTCGGGACGGTCGAGCACGATCACCTCGTCGCCGAACTCCGGTTCCACCTTCCCGGTCGAGAACAGCTCCAGACCAACGCCTTTCAGGATCATGGCGGGCGCGGCCCGGGTCAGGGACCGGTCACCGCCGAGCGCGTTCACCGCGGCGACCTGCGCCTGCTCCGCCGCGATCGGCCACAGGCCGAACACCTGGCCGTCCAATTCGGCGACGTCGCCGGCGGCATAGACGTCGGGGATCTGGGTGCGCATCCGATCGTCCACCAGCACACCACGTTCCACAGGCACGCCCGCGCTGCGCGCCAGCTCGATGTTCGGCCGGATGCCGGTGGCGGTCAGAAACAGATCGCACTCGAGCTCGCGCCCGTCGCGCAACACCGCCCCCCGAACCGCCGGATCGCCCGTGACGCTGACTGTTTCGGCGTGATGCAACACCTGAATGCCGGTTCTGGCGAAGTGCTCGAGCACCAATTGCGAGCAGCGCGCGTCGATCTGCTTGGCCAGCAGCCGATCACCACGGTCGAGCACGGTCACGTGCAGGCCCAGCAGGTGCAACGCATGCGCGGCCTCCAGCCCGAGCAGCCCACCGCCGGCGACGACCGCGCGGGCGCAACGGAATTGCTGCGCATACGAGCGGATCCAGATCGCGTCACCGGCCTCGCGAAGCACGAAACACCCCGGCCGGGAGAGCCCGTCGATCGGCGGCAGCGCGCTGCTCGCGCCCATGGCGAGGATCAGGCGGTCGTAGGGGAGCGCTTCGCCGGTGCCGAGGAAGACCCGGCGGCCCGCGAGATCGATGCTGGTGGCGAGGGTGTTGAGCCAGGTGGTGATCTGATGGTCGTCGTACCACTGCTCGGGTAGTAGATGCAGGCCTTGCATCGCCGAACGCCCGTATACGAGTCGCGAGATGCCCATCCGGTTGTAGAGCGGATGCGATTCCCGCCCGACGAGATGTATCTCGCAATCAGGGTGATTGCGTCGCAGGAAGTCCGCCGCCGTCACGCCCGCGATGCCGTTGCCGATCACCGCGACGCTGACGATGGACCGATCGAACCGCGTCGGCCGCGGCGTGTTCGGGTTACCGGGTTCCGGCGTCAGCGAAACCTTGACTGCGCCCCTGCTGATCCGCGCGCAGCACGCCATCCGGGTATTGTCGGCGAAACCCAGTCGCCGCAACGTATTCCGTTCATCCTGGCCCGGGCCCGACAAGCACGACATCCCGTCGAGCACCGCGACCGGATCGGCGCCACACACGCCCATCCGGCAGCCCGCCTCGATCCGCTGTTTGCCCCGTTCGGCGACCTCGAGCAGGCTCATCCCGCTGTCCGCGTCCACCTCGACGCCGTCGAAGCTGACCGAAGCCGCAGGCGCGCTGGGCGTTTGCGCCTCCTTCGGCCGAATCTTCGGCAACGCCAGTAGTACCGGTTCGGTGCGGGTCCCGGTGCTCAGCGCGAATTGCAGCTCGACGACCCGGGTCCGGGCCACCCACACGATGGTCGCGAGCAGGATCGCCGCGCTGATCGGCCAGTGCAGCCACGGCGCGCTGAGCCCGGTGACCGTGCCGAACGACCGAGCCAGCGTCGCCGCGGCGAACCAGTAGAAGATGTTGAGCGCCAGCGCCGAATAGCCGACACTGATCGTCGCGATGCTGAGCGGCGTCATCGCCTCCAGCGCGAAGAACAGCCCGATCGCGACCACCATGAACAGTGCGAGCACCGAATAACGCTGCCCCAGGCCGGTTTCGGTCCGCCCGGCCAGGATGAAGAAGCCGAGGACGAAGCCGGGCAACGCCGCCGCGAACAGTTTGCGCGGTGCGCTCCACGCGAATTCGGGATCGGTCAGATCCGCCTGATAGGCGGATCGCGGTTTGAGGTCGTAGCAATTCTTGGCGCAGCCGACGCACGGCTCGCAATGACTGTTGGGCACGGTGACGAACGGCGTCTGCCCGTACGCGCGTTGCAGCGGGAACAACGGGCAGATGCTGCTGCACCAGCCGCTCTTGCCTTTGAACAGGAAACCGCCGGTGAAGGCGGCGACCAGGACCAGTGCCAGCACGGTGCCCGCGGCGGCACCGTTGCGATCCAGGCCCGCCAGCCTGGCGCCCGCGATACCGAAGAACAGCGTGGTCGCTCCGAGATAGCCTCGGGCATAGAGCCAATCGGGTGGATTCTTCCCGCGCGTGAAGCCCAGCACCCGCGGGAGCTGATTCGTCGCGGCCAGCGGGCAGCTGTTGCGCCAGAGCCCCGGCGCGATCAGGAACAGGCCCGGCAAGAGGGGCACCACTACGCCGAAAAAGACGAACAACCCACCCGCGGGCCGGACGAACATCGCGACGATCATCTCCAGATAGACCGCGACGCCGGCGATGCGCACCAGGTGCCACATTTTCCGTGGCATTCGACTGGGCATTTCCGGGGAGGCGGGGAACGGATTGCGCTGTCCGTCCGGATCGATGTCGAGGATCCGGTTCGCCAGGGCGATCAGCCGGGTCGGCGCGGGAGCGACCGGCGGTGCGGCAGTGGGTGGTTCGTTCTGCGTTTCCTCGTCGATCCGGGCCAGCGGTTCGGTGACCGGGTCGTAGAGCACGATGATTTCGGTGTCGCCGAGTTGCACGGTGTCGCCGGAGGTCAGCGCCGTGCGGCCGGTGAGCGGGACGCCGTTGACCGTGGTGCCGGTGCGACTACCGAGATCCACCACCGATAGCGCGGTGGGGCTCGGGACCAGTCGCAGGTGACGCGGCGAGATGGCGGTGTCGGCCAGCTGTTCGTTGTCGCCGTTGCGGCCGAAGGTGACCGGGCCGCTCAACATCAGCCTGCGGGCGGCCCGGCCCGGTTCCCTGATCTCGATCAGCGGTGGGCCACTCCGCATGCCCGTGCGTCCGCCGAATCTTCGGAACCCGTTGTGCCAGTGCGCTGTTCGATCAGGCGGCGCGCTCATCCGCGGCCTCCGCCCGGCAGCGCCCGATACCCGCTGCCCAGATCCCCAACCAGCCGGCGCCACTCGACGCGTGCTTGTACCCGTATGCACATCCGGTTTGACCTCGATCGTCACGTAAGTCAGGCGCCAGCATGCACGCAGCGCTGACTACCTGTTATCCAATGGTGATGAACTAGCGACCGATCCGCGATGGGACTTGGGTAAAAGGGTACGTGAATTCATATGTCAATGCTGTGAATTCGCCACCGCTTCAATCGATCTCGCCCTTCACCCGGTTAAGCCCCGCTGTAGACCGCCTCGACCGGTCGGTACGGGTGGCCCGTTTCCCTGCTGATCTTTGCGGCTGCCGCGACCTCGACCTGCGCGAACGCGCGTCGGGTTCGGCTGCGCGACAGTTCTTCTCAGCTCTGATTCGCGCCCGTGTGTAGCAGGGGAAGCGTCAAGGGGGATGGTCATTTGCCAGCCCGTTGTCACGCCGCGGCTCGCGGTCGCCTCGGGAAGTCCCGCTCGTTCCGTCGTCCGCGATTTCGGCCCTTGTTACGGGGCGCGTGCGCGAGTGCCGCATGGCGCGAGATCGGCGCGCCGCGTGGTTACAGTGACGTGGCGGCAAACCACGGCACGATGGGTGCGGGCCGGGTAACGAGGAGGCGGCATGGATGCGGCGGTCGAGGTGACCCCGGTGGTTCACGCGGGTGGCGGGGACCGGAAGGTGCGGGCCGCGGTGGTGGTCGGGGCGCTGGGTGTGGTGTTCGGCGATATCGGGACCAGCCCGATCTACACGATTCAGACGGTGTTCAATCCCGGCGATCCGCATCCGGTGCCGATCAGCACGGACAACGTGTACGGGGTGGTGTCGCTGATCTTCTGGTCGGTGATGATCGTGGTCACGCTGACCTACATCTCGCTGGTGATGCGGGTGAACAACGACGGCGAGGGCGGGATCATGGCGCTCATCACGCTGCTGCGGCGGTTGGGTGGCGGGCGCGGCGGCCGGGCGGCGACGCTGTTGGCCGGGGTGGGAATCTTCGGTGCGGCACTGTTTTTCGGCGACAGCATGATCACCCCGGCGATCTCGGTGCTGTCCGCGGTGGAGGGCCTGAAGATCGTGCAGCCGGGGTTGGAAGAGCTGATCGTGCCGATCACGGCGGTGATCATCATCGTGCTGTTCACCGTGCAGCGCCGCGGCACGGCGGCGGTCGGCCGGCTGTTCGGCCCGGTGATGATCCTCTGGTTCGGCTCGATCGGCGTGCTCGGCATCTCCGGCATCGCCCGGCATCCGGAGATCCTGAAGGCCCTGTCGCCGACGTACGCGCTCGGTTTCCTGGCCGGTCACTTCGGTATCGCGTTCTTCGCGCTGGCCGCGATCGTGCTCGCCATCACCGGCGCGGAGGCGCTGTACGCGGACATGGGCCACTTCGGCCGGAAGGCGATCACCCGCGGCTGGCTCGGCCTGGTGCTGCCCGCCTGCGTGCTGAGTTATCTCGGGCAGGGCGCGCTGATTCTGGGTGACGAAAGCAATGTCGGCAGCCCGTTCTTCCTGCTCGCGCCCGGCTGGGCGCGGTTGCCGCTGGTGCTGCTGGCGACCGCCGCCACGGTGATCGCCTCGCAGGCGGTGATCACCGGCGCGTATTCGGTGGCGTCGCAGGCCGCGCAGCTCGGTTATCTGCCCCGGCTGCGGATCGCGCACACCTCGGAGTCGACCATCGGGCAGATCTACGTGCCGTGGATCAACTGGGTGCTGATGTTCTCGGTGCTGACGCTGGTCTTCGCGTTCCGCAGTTCGGCCGCGCTGGCCTACGCGTTCGGCATGGCGGTGACCGCCACCATCTCCATCACCACGCTGGTGTTCTTCTATCTCGCTCGGATCAAATGGAATACGCCGCTGTGGCTGGTCCTGCTCGGCGCGGTCCCGCTGCTGGCGGTCGACGCGCTGTTCCTCGCGGCCAACCTGACCAAGCTGGTGCACGGCGCCTGGCTGCCGCTGCTGATCGGGCTCACCGCGTTCACCGTGATGAGCACCTGGGCGCGCGGGCGCGACGTGGTCACCCGGGCGCGGGAGGAAAAGGAAGGCCCGCTGCGCGAATTCATCGACGAATTGCAGTATCAAGAGCCGCCGCTGGTGCAGGTGCCCGGCACGGCGGTGTTCCTCAACCGCGGCATGGAGACCGCGCCGCTGGCGATGCGGGCCAACGTCGAACACAACCACGTGCGCCACGAACACCTGGTGATCCTGTCGATCGATACGGTTCCGGTGCCGCGCGTGCCGGACGAGGAGCGCACCGAGATCGACGCGCTCGGTTACGCCGATGACGGAATCATCCATGTGACAGCGCATTGCGGCTACATGGAGACACCGAACATCCCGAACATCCTGCGGCTGCTCGACCCCGAGCAGACCGAGGGCCGGATCTCGGTCGACGACGCCTCCTACTTCCTGTCGAAGATCGAGCTGAAGCGCGGGACCGAACCGACGATGGCGGGCTGGCGCAAGCGGCTGTTCATCGCCACGTCCTACATCACCGCCGATGCCGCCGAATACTTCGGGTTGCCGGGGGAGCGGACCGTGATCATGGGCGAGCGGGTCGAGGTGTAGCCGCGAAAGGGTTGCCGCCGGTGCTGTAGGTCGTTCGGCGGACACCGGATTCGGGCCGGCGTCAATACGCTGGATGGACTATGGAACGGTACCGGTCTGTCACCGTCGCACCGCGCGGCGAGCGCGGTCGCGGATGACCATGCCCACGCCCTCGCGAGGTGCCCGATGTACGTCGTTTGGCGGACATCGCGGGTGAGCCCGCATCGATAAACTCTTGGTACACAATGAGTTTCGTGGTTCACGGCGCATTCCGGGAAGGCGGGCGCCGGAGCACTCGGCGCAGTCCCGACAGGTGAGGTGAGTTCCATGAGTGAGTCCGTCGACGGTCCGCTACCGCCCTTGCCGTGGGAGTTCGAACTCGATTCGGAGACGCGCGAGGACATCCTCGCAGTCCTCCGGGATGCCACGCGGTGGCAGCTGCCGCCGCGCCGCTGGGAGCACGTGCTGGATTCGGTCGGGGCGCTCGCCGTGGCGCTGGCGAACGGCGACGCCGTCGCCGTCCGGGAGTCCATCGCCGAAGTCGAACTGATGGGTCCGGTCCGGGCCACCCGCATCGGCGCCGGACATCGCTCGCCGGCGCCGCACCGGATGCTGGACCGCGTGCACGCGCTGGTGCATTCGCTGGGCGGGGAGCCGGTCACCGCGGACGAGCACGAGTAGGTGACCCGATGGACGAAAACGGCTTAGCCGACCAGGAATTGGTGGTGCACGTGTTCGCGCCGCTGGACGGTCCGCGGGCGGCGACGGCGCTACAGCATGTGCGCGCCATCTGGGCGCGGGGCGCGGACCGGCTCGGCATCGATCGGCCGGTCGAATCCTGTGATCTGCCGGCCGCGTTGCCGGAGGGCAGAATTCGCGGGGGCGCCGCCACGGCGCTGGCGCTCGCGGAAGACCGCACCGGCGACTTCCAGATGATCGCCCGGCGCGAGCACGACATCCTGAGCTTCTCGCTGGTACTCGCGGCCCCGATGGACACCGAGGAGCGCAGGCTGCGCATCGGCTCCGCGATCGCCCCCGGGTGGCGCGCATTCGATCGCTGGTGGGGTCAGCTGTCGATCGACGGCGTAGACGCTTTCCTGGGCACCGCCGTACTGTTCCAGGCACAGCTGCCGGACGACGCGACCGTCGCGCTCACGCCGATCATGCAGTCGGCCTTGCCGTTTCGGCTGGCAGCGCAGCCTTGGCTGCGGCAGCCGAGCCCGAAGGGGCCGGCCCTGGCGATGTGGGAGCTCGGTTCGGCCGATACCGACCCGAACCGCGTCTTCGTGGTCGGCGCGCCCGGTGGGCATGCCGCCGAGTTGAGCGCGTGGACCTGGAGCGATGGCGGCGTAGCGCTGCCGCCGCTGCCCCGGTACCTCATGCATGCGGCCAAACTCCGCCACGAGGCGCGCGTCATCGGTGACGGAGCACAGCTGCGCGAGTTGCAGCAGCGGGCCAAGGACCGAGTCGACGGCTTCGCCATGTTGGTGGCCGCCCCGATCACGGTGACGGCGGCGGCGCATCAAATCCGGGGCCTGGCGGTCGATGAGATGACCTTGACTGCCACCCTCGATGATCTGCAGGACATGCGGTACAGCGTCGAGATCGCCGAGCACAACATGAAACTCGCGATGGCCAGGCCGTGTTCCGCCGATCACGCCCTCGCCGAGCTGCTCCCGCAGCGCGTCGGTGCGGCGGCCCGCCTGCTCCAGACGGCACTGGACCGGACGCAGCACGTGCGAAAACTGCTGGCGGACTGGAGCATCGGTCCGCACGGCGCCGTGGGCCGGCCGGAATCGGTACTGGCGGAGCGAGCTCCGGCCGGAAGCCCGCCACGGCGCGGCGAACCGACCGGACTGCGCCTCGGCTTCGCCGTGGACATCGCCGAATACCGCCGTCGCAGTGCCCCGGCTCGGGATGATGCGCAGCGTCGGCTGGCCGCTCTGGTCCGCGAGGTGGTGCGTGCCCTCGGATCAGACCTCGACGACACCGATCGCGAGGGCACCGGCGGCGGCGTGCGGGTACTGGTTCCATTGTCCGTCGAAATCCCTACCGCGCTAACGGCTTTGCTATGCACCCTGCGCGATCGGCTCGAACTCGACAACCGGCACGCGTGCGAGCGTATGCGACTACGCACCGCGGTCGCCGTCGGCATGTCCGGCCCGGGCGACATCGGGTACGCCGGTGAGACGGCCATCGAGATCGGCCGGCTGCTGGACAGCGCGGCGCTGTACCGGGCCTCGGCCGGCAATCCGGACTCCGATCTGGAGTTCCTGATCGCGGGCAGGCTGCACGAGATCGTCACTGCCCCTGGCCCACTCGACTCGTTCCGATTCGAGCGCTGCCGCGTGCGGACGAAGAACTACGACGAGGACGGATGGCTGTGGATCAGGTGACCGGGGTGACTCGGGACGTGTTCGAGCCCAAGCAGAACCGTGTCGACCCGGCGCTGACGCAACGGGTGGAGTACCTGAAACAACGGGTCGCCCTCGCCGAAGAGGTCCGCACCCCCGACGAGGTGCGCGCCGCCCTCGCCGAGGTGAACCTGTTCATCCTGGAGTTCGCGCCCACCTCGGTTACCGACCTCGGCAAGGCCCTGCTGGCCACGGACGTGCTGCGCTGGGCGATTATTCTGGAATCGCAACTGCCGGAGTGCAATTGGTTCCGGGTCGCCTTGAACTCGACCATGCACGCGGACGCCTACGCACATGTGGTCAGCCAGTTCTGGCAGAACGACGAGGCGCAGATGCCCCTGCGCGCGGCCAACCAGGTGGCCTTCGAGCTCGGCGCGTACGCGAACCACCGCTGCTCGATGCCCGCGTTCGCGCCACTGCTGCTGGAGAACGTCTCGGGCAATCTGTACAGCGCTACGCAGACCATGACCGCGATCCGCGCGGTCGAACCCGATCCGCACAAGCTGATCGCGATCGCTCAGGAGAACCAGCGGTGGGGCGCCCGGATCGAGCCGGCGGAATTCGGGACTCCCGGCGACCGGGACACCCGCATGATCAACCGGCGGCTCGAGGAGTTCCGCGTCCAGCAGGTGAAGGCCGTGGAAGCCGCACCCGCGCAACGCATCATGCTCGAGGCCGATGTCCGGCACTGCGTCACCGAGCTGGCCGCGATCCGCTCGGCGCGTGATGTCGTCTACGTCGTCGCCACCGCACTCGGCGGCGTCGCCTTCCGTACCTACGGCGACGCCGCGCGGGTCGGCCGGACGGTCAGCATCGATCTGCCGCGGTTCACCAGCCAGCGAGTTTACGCGTGGCAGGCCCGGATCAGCGACCTATACCGGCGCCGGGACAACGATGGCCCGAGTGCCGCCGCGTTGCACGGTGAACTCACCGAGATCCTGGCCGAAATCGGCGAGGCGAGCCTGTCCGTCTTCCGCGTGCAGTGGCCCGACCTGGCGGCCTTCGCACTCGCCCCGGTCGGCGCCGCCGCCACGCTGCCGCTCGGTGGCGCCCTGGTGGACGGCCGGCCCGCGCAACTGCACTTCGACGTGACCGTCGTGCCCAACGCCGGCATCTTGCTTTCCGCCACTTTGCATCCCAGAACAACCTCGCGCGACGCGGTGGTCGCGGTGGACCCTTCGAGCGGCGAGGACTTCCTGCCTCGGGTCGAGCCGGAGGGCGAGGCGATCGCGGCCATCCACGGGACGCGGCCGGTGAACCTGAGGCCGAGCGGCGCTCGATCGAATGGTGCTGAGCCGGAACGTTTTCGGTCCTTGTCGCCGAGCAGGCAACGGGAGATCATCGATGACCCGGCCCGACACTCGGTGGTCTCGCGCCCCGGCGGCGGCATCCTCGACGCCATCGAGAGCGCGGCGGTCGTGCACCTCGCCTGTCACAGCGTGCTGGTTGAGGAGCCGGTATTCAACTCGATCCTGCTCCTCGGCGAAAACCCGGTCTCGCTCAGCGAATTCGTCATCCGGCCGGTCGCGCCCGGCGGGGTGGTCGTGCTGTCCGCCTGCTCCGTCGGCGCAGTCGTGACCAGCCTGCCGAACGAACTGCTCGGCTTTCCGGCGGTGTTCCTGTCGGCCGGCGCGCGCACCGTAATCGCCTCTGCCACACCGATTGCCGACTCCCGCGAGACGATCACTTTCCTGACCGACCTCCATCGTGGCCTGCGGGCCGGCGCGGAAGGCCGCGTCGCGCTCCGGACGGCGGTCGCGGCATCGTTCGAGCGCGGCGATCCGAGCTTCATCTGGGCCGGATTCACCGCGTACGGAGCGTGATACCGCACGGCACCCCGGGAACCGAAGCGGTTCGCGGGGTGCCGCGCACGGTGACCGACCGGCAGCCGGTCATCGCGGGATCGTTCAGGCCAGGTCGAACCGATCGAGGTTCATCACCTTGTCCCACGCGGCGACGAAGTCGTGCACGAACTTCTCCTTCGCGTCGTCGGTGGCGTAAACCTCGGCGAGCGCGCGCAATTGGGAGTTGGACCCGAAGACCAGGTCGACCCGGCTACCGGTCCAGGTGGTCGCGCCGGTGCCGCGATCGACTCCGGTGTAGGTGCCCTCGTCGGCCGACGGCTCCCACTTCGTGCCCATGTCGAGCAGGTTCACGAAGAAGTCATTGGTCAACGACCCGGTGGCGGAGGTGAATACGCCCAGTGACGACTGCTGGTAGTTCGCGCCGAGCACGCGCAGGCCGCCGACCAGCACGGTCAGCTCGGGTGCGCTCAGCGTGAGCAGGTTCGCCTTGTCGATCAGCAGGTACTCGGCCGGCAACCGGCTGCCCTTGCCGAGGTAGTTGCGGAAGCCGTCGGCGCTCGGCTCCATCGCGGCGAACGACTCGACGTCGGTCTGCTCCTGCGTGGCATCGGTGCGGCCCGGGGTGAACGGCACCTCGATGTCGTACCCGGCCGCCCGCGCGGCCTGCTCGACCGCCGCGCAGCCGCCGAGCACCACGAGATCGGCGAAGGATACCTTCGTGTTGCCGGCCTGCGCGGCGTTGAACGACTCCTGGATTCCCTCCAGCACGGGCAGCACCAGCGTGAGCTGGTCGGGCTCGTTGACCTCCCAGCCGCGCTGCGGCTGCAACCGGAGGCGGCCGCCGTTGGCGCCGCCGCGCTTGTCACTGCCGCGGAACGACGAGGCCGCCGCCCATGCGGTCGAAACGAGTTGCGCGACAGTGAGTCCCGACGCCAGGATCTGGCTCTTCAGTGCCGCGATATCGGCCGCGTCGACCAGGTCGTGAGTCAGCGCGGGGACCGGGTCCTGCCACAGCAGCGTCTCCCGCGGGACCAGCGGGCCGAGGTAGCGGACGATCGGGCCCATGTCTCGGTGGGTCAGCTTGTACCAGGCCTTGGCGAACTCCTGCGCGAGTTCCTCCGGGTGATCGAGCCAGCGCCGGGTGATCTGCTCGTAGACGGGATCGACGCGCAGCGACAGATCGGTGGTCAGCATGACCGGGGTGTGCGTTGTGCCGTCCACGTGCGCATCGGGCACGGTGCCCGCGCCGCCGCCGTCCTTCGGGATCCACTGCCAGGCGCCGGCCGGGCTCTTGGTCTTCTCCCACTCGTAGCCGTAGAGGGTCTCGACGAAGCTGTTGTCCCAGGTCTTCGGGGTCGGCGTCCAAGCGCCCTCCAGGCCGCTGGTGATCGCGTCCTTGCCGACGCCGGTGCCGAACGAGCTGCGCCAGCCCAGGCCCTG
This sequence comes from Nocardia sp. NPDC006044, assembly GCF_042871115.1. Classification (NCBI taxonomy): domain Bacteria; kingdom Bacillati; phylum Actinomycetota; class Actinomycetes; order Mycobacteriales; family Nocardiaceae; genus Nocardia; species Nocardia sp. NPDC006044. The sequence goes on from NZ_JBIAID010000004.1 coordinate 380,350, forward strand.
CTCCTCCAGCGGGGCGGCCTCGGGCTCGGGGCCGACGTGATCGGCCGGGCCCGCGCCATGCGTCTTGCCGAAGGTGTGACCGCCGACGATCAGCGCCGCGGTCTCGATATCGTTCATCGCCATCCGGCGGAACGTCTCCCGGATGTCGGCGGCCGCGAGCAACGGATCCGGATTGCCGTTCGGCCCTTCCGGATTCACGTAGATCAGGCCCATCTGCACTGCGGCGAGCGGGTTTTCGAGATCGCGCTCGCCCGAGTAGCGTTCGTCGCCGCCGAGCCAGGTGCGCTCCGGACCCCAGTAGACGTCCTCCTCGGGCTCCCATTGGTCGACGCGGCCGCCGCCGAAGCCGAAGGTCTCGAAGCCCATCGATTCCAGCGCGACATTGCCGGTGTAGACGATGAGGTCGGCCCAGGACAGCTTCTTGCCGTACTTCTTCTTCACCGGCCACAGCAGGCGGCGCGCCTTGTCCAGGCTCGCGTTGTCCGGCCAGCTGTTCAGCGGCGCGAAGCGCTGCATGCCCGCGCCGGCTCCGCCGCGGCCGTCATTGATCCGGTAGGTGCCCGCGGCGTGCCAGGCCATCCGGATGAAGAACGGCCCGTAGTGGCCGTAGTCGGCGGGCCACCAGTCCTGTGAGGTCGTCATGACGGCCTCGATGTCCTGCTTCACCGCGGCCAGGTCGAGCGTCTCGAACTCGGCGGCGTAGTCGTAGTCCGCGTCCATCGGGTTGGCGACGGCGGGGTTCTTCTGCAGGATCTTCAGGTTGAGCTGGTTCGGCCACCAGTCACGGTTGCCGCCGCCCTCGGTCGGGTACGTGAGGCGAGCGGTCGCTACCGGGCATCCGCCGACAGCGGGCTCTGTGTTGGCCTCTCCGATGGGCGGGTGGTCCTCGGGCACGGCAATTCCTTTCCTGGGTGGACAGCGTGACGGTTTTATTGGATGAGTTCCAAAGTATGACTCATTCAAATCTGGATGGTGGTGGTTTTGAAAAACTGCTTCCGACCGGGCGAATGAGACATATGTCTATGACAAATGTCTAAGACGCTGGTAGTCTCGTGGCATGGGAAATCGCGAAGACCTGTTGGCCGGAGCGCGCAAGGCCGTGCTCGAGCGCGGCCTGGCCAAGACCACCGCCCGCGATATCGCCGGTGCGGCCGGCGTGAGCCTGGCCGCCATCGGCTACCACTTCGGCTCGAAGGATCGGTTGATCACCGAGGCGATCACCGAGTCGATGGGCAGCGGGATCGGCGACGGGATGGAGGCGGCGATCCGGGCCGGCGGGGAGGGGCGGTCGCTGCGCGAATCGCTGGCGCCCACCTGGTCCGGGCTGCGCGAGGTGATCGAGAACAACCACGAGGCATTGCTGCTCAGCGCGGAGAACGCGCTGCTGGTCGCGCGGTCGCCGGAGTCGCAGGAGTTCATGGTGCAGGCCACCGAGGTCGCGATCGGCGATCTCACGGCGACGTTCCAGCAGGTGCATCCCGAGTTGTCCGAGGAGCAGGCGCGGGCCGTGGCCACGCTCTACTTCATGCTCTTCCAAGGGCTGGCGATGACCCAGTTGATCGCGCCGGCCGCCGCCTCGGTGGACGGCGATCAGCTCGCGCTGGCCGTGCAGACGTTGCGCGACATGTGATCACGCGGCCAGCAGCGCCAGTACTTCGTCGAGGTGGTCGGTGAGGAAGAAATGTCCGCCGGTGAAGAGCCTCAGGTCGAAGCGGCCGGTGGTGTGCTCGGACCAGGCCCGCGCCTCGTCGAGGGTCACCTCGGGGTCGTCGGTGCCGGTCAGGACGGTGATCGGGCAGCTCAGCGGTGGGGCCTGGCGCATGCGGTAGGTCTCGACGGCTTTGTAGTCGCCGCGGAAGGCGGGCAGGATCATGCGCAGCATCTCCTCGTCGCCGAGGACGCGGGAGTCGGTGCCGCTCATCCGGCGGATCTGCGCGAGCAGCGCGTCGTCGGAATACCGGTGGACGTGCACGTCGCGATGCCGTGACGGGGCCATGCGGCCCGACGCGAACAGTGCCTGCGGCGGCTCTCCCGAGGCCGATAGGCGTTGCGCCACTTCGAAACCCAGCGTGGCGCCGAGGCTGTGACCGAACAGTGTGATCGGCCGGTCCAGCCACGGGCCCAGGTGCTCGGCCACCAGGTCGGCGAGTTCGTGGAGGTCGTCGACGCAGGGCTCGTTGCGGCGGTCCATTCGGCCCGGGTATTGGATCGCGAGCACGTCGATCGCGGGGGACAACGCTCGGGCGACCGGAAAGTAGAAGGCGGCCGCGCCGCCCGCGTGCGGAAAGCAGATCAGCCGGGTGGCGGCGTCCGGTGCCGGGTGGAACCGCCGGATCCACGCACTGGTTTGCCCGGTGCCCATTCGCCCTCCCTCCGCGTGTTCTTCGATTCAAGCCGGTGGCACCGCGACGGGTCGACCCCTACTCACGACGGGAGTAGGGGTTTCGCGGTGTCGGCCTAGGCGCGGTCGAGCGGGTTCGCGGCGACTCGCGCGGCCATGCCGCTGCGCAGGGCGGCGGCGGGTGAGGTGTGCGGTTTGCGTTCGGCCTGGGCCTGGAAGCAGGCCAGGAATTCCGCCGGCAGCCCGAGGCGGGGGTGGTGTTCCAGGACGCTGTCGCGGAACTCCGGTGCCACGGCGTCGGCGCCGCGTCCCGAGATGTCCACTGCCGTCGCGTATTCCAGCAGATAGCTTTCCGGGTCGAGCGTGACGTCGACGCTGTCGGCCATGTGCGCGACGATCACCGCGGCAACGTGCTCCCGCCGTTGCGCCGGCCAACCGGCGGCGGCACCGAAAACCCAGGCCAGATGCCCGCCGGAAACCTCGAACGTGAGTCCGGCGTTGTCGAACTCCTCGACCAGGCCCAGGTCGTGCAGCAGCGCCGCGACATAAAGGAGTTCGGCGTCGAAGTCGATGCCATTGAGCTTCGCGTGCCCTGCCGCCCACAGATACGAGCGGACCGAATGGTTGAACAGGGCGGGCGTGCAGTAGGCCGCCGCCACCTCGGTGGCGGACCGGCAGGCCGCGGAATCCGGGATGGTCACATCGTCGAGGTTCACGGGGTCATTGTGCCAGCGCCGCGCCCGGATTCTCGGCACAGGATCTCCACATTCGACGCCAGGAACCCGCACAACCATTGTCTAGGTTGGCCTCCACGGGCCCGCTGTCGCGGCGGGCCGGCGAGTACGGAGGTCGGTATGCAGGACGTGGACGAATTCGCGCGGTGGGTGGCCGAATTCGAGGCGAAGCAGCTCGCGCGGGCCGCGATGGGGGATCCGGAGTGGGCCCGCGGCGCGAATCTCGATCCGGCCGTGGCGCGCAGCGTGCAACGATTCCAGATCGGCGAGAGCGGGGACGGAGCGAATCTGATCGCCAAGGCCGAGGCCGCCGGCGATCCGCGCTATACCGCCGCGGTGCGATTGTTCGTCGCCGAGGAAATCAATCACGCGCGCATGCTGGGGTTGCTGCTGAATGCCGGTGGTTGGCAAACCATCCGCGCGCACTGGAGCGACGTGGTGTTCGTCCGGCTCCGGCGTGCGCTGGGTTTGCGGCTGGAATTGATGGTGCTGATGGTCGCCGAGGTGGTGGCGTTGCGTTATTACCGCGCGTTGCGCGACGGCACCGAAGATGTGTTGACCACGCGGGTCGCCGGGTTGATTTTGAACGACGAATTGCGGCATGTGCCGTTTCACTGCCACCGATTGCGGGTCGCGTTCGCCGGGTCGTCTCGCGCGGCGCGGTGTATTCCGATACTGCTGTGGTGGGTCGTGCTGATCGGCGCGACGGTGGTGGTCGCCGCAGACCACGGGCCCGCGTTGCGGCGATTGGGCGTTCGCCGAACCGGATTCGTGCTCGATGTGATCGCTTTATTCAAAGTAATTGTGCCGACCGCCGTTTCGGGCAATTCGGTCACGGTGACCGGGGGCGCGCCGGTTCCGCTGCGGGCAGCGCATGCCAAGCGCTTGCTTCACTGAGCGAGATGGCCCGGCGCGCACCGGTTTTGGTTCATCAGCCGGTCTCATCTGGCAGGGTGTCAGGTGTGACCGAGTTCAGCGACAGGGGCAAGCTGAGGTACCTGGTCGAGATCTCCGAAGGCGACCGAGGGAGCGCGGTGTGGTGGCAGGTGACGAATACCGGTGGTGCCGCGCAGGTGGCGGCGGCGTTGGTCGAGATGGCGGTGCGTCTGGAACTCGAGCTGCCGTACCACCCGAGTGAGGTCCGGTGCTGGTATCGCTACGAAGTGAGCTGGCCCGACGGTGCGATATTGGAGGGGTTCGAGGGTGCGGTCGAACCTCTGCTCATCCCGGACGACCTCCGGGCGCTCGCCCGATCGGTAATCGCGGTCACCGTTCGGGATCGGCGGCGCCGAGCCGAATAGCCGATCCCGCAGTGCATCCCATCATCGGATGAATAGAGCGGAGCTTGCCTGAGTGGCCAGGTAGTCCGTCCCGCAAATTACAGGTAATCGGTACTCGTGCTGTCACTCGGTGATCGGTGAATGCTGACTTCTGCTCGATTGTTTTCAGCTGGAGGTGCCCACCGTGGCCGCTTTATGGATTCGCACGCGCCGCATGACGCTGCCCAACACATTCCGCGATATCAACGACCTGAAGGCCAGCATCGTGCCCGTGCTGGTACAGAACGCGTTCAATCATGTGGTGAACACCGAAGGGGAGGTGGCCGGAAATCGAGGCGCCATTCGCCTCTCCATCGGCTACCTCCCCATCGCCGGCCGCGACTTCTACCAACAGGTCATCGCCGCCGGCGACAACGCGGACGTCACCTTGGCCGTCGTCGAGGATATCCAGCGGCAGATATCCATTTAGCGCCCCGCCTCCTCGGCGTATTTCTCGATGAGGTCGGTGGCGCGGAGGGTGCCGCCTTCGGCCCGGGTGTCGAGCCGAAGCCGGGCGCAGCGGTCCGCGATCGCCGGATCAGTGGTGAGGGCAGTCAAAGCGGCTCGGAGGTTCTCGGCGGTGGCGTCGGCGGTATCGATGCGGCGGGCCACGCCGAGTTCGACGAGTTTGTCGGCGTTCATGAATTGCTCGGCGCCCTGGGGCACCGTGATCATCGGGACGCCGGCCAGCAGTCCTTCGCCGCAGCCACCCATTCCGGCGTGGGTGACGAAAGCGTCCGCGTGTTCCAGGATCGCTCGTTGCGGAACCCAGGAGTGCACCTCGACTTTGGCCGGGATGTCGCCGAGTTCGGTTGGTTCGGTGTACTTTCCGATCTGCAGGACGATGTGCCAGCCAGGCAGGTCGCCGTAGGCCTGGATGCACCGGCGGTAGAACTCCGGTTGTCGGGTGTAAGCCGAGCCGAGGGAGATCAGTAGGACCTTCTCCGCGTCTGCTGGACGGGACCAGGGTTCCTCAGCGTTGTGCGGGTTGACGCAGGGGCCGACGAATATCACTGTGTCGGAGTCGGTTTCGTCGGCATGCGGTTGCATCGCGCGAGGGATCAGCGCCAGCGCTTTGTCCGGCATGCCGGAGAAAACGTCCACATCGGTGGTGGTCGCCTCGGCGTCGGTGAGCCACCGGGCGAATTTCGCCCGGTAGGCATCGGCGCCTGGCAACTGCCGAATGTGTGCTGCCACATCCTGTTCGTAACCTTTCCACGCCACGAACGAAGGCGAGAGCTGCACGATCGGGCGACCCTGCGCCTCGGCGAGCGCGCGACCGGCATAGGCGCCGATGTCGTACAGGTAGAGATCCGCGGCGTCGCGGTCGTAGGCGGCGCGCAGTTGCGGGAGGGACTGGATCGCGTTGTCGAGGAACAGGTCCATGGTGGAAACCGGATCCTCGGGCCAGCTGTTGTCGGCGACCGGCAGCGTGGACGTGCACGGGATCAGTTCGGCGCCGGCCGCGGTGATCAGGTCGCCGACGACCGGGTCGTTGGCGTAGGTGACGCGGTGACCGCGCGCCACCAATTCACGGATGATCTCCAGGCTCGGCAGGACGTGACTGACGATGGGGATGCCGACCATCGCGATATGGGCCGGGGGAGTGCGCATACGGCGGGCTCTCAGTTCAGTTCTGCGGCAGCGGATTCGAGGGCGGTGATGTTGCCTGCCATGATGGTTCGCAGGTGGGCGGTGAGGTGCTCGAGCGGCCAGTTCCACCAGGCGATTGCCAGTAGCCGGGCAATGTCGTCGGCGTCGAAGCGAGTTCGGATGAGCCGGGCCGGGTTGCCGCCGACGATGCCGTAATCGGGCACGTCGGCGGTGACCACGGAGCCGGTGCTGATGATCGCGCCGTGACCGATCCGCACGCCGGGCATCACCGTCACCCCGTTGCCGAACCAGACGTCGTTGCCGACCACGGTGTCGCCGCGGTTCGGCAGGTCGGTGAGCAGGTCGAAGTGCTCGGTCCAGGAGCCGCCCATGGTGGGGAACGGGAACGTCGACGGGCCGTCCATCCGGTGGTTGGCCCCGTTCATGATGAACCGGGTTCCGGTGCCGAGGGCACAGAACTTGCCGATGATCAGCTTCTCCGGTCCGTAGTGGTACAGCACGTTCCGGGTTTCGAACGCGGTCGCGTCGTCCGGGTCGTCGTAGTAGGAGAACTCGCCGACCTCGATCAGGGGCGAGGTGAGCAGCGGCTTCAGCAACACTACGCGCGGCTGGCCGGCCATCGGGTGCAGCACGGCCGGGTCTGCGGGAAGAACGTCGGGCACGGCGAATCTCCTTCGGTGCGTAGATGATCGGGGTCGGGCGTCAGACGCGGGCGCAGGCCCGCAGGTCGAGATGGGCGCCGCGCCAACGGGAACGCAACCGACGGTCGTGGCTGACGATCACGAGGGCGCCCGGATAGTCGGCCAGGGCGTTTTCGAGATCTTCGACCAGGCCGGGTGACAGGTGGTTGGTCGGCTCGTCCAGCAGCAGCACATCGACGGGCTCGACGACCAACCGCGCCAAGGCAAGTCGTTGGCGTTGCCCGCTGGACAGGTCGGCCACGCGCGTGGTGAGCTGGGCGCGATCGAACAGTCCGAGCGACATCAGGCGTTCGGCCTGCCCGCCGGTGTCTCCCGTGCGGCCGCGGGCGAAGGCGGCCAGCACCGTGTCCCCGGGTTCGCCGGTCAGCGGCTCCTGCGCGAGGTAGCCGACCTTTCCGGCGCGGGTGACCGTTCCGCTGTCCGGCGTGAGCCGCCCCGCCAGTACACGCAGCAGGGTCGACTTACCCGCACCATTGGGCCCGGTGATGAGCAACCGCTCGCCCGCGGCGACGGTGAGGCTGGTCCGCTCGAGCCTGCCCGCGACCGCGATATCGCTGGCGTCCAGCATGGTTCCGTGCGCCCGGCCTGCCCGCAGGCTCGGCGCGAAACGCAGCGGTTCCGGCGGCGCGGGCACCGGGTCCGCGAGCAGCCGGCGCAACCGCTCCTCGGCGTTGCGGACCCGGCTGGCCAGCGACTGCTGCACCCGCCCGCCGGCCCGGTCGTAGGCCATCTTGTTGTTGTCCTTCATCGCCCGGCCCGGGGCGACCTGACGGGCGGTCGTGGCCACGGTCTCGCGCAGGTGGCCGATGTCGTTCTGCCACTGCGCGTAGGCCTGCGCCCACCGTTGCCGCGCGGCCGCCTTCTCGGTCAGGAACCCCGCATAACCGTTGCCGTAGCGGATGATTCGCCGCCGGTCCGCGTCGACCTCGAGCAGGCTCGTCGCGACCCGCTCGAGGAAGGCCCGGTCGTGGGAGACCGTCACCGTCGTGCCGGAACGGGTCCGCAGATGATCTTCCAGCCAGGTCAGGGCGTCGTCGTCGAGATGATTGGTCGGCTCGTCGAGCAGCAGCACCTCGGACCCGGCCGCCAGCACAGCGGCCAGCCGCAGCCGGACCTGCTCGCCGCCGGACAGTCCGCCGACCGTGCGTTCGCGATCGACCAGACCCAAACCCAGTCCGTGCAGCGCACGTTCGACCCTGGCGTCGGCGTCGTAACCGCCCCGAAGTTCGAAAGCTGTACTCAGCTCGCCGTATTCGGCCAGCCCGGACTCGTCCCCGGTCGCCATCGCGACCTCGATGCGACGCATCCGCTGTTCGATCGAGCGCAGTTCGCTCAGCGCGCGATCGATGACCTGCTGCACCGTCATCCTGGGCGGCAACTGCTCGTCTTGCGCGAGATAACCGACACCACCGTCGGCCTGGACGACGATCTCGCCGTCGTCGGGCACCTCCCGCCCGGCGAACATCCGCAGCAGGGTGGTCTTGCCGGATCCGTTCTCGCCGATGATTCCGGTGCGCTCACCCGCGGCGAGCGAACAGGTCACCTCATCGAGAACGAGCCGGCCGTTGAAGGACTTGCTGACCGCGAGCGCGGTGATCTGGGTTGGCATACGCACACTCCGAAGTATTCGAGGACGCGGTGATCTGAGACCGCAGGGCCGGGTGAACACTTCGAAGGAGCATCGGCATAACCTCACTTAGTGCGACAACTGTTGCATTAAGATAGCGCTGTTGTCCCACCCCGTCAAGCAATCGGATGCCGACCATGAATTCCGCACCGCCTCCCGACCAGCTCCGGCCCCGGCCGGGCGGCCGAACCGCCCGAATCCGCGAGCAGGTCCTCGACGCCGTCCGCGCGGAGCTGACCGAACACGGTTACGACGCGCTCACCGTCGACACGGTCGCCGCGCGCGCCGGGGTGCACCGCACCACGGTGTATCGCCGCTGGCGCGATGTCGGCGGCCTGATCACCGACGTTTTCGCCGCGGCGAGCGACCTGGAGTGGCACCCCCGCGACACCGGCACGCTGTGCGGCGATCTGGCCGCACTCAATCGGGAGATCCAGGACTCGCTGACCGAGGAATCGTCGATTGCGGTTGCGCTGATTGCGGTTTCGTTCCGTTCCGCGGAGGCGGCCGATGCGCTGCGGGCGCTGTGGGAGGATCGGTACGCGCAATCGGAGATCGTCGTCGAGCGCGCGATCGAACGCGGCGAACTCCCGCCGCACATCGACGCGCGCGCCCTGCTGGTCGCCGCGACCGCCCCGCTCTATCACCAGCTGGTGCTGCTGCGCACCCCCCCGGATCCGCGGCTGGCCGACCGCGCGGCGGCCGCCGCCACGCTCGCGGCGCAGGCCGGGGCATTCGGCAACCCGTCCTGACCGGGATCGCTCACCCCCGGAGGGCCGGCTCGAGCACCTCCTCGCACCACTCGCGGAAGGTCGTCGGGCTCGCCGTCTCCGGCGTGCGCCGCACGCCGTTGTCGAGGCCGGCGTCCTTGGCGCGCATCATGTCGATGAACCCCGCCACGAAGGCCTCGCCGGTGCCGTATCCGGCCATCGCGGTGCGGAAGTCGTCGATAGATTGCCGTTCGTAGCGCACCGGGCGCCCGAGCACGTCGGACATGATGCGGGCCTGGTCGTTCGGCGACAGATCCTCCGGGCCGAGCACCGGGACCTCCTCGAACCCGGTCCACGCACGGTCCAGCAGCAGGCCGGCGGCGGCCGCGGCGATATCGCGGGTGGCCGCCGACGGGGCTTTGTGGTCGGCGTCGACGATATCGGTGAAGACTCCGTTGTCGCGGATCGAAACCACTTGCCGCAGCAGGTTGTCCATGAACGACGGGTTCGCGAGCGCGCGGTAGGCCACGCCCGTGCTCGCGATGAGGTCGTCCATGGCCAGCGACGCGGTCACGTGTCCGGCGTGCGCGGCGACGGGGGTGCCGCGGCCGAGCGCCGAGACCCCGACCACGTGCCCGATTCCGTGGGCGGTGAACGCCTTCGCGGCGGGCCGGGTGAAATCGGTGAACGCGACGTCCAGGCTCGGTGTCTGAGGATTCGGCGGGGGCAGCCAGAAGACGGCGTCCGCGCCGGCGAACGCCCAGTCGAGGACCTCGGCATCGCCGTGCGAGCCGGTCACCACGTCGACGCGGGCGCGGACCGCGGCGGAGAGCTTTGCGGGGTCGCGCGCGATGACGCGCAGTTCCTCTGTACGAGTGGAGTTTTCGTCGAGCAGGAGGTTCAGCAACTGGCTGCCGATATTGCTTGTCGGTGCGGTGATGACGATCATGGTTCGAGTCTCCGGCCGACCGTCCGATGTCGTCCAATACCCTTTCCGGAAATTGATACCCTTGAGGTATGGATTTGGATCTGCGCAAACTCCGCTACTTCATGGTGGTGGCCGAGCGGCGGCACTTCGGCCGGGCGGCCGAACAGCTCTACATCGCCCAGCCCGTGCTCAGCCGGCAGATCCGGGCGTTCGAACAGGAGCTGGCCTGCACGCTGTTCGTGCGCAGCACCCGCAGCGTGGAGTTGACCGCCGCCGGGCAGCAGCTCTACGAGGAGGCGCAGGGGATCCTCGCGACGGTCGAGGCGGCGGTGCGGCGGGTGCACGACGTCGAGCGGGATGTCCGGCGGATCGTGGTCGCGTTCTCCGCGGGATTGCCTGTGTCCGAGGCGATTCGGGCGTTCGCTGAGCGTCATCCGGAGGTCGAGACCGATCTGGTTCCGGTGCACTGGTGGGATCCGGCCGCGCCGCTGCGCGACGGCCGGGCGCAGATCGGCTACTTGCGGCGGCCGTTCGACGATGCGGGATTGCGCACCATCGCGATCGGGCACGAGTGCTGGGTGGCGTGCATGCCCGCGCGGCACCCGCTGGCGTCTCGTGCCGAGCTCACTTTCGCCGATCTCGACCAGGAGCAGATGCTCGACGTGCCGAATAGGCGGACGGTCTCACTGGAGGAGAAGTTCGAGCTCATCGCGTCGGGGCGGGGGATAGCGGTGCTACCGCTGAGCGTCGCGGTGTCCTATGCCCGGCCCGACCTCGTCCATATTCCCGTCACCGATGCCGAACGAGTCGAGACGTGCCTGGCCGTGGCGGCGGACCGACGGGAGAAAGTGCTGCGTGACTTCCTGGAGATCGCCACGGCGACGCTGCGGGCGCGGACGGCCGCGTGACGTTCAGCGTCGTTCGAGCCTGGTCCAGCCGGACCAACCGCGTTCGGCGAGCAACTCGATCAGCCGGCGGGCCGGCGGTGCGGTGTCGAATGCCAGGGTGTCGAGCAGCGCGGCCAAGGATGGCTCGATGGCGCCGCCGACGTAGTCCTCGCCTTGTTCGTCGGCCAGTCGGGTGAGGTAGGCGGCGATCTTGTCGACCAGTTCGATCAGCATCGAGTCGGCGTCGGTCCGGTCGAGGGTGCGGCTCAGGGTGCGATAGAAGTCGATGAGCGGCGGGTGGGCGATCTGCTCGCGTTTGCGCGCGATCAACTCGGGGATACGCTCGGGCGCGCGGGCGGCGAGGGGGATCCAGCCGTCCCGTTCGACCTGGACGATGCGCTCGTCGACGCCGAGTTCCCGCAGGTGTTCGAGAAACTCGACCACCGTCGCGGGCAACGCGAGGCTGTCTCCGGCGGCGAGGCGGGCGAGCCGCTCGCGGTGCCGTTGCCGCAGGCGGATCTCCGCGCGCAGACGCTCGTCGATCTCCTCGACCGCCGCGGCGAGCTCGTCCGCGCCGGCGTCCAGCAGCTCGCGCACGCGCGCCAGCGGGACCCCGGCCTCGGCGAGCGTCCGGATCTTGATCAGCTCGACCACCGTGGCGGCGCTGTATCTGCGATAGCCTGCGTGATCCCGATCTGGTTCGGGCAGTAGGCCTTTGGCGTGATAATGCCGTATCGCGCGCACCGTTACTCCGGCATAGGACGCCAGCTCACCGATGGTCAGCATCGGACCAGTCTCCCGGAAGCCGTTCACTCGGTCCGCGCATGGGCGCTCCGGATGATCCGGGCGATGTCCGGAGCATGAGTGACGACCAAAGCATGCGTCGCCTCGAGCGGGTGGTCGGAGATGTCCGGCCGTTCGCGCAGGAGCCGGTCGAAGCCGGCCCGCCAGAGGCGATTGTGGCGCGGTTGCCGGCCTTCGGTGCCGTCGCCCGCCATTGACGTCGCCCGGATCAGCAGGATCGGGCAGTCGATCGCGCGGTAGCGGTCCAGGATTCCGGGCCCGGCCACGTCCAGCTCGAGGTCGAGGCCGGATCGGAGTACATCCAATTCGAGGTTGAGATCGAGGATTTCCGCTGCGGTGAGCAGCATCTGGCTCGGGGTGCCCCGGGCGGCCGTCTGCTCTGTGTACTCCCATAACGCGCGGAATTCGGGCAGGTCGGCCGTAGTGATGAACGGAGCGGGTATCGGGTTCGCGCCGTCGATGACCACGAGTGCGCCCACGGTGCCGGGATGTTCGGCGGTGTAGTGCACGATCAAGTCCGCACCGTAGGAATGGCCGGCCAGCACCGGTGCGGACAATTCGAGTTCGGCCAGCACGGCGGCGAAGTCGGCGAGGAACTCCGCGAAGGCGTACCGGTCGCCCGCCGACGAAAGACCGTGCCCGCGCAGGTCGAATGTCACCACGTCGAAGTCGCGCCGCAATAGCTCGATGAGTTCGTGCAACTCGGCCTGTGTCGAGGTCAGTCCGGGGGACAGCACCAACGGTGGTCCGTCGCCGCCGCGCGACACCGGGATTTCCACACCCGCCCGGCGGATTGTGAACTGGTCGGTATCTGTGTTCATGCCGTTCATGCTGGACGATTGACCCAGCGTCAGGGTCAACCCTTGATTCGGATTGCCGCGGCCCAGTTCGATTGGAATGGTCCAATTTAGCGATACCATCGAAAATGGATGGGTGTGGTTCGCGGCGGTAATGTCCGCGACTGCCGAGGGTCGACTTCCAAGTTCGGAGAAGAAGCTCATGGTCGCAGAAGCGCGTCGGATCAGCGTCGACTCGAGTGTCGCGGAACGCGGCCCGACGGCGCTGCGCATCGCGGTCGGCGGCCAACTGCGCAAGCTGCGCGAGGCCTGCGGCATCACGCCGCAAGCCGCGGGCGAACACATTCGCGGCTCGCACGCCAAGATCAGCCGGCTCGAACTCGGCCGGACCGGGTACAAGGAACGCGACATCGTCGATCTGCTGAACCTGTACGGGGTCACCGATCAAGAACAGCGGACGATGTTCATCGACCTGGCGCGCAAGGCCAACGAGCCCGGCTGGTGGCATCGATACAACGATCTGCTGCCGTCCTGGTTCGAGACCTATCTCGGGTTGGAGGGTGCCGCGCGCACCATCAGAACCTTTGAGGGCCAACTGGTTCCGGGTCTGCTGCAAACCGAGGACTACGCGGCTGCCGTCGTCGCCGTCGGCTATGAGAACTCGGAAGTGGCGCGTCGCTACGAGCAGCGCAATCAGCACCAGAGCCTGGACCTCCAGGCCGCCCGCCGGGTGGAGCTGCGCACCGAGCGGCAGAAGATCCTGAACGTGCGCGGTGGCCCGACCCTGTGGGCGGTGCTCGACGAGGCCGTCCTGCATCGCCCCGTCGGCGGCTCGAAGGTGCTGCGCGCGCAGCTCGAACACCTCGTGGAGATGTCGAACAAGCCGCAGGTCACCATTCAGGTCCTGTCCTACCGCTCCGGCGGCAACGCCGCCGCGGGCAGCTCGTTCACCATGCTGCGCTTCGCCGAGATGGAACTCCCCGACGTCGTCTACCTCGAACAACTCACCACCGCCCTCTACCTCGACCGCCGCGAAGACATCCACCTCTACCGCGAGGTCATGGACCGCCTGGCCGTCCAAGCCGAAACCCCCGCCGCCTCCCGCGCCCTCATCCTGCAAGCCGCCGAGCGCCTGTAACCAATCCCGCCCGATGCCCTAGTGCCTGCGGGTGCGGGCCGATTCGATCCGGGCGGGTAGGAGCGGTTCGGCGCTGAGGGTTGGTCAGTCCCAGGCGTAGAAATGGATTCGGCGGGTGCTGGTGCTGACGAGGGTGCCGGAGGGGTCGCGGAGTTCGGCTACGCCGGTGTTCTGGGCGTCGTGGGTGGCGAAGAAGGGGGCTTGGTCGGGGCGGACGGTGATCGGGTGCTGGCGCCACTGGGTTTCGCCGTCGCAGGTGACCGGGGCGTTGATGGTGGTGCCGGTGGCGGTGGGGCGGCCCGGCTTGACGGCGGTGAGGTGGACGGTCAGCGTCCAGTGCGGTTGGCCCTTCGGGCAGTGGACGTCGACGTAGGCGGTGGCCTTGCCGCCGGAGACGTAGCTGTCGTCGTGCAGCCAGACCGGGTCGACCGGCGCGGTCGGTATCGCCCAGAGCAGGCCGGTGACGAGCAGAGCGGTCAGAGCAGTCATCGAAGCAGCCCTTCGGGACGCGTCATCGAGCGACGAACGGTGTCTGTCAATTGTCGGTCACAGCAACCGATTTCACGCGGGTAGGCCAACTGGGGAACCTCGTTCGGGGGTGCTCGGGATCGCCGCGTTCGACGCACACGCCACGGCCGATGCCGCCGCTCGGCGCTGAGGTTGCAGACTGTTCGGTAATGAAACTGCCTGAACTTCCCGATCTGCCGGTCCGCGGCGCGCTCGATCGAATCGTCGCGACCCTGGCCGAGCACGAGACCGCCGTGCTGGTCGCGCCGCCGGGGACGGGCAAGACGACCTTGGTCCCGCTGGCGTTGGCGGCGGCGACCAGCGGGCGGGTGCTGGTGGCCGAGCCGCGGCGGCTGGCGGCCCGCGCCGCCGCCGGGCGGATGGCCGCGTTGCTGGGCGAGCCGGTGGGGGAGACGGTCGGGTATTCGGTTCGGGGGGACCGGCGAGTGGGGAAGGCGACGCGGGTCGAGGTCGTTACATCGGGCCTCCTGGTGCGGCGGTTGCAGGGCGATCCGGAGTTGGCGGGGGTGGATGTAATGGTGCTCGACGAGTGCCACGAGCGGCATCTCGACGCGGATCTGCTGCTGGCGTTGCTCCTCGACGCCCGGGCCGGGCTCCGGCCCGATCTCGGGGTGCTCGCCACGTCGGCAACCGTTGCGGCGGACCGGCTTTCGGTGCTGTTGGGCGGGGATGCAGCGGCCCCGGTGGTGGAAGTGCAGGGACGGGCGTATCCGGTGGAGACGACGTACGTTCCGCCGTTGCCACGGGAGCGGATCGAAGCCCAGGTGGCCCGCGCCACCAGGGCGGCACTCGCCGAAACCGAAGGCGACGTGCTCGTCTTCCTGCCCGGTGTCGCCGAAATACGCCGGACGGCAACGCTTCTCGCCGAGGTGCCGGACGTCGACGTCGTTCCGCTGCACGGGAGACTCTCCGCCGCAGGCCAAGACACGGCGTTGCGCCCGGGCTCGCGACGGCGTGTGGTGCTGTCCACGGCGGTGGCGGAGTCCAGCTTGACGGTGCCCGGCGTCCGGGCGGTCGTCGACTCGGGACTGGCCCGAGTGCCCCGCATCGATCGGGGACGCGGCCTGTCCGGCCTTGCGACGGTGCGTGTTTCGGCCGCGGTCGCCGCGCAGCGCGCCGGCCGCGCCGGACGCGAGGCCGCCGGGCAGGTCTGGCGCTGCTGGCCGGAGTACGAGCACAGCACACTGCCCGCCTACCCGGAGCCGGAGATCCGGACGGCGGACCTGACCAGGCTGGCGCTGGAACTCGCCTGCTGGGGCACCGCGGACGGCGACGGTCTCGCCTGGTGGGATCCTCCGCCACCCGGCGGTCTGGCCGCGGGCCGGGATGTATTGCGCGCGTTGGGCGCCGTGGCCGGTGACGGCGCGGTGACCGGCCGCGGCCGAGTCATCGCCCGGATCGGCCTGCACCCCCGCTTGGCACGAGCGTTGCTCGACGCAGCGCCGGAGGTCGGTGCGCGGGCCGCGGCAGAGGTGGTCACCGTCCTCGATGACGACACCCTCATCGCCGGAGTCGATCTCACCGCCGGGCTGCGCGCACTGCGCCGAGAACGACCGGCACGCTGGCGCAAGGAGGTCGAGCGACTGGCCCGGCTGGTCGATCCCGCGGAGGGCGTCGATGATCCGGCTCTCGTTGTCGCACTGGCCTATCCGGAGCGGCTCGCCCGCAGGCGTGGACCGGGATCCACGAGCTATCTGATGGTGAGCGGAACCGCCGTCACGCTGCCGCACGGCTCGGGTCTCGGCGATGCGGAGTGGCTGGCCGTCGGCGTGGCCACCCGCGATCCGGGCCGTTCCGACGGGTGGATCCGATCGGCGGCGGTCGCCGACGAACAACTGGCCCGCCGGGCCGCGTCGAACCTGCTGACGACCGGCGACGAGGTCGCGTGGACCGACGGCGACGTGGTCGCCCGCCGGGTCGAACGTCTGGGTGCGATCGTGCTGTCGGAGAAGCCCATTCGCAACCCCGACCGCGAATTGCTCAGCGCGGCGCTACAGGACGGGTTGAAATCGACCGGTCTGGCCTTGTTGAACTGGAGTCCCGCAGCGATCGCCTTACGTCAGCGCCTCGAATTCCTGCACCGCACCCTCGGCGAACCCTGGCCCGCGGTCGATGACGACTCGCTGCTCGCCGCCGCCGACAGGTGGCTCGGCCCCGAACTCGCCACCGCCCGCAAACGCGCCGACCTCGAACGCGTCGACGCCGGACCGGCGCTGCGTCGTCTGCTGCCCTGGCCGGACGCCACCCGCCTGGACGAACTCGCCCCGGAACGCCTCCAGGTCCCCTCCGGCAGCCACCCCCGCCTCGACTATTCGACCGACCCGCCGGTACTGGCGGTCAAGGTGCAGGAGGTCTTCGGCTGGACCGACGCGCCGCGCCTGGCCGATGGCCGCATCCCCATTGTGCTGCACCTGCTTTCACCCGCCCAGCGCCCCGTCGCGGTAACCGCGGATCTGGCCTCCTTCTGGCGCACCGGCTGGCCGCAAGTGCGCGCGGACCTGCGTGGCCGCTACCCCAAACACGCCTGGCCAGAAGACCCGGCCACGGTTCCCGCCCATCGCGGCACCGCCCGGAACGCCGGTCGGGGTTAGCGTTTCGGCTCGGGCGGTAGATTCCCCTGGCAGGACGGATCCGCGGGCGGCGGTTTGATGATCGGCTGTGTGCACACCCGCCACTGCGGATTCGGCGCCGGGTCGTGGAACTCGAACAACATCGCCCCACCGATGATCAGCGCCAGTGCCGCTGCCGTACCGAGCAGCGGTCGAACCAGCCGATGGTCGAGTATCCGGCAGAACAACACCAATCGCCACAGTCGCCCCACCCACCACAGCTGCCATAGACGCCACGGTTGCCGTTGTCGCAATTCGTACATGGTACTGTCCCGTCCCTCGCATGGGTTGAATCGCGCTGGCGGCCAGCGTGTTACACGACCGAGCGAGAGCCGGGATCACTACCCGGTGTTACTTGCCCAGCTTGTCGGACATGTCGTACTGCTGATAGAGCTGCGCGGCATTGGCCGGCGTCACTCGCATCGTGTCCAACACCTGCTTCTTCTCCACCGGCTGCTGGTGCAGCAACTTGTCCAGAGTGGCGACCGCCTGCTCGGCGCCGGTCGGATAGACGAACGTCGTGAGCAACTGCCCGTTCTGCACGGCGCGGATCCCGCCGGTCGGAATGGCGAGCCCGTCGATGCCGATGATCTGGATCGAACCGGCCTTGCCCGCACCCTGAATGGCGAGCTGGGCGCCGAGCGCCATATCGTCGTTGTGCGCGTAGACGAGGTCGATCTTGTCACCCTTGGACAGCCATTGCTGAGTCACCGTGGTGGCGTTGGCCTTCAGCCATTTCGCCTCCTGGTCCTCGATGATGGTGACGTTGTGGCCGGCGATCGCGTCCCGGAAACCCTTGTCGCGGTCGATCTGCGGGTGATCGGACAGAATGCCGCGCAGTTCGACGACATTGCCGCCGTTGGGCAGCGCCTGCACCGCGGCCTCCCCGGCGAGCTTGCCGATGAGATAGTTGTCGCCACCGATGAACGAGTCGTAGCAGTCGGTATTGACGTTGCGGTCCAGGATGATCACCGGGATCTTGGCATCGCAGGCCTGCTGCACGGCGGCGGTGAGCGGGGCCGGTTCGTTGGGCGAGACGATGAGCGCGTTGACCTTCTGCTGGATGAAGGTCTGCACCTGGCTCACCTGCGTCGCGCTGTCCTGGTGCGCATCGGTGATCGGCAGCAGCTTGAAATCGGGGTGCTGCTTGGCGAAGTACTGCAATTGCAGGTTGAGCTGGGCCCGGTAGGGCTCGGCGTTGTTGGATTGCGAATAGCCGATGACGAATTGGCCGCCGTCCGACGGGCTCGGCGGGTTGGACGCGCAGGCCGCGGCGGCCACGGCCGTGGTACACAGCGCGACCGCGGTGAGAACTGTGCGGCGGATGGATCGCATTTTCACTCCTGGAAACAGGTGGTGGGCCACGACTTCGGCCGCGCGGCCGGGGTCGCGAAACGGCATCAGGTGCCGCTGCTTTCGTGCGGGCGCCGAGCGCCCGGCCCGCGGGGTAGCCATCGGGCCAGCGGTCCGGTGAGACCGCGGAAGAATCCTGGCCGTTGCAGCACCACGGCCACCACGACGATCAGGCCCTTGATGATCAGCTGAGCGTTGTCGCTGACCGCGTTCAGGCCGAGCACGTTGTCGAGCAGGGTGAGGATGAGCGCGCCGACGAAAGTGCCGGTGATAGCGCCCTTTCCGCCGGCCAGGCTGGCGCCGCCGATCACCGCGGCGGCGATGGCGTCCAGCTCGTAACCGGTGCCCGCCAGGGGATCTCCGGACGCCCGGTAGGCGGCGTCGATCGGCCCGGCGAATCCGGCCAGCATCCCGGACAGGGTGAATACCGCGATGATCACCAGCGTCACATTCACGCCGGAAAGTCTTGCGGCAGTGGGATTACCGCCGACGGCGTAGATGTGCCGGCCGAATGTGGTCTTGGACAGGATCAGCTGGGTCACGACGCAGACGGCAACGAAAGCGAGGACCGGATAGGAGATTCCGGCGGTGCCGAACAGCGGCAGCCAGGTGCCCTTGAACAGGGTGTGGCCGGGGGTGCCGAGCAGCGCGAACTCGGACGCGCTCGGGGTGAGGCGCCCGTTCTCGTCGTAGACCGCCGTGCCCACGGCGACATTGCCCGACACCTGTCTGTCGATGCCGCGGACCACCGACAGCATGGCCAGCGTCATCACGAACGACTGGATCCGCAGCACGGTGGTCCCGAGCCCGTTGCACAGCCCGAAGAACGCGCCCACCAGCGCGCACGCCGGGACGATCAGCCACGGGTTCAGACTGTGCTGGACCAGCAGCATCGCGGCGGTCATCGAGCCGATGCCGAGGATCGACCCCACGGACAGATCGATGCCCGCGGTGATGATCACCAGAGTGACGCCGACCGCGAGAATGCCACGGGAGGAGAACGCCGTGATCGCGTTGGTGATGTTGGTCTGATTCCAGAAGTACTGCCCCTTGGTGCCGATGCCGATCAGAATCACCAGCAGCAGACCGATATATCCTTGCGCGGCACCCAGATAGGGCGTCAGCCGGGTAACGCGTGACCACAGCGCCGACGCCGCGGAACGCTGATCGTCGGCCGGAGTCTTGCTGTCCGTCATGCTCGGTCCTGAGGGTCGCACTGCGTCGGCTGGGGTTCGTTTCGGTTCGGCCTCAACCTGTTTCGCGTCGCACGCCGGTGGCGGGCGCCCTGGCCATCGCCGCCGCGAGGATCGCCTCCTGATCGAAGGGCGCGCCACGGGCCGGATCTCGATGGAACTCCCCGGTCAGCCTGCCCTCGCAGAGCACGAGGATGCGGTCGCACATGCCGATCAGTTCGAGCAGTTCCGAGGACACCGCGAGGATCGCCGCGCCCTGGCGGGCCAGTTCGTCCATCAGCGCGTGGACTTCGGCTTTCGCGCCGACGTCGATGCCGCGGGTCGGCTCGTCCATCAGCAGCACCGACGGATGGGTGAGCAGGCACTTGGCGAGCACGACCTTCTGCTGATTGCCGCCGGACAACGTGTCGACGACGGTGGCCAGCGACGCAGTCTTCACCTTCAGCTCAACGACTTTCGCGGTGACCGCGGCGCGCTCGCGCTTCGCGTCGACCGTCCGCCACGGGCGCAGATAGCGATCCAGCGAGGCCAGCGAAGCATTGAAGCGCACGGTGTTGGCCAGCATCAGGCTCTGCGCCTTGCGGTCCTCGGCGACGAGCGCGATGCCGTGCTCGATGGCGTGCCGCGGACTGCGCGGCCGGTAGCGACGACCGGCGAGGGTGATCCGTGCGCTGACCCCGGTGGCGGCACCGTAAAGGGCCTCGAGGACCTCGCTGCGCCCGGCCCCCATCAATCCGGCCAGTCCGACGATTTCACCCTCGGCTACTTCGAAGGACAAGTCGTGCAGGGGAACTGCGTCGCTGTCGACGGCGGGCGCGGTCGTCAGATGTTCGACGGTCAGTCGCGCCTGCCCGCCCGCGTGCTGTTGCGCGCCGCGCGGAAACAGCTCACCGAGCGGACGACCCACCATCAGCTGGATGAGTTCGGCCCGCCGCGTGCCGCGCATCGGCCGCTGGGCCACGTAGGCGCCGTCGCGCAGCACGGTGACGGTGTCGGCGATCTCCTCCAGCTCCTCGATCCGGTGCGAGATGTAGATGACGCCGACCCCGTGGCCGGTCAGGTTGCGGATGACGGCGAACAGCCGTTCCACCTCCGCCTCGGTGAGGGCGGAGGTCGGCTCGTCCATCACCAGGATCTTCAGGTCGTGGTTGAGCGCCTTGGCGACCTCGATGAGCTGCTGCTCGGCCAGGCGGCATTGCCGAACCAGCCTGCGCGGCTTCAGGTCCAGGCCGACCCGGGCCAGCAGGTCGCCCGTGCGCGCGTCCATGTCCGAGCGGGCCAGCGTGCCCCAGGCGGTGCGCCGTTCCTGGCCGAGGAAGATGTTGTCGGCGATGGACAGCTCCGGTACCAGGTTCAGTTCCTGGTGGATCATCGCGACGCCGTGCCGGGCGGCGTCCTTGGGGGAGCGCAGATGCGCGGGGCTGCCCGCTATTTCGATGCTGCCCGCGTCGGGGGTGAACACGCCGGCGAGCACGTTCATCAAAGTCGATTTCCCCGCGCCGTTTTCGCCGAGCAGCGCCAGCACCTCACCCTCGCGCAGGGTGAGTTCTACTCCGCGTAGCGCTTTCACCCCGGGGAATTCCTTGACGATGCCGCTCATGGCGAGCAACGGCGCGTGGCCATCGGTACCGGTCACGGGGCTGGCTCCCCCCTCGTCAACGGGTGGCTGCCGCGATCGACTGATCCACGGGATGTGACGTCGGTCTCAGAAATCGATTTCTGTCACCCTAAATTTCGAGTCGGCGAACCGTCAAGCCCGTTGAGCGAGCAATCTTCTCGGCTACAGTTGCCACCAGCACTTCTCGACCGCTATCCGAGAAATCGTTTTCCCGGATAGCGAGCGGGCACGGGATCGAAGGGTGGTAGCCCGCAGATGGCGACGGTGACGATCCGCGACGTCGCGGCCCTGGCCGGGGTGTCACCGGCCACCGTCTCGCGGGTGCTCAACGCCGATCCGCGGGTCGCGCCGGACCTGCGCGAGCGGGTGCGCGCCGCGGTCGGCAAGCTCAACTACCGGCCGAACAGTCAGGCCAGATCGTTGCGCACCCGGGCGACCAGGGTGCTGGGTCTGATCATCACCGACATCCAGAATCCGTTCTTCACCGCGCTGGCCCGCGGGGTGGAAGACGCTGCGAGCGAGCGTGATTACTCGGTGGTGCTGGCCAATTCGGACGAGAGCCTGGACAAGGAGCAGCGGTACCTGGAGGTCGCCGCCGCAGAGCGGATGGCGGGGGTGGTGCTGGCCCCGGCCTCCGCCGCGAACAGCCGAATCGGCACGCTCACCGATCGGGGTATTCCGGTGGTCGCGATCGATCGGCGGCTGCGCTCGGCCGACGTGGACAGCGTGACGGTCAACAATCAGAAGGCCGCCAAGGAAGCCGTCGACCACCTCGTCGCGGCCGGCTGCAAGCGGATCGCGATGATCACCGGGCCGTCCCACGCGTCGACGGCGACCGGGCGGCTCAGCGGGTATCGAGCCGCGTTGCGCCAGGCCGGAATCGAGCTCGACCCGGATCTCGAACTGCGCGGTGACTATCGCATCGAGGGCGGACGGGCCGCGGCGCGAGCGATTCTCGCGTTGCCCGACCGGCCCGACGGGTTGTTCGTCGGCAACAACCTGATGATGGCCGGTGCCTTACACGCGCTCGCCGATGCCGGGGTCACCTTCCCCGGCGACATCCTGCTGGCCGGGTTCGACGAGATGAGCTGGGCGGGGTTCGCGCCGCCGATCACCCTGGTCGAACAGCCGAGCTACGAAATCGGCAGGCAGGCAACCGAATTGCTGCTGCGGCGGATCGCCGGTGCGGAATTCCCGGTGCAGCGGGTCGTGCTGCCCGCCCGATTGCGCGTCCGGGAGAGCACCAGCCGGAGCGTCATCGCCTGAGCGGCAGGCGGATTCAGCCGAACGGCGCCTCGCGGACGAAGCGGGTCAGCGCGGCGGCGAACGCCCGCGCCTCGTCCTCGGGCCAACCGGCCAGGTGCTGATCGAATCGTCGCGCGAGCCGCTTGCGCATCACCTCGACCGCGCGCTGCCCTTCCTCGGTCAAGGTCAGCAGGGTGGCTCGGGCGTCGGCCGGGTCGGGGGAGCGCCGCACCAGGTCCGCCCGCTCGAGCCGGGATGCGTGTCGGCTGGTCACCGATCGGTCCAGGCCGATTTCGGCGGCCAGCGCGGCCGCGCTGCGTGGACCGAACCGGCCGAGCGCGCTGAGTACCGGGTAGGTCGCCGCGTCCACCTCCGGTCCGAGGCCCTCGGTGAGCTCGGCGTAGATGCCTTCCCTGGTTCGACGGCGCAGCAACTCGGCGATGGCCTCGGCGACGCGTGCACCGACTCCCTGATCTGTCATGCGTCAAAGAATAGCGTGCATCGAGCACGCATCTGCGGTACAGTCATATGCGTGCACGATGCACGCATATGATCGAAGGAGCTAGACATGACCACCAACATCGCCGCAGCCCTCAACGACCTGCTGTTCGACCGGGAGCACGACGTCGCCGCCGCCGTCACCCGGCACTTCGCCGACGACTACCGGCAGCGCACCGACGGTGTATGGAGCGACCGCGCGGAATTCGCCGAGCACATCACCCACCTGCGCGGGGTGCTTACCGGCGGCTATGTCGAGGTGCACGACGAGTTCATCGACGGCGCGCGCTACGCCGACCGGCACACCGTGCACGCCACCAAAATCGACGGCAGCACAGCGGCTTTCGAGGTCTTGGTGTTCGCCGAATTCGCCGCCGACGGCCGCTTCCGGCAGATCATCGAAACCACCACCATGCTCGCGGGGCAGGCCGAAGATCAGCATCTCGGCAGCGCCCGCTGACCGTTCTCGGCCAAGCGGCAAGGGTCAGTACGGGAACGCGGCGGTGAGCGCGCAGAAGAGGCCGAACGCGCCGATCGTCACCATCAGCAGTACTGCCAGGAGCGCGCCGTGGATGTTGTCGATGAGAGCCGGTTGGGTGGCGGTGCGCGACTGTGCCATTTCGAAGCCTCCGGTAGATGGGCGCTGGGGTCAGCACGGCGATTCCCGGTTGTGCGGGCCTCAAACGCGGTCGGCTGATCTCGATTCGGCCGAAGGGTGTGATGTGTGACTACCGGTCGGCCGGCGGTTGCAGGCTGATGCGGTCGGCCAGGGAGTCGACGGCATCCGCGTCGGCGTAGGCCTCGGTGGTCAGTTCGAGGAAGGCGGCCCAGCGGTCGATCCGCGGCGTCCAGCGGGCGATGAACGCGGTGGCGTGTTCGACCTCGGTCGGCGAACCTTCGCGGTGCGCGCGGGCCGCCGCTTCGGTGGCGGTTCGCACGGTGTTCTGCGCGAGCGCGAGCTGCTCCCGGCAGTGATCGGGGTCGGGGACCTCCTGGCGCACGGTTTCGGCCTCTACGCGCAGATTCAGTATGAGGGTGCCGAGGCGGGGATCGGCGGGTGCCGTCGGCGGCGCCGAGGTGCCCGCGGCAAGGGCCCGTTCCCGCCGTTCCCGCCGCCGTTGCTCGTGCTTCTCGGCCAGCGCGAGTTGCTTGCGATAGGTGTCGAAGTCCTCGACCGTGATCTCGGGGTAGCTCAAAGCCGCTGTCGTCGAAAGCTTTTCGTTGCCTTCGCCGTCGCGCACGACCAGGGTCAACCGGGCCAGGGAGGGGACGGGATCCGGCTCCTCGTCGAGGCGCGCGTCCAGCACCGCGTTCCGATGGTCGACCAGGATGTCGGCCGCCACTCGGTCGAGCACCGCCGTCCCCACCTCGATGTGATTCGCGCAGGTACGACCGGTGCACGGGTCGGGAAACCCGAGTTCACCGATCCCGGCATCGACCACCGATTCTCCCTCCGCCCCGAGACCCACGACCTCCCAGGTGTAGGTTCTCGAGTCCCCTGCCTGCGCGCGATGCTGCTCGGACATGGCCCGAACGGTACCGGACCGGGCTTTCCCGAGGTTCGAATCCCGGCCGCCCCGCGGCTCAACCGGCAGTCGCGCTCATGCCCTGTCACATCGACCGGGCCGCAACCGTGTTCAGTTCATGGCGCAGAGAGCGGTTTCGACGAGTTGGTTGATGTCGCGGGTGGGCTGTGGGGTAGTGGGGACCTGATTGGCGATGACGGTGACCGAGCGGCCGTCGGCGGTGACGCCGCCGCGGGTTTCGAAGCCGTCGATGTCGCCGCCGTGGCCCCAGCTGTCCTTGCCGCAGGGGAGCCGGCTCTGCATGAGACCGAGGCCGTAGCCGACGGGCGGGCCCGTAACCGGCAGAGGGACGGTCGTTTTCATCTCTTCCAGTTGGGCGGGCGGTAGCAGCTTGCCGTCGAGGAGCGCGGTGAAGAACTGATTGAGATCGGCGCCGGTGGACACCATCGCGCCGGCCGCACCGGCCGAAGTGACGTTCTGGTCGGTGTAATCGACCAGGGCTCCGTCGATCTCGGCGTAGCCGCGCGGGTGCGGACCGCGGATCGTGGTTTCGTCCGGGTCCGGATAGTAGGTGCCGTGCAGGGCGAGCGGCTCGATGATGCGACGGGTGATCTCCGTGCCGAGCGAGTTTCCGGTGACCTTCTCGATCACCATCCCGGCGAGGGCGTAGTTGGTATTGGAGTAGGCCCACCGGGTACCGGGTTCGAAATCGGCGGGGGCGGTGAGGGCGTTGCGCACCACTTCGGCGATATCCCTTCTCCCCCAACGGACTTGCTCGTTGTAGGTGGATATCTGCCCCGGTTTCGGTGTCGTGCCGAACTCGGCCGCGTACTCGGGAATGCCGCTGTTGTGCTGCAACATGTTCCGGATAGTGATCCGATTTCCGTCGATGCCCGGTCCCTGTACGACACCCGGCAGATACCGTTCCACCGGACCGTCCAGATCGACCTTGCCCTCGGCCACCAATTGCAGCATGACGGTGGACACGAATACCTTCGTGTTACTGGCGATCCGGACGCGGGCGTCATCGGGGAAAGGCGTGCCTTGCTCGCGGTCGCCCGTCCCCGCGTTCGCGGTCCAGACCTGACCGTGGTCGGTGATCACGATCTGCGCGCCGGGCAGGCGGCCCACCGAGACCAGATTATTCAGGGCCTCAACGATTTTCGCCCGACTGTCGGCGCCGACGACGGGCTCGAGCCGATCCGTTCCCGTGGAACTGCATGACGTCGCCACTGCGGCGACTACTGCCCCGGTGGCCACCATCGTGGCCAGCGATCGATCCCATACCCGGATGCGCAAGACGATTCCCTTCTGTCGCGGACGCAGTCACGGTATGAAAAAACCGAGTGGCCGCTCTATCCGGTAGGCCCCTCTCTTTTCGGTGGTGCAGGCACCACCGTCACGAGACGCGATCGGGCGCTAGCGATGCCCGTGGGCGGGTAACCACGCCGCGACCCGGAAGCCGCCCTCCGGTGCCGGTCCCGCCTCCAGTCGACCGCCCAATTGCGTTGCACGCTGGCGCATTCCGTCCAGTCCGCGTCCGCCGCCGTGATCATGGTGGTCGCCGCCGCCACCGGTGTCGGTGACCGTCACGACGAGTTGTCCACCGGCGACCCGGATATCGACTTCGGCCTGCTTCGCACCGGCATGACGCAGGACATTGGTCAACGATTCCTGCACGATCCGATACGCGGACTCCGCGACCGCCGGCGCCACCTCGATGCTTCCGTGCCGGTGCACGGTCACCTCGACGCCCGCCTTGGAAATGGTCTCCGCCAGCCGGTCCAGGTCGTCGAGCTCGGGCGCGGACGCGGTGTGGTCGCGATCGTCACCGATCACCCCGAGCAGCCTGCGCACCTCGTCGAGGGCTTGCCTGCCGACGTCCTCGACCGCTTCGATGGCCAGCTTCGCCTTGGCCGGATGGGTGTCGAAGACATCGTTGGCGGCCGCGGCCTGCAGCACCATCAGCGACACGGTGTGGGCGAGCACGTCGTGCAGTTCGCGGGTGATCCGCGCTCGCTCCTGCAACACCATGCGTCGCGCTTCGGACTCGCGCCGGGCCGATCTGGCTCGGCCGAGCGCACCCCAGCTCCACGCCAGCGCCGCCGCGCCGGACCAGAGCAGGGCCGCCGACCACCGGTCGGTGGCGCCGAGTGCGGCGGCGAAGAGCCCAACCGCCGCGCCCAGTCCCCACAGCGATATCCGGGCCGGGCGTAACCAGGCGAGCGTCGTCAGCACGATCAGGGCGACGCCCGGCCCGAGTGGCAGACGCATCAATTCCAGGGCCGCGCCGATGAACAGCGAGACCGCGGTGACGAGCAACGGCCTGCGATCCATCCACCAGACCACTGCGATCTGGCACACCACCAGCGCGAGTGCGGCGAAGCGGCCGGCCGGGGTGAGTGCGGGCTGCGGGATGAGCAGCGCCATCGGCGCGATCGTGGCGAGAGTGCACGCGACCAGCAGCACCCGCCATCGTCGGGACAATCGCGTCTCGAACAGATCCGGCACGCCGCCGACGCTACCGGGCCTGCGGATCCGCGGAAGACGCACGGATCAGCGTGTCCGGGACGCCGGGTTCACGCGCCCCACTCGCCGGGTGGCCGAGGCCGGACCAGGCCGAGGTCGTAGGCGAGGACCACCGCCTGCACTCGATCGCGGAGTCCGAGTTTGCGCAAGATGGCCGAGACATGGGTTTTCACGGTGCCTTCGGTGACGTCGAGTGTCGCCGCGATCTCGGCGTTGGAGGCGGCCTGCGCGATCAAGGTGAGCACCTCGACCTCACGGTGGGTGAGTTCGGCCAGGTGCGGAGTCGCCGCGGGGTCCGGGTGGACCTCGGCCACGAACCGGTCCAGCAGCCGCCGGGTGACCCGCGGTGCGAGCAGCGCCTCACCGCCGGCCACCACGCGGATGGCCTCGACCAGTTCGGCCGCCCTGGCATCCTTCAACAGGAATCCGCCCGCACCGGCCCGCAGTGCCGCGTACAGCAATTCGTCCTCGTCGAAGGTGGTCAGCACGATCACCGACGGACGATGCTCCGCCTTCATCAATTGCTGCGTGGCCTGCACCCCGTCGACGCCCGGCATCCGCAGATCCATAAGGACGACGTCGGGCCGGGTTCGTGCGGCCAAACCCACTGCCTCCGCACCGTTTCCGGCCTCACCGACGACCTGGATATCGTCCCTGGTCTCCAGGATCAGCCGAAGTCCGGTACGCACCAGCGCTTGATCGTCGGCGATCAGCACCGTGACCGGCATCAGTCTTTGACAGGTTCGGCGCCACTGCGTTTGGTCACCGAGTCGCCCGCGTCGAGCGAATCCCAGAGCGTCCGGCCGACCCGCACCTTCACCGTGCTCCCGTCGTCGAGCCGCACCACCAGGCGACGATAGAGGTTGGCTCCGTCGAGCAGGCCGCGCGACTTCTTGACCACCGTTCCGTGCCATTCCTGCTGCGCCATCTGATCCACTCCTCGCTGGTCGAATATTCGTCGCCGACCCGTTGGCTCGGCGTGCGGTCCAGTGTTGCCGGTAGCGCCGGTCCGCCACATCACCTCACAGCGGTAATTGTCTCTCTGTCGAAAGTTAGAGACCGCACGCGCGGCCCGGGTAGAGACACACCGTC
This sequence comes from Nocardia sp. NPDC006044, assembly GCF_042871115.1. NCBI lineage: Bacteria > Bacillati > Actinomycetota > Actinomycetes > Mycobacteriales > Nocardiaceae > Nocardia > Nocardia sp. NPDC006044. The sequence continues at coordinate 408,141 of NZ_JBIAID010000004.1, forward strand.
GCAGGCCGCAATGCGCCGTGCCGGGACGATCCACCTGAAGACTCGACCCGTGCATCCGCTGATCGCCCGGAAATAGCCGGTGCGGGTTCGTGGTCCAATCGAGAGGCAGGGATATGAAACGCACGTTGGCAGTCTTGATCGGGGTGGTCGCTGTGCTCGGCGTCGCCGCATGTTCGGACGACTCCGAGCCCACACCGAGCACCACCAGCGTTAAGGCGACGACGACCACGTCATCTGCGCCGACCACCACGTCGGTGCCCGCGGTGAGTCCCGCTCCGGAATCCACTCAGCAGCGTGGCGCCGACGGCTCCACCAACAACAATCTGAGCCCGGAGTACTGCGCCAAGAACCAGGATCCGGGTTGTCCGCTGGGTAGCTACATCGGCCCCAACGCCATCCCCAGCCCGAACGGCGATGGCACCTGGGTGCCGTGTGAAGGCACCATCTGCACGAACCCGAACCACGGCGCCGGCCCCGAAACCACTGCGCCGGTCGCAACCCCGACGACCACCCCGCAGGACTCCGCCCGAGTCGAGGGCGCCCCGTGCGAGGGCGACGGCCGCTGGGTCCATCTCACCGGCGGCGACGCCGCGCACTACGGCACCGAATGGCTCTGCCGGCACTGACACCGGACCGATGACGAGGCGTGCTGGTGGTGGACTCTCCGTGCCGCCACCATCCGCCCGTTCCGAATCGCACGCGAATCATGCACGCCTGCAACGCGTTTCCGGACGAATCGGCAGCGTCGGATGGGCCGTTGTCAGTGACCTGCGGCCAGGCCGCGCTCCAGAAGACCGAAGGCGGTCTCGGCACGCGCCACCGCCGTGGGGTAGATTTCGTCGGCGCGCCGGCCGGAGCGTATGGCCTGGGCATTGTGATACGTGAGGATCCGCTGTGCGCTGAACACCTGTGCCGCAACGAGATGCGCGGTGAACTCGTCGTTCGGCTCGACGGTGTCGCGCAGTGCGTCGGCCAGATCTCGTTCCTGCGCGACCATGTATCCGGCCAGATGAGCCATCAACGCGGGCGTCGAATACAGCAGGTTGTGGAACGTGACGGCCTCCGGCGTGTCGTTGAGTCCGGTGAGCGGATCGCGCTCGGCGAGTAGCTCGAGGAAGTTCTGCCGCAGCGCCCCCAGCGCGGACGTGCCCGCCGGACGTTCCCGGACCACGACCGCGGACCCCCGCCCGCCGCCGATGAACCGGCGCAGCACCAGATCTTCCTTCGTGGGGAAGTAGGCGAACAGCGTCGGCTTGGACACCTCGGCCGCGGCCGCGATATCGGCGACCGAGACGCCGTCGAACCCCGACTCCTGGAACAGCGTGAAGGCCGCGTCCACGATCGCCTGCCGGGTGCGACTCTTCTTGCGCTCGCGCAATCCGGGCTCGTCCATACGCACAGCGTAGCGAAATCCGACCGGATAAATAATTTGACTAGGGCATATAATTAACCGAGTTAAGTTAAATGTCTATCGAAGTGGGGGTTGACGCGACCATGCAGCACACTGATCACGACCACGTCGAGCCCGAGATCCGGGCCGAACGCGACTACCTGGGCGCCTGCCGCGCGGCGCTGACTCGCATGCGCGAAGAAGCCGTCACCGCGCTGGCCACCGGCCGGGGCGAGGGCGATGCCTTCGACAAAATGCAGAACTTCGCGGCCCGGCAGTTCCACAAGCGGCAGATCGCAGAGCTGTCCGGGCTCGATGATGTGCCGCTGTTCTTCGGACGTCTCGACTTCCCGTGGGGCGATGTCTACGACACGGTCCGGGATATCGGTGCGCCGTCGTCCGCGCCCGACAGCGATCGGGTCTATATCGGACGTCGCGGCGTCAGTGACGAGGCGGGCGAACTCATGGTCATCGACTGGCGTGCTCCGCTCTCGCGCGCCTTTTACGAAGTGAGCCACCAGGATTCGATGCGGGTACGGGTACGCCGCCGGTTCGGGTTCGACCACGAAGGCGCGCTGACCGCCTTCGAGGACGAATCGCTGGACTACCGGTTCGCCCGGACCGACGCGAGCGATCTGCTCGCCGCGGAGATCGAACGGCCACGCAAGGGCCCGATGCGCGACATCGTGGCCACGATCCAGCCCGAACAGATGAGCCTGGTGCGTTCGCCGCTGGAGCGCACGCTGTGTGTCCAGGGCGCGCCCGGCACCGGAAAGACCGCCGTCGGCTTGCACCGGCTGGCGTATCTGCTGTTCACCGAGCGAGATCGGTTGCAGCGCGAGGGTGGGGTCGCGGTGATCGGACCCAACCGGTCGTTCCTCGCCTACGTCCGCAATGTGCTGCCTGCCCTCGGTGAAGTGGAGGTCTTGCAGACCACGATCGCTGAACTCACCGACCCGGGCATCACGGTCACGCGGGCCGAAGATCCACGGACCGAACGGATCAAGGGCGATGCGCGGATGGCCGAAGTCCTTCGGCGGCACCTGTTCTCGCGGATCCGGCCGATGGAGGAACCAGTGCGGGTGAAGCATGCGCAGCGCACCTGGCATCTGTATCCCGAGGAACTCGCCGACGAACTCGCCGAGGTGCGCGGGCGCGGGACCGACTACAGCAGCGGCATCGAACTGCTTGCCCAGCGGCTGGCCCTGCTCGTGCTGCGTCAGCTGGAACGCGGCGGTCATCCGGTCGGGCCCGGCACGTTGCGTCAGCTCGGCCGCAATCGGGCGATCGTCCGCGCCGTCCAGCAGATCTGGCCCGAAACCGATGCCGTCCGAATGGTTTTCGACATCCTCACCGACCCCGGCGAGCTCGCCCGCGCGGCCGAGGGCATCCTCACCGCCGACGAGCAACAGGCCATCCTCCGCGAGCCACGCCCGCGCAGCCCGAAGACGATGACCTGGTCCAGCCCTGACCTCGCCCTCATCGACGAGGCCTCGGGGCTGATCGAACGTCCGGCGAAACTCGGCCACATCGTGGTCGACGAAGCTCAAGACCTCAGCCCGATGCAGATCCGCGCGATCGGCCGCCGCGTCGCCGGCGCCTGCACCGTCCTCGGTGACCTGGCCCAGGCCACCAGCCCGTCCGCCGCGGAAGACTGGACCGCGGTACTCGACCACCTCGGCCGACCGGACGGGCAGATCGAGGAACTCACCCGCGGCTACCGCGTCCCCGCGCAGATCATCGACTTCGCTGCCCGCCTGCTGCCCCACATCGCGCCGGAACTACGCGGCCCCGCGTCCTATCGGCAATCGGTGGATGCTCTCCGAATAACCAGGGCCGCAACAGAAAATCTCACCGAGGCAGTCCTGGAGGCATGCGCGTTCGCGTTGGCCGAGGCAGGATCCATAGGCCTGATCGCCGCCGATGGCGACATCCCGGAGCTACGTAGAGTCCTGTCCGCCAACGATTTACCGCACACTGTCCTCGGAGCTGACGAGAACATCGACCCCACCCGCCTGGCGCTGGTCCCGGTCACCCTCGCGAAGGGCTTGGAATTCGACACCGTTCTGGTCGTCGAGCCCGCTCGCATCGCCGCCGCGGAACAACGTGGCCTGCAACGCCTTTACGTCGCCCTCACCCGAGCCGTCAGCAACCTCCACATAATTCACGCCGACCCCTTACCCGCCCCCTTGGCGCAGGAACCCGCGATGAGCGTCTGACACCCCCCGGATCGACCACTCGGAATAGACCGGCGACACTCCAGGTCTCCAGCGATTCACTGGTCGTCGGGGCATGCTTCGAGGCGCGGGATAGGGGAGGGGAGCAGGAAGAGGAAGGCGGTGAGTGCGGCGACGGTAGCGATCCAGAGCGTGGGGCGCAGCCCGATAGCGGTGGCGAGCGTGCCGCCCGCCAGCGAACCGAGCGGGCGGACCCCGTAGTTGACGGCCCGGTAGGCGCCGGACACGCGGGCGAGCAAGCGATTCGGGGTGATCGCGGTGAAGAGGGACGACGCGGCGATGTCCAGCCACATCACGCCGAGGCCGGAACCGAATTCGGCGGCGGTGAGGAGGGCGAGGACGACCGGGCCGGTGCCGTGGGCCGCCGGAATCAGCAGCATCGGGGCAGGGAAAGCGATGCAGCCGGCAATGAAGGTCGGACCGACGCCGATCCGGTCGGCGAGCGGGCCTGCGGTGACCGCACCGAGTAGGCCACCGACCGCACCCGCACCCAGGACCACACCGATCAGGCCGGGCTCGAGGCGCAGAACATCGATGGCGTACAGCATGAACAACGCGGCCACCATCAAGGTGAAGAAGTTGACGGTAGCGGTGGCGGCCAGCGCGGCGCGCATGATGGGCGAGCCCGCGATGAACCGGATGCCCTCGGTGAACTGACCGCGAACCGGTTGCTGCGCAGGCAGTTCCGGCGGCGCGATGCGAGCCAGGGTGACGGCGGAGGCCAGGAACGACACCGCGTCGGCAAGCAGGGCGGTCGGCGCCGAGAACAGCTGGACCAGAAGGCCACCGATGCTCGGACCGGCCATCTGCGACATCGCGCGGCTGGCGCTGATCAGCGAGTTGCCCGAGATATAGCGTTGCGGCGCAACGAGAGCGGGGAACAGGGACGCGTTGCAGACGTCGAAGAAGACGGACAGCGTGCCCACCGAGAACGCGACGACGTAGAGCTGGGTGAGGGTCAGCTCGTCGGCGAAGTAGACCAGCGGGATGCTGGAGACGAGGAGGAATCGGCCGAGATCGGCCGTCATCATCACCCGGCGCCGGCGTGCGCGACGATCCGCCCAGACGCCGGCCGGTAAGCCGAACAGCAAGTGCGGCAACCATCCTGCCGCCATCAGCAGGCCCATCTGTGCGGCGTCGGCGTGCGTGACCAGGACGGCGACCATCGGGATCACGACGAACGAAATCTGGTCGCCGAAGGTGGATATCGCCTGGCCGGTCCAATAGCGGCGGAAGCTCACGTCGCGCAGCAGCTCGGGGAGCCAGCGTTTTCGCCTGCCGGACAGCGGGATCGAGGGCGGCGCGGACACGATTCCCGGACCTACTGGTTATTCCCGCCAGTGGCGTCTGCGGGAAAGGCCAACTGCAACAACGTAATCGGTCGAGACCCAGCAGGTCGCATATCCGCGTCGTCGAGCCGTTCCAGGTACGGCTGCGTCAATTCCTGGAACTTCGTACCCAGCTCGGTCAACTCGGCCGCCGTCAGGTGCAGTACCGTATCGCCGAACCGAGCGGCTTCCTGCCAGTCGGCCGGCTCCTCGGCGCGGGTCCGAATCCAACGCGCCATGAGTTCGAAATACCGCTCGGCGACGGCCAATTCGAGCGCCTCCGTCGCGGCCGCCGCCGCGGGATCGGTGGTGCGTGCCTCCCAACTGGTGAACACCGCGGTGGCCCGCCACGGCTTCTCCCGCCCACGCCCGCCCCCGGCCTCCTCCACCAGCCCGTACTTCGCCAGCTGTCGCAGGTGAAACGAGCAGCCGGCCACACTTTCCCCGATCGCATCCGCCGCCCGAGTCGCCGTCATCGGCCCCTCCCGCCGCAATAGCCCGACCAGCGCCAGCCGCGTCGGATGCGCGTAAGCACGCAGCGCCCGCGGATCGGTCAGCCGGATTGAGCTGGGCAAATGTTGATCAGCCACCATCTAAAGATATCTTTAGAAAGGTTTCTTTACAAGCAATTCGGGGAGTCGGTCGCGACTCCGGCGCGGGGGCGAGCGGATCTGTCGGTCCTCGATGCCAGACTCTGGGGCATGAGATGGGCGCTGGCCGAAGCGGAGGAGGGGGGTGCGCGTCTGTGTCCGCTCGATCAGGACGGTCATCCGGCGGGGCCGGTGCTGCACGAGCCCTCGCTGGCCGAGGCGGTGCGCTCGCGTCCGGAGGTCGATCGGTGGGTGTGGCGGTCCACGGCGGAGATCTACCGGACGCTGCTGGCGGCCGGTGTGCGGGTGGATCGGTGCTACGACGTGCAGGCCGCCGAGTCGCTGCTGATCGGCCACGAGGAGGGGCAGTCGGGTCAGCCGCGCTCGCTGGCGGCCGCGTGGGCGCGGCTGCACAACCTGCCCGTCCCGCTGGACGCGCCCGCCCGGGCCGCCGAGACCCAGCCGTCGCTGTTCGAGTCCGGTCCGGTCCCGCTGCCGCCCGGAACGGACGAATTCACCGCCCTGCTGCAGGTTTACGCGGGTCAGGTGGCGCGCACGGCGAAAACCGAATACCCGGACCGCATGCGGTTGCTGGTCGCGTCCGAGTCGGCGGGCATGCTGGTGGCCACGGAGATGCATCGGGCCGGGGTCCCGTGGCGCGCGGACGTGCACCGCGAACTGCTGGACAAGATGCTGGGCGAACGCTTTCCCGGCAGTTCGGAACCGCGCAAGATGGCGGAGCTGGCCGACGAGGTGTCGCGAGCGCTCGGCGTGCGCGTCCGGGCCGACCTTCCGCAAGACATCATCAAAGCCTTTGCCCGAGCCGGCATCCTGTTGTCCTCCACTCGAAAATGGGAGCTCCAGCGGATCGATCATCCGGCCGTCGCGCCGCTGCTGGCCTACAAATCGCTGTACCGCCTGCACACCGCCAACGGCTGGGCCTGGCTCGAACAGTGGGTGCACGACGGCCGGTTCCGGCCCGAATACCTGCCCGGTGGAACGGTTACCGGCCGCTGGACGACCAATGGTGGTGGCGCACTACAGATTCCGAAGGTGGTACGACAAGCGATCCGCGCGGACCCCGGCTGGACCCTGGTCGTCGCGGATGCCGATCAGATGGAGCCGCGGGTACTGGCCGCGGTGTCGCGTGATCCCGGGCTGATGGAGGTCGCGGGCCGCGGCGACGACCTGTACGCGGACCTGGCCGCCCGCGCCTTCGGCGGCGACCGCGACCAAGCCAAAATCGCCCTGCTGGGCGCCATTTACGGTCAGACCTCCGGCGACGCGCTCACCCACATGGCCGAGCTGCGCCGCCGGTATCCGGCCGCGATCGCCTACGTCGACGACGCGGCGCACGCCGGGGAGGAGGGCCGCCTGGTCCGCACCTGGATGGGCCGCACCTGCACGCCGGTGTCCGTCGCGCCGCCCGACGAGGCGGACCTGCCCCAGGAGGAAGTCCGATACGGTACCGCCGCGGCACGCGCTCGCGGTCGGTTCACCCGCAACTTCGTGGTGCAGGGCAGCGCCGCCGACTGGGCGCTGCTGGTGCTGGCCGGCCTGCGCCACGCGATGCACACCGCCGGCCTTCGCGCCGAACTCGTCTTCTTCCAGCACGACGAGGTCATCGTGCACTGCCCGGCCGAGGAGGCCGCGCAGGTCGCGGAGATGATCGCCGCCGCGGCCGACAACGCGGGCCGGATCGCGTTCGGGCCCACGCCGGTGCGATTTCCGTTCACCACAGCGATCGTGGAGTGCTACTGGGACGCCAAATGATCGCGGGCTCCCGGAGCCGACGGAACGGCCGGTTGACCATGCCGCAGCGGCATGGTTTTGACTGGGTTCGATGTCCGGCACCCTAGTGCCGGCAACTCCGATTCCTGAGGGGGCAGTCGTGGCGTGGAGTACTCGTCAGCTAGCCGATCTGGCCGGCACGAGCGTGCGGGCGGTGCGGCACTATCACGAGGTCGGGCTGCTCAACGAACCCGAACGACGGTCGAACGGCTACAAGAGTTACGGCGTCGCGCACCTGGTGCGGCTGCTGCGGATCAAACGCCTGACCGATCTCGGGTTCTCGCTGGCCCAGATCGCCGAGATGGGCGAGGCCGCCGAACATCCCGAACAGGCCCTGCGCGCCTTGGACACCGAGCTCGCGGCGAGCATCGAACGCATGCAACGCATTCGGGTCGAGCTGGCCCAGACCCTGCAGCAGGCCGCACCAACCGATCTGCCGCCCGCGCTGGCCCAGGCGGCCGCGCACGCGGACCTGTCCGACGCCGATCGCGCGTTCGTCGTCGTGCTGGCCCGGGTGCTCGGCCCGGCAGGCATCGACGCGTATATCGAGATGCTCCAGACCTACAAGGCAGACCCCGCCGCCGTCGAGTTCGACAACCTGCCCGCCGACGCCGACGCGCAGACCCGCCGAAACCTGGCCGCGCGGATGGTGCCACAGGTCCGGACGATGCTCACCAAGCATCCGAATCTGCTGAACCCGTATGTCGACGCGCCCCGCGGCGCGCGGTATGCCTGGCAGGCGGCGGAGGTGGCGGTGAACGATCTCTACAACCCGGCCCAGATCGATGTGCTGGCCCGCGTCGGCGAGGAGATCGAGGCCTCGCCCGAGCCCGGCTGGGCATGAGCGCAAGCGCGAACGACGCCGCGGCCGCCCTCGCGCCGAGGGCGGCCACGACCTGCGTTAAGCGCCGAACCAGTGGGTGAGCGCGTCGCGCAGCGTGCGCACCGCGGTTTCGACGGGTTCGTCGATCGTTGCGGCCCAGGCGATGTGCGCGTCCGGGCGGATCAGTAGCGCGTCGGCCGGGCGGTCACCGGTTTTCGCGGTCCGGATGTCGACGCGGTCCTGCCACTCGCGGGCGACCTCCCGGAACTCCGGACGATCCGCGAGGTCGAGCAGGACGGGGCGGGCACCGCGCAGGAGTCCCGCGACACTGGTGACGCCGGCATCGGTGTGCAGGGTGAGGTCGGGCGCGAACGTGCCGGTCAACGGGTGGTGTTCGGAACCGGGCATCGGATAGCGGATATCGGCATGGCCGACCAGCTCGCCCATGCGCCGCAACGCCGGCTCGTCGCTGACCAGTTCCTGGAACACCTGCCGCAGCGCGTCGGCGGCGAGATCGTCGCCGCGGCGCAACGCCACCTGTGCCCGCGTTTGCAGCATGGCGCGGGCGCCGGCGAGGTGGCGTTCGTCGTGATAGGTGTCGAGCAGGCCGTCCGGCGCCCAGCCGTTGATCGCCGCGCCCAGCTTCCAAGCCAGGTTGACCGTGTCGAGCATGCCGACATTGATCGCCGTGCCGGTGGCGGGGAACAGGTGGGCCGCATCGCCGGCCAGCATGATCCGCCCGTCCCGGTATCGCTCGGCCTGCCGGTCCTTGAAGGTGTAGCGCGACAGCCGAATCGGCTCGCCCAGCGGCAGCTCCGCGCCGAGCACCCGGCGAGCGCTGGCCGCGACCTCGGCGATGGTCAGCGGTTCGTCGTCGTCGTATTCGGTCGATTCGTCCTCGGTGGTCTGCATGGACCACACACCGTCCATGATCGCGAACGCGAACACGCCGCGGTCGGTCCGGGTGAAACCGGAAGCGACGCGGCCCAACCCGGGGACCTCGATGTCGCCGTTGTCCAGCACCGTCACCGTATCCGGCACGGTGACCTGGGCCAGCCGGTTGACCTCCGGATAGGTGGTGCCGGGGAAGGGAATTGCGGCCAGCTCGCGGATCCGGCTGCGTCCACCGTCGCAACCGACCAGGTAGCGGGCGGTCACCTGATGGGTTCCGTCCGGTCCGCGCACGTCCGCGGTCACCGTGTCCTCGTCCTGGCGCACCCCGACCACCTCGTGCCCGCGCCGGATCTCCGCGCCGAGTTCGCGAGCATGCTCGTCGAGCAGGCGCTCGATCTCCCGCTGCGGGATCGGCAACGCGTGCATCGGCACATCGGCCATGCCGGTGAAGTCCAAATAGATGTTGCCGAACGGGAATCGGGGCGCGAGGTGCGGATCGCTGCTGATCGCCTCGAACCGGTCCAGCAGGCCGCGGTAACGCAGCAGGTCCAGGATTCGACCGCCGATGCCACTCGCCTTCGGGGTGTCGCGCCGCTGCGACTGCCGTTCCAGTACCAGCGAACGCACTCCGGCCAGGCGCAACTCACCGGCCAGCATCAGGCCACTCGGGCCCGCGCCCACGATGATCACGTCGGTGTCGGTCACTCAAACTCCCATTTACGCAGGTTCTGGCTAACGGCGGATGAGTATGCCGCACGGCCCGGGTCTTGCGGCAAGTCCCCTGGTGCGCTATATGTTGGGAGCGGAAAGGGTAGGGATTCGAACTTCCGGCAATCTATTGGCAAGGGCGCGAACGGATCTGCTCACACCAGCGCGGCCCGTCCTTGGGCGTATTCGATGAGGGTCTCGACGTAGTTCGACGTGTCCGGGTCTACGCGGCACGCACGGAGTCGGGTCACCGCGTCATCCAGTTCCGGTCCCGGCCCACGATCGGCGAGCAGGACGACGATCGCCTCCCGGGTCGCGAACTGCGGGTCCGGGTCGGCCAGCAGTTCATCGAGGTATCCGTCGGGCTCCAATAGTCGAAGTGCCCGGCGTGCGTAGGTGTGCACGCGCTTGGGCAGCTCGGCTCGGATGGTGTCGACGTCCGCTTGCAGCGCGTGCCCGCCGGGTAGGTCCGGGTCGACCCGCAGCGACCACTGCTCGGTCAGGTTCGCCGGTAGGCCGCGCTCGGTGAGCAGGCCGGGACCGCTCGCCCGCTCGATCGGCACGGGGGCCAGGCCCGACTGCTCGTTGCGCCAGTTACGGAACTCCCACCAGGCGAGCGGCGTCGCGCTCAGGCACAACCCGAACCGGAGCACCTGCTGCCCGTCGGTCCAGGTGCGCTGCGTCCGGGTGCGCCCGACGGATGCCAGGCCACCCGGCACCTCCCGCAACCACAAACCCTCCGAGCCCTCGAAACCATAGGGCAGCAGCAGCTTGCCCGCATCGCGCGTCAGCCGGCGCAGCGCCGAGTCCATTCCGACCATGTCAGCAGGCTAGCGGTACCCGCCGACATAATCGGATCAGTGTGCATCGCACCGTGTTTCGCGGTATTCGGAGGACACCGTTGCGGCTTACTTCGATTCCACCCGGCCGAGCGGGTCGGCGTCCGCCGTCAGCGCGTCCCGCGCCGCCTGCCACGCGGCATCACCCGGGAAGAACTCGCTACGCAGGTAGGCCCAGGTGAGTCGCTGGACCGCGGCCACGCGCGCCGGATTCTCGTCGGTGGTCTCGGCGACGTCGTAGCCCGAGATCCCGCCGAGCCCGTGCTCCGCGCCGAAGAGGGTGAGCAGGGACTTGGGGCCGGGGGCGAGGAAGTACGGATCGGTGTGCCAATCCGGACCGTCGACGGTCAGATGCGCCGAAGCGTCTTTGTCGCCCGCGACCACCAGCGTCGGTGTCCGCATCTCGGCGAAGTCCGTGGTCGAGAAGAACGGATAGTTCCGCGTGACGAACTCGGTGAGGGCATCGCCACCCCGGCCGGGCGCGGCCAGCAACACACCCGCCGTGATGCGCGGATCGGCGAGGTTCACCTCGGTTCCGTTGTCCGTGAGCCGCGCGCCCAGCAGCAGGCTCGCGGTGTGCCCACCCATCGAGTGCCCGGCGACGGCGACCTTGCTGTGGTCGAGCCGTCCGCGGAGTTGCGGCACGGCGGATTCGAGCACGTTCAGCTGGTCGAGGATGTGCGTCATATCCTCCGCGCGGGACCGCCAATACATCGGTGCCCCAGGGGTATCGGGGTCCAACCGCAAAGTCGAGGAACTCAGGTGGGTGGGCTGGATGACGACGAAACCGTGTGCCGCCCAGTAATTGACCAGGGGCGCATAGCCGTTCAAGGAGGAGAGATTGTTCGAGTGCCCCTGACCATGCGAGAGCAGGATGATCGGCAGGTCGCCGCCGGTCGTGGGGGCGGATACGCGCAATTGCAGGTCGACGGGGCGTCCGGAAACCGTCAGCGTTATCGGACTGACCGAGAGGACGGGGGTCTGGCCGAAGTTGTTCTCGCTCATGAGTTGTCTTTCCGCTCGATGACCGTAGCCGATTCTGTTCGGCCACTGCCGTTTTCGGAAGGGGCAGGGTTGGCGGCATTTAATCGGAACGCCGCTCCGATTAATATACGGAGCGCCGTTCCGCTTTGTCAACGGCCGCTTCGCTCACCGAGGCAGCGGATCCGCCCCGACCATCCGCGTCCCGTTCGCTGCCGAGAGCCGAACCATCCGGAAACCCGCCCGCGCCATCGCCTGCTCGTAATCCTGAATAGCCGCCGTCACCGGACGACCGGCACCGACCTCGGCCAGCGCCGCCGCGAGGGCGGCACCGTCCCGGAGTGCGATATTCGCGCCCGCCCCGGCGGCCGGACTCATCGCATGGATCGCGTCCCCGAGCAGCGTCACACGCGACGCGGGCCACTGCGGAAGGGGCACGCCGCTGCGCACGCGGATCGCGAAAATGCTTGACGGAGTGCAGCTCTCGACGATCCCGGTCAGCAACGGATGCCAACCGGCGAGTTGCTCCAGCACCAGCGCGCGCAGTTCCGCACCCGACGCCGCACTCAGTTCGGCATCGGACAGACCGAGCCGTTCGACGCGGCGGCCGAACATCACGGCGAGGGCGTCCGCTACCGGTTCGACCTCGGGCGCCAGCCGGGCAGCGGCCGCATCCGGTCGTTCGCGAAACCTACCGGATCACGCCATCGCTGGTAATCGCATCGGCTCGGTGACGTTCCAGTTGGCGGGCACGTCGCGCATGAGCAGGGTGCAGTCGAGAGTCGCACTGCCGCTGGGGAATCGGGCAGGGTCGTCGAAGAAGGTCGAGCGGACGGCGTGGGTGTGGGCCGGGTGGACCTGCCAGGCGTCGGTGGACAACTCGAGTCCGTCGAGCCGGGTGCCGTCGCGGCTGGCCGAGTAACCGACGCGGCCCTCGCGGAAGAAATCCGACGCGGCGCGCAGATGCGGGAACAGCATGCTCCCGCCGAATTCGCCGACGGTGCGCACATCTACGCTGACCCGGGTCGAATTGTCGCGGGTCGTGTAAGCGACGTGCAGATCGCGTTCGCTCTCCACGACGTCGAAGCGGGCGAAACTGTGCACGCCGGGGAACAATCGCCCGCCGAGCGCCACATTCAACGATGACCCGCTGTCCCGCCGCGGAATATAGACACCGCTCTCGACTCCGTCCGGACCGTCCCATTCGACGGCGATCCGATGCGCGGCATTCTCGCTGCGCACCCCGACCGCACTCGGCAGCCCGACCGGACGCACCTGGCCGAGCCGGACCAGGCAGATCCCCGCGACCGCCCAGTCGTTCGCCAGATGCGGTCGCAGCGGCGCGGGCAACATACCCGCGACCACTTCGGGCTCGACGCGATAATTGATCAGCAGTCGTCTTTCGATGATGCTCGAAATCTGCGGCATCATGGCGCAATTCCTCTCCCGGGGCCGGCTGCGCCGCTGCTGCGGTGGATCCCGAACCCCTCCGATTCCGACCGTACTCACAATCCCGGGCGCCGGCTCCGAGACCTTCGTCGCACTCCGCCGGAAACGCCGGAGGGCGGGGACCGATACCGGTCCCCGCCCTCCGTCACCGCACGTGAAAGCGCGCGGCAATCAATCAGCCCAGACGAGCCTCGATCGCCTCGATGATCCGCGGCCGCAGCTCGGCCGCACTGATCACGGCATCGACCGAGCCGACCTCGACCGCGCGGTGGATGTTGTGCACCTTGTCGAACTCCGCGGCGACCTCGCTCAGCTTCTCCGTGCGCACCGACGACCTGGTCTCGTCGAGTTCGGCGGTCAGCGTCGCGCGGTCGGTGCCGGACGCGTTCGCGGCCCGCGCCGCCAGGTCCCGCACCCGGGCATCGTTCGCGGTGCGCCGGTTGACATCACCGGCGAACACCACCGCGGCGGCGGGGGCGCCACCGAGCACCGAGGCGAACGAACCCTCCAGCGCGAGCACGGTCATGTTCGGGTTCAGCTGCTTGGAGAACACCACGAACGCGCCACCGTGGTACCGCGAGATCACGCAGAACACAATGGGCCCTTGGAAGTTCACGATCGCGCGGCCGATCTCGGCGCCGTACTCCAGCTGCAACTTCTTCATCGACTCGGGCGAGCCGTCGAAGCCGGACAGGTTGGCCAGCACCACCAGCGGCCGATTTCCGCTGGCCCCGTTGATGGCCCGCGCCGCCTTCTTCGACGACTGCGGGAACAGCGTGCCCGCCGTGTAGGTATCGGGTCCGTCGGTGGCCGGGAAGCCACGCCGCGGCACGCCCCTGGACTCGATGCCCAACAGGCACACCGGAATACCGCCGACGTGCGCGTCTTGGACAACCGCGGTCTCGGCGTCGGCCATGCCCGCCCAGCGCTCCAGCACCGCGTGGTCCTGGTCGGACACCGCGCGCATGACGGACCGAATATCGAAGGGCTTCTTGCGATCCGGGTTCGCCGTCGCGGAGAAGATCTCGCCGACGGTACGGAAGTCGCTGTCCGCCAGCATGTGCGGGAAGTCGGAGATATCGCGATCGATGGGATCGGTGGTCTGCGACCGCCGCGGCGTCTGCTCGCCGGGTGCGATGTAGGTGTGGTCGTAGTGCGCCATCAGCACGTCGCGCGCCGCAGCCAGATCCGGTGCCCAGTACTGGGCTTGGCCGTTCGGGCCCATCACGCGGTCGTAGCCGCCGATACCGAAGTTGTCCTCGGCCGACACACCGCCGGAGAAGTCCAGCGCCTGCTTGCCGGTGAGCACCATCGCGGAGTCCGGCGTCATCACCAGGATGCCCTTGGTGTGCATGAGCATCGTCGCCTCGGCGTTCCAGTACGGCTGCGCGCCGACGTTGATGCCGGCGACCACGATGTTGATTTCGCGCCCGTCCTGGGTGAATTCGACGATCCGCTTGAGCGCGGCCGCCACCCAGTCCATGTTCTCGGTGCCGGACTCCATGGAGATCCGGGCGCCGGAGGACAGCGCGTACCACTCCAGCGGCACCTGCATCTGCTCGGCCAGGTCCAGCGCCGCGATGATCCGTCGGCACTCCGGCTCTGACAGCGCGCCAAGGGATTTCGTCGGATCGCCGAGCAGCACCACCCGGCTGATGCCCTCCGGGTACTGTTTCGTCGGCGTGTTGACCACACCGACGACGATTGCCGCGGTGTTGCGCCCCTTCGGCCGGTCGACCGGCACCAGCGTGTAGTCGGGAGCGAGGTCGTACTCGTCGAATTCGCCGAGCAGGCCGGTCAATTCGTACGGGTAGACGGTGCCGCGGCTGCTGGCCCGGAGCACCTTCTGCCGGTACTCGTCGAGCGGCTCGATCACGTCGTCGGTGCGCTCGCCGACGGTGACCTCGGTGGCGTCGAACCCGATGCGCACGGCGACCTTGGTCAGCTCGCCGGACTTCGGGTCGCGTTGACGCGCGATGAGCAGGATCTCCTCCAGCCCGGCACCCGCGGTGGTCGGGCGCACGTGGCGCACGACCGTCTCCAGCTCGGCCGGGGTGACGTCGATCGGCGGCCAGATGTACATCACGATGCGGTTGGTGTTGAACCGGTTCGCCGACGGCCGCATCGACTGCGCCCGCCGGATCGAGTCGAGGCAGGTCGCGATGGCGATCTCGGCGGTCGGCAGCGCGAGCAGCCTGCCGTCCTGCTCACGCAGCGCGGCCAGGTCCCGCACCTGGGCGAACGCGATGAGGCGCTCGTCGGACGGGTTCTCCTTGGCGACGCAGCGGAACAGGTACACCTCTTCGTCGTCGGAGGACGGCAGGCGGGTGAGGTCGAACTTGCGCAGCCGCTGCATCTGCATCCGCTGCGCGATGTACGGGTGCAGGCCGCGGATCAGGCGCTCCTCGGCCATGCCGGTGGCCGACGGACGGAAGGTGAAGTGGTGGTGCATGACCGCGCCGCCGCTGCCCGCGACCGCGACGGTGATCCGGTGCACCTGACTCGGCAGCGGGTACCCGCCGAGCACCTCGTGCAACGCCGACGCCATCGCGTCGAAGTCCGCGGGCTGCTTCTCCCAGCTGAGGTAGATGTCGGCGTCGATGGACGCGGCGCCGCCCCTGGCGAGCTCGGTGAGCCCGTTCAGCACGGTGTCGAGCGCGTCGAACCGCACGGCCGCCGAAACCAGGCTCAGGCCACGGCGTTCGGCGATCACGAAGGTGCAGCCGGCCACCTCGCGGGTGTGCACGTCGCTGAGGCCCTTGTTGCCGTAGTAGCGCCGGGTCAGCACCTCCAGCATGACCGTGTTGTCCCGGTTGCCGCGGACCAGGCGCTGACCGAGCAGCCGCACCAGCGGCTCGGTGCTGCGCACCATCTCGGAGATGCGCTCGGCCCGGTCCGGCGGGCCCTGGTGCGCGTCGAGGTAGCGCAGGTGCTTGCGGATGTTGGTGTAGACGCGGGCGCGGTTGCGCCGCAGCAACGGCTGGCCGTACCAGGCGTAGACCAGGCCGCGCGCGAGATCGGCGATCACCGGGACGCGGACCTGGGTGGCCGCGACGAGCCGCTCCAGGGCCAGGCCGACCGGCTCGCGCAGCGCGCGATCCGGCATCGGCTCCTGCAGCCATTCGCGCAGCAGCGTGGTGATGACGGTGACCGTGTCGGACGGACGCTGCTGGGCGAGGAAGATCCGGAAGACCGCGGCCTCGAGTTCGGGGGTGCGGTCCAGTTCGGTCACGCCGTAGTGGCGCAGCGCGTTGGCGAGCTTGGCCTGGAACGAGGCCGGCAGGCCCGCCCGTTCCACGTCGAGGCTCTGCAAGTAGGTGTGGAAGTACTCGCGCGCGCTGTGCACGTGGCTGTGGCTGCCGTCGTCCTCGGACGAGCGGTTCTGGCTCAGCTCCGCGAGGTCGGCGAACACCTCCATGAGCTCGAGTTCCTCGGCGAGCGGCCGGCGGCCGTCGGCGAGGGCGGCCCGGCGTGCGGTGAGGTAGTCGCTGAGCACGCGGCTGTCGTCGTGCGGGTCGACATCGTAGCCGAGCAGCAGGCTGCGCAGGTCTTCCTGGCCGCGGGCGGTGCGCTCGTGCGGCTGGACCTGGGCGGGCCCGACCGGCAGGTCGAGTTCGACCGACCCGGTCGCGGCCTCCGCCTCGGCTTCGTCGCCGTCGCCGAGCGGCTCGAGCCACATCATCGGCGCGCCGGTCTCCACCTGGCTGCCGACGGAGACGGCGCATTCCTTGACTCGCGCCTTGAACGGCGCGCGCAGCACCGTCTCCATCTTCATGCTCTCCAGCACCAGGATCGGCGCGCCGGCCTCGACCTCGGCACCGACCTCGAGCGGCGTCGCGACGACCAGCGCGGGCGCGGGGGAGCGGACGACGCCGCCCTCGTCGCGGCTGATCCGGTGGGTCACGCCGTCGACGTCGACGAGGTGGACCGGGCCGTGCGTGCCGGTGGTCAGGCGATAGCGGGTGCCGTTGACCATGATCTGGCCGGTATGCCGGTCGAAACGCTCGAGATCGACGTCGGCGGTACGGATGTCGCCGGCCGCCTCGATGCCGATCCGGAACCGGTGCGCGCCGATGCGCGCGACGCGTACCCGGTAGCCGGTGCCGCGCAGCTTGAGGTCGAGCGGCCGGCCGCTCTCGTGCTGGACCTGCGGACGCCCGCCGGACGCGGTGGACAGCAGTCGATGCTGTTCGGCGCGCTCGTCTTCTTCGTAGGCGTCGATGGCCGCCGCGGCGAGCGCGATGGCGGAGTGCCGGTGCGAGACGAGGCGGCCCTCGGCGCGGACGCGGTCGATCCAGCCGGTGTCGGCGCTGGCGTCGATCACCTCGGGCTGATTCAGCAGGTCGAGCACGAAGCTCTTGTTGGTCGCGCCGCCCTCGATGATCACCCGGGTCTGCGCGACCGCGCGACGCAGCCGGCCGAGCGCCTGCTCGCGGTCGGCGCCGTACGCGATGATCTTGGCGATCATCGAGTCGAAGTCGGCCGGAATCGTGTCGCCCTCGCTGACGCCGGTGTCGACGCGGATGCCCGGCCCGGCGGGCAGGTTCAGTCGCGCGATGCGGCCGGGGGCCGGAGCGAAGTCGCGGTCGGGGTCCTCGGCGTTGAGCCTGGCCTCGATGGCGTGTCCGCGCTCGACGGGCATCTCGCCCTCGAGCCGTCCGCCGGAGGCCACGTGCAGCTGGGCCCGGACCAGGTCGAAACCGGTGGTGTACTCGGTGATCGGGTGCTCGACCTGGAGGCGGGTGTTGACCTCGAGGAAGGCGAACAGCTGATCGCCGGGGTGGTAGAGGAACTCGACGGTCGCCGCGCCGCGGTAACCGACCGCGATCGCCAGCCGCTCGGCCGAGGCCTTGAGGTCGGCGGCCTGCTCGGCGCTGAGCACCGGCGACGCCGATTCCTCGATGACCTTCTGGTTGCGCCGCTGCACCGAGCAGTCGCGGACGCCGAGCGCCCACGCCGTGCCCTGGCCGTCCGCGATCACCTGCACCTCGACGTGCCGGGCGCCGGTGACCAGGCGCTCCAGGAACACGACGCCGCTGCCGAACGCGCGCGCGGCTTCCTGCCGGGTGCGCTCGTAGGCGTCGACCAGGTCGGCGTCGTTGGTGACCACGCGGATGCCGCGCCCGCCACCACCGGCGGTCGCCTTGAGCATCAGCGGGTAGCCGATCTCGGCCGCGGCGGTCATGGCGGCCTCCACGGTCTCGACCGCGCCGCGGCTCCACGGCGCGACCGGCACGCCGACCTCTTCGGCGATCAGCTTCGCGCCGATCTTGTCGCCGAGCTTGCGCATGGCATCCGGGCTGGGGCCGATGAAGGTGACGCCGATCTGCTCACACAGCTCCGCGAACGCCGGATCTTCCGCGACGAAACCCCAGCCGACCCACGCCGAGTCGGCGCCGGTCGCGATCAGCGCCTGTTCCAGCGCTTTCAGGTCCAGGTACGGACGCGCGGACGCGGGGCCGAGGTCATAGGCGATGTCGGCCTCGCGCACGAACGTCGCGTTCCGGTCGACGTCGGTGTACAGGGCGACGGTTTCGATCGGACGCGCGGTTGCCGCGGCCAAATCTCGGACGGCGTGGATGAGGCGCATAGCGGCCTCTCCCCGGTTCACGATGGCGATGCGGCTGAACACTCGCCGACTCCTTCCTCTCCTGAGCGCTGGCCCGGACGACGGGCGAGGGGTTGCAACTCTCGGTCCCGCGTAGTGTGCACCTCTTATCCAAATATGTGCACAGCGAACGGGTGTTACCGGCCCGTAGCGTGAAATTGCCTATCGCCACCGGGTCCGGCAGGTGACCTGTGCGTCGAACCGAGGGGTCGGTCCCGACGAATGAATCACTTTGCGTACAAACAGTATCGACCCTCGATCGAGGATTCGTCTCGTGGTCGTCCAGCTGAGGCGCGATCATGGTGCGAAGGGGAAGTATTTCTGTTCATCCTGCTGTCCGTGAGGCTGCCGTGCTGGGCCTGCGTCCCATCCCGGACCGCGGTGACCACAGATCGCGTTGGGACATGCCTGGTGAGTCAGGTGCGCCTGCTCCCGGAGATGATCGATAGTGCTGAGCGCGTCGGGTGGGGTCCCCGACCTACTCACGCAGTTGGTATGGGCAACGCGGGAGTTCCAGCGTGGTCATCGGGTTGTGGTCCGGTTCAAAGAAGCTGGTCCGGTTCAAAGAGGCTGGTCCGGTTCAAAGAGGCTGGTCCGGTTCAAAGAGGCTTGGGAAGAGAGAGGGTCAGTGGTGGTTCGGTGATTGCGGCGAGTCATGGTCGTCCTAGCCCGGACCGCAGCGACCAGGTGCCGCGGGCGGCGGGCCGCGCTGAACCTGTTCTCAATGTGTACCCGGAGGGCCAGCGCGAATCAGGGGCGAGATGGCCTGGTGAAGGGTTTCGCACATAGGTCACCTCACCGCGGATAGCGCTATAAGCCCGCCGCCCGCAGACCAAGCGACAGATAGGTTCGACCTCGCACACCCGCTTCATCTTTCGCATACCCCGCAGCCCGCTAACAGGTATGCGAAGGATGAAGCAGGTTTGCGAAGAAGTCTCGAGAACGCAACCACAGCCGGATAACCACGCTGGAACGCGACGCCGCGTGCTCGACATGCGCCTAAAGCCGGGTACGGCAGGCGACGTGCTCAGCACTACTTCAGTGAAAAGCTGGGTAGGTCTTCAGCTTTCTCTCGTCAGGTCGCGTTGGGACATGCCGGAGGTATACCTGGCAATCAGGTGCGCCTGCTCCCCGAGATGATCGATAGTGCTGAGCGCGTCAGGTGGGGTCCCCGACCTACTTACGCAGTTGGCATGGGCGACGCGGAAGTTCCAGCGTGGTCATCGGCTTGTGGTCCGGTTCGAAGACGCTTGGGAAACGAGGGGTCGGGTGAGCGGTCCGGTGATTGCCGTGTGTCGCGTGGTAGTTCGGCGGTCGGGGTGAGGCGCGTGGTGGTTCGGGAGTGGGGGTGAGGCGCGTGGTAGTTGGGGAGTGGGGGTGAGGCGCATGGTGGTTCGGGTGCTTTGATGTTCGGCGAGCACGCCGATTGGGCCGAGCACCAGCACCGGGAACAGGCTGATGCCCGCTATTGGCGGTCGGAGTGGGTTAAATGGCCGGCCCCGCTCATCGAGTCGAGTCAAAAGGTCGTTCGCGTTCATCGAGTCGAGTCAAATGGCTGCTGTAGAAGATCAACTCGCGACCTTTTGACTCGACTCGATGGTTTGAGTGGCGGCCAGGGGGTTGGTGCCGCGGCACCAACCGGTGCCGAGCGGATTCTGGTGTCCCGGAGCGGTGGCATTGCGTTCCGGCAAGCGTGGAGCAACTGGGGAACGGTGCATTGTGCCGAATTGGCTGCGCCGATACTGTGCGGCTATGAGCGACTCTCGGTACCGCCGCGGTCTCGCGCGACCGCTGTTCCTGTCCGCTGTGGTCGTCGCGCTGCTGCTCGCCACTGCGGCCTGTGGCGGGACGGGCGAAAGTCATTCCGCGCCGGAAACTCCGGCGGCGGCCACCAGTGTCGAGGTGAACCAGACCGGTGGATTCGCCGGTGTCACCCAGGTCTATACCGTCGACGAGACGGTCGACAATCCGCGCCGCGGGGCGTTGTTCGAGATGGCGGCCGCTCCGGATTTCCGGACGCTCACCGACGCGTACACCGGTCCGAACGACTGCCGCGACTCCTATCAGTACGCGGTGACCGTCACCTACCGCGACGGCACCACCAAGAGCGTCAGCACCGACGAATGCAATGAGTCACCCAAGGTGCTGACCGACATCATCGCGCTCACCAAGGAAATCGGCCGCCGCAGCTGAGGTCCGGTGTCGGTCGTTCGGATGACTTGTCCGCCCATTTCGCCGGTCGCAAACTTGATTGATGTCAAGCGCGGCCGATGCTGAATTCGAATCCATGGTCCGGGGATATCTCGTGGCCCGCGCGGACGGCTTCCCGCAATCACCCAGCGCAATAGTCGCGCTAGCCAAGGGGATCGCACGCAACGGCGGCGACCCCATCCGCCTGCTGTCCGGACTAGACGTATTCGCCGACCAGTTGGGTGAATACGCGGCGATCGTAGACCTCAGGGCTCAGATCGAGGCCCAGGAGAATGCACAGGCCCCGCCGAGCATGGTCGAATGATCCGAGTGGCGCCGGAGAACACCGACGCCGCCCGCTGCGAGTCGTTCCAGGACGCACCCGCCGACCGCGTTTCGCCAAGGGGATGGCGCGTAACGGCGGCGATCCCATCCGCCTGCTGTCCGGATTAAACGTATTCGCCTATCAGTTGGGTGAATACGAGGCGATTGTCGACCTCAAGGCCCGCATCGAGGCACAAGAGAACGCGCCGGTGCCGCCGAGCATGGTCGACTGATTCGAGTAATCACGGGGCACACCGAAACCGTCCGCGACGAGCAATTCCTCGATCGCCCGCCAACCGCGCCTGCGGTACCGCCACTGCCGCGCCCGCGCCACGCCCGCGTTCGCGTCATTGCCGCGCTTGCGCCACGCCCGCGTTCGCGTCATTGCCGCGCTTGCGCCACGCCCGCGTTCGCGTCATTGCCGCGCTTGCGCCACGCCCGCGTTCGCGTCATTGCCGCGCTTGC